>CAIPAH010000001.1 GCA_903862955.1 uncultured Opitutia bacterium
CTTGAAGGCGCCGTGCGAGGTGCCGATCGCGCAGGCGAGGGAATCGCAGCCGGTCTTGGCGACGAAGTCCCGGGCTTGGGCGGGATCAGTGAGGCAGGCATTGCCTTCCTCGACCTTGATGTCCTCCTCGACGCCGCCGAGCATGCCGAGCTCGGCCTCGACGGAGATGCCCTTGGCGTGGGCCTTGTCGACCACGCGCTTCGTGATCGCGACGTTCTGCTCGAAGGATTCGTGCGAGGCGTCGATCATCACGGAACTGAAGAAGCCTCCGCCGATGCACTCGTAGCAGGTCTCCTCGTCGCCGTGGTCGAGGTGCACCGCGTAAACGGCCTCGGGAAAGATGTCCCCGGCGGCGCGGATGATCGCCTCAAGCATGCGCTTGTCGGTGTATTTGCGCGCCCCCTTCGAAATCTGGATGATGAACGGCGCGGAAGAGGCGATGCAGCCCTTGAAAAGGCCCATCGCCTGCTCGGCGTTGTTGATATTGTAGGCGCCGACGGCGTATTTCCCGTAGGCGTGTTTGAACAGCTGACCAGTGGTTACGATCATGGGAGAGAGATGTCCCCATTATCCGAAAATCGGACTGCCGCCACAAGCGTATTATCTGTCAGCCGCCGCCCGGTCCGGTTTTCGAGGGCGTCGACGTCGTCGTTCCGGTCGTGCCCGTAGTCCCGGTGGTGCCGGCGTTGCGAAATTGATTGCGCATGGCCTGGGTGAGCTGGGCCTGGGCCTGTTGCGCGGCTTGGAGCTGCTGCAGGGCGGTCACCTGCGTCGGCGCGAGCACCGACTGCGCCTGCGCGATGGCGTTGTTGGTGATGGGCGTGTTGGCCTGGGCGCCGCCAAAGCCGACGCCGAAGGCTGCCGCGACGGTGGCGCGCGTGGAATTGCCGTTCGCATTGCTGGAAGCGGGGGCGTTGGCGGCGAGGATCGAGACCATTTGTTCCGTCTGGTCGGCCGTCAGCGGCGTGCTGGTGTAGCTGAGGGACTGGGCCAGCTGGTTGACCACGTTGCGCTGGGGCAGTGTCTGCTGATACTGCTGATATTGCGCGTAACCGGCGTCGCCGAGCGTGGCCTTGATGTTGTTGTCGGCCTCGGCCTGTGCGTCTGCGACGAGCTTCTGGAAATCCTCCGGGTCGGTGCGCGGATTGATGCCCTGCGCGCGGGCGGCCGCGAGCGCGTCGGTGACGGCGGTTTGTTTCTCGACCAGCAGGTTTTTGAATTTGTCCAGCTGCTCCGGTGTCAGGTTCAGGTTCTTGAACAGCGCAGCGTAGCGTCCATCGAGGGCGGCCTTCTGCTGGATGGCCATGAGCTTCTGGATCTCCGGCTTGTCCATCATGGCCATGAAATTGGCGGCCATGTTGCCGCGGTTGCCTCCGCGGCCCTCCGGACCGCCCGAAGCAGGACCGCCCGGGCCGTCTTCGGCGCCGCCGCCGGGACCGCGCGCGCGCGCGGCCAGCGCGGCCTCGAGCTCGTGCTTGCGCTTTTCCGCGGCCCACAGGCGCTTTTGCAGGTCGGCGCGTTCGTCGCTTTGCAGCGTCGCCGCACGGAGTTGGATCAATTCCTGGTATTGGTTCCAAGCCAAGGCGGCTCCACCGATCGTGGTGAGCGCGAGGAAGGCGATGAGGTAGTTTTTTGGGGTGCTCACGTTGGATAAGTGACGTGTTGAAGCGGAGGAAGTTACTCCTGGCTTGCGGGCGGGTCAGCGCGGCGGGAACTCAAAGTCCGCCTTGGCCTTGGTTTTCGATAGCACGAGGTAGGCGCTGAACGGCTGCATCCGCTTCGACATCAGGCCCTCGATCAGATTGGTGCGGCCGGTCTCCATCATCTGGCGGACCTCCTCGACCGGAATTTCCTTCGCGCAGACGTGGCGCTTCATGGTGAAGACGATGCGGTTGTCCTGGTCGGGCTTGCGCACGTAGTAGGAGTCGGCCGTCTGGACGAGCTCGCCGCCCTGGTGGGACTTGCTCGTCCCGATGATCACCCCTTTCGACAGGTCGGGGGGCGTGCGCGGCTTGCGGGCGATGGGCTTGCCGTCCTTGTCGAGCTTGGGTGCCCGCGGCGGAAATTCCCACGAGATGCGGGCGCCCTCGCGCTTGAGGAAGGCGCTGAACGGCCGGCCTTTCTTCGAGGTGAAGCCCTCGATCAGGTCGGTTTTGCCCTCGCCGATGAGCTTGATGACCTGCTCCTGCTGGATGGGTTTCTGGCACATGAGCCGGCCGACGCGGAAGGTCTGCTTCCACGCGTCGCCCTCGCGCTCGCGCAGCACGTATTGCGAACCCACCTCGCAGAGCTCGGCGCCGGTCTTCGGGTCGGTCCAGAATGGCGTCAGCGTGGAGACGTCGAACTTATCGCCGAAATCATACTCGGTCTTCCATTTGCCCTTCTCCTCGTCCTTCACGAGCTTGAGCACGGCGTTGAAACGGTTGCGGGTCTTGGCGGAGATGAAGCCATCCAGCGGGCCGATGGAACGCTTCTCGACCAGCTCGCGGACCTCGGACTCCTCCATTTTGCGTCCGCCGATGACCTTGTAGACCATGAACTCGCCGTCCTGCGATTTGTAGCCGCGGAGGGTTTCGCGCAGCGGCTTGCCATCGGTGGGCGAGGGGATGTCGGTGACGCGGGCGATGGAGTCGTCCTCCTCGAAGTTCTTCACGCGGTCGATGATGCCCTTGGTCTGCTCGATGACCTCGTCCATGAACTGAGTGCGGGAGAACTTGTCGTGCTCCATCTGGCGGAGCTTGAATTCCCACTCACCGGTCATGGCCGGCAGCGTGAGCGCGTCGGCCTTCACCGCGGAGAGGAACTGCAGCAGCTGCTCGGCCTTGGCCGTGGGCAGCAACTCGCGCTGGGCGCGGTCGAGGTATTTTTGATTGATGAGGCCGTCAATCGTGTCGGCGCGCGTGGCGGGCGTCCCGAGACCGCGCTCCTTCATCGCCTCGGCGAATTCCTCGTCCTCGATGAGCTTCCCGGCGCCTTCCATGGCGGAGAGCAACGTGGCCTCCGTGTAGCGCGGCGGCGGTTTCGTCGTTTCGGCGTGCAGCTGCGAGCCGACCGTCTGGGCCTTGGGGGGCGCGCCGTCCTCGGCGGAAAGCGCGGGCAGGGCTTTGGAGTCGGGGGCGTCGTCATCGACGGTGGATCGGCCGTAAACCGCGAGCCAGCCGGGAGCGGTGAGGACCTTGCCCTCGGTCTTGAACTCGTGCGTGGCGACCGTGCTGATGCGCGTGGTGATGTCGAATTCCGCGGCCGGGTAGAACGCCGCGACGAAGCGCCGCGCGATCATGTCGAAGACCTTCGCTTCCATTTCGTCGAGGTGCTTGGCCTCGTGCGCGGTGGGTATGATGGCGAAGTGATCCGAGATCTGCGCATTATTAAAGATGCGCTTGTTGGGCCGCAGCCAGCCCTCGCTCAGGACCTTGTGCGCGTGGACGCCGAGTTCACCGTGGAGGTTGGTCAGCGTCTCGCGGCAGGTCGGGATGTAATCCTCCGGCAGCGCACGCGAGTCGGTGCGGGGGTAGGTGATCATCTTGTGCCGCTCGTAGAGCGCCTGGGCGATCTGGAGTGTGCGGCGCGCGGGCAGGCCGTAGCGGTTGTTCGCTTCGCGCTGCAGCGTCGTGAGATCGTAAAGCCGGGGCGCGGCCTGGGTGCTGCCCTTTTTCTCTTCCGTCACGCGGGCGGCAGGCTGGCCGGCGCACGCGCTGATGACGGCGTCGGCGAGGGCTTTTTCCCAGATGCGGTCGATGCGGTCGTGGTCGTCGCTTTCTACGCGCTTGAAGTTCGGGCGTTGGAACACGCCCTCGTAGCGGCCCTTGGCCACCTCGAATGTCGCGGTCACGCGCCAGAAAGCACGGGGCTTGAAATTTCGGATCTCGAGTTCGCGCGCGTAGACGATCGCGAGGGTGGGGGTTTGCACGCGGCCGACCGAGGCCACGTTGCCGGCGCGCGAGCCGAACATGCGTTTCGTGAGCGCGCGCGTGCCGTTGATGCCGATCAGCCAGTCGCTCTCGCTGCGGCAGCGGGCGGCGTCGGCGAGGCCGGCCATCTGCTTGCCGTCGCGGAGATGCTTGAAGGCTTCCTGGATGCCGCCGGACGTCATGGTCTGCATCCACGCGCGCTTCACGGGCAGCTTGCTCTTGGTGAGCTGGTAGAGATAGGCGAAGATCAACTCGCCCTCGCGGCCGGCGTCGCAGGCGTTGATGACCTGGTCGATGTCCTTGCGCGCGAGCAGCTTTTTCAGCGCCTGGTAGCGGTCCTTGGACTGCTCAATGGGCTTGAGGCCGAACTTGGCAGGAATGATCGGCAGTGTCTCGAGGCGCCAGAAGCCGTATTTCTTCTTGTCGATGTCCTCGGGCATCTCGAGTTCCACCAGGTGGCCGAGCGCATAGGAAATGACATATTCGTCGCTCTCGTAGTGCTCCCCTTTCTTGGGGATTTTGCCGAGGGCCTTGGCGAGGTCAGCCGCCACGGAGGGCTTCTCGGCGATGATGAGGGACTTCATGTGGACGCGAGCGGTTACGCGCCGCGCGCGGCGATTTCAAGGATTAGTTTTCGCGGGCACCAAAACCCGCGCGCAATATTTCCGCTCGTTACCGAGGGGAAAACACCGCCGCGCTCACGCCGGAAGTTTCGGTGTTTCCGCGAGCGCCGCGTCGAGCGACTGCAGCAGGGACGCGATCGAGGCGGCGGTTTCGTCGCCCATGTTGGAGATGCGGAAAGTCTTCCCCTTGAGCTTGCCGTAGCCGCCGTCGATGACGAGCGAGTGCTTCGTTTTCAGGATCTTGTTCAGCGCGGGCAGATCGTAACCGAGGGTGTTGGCAAAGCAGTTGAGGGTGACCGAGCCGTAGCCTTCCTTCGGGAACAGCTTGAATCCTTTCGCGGTGCCCCAGTGGCGCACGGTCTGGTTGAGCCGCGCGTGACGGGCGAAGCGGGCGGGCAGGCCCTCGGCGGCGATGTCCTCGAGCTTGGACTTGAGCGCGTAGATCAGCGGGATGATCGGCGTGCTCGGGGTCATGCCCAACTCGTGGTTCTTCTGGAATTCGAGAAAATCGAAGTAATACCCGCGGTCCGCAACAGTAGCCGCGCGGGCGAGCGCCCGTTTCGAGACCGAGAGGAACGACATGCCGGGCGGGAGCGCGAAGGCCTTTTGCGAGCCACTGACGAGCACGTCGATGCCGAGTTCGTCCTTCGGGATCGGCAGGGCGCTAAGCGAGCTGACGGTGTCGACGATGGCGATGACGTCGGGAAATTCGCGCACGACGGCCATGATGGCGGCGAGATCGCTCATGCAGCCGCAGGACGTCTCGTTGTGGATCAGCGTGAGCGCATCATAGGCACCGGTGGCAAGTTCGCGGCGCACGGCGGCGGGATCGACGGGCTGGCCCCATTCGAATTTGAGCGCGCCGGCGGGCTTGCCGCAGCGCTGGGCGACATCGAGCCACTTGTCGGAGAAGGCGCCGTTCATGCAGGCCAGCACCTTCTTTTTGACGACATTGCGGATGGAGCCCTCCATCACGCCCCACGCGCTGCTGGTGGATAGATACACCGGGTCAGCGGTGCCAGCGATGGCCTGCAGGCCGGGCTGGAGGGAATTGTAGAGCGCGACAAAGTCGGTGCTGCGATGGCCGATCATCGGCTGGGCCATGGCGCGGAGGGTTTTTTCCGAAACGGCGACAGGGCCGGGGATGAAAAGTTTGTAGCTCATGGGAAGTGGCGGAGTGCGGGGCCGCCCTTCGGCAGGCTCAGGGCAGCCGCGGGCGGTGACGCACATGGCTGAAAACAGTTTGCGCGGAGAGCGGCGTCAATCTTCATTCCCGTCACGGCATGTCGCAATCCTGGCTGCAGAAGAAGTTTAACGCCCTCGAGCTTTACACCATCGATGTGATCCTCGGGCGGCGCGCGGACACGGGGGCGGCGGTTTACGGGGCGTTCCTGCAGGTGCTATCCTGGCTGTTCAACGGCATTGTCCAGGCGCGACTCTGGCTCTACGGCCACCGGATTCTCCACGACCAGCCGCTCGGCTGCCTGGTCGTCGTGGTGGGCAACCTGACCGTCGGCGGCACTGGGAAAACGCCGGTGGTGGAAAAATTTGCGCGGGCCTTGCGCGACCGCGGGCGCCGCGTCGCCATCCTGAGCCGCGGCTACAAGAGCAAGGCGCCGCCGTTTTGGAAGAAGTGGTGGTTCGGTCTGACGCACACCGAGGAGCCGCCGCCGCGCATCGTGAGCGACGGCGAGCGCGTGCTGCTCGACAGCGAGGAGGCCGGCGACGAGCCCTACATGCTCGCGCGCAACCTGCCCGGCGTGATCGTGCTGGTGGACAAAAACCGCGTGAAGGCGGGCGCCTACGCCATCAAGCGCTTCGGCTGCGACACGCTCGTGCTCGACGACGGATTCCAATACCTGCCACTGAAGGGCCGGCTCAACCTGCTGCTCGTCGACAAGACCAATCCGTTTGGCAACGGCCACCTCTTGCCGCGCGGCATTCTGCGCGAGCCGGTCAAGCACCTGAAGCGAGCCAGTTACGTCTTCCTGACCAAGTCGAACGGCCAGCGGGACCCGGAACTCGAGGCGCTGATCGCGAAGCACAACCCTGGCGTGGACATCATCGAGTGCGCCCACCGGCCGCAGTATTTGCAGCGCTTCGGGGCGGCGCCGGAAGGCCCCGGGGCGCGGGAGCCGCTCTCGTATCTCAAGGGCAAGCGCGTCGCGGCGTTCAGCGGCATTGCCACGCCGGAGAGCTTTGAGAAATTCCTGCGCGACTTGGGCGCCAAGCTCGTCGCGCGCGAGCGGTTCCTCGACCACTACCGCTACACGGACGAGGATTTCGAGACGCTGTTCGCCCTCGCGCTCCGGGAAGGAGCCGACTGTCTGGTGACGACCGAGAAAGACGCGGTGCGCATCCCCGAAGGGCGCACCTGGCCGCTGCCGCTGTTTTACCTACGGCTGGAGATCGACATCATCCATGGGGCGGCAGACTTCGATGAGGCAGTGAGCCGGATTTGCTTCCCGCAAAGCGGGTTACGGCTGGCTGAGTAGGCCGGCGAGGCCGCCGCTCTTTCGCTTGCGCGAGGGCAGGGCGCTGGGGTTGACTGGGGCATGATTATCGATCCCCGCATCACGCAATTGGCCGACGGACTGATCGGCTTTTCGACCGCACTCAAGAAGGGCGAGCGCGTCCTGATCGACGCGTTTGACGTGCCCGACGCGATTGTCATCGCCCTGATTCGCGCGGCCCGCGCCCGCGGCGCGCATCCCTTGGTGCAGAATCATCGCGCCCGCATCACCCGCGAACTGTCACTGGGCGCCGAAGAGGCGCAGTTTGCGCCCCATGCCGAGGTGGAGCTCATGCGGATGCAAAAGATGGACGCCTACATCGCGCTTCGCGGGTCCGACAATATTTTCGAGGACTCGGATGTCCCAGCCGCGAAGGTGCAGCTCGTCAGCCGCCTGATGAAGCCGGTGCTCGACCACCGCGTGGGCAAGACCAAGTGGGTCGTCCTGCGCTGGCCGACGCCCGCGATGGCGCAGCAGGCGGGCATGAGCACGGAGGCGTTCGAGGAGTTTTACCTGCGCGTTTGCACGCTGGACTACAGCACGTTCACGCCCGGCATGGCGGCGCTGAAGAAGCTGATGGACGCGACGGACCGCGTGCGGATCACGGGTCCCGGCACCGACCTGCGTTTTTCGATCAAGGGCATCGGCGCCGTCCCGTGCGGCGGCCTGCGCAACATCCCGGACGGCGAAGTGTTCTCCTGCCCGGTGAAGGACAGCGTCGAAGGCCACGTGCAATACAACGCGCCGACGGTCTACCTCGGCTCATCGTTCGACAACATCCGCCTGGCGTTCAAGGCGGGCAAGATCGTGGAGGCGACGTCGAGCAACACGAAGCGCCTGAATGAGATTTTGGATAGCGATGCCGGCGCGCGCTACATCGGCGAGTTCGCCATCGGCTTCAATCCCTGCATCCTCGAGCCCATGCGCGACATCCTCTTCGACGAGAAGATTGCGGGTTCCTTCCACTTCACCCCCGGCCAGGCCTACGAGATCGGCGGCAACGGCAACAAATCGCAGGTTCACTGGGACATGGTTTGCATCCAGCGCCCGGAATACGGCGGCGGCGAAATCTGGTTCGACGACGTGCTGATCCGCAAGGACGGCCTGTTCGTCCCGAAGGCGCTGCAGAAGCTGAACCCCGACCAGCTGCTGGGCAAAGCCGCGAAGTGATGCGGGATTTCATCCAGGCCCTGCCCAAGACGGAAACGCACCTGCACGTCGAGGGCGCGCTGCCCTACGACCTGCTCACGGTGTGGCAGCCGGAGCGCTATCCGCCGAATCCGCCTTTCCGCCGCGCGGGGTATCGCTACGCGACCTTCCCGGATTTCGAGCGCATCCTGCTTGAGAACGCGCTGCCGTGGTTCACCACGCCGCAGCGCTATTACGAGGCGACGAAGGTCATGTTCGCCCGGCACGTCGCGCAGAACGTGCGCTACGTGGAGACGAGCTTCCACCTACCAGTCACGAAATTCATTAACACTCCCGGTCCCGAGATCATCGCCGCGATCCGCGCGGCGGTACCGGCCGGCCTGGAGGTGCGGATCTTCACGGGCATGCTGCGCAGCGACATTGCAGGCGACCTGCGGCCCACGATCGACCAACTGCACACCTGGGAGGGGTTGGCGGGCGTGGACCTGCATGGCTTCGAGCAGATGCCGACTGAGCCGGACACGGCGGCGGTGTGGGCACGGCTGAGAGCGGCGGGCAAGGTGACCAAGTGCCATGCCGGCGAATTTGACGGGGCGGCACGCGTGCGCGAGGCGATCGAGGTGCTGGGCGTGACGCGCATCCAGCACGGCGTTCGCGCGATCGAGGATCCGGCGGTGGTCAAACTCGCGGCGGACCGCGGCGTGACGTTCGACATCTGCCCGATCAGCAACGTCCGCCTGCAGGTTTTTCCCAACCTCGCGGCGCATCCGATCCGGCGGTTCATGCAGGCCGGCGTTAACTGCACCGTCAGCACGGACGATCCGCTGTGCTTCGCGAATGCCGTCAACGACGAGTATGCCGCGCTGGCCGGTGAGCTGAAATTCACCCGCGCGGAGCTGGCCCAGGTGGCGCGCAATGGCTGGAAGGTGGCGGACGTCACCGCCGGGGCCCGCAAAGCAGCGCTGGACGAAATCGACCGGCTGGCGAAGCTGTAGCCGGGCACCCAGTCGGTCCCGTCCCCTTGAACACTCTCTACACCGTACCTGACGGCGTCCGCCAACTGCGCGCCGACAAGGCCCTCGCCCTGTCTCATCGTGACCACAGCCGCGTGGCGTTTCACCGCTCGTTCGATGCGGGACTCGTGAAGCTCAATGGGCGCGTCATCGGCCGGGACAGCCCGGTGGCTGGCGGCGATGTGCTGGAGTTTTCGTTTCCCGACCTGAAGCCGGCGGAGCTGAAGGCCGTGGACATCCATCTGGACGTGCTCTTCGAGGACAAGCACCTGCTGGCGGTGAACAAGGCGTCCGGCATGATCGTGCACCCCGGCGCGGGCACCGGCGAGGACACGCTCGTGCACGCGCTGCTCGCCCACTGCAAAGGCGGCTTGAGCGGCATCGGCGGCGTGGAGCGCCCGGGCATTGTGCACCGGCTCGACCGGGAAACCTCGGGCATCATCCTCGTGGCCAAGACGGACAAGGCGCACCGCGGGCTGGCGGAGCAGTTTTCCGAGCGGGCGCTGGAGAAGGAATATCTCGCCCTGGTCGCGGGCGCGCCGGGTCTCATGAGCGGTGCGATCCGGAAGGCGATCGGCCGCAACAAGCAGCACCGGCACAAAATGGCACCGGTGGAAGTGGAACAGGGCGGCCGCGACGCGCACACCGATTGGGAGGTGGTCGAGCGGTTCGGACAGACCGCCACGCTTGTGCGCTGCACGATTCACACCGGGCGCACGCACCAGATTCGCGTCCACATGAAGTCCCTTGGCCACATCGTGCTGGGCGATGAAGTCTACGGCTGGAAGCCCGACCCGCGCCTGCCGCGTCAGCCCGAGCGTGTGATGCTGCATGCCGAGCACCTCGTGTTTGAGCACCCGATTTCCCACAAGCGCATCGACCTGCGCGCGCCGCTGCCGAAGGACATGGCCATGATGCTCACGCAGCTGCGCAAAGTGAGCGCCGCCACCGCCAAGGCGCGGAAAGCGGCGGCGACGCCGCCCAAGCCGCGGGGCAAGCCGCAGCCGCCGCCGTTTCACCCGCACGAGTCGCGCGCCTGACCCACCCGAACATGGACGGACTTCGCCCCGCCACGAGCGCACTGGCCCTGGAGTGGGCCCGGTTGCTGGCGCCGCATTTTGGTGCGCGCGGCAGCATGGATCTCGACCTGCGCGACTGGCCGACGGCGCAGGGACCGTCTTACTACAACCAAGTCAGCCACTACACCTTCCTGCTGCTCGCCACCGGCGAATTGCCCGGCGCGGAGGCGGCGGAGCGGGCGGGTTACCTGCAGTTGGCGATGCGCAATCTCGAATATGTGCTCTCGATTACGGACGCGGAGTTCCACACGCCGCATTTCTCGCGGGGACGGGAGTGGGGGCGGCACATCGGCGAGTGGCTGAATTACTACCTGCTCTGCTCGCTGGAGGTCATGGAGCGGCACCAGTTGGGGACAAAGGAGCTCCGTGACCGGGTTGCGGTGGCGGTGACGGGCGCGGTGGCCGAGCTACACCGACGGTTCGCCGAGAAATACCGCGTCACGCCAGCGGAATTCGTGGGAAATCACGACACGTGGCACGGCCTGTTGTTTTACCGCGCGGGCCGGTATTTCAAGCGCCGGGAGTGGAGTGAGTTTGCCACGGATTTTTTCGCGCGCTGCGTGCTGCCATTCCAGCAGCCCGACGGCTACTGGTCGGAAGGCCACGGGATTGTCGTGGGCTACGCGCTGGTCACGGCGCAGGCGGTTTCGCTGTATGCGGAACTGTCGGGGGATGTCGCGGCGCACGCGGCGATTGGGAAATTCCTGGGCTTTTACGAATTTTCGAACCTGCCGGACGGCACGACGGCGGTGGTCTTGGATGTGCGCATGCGTTACAGCCGGATGCCCTTCCTGTTCCTGCCGCCGGGATTCCTCGGGTGCGCCGCGGGACGCGCGATGTCGCAGCAGCGGTTGGAACTTGGCCGCGACTACCTGCACGAGCACGGCGTGCACGACAACGGCGCGCAGGCGTTCGCGTTCTTCGGCTCGTTTGCGGAATTTGTATTTGGGGCGGACATCCAGCCCCGTGAAATCGAGGTGCAGGCGCCGCGCAACCTGCCGGCGGCGTGGCTCGTTGGCGGGCCGTGGCGCGGTTACCTGGGCTGGCAGGTGGTGCCGGAGCACCCGAGCCGCTTCGTGCTGGATTCGCAGAACTTCGTGGAGCTCTGGCATCAAAACGCCGGCTACGTCGCCGGCACCGGCGGGAGCAAATTCATGCCGCGGTTTTCCACAGTGCGTCGCACTGACAACGGGCGGGCCTACATTCCCGAGCGGGCGCGGTGCGTCCGAGCCACGGCCGAGAGCGCGGAGGTGGCGTTTACGTTTGGGACCGACGAGGTCGTTGTGGCGCTGTCGTTGGCCGGCGGACGTTGTACATTGTCGGCGCGAGTGGCGAGCGGGGAGAGCAGCCACGGCTACGAGCTCGCGCTGATCCTGGCGTTGCGCCGCGGTGAGACGCTGCAGATCGACGATGCGGCGGAGAAGATCGATCCCACGGTGTTGATCCACACCAACGGCGGCCCGCGGACGGCCCAGACGCTGGGGTGGCGGGGCCTGACGTGGCGGCTGCCCGCGGGGGCCGGTCTCGATTATCCGGTGGTGCCGCACAATTCCTACACGCAGGACGGGCTCCCGGCGCCGGACGACTACGTCGGTCGCATCAGCTTCCCTCTGACCAGGGAGCAAATGACGATCGCGGTCGGGTGAAGAGTGGCCGCGAATTACCCAGCTGAGCCGAGGGCCTCGCGGGCCAGCCCGTAGCGCAGGTTGTAGACAGAGTTGCGAAAAACCGTGAAGCCGCCCGCCTCGGCAACGGCGATGAGTGTGGCGAGGGCGGTCGGGAAAACATCGGCTCGCGCGGGCGGCAATCCGGCCACCCGGCGGCGCGCGTCCAAGGGCAGGCTGCCGATCTCGCTCAGCAAAGTCCGAAGTGTGTCCACGGGCACGTCGGCCGGAGTAGCTTGGAAGGAAATGCCTTGGCAGGCTCCCAGAATGGCGCGGACGGTGGTGATGGTCCCGCCGGTGCCGACGGCGACGGCGTTCTGCGGCAGATCGAACTTGAAACCGGCCTGGGTGAGGGCGGCCTTGGTGTGCGACGCGATTTGTTGAATCTGGGTGGCGGATATGGCCGCAACCGGATCGGGAATGAATTTTTCCGTCAAACGCACGCAGCCCAACTGCAGGCTGACGGCCTGGCTCACCGCGCGATGGCGAAAGGCGAGGCATTCCAGGCTGCCTCCGCCGAGATCGAAAACGTAGAAATCACCCAGCGAGGCCAGCGCGGGATCGCAGGTCAGGCCCTGGCCGATGAGGCCAGCTTCTTCGTCGCCCGTCAGAATCCGGATGGACTGGCCGGTCGCGGCGCGCACTTGCTCGCGGAAATCCCGGCCGTTGCCGGCGTCGCGGACGGCGCTCGTGGCCACGAGCACGGTGCTGGCTGGCGAAAATTTCGCGGCGTCCGCCAGGAGGGTGTTGATGGCCTCGAGTCCCCGGGCCATGCCCTCGGCGCTGAGCCGGGGATTCGTCTGGCTGATGCCGGCGCTGATGCGGACGTCGAGGGTCCGCATGAGGAGCGGGGAGATTTCGCCGGCGGGCGTGCGCGCGGCAACAAGCACCTTGATGGAATTGCTGCCGATATCGACGATGGCGACGGCTGGGCTCATGGACGGAAGATGTAGCCCACGGAATACACGGAGGACACGGAAAACGGATGGGCGGAGGTCAGGAACTTCCGTGTTCTCCGTGTGATCAGTGGGCTCACAGCTGGAAATCCGCCGGTGCGATCAGCAGCACGAATTCGCCTCTCAGGCTGGTCTTGGCGAGGCGGGCTTGGACTTCAGCCGCCGGGCCGACGAGGAACGTCTCGTGGAGCTTGGTGACTTCCTTCGCGACACAGATCACGCGGGTCGCGCCGAGGGTGGCGACGATCTCGTCCACCGCCTTGTCGATGCGGTGGCAGCTTTCGTAGAGGGCGAGGGTGTAGTCGAAGGTCCGGTATTTCTCGAAGAACGCGATGCGTGCCGCGCTCTTGGCCGGGAGAAAACCGACATACAGAAACCCGTTGGTCGGAAGCCCGGCGGCGCTGAGGACGGCGGTGAGGGCGCTCGGTCCGGGAACGGGGATGACGGGCAGGTTGCGCCGCCGACAGGCGCGGACGAGGCGAAAGCCGGGGTCGCTGAGCGCGGGCGTGCCGGCGTCGCTGACGACAGCGACGGATTTGCCGGCGGCGATTTCAGCAGCCAGCTGCTCGGCCATCTCGGTCTCGTTGTGCTCGTGATAGGCGACGAGGGTGCGACGCAGCCCGAGCCGGTTGAGCATCGCCCCGGTGGTGCGGGTGTCCTCGCAGGCGATCAGGTCCACGGCGCCCAGGATCGCGCGGGCGCGGTCGGTGAGGTCCGCGAGATTGCCGATGGGCGTGGCGACGACGTAGAGATGACCCGGCAGTGGCGTCAGCGAGGCGTTGGGAGTGGCGTTTTCGGTCATAAAAAAATCCGGCGCGCGGCCGGATTTTTTGCGGGGAGAGTTTCAGGATCAGTGACCACTCGAGCCCATGCCGGGGACGGCGCCTTCCCAGTCAGCAGGACGGCTCCACGGGATGGATGTATCCTTAGCGGTCTTGGAGGTGCAGCCAGCGAGCATCGCGCCCCAAGTGAGGAGAATCAGCAGGCAGATGGGTTTCTTGAGCGTGTTCATGGGAGTGAGTGGATTACTAATAGGAAGGGAGGGTGGTTGTGCAAGGCGTCATGCGACAGAGACGGAAACGGGCACAAATTGTTACGCCGGACGGGCCTGGACGGATGCTGTGTCCTGCGCGGAAGGCGGTGGGTTCCGGATTTCAGGCCTTCGCCGAGTAACGCGACTCGTGCCAGGGTGTACGGGCGCGCTTTTTTACGCCGGAGCTGCGGTTGGCGGAGAGGTGCTCGAGGATCTTGAACACGAGCTCCGCCTGGTCCGGCGCGCCCAAGTGGGTAGCCAATTGCTCGGGGGTGAAGGCCTTGCCGTCCGCGTTTTTGAGTGCGGCGGTGACCTTCTGCTTGAGCGCGATGACGCCGCCGGCGGCCTTCTTGCCGGCTTCCACGCCGGGCTGGTGGTAGGCGTTGATGTTGATCAGCGACGCGTAGAGGCCGACGACGCGTTCGTAGAGGGCGATCAGCAGGCCGATGGAGCGGGGCGAGACGTCGGGCAGCGTGATGGTGACGGAGGCGCGATTCTTTTCCGTGAGCGCATCGCGTGTGCCGAGGTAGAAACCCTGCAGGTAATCGCCGGCGGTGATGCCCGGCTCGACCTCGAGGGAGGATTTGGCGTCACGGTCCTTCAGCACCTCGATGAAGGTGATGAAGAAATTGTTCACGCCGTCCCGGAGTTGCTGGACGTAGGCGTGCTGGTCGGTGGAGCCCTTGTTGCCGTAGACGGCGATGCCTTGGTTGACGACGTTGCCCGCGAGATCGCGCTCCTTGCCGAGGGATTCCATCACGAGCTGCTGGAGGTAGCGGGAGAACAGCAGGAGCCGGTCCTTGTAGGGGAGCACGACCATGTCCTTCGCGCCGCGTCCGTCGGTGGCGAAATACCACATCAGCGCGAGTAGCGCGGCGGGATTTTGCGCAATGACGGGCTGGCGCGTGACCGCGTCCATCGCGGCGGCGCCGTCGAGGATGGCCTGGATGTCGAGTCCCTGCAGCGCCGCGGGCAGCAGCCCGACCGCACAGAGCTCGGACGTGCGTCCGCCGACCCAGTCCCACATCGGGAAACGCGCGAGCCAGCCCTCTTGCGTCGCCGTGGTGTCGAGCTTCGAGCCGGCGCCGGTGACGGCGACGAAGTGTTTCGCGTGGTCGAGCTTGGCGGCTTGAAACGCGGCGATGGCCTCAAGCATGCCGTTGCGCGTTTCCGCGGTGCCGCCGGACTTCGAGATGACGACGACGAGGGTTTTCGCGAGCTGGCCGCGCAGCCCGGCCAGGACGTAGTCGATGCCGTCGGGGTCGGTGTTGTCGAAGAACGAGACCGCGAGCTTGTCCTTGCGCGGCGAACCGAGCGCGTGGCTCACGAACTGGGGACCGAGTGCGGAGCCGCCGATGCCGATGACGAGGAGGTGCTTGAACTTGCCCTTGGGGCCGGAGAGCGCGCCGGTGTGGACCTGCGACGCGAAGTCCTTGATGGCGGAAAGGGTGGAGGTGATCTCGGAAGTGATCGCAGCCGTGGGCGCCAGATCGGGGGCGCGCAGCCAGTAATGCCCGACCATGCGCTGCTCGTCAGGATTGGCGATGGCGCCTTTCTCGAGGGCGGCCATGGCGGCAAAGGCCTGCTCCATGCGCGGCGCCATGGTGGCGAGGAATTCATCCGGGAATGGGATCCGGCTGACGTCGAGCGACACGCCCAGTTCGGAGACGTGGCAGAAGTGGGATTTGAAGCGGGACCAGGTCATGGGATTAGTGAGTAAAAAATTCTACCGCACCACAGACAAAAATGACGATCATAGTTATGCCGGATACGACGGCTGCCGGGCCTTCAAGGTATATGTTTTCTCTTAGGCCGCGCCCAATCATAATTCTCCGGCGCGCGATCCCAATTGCTCCATAGACCACTCCAATTATCAGGCCCGCCCAAATAACGATCTGCGCAACTAATGGGGCATTTTTTCACGATGATCAGGTGAGAGACTTGTCTGTCACCGCGCCCTCGGAGGCGCTGGTGACGAGCTTGGCATACTTGGCGAGGACGCCGCGGGTTTCGACGGGAGGACGGGGCTTGAAGGCCTTCATCCGGGCGGCGTAGTCGGCGTCGGGGATCAGGAGGCTGATCGTATTCTTGACGGCATCGATTTCGATGATGTCGCCGTTCTTGACGATCCCGATTGGGCCGCCCTTTGCGGCTTCGGGGGCGATGTGACCGACGTCAAAGCCGTGGCTGCCGCCGGAGAAGCGGCCGTCGGTGATGAGCGCCACGTCCTTGATCAGGCCGCGGCCGGCGCAGGCGCTGGTGGGCGAGAGCATCTCGCGCATGCCGGGACCGCCGACGGGGCCTTCGTTGCGGATGACGACCACGTCGCCCTTCACCACGTCGCCGCGGAGGATGGACTTGAGGGCGTCTTCCTCGCCCTCGAACACCTTGGCGGTGCCCTTGAAATACAGGCCTTCCTTGCCGGTGATTTTGCCGACGGCGCCCTCGGGCGCGAGGTTGCCCTTGAGCACGCGCAGGTGGGTTTCCTTTTTGATCGGCTGGTCCCAAGGGCGGATGATGTCCTGCTCCGCCGGGTAAGCCGGGTAGGGTGCCACGTGCTTGAGCGACTCGGCCATGGTTTCGCCGGACACGGTCAGGCATTCGCCGTGGAGCAGGCCGCGGTCGAGGAGGACCTTCATCATCGGGCGGATGCCGCCGATGCGGATGAGGTGACTCATGCCGTATTTGCCGAAAGGTTTCACGTCGGCGAGCAGCGGGATTTTCTCCCCGATGGTCTTGAAGTCCTCGAGAGTGAGCGGGACCTCGGCGCAGTGCGCGATGGCGAGCAGATGGAGGATGAGATTGGTCGAACCGCCGAGCGCGAGGCAAACCATGATGGCGTTTTCGAACGCATGGCGCGTGAGGATGTCGCGGGGCTTGAGGCCGGTTTTGAGCATGGCCATGACGGCGGCACCGGCGCGTTCGCAGTCGTCGCGTTTCTCTTTGCTGACAGCCAGCTGGGCGCTGCTGTTAGGCAGGCTCATGCCCAGGGCTTCGATCGCGCTGGCCATGGTGTTGGCCGTATACATGCCGCCGCAGGAGCCGGGGCCGGGGATGGCGGCCGCCTCGATCTCACGGAGTTCGGCATCCGTGAGCTCGCCCTTGGCGTGCTTACCGACGGCCTCGAAGACGGAAACGATATCGAGGGGCTTCTGGTGGTCGCAATCGCCAGGCGTGAAGCCCGGGAGGATCGTGCCGCCGTAAACAAAGACTGACGGCCGGTTGAGCCGGGCGAGCGCCATCATGGCTCCGGGCATGTTTTTGTCGCAGCCCCCGATGGCGACGACGCCGTCGAAGCCCTCGGCGGCGACGGCGGTCTCGATGGAATCGGCGATGACCTCGCGGGAGACCAGGCTGTAGCGCATGCCCAGCGTGCCCATGCTGATGCCGTCGGTGACGGTGATGGTGTTGAAATAGACCGGCTTGCCGCCCGCGGCGGCGATGCCTTTCTGGGCAAATTCGCTGAGTTCACCGAGGTGGACGTTGCACGGCGTCATGTTGCTCGCCGCGGACGCGACGGCGATCTGGGGCTTCCGGAAGTCCTCGTCGGTAAAGCCGACGGCGCGCAACATGGCACGGGCCGCGGCGCGGTCGGTGCCGTCGACGACAACGGAGGAGAACTTGCGGGATTGGTCGGGGGAGGAACTCATGAGCTGATCGCAGCGAACCAAAGCGCGTGGGTGCGGGCAAGCCGCGTTTCGGTCAATGAGGGTCACGCCAAGCCGCCAAGGCGCTAAGAGGACAGTGATGTCCTTCGCGGCTTCGCGCCTTGGCGTGAGACAATGATTAGCTTCAGTTTCGGGATTGCTTCGCCTTGGGGCCGCCGCATTCACTCGTGGCGACGTTACCGCATGGCCTTCAACCTGAAAAAGGTGCTCAAAGCACTGCTCCTCTCCTCCAGCCAGCCGCTCGCGATCAAGGACATCCAGGCGGTGTTCACGCGTTTCCACGAGCAGGACTCGCTGCCGCTGCTCGAAAGCCCCGCGGAGGGCCAGCCGGCGGCGACCGCACCGTCGCCGGACGCCGCTGCGCCTGCCGTCGAGGAGGCGTCCGATCTGCTGCCCGAGGCGCCCGAGGATGCCGAACTTTACGCCGACGTGCCTTCGCTGGTCACCGCAACGCAGATTCGCGAGGCCGCGGACGCGATCGCGGTGGAACTGAAAGCGGCGGACGACGGCCTGCTCCTCATCGAAGGTTCGAACGGCTACCGGATCGTGACCAGCCCGCGCTTCGCCCGCTGGGTCCGCATCTTGCGGTCGGAGCCGCCGCCGCTGAAATTGAGCCAGTCGTCCATCGAGACGCTCGCGATCGTGGCGTATCGCCAGCCGGTGACGCGCGCGGAGATCGAGACGATCCGCGGGGTTTCGGCCGAGGCGGGCGTCAACAAGCTGCTGGAGCGCGAGCTGATTTACGTCGTGGGCCGCGCGGACCTGCCGGGGCGTCCGATCCAATATGGGACGACCGATGCGTTTTTGGAATTTGTCGGCGTGAAGTCACTCGACGAACTGCCGGCCTCGGACGTGCTGTCCTCGCGGCAGATTGACGAGTGGCTGAACAACGCGATGAACCCGGCGAAGCTCAGCGACACCGACATGGGCCTGTCGGACGAACAATTGCCGCTGGAGAGCGCGGCCGCACCGGCCGCGCAGGAGCCGGCCCAGTCCTGACATGGACCTCGGCGCGATTCGCGAACAGATTGACCAGCTCGACCGCAAACTGGTCGAGGTGCTAAACGAGCGCCTGAAGCTGGCCGGCGAGATCGGAAAGCTGAAGCGCAGCCAGGGCGGCCAGATCTACGTGGCGGAGCGCGAGGAGGCCGTGCTGCAGAAGGTCGCCGCACAAAACCAAGGCCCCATCAAGAACGAGGCGCTGCGGGCGATTTACCGCGAGATCATGTCGGCGGCGATCGCCCTTGAGAAGCCGCTGTTGATCGCCTACCTCGGGCCGGAGGCGACGAACACCCATCTCGCGGCGATGAAGAAATTCGGCGCCAGCGTGGATTACCATGCGATGGCGACAATCGGCGACATCTTCACGGCGGTCGAAAAAGGCGAGGCGGACTATGCCGTCATCCCGATCGAGAATTCGACCGAAGGCTCGGTGCGCGACGCGCTCGACCTGTTCGTCGAGTCGGACCTGAAGGTGGTGGCCCAGATTTACCTCGAGATCACGCACGCGCTCATTTCCGCGTCGCCGCTGGAGAAGATCGAGCGGGTCTACTCGAAGGACCAGGCGCTGGCGCAGTGCCGCCACTGGTTGCAGCGGCATTTGCCGCACGCGCAGTTGATCGATGCCCCGAGCACGTCGCGGGCGGTGCAGATTGCGAAGGACGAGCCCGGCTCCGCGGCCGTCGCCAGCGAACTCGCGGCGGTGACGCACGGCGTGCCGATCGTTGAGAAAAACATCCAGGACAAGGCGGACAACACCACGCGCTTCTTCGTTCTCGGCAAGAAGGCCTCGGGCCCGGTGGGCAGTGGCAAGGACATGACGAGCTTCGCCATCTCGCTGGGCGACGCTGCGGCGTCCCATTCTGGCTCCCTGCTGCGGATGCTGATGCCTTTGGCCGAGCGCGGCATCAACCTGTCGAAGATCGAGTCCCGCCCGAGCAAGAAGCGTCCGTGGGACTACTATTTCTTCATCGACGTGTCCGGCCACTACAACGACCCGGCCATGAAGGAAGCGCTCGCGGAGCTGCAAAAGTTCTGCCCGCTGGTGAAGTGGCTGGGTAGTTACCCGGCAGCGAGCTGAGCGCAAAAGCCCTCAGGCTTAAGGCGCGGCGAGGACGCCGCATCCCCAATAAATCCGCTGCGAGCAGAGGGACGTGCCCGCGCAGCTTATTTCTTGGGCGGGACCGCCGGTGCGGCGGGAGCCGGCTTGGCGGGAGTCGGGGCAGGCTTCGGGGCGCCGCCGGGGTAGACCATCGTCGGGGTCGGGCCGGATTTGTCGGGGACAAACAGCACCGGGCGGTCGCGATAGCCGACAAAGTAGATGACGCCCATGATCAGCACGAGCACGAGGAAGGCGATGGCCGAGTAGATGATGCAGCCGCGGCGAGTATCGCCATGCACGTCATCGGGATCGACCTGGAATTCGGCGAGTTCCGGGATGGCGGAAGCCGAAAGCGGACTGCGGGTGGCGCCGGTCTTGGGCGTGGCGGGCGTCGTGGCGGAGGGAACGGGCGGGCGCGTGTTGCCGCGCATCGCGAAGGGCGGGAGGGTCAGGCGCGTGACGGTGACGGAAGCGATCTCGTGATCCAGCCAGGTGAGATGCTGCTGCACCAAGGCGCGCTGTTTGCGGAGTTCTTCGAGACGGTCGGACATGGGTGGGTGGGTGTGGTGCTGGCCCCGAAAGCCGGCGAAGGGCCGACGTGAAAAACGCAGCCCGTTTTGGGCTGCGTTTGAAAGCTAAAAATCTACGTAGCGCGCGGTTTAGCTCGTGACAATGGCCACCTTGCGGTGGGCCTTGTCATACTTGACGGTGCCGTCCTTGAGGGCGAACAGCGTCCAATCGCGGCCGATGCCGACGTTCTTGCCGGCGTGGAGCCGGCTGCCGCGCTGGCGGACGATGATGGTGCCCGCGAGGACGGATTCGCCGCCAAAGCGTTTCACGCCGAGCATCTTCGGCTGGCTGTCGCGGCCGTTGCTGGATGTTCCCTGACCTTTCTTGTGCGCCATGACGGGTAGTGGTTAAGCGTTGATGGATTCGATCTTGATGACGGAAAGCTCCTGGCGATGGCCGCGTTTACGCTCCATGCCCTTGCGCTTTTTCTTCTTAAAAACGATGACCTTGTCGCCACGCTTGTTCTCGAGGATCTTGGCCGAAACCGAGGCACCGGCCAAGGTGGGCTTGCCGACCTTGAAATCAGCGCCTTCGCCGGCGGCGAGAACGTCCTTAATCTCAACGGTGGCACCGGCTTCCGTGTTTGGGTAACGGTTGACGATGAGAATGTCGCCCTCAGTGACAGTGAACTGCTGCCCTTGGGTTTTGATCGTGGCTTTCATAAAAATAAACCGCGGATAAAGCGGTTTTGCCACGGGTAAAGCAAGGATTAATTTGCCTCCAACACCGCGAAAACAGGCTATTTCGGCGGCGGCGCCGAGGTGTCGGCTGCCGGGGCCGGGTGCTCGGGCTTGAGAATGTAGAGGGATTTGATGTCCCCGACCAGATAACCGCCGACCTTGTAGGCGTTGCGCTCCCGTTCGGCTGCGAGGCGGGCGGCCTCGGCCTCCCAGGCCTCTTGCCGCTTCAAAGCGGCGGCGCGGGCGGCCGCGCGGTCGGCGATCTGGCGTTTTTCCTGATCGAGATCGGCGAGTTTCTTGAGCGCGGCGAGACGCGCGGCCTCGGCATTGGCGCGGTCGCGCTCGCGTTCGGCCGCGAGGCGGGCGGCGTCGGGGTCGGAGGCGTTGTTGGCCGCGAGCGCTGCGAGGCGGGCGGCTTCGGCCTCGGCGGCCTGGAGTGCGGCTTCGGCGGCTTCCTGCTCCTCGTGAATCTTGGCGAGGCGGGCCATTTCCTCCTTGGCGCGCTCTTCCGCCATGCGGCGGGCCTCGATCAGCGCGGCGGCGCGGCGGGCCTGTTCGGCCTGTTGCTCGCGGGCGAGCTGCAGCTCGGCGGCCGCGCGCTGCTGCGCGAGATCGCGCTCCGCCGACAGTTTGTAGGTGCGATAGCCGAAATAAAGCGCCGCGGCCGCGACCAGGGCGACCAAAGTGAGGATTAAATTTCTATTCATGGGGGATGGGCATCGACCTCGGCTGATTGGAAATGTTCAAAGCACTTCAGCGCCAATCTAGTCGTGCTGCCGGCGTCGGCAAGCCTGCCGGTTTACCGCGGCAGGGGAAAATCGGCCACGCCGGCGTGCGCGGCATTGGCGGCGGCATAAGGCAGGGCTTGCGTGACCGAGTCTGCGAGGGATGAACCACGGAGATAAAGGGACGCCATCAGGCAGGCCATGAGCACGTCTCCGGAGCCGGTGGGCGAAATTTCCTTCACGGGGATCGCCCGAACGGTGGCGGGTGCAGCAGCCCCGTCCTTGAACCAAATCGGACCCGCGCCGTCGGTCACCACCCACCGGCCGACCGGTGAGCCGGCGGCGACGGAGAACAGCAAATCCGCCGTGGATTGCGGGGTGGAGGTGGCAGGGGCCAGCGTGCGGAGTTCGATCGCGTTAATTTTGATCAGCGCGAGCGGCTGGGTGGTCATCCAAGCCAGCGGGGGTCCGTAAGTGTCGGCCACGAGGGTGCTCCGGGACTGCCAGCGAATGAGAGCGGCGCGCAGCGGATCGAACGCGGACGACGGCCAACCCGGGAGGCTGCCGCAGACGGCGAGCACCTGGCCGGTGGGCTGCGCGTCGAGGAAATCGGCGCAGGCTTGGACGGCTTTGGCGTCGGGAGGCACATCAGGTCCGAGAAAAGTGGTTTCCGCGCGGCCGCCGCCGCGCACGACGACGCCCAGGCGGGTGGCAGCAGTCGTCGGGAAAATCTGCGTCGAGAATTTCTGGGTGCGCAACCAGGTGGTGGACTCGGTCCCGCTGGCGCCACCGGCGAAACAAATGGCCGTGGCCGGGGCGCCGAGGCGGGAGAGCATCTTGGCGACGTTGATGCCCTTGCCGCCGACCTGGAAGGACTCGCGCTGCGCGCGTTGCGTCTGGCCCTCGCTCCAGGCGGAAAACTCCAGCGTCCGCTCGGCCAGCAGATTGCCGGTGAGGGTGAACAGGGCGGTGGGAGTCATGGGCTCAGGGATTCGGCGCCGGCGGGGGATCGTTGCGGCTGCCCGGGCGATAGAAAACCTGGTTCACGAGGAAACTCAGCCCGAAAAGCGACGCCATGGTCCGAACGTTGCGCATGGCGTCGACGACAGCGGTGACGCGCGCCGAATTCTGCTCGCGCACGCGACGCAAAAGCAGGCAGCACAGGAAAAACAGGATGGGGGTGATCACGAACGCCGCGTGATAGGCTTCCAAGGCCGTGAAGCCGTTGGCTTGGGCCGCGGTGAGCAGGTAGCCGCCCGTGATGGGCCCGAGCGCGGCGGTCAGGGAGGAGAGGGAAACGAAGAGCGCCATGCCCATCGTGCGCGCGCCGCCGGGACTCAGCTTGAGCAACAGGCCGAACAGGCCGATGCCGTAGCCGGCGCTGAAAATACCGCCGGCGGAGTGAATCACGTAGAGCAGCCAGGTGTTTCCGGGATGAACGAGAACAAACAGCGAGTTGAAGAGCTGCCAGCTGACCAGTGAGACGATCATGACGGGGACGTTGCCGAACCGGTCGAGCAGCCGGCCCCACGCGGGAAAGGAAATCGCCGCGCCGAGCACGCCGAGCAGCAGCAGCATGTTGATGCGGGCAGCGCTGAGGTGAAGTTCCTCCAGCATAAACACCGCGTAGAAGGGCCCGAACAAGGTGGAGGCGAAGCCGATGACGGCGGCGAAAAGGATATACCGCATGAACATGACGTCGCTCCGCACCAGCCGCAGTTGCTGCTGCCACGGCGGCTCCGGGGTGGGCGGATGCCCGGCGACGGATGTCTGCATGCGTTGCTGGGCAAAGACGGACACAATGCGCATGACCAAGGCGCCGCCGAAGAGGATTTGGAACGCCAGCAGCGCGCCGTCGAGCCACGCGAGCAGGCCGGAGACGGCCAGCATGAAGACGACGAGTGAGAGGTAGAGCAGACGGTTGCGGAAACCGAAATATTTCCCGCGCAGCCGAACGGGGATGCATTCCTGCATCCACGCGTTCCAAGCGACGCCGTTGATCGCCGACGAAAGCGCCACGAGCGAGAAGGTGACGCCGAAGACGATCAGGGTGAGGGGGCTCTCACTTCGCGGCAGGAACGGCATGGCCACGAGGAGGGCGAACCAGGCGACGGCGTGGAGCCAGCCGCTCAGGATCGTCATCGACCGCGAATGCAGCCGCTGCGCCAGCAGGGGCGTGAGCAGGACCTGGAGGAAATTGAACCAGAAGGGCAGCGACGTGAAGAAGCCGTAGGTCCGCGTAGAAAACGCGAACGTGCCGGTCATGAGCGCCGTCAGCACGAAATTGCCCGGCTGGCTCACGGTCACCAGCGGCATGGCGCTGACCCCGTCCCAGAGGCCCAGCGTGAGATTGCGCCGTAATGGGGTGGGTCTCTTGCCGTGGGCGGAAGTTGCGTGCACTAGTTTCCAGCCTAAAGCAGTCCACGCCGCCAAAGTCATGCCCGAAATCATCCCGCCCGAATACTGGCAGCGACGCACCACGCTCGCACTGGCCCGGAATCTCCTCGGAAAGTTCCTCGTGCGCGCGAACGGCGAGGCGCGAATGATCACGGAAGTGGAGGCTTATGACGGTGAAAGCGACCTGGCCTCCCACGCGCGTGCGGGCCGCACGCGGCGGACGGCGGTGATGTATGGCCCGGGCGGGACGTGGTATGTGTATCTTTGCTATGGCGTGCACGAGATGCTGAATCTCGTCGTTGGGCCGAAGGACTGGCCGGCGGCGGTGCTCATCCGCGGCGTCGAGGGCTGCCACGGGCCGGGACGAGTGACGCGGGCGCTCGGGATCGACCGGCAGCTCAACGGTACGAAATCACATCCGGCCTTTGGACTGTGGCTGGAAGATCGCGGGGTGAAGGTGCCGCGTCGGCTGGTGCATGCGACGCCCCGGATCGGCGTCGACTATGCGGGACCGGTGTGGGCGAAGAAACCCTGGCGCTTTTATTTCGATCCCGCGGAACTGCCCGCGGCTGCGCGGAAGCGGGCTGCTACGGCGAATTCGTCGAGGCCGGCGCGACGGGCGAAGCGGGCGGCTGGTAGTTGACGAGGGTGGCCACGCCGGAGCCGAATTTGAACTCGACCTCGAATTTTACCGGGAGGTGGCGGTCATCTTGGGAGATCCAGACTCGAACTGTGGAACCGCGTTTGAACATGCCCTTCGGCGGAGTCTTTTCCATCTTGGGCACGATGACCAGGGTGTCGAAGGTGCCGAGGGGAGTTTTTATCGTTTCGTAGCCCTCGGCGTGGAAAGTCAGCTCGTAGGGTTCTTCCTCGAACATCACCAGCGCATCGATCGTCTGCCCGGGTTGGAGTTTCCAGGCGCGGGCCTGGATGAGGCTCGTGATCAAGTCCATCGGGTCCCCCGGCGGCAGCGGCACGATCTGGCTCTTGCTGGGATTCACGAGGTTTTGGAAATCCGCGGTCCGGTGCTCGTAGTTGAAGGCGAGCGTGGTGTCGGTGGACTTCTTGCCGTGGACGCTGCGCTCGGTGTGGACCATCATGTGGCCGGTTTTCAGGTTGTAGACCGACTCGGCGCGGGCGTCGAAGGGGTAGATGCTGCGGAGAAAGCCGCGCGTGGAGGTGGTCGTCACGACGAGCAGGCTCGGCTGGTGGTCGTCGGTCTCGGCTTGGGACGTGATTTTGATTTCACCGGCGTTGGAAATAATCGTGTAGCCCACGCGGAACGTGAATGCCTCGCCGGGCGCCAAGGCCAGGTGCATGTCGGCGAAGGCGGTCGAAGAGGTGGCGAGCAGGCCGAGAATAAGGAGGGAACGCATAAGTGGACGGGGAACTTCAGCCTGACAGCTTGAATTCAAGTTGGTTGCCTTGGCCAATGGCAAGGGCGTCCCAGCCGCGTTCACGCAGGGTGCGCGCGAACTCGCGGGCGAAGCCGTGCAGCGTCAGGATGCGTTTGGGTTGCACCCGCTCGACGAAGGTGAGGAGATCGTCGTAGCCGGCGTGGTCGGAGAGGGGAAATGCGGCATCGCAGCGCGAGCGGTAGATCGTGCCGGAGTCCATGGCCCAGCCGGTGATGACGGCGGTGCGGCGCGCCGGGAGGTGGCTGAGCATGCCCTGGCCGTGCGGCGGGCAGATCACGACATGGCCGCCGGCCTCCTCGCTCGAAAATCCGCGATAGGCAGGAAACTTGAGGCCGAGTTGCTCGCAGATCCGCGTCAGCCGGAGCGTGTCATCGTGCAGCATCACCGGAAGTCCCGCGGGCGCGAGGGCGCGGAGCACCTCCTGGCTTTTGCCCAGGCTGTAGCACAGCAGGACCGGGTTGGCGCCATCGACGAGGGCCTGACGGCAGAAGGCGATGATGCTGGCGATAACCTCCGATTCCGGCGGAAAAACATACTGTGGCAGGCCGAAGGTGGTTTCCATGATCAGCATGTCCGCGCGCGGGGTGGCGCATTGCTCTGCCGCGAGACTGGGGCGGAGCTTGAAATCGCCGGTGTAGAGCAGCGAACCGTGCTCGGGCGACTCGAGGAGAATCTGGCTCGAGCCGAGGATGTGGCCTGCCGGGTGCAGCGTGGCGGTGGCGCCGAAATCGAGCCCGTAGGACTTGCCGAAGGGGAGAATGTTGAACTCGCGGCGTCCGGGCAGGCGGGCGGCAAGCATCCGCGCGGTGGCCGCGGTGCAGAGGACTTCCTGGTGCCGCGCAATGTGGTCGCCGTGGGCGTGCGAGACGAACGAGCGCGTCGTGCGCATTTGCGCGTCGAGCCACCAGCCCACCTGCGGCAGCCACAGTCCCTTGCGATGATGGATTTCCCAAGCCATGGCGGGAAGCCGGCTCAGGCGGGGGCGGAAAAATATTTCCGCTTGGCGAGCCGCCACGCGGTCACGAAGAAGGCGGTGAGGGGAATGGCGAGCAGCATGCCGAGCACGCCTTGGAAGGCGGTGCCCCAAAAGAAAATCGCGACAATGATCACGACGGGGTGCAGTCCGGTCTGCTTGCCCATGATCCGGGGCGTGAGGACCCAAGCCTCAATGGCCTGGACGAGGAGATAGGCGAGCAACACCAAGCCCACCAGCCGCCAGCCACCGTCGGGCTGGAGAAAGGCCAGGGGGAGGGTGACGGCCAGGCCGAGGACCGTGCCGAGGTAGGGCACGATATTGAGCAGGCCGATGACGAAACCGAGGATCAGGCCGAATTTCAGGCCGATCAGGGAGAAGCCCAGGGCCAGCAACCCGCCCATGATCAGGCCGATGATCAGCTGGCCGCGAAAGAAGGCGGCGACGATGCCGATGAATTCCCGGATCAGGAAAACGACGTCCTCGCGCACTCCCGGGGAAAGGAAAGGCAGGTTGGGGTGGATTTTTTCCGTCGACCCATCCCGCGCGAGCAGGAAGAAAAACAGGTACACGGGAATGACCGCCACGTGGGTGAGGAAGGCGACGAGCCCGACCAGCCCGCCACCGGCGGCGCGGAGGGACGGAACGGCGTGCTCGAGCATGGTCTTGAGCTCCTCGCCCGCACTGTCGGCGATTTGGTGCACCGTGGGATTGGCCAGCTGGCGCTGGATCAGCGTGATCCACTCGGGATAGTGCCGCTCGAGGTAGGCGCGGCCGCTGGCCCAGAGCGTGGGGGCGTAATCGAGGAAATCCAGGGACTGAGCAAACAAGGGCGGGATCAGCAGAAAGAGGCCGGCCGCACCGAGGAGGACAAAGACGCCATAGAGCAGGATGACCGCAGCCGGCCGCCGCAGGTGGAGGCGCTTTTCCAGCGCGAAGATCAGCGGCCGCAGGATCAGCGCGAGCACGGCGGCCACGGCGAGCGGCCAGAGCACGCCGGAGAAGTGACCGACAAAGCGGCCGATTACGCCCATGGCCAGGACGAGCAGGGCACCGGCGGCACCGACGGCCAACAGCACGAGGGCAGAACTGATTACCCGCCACTGGGTGGCCGTGAAATGCGCGGGAGTGGTCGGTTGGGCCATGGGGCGGGACGATCAGGGAATGTCCGGCGCAGGCCAAGCCAAACCACTCAACCCGGCCGGTGATGATGCCGGAAGAGCCACCGCGCCATGGCGGGCAGCAGCACGATCGCGCCGAGCATGTTGACGAGGAACATGAACGTGAGCAGGAGGCCCATGTCCGCCTGGAATTTGAGGTCGGAGAAGATCCACAGGCTGACGCCGGCGCCGAGCGTGAGCCCGGTGAAGACGATGGCGGCACCGGTGTCCTTGAAGGCTTGGAACATCGCGTCCTCGAAGTAGGCGCCCTTTTTGAGCTGCGACTGCAGGCTGGCGAAGAGGTAGATGCCGTAATCGACACCGATGCCCACGCCCAGCGCGACGACGGGGAGGGTCGAGATCTTGAGACCGATGTCGAGGTAGACCATGAGCGCGTAGGCCAGCCAACTGACGATCGCGAGGGGCACGACGATGCAGAGCGTGGCGCGCACGGAGCGGAACGTGATGAGGCAAAGGGCGATCACCGCGCCGAAGACCCAGAGCACGATGGGACGCTGCGCGGCGGCCACGACCTCGTTGGTCGCGGCCATCACGCCGGCGTTGCCGCTGGCGAGGAGGAACTTCGCCTTGGGTGACGGATGGGCGGCGCTGAAGGCCTTCACGGCGTCAGTCACCCGGCGCAGCGTCTCGGCCTTGTGGTCCGTGAGGAAAATCAGCACGGGCATCACGCTGGCATCGGCGTTGAGCAGGCCGGTGGAGGTTTCGATGGGCGAAACGGCCTGCGCGAGCGCCTGCGGGTTGCGCGGGAGGATGCGCCACTTGAGCGAGCCCTCGCTGTAGCCGGAGTTCACGAGTTTGGCCATTGCGGGCAGCGAGATCACCGACTGCACGCCGGGCACGCCGCGCAGCGTGCCTTCGAACTGGTCCATCAACGTGACGACATCGTAGTCGATGCAGCCGTTGGGCACCGTCTCGACAATGACGGAGAGGATGTCGACGCCGATGCTGAACTTCGACGTGATGATGCGGGTGTCCTGGTTGTAGCGGGAATTGGCCCGCAATTCGGGCACACCGGCTTGGGTGTCGCCGATACGCACCTGCTCGGCTTTCCAGTAGCCCCACGCGCCGAGCGCGAAGCACGCCAGGATGATCGCCATCGAAGGCCGGGGCTTCATTTCCTTGGCCAGGCGATCCCAAATGCGGTCCATCCGGGCGCGCCGCGCCGCCACCCACTGACCGTAGGAATGCGGCAGACGAAGATACGACAGGATGATGGGAAGCAGGAGGAAATTGGTGACGACGATCACCGTGACGCCGAGGCTGGCGATGAGGGCGAGCTCGCGGATGACGGGGATCTTGATCACGAACATCGTGATGAAGCCGACGGTGTCGGTCATGAGCGCCACGACGCCGGGCACGATGAGCTGCATGAAGGCCGAGCGGGCGGCGGTCGGGCCGTCGTGACCCTTGAACATCTCGTTGCGGAACATCGAAATTTTCTGGACGCCATGGCTCACGCCGATGGCGAAGACGAGGAACGGCACGAGGATCGAGAACGGGTCCACCCCGTAGCCCAGCGCGGTGAGCCCGCCGAGCTGCCAGACGACCGCCACGAGCGAGCAAATCACGGGGGCGGCGGCGAGTTTCCAGCGTCCGGCGTATTGCCACACGAGCAGGCCGGTGATCGCGATCGAGACGCCGAAGAGGAAAAGCACGTCGCGCGCGCCGTCGCCGATGTCGCCGATAACCTTGGCGAAACCGATGATGTGGACCGTGATCGCGCCGCCGCTCTCGTGCTCGACGCGCTGGCGGATGGCCTCGAGTCCGGCAGCGACGCGGGCATAGTCGATCTTTCGGCCGGTGGCCGGGTCCTCCTCAAGCAGCTGGGCGCTGACGATCGCGCCGCTGAAATCGTTGGCGACGAGCTGGCCGAGCTTGCCGGACTTGAGGATGTTCTCGCGGACCTTGGTGAAGTTGGCGGGCGTGGGCGTGAAATCGGCCGGGATGACATTTCCGCCTGCGAAGCCGTCCTCGATCACCTCGATGTAGCGGACGTTGGGAGTGAACAGCGACTGGACCTGTGAGCGCTCGACCGCGGGCAGGAAGGTCACCTCGTCCGTGACGCGCCGCAGCTGGGAGAAAAACGCGGGAGTGAAAATGTCGCCGTCCTTCGCCATCAAGGCCACGAGCACACGGTTGGCTCCGCCGAACTCGGACTGATACTTGGTGAACGTGTTGATGTAGGGATGGTCGAGCGGCAGGGACTTGTTGAAACTGGCGTCGACGTGCAGCCGGCTGGCGAATCCCGCCATGATAACCGTGAGGACCGTGAAGAAACAGACCAGCAACAGCCGATGGCGGAAGATCCAGGCGGAGAAGCGGGCGAGCATGGCGCGGGTCAGGGAGCGGGCAGCAGCGTCACGCCGGCCTCACCGAGGGCGAGCAGCGTGCCGTTGGGCAGTTGGAGGAGTTTCGACATGGCCGTCGTCACCGGCGCGGGCCACGGGGCGATCGTCAGACCCCGGTCACGGCTGACGAACCAGGCGCGGGCCTGCCCGGCGAAGAGCAGGGCTCCGTTCTTCAATTCCAGCGCCGTGGCGATGAGCGCGCGCTGTTCGTTCGGCACCAGGGTCCAGTTCTGGCCCTCGTCGGTGGAGCGGTAGATGCGTCCGCGCAGCCCGTGGGCGAGGAGCGTCGAGGAACTGAGGGGCAGGATCCCGTAGAATGAACCGTCATACGGTGAGTCGATGGGCTGCCACGTGGCGCCGGCATCGTGGGAATGCAGGAGCGTGCCGTGTTCGCCGGCGAGGTAGAGCGTGTCAGACGGACCGCGCGTGAGGCGGTTGAGATGATAATCGCCCTCGGCAATCCGGCGGCGCTGCCAGGTTTTCCCGCCGTCGGCCGTGGAGGCGAACAGCCCGTAGGCGCCGACTGCGATGACCCGGCGGGCGTCGAGCGCGACGACATCGAGGAAGGAGTCCTGGAGACTGTCGCCCTGCCACTGCTTCTGCCACGTGCGGCCCCCGTCGTTGGTGGCCAGAATCAATGCGTCGTGACCCACGGCCCAGCCTTGGGGCGACCCAGGTGCGAAACTCACGGCGGTGAGCGTGCTGGCGACGGGGGCGGAGCAATCCGTCCAAGTGACACCTTGGTCGGACGATCGCAGGATCGTGCCGCGTTCGCCCACGACGACCACGTCGGTCCCCACCACCGCGCCGTCGAGCAGGAGCAGGTGCGGGGCGGTGGCGGCGTCGCACGCACCCGCGAGTCCGAGGAGCAGCGGGAGTGCGCGGAGGGTGCTGGTGAGGTTCATTAAACAAAGAAGGCGGGCATGGGGCCCGCCTTCGTCTGTGATGCTAGCAATGCATCAGCGCACGCCTTCGCGGCGCAACGAATCGGGGCCGTAGTCGGCCGGAACGCGCTTGATGCTGAAGTCATACGTCGGCCCCTCGTTGTCCAAGCCGATGGCCAGGTAGCGGCCGTTCTGGAGGTCGGTGTGGACTTCGAGCGTGCTCCAGAAGGTGAGGGCGTCGTAGTAGTTGATGCAATGCGCCTCGGACACGCGCCAGAGGGCGCCGCGGGAGTCGTATTGGTCCACCGCGAGCACCTGCCAGCTGTCCTCATCGACGTAGAACGTGCGGCGGGAATACAGGTGGGACGTGCCGCTCTTGAGCGTGGCATCGACCACCCAGACCCGGTGCATTTCGTAGCGGGCCAGGTCCTGGTTGATGTGCAGGGGCTTGAGGATGTCGGCATATTTCACCTTGCCGCTGTCGAGCGTGTAGGAGTTGTAGGGCACGAGCATCTCCTTTTTGCCGACGAGCTTCCAATCGTAGCGGTCAGGCGCGCCGTTGAACATGTCGAACTGGTCGCTGGTGCGCTGGCCGTCGGCGGCGGTGCCGGGGTTGTCGTAGGCGATGTTGGGCGCCCGCGTCACGCGGCGGCGGCCCGTGTTGTAGACCCAGGCGTGCCGGGGCTCCTTGACCTGGTCCATCGTCTCGTGGACGAGGAGGATGGTGCCGGCGAGGCGCGCGGGGGCGTCCACGGTCTGCTTGAAGTAGACCAGCACGTTGTCGAGCTCGCTCTCCGCGATGTTCTCGCGGGCATAGTTGAAGAGGAACTCATCGGTGAAATCCACCAGGGTGTAGCTGCCGTTGCGCTGCGGGGCGGCCTGGCCGATGCGGCGCACGGCGCCCACGCCGCGGTAGCGCGTGAGATGGTTCCAGATGACCTCAAGCCCGTTCTCCGGGATCGGGAAGGGAATGCCGACCACCACGCCGGTGACGCCGTTGCCGCCGTTGGTGAGCTTGGCGGTGGTCGCGTATTTCTTCGTGGCGTCGTAGATCCGCTGCGGATTGGACGCGCTCCGGTGGGAAGGATAGACGACCAGCTTGTAGTCCGGATAGGCCTTGAGCATCGCGACCTGGCCGGCCGTGAGGTGGTCCTGGTAATGGTCCACGTTGGCGGGCGTGACCGTGTAGAGCGGCTGCTCGCCGGCATACGGGTCAAGGTGATGCTGGCCGACGCTGTAGCCGGCGGGCGGTGTGGTGATGCCGCCCGTCCACGCGGGGATGGAGCCGTCGGCATTGCCGGCCTTTTCGCCGCCGAGGGGGGTCAGATCGCCGCCCAGACGGGCGGCTTGGGACTCGGAGATGGCGGCCGAGAGCCCGGCGGTGGCGGACACGAACAGGAGGGAAAGGAGAATGCGTTTCATGGGGTGAATTCCGACTGGGGTTAGAAGGAGTATTTCAGGGTGGTCGAGACGTAGTCGCGGTCACTCAGCAGATTGTAACGACCGGCGCCGAAGAAGTTCACGTAGCGGAGCTCGAGGGACCAGGCGTTCTGGAAGGTGAACTCGGCGGAAACGTTGATGCTCTTGCGTCCCGTCACGTAGTTGCCCAGCGGCAACGGCGTGTTGCCGTTGACGTCGTGGGAAAACGCGATCGACGGCGAGAAGTTCACGCCGGCGAACAGGCTGTTGTAATCGAGGCGGCCCAGCACCTGGTAGCCCCACGAGAACGAGTCGGCGAACGCGCTGGCCGGGGTGGGTGGGATGGCGCCGAAGCCCGTGTTGACCATGGCCGAGGCGCTGCCGCTGGTGAATGTGCCGGGCGCGTCGTAGCGCAAGACGTCCTTGCTGGGCAGGTTCGCCCAAATCCCGCCGACTTCACCGAGGAGGGTGAATTGCTGGGCGCCGAGCGTCGGGCCGAAGACCTTGGTCAGCGTCGTCTGCGAAGTGACCACCCGGTGGCGGCGGTAACCGGGGATCTCGGTGTTCAGCTGGCCGAGGTAATTTCCGATCTGGTTGTTGGCGCCGAAGACCGGGTTGAGTGACGAGAGCGTGGCGAAGAGGAGTTCCACGTCGTCCACCTGGAGGGGAACGTCATTCTTGATGGAAACCTCACCCTGCCACGTGATGCCCGTGGCGCCGAGGGCGGTGTTGAAGCTGGCGCCCCACATTTTGATGTGGTCGGGATATTCCGTGAAGTAACGCCCGGTGGCGGCGGCCTGCAGCAGGCCGAGTTTGCCCGCACCGGCCGCGATGGCCTGGGCGGTGGGATAGAACGGCTGGAGGTTCGCCGGGAGCGCGCCGATCGGCACGTTGGTGAAGGCCGCGCCGAGGAGGGTGTTGAGCGCGCCGGGGACGCTGGCCGGCGGGAAGCCGTTGGCGATCAGGACGGGTGCGAGGTTCGTGGTGGCGAGTCCGACGGCGTAGTTTTGGACGAAGACGGTGTCGATCGGTGACGTCGGCGTCCGCGCGCTGATGACGGGCGAGCGGCTGTGATAGTTAACGTAATAAAAGCCGAAGTCCGTGTCGTTGAGGCTGGGGACGAGCCAGTGCAGGGCGACGCCGTATTGGCCCGAGCCCGTGCCGGAGCGGTCGGGGCCGCGGGGAATTGCGCCGAGCGTGCCCGAGTCAGGCAGGGTGCCGAAGCCGAGGAACACGTTGGTGCCGCCGGGGCTGGCAAAATCGTTGGTCGAGAAATACGTGCCGGCGGGCTCGAGGCGGGTGGGCCGGAACTCGAGCAGCCAGAACGGCTGGAGCGTGAGGTTCTTGGTCAGGCCGATGGAGGCCTGGATCATGTTGACCGGCAGGAAGGCCTCCTTGAGTTCGGCGCCCGGACCGCGGAGCTTCGAGAGATCGACGGGATTCACGACGTTGATGCCGTTCGGGAGGAACGTGCTCTCGCCGAGACTGAGCACCTGGCGGCCGAAGCGCAGGTCGACGGGCATGTCGGAGCCGATGTCGAATTTGTAGATGCCGTAGAGGTCGAGCATTTCGGCGCCGTCCGTCACGCGGGACTTGGCCGTGCCCGTGAGTGGCGTGCGCGCGGTGTTGTCGCTGATGAAATCCTTGAAATAGTAGCCGCGGGCAAAGAAGCCGAGGTCGTGATACTTCAGCTCGAGGTCGTGGGAGCCCTTGAACAGCTCGGAAATCCAGCCCTTGTCGTAATTCAGGTTGCCGTCGTCGGCGTTGACCGAGTTCTGCTGGCCGGGAATTCCCTGGAAGGAATTGGTCGTGCCGTAGAGCATCGCGCTGGGTTTGCCCAGGCGGGTGAGGCCGCCGAAGCTGAAGGTACTGTCGAGGCTGCCGCTGAGGTCGCCTTCATTGAACTGGAAGGCGCGGGAGCTGGGAACCAGCAGCACGCCGCCCAAGGCCAGGGCGAGAGCGGTGCGTGCCAGGTGGAACGACACGGGGGAAGACATTTTCATGGGGTGGGGTAAAACGCAGGAAGTCTCCGGTCGGAGACCCGCTGCAACGGGGGGGTTAGGGGATGAGCGGTGGGGCCGCCCAAGGTTTGGTGACGGGCACGAAACGAATTATCATCCGGCGGTTCAAGGCCGAATTCCGCACGCACTGAGATAGAGAAACTGCGAATCCCGCTTTGAAGCTGGCGGAATATGGGTAACGTGCTCGTTCGAACCATGCAGGCCGCCACCCACATCCACGTCAAAGGCGCACGTGAGCACAACCTGAAGAACCTCGAGCTGCGCATCCCGCGGGGAAAGTTCGTGGTCATCACCGGCCCGAGCGGCTCGGGCAAGTCGTCGCTGGCGTTCGATACCATTTACGCGGAGGGCTACCGCAAATACATGGAGTCCCTCTCGACGCAGGCGCGGCAGGTGCTCGAACAGCTCCACCGGCCCGAGGTGGACTTCATCCACGGGCTGTCTCCGGTCCTCGCGATCGAGCAACGCACCGGGGCCGGCGGCCCGCGCAGCACGATCGCGACAGCGACCGAAATCGCGGACTACGCGCAGCTGTTGTGGGCCATCTGCGGCGAGCAGCATTGCCCGAAGGATGGCGGCCGCGTGGTCCAGCGATCGCTCGATGACAACGTCCGGCGCGTGCTGACCGAGTGCGCCGGCGAGCGCATCATGCTCCTGGCGGCGTTCATGCGGGCCCGGCCGAGCGTGCTGCGCGACGAATTGCCCCGCCTGCGGCAGCGGGGTTTCCAGCGCGTGCGCCTCAACGGCGAAATCCGCAGCCTCGACGAGGCCAACCTCATCCCGGTGGGCGCGGGGACGAAGGAGATCACGGTCGAAACCGTGATCGATCGCCTGGTCGCCACGCCCGACCAACGGTCGCGCCTGGCGGATTCGCTGGAGCTGGCGTTTCGCGAAGGCAAGGACCGCGTGGTGGTGGTCGCGCAGAAGACAACCGACGCGCCGTGGCGTGAGCTGGCTCTGAGCCAGTCCCTCAGCTGCGAGATCTGCGGGGACATCTTCGACAAACTCACGCCCCGGTATTTTTCCTTCAGCCACCGCGAGGGCGCATGCCCGACGTGTGACGGCTTGGGTCGCAAGCTCCGCTTCGTGCCGGAGCTGATCGTGCCCGCGCCGGAAAAGTCCGTGCGCGAAGGGGCGCTCAAGCCCTGGCGGATCGGCGGGAAAAATCTCATCATCAAGCACAATGCCCTGTTGAAGCAGCTGGCGGAGCAGCTGCCGTTCGACGCGGACGTGCCGTGGAACGAGCTGCCCGAGGCGACACGCCAGACCATCCTCTACGGCGCGGGCGAGCGGCTGTTTGCGTTCAAGCTGCGGCGCATGCGGGAGCCCAAGGCGATGCCGTTTGCGGGCGTGATCGCGGACCTCGAGGAGAGTTTCCGCCACACGGACAGCGAGGGATTCCAGGCGAGGCTGACGACGTTCATGGTGGCGGGGGATTGTCCCGAGTGTCACGGCACGCGGCTCAATGCGCGCAGCGGCGCGGTCCTGCTGGGCGGCAAGACGTTTCCCGAGTTCATGCACCTGGACGTGGAGACGGCGCATGGCTTTGCGGGGGAGCTCGTGGCAGCCCTGGCGGGCAATGAAGCCGTGCGGGAGGTCGTGGCCGGGATCGAGCAGCGGTTGCATTTCCTGTTGGAAACCGGCCTGGGCTACCTCGCGCTCGAGCGGGATTATGGGACGCTCTCCGGCGGCGAAGCCCAGCGCGTGCGGTTGGCGACGCAACTCGGCATGGGCCTGATGGGCGTGATCTACGTGCTGGACGAGCCGAGCATCGGGCTGCATCCGCACGACAACCAGAAGCTGCTCGACACGCTGATCGGGCTGCGGGACCGCGGAAACACCGTGCTCGTGGTCGAGCACGACGAGGACACGATGCGTCTCGCCGATGAGCTGATCGAACTGGGTCCGGAGGCGGGCGTGGAGGGCGGGCAATTGCTCTTCCAAGGCACGCCGGAGCAGTGCGCCCAGCTGCCAGCCAAGATTTCGCGCACGGGGCCTTACCTCGCACGCAAGATGAGCGTGATGAAAGATGCGAAGACGAAGGTGCCTGACGGCGCGTGGCTGACCGTGCGCGAGGCGCGGGCGAACAACCTGCGGAGTATCGACGCGAAGTTTCCCGTGGGCTTGCTGACGGTGGTCACCGGCGTCAGCGGCTCGGGCAAGAGCACGCTGGTGAACGACGTGCTCGCCGCGGCCGCCGCCCGGAAGTTGAACGGGGCGAAGACGCTGCCCGGCCCGCATCGCGCGATCGAGAACCTGGATTTCTTCGAGAAGCTGGTGCAGGTGGACCAGGAGCCGATCGGCCGCAGCCCGCGGTCCAATCCCGCCACTTATGTCGACCTGCTGACGCTGCTGCGCGATCTCTATGCGCAAGTGCCGCTGGCCAAGGTGCGTGGCTACAAGGCGAGCCGGTTTTCGTTCAACGTCCGCGGCGGACGCTGCGAGCGCTGCCAGGGCGACGGCGCCATCAAGCTCGACATGCAGTTCATGGCCGACGCCTACGCGCCGTGTCCGAGCTGCGAGGGCAAGCGCTTCAACCGCGAGACGCTGGAGATCCTGTTTCACGGCAAGTCGATCGCCGACGTGCTCAACCTGACGGTGCGGGAGGCGATCACGCTGTTTCGCAACATCCCCCGGGTCATCGACAAGCTCGCCACGCTCGAGGCCGTGGGGCTGGGCTACCTGACGCTGGGCCAGTCGGCGACAACGCTCTCCGGCGGCGAGGCGCAGCGGCTCAAGCTTTCCCTGGAGCTGAGCAAGCGCCCGCAAGGCAGCACGCTCTACATTCTCGACGAGCCCACCACGGGCCTGCACTGGGTGGACATCCAGAAGTTGATGGACCTGCTGTTCAAGCTGCGCGACCAGGGCCACACGGTAATCGTGATCGAGCACAACCTCGACGTGATCGACCTCGCCGACTGGATCATCGACCTCGGCCCGGGTGGCGGACGACACGGCGGCGAACTGATCTTCGCGGGACCGCGCACGAAGATCGAGGAGGAGACAAGGTCCGTGACCGGGCAGGCGCTGCGCAAGTGGCGCCGGTGAAGCGCACGGACGACCAGCGGCGCGGCCGGCGCGCTCAGGAGTCGCAGTTGCTGCTGTGGCACAGCCACGACATCAGCAGCACGATGCAGGTGAACATCACGACAAGGGTCATGGAGACTCTGTCAGGAAGGGGGTGGGGTTGGGGTGGACAGCAAACCGAACGCATTGCAGAAATTGCAGCGGCTCCCCAATGGCCAGAAAATAATCAAGTTTCGGTTCGTATTATTTTTGAACGGCTATCGCCACCTTTTCGCATTCTCCCGTTGTGACGCTGCCCACCATCGTTCATCTCGACGCCGACGCGTTCTTCGTGTCGTGCGAATTGGCGCGCAAACCCGAGCTGCGAGGGACGAAGTGTGCCGTCGGCGGACGCGAGCGGGGGATCATTTCCTCGGCGAGCTACGAGGCGCGGGCGTGCGGCGTCTACACGCCGATGCCGACGCAGCGGGCGCTCAAGGTTTGCCCGGACCTGATCCTGCTGCCGCACACGTCCGGGCTCTACGGCAAGACGTCACGGGCGATGTTTGACCTGTGCGAAACGCTCACGCCGCTCGTCCAGCGCAACTCGGTTGACGAAGGTTACATGGACCTCGGGCCCTGTGGGTTCCAGTCGCCCGCGGAAATCGAGGCGCGCGTCCGGGCGTTGCAGAAGCGGATCTGGGACGAACTGCAGATCCCCGTGTCATTCGGCATCGCGGCGAACAAGCTCGTCGCACAGATCGCATCGAAGCTGCGCAAGCCCCGCGGATTCGTCGTCGTGCCGCCGGGCACGGAGGCGGAATTCCTGGCACCGCTGTCGATCGGCAAGCTGCCGGGTATCGGCGCGAAGACGGAGGCCGCGCTGGCTGAACGGCACGGGTTGAAAGTGGTGCGGGACATCACGGCGCGGAACGACAGCCAGCTGGAGGCAATCTTCGGCCGGGGCTGGCGCGAGATGCGGGCGATCGCGCTCGGCCAGGATGACCGACCGGTCGAGACGGAGCACGACGACGCGAAGAGTTACTCGCAGCAGGAGACCTTTGGCGAGGACGTCGGGGATTTCGCGGAGATCGAACGCGTGGCGAAGCGGATGGTGGATGAGCTACTGCCGAAGATCCGCGAGGACAAGAAACGCGTGCGCACGATGACCGTGAAGATCCGCTACCCGGATTTCACACAGGAGTCGCACGGCCGCAGCCTCGAGAATGCAACGGACCTGGAGTGGCCGTTCTATCCGTTGGTGGCGCCGCTCTTGAAGGCGGCGTGGACCAAGCGGCGGCCCCTGCGGCTGGTGAGCGTGAGGTTTTCCAACGTCGTGGACGGGTCGGCCCAGCTGGAGATGTTCGCGCAGGGCGACGAGAAGCGCCGGCGGCTCGCCGGGGTGCTCGACAAGCTGAACCAGCCCGGGCGCGGGGGCGTGGTCCGGCACGGGCACCAGCTCGGCCGGAAGGACTAGGAGATCGCAGCCGTCTATCGCGGATGCCTCTGCTCGAAGGTGCCGAGCTGGCCGAGCGCCGTGGCAAAGCCACCGGCCTCGAGCCACTTTCGCGCGTTGAGGTCGTTTCGCAGATACGCGTTCCAAAAGGCGACGGAGCCGGCGCAGACCAGGGCCTGAAATTCCAGATCGTGCGGCCGCGGCGTGGCCAGGCGCCCGGAGAAAACCATGTGGTCTCCCCCGGAAAAGGTCAGGAGATAGGCCGGGGCATGCAGCGTGTGGTCGAATGGCCGGCGGCGGGCACTGGCGGGAGTGTTGCCGATGCCATCGGTCGCACTCTCCCCGAACAGCTGGCCCGATGAACCGTCCTTGGTGCCGGTCATGTGAAAGACCGGGATCCTGACGCCCTCAAACGGCGCGCTGGTCTGGTCACCCAGCGACGCCGGCGTGCTCATGGCGATGGCCGCCTTGATGCGCGGATCGGCCGCGTGGGCGTTGGCCCCCAGGATGGGCAGGTGCTCGCCGGCCACCGCCATCGTCGTAAAGGCGCCGAAGGAGTGGCCGGCGACGCCGAGGTGCTCCAAGTCGAGACGGCCGTGCAGCGGAAATACGGGGTCGGCGTTGAGGGCCGTGAGCCGGTCGATGGCGAAACTGATGTCGCGGGGCCGGTTGCTGGCGTTGGCCGGGTCCGCGACGGCTGTGCGGAGGCTTTGGAGCGGACGCGGGCCCTGGAGGAGGCTGGAGTCGCTCCCCAGATGCTGCACATGGATGCTGACAAAGCCGTGGCTGGCCCAGCATTCACCGAGGTAGCGGTAGCCCTCGCGCGAGCCGCCGAGCCCGTGCGAAAACACGATGACCGGGCTGGTGGCGGGGGCGGCGGGTCCCGCGGGATAATAGATCTTCACCGGCACATCGCGGTTGCGCGTCGCATCATGCCACGTCTGCTCCAGCGTGCCGACCTGGCAGGGACCGCTCTGGCCGGCATCCGCCGCGTACCCCGCGGCGACCGTCAGCGGCGCGAGGATGCAGAGAATGAGAAGGGACAACCGCGACATGTGCAGTGGTGACGAACGCGTGAGTGGAAGGTTACGGGCGCGGTTGGGTGGCAGCCGGGGCACGCGAATTGGCTTGGTGATTCCAGTGAATTCGCCTGCAGTTGGGGCGCATGTCCGCACCTGATCTCACTTCCCGCATCGCCGCCGCGCGTCGCGCGGTGCTCGGGCAGACGGAGTTGATGCACCGGGAATTCGGCCGGGTGGAGAGCAAGTGGAAGCACGACGGCACGCGCGTGACGGCGGCGGACCTCGCGATTTCGGAGAATATCGCGCGCGAACTGCAGGCGCAGTTCCCCGAGGACCAGTTCCTGAGCGAGGAGCTGGCGACCACGACGGTCATTCCCGTCACCGCGGAATTTGCCTGGGTGCTGGATCCCATCGACGGCACCAATAATTTCGCGCTGGGCATCCCGGCCTGCGCGATCTCGCTGGGGCTTTGCCATCGGGGCGAACTCGTTTACGGCACGATCTACGACTTGAGCCGGCGCGTGCTCATGCACGGCGGGCCCGGCTACGGCGCGTGGGATGGGGAGCGGGCCGTGCGGGTGCTCACGACGCCCCCGCACAAGGAGTCGATCATTGGCCTCCACAGCCCGCACAACAAGGCGTTGCTGCCCATGGCGAGCGCGGTGCTGGCGCATTTCAAGATCCGCGGGCTGGGCAGCGCCACGTTGCATCTCGCCTACGTCGCCGCGGGGTTGCTCGACGGGTCGGTGGATTTCAACGTGAAGATCTGGGACCTCGCGGCCGCGATCCCGCTCTGCCGGGCGGCGGGCGGCGAAGTGAGTTTCCTCAACGCCAATCCGCTCCCGCTGCGGCAATTCGATTTGAAGATGCCGGGCCTGATTTACGCGGCCGGCAGTCCGGCGATGTGTGCGCGGCTGCGTGAGTTAATGGAACCGCAATTGCCCGCTCTCGGATGAAATCGTTCGTCGTTTGGATGGTCGCGTGGGCCATCACGGTGGCTGCAGCGTCGGCGCAGGGCCTGGTCGTCAGCCTGGTTTCGCCCCGGCAGGCCGTCGCACCGGAATCAGCGGTGAAGCTCGACCTGCTGGCAGTCAACCCGGGCGTGACCGAGGCGGTCTTCGAGGCGTCGGCCACCCTGCATGGCATACTTTGGGTGGAGGCGCATTCCTGGCCGGTGGAGTTGCAGGCGGGTGCGCCGGAGCCACGGACGTTGCGGCCCGGAGAATTTGCCCATCGCGGTTACGTTTTGGTCCTGCCGACCGGCGTCAAGGGCCGGGTGATCGTGGAGATCACCGAGGGCAGCTATGCGCCGCTCCGCACGGTCCTGGTGGTCAACGCGGACGGCGGCGGCCGGGTGGTGGCCGCGGCGCAGCCGGTCAGCACGATGGACGCGGCGTCACCGGCGACGGCCCAGGTGCAGCGCAGCTTCGTCGGGCATTTCGCGCCCTACGAACCGATTTACTTCATCTACGGCTCCAAGGTGCCGGGGGCGAAGTTCCAGTTCAGTTTCAAATACCGCCTGCTTGATTTTCAGGGCGACGCCGGTTCCGTCGCGCAGCGCAGCCTTCAATTTGGCTACACCCAGCGGTCGTTGTGGGACCTCGCCGGCAGTTCGAGCCCATTTTACGACACGAGCTACATGCCGACGTTTTTCTACGAATCCATCGCCACGCAGTCGGCCAACAACCGGCTCGGCCCTTTCGGGTGGATGGCGTTTCAGGCGGGCTACCAGCACGAATCGAACGGCCAGTCCCTGGACCGCTCCCGCAGCCTCAACACCTTGTTTGCCCGGGCGGCCCTCTCGGCCGGTTCGTGGGGGGACTGGCACCTGCTGGTGGTGCCGAAAGTCTGGGCCTACGTCGGGGACCTCTCCGACAACGGCGACCTGCAGAACTATCGCGGTTACGGGGAGCTGCAGGTCGTCTTCGGGCGGAACAACGGCCCGGCGCTGGCCTACACCGGCCACGCGGGGCGAGACTTTAATCACTTCACCACGCAGCTGGACCTGACGGTGCCGGTCCGCCTCAAGCTGTTCGACTTCGCCACGTTCTTCCTCGTGCAGTATTTCAACGGCTACGGGGAAAGCCTGCGCGACTACAACAAGAAGTCCAACGCGTTGCGCGCGGGCTTTTCGCTGGTGCGCTGACCCAGGCCGGAGGCCGGCGCGGCGATCAGATCGGGTAGGACTTCAGCGGGACGGGATCGATGACCTTGATCTTCGGTGCCTTCTCCGCGAGCTGGGCGGCGAACCACGCCCGCGCCGGCGGGTCGCCGTGCGTGAGGATGACGCAGCGGGCCTCGGTCTGGATGGCGAACTCAAGGAGTTCCTCGCGGTCGGCGTGGCCGCTGAGCTCAAAGCGCTCGACGCGGGCCTTGAGCTTGGCCTTCACATGCGCGGTCTCGAAGATGAACGTGTCGCCAGTTTTGGCAGCGAGGAGCTTGCCGCCCGGGGTGTCGGGGTCGCAGTAGCCGACAAATCCAACGGTGTTGCGGGCGTGGCCGACCAGGCCGGACGCGAGCGTGTAACTGGGCGTGCGCTCGACGAGCATGCCAGAGCTGATGATGTAGAGGGCGTTCTGCTGCGGGTCCTCGCCCGCGGTGAGTTTGCGCGGCGTGGGCTTGATCTTGAGGTCCTTGATGATGCCGCGGTTGAAGTTCACGTGGCGGGTCTTGCGGCTGATCTCGTCGAAGTAGTCGGCGAGGTCCATGCCGAGGCCGGAGGCGAAGATGGGGCACTCGACGAGGCGGCCGAATTTCCGGGCATCGTGGATCACGGCGAGGATTTCCTGCATGCGGCCGAGGGCGAAGACCGGGATGAGGAACGACCCGCCGCGCTTGATGGTGTCGTTGATGCTATCGATCAGGCGCGCGATCTCGTGGACGCGCTCCTTGCCGACGGCGCGCTCGGTTGTGCCGCGCGTGGTTTCCATCACGAGCGTGTCGAAGTGGCCGGCGGGAAATTTGGCGCCGGGGAGGGTGCGCTGGTTGTCGAACAGCACGTCGCCGGTGAAAAGGATCTGGCGGTGCTTGTAGTGGATCTCGACGGCGGTGGCGCCGGCGACGTGGCCGGCGTGGTGGAAGATCACCTCGATCTCGTCCTTCTGCCCGCGGAATTTCTTGGCGTGCCCGAACGGCAGGCCGTGCATGCGGCTGGCGCAGCGGTCGATCTCGTCGTGGGTGAACAGCGGATAGTCGGGGATGTTGTTCTCCTCCTTCTGGCGCAGCATCACGTTGGCCGAGTTGTGCAGCATGCGCTCGAGCAGCATGCGGCTGGAGGTCGTCATGATGACGGGCGTGTTGGGATGCTCGCGCATCGCCACCGGCAACCCGCCGATGTGGTCCAGGTGGCAGTGCGTGATGATGATCAGGTCGAGTTGCTGGCCGCGCAGTTGGGAGAGGTCGGGAATCGCGGCGCGACCGGTTTTCTTCGGGTTCAGGCCACAGTCGATGAGGACGCGGAGGTCGCCAAACTGGACAAAATGGGAATTGGCGCCGATGCCGCCGTCACGGTTCAAATCAATGAGCTTCATTTGTGAAACCGGTCAGCCAATCGGATAAAAGGGTCGAGAACGAGGCTGTTTTTTACACCACGGGTATCGTCATCGTGAAGGGCGGCAGCAGCACGTGCACCCGGCGGCCGAGTTCGTCGACGCCGTGGAAGGATCCCTGCGCCGTGGCGTCGCAACCCGTCACATGGTAACTGTTGTAGGAGAACTGTTCGCCGGGCGCGAGGCGCGGAGTTTCGCCGACAATTTTATCGCCCTCGATCACGAGGTGGCTGCCGTCGGCGTGGTCGACCACCCACTTGCGTCCCAGCAGTGTGACGGTGTGGTCGGAGCCGTTGGTGATGGTGATGAAATAGACGAAGGCGTGCGGCTGGTCCGGCGGCAGGGTGGCCCCGCCATGGTGATAGTGGAGCTTGTCGAGACGGGCAGTGAGGCCGGGTAATGCTTGGGAACTGGACACGTGTCGACAGCGTGCGCGGGAAAGTCGCCGTCGCAAGGCGGCTTTCGACTTGCTGCGGATTTGGCGGGCCGCACACACTCGGGGCCTATGGCCAAATTCGCCCTGCTCTCCGTCAGCAACAAGACTGGCCTCGTCGAATTTGCCACCGCCCTCGTCCGCGACCACGGCTACACGCTCCTGTCCACGGGTGGTTCCGCCAAGCAGCTGGCGGCGAGCGGCCTGCCGGTGACGGAGGTAGGCGCGCACACGGGCTTTCCCGAGATGATGGACGGACGCGTGAAGACGCTACACCCGAAAATCCACGGCGCCCTGCTCGCGCGGCGCGACAAGCCCGAGCACCTCGCGCAGGCGGCGGCGGCGGGGATCCCGCTCATCGACCTTGTCGTCGTGAACCTTTATCCATTCGAGGAGACGATCGCGAAGCCGCACGTCACGTTCGAGGAAGCGATCGAGAACATCGACATCGGCGGACCCTCGATGCTGCGCAGCGCGGCGAAGAACCATGAGAGCGTGACGGTCGTGTGCGATCCGGCGGACTACGCCGCGGTGCTAGTCGCGCTGAAGGTGCCGGCGGAGTTGTCAGCGTTGCGGCGTCGGCTGGCGCTGAAGGTCTTCCAGCGGACGGGCAGCTACGACACGGCCATCGCGCGCTACCTCGAGACCCAGGCGGCGGAGCCCGATTTGGCGGCGCTGGCGGGTTTTCCCGACACGCTCACGCTGACCTACAAGAAGGCGCAGAGCCTGCGCTACGGCGAGAATCCCCACCAGGCGGCGGCGCTTTACGGCACGTTTCACGAACACTTCCAGCAGCTGCAGGGCAAGGAACTCAGCTATAACAACATCCTCGATATCACGGCGGCCACGTTCCTGATCGGCGAATTCGAACGGCCGACGGTGGCGATCCTGAAGCACACCAACCCGTGCGGCGTGGCGAGCGCGGACACCCTCGAGCAGGCGTGGGAACGCGCCTTCGCGACCGACCGGCAGGCGCCGTTCGGCGGCATCATCGTGGTGAATCGCACGCTCGAGGCCGCGCTGGCGACGACGATCGCGGAGATTTTCACCGAGGTGATCATCGCCCCACATTTTAGCACCGAGGCGCTCGCGATTTTCGGCAAGAAAAAGAACCTCCGGCTCATGATCGCGAAGGCTGGGCCCGGCGCCGATTCATTGCGCGAAGTGCGCTCGGTGATTGGCGGCGTGCTGGTGCAGGACCGCGACAAAACGCTCGGCAACGTGGCCGAGTTCAAGGTCGTGACGAAGCGCCAGCCGACGCCGGAGGAGTGGGCCGGGATGATGTTCGGTTGGAAGATCGGCAAGCACGTGAAGTCGAACTCCATCGTTTATTGCCGCGGCGAGCAAACGCTGGGCGTGGGCGCTGGCCAGATGGCGCGCGTCGACAGTTCGCGCATCGCCGTGTGGAAAGCCGGCGAGGCGAAGCTCGATTTGAAGGGCTCGGTCGTGGCGAGTGAGGCGCTGTTTCCGTTCGCCGACGGCCTCATCGCCGCCGCCGAGGCCGGCGCCACCGCCGCGATCCAGCCGGGCGGCTCGCTGCGTGACGACGAAGTCATCAAGGCTGCCGATGAGCGCGGGATGACGATGGTCTTCACCGGCATCCGGCACTTCAAACACTGAGGCTGCGGCGCTCGCCGGGCGGCCGAGAATGTTGGCTTTTCCGGTTGGCGCGCGGGCTTTTTAGGTCAGCGTGAGAGGATGTTTGATCCCGTTGAAAAGCTGAAGGAATTCATCCGCTTCCCGAGCGTCTCGGCCGACTCCAAATTCAAGGAAGGCATGAAGGGCGCGCAAGGGTTCGTCGCCGGCCTGCTCGGCTCGATGGGCTTCGCGGTGGACGTCGTGAAGACGGACTTGCACCCGATCATCCTCGCGCACCGTGGAGGCGATGCGTCCTGGCCGCACGTGATCATTTACGGGCACTACGATGTGCAGCCCGCGGACCCGCTGAATTTGTGGACGACACCGGCCTTCGAGCCGGAGATTCGCGGCAACCGGATTTACGGGCGCGGCGCCGCCGACAACAAAGGACCGCTGCTGACGCACATTACCGCGGTCGGGCAGCTGCTGGAGCAGAACCCGAAATTGCCATTGCAGATCACGTTCCTCATCGAAGGCGAGGAGGAGATGGGCAGCCCGAGCTTCCTGCCGTTTTTGGAGAAATACCAGGCCACACTGAAGAAGGCGGACTTCGTTTTCCTGTCGGACACCGGCATCCCAAACGAGAGCCAGATGGTCATCACGGCCGGGTTGCGCGGGCTCGTGACATTCGAGGTTGAGGCGGTCGGTCCGAAGAGCGACCTGCATTCTGGACTTCATGGCGGCGTTTTGTTGAATCCGATCCAGGCGCTGGTCGACCTGTGCGCATCGCTGCACACGCCGGACGGCAAGGTGAACATCCCCGGCTACTACGACGACGTGCTGGACGTGGAGCCGTGGGAGCGCGAGGAGCTGAAGAAGCTCGGCGCGAACGAAGCGGACTACCGGAAATTTCTTGGCATCGACGCCTTTCACACGCCGCCGGGCATCACGCCCTTCGAGGCGGTGCGGTTTTTTCCGACGCTGGAGTTCAACGGTTTTGGCGGCGGCTACCAAGGCGAGGGCAGCAAAACGGTGATTCCCAGCCGCGCCTTCGTGAAGATCAGCTGCCGGCTGGTGGCGAACCAGGACCCGGAGAAGATCAAGGCGCTCGTGTTCCAGACCATCCAGGCGCGCGCGCCGAAGGGCGTGAAGCTCACAATTACCGCGGGCCACACCGGCCTGCCGTATGTCGTGGTGCCGCCCGGTCGCAGCAACACGCCCAAGAACCAGTCACCGGTGCTCGCGCGGGCGTTCCGCGCCACGGACGCGGCGGTGACGGAAATCTGGGGCAAGGCGCCGCTCTACCTGCGCGAAGGCGGCAGCGTGCCGATCATCGGTGAGATCAAGCGGGTGCTGGGCCTCGACTCGGTGATGATGGGCCTGTTTCTCCCGGAGGATAACCTCCACGCGCCGAACGAGAGCTTCAACCTCGACGTGATGAAGAAGGGGATCGAGACGTCGAAGCGGATCCTGTCGGCGATTGCGAAGCCCTGAAGTTTCTGCGGCCGTAGCTACCAGGCTCTAGATCGGGGCACAAAAAAGCCCCGGTTTGCACCGGGGCTTTTCGTAAGAGAGGGAAGAATTATTTCTTGAGGACGATGATCTCCGCGCGGCGATCTTTCTGCATTTCGTCGTCCGTGGCGTTCTTCTTGGCCTCGAGGCTGCCCTTGGAGTTGGACTCGACTTTGTCGGCGGCGATGCCGAGGGAGATCAGGTATTTCTTCGAGGCGGCGGCGCGGCGGTCGCCGAGGGCCAAATTATACTCGTCGGTTCCGCGCCAGTCGCAGTGACCCTCGAAGAGGATGCGGTAGGTCGGGTTCTTCGCGAGATAGTCCTTGGCGGCCTGGATCTTGGCGCGCTCCGGCTCCTTGATGCTGGACTTGTCGAAGTCAAAATAGACCGCGCCGAGCAGGCCCTTGATCATGTCGTCGGTCTCGATGATGTTGGGATCGCGCTGGGTGAGGCCGGAGTTCGCGTCAGCGGCAGGCGTCGTATCCTGCGGGGTGAGGCTCCCACCACCCGTCGGGCCGAGCACCGTCGAACTCGGATCCGGCCGTTTCGGCTTCTTGGAGCAGCCGGTCAGGATCAACGCGGCGCTGGCGATAATGAGACAAAATTTCTTCGTGGCGGAGTTCATGGAGAGGTCGAGGTGGGTCGAAAGGAAATTTATTGGGGCAACCGATTTGCGCCCGCAAGGTTTTACTGCGCTTTTTTCTGCTCGATGAGCCCGACTTCCAAGGCGTAGCGGGTGAGGCTGGCGACGTCGTGGAGGTTGAGCTTGCGCATCAGGTTGGTGCGGTGGTTGTCGACGGTTTTGATGCTGATGCCGAGCTTGGCAGCGATCTCGCGGGTGCTGTGGCTCTCGGCGACGAGTTGGAGGATTTCGCGCTCCCGGTCGGTGAGGAAATCGGACGCGCTGCTGGCGTCGGGGTTGGCGACGACGTCGCGGAGCAGGGCGGCGACGGCCGGGCCGAAGTAGGTGCCGCCGTTGGCGACGGTTTCGAGGCCCTTCTTGAATTCAAACAGGCCGGCCGTCTTCTCGACGAAGCCATGGGCGCCGGCCTCGAGCATCTCGCGGACGAGGATGGGATTCTCGTAGCCCGAAAAGACCAAAACCCGCATGTTTGACAGCTTCTTGCTGATGCGCCGCAGGATATCCACGCCGTTCAGGCCCGGCAGCTTGGCATCGAGGACGAGCAAGTCGGGTTTGACGTCCAGACAAAGGGACACGGCGCTTTGCCCGTCGCCGCTTTCGCCCACGAGCTGATAATTCGGATCGAGCCGCAAAATCTCGACCAGCATCTCGCGGATCGCGGTCTGGTCTTCGATGATGACGAGACGCTTCATGGGGTCGGAAGCGTGGCTTTAGTGGGCAAGTGGTTCAATCAAAGAGTGGTGGGCTGGCTGGGATTCGAACCCAGAACCAACAACTTAAAAGGATGCTGCTCTACCATTGAGCTACCAGCCCCCGGGCAAAGTAAAAGCGCGAAATAGGTTCCGGCGCCTCGCTTTGGCAAGTAATTTCGCCCGGGCAGTTTGCGGGCGCGGCATTGACCGGCAGGAAACCGGGGCGTAAGCCAACCCCTCACACCTACGATTTTGGGAACAATTCAAAAATATACCCATCTGACCGAAGCAGAACGCATGTCGACCAAAGCGCAGGAAGTGGCTTTCGATCAGGAACTCGTGAACCGCTTCAAAGGCGGGGACCAGACCGCGTTTGACGAGATGGTTTCCCGCTACTGGGACCGCATCTACGGCATGGTGAACCAGCTGCTGCGCAACTCCCAGGACGCCGAGGAGGTCACCCAGGACGCCTTCATCCGTGCGCACCGGGGCCTGGCCAATTTTCGCGGCGACTCGGCCTTTTCGACCTGGCTTTACCAGATCGCCACCAACCTGGCCCGCAATCGCTACTGGTATTGGTGGCGCCGGAAGCGGGACAAGTCCGTCTCGTTCGATGCGCCCGTCAGCAGCGACAACGCGACCACCCTGGCGGACCTGATTCCCGCGGAACTTGAGACCCCGGATGACATTACGGTGACCCAGGAATTCGTCGCGCGGATCGGGCAGGGGATGGAGCGGCTCAGCGCGAAGCACCGCGAGATCCTGACGCTCCGCAACATCAAGAATCTCTCCTATGAGGAAATCGCCGGCATCCTCAACATCTCCGTCGGCACCGTGAAAAGCCGCATCGCGCGCGCCCGCGAGAGCCTGCGCTCCAAGCTCGGCGAAGATTTCAAACACAAGACCTGACTACCCCTGCCGCAGCTTGACCCTGCGGCCCGGACCGACCCAACACCGCCATGAAAGACGCCAAATTCATCGAACTCCTCAACCTTTACGTCGATCACCAGATCAGCCCGGAAGAGGCCGAACTGCTGGAGACCGAGGTGCGCAGCAACCCGGAGCGACGCCGGGTTTACCACGAATATTGCCAGATCCAGAAGGCCTGCAGCGAGATTGCCGAAACCTTCCGCACCGAGGCGCCCGCGAACGCCCCGAAGATCGCGGACTTCAAGGTGCGCCGTTCCTCGGCGGGCGCCGTGGCCTACATCGGTGGCCTCCTGGCCGTGGCGGCGTGCGTCGCCGTCGTGCTGAGCGTGCGCTCCCGCCAGCAGCCTTCGAATCTTTCTCCTGCGGCTCCGGCGTTGGCCGTCGCCGTTCAGCCGAAGGCGACTGTCCCCGTGGCAGTCGCGGTCGCCCCGCGTCCGGCGCTGCAGCCGGTGTTTGGGCCGCGGCTGCTCACGCTACGTGAAGCAAATGCCGAGTCGACCGACGTGGCGGCCACGGATCGCGCCGCCTTCGGCGACTGGATGAACAATGTTCAGCTTGCATCGTTGCCCGGCACGTCGGCGGATGATCTTCAGTTCGACGCTCGCGCTACTTTGCAGCCGGACAATCGCAGCCTTCACGCTCGCCGCCCGATCCAGGGCAAGGTCGAGTGGACGGCGTTTACCTTCCAGAAGTGATCAGCTGAGCGCCTTCTTGACGAGGGCCTCAGTCGTGACTTTGCCCCCCAACGCAAGCACCGCGCGCCGGACCGCTTGATCGGCGTCGGCGGGTTTGTAGCCCAAGGCCACGAGCGCGGCGACCGCATCGCGGTGCGGACCGCCGGCGGGAGCTTCAGCGGAGTCGCTTCCGGAGATCAGCGGGGCCGAGGAGCTGGCGCCGACCTTGGATTTGAGTTCCACCACGAGACGCTCGGCGGTCTTTTTCCCGATGCCGGGGCATTTGGCCAGCGTGGCGATGTCGCCGATGCGGATGGCGTCCTCCAGCAGCGGCAGGGACAGCCGGCTCATGATGCTGAGGGCGACCTTGGGGCCGACGCCGGTGACATTTTCGATCATCAGCCGGAAAAAATCCCGTTCAGACGGCGTGGCGAAACCGTAGAGCGTCTGCGAGTCCTCGCGGTAGATCACGAGCGTGTGGAGCTTCACCGTCGCTCCCGTGACGGGCAGCTTTTCCGCGGTGGTGACGGGGATGTTTACCTCGTAGCCGAAGCCGTTGAGCTCGACAATGGCGTGCAGCGGCGTGGCGGAAGTGAGCGTGCCCTGGATCGAGGTGATCATGTCACTTCAACCCCAGCACGTCCTGCATGTCGTAGACGCCGGGCGGCTGCGAGACGACCCACTGCGCGGCTCGGAGCGCGCCGCGGGCGAAAATGGCGCGGTCGCTGGCCTTGTGCGTGAGCTCGAGACGTTCGCCGAGGCCGGCAAACATCACGGTGTGGTCGCCCACGACGTCACCGCCGCGAAGGGCATGGACGCCGACTTCCGAATTCGTCCGCGCACCGGTGATGCCCGAGCGCCCGTGCCGCAGGGCGGCGGCGCTGAGCTTGCGCTCCTCGAGGATGATCTCGAGCAGGCGCGCGGCGGTGCCGCTGGGCGCGTCCTGTTTGAAACGATGATGCATCTCCACGACCTCCGCGTCGTAGTCGGGCCCCAGGAGGCTGGCGGCGCGGCGGGTGAGGGCGAAGAGCAGGTTGACGCCGATGGAAAAATTGCCGGCCCAGACGCAGGGGACATTCGCCGCGAGGACGAGCAGTTTCTTTTTCGCCTCGGCGGAATGCCCGGTGGTGCCGATCACGACGGGCTTTTTCTGGGCCACCGCCTGCTCGAGCAACGCCTGCGTGGCGCTGTGCGCGCTGAAGTCGACGACGACGTCGGCGCCCTTCAGTTCGGCCGCGAGGTCGTCGCCCGCGTCGAGCGCGGCGCTGACGGTGAGGCCAAGTTCATTGGTGGCCGCGATGAGCGCGTGGCCCATGCGACCCTTGGCGCCGTTGATGAGGATGCGGAGGGGCATGGGAATCAGCGACGAATGATGGCGAGGGCCTTCACAAGTTCCGCGAAGTTGGCCGGGCTGATCTCGCAGAGCGGCATGCGCACGGCCGGGGACGAAATCACCCCGGCGCGGGCGAGGGCGGCCTTGATCGGCACTGGATTGGGCTCGAGGAAGATTGCCTTGAAGAACGGGTAAAGCTGGCGGTGCAGCTTGCCGGCCTTGGCGAAATCGTTGGCTCGCGCGAGGCGCACGAGCTGGGCGACCTCGCGGATCACGAGATTGGAGGCGACGCTGATGACGCCCTCGGCGCCGACGGCCATGAACGGCAAGGTGAGGACGTCATCGCCGCTCAGCACGGTGATGTCGTCGCCCAGCGCGCGCTTGAGCTGGTCCACGCGGTCGACGTTGCCGCCGGCTTCCTTGATCCAGCGGACATGGCTGTATTTTGCGCGGAGGCGTTCGACGACGGGCACGCTGATCTCGATGCTGCAGCGGCCCGGAATCGAGTAGAGGATCACGGGTCGGTCCGTGGCCTCGGCCACGGCGCAGTAGTGTCGGAACAGGCCTTCCTGGTTGGGCTTGTTGTAATACGGCGTGACGACGAGCATGCCGTCCGCGCCCGCCGCGTGGGCGTGCTGGGTGAGCTCGACGGCCTCGTGGGTGGAATTGGAACCCGTGCCGGCGATGACGGGCACGCGGCCGCGCACCTTGCCGACGACCGAGCGGATCACGTCCATGTGCTCCTCGTGGCTCAACGTGGGCGATTCGCCCGTCGTGCCGACTGGGACCAGGCCATCCACGCCACCCTTGATCTGGTATTCAACGAGTTTCTCGAGGTCGCGGTAGGAAACCTCGTCCTTGTTGAAGGGCGTGACGAGCGCTGTGATGGTGCCGGTGAGGGGGCGGAGTTTCATGGAATCTGGCAATGTAGCCTTGCCGTAGAGGGCATGGTGAAATAAGGAATCCGCAACGCTATTTTACCCATGGCCCTCCCAATGACACCGCACACGGAAATGCTCAATGACTTGCTCAAGCTTGCCGTGGAAAGCGGCGCGAGCGACATCGTCGTAAAATCGAACAAACCCGGCTATGTCCGGCTCTCCGGTCGGTTGAAGCCCGTGGAGATGGACCCGATCTCGTGCCCCGAGGCCCAGGCGTTTGTCGACGAGCACGTGCCGAAGGTGTTCAAGCAGAAGTGGGAGGAAGAGGGCCAGATCGACTTTGCGTATTCCGCCGACGGCGTCGGGCGGTTCCGCGTCAACGCGTTTCACCAGCGCGGCCTCGTCAGTATCGTCCTGCGTCACATCAAGAGCCGCGTGCCGACGTTCGCCGACCTGAGCCTCACGGCCGAGCCGATGCTCAAGCTCGCGCAGGCGAAGGACGGCATCCTGCTGATTTGCGGCGCCACCGGCTCCGGCAAGAGTTCCACGATGGCGGCCATGCTGAACTGGATCAACCAGAACATGGACAAACACATCGTTACGATCGAAGACCCGATCGAATACACGTTTCAGGACGAGAAATCGCTGTTCCAGCAGCGCGAGATCGGCTTGGACGTCGGCAGCTTCCAGCTGGCGATCCGCGCGGTGCTGCGGCAAAACCCCGACATCATCCTCATCGGCGAAATGCGCGACCGGGAAACGTTCGAGACCGCCATCTCCGCGGCCGAGACGGGCCACCTCGTGTTCTCCACGATGCACGCCGCGACGGTATCGCAGTCACTGACGCGCCTCTTCGAATTCTTCCCGCCTGAGGAGCAGATCCAAGCCCGCCGCGCGATCTCCGGTTCGCTGCGCGGCTTCATCTGCCAAAAGCTCATCCCGGCGCTCGAGGGCGGCGGTCGCGTCCCGGCGAATGAGGTGCTCAATGCCGACACGGTGGTCCGCAACCTCATCCTCGAGGGCCAGTATGAGAAGATCCAGGGCCTCCTCGAGGGCACGGGCGACTCCAGCAGTTTCTCCTTCAACAAGGACATCTACCGGCTGATCAAGGCGGGCAAGATCAGCAAGGCCGAGGGTTTGCGCTTCTCGCCGAATCCGCAGGCGCTCGAGATGAACCTGAAGGGCATCTTCATGAAGTCCTGAACCGCGCCGGCGGACGGGTGTCGGCCAGGCTGGCGGCGCGATTCGCGGAGCAGGAGGACGGCTTCTGGTTCGGCGTCGGCGCTTTTAGGGCTTGGATTTTACGAGGGCGGGCGATTTTCTATCCGATTCAACCATGGCATTGGCATTAATTTTTTCCGGGCAGGGTGCCCAAAAGGTCGGGATGGGAAAGTCCGTCGCGGAGCATTCCCCAGCGGCGCGTGCGCTCTACGCACAGGCCAACGAGGTGCTCGGCTGGGACCTCGCGAAGGTGTGTTTTGAGGGCCCCGAAACCGAACTCACCCAGACGAAAGTCTGCCAGCCGGCGCTGTTCGTGCATGGCCTGGCCTTGCTGGCGGCGTTGAAGGAACGGGGCAAGCTGTCGGCCGGCGAGCCGCAGTTTGCGCTCGGGCTGAGTCTCGGCGAGGTCACGGCTTATTGCGCAGCGGGCGTGTTTGATTTTGCCACGGGCTTGCGCGTGGTGGCGGAACGTGGGCGGTTGATGCAGCAGGCCTGCGAGCAGACCACGGGCGGCATGGCGGCGATCATGGGCGAGGAACGCGCCCGGATCCAGGAGCTGTGCCGGGAGTTCGACATCGAGGCGGCGAACTTCAACGCGCCCGGCCAGATCATTGTCTCGGGCGAGAAAGCCAAAATCGACGCCGCCGTCGCGGCGGGTAAGGAGCGCGGCATCAAGAAAATCATCCCGCTCAACGTCGCCGGCGCCTATCACTCGCGCCTGATGGAGCCGGCCCGCGCCGCGTTCGCCGGATTCTTGGAGACGGGGAATTTTGCCGCGCCGCGCTTCACCGTGTTCACCAACACGACGGGCCAGGCGGTGTCCGCGCCGGCGGACCTGAAGGCCGCGTTGGTCAAACAGGTCGTATCCTCCGTGCTCTGGGAAGACTGCATGCGCAGCGCCGCGGCGGCGGGCGCCACGGAATTTTGGGAGCTGGGGCCGGGCGGCGTGCTCGCCGGCCTCGCGCGGCGCACGGAGAAAACCTGGGTGGTGAAAAGCTTTGCGGAGTATGCCGACCTGAGCGCCTGACGATGCCCCTGACCAAATATACCCGCAATTTCTGCATCATCGCCCACGTCGATCACGGGAAAACCACGCTCTCCGACCGCCTGTTGGAACTCACCGCCACCGTGACGATGCGGGAAAGCACCGCCCAGCAGCTTGATTCGATGGATCTGGAGCGGGAAAAAGGGATCACCATCAAGTCCCACCCGGTGGCCATGGAATACACCGCCAGGGACGGCCAAACCTACAAGCTCAACCTGCTGGACACGCCGGGGCACGTCGATTTCACC
>CAIPAH010000002.1 GCA_903862955.1 uncultured Opitutia bacterium
CCCCGATATTCTTCATCAGCATATCGGGGATAAACCCCGACCGACGGTTTGCAGGCACAAAAAAGGCCGGAGCCCGAGGACTCCGGCCGCTGAAAGGGGCCAATCCAGATTACTGCGCGAGCAGCATGTTGCGCGAGTGCTTGATCGTCTTCGTGATGGCGCGCTGGTGGCGGGCCGTCAGGTGCGTGTATTTGCGCGGGAGGATCTTACCCGTGTCGGTGACGAACAGCTTCATGGCTTGCGGGTTCGTGAACGGGATCTCGGCGGGTGTGGGAGTCTGCTGCGTGGTCTCGGTGGTGCTCATGCGGAAAGGGAGGGGAGACAGTGGATTGGCGGGCAGGCTTGTCAACCGGTGATTTTTACTCGCCCGGCTCCGTGTCGTTAGTGATTGATGATGTGATATTTCTTGGCGAGCCGCTCCTTCACGGGCTCGGGCAGGAAATGGGTCACGGCGCTGTAGGTTTCCGGGTATTTCTTCCAGTCGACGCCGAGCGTGTCCTCGCGGAAGTGCAGATACGCCAGAAACCGCCAATCCTGCCCGTCCATCTTCTGGGCGACGTTGTCCTCGGTGCAAACGATGTAGGGTCCATGGATGATCTCCTGCATCTGGGCCGCGGACCGGATGCACGGCAGGCAGCAGACGACGGCCGCCACCAAGCCGAGCCACCACGACCGCAGGTTGCTGGAAGCGGCCGCCAACACGACCAGCAGCGTGAAGCCGAAGATGGCGAGGGTCTTGGCCATGATGAGCTCGTCGGCATACGCCTGGCCCACGAGCGCGACGCAGAGCGCGACGAACAGCGGCACCAGCACGTCGCGCGAGGCCCGCCACCGCTGCCAGGAAATGAGCACAAAGAGGCTGAGCATCACCACCAGCGCGTCGGCTCCCACCGGATTGGAAAAAAAGTGGCGGTCGAAATCCCGCGAGAAATCGTAGCCCAGCCAGACATACGGGCTCGAGCCGCCGAACATCCCCAGGAAATGGCCCAGTGCGGTGACCGGCAGCTGCGTTATGCCCGTGTTGGCTGGCAAGTCCTGGCCCAGTCTCACGACGGCGATTGCCTCGGCCCAGATGAGCAGGAGCAACCCCGTCATCAAGTGCCCCGGGCGCGGGTAGTGCACCGGCCGGTGTGCCACGCGCAGCGTCAGCGCGAACGGCCGGGACTCAAACCGCAGCGTCAGCCCGACCAGCGCGAGCAGCAGCGGGACGGCGCCGACGACGAGTCCCACGTAGAGGTATTTCATCGTGTAGAGCGCGGCACAGAGCACGAGCATGAGCACGGCGAGTCCCACCGACTCCGCGCGGGTCCCTTCCTCGGCGGCGACCGCCCCGGCCAGGGCGAGCGCGGTGAAGCCCGCCGCGATCGACCCGCCAAAGTAGCCCGCGATCCAGGGCTGCACGATCAGCGGGTGGAACACGACGGCGAGGGCCGGCACGACGGCGAGGATCCAATATTTGAACCCAAACATGCGGGGTTCGCGGGCCAGCGCCATCGCCAGGCTCGCGAGCAGGACGATGGGATAGAGCACGTAAGCTTTTGCCAGCGTCAGGCCGGTCGCGGAGCTGAGGCACGCGAGGGATTCGTAGTTGAGCGGGCGTTCCTGGATGGAGAGCACGTGCCACGTCCAGTTGAAGCGCATCGGGTCGACGCCGATATCCGGCAGCGCCCGGATCGAATGATGCTGCAGCCATTCCGCGGTGATGACGTAGCCCCACATGTCCACGCCGTGCGCGCCGTAAGCCAGCAGCCCCTCGAAGCGAATGAACGGGTAGCACAGCAGCCACGTCATCACCGCCGTGCAAACCGCGGCACACCCGAGGTCGGCCCAGCGTCGGTTCTTGAAGGCCAGATAAAGACCCGCGGCAAAGAACAGCCAAAACAGCGGCCGGGCCCAGTCCGAGGAAAACCCCACGATCCACGGCACCGTGCAGAGCAGCAGGAACACGCACCAGCCGCACAGCATGGCGACGAGGGGGCTTTTCGAGGCCACGAGCCAGCGGCCGATGCTCCAGCAGCAGACACTCAGCAACAAAGCCGCGCCCCAGACGGGCAGCACCGTGGTGAACATGGGCTACCGTTTTACCCGCGGGACGTGGGCCCACAAGCTCTATGCCTTGCGGAGTGGGCCCCGATCCCCCCGCCGGGTCTCCCCGTTTCGCGGAACCCAACCGGCGCTTTTGGCGTGAAATCGGGCCGCCGCCCTGCGAAGTTTCCGCCGCCCGCTGGCCCGTCCCCGTAGCTCAAATGGATAGAGCGGTCGTTTCCTAAACGACATATTCCGGTTCAATTCCGGACGGGGGCACCAGATTGGCCGGCGGGAAACCTCCCGCGGCCGCTATTTCAGCAGCCGGGTGAAGCGGGCCGTGGAGCGACTGAGGGCGGCCTGGCTGGCGGATTCCATCTCCCGGTAGAGGGCGAGGGCTTTTTGCCCGGTGGGGGAGAGCGTGGCGCCGCCGCGGGCGGAGCCGCCGCGGGTCTTGCGGACGAGGGGCTCGGCGAAACCGCGCTCCATGCTCTTTACCAGCTTCCACGCCTTCATGTAGGACATTTCCATCGCCTTGGCGGCCTCGCTGATCGAGCCGGTGCGGCCGATGTGTTCGAGCAGGGTGGCCTTGCCCGGGCCGAAGGCGAAAACCCGGCCGTGGTAGACACGGATGCTGGGCACAATCGTGAGCGGGCTGGCCTTCGCGGGCATGAGGGAATGCAAGTCGCTGCGGGCTTCGTGGCCAACAGAATAACACACCGCCATTAACCGTGAAGCACGCGAAGGCCGCGAAGATCCGGAATCCAGCCAGGGAGCAGGGCAGGGCGCTCCGGCTGCCGGGCTTCGCATCCTTGGCGGTGAAAAGGAATCAGTCCGCCCACCGACCTATTCACTTGAATAGGTCGGCGCCCCCGGCAAAAACTCCCCCTTGCCCGCCATGAAACTCCTTCGCCTCCCTGCGATTGTCCTCCTCGCGCTCGCCGCGAGTCTTTCCACTTGGGCCGCCGACATCAGCGTGTTCGCCGCCGCGAGCCTGTCCGATGCCTTGAAAGTCCTCGCCGCCGAGCATCAGAAGGCCACGGGCGACCCCGTTCACCTCAACCTCGCCGCGTCCAGCCTGCTCGCCCGCCAGATCAAGGAGGGCGCGCCGGCCGACCTTTTTTTCTCCGCCGACGAGGCCAAGATGAACGACCTCGCCAAGGCCGGGCTGATCGACCCCGCCAGCCGCCGCAGCCTGCTGGGCAACCGTCTCGTCATCGTCGTGCCGCTCGACAGTTCACTGAAGCTGGCGTCGGCCGCTGACCTCGCCAACCCGGCGGTGAAACACCTCGCCCTCGCCGAGACCGCGACCGTGCCCGCGGGCATTTACGCCAAGGCCTACCTCGAAAAGGCGAAGGCTTGGGACGCCGTTGCCGCCCGCGTGGTCTCCACGGAAAACGTCCGCGCCGCCCTTGCCGCTGTCGAGAGTGGCAACGCCGACGCTGGCATCGTTTACAAGACCGACGCCCTGATCTCCAAGAAGGTGAAGGTCGCCTACGAGGTGCCCGCGGCCGCCGCGCCGCACATTTCCTACCCGGTCGCACTCGTGAAGGGTGGCAAGAATCCCGCGGGCGGCGCGCAGTTCCTCGCGCGGCTGGTTTCGCCGGAGGGCCGCGCGGTGTTCGCCAAATTCGGGTTCACGCCGGAACCCTGATCCGCCGTGTCGCCCGACGCCTGGCAAGTCACTTGGTTCACGGCATGGGTGGCGGTCACCAGCACGCTATGCATCCTGCCGCCGGGGCTCGCGCTCGCCTGGCTGCTGGCGCGGCGCAACTGGCCGGGCAAGTCCATCGTGGAGACCCTCGTCGCGCTGCCACTGGTGATCCCGCCGGTGGCGACGGGCCTGATCCTGCTGAAACTCTTCGGCCGCCACGGCTTCATCGGCCGCTGGCTGGAGGAAACGCTCGGCGTCGAGGTCGTGTTCACTTGGAAAGCCGTCGTTCTCGCTACGGCGGTCATGTCCTTCCCGCTGCTGGTGCGCACGGCGCGGGTGGCCTTTGAGAACGTCAACCCGCGCGTCGAGCATGTCGCCCGCACGCTGGGCGCGGGACCGTGGCGCGTGTTCTGGACGATCACGCTGCCGCTGGCGCGGTCCGGCGTGATCGCGGGTGCGGTGCTGGCGTTTGCGCGGGCGCTGGGCGAATTCGGCGCGACGGTGATGGTGGCGGGGTTCATCCCGGGCAAGACCGAGACGCTGTCGCTGTCGATTTATCACCTCGTCCAACTGGGTCGCGACGGCGAGGCGCTGGGCCTTCTGGCGGTTTCGGTCGCGCTGGCGTTCGGCGCCGTGTGGTTCAGCGAGCGCATGCTCCGGAAGGCGGTCGCATGAACCTGGAAATTGCCCGGCTGCGGCTGCCGCTGGCGGCGTTCGTGCTTGAGCTCGACGCGGTCCTGCAGTCGCGCGTGACCGGTCTGTTCGGCGCGTCGGGTGCCGGCAAGACCTCGCTGCTGGAAACCATCGCCGGCCTGCGCCGCCCCACGGCTGGGCACATTTCGCTCGACGGCATGGTGCTCACGGACGTGGGCGAGGGGATCTTCCTGCCGCCTGAGGCGCGCGGCATCGGCTTCGTGCCGCAGGACGGCGCGCTGTTCACGCACCTCGACGTGCGGGGAAATCTTTCGTTCAGCCAGCGCGTGCGGACGCACCCGGCGCGCACCGCACCGACCTTCGAACACGTGGTCGAGGTGCTGAACCTTGGGCCGCTCGTCGCGCGCCGGATCGGATCGCTTTCCGGCGGGGAAAAACAACGCGTGGCATTTGGCCGGGCGCTGCTCGCCGCGCCGCAGCTGCTGCTGCTCGACGAGCCGCTGGCGAGCCTCGAGGTGGAACTCCGGGACCAGATCATTTCGTATCTGCGGCGCATCCGGGACGAATTCAAAATCCCGATGCTGCTGGTGAGCCACAACGCCGACGAGATGGTGGCGCTTTGCGACGAGGTGCTCGTGCTGGAAACCGGCCGGTGCATCCGGCGCGGGCCGGCGGCGGAACTCTTCCGTCCCAGCCCTCGCCCGCATCATGTGCTGGCCAAACCCGTGGAACGCGCTCCTTTTGCCTGACCCGCTTTTGCCCATGCCCAAGAAAATTGCTTCCCCTGCCTCCGGTTTCAGTCACCTCGACGCCCAAGGCCGCGCCCAGATGGTTGACGTGAGCGCGAAACCCGACTCCGCGCGCCTGGCCATCGCCGAGGGCCGCGTCACGTGCGCGCCCGCCACGATCCGGCTCCTGCGCGCCAGCGCGTTGCCGAAGGGCGACGTCCTCACCGTGGCGAAGATCGCGGGCATCTCCGCCGCGAAGGCCACCAGCACGCTCATCCCGCTCTGCCACCCGCTGGCGCTGACGTCGGTCGGAGTCGACTTCGAGGTCGAGGCCGACGGCATCGTGATTCGCGCGACCGCGCGAATTACCGGCAAGACCGGCGTGGAAATGGAAGCCCTCACCGCCGTTTCCGTCGCGGCGCTGACGATCTACGACATGTGCAAGGCCGTGGACAAGGGCATGTCCATCGGCGGCATCCGCGTCGTGCAAAAGCTCAAGTCATGAAAATCGCCCGCGTCAAACTCAGCGACCGCGCGGCCGCCGGCATTTACCCGGACGCCAGCGGTCCCGAAATCGAGCGCATCGTCGAGCAGTCGTTCGACGAGCCGATCGAGTGGGTGCGTGTGCTGCTGCCCGACGACCGCGCGGGACTCGAGCAGACGCTCCGCCGGCTCGTCGACGAGGAGCAGTGCCTGCTCGTGCTGACGGCGGGCGGCACTGGTCCGACCGCGCGGGATTTCACCCCCGAGGCCACGCGCGCCGTGCTCGACAAGGAGCTGCCTGGGTTTGGCGAGATCATGCGCCTCAACAGTTACGCGAAGGTGAAAACCGCCATCCTCTCCCGCGCCACCGCTGGCGTGCGTGGGTGCTCGCTCATCATCAATCTCCCCGGCCGCCCCACGGCCGTCGCCGAGTGCCTGCCGCTGTTGCTGCCCGCGATCGCCGAGGCACTCGACCACATCGCGGGTTTCCGCCCCAAGCTGCGTTCCTGAGCATGCCCTTCGACCGCTACAACCGCGACATCAGCTACCTCCGCATCTCGCTGACGGATGCGTGCAATCTCCGCTGCGTCTACTGCATGCCGGAGAAAATGACCTTCCTGCCGCGCGAGGACCTGCTGTCCGACGCCGAGCTGCACCGGCTCATCGGGCTGTTCGCCGCGGTGGGTTTCCGCAAAATCCGCTTCACCGGCGGCGAGCCCACGCTGCGCCCGGCGCTGGTGGATCTCGTCGCGCGCGCGGCACGGACGCCGGGCATTGAGACCATCGGGCTTACCACCAACGGCGTGCTCCTGGCCGAGTTGGCGGCGCCGCTGCGCGCGGCGGGCCTGCGCTCGGTGAACATCTCCCTCGACACGCTGGACCCCGAGAAATTCAAGAAGATCACCCGCTGGGGCCAGCTGGACAAGGTCCTCGCCGGCCTCGACGCGGCGGCGCAGTCCGGGTTGCGCGTGAAGCTCAACGCCGTGGTCTCCCGCGGCACGAACGACCACGAGGACGTCGTGGCGCTCGCACGTTACACCGTCACGCAGCCGTGGCAGGTGCGCTTCATCGAGCAGATGCCGTTCGGCAACAACGCGACGTTCCAGAACCAGAGCATCGTGACCGAGGACGAGCTGCGCGCCGTGCTGGCCGAGGCCTACGGTCCGCTCGAGCTCGTCAACCAAGGCCGCCTTGACGGCGAAGCGCGGCTCTACCGCATCGCCGGCGCGCCGGGGTGCATCGGCTTCATCAGCCCCGTTTCCAAGCCGTTCTGCGCCGACTGCACGCGGCTGCGCCTCACGGCCGAGGGCGTGCTGCGGCTCTGCCTGCTGCGCGACAACGAAATGGACCTGCGGCCGTTGCTGCGCGGGGGTGCGGACGATGCGATGCTGACCGAGCGGATTCGCGCCGCCGTGCTCGACAAGCCGTGGGGCCACGGACTGGAACAGCACGTCATCCCGACGCGCGGCATGTCCACGATCGGGGGCTGAACGGCCATGACGGCGTCGCGCCAGCTGCACATCAAGTTCTTCGCCGCCCTGCGCGAGCAGGCGGGCGTGTCGGAGCTGGACGTGACCACCGGCGCACGCACCCCAGCCGAGCTGTATGCGGAACTCACCGCCACGCGCGGGCTGACGCTGCCGGCATCGTTGCTGCGCGTTGCCATCAACGATCGCTACGCCGCGATGGACGCGGCGTTGCAGCCGGGAGACCGCGTGGTGTTCATCCCGCCGGTGGCGGGAGGTTGAGCCATGTTTGAACTGACCGACCAACCGATTGATTCCGCGGCCCTGCGGGCCCGGCTCGAGCGCCCGGACGCGGGGGCGTGCGTCGTGTTTGAGGGCTGGGTGCGCAATCATCACGCCGGCCAGCCCGTCACGAAACTCGAGTATGAGGCCTTTGACCAAATGGCGCGGCTCGAGGGCGAAGCCATCACGAGCGAGGCCGAGCAGGAACATCCCGGCTGCACGGTGCTCTGCGTGCACCGCACGGGCTCGCTGCCGGTGGGGGAACTCGCGGTGTGGATTGGCGTGGCGTCGGCGCACCGCCACGCGGCGTTTCTCGCGTGCCGGCAGGTGATCGAGGAAATCAAACGCCGGCTGCCCGTCTGGAAAAAGGAGCATCACCCGGGCGGCGCAGCCGAGTGGGTGAATTGCACCACGGAGGCGACGGCGGGCTGGCTCTCGCCCGAAAATTATTACGCACGCCAAGTCTCTCTGCCCGAGGTCGGCGCGGCCGGGCAGGCGAAGCTGGCGGCGGCGAGCGTGCTGGTGGTGGGCGTGGGCGGGTTGGGCTGCCCGGCCGCGCTGTATCTGGCGACGGCGGGAGTGGGGCGGCTCACGCTCGCCGACGCAGGCAAAGTGGAGATGTCGAATTTGCACCGGCAGGTGTTGTTCACCGCGGACGACGTCGGCGCCGCCAAGGCCACGGCCGCCGCGGCTCGGTTGCGCGCGCAAAACCCGCTGGTGAAAATCGAGGCGCACGCGGCCGACGTGACGCCGGCGAACGTGCGCGCGCTGGTCGCAGGCCGGTCCGCCGTGCTCGACTGCACGGACAATTTCGCCACGCGCTTCCTGCTGCACGACGCCTGCCGTTTCGCGGGCGTGCCGCTCGTGTCGGCGGCAGTGTATCGCTTCGAGGGCGAGCTGAACGTCTTCCGGCCGAACGCAGTTGGCTGCCTGCACTGCCTGTGGGCGGGACGGGCGGCGGGTGAACTGGAGGCGGTCGCGAACTGCGCGGGTGCGCCGGTGTTCGGGCCGGCGGTGGGCGTGCTCGGCGTGATGCAGGCGGCAGAGACGTTGAAACTCATTTTGGGTCTCGCGACGACGGGCGACGGGCAGACGACGCGGCTGGTCAACCTGCTGGATTTTTCGATGCAGGGCATCGCGCGCTCCGGCGATCCCTCCTGTCCGGTCTGCGGGAATCCTATCTCTGCGCCGTCCCGCTGCGCCGATTTGCCGGACTCGGCTCCCGTGGTGTTGTCTGCGGAGCAACTCGCCGCCCTTGGCCCGGTGCAGATCCTCGCGTTGCTGGAACCCGGCGAGACGCTGGACGCGGTCACCGCGCCCGCCGGTGCGATCGCCCTGCCGATGTACGACCTCGTCGGCATCCGCGAGCGCGCCGCGCATGTCCTGACGGTCCTGGTCTGCCGCCACGGCCTCCGCAGCGCCGCGCTGGCCCGGCTGTTCCGCGCCGAAGGCCTCGGCAAGATTTACGCCCTCGCCGGCACCCTGCCGGCGATTCGAGCGCACACGACGGCAAACTAACGCAGTTGCTCCCGGCAAGGTCTTCTCAAGGCCGCGCCACGACGCCACCCATCCGATTATTGATGGCGTGGGCGAGCAGGCAGGCGAGGAAAGCCGATGTGCCCAAGCTGCCGCCGAGGCTGATCGGCAATTGGGAGACGGCAAAGAAGAGGGCGCTGAAAATGAGCGCCGCCAGGAGGATGTATTTCTCCGACAGCCGGCCGGCATCGCTCATGCCCACGAAGCTCGCCCCGAAGAACGCCGCCTGCAGCTTCGGCGCCAGCAACCAGCCGGACGGCGCCGTGACGGCGACGAACAGCAGGCTGGCCAGGGTCGAGGACCGGATCGCTCCCAGATGCGTCCCTTGGGCCAATCGGAAAGTGAAGTGTGCGCCCAACAAAGAGGCGGCGATGATGAACAGATAAGTCATGGCAGCACGAGGGAGACGAGCAGCAGGAGCAGTGACACCACGAACGCGCTGGCGCCGAGTTTGCCGCCAAACCCGGCGAACCGGGGTTGCAGGAAAAGATAGCTCAGCGCCCCGCAGGCGGACGCGAAAAGAATCAGGTGCGTGCCGGCCAGCAATTGCGGGGAGCACATCCCGGCAAAGCTGCCGGCGTAGATAATCGCCTGCAGGCTGCGCGGCTTGTGGCTCTCGGGAAACGGGATGAAAGTTCCCGCGAGTCCAACGACGGCCGAACTGATCACGGCGGAAAGATGAAATTGTTGACGCAGGAGCAGACAGCTGGCGCAGCCAAGATAAAACGCCGTGAAGTGCCGGCTGTATAACAACAGGTGCCCCGGGCTTGGCCGCCGGGCGGGATCTTTGATCACCCGCCGGGCTTGCGCCCGGAGACGTTCAGGGAGCGTCCAACGCACACCACTCCATCGGGTGGCGAGATCGCCCGCTGTCCCGTCGCGCGTTGCGCCCTCGGGCATTTATTCGGCGGGACGAGCCCGGAAAATGCGCGTCACCACGCTGCCGCAGTGAAGGCAAAGCTTTGGCAAGGGATCCATCGCGGGCGCCTTGCTGGGCTTGTTTCCGAACGCAGGGTTCACGACGGAAGCCTGCGCGGGGGAGCGGGTGACTCAATTCATTCGGGGAGTTTTCCCGGGAAATTATGATTTGGAATCGGTGCCATTAGGCTCCTCCTTGGGCGCGCGTGGCCGGCGATTCGTTGCCTGTTCTTAACCGGGGGCGGGTTGTGGAATGGAGTGGGAGCGACAAACTGGTCGATGATTCCCGCCGCCACCATGAGCCTGACTTCCCCCGCAATCGACCCAACGGTCTCCGTTGATTTTCCGATGGACGATCTGGTGCGCCTGCAGCTCCGGATCGCGCGCCGCGCGGACGAGCTGGCCCAGCTGCAGGAGCATGACGTGGCGTGTGGCTACTGGGAGACCGCCGAACGGGAATTGTTGCCGGATCAGTTGCGATTGAGTGCGTGACGCAGATCGCCCGTCCGGTGCGAGCCGGGCGTGTTTTTTCCGCAACTTTTGGGCGTCGCGGGCGTCTCGACATCCACGCGCCAAGCGCCAACCTCTTGCTGCCATGATGCTTTCACCCCGTTCTGCTGTCTTCCGCTCTGTCCGCCGCGGTTTCACGCTGCTCGAAATCATGATCGCCCTCGCCATTCTGGCGCTGCTGGTGGGGCTGGCGGTCACGAATTTGGACACCGTTTTCGGCAACGCGCAGACCACGACCGCGAAGCTTTTCGTGAGCGAATCCATCAAGTTGCCGCTCAGCAGCTACCGCATCGCCATGGGCGACTATCCGTCGACGTCGGACGGGTTGCAGGCCCTGATCACCGCGCCGGCCAGCAAGGCCGAGTCGTGGCACGGGCCGTATTTCAGCGACTCGAAGCTCCCGGTCGATCCGTGGGGTGAGCCGTACGTCTACCGTTATCCGGGCGTGCACAACAAGAACGGCTACGACATCTATTCCAAGGGCCCGGACAAGATCGACGGCACGGCGGACGACATCGGCAATTGGTAGACCTGCTCCACCATGGCTACGCGGGGCGCAGTCCGGGCGGCCATTTCATGAACGTGAACGCCAAGGCAGCGGGTGAAAGAGCGGCCGAGGGCGGCCGTGGCCGGCGAAGCAACGCCTTCACGCTCCTCGAAATTCTGCTGGCGATTGCGTTGATGGGGCTGATCGCGGCGGTACTCGTCACGGGCGGGGCGGAGATGCTCAGCGACAAGCCGGCGACGCCCGAGGCGGTGTTTTGGAAGGCGGTGCAACAGTCGCGGCTGACGGCGCTGGGCGCGGAGCGGGAGGTGCGGCTGGCGTTTGACCCGAAGACGCAGGCGTTCGTGGTGGATGGTGGCGCAACCCCGCAGAGCCTGCCGGTGCCGGCGACGAAGGACTTGACCGTCGATTTCCTGTCGGCGCAGCCAGGCCAGAGCTCGGTGCTGATTGGCGGCGAAATGGTCGACACCAAGACGATCCCCGCGGTCTCGTTTTATCCCGACGGCACCTGCTCGGCTTTCCGCGTGCAATTCCGCGCCGGCGGCGCGGCCCACGTGCTGGCCATCGATCCCTGGACCTGCGCACCGGTGCTCACGCGCGCGGAGGCCACGCCCTGACATGAGAAGGGGATTTACGCTTCTCGAAGTGATCGTCGCGCTGGCGGTCTTCGCGCTTGCGGCGGTCGTGCTCGGTGCGGCTTACGTGAACGTGCTCGGCGCCTACGAGACGGTTGCCCGCGGCAACCAGACCGACGAGGACGTCCGCTTTGCCCGCGCCCAGCTGCTGGCCGAGCCCGACCACGACAAGGCGGAGACCGGCAGCGACTTCACGTCGCTCAGTGGCCGGCAGGTGAAATGGCATGCGACGATCACGTCCACCTCGACGGCGGACCTATTCACCGTGACCTTTGTCTGCGACTTGGGCGGCGCCGCGGGAATCGACCCGCAGACCGTGACGGAGAATTTCACCGTGATGCGGCCCACGTGGTCGGATCCGACGGAGAACTCCAAGTTGAAGCAGGACGCGCAGGACCGCATCGCAACGCTGCAGGGGAAGACCACGTCGAACAAATGAGTGCACGACCTGAGATTGTCCCGGGGATGCGCCGGCCGGCCTTGGCTGCAGGGTGGAACGCGTTGCTCTCAACGCGTGGCTTGAGGTGGGCGTCGGTTTCCATACCGACGCCTTCCTATCGCCGATGTGGAAACCGACGACCACCCGCAGAACACGCCTTCACGCTCCTCGAGATCCTGCTCGCGTTGGCGTTGACGGCACTCGTGCTGGTTTCGCTCAACACCTTTGTCTTCTCGATGGGCGAACTGTGGGGACGCAACGCCGACGTGCGGCTGTTCGACCGGCATGTGCGGGCCGTCACGCGGTTTCTCGACCAGGAACTGCACGCGGCGTCGCTGCCGCCGTATGCCGCGGCGGGCACGTCGCCGATCGTGCCGCAGGAGATCAAGCCGCTGAACGGGACGACGGACAACCTGCTCACCTACGAGCTGACCGCCGGCGACCGCCTGCTGGTCTGGCCCGACCGGCCGTTGCCCGAGGTGGTGTGCTCGCTGCAGGCGCGCGAGCGCGAGGGGCTGGTGCTGCTGTGGCATTCGCGGCTCGAGACGAAGTTCAACGACGACCCGCCGCGCGAGACGGTCATCACGCCGCTGGTGACCGCGCTGGCCTACGATTACTACGACCCGGATTTCCGGACGTGGAAAACGGAGGAGACGATCCGCAAGAACGCCTCCGGCCAGCTGTTGACGCCCCAGCGGCTGCGGCTGCGGTTCGCCTACGGGAAGTTGAAGCGCGAGAGCGTCATCACGCTGAACGTGCCGACGGAGGGGCTGCCGAATTTTTGAGATGACCCACCTTCGCCAAGCCTACGGTGGGCAGGCCCACCACCAGTCCACACGCAGCTCCGTGCTGGTGATCGTGCTCGTCACGATCGTGTTCACCTCGATGGCGCTGGTGGCGCTCATCGAGCAGGCGAGCAACGACCTGCTGGTCGAGTCGCGGGCCGCCGCGGCGCGCCGGCTACGCCAGGAGGCCTACTCGGCGCTGGAGGTCACACTCGCCACGCTGCAGAACTTCATCCAGGCCGACAGCGGCCTGCACCATCCCGCGGAGGGCTGGGGCGACCCGCTGGGCTTCGCCGGCTGGACGCCACGCGACGGCTGCACGGCGGAAGTTACGCTGGCGGACGAAAGCGCCAAGATCCCGCTCAGCCGCGTGGATGCGACGACGCTGGTCAACCTGTTCCAGTCCTGGCAAATGGCGCCGGCCGACGCCCAACGGCTGGCCGACGCGCTGCTCGGGTGGATGCGGAAGGACTACGTGCCGGCCTCGGGCCAGCCGACCGACTACGACCAGCTGGCGATTCCCTACGGCGTGCCGGGCCGGTCGATGCGGTCGTTTTCCGAACTCGCGGCGATCGACGATGCGCGCGACGTGTTCTACGACGACCAAGGCCGGCCCAACGACCTGTGGCGCCGGTTTGCCGCGACGTTCTCGATCTACAACTACTCGCAGGTGAACCTGAACGCCGCGTCGGCGGACGTCCTGACGGCGCTCGGCTTCACGGATCCCGCCCAGCAGCAGCGCGTCGCCGACTACCTGGCGGGCACGGGCGCGTATGTGTCGAAGGGCCCGCAGTGGTTCAACTCCGCCAACGACGCCAACACCGTGCTGGGCTCCGGGACGCTGCCGCCGATGGCGGGCACGCAGATCCGGGCGCTGCGGGTGAACATCGTGATGCATGAAGGGCGCGGCGAATTCCGGCTCACGGCGGTGGTTTCGCCCACGGGTGGCGCGAGCATTGTGAGCACGACTGCAACCTCGGGCACCGCTGCCGCGTCTGACACGACGACCGCGGGCGCCGGGACCAGCAACGCGGCCACGCCCGCGGTGGCCCCGGTGACGCCCGCGCTCCGGCTCAACTACCCATTTACTCTCTTGGAAATTCAGGAAAATGCTGAGATGTCACCTGCTCCGCCTGCCGCATGACTTCGTCGTCGACCCAACCAACTCCGACCAGTGCGCGGGCGCCGAAGGTGGTGCTGTTGCCCGACGCGCTGTTCTTCACGCGGGCCATTCCCGTGCCCGCCGGGGCGCTGGCCGCGCAGGTCGGGGACCAGGCCGAGCTCGCCCTCGAGGGCATGTCGCCGTTCCCGCCCGCGCAGCTCTTCCACGGGTATTTTTGGACGCCCGGCGCCGAGCGCGCGCTGGTCTTTGCGGCGTATCGCCGGCGATTCACCCGGGAACAGCTGGCGACGTGGGAAGGCGCGGCACTGGTGCTGCCGGCCTTTGCGGCGCTGCTGGGGCTGGAAGTGAAGCCGGCGACGACCCTGCTGATACCGTCGCCGGAGGGACTGACGGCGGTTTACTGGGATGGCGGGGCGGTGCCGGCGGCGGTGCATTTCCGTCCACTGCCGACCGAGGCGACTGATGCCGACCGCGCGCGGGTGCGCGACGAGCTGCTGCGCCAGCTGGCGGGCAGCCGGCAGGTGGTCGAGCTGGCGACGCCGCCCGTGGTGGACGATGCGGCGGGGCGCGGGGATGAATTTGCCTTTCACAGCGATGCCCACCGCTCGCGATTGCCCGCCAGCCGGGCGAAGACGATGGACGTGCGCGACAAGGCCGATCTGGCGGCGCTGCGCCGGACGCAGGCGCGCGATCTGCTCCTCTGGCGCATCTTCGTGGGCAGCCTTGCGGCCATCGGCTTGATGCTGCTCGGGCTGGTGGTGCTGGCGGGCGAAGGGCTCTGGGAGCGGGCCCGCGAGACGAAGGTCGCGGCGCAGCAGCCGGTCGTGGACCAGATCATGACCGCGCAGAGCCTGGCCACGCGCACCGACGAGCTGTCCACCAAGCGCCTGTTGCCGCTCGAGATGATTTCGATCGTGAGCGAGCGGAAGCCGCCGGTCATCCAGTTCCTGCGCGCGACCACGAGCGGGCTTTACACGCTCACGGTGGATGCGCAGACGACGTCGCCCAGTGACGTGGCGGCCTTCCGCTCCGCGCTCGCCGAGCACCCCGCCTGCGCGAAGGTGGAAGTGCGCGACCAGCGCACGCGGGACAATCTCATGACGTTCACGCTCGTGATCACCTTCAAACCCGAGGCGCTGAAGCCGGCGACCGAGTCATGAACACGCTGAAGGCCTACTTCCTCAGCCGCCTGCTGCGCGAGAAGCTCCTCCTCGTGGTGATCGTCGGGCTGGTGGCGCTCACTTTCCTGTCGAACTTCAGCGGCCGGGTGCGCCGGGCGTGGCGAGTCCAGCATGACACGACGACGGCGCTGGCCCTGCAGCAAACGTATCTCACTGACCGCGCCAAGATCGAGGCGAGCGCAAACCGGGCGGTCAAAAACCTCGACCCGGCGAAGACGCTCGACGACACGCAGCTGGTGGGCGAACTCAACGCCCTGGCGCGGGCGCAGGGGCTCAAGTTCACGAGCGACACGCCGCGCACGGAGCGCACCGGCCAGTTCGCGGTGCACACGGTGCAATTCAACCTGATCAAGATGGATTGGAACGCGCTGAAGGCCTACTACGTCGAGCTGACGAAGCGGTCGCCCTACATCAGCCTCGAGCAGTTCTCGCTGCAGTCCGAGCGCGCGAACCCGGCCTTGCTCAATGCGTCACTCAAGGTGTCGTCGGTCGAAATTGTGCATTGAGATCGGGTGGGGTTGTGGCCCACGGATCACACGGAAGACACGGAACCCAGAGTGCAGGTTAAAGGGGGAAGCCAGGAGTCCAGGCTAGTCAATTTGGGCAGGATTATCCGAGTGACTTATCGGCTCCTGGTTTCCTGGCTTCCCCCTTAAAATTCTGGGGCCTGACCTCCGTGTCGTCCGTGTGATCCGTGGGCCACTCAACCCAGCTTGAAGCTGGCGCTGACCTTGAAGACGGCGCTGACGATGGCGAAGGCGATGAAGCCGACGATGACGAACACCGCGAGCAGCACGACGGTGGCGATGACCTTCACGAAGAGGTTGAGCTGGCCGGAGATGATCCGCTGGTAGTTGCGCGCGATCTCGCGGAGGCTGGGCACGACGTTGCCGGTGTTTTCGCCGACGGCCAGGCGGTCCAGCACGAGGTGGGGAAAGCAGCCGGTGCGCGCGAGCGCGGTGGACAGCGCCTCGCCTTCCACGACACGGTCGGTGGCGGTGTGGAACGCGGCGCGATGCACGCGGTTCGCGATCTGCCGTTCGGTCATGCGCAAGGCGTCCACCGCGGTGATGCCGTTGGCCAGCAGCACGCCGAGGGTCTGGCTGAACGACAGGATGGTCTGCGATGCGACAAAAGGCCCGACGAGCGGCAAACGCAGCAGCCAAGCGTCAGTGGCGCAGCGACCGGCGTCCGTCTGGCGCCAGCGCCAGAGCGAGACACCGCCCAGCACAGCGGCGAGCACGATGAGCCAGCCGTAATGCAGGGCGAAGCCCGAGCCCGCGACCAGTAGGCGCGTGGAGACGGGGAGGTCACCGTGGAGCGAAGTGAAAAGGGCCTGCAGGCGCGGCAGCAGGAAGAAGAGGAAGAACAGCACGAGGCCGCCCGCGACGACCATCAGCAGGCACGGATAGGCGAGCGCGGTCAGCAGCTGCGTGCGGAGGTCGCGCTGCTCGTTCAAGTGCGCGATCAGTCGCTCCAGCGTGTCCTGCAGCGAACCGGTGGCCTCGCCCGCCTGGATGAGGCTGACGGTCGAGCTGTCGAATACCGCGGGAAAGGCCGCCAGTGCGCGAGAAAGCGGGGCGCCCTCGCTCAAACGTTCCCACAGGCCGCCGCAGAGCTGGCGCAGACCGGGGTCCTGGATGCGCAGGGAGAGCAGGCGCACCGCCTCGCCCGCCGACATGCCGCTGGTGACGAGGTCACGCAACGCCTCGAGGAAAGGCAGCCGTTGCTTGCGGCCCAGCACGACCGCCCCTGCCGGCGTCGCCGCGCCCTGGCCGCGGCGGTTGGCCGCACTCGCGGGAGCCCCGAGCTCGGTGACCGACGCCACCTGCAGGCCGCGGGCGGCAAGGATGCGCAGGGCGTCCTTCCGGGCCGGAGCGTCAACCGTGTCGGTGACGGATTTGCCCGCCCGATCTTGGGCGTTGTAGGTGAAGCGCGGCATGGAGTCGGTCAGGCGAGATCAGAGGTCAGGGGTCTGACTGCTCTCATTTCTCCGCGACGGTGATGACGCGCAGGACCTCGTCGAGCGTGGTGTAGCCGGCCTTGACCTTTTCCCAGCCACTTTGGCCGAGCGTGCGCATGCCGTGCTGCCGCGCGCTGTCGGCGAGCGTGCGCGTGCTGGCGCGCTGCAACACGAGCCCGTGCATTTCGTCGTTGAGGCGGAAGATTTCGAACAAGCCAATCCGGCCGCGATAACCCGTGCCGCGGCAGCGGTCGCAGCCGACGGGCGCCTTGAGCTCGGTGATCAGGTCGGCCTCGGCGGCGTTGCAGCCGAGGATTGCGAGGCTCTCGACCAGCTTCACGCGCGCGACGGGCGCGGGGCGGGAGCATTGCGGGCACAGCCGGCGGACGAGGCGCTGGGCGATGACGAGCTCGATGGCGGACGCGACGAGGAAGGGCTCGATGCCCATGTCCACGAGGCGCGTGATGGCGCCGGGCGCGTCGTTGGTGTGGAGCGTGGAAAAGACGAGGTGGCCCGTGAGCGAGGCGCGGATGGCGATCTCGGCGGTGTCCTTGTCGCGGATTTCACCGACCATGATGACGTCGGGATCCTGCCGGAGCACGTGGCGGAGGGCGTCGGCAAAGCTGAGCCCGATCTCGGGGCGCACCTGCATCTGGTTCACGCCGGGCACCTCGTATTCGATCGGGTCCTCGATGGTGATGATGCGCAGGTCGGTCGAGTTGATCTTGCGGAGAAACGCGTTGAGCGAGGTGGACTTGCCGGAACCGGTCGGGCCGGTGACGAGGATGATCCCGTGTGGGTAGTCGAGGATCGCCGTGATCTGCGCCTGTTCCTCGGCGCTCATGCCGAGGCGGTCCATGGTGTAGGCCTCCTTTTTCTGGTTGAGGAGGCGGAGTGAGATGGACTCGGCGTAGATCGTCGGGATGGTCGAGACGCGGATGTCGAGCGTGGTGCCGTTGGCCTTGAAGTTGATGCGACCGTCCTGCGGCAGGCGGCGCTCGGAGATGTTCAGCCGCGCCATGATCTTGAGGCGCGAAATGATGGCGTCCTGGAAACGCAGCAGGTTTTCCGGCACCGGCACGGGCACGAGCAGGCCGTCCACGCGGTAGCGGATGCGCAGCTGGCCTTCCTGCGGTTCCCAGTGGATGTCCGTCGCCTGGTCCTCGACGGCCTGCGAGATCACGTCGGTGACAAAGCGCACGACGGCGGCGTCCTCATCGACGACTTCCTCGGTCTGCGTCACGGTTTCGGGCGCGACGTAGGAATCGTCGCCGTCCTCGAGCGAGCCGGACCCGACGCCGTAATGCTCGATGATGAGCTGGTGCACGCGTTCCGGCACAGCAAGGTGCCAGACGGGCGGGCGGGGCGTGAAAGTGCGGAGCCAGTCGTTCATGACCTCGTCGGGCAGCCACGCGGACGCGAGGTGCAGCGGGGGCACGGCGGCGTCCTCCGCCGGCGTCTCGCCGAAGCGGATGGGGATGATCTGGTAATCGTGGACGAGACGCGCGGGGAGCAAGCCACGGGCGGCGGGGTCGGGCTCGAGGTTGCTGGCGGTGTCGAGGCCGGCGGCGGCGGCGAGCGCGGCGAGCGCCTCGGGCTCGGTGAGACCCAGCGCGCCGGCGAGGACGGTGAGGCGTTTTTCGCGCGGGGCCTCGAGCAGGGCCTGGCGCCGGGCGTCGTCGAGGCGCGCCGCGAGCGCGGCGGGCAGGGTCGCAAGGACAGGCGCGATCATGGCGGCGGCGCGACTTACTTGAGCTTCTCGCCGAGGGATTCCTTGGGCTCCTTCGTCGGGTCCACCAGGAACTGTTTGACTTGGGCCTTGTTGGAAAGCTCGTCGATCTTGTGGGTGGTGTCGGCCGTGCTCTCCTCGGGGCGCATGACGTGCGGCCGCAGGAAGAGCAGCAGCTCGGTGCGGTCGGTCTCGTTGGTGCGGGCGCCGAAGATCGTGCTGATGATGGGAATCTCGCGGAGGAAGCCCATCTTGGTGTGGTCGGCGGAGAGCGACGTGCGCTGCAGGCCGCCGAGCACGATCATCTGGCCGTCGTTGACGTTGATGGACGAGTTGGCCTCGCGGTGGCCGATGACGGGCTGGAGGTTGTTGTCGATCGTGACGTTGGTGATGACGTCGTCCACCACCTGGTCGACCTGGAGCTGGATCACGCCGTCGTCGCCGATGAGCGGCGTGACCTTGAGGGTGATGCCGATGTCCTTGTAGGTGACGGAGGAGTTGGTGGAAAATCCGTTGTTCGTCGTGGAAGACGTGGGCGTCGAAGTCGTGCCGGTGATGACCGGCTGCTGCTGGGTGACGGCGATCGTGCCCTGCTTGTTGTGCGTCGTGACGATGGTGGGGGCGGAGAGGATCTTCACCTTGTGCCGACTCCCGGCGTCGGTCATGGCGGCGACGAAGGAGAGGGGATTGACGACGCCGGCGCTCACGTCCCAGCCGGCGATGTTGCCGGTGAAGTTGGTGATCTGCAGCGCGCCGGTCTTGGTGTTGGGGCCGACGGTGAGGTTGAGGGCGGAAATGCCGCTCTTGTCGGTGTCGGTGAGGGTGACCTCGGCAATGACGACCTCGATGCGGACCTGGGCGAGGACGATGTCGAGCTTGTCCACGAGCCCGCGGATGAGGCGGATGTCGTCGAAGGTGCCGGAGACGATGACGGCGTTGCTGCGGTCATCGGCGAGGATCGTGACAAAGCTGCTGAAGTTCGTGCCGGCCTCGCCGGCGGGCAAGTTGATGGAGACGTTGCCGGTCGCATTGACCGTCGGCATGACCGGCGGGCTGTTGGGACCGCCGGCCGGTGCATTGGGCTGGACCTGTCCGGGACGGGTGGAGCCATCGGCGGCTTTCTGCGCCGCGTTCTGGCCGGAGACGAGCGAGCTGAGGAGGGTGGCGACGTCCTTGGCGGTGGCGTGCTTGAGGTAGATGACCTCGTTGCGCGTGTTGGGGTCGGCCTTGACGTCGAGCTTGGCGATGAGCTCGTCGAAGAGCGGATACTGGCGCGGGTCGGCGAGGAGGATGATCTGGTTGGTGCGGTCGTCGGCGCTGAAGGTGGTGGCGCTGCCCAGCTGGTTCTGCAGCGGGCCCTGGAACATCGCGCGGAGGCGGCTCACGACGTCGCTGGCCTTCGCGCCGTTCTGCAGGGTGTAGAATTTGGGCGTGAGGCCGTTGCTCATCGGCCGGTCGAGGAGGTGGAGGAGGCTCTCGACGCGCTGGAGGTTGCTGATCGAGTCGGTGATGAGCGCGGCGTTGGCCTTGTCGAGAGTGACGATGCCATTGGCGATGCCCGGGGACATCAGCGGCGCGATCTGCGGGACGAACTCGCTGGCGCGGAGGAACTCCAGCTGGAAGAGCTTGGTGGCGATGCGGCCGCTCGGGGGCAGGCCGAGGGTGGAGCCCTCGATCATTTCCGGCGCCTCGTTCTTGGCCTGGGTGAGGGCGACGACCTTGAGGAACTTGTCGCCGAGCGGGACGACGCCGACGCCGTTGAGGGACAGGAGCGTCTCGAGCGCGAGCACGGCCTCGGCTTTGGGCACGGGCTTGTTGAGCCTCAGCGTGTAGGTCGCGGCGGGCAGGGCCTGCGGCCGGAGAATGGTGCGACCGGTGTAGATCTCGAGCGCACTGAGGACGGTGTCGATGTCAGCATCGGCGAGCTTGATCGGGCCGACGAGTTCGCCCGCGGTCGGGGCGGTCGGCGCGTTGCCGGAATGGGCGTCAATGACCGCCTGGGAAACGACCTCCGATTGCGGCCGCGGCACGGGGCCCGACATGCCGGCGGGAGCCGGTTGGGGAGTGGGTCCGGTGGAGGGGACCGCGGTGGGATCGGGCGCCGGCGCAGCCCGCGCAATGGAAAGGATGCCAACGGCGAGGCTCAGGCGAAGAAAACGCAGGCTCATGCAGGAAAAGCGATGGAAGGGGGGACAGGCGGTCTCGGGGTGGCGATGAAAGGTGAAAGCCCCCCGCATGTAAACGGTCTTGTGCTATGACGGCCACGCGCGGGGAAAGTTGCGTCGGCCCGGCCGGATTTGCCGCTTGCCGGGCTGGAAGCCGCGCCCAACGCTCGGGGCCCGCGATGCCGAACAGTTTTGGAAAACTTTTCACGATCACGACCTGGGGCGAAAGCCACGGGCCGGCCGTGGGCGTCGTGATTGACGGCTGCCCGCCAAACCTGCCGCTGACCGTCGAGGAGATCCAGGCCGAGCTGGACCGGCGCCGGCCCGGGCAGAGCGACATCGTCACCCCGCGCAAGGAGGCGGACCGGGTGGAATTCCTCGCCGGCGTGTTCGAGGGGCGCACGATGGGCACGCCGATTTCGCTCGTGGTGCACAACACGGACCAGCGGCCCGGCGCGTATGACGACATGAAGGAGAAGTTCCGGCCGTCGCACGCGGATTTCACTTACCAGGCCAAGTTCGGCGTGCGCGACCACCGCGGCGGCGGGCGCAGCTCGGCGCGCGAGACGATCGGCCGCGTGGCGGCGGGGGCGATTGCCAAGAAGATCCTCGCGCTCGCGGGCGGCGTGGAAGTGCGGGCGTTCGTCACGGCCGTGCACGACATCGCGGTGCCGGCCGGGGCGCTCGAGAAGTTTCCCACGCTGGCGGAAGTCGAGGCGAACGCGGTGCGCTGCCCGCACGCCGCCACCGCCACGGCGATGATCGAGCGCATCAAGCAGGTGCGCGCCGCGGGTGATTCCGTGGGCGGTGTCATCGAGTGCCGCGTGCGCGGCGTGCCGGCGGGGCTGGGCGAACCGGTATTCGACCGGCTCGAGGCGGACTTGGCGAAGGCGATGCTCTCGCTGCCGGCGACGAAGGGCTTCGAGGTTGGCAGCGGGTTTGCCGGCACGCGCCTCAAGGGCTCGGAGCACAACGACGCGTTCGTGCCGCGCGACGGCCGGGTTCGTACCGCCACCAACCGCTCGGGCGGCGTGCAGGGCGGCATCAGCAACGGCGAGGAGATTTTCTTCCGCACGGCGTTCAAGCCGACGGCCACGATCCTGCAGCCGCAGGCGACGGTGGACGTCTATGGCGCCGCGACCGAGCTGGCGGCGAAGGGCCGGCACGACCCGTGCGTGCTGCCGCGCGCGGTGCCGATCGTCGAGGCGATGACGGCGCTGGTGCTGGTGGACCACTGGCTGCGCCAGTCGGCGCAGAACCGGACGTTTAAATTCTGAGAGTTGGCGGCCCGCGAATCACGCGGACGCCGAGCCATCGGAGGTTGCCCACGGATCACACGGATGCCGGGCGTCTGGCGTTCAACTTCCGTGTGATCCGTGGGCCAAATCAGCCACTCGGCTCGCGATGGTTGCCTCTTCGCGGTTTCGTGCTCTTCGTGGTGCAAATCTCATGGCGGAAAAACCTCTCATTTACGTGATCCTCGGCGCAGCCGGCTCGGGCCGGCGTGAGGTGCTGGCGGATTTGGTCAGCGACGGGCTCGGCGAAGGCGACCGCGCGGTCGTGATGCTCTCCGCGGCGGAGGCCCCGGATGCCTTCGATGCGAAGCTGCCGGCCATTGCGCGGTGGACCTGGGCGGATGATCACATCGAAGGGACGCTGCCGGAGGGGGTGACGCACGTGTTTTTCGTGACCGACGGGCGGACGAATCCCGTGGACCAGCTCGAAGTTTGCGGGCCGTGGATCGAGGCGCAGGGTGCGGCGCTGGGCCGCATTTTGTGCGTCGTGAACTGTGCGCTGGTGGAGAAAAACCCGCAGCTGCAGCCGTGGTTCGAGGCGTGCGTGCATTTCTCCGACGTCGTGCTCCTGACGCGGCGCGAGGGCGTGGGCAACAAATGGCTCAGCGAGTTTCGCGCGCACTTCGACGGTCGGTTTTATCCCTGCCTGTTCGAGCTGGTGAAGGGTGGGCGCGTGAAAAACCCCGCGCTCGTGCTGGACCCGCTGGCGCGGCGGATGTCGCACGCGTTCGACGCCGAGCAGGACTGGGTTTTCACCGACGCCGAGGGCGACGAACTTGAGGAAGACGAGGAGAGCGAGGGCAACGAGGACGTCGAGGTCACCGCCGAGGTGGAGCCCTATTTCGTCCGCGACGCCGCCCTGCGCCGGGAGAAAAAGATCCCCGACATCGCGAAATACTTGCCGCCAGTCGCGTCGTGAAGGGTCGCGCCCTGCCCCCAACCAGGAAGTTTACGCCTTCCGGCTGCTCCGGATGAGCACGCCGGCGTTGAAGGTGAGGTAGTAGCCGGCGGTCAGCCCGATGATCAGCAGCGTCAATGAACTCTGCATCAACGCGGGCGACGCGGACAGCGCGGGCGCGTCGGAGAAATAGAGCAGCGTCATCCGGTAGAGCACGCGTCCGAGCAGCAACAGGGAGAGCGCGACGCCGATGTAGGTGTTGGGCGTGTAATAGTGAGGCTTGGGCTGGCCGACCTCGAACTTTGTCAGCCGCAGGCCGACCAGCGCAAGGAGGGCGCCCAGGACCAGCCCGCCGCCGACACCGGCCATCATGCGCGAGGAGAACAGGCTGAAGAAAAGCAGGAGGCCGGCGATCACACTGAAGATGACGATGCCCGTGACCAGCCGGCCGGTGTGCACCAGCTGGCGGCCGACATTGCGGTGGAAACGCCGGTACACGCGCCACGCCAGGTAGGGCAGCACGAGCGCGGGAATGAGGCCGGGGGTGGAATGGGCCGGCATGCGCAGAATCGGCTATTTCACCGCGGCGACGGCGGCCACGAAGGCCTTGGCGCGCGACGTGACGAGGGCCCAGTTCTTTTCCTTCAAGGTCTTCGCATCGATCAGCGAGCTCCCCGCAGCCGTGGCGTACGCGCCGGCCTTGATGAATTCGCCGACGTTCTCGGCATTCACGCCGCCCGTGGGCACCAGCTCGACCTTGGGGAACGGTGCGCGGATGGACTTGATGTAGGCCGGCCCGAAGAACTCGGCGGGAAAGACCTTCACGGCGTCAGCGCCGGCGTCCCAGGTGTTGATGATCTCGGTCGGCGTGAGCGCGCCGCTGAAGATCGGGACATTCAGCTCGCGGCATACGGCGATGACGTCGGGGCGGAACGCGGGCGTGACGATGAAACGCGCCCCGGCGGCGATGCCCTCGCGGGCGGTGGCGGCGTCGAGCACCGTACCAAGGCCGAAGAGGAAGTCGGGCAGTTGGGCAGTTGCCTGGCGGAGCATGGCGATGGCGCCCGGTGTCGTCATGGTGAGCTCGATGCTCGTGAGGCCGCCCGCGGCGAGCGCCTTGGCGCAATCGAGGAGTCCGTCCGACGAATCGGCGCGGATGAGGGCGATGACCTTCTCGGCTTTGATCTTGGCGAGGACGGCGTCTTTTTTCATGGCGAAGGGGAAATGTGGCGGTGAACGCGAGGGAAGTGAAACCTCTTTTTGAAGCCGGAGGCCGGGAGCTGCATTTTTTAGCCGGAAGCCAAGAAGCCAGGAATCGGAGATGAGTCCGAGATTTCGGCAACGCGACGGCTCCGAAACCAGGTTCATTTCCTGGTTTCCTGGCTTCCGGCTTCAACGGGTTCGGAAATCTGGATCCCCGCTCAATTTTCTTGCCCGAGGTCGGCTCGGTGTGTCTCTTGACCATCCGCTCATTTGCCCGGGTGGTGGAATTGGTAGACACGCAGGTCTCAGAAGCCTGTGCCTAAAAGCGTGGGGGTTCGAGTCCCCCCTCGGGCACCATCCTTCGCCCGTGGGGCTGCGGATGGCACGGCCAGCTTTGCGGGACGATTTGATGACACCCTTGCCGCGGGCGGGGGTCACAGCATCCTTCAGTGGGTGAAAATTCTCCGACGTATCCTGATCGGCGTGGTGCTGACGGTCGTGCTCGCGGGCCTTTTGGTGGGCCTGGCGTTCGTGCCGGCCGTGCAGACGTGGTATGCACAGTCGAAACTCGATGCGCGGGAGGACGTCCATGGGACGGTGGGCTCGTTGTCGGCCGGGCTGCACCGGGTCGAGCTGGCCGATCTTCACCTCGAGATCGGCGCGGTGGTCATTGATGTGCCGTCCCTGCAGGCCAGTTTGCCCGTCACGAGCGCGGCTTGGAAACACGACGTCCGCATCGGCAGCCTTGTGGCCAAGGGCTGGACGATCGACCTGAGCCGCACGCTGGAACCGGAAAAGGTGCCCGCACAACCGACGCCCGCCGTGGAGCCGGCGAAAGCGGCGGGCACGGCCGCGGGAGCACCCGCAACGGCCACCGCATCAGCGGAGACGCCGGAAGTGCAGCAGGCGTTGAAGATTTTGCGCAGCATCGTGGGCGGGCAGGCGCTGCCCTGCGATTTGTCGCTCGATGGTGTTGAGCTCGAAGGCGACGTGATCGTCTCGAGCCCGCAAAGTGGGTCTGTCCGGGTGCATGTGACCGTCAAGGGCGGTGGCGTGGCCGCTGGCCGCGAGGGCGACTTGGTCATCACGGCTGATGCGGTGTCGCCGTGGCCCGGGGTGCGCGAGGCGACGCTGCAGGGTCACCTGCTCGTCGCACAGAAATCCCCCCGACGCATCGACCGCGTCGCGTTCGCCTCCGACCTCGCCATCAGCCGCGAGGCGCCGGCGGAGGACATCAACCTGGCGCTCGGGTTGGAAATCGCGCAGGGCGACGGCGAAGCGACTTACCGGGCAAACGTGAGCCAAGGCGGGCGACGCTTGGTGGGTTTCGTTGCGCATTGCCCGGATGCGGGCTGGCAGATTAGCGGTGACTGGACGGTCGATGTGCGGAACTCCGACGTCGCGCTCCTGATGCCGGACCATGCCTGGCCGGTGTTTGCGGCGACGGCGGCGGGGCGATTCGAGTCCGATGGCGCGTTCGCGGCCGTGCGGATAAGTGGGAAATTGGGCGCGGGCGTGAATCAACTGGAGGTTCTCGCACCTGCGCTCGAGCGGCTGGGCGGCGTCGCGCTCACGGCGCACTTCAACTTGGAGCGCCGCAGTCACGGGCTGCATTTCACTGACGTCGGAGCGACGGTGACGAAGGGAGTCACGTCGGTTTCGCTGCAGTCGCTGCAGGCCTTTGACCTCGATGAGCAGACGGGCGCGTTGGCCCTGGCGGATCCCAACGGCGACTGGCTGGAGGGATCGACCCGCAACGTTCCGCTGGACTGGTTTTCGGATCCCAATGGCGCCATCGCGATCGCGGGTGGAAATGTGAACGGCGAGTTTCTGGTGCGCTCCACGAGTGGCGGATGCGCGCTCCGGCCCAAGCAGACCTGGGTGGTGAACAGTGTCGCCGTGCAAAGATCCGGCCGGCCACTGGTGCGAAATCTCGATCTCTCGCTGGCGTGGCTGGCGGACTGCGATGCGGCGGGCTGGCACGGGCAATGGACGCCGCTCACGGTGAGCCGGTCCGGCCATCGCCTTGCGACGGTTGAGGCCAAGTTTACTCGGTCGCCGGGGGCAAACCAGGGCATTGCCGTCAGCGGGACTTGGAATGCCGACCTCGCGTCGGTCTCCGCGCTGCCGGAGTTCTCAGCCGTGGGTCGACTCGCGGGGCGCTCCGCGTCGGGCGACTTCACCGCGAATCTGGCGGCGCTGTCGCAGGTGGATGCGAAGCTGACGGTACTCGGCCACGACCCCGCGCAGGTCTTCACCGCCAGTGTGACGGCGGCCGAGGAAGGCGAGGGAAAGTGGAGTTTTCAGATTCCCTTCAAGATGTCGGCGGGCTCGCTGGTAACCGACCTCACGGCCGAAGGGAGTTGGATGAGCACTCCCAGCCGCGGGCGGAGTTATGTTCGCGTAACGGGCGAGAAGCTGGCGGTGGAACAGTTGCGCCCGCTCGCGGTGCCGCTGGCGGCCCTGGGCGGCGTGGCGTGGCCCGCGAGGCTGTTGACGGCAACGGCCGCGGGGGAGGCGTCGGCGCTCGGGCGGGACGCGGCTCCGTTTTGGGGCGACGCCGAGGGCACGCTGGTGTTTGAGGTCGAGCAGGTGAACGTCGGCGACCGGATGTATCGGAACGTCGGCGGCTCGTTGGAATTTGGTGCCCGCGAGGTGCGGCTCGAGCACGTGCGCGGCCAGCGGGCGCAGACGTTGGACGATCCCACCGTGCGCATGGCGCGCGAGCCGGCGCAGCTGGAAGGCCGGATCACGTTCGATCCGGCGGCAGAGTTGCCGTACGCGCTCCAGGCGACCGCGGACTTGGGCGAGATCGATGTGACGTCGCTCCTGCCGCCGCTGAAGCATGGAAGTGACCCGTTGCTGGAAGGGCATTTTGCCGTGACCGGCGGACTGAGCGGGAGCGGGAAGAACCTCGCGGATCTCGCTTCACGGACGCGGCAGGAGTTCAAACTCACGAGCAAGGCCGGCATTAGCCGCCTCCTGAAGACTTACATCGGCGACGTTTTCCAGGATGAGGAAACGTCCGCTCTTTCGGACACGGTCGGCGGCGTGGGTTCGCTGGTGGGGAAGCTCTTCGCGATCAAGAGCGAGCCGCGCGAGAAGAAGGTCAGCAAGACGGTGGAGAATGTGCTCGATCTCTCCAGCCAGCTGGCGGAGATCGAATATGAATCGTGCACGCTCACCGTCGTCCGCAGTCCCGATGGTGCGATCCGCCTCGCCGCGCTCGAGGTGCTCGCGCCCGACACGCGGCTCACCGGCACCGGTGAGATCGCCGGCGGCAAGGGCCCGGCCTACTTCGCGCAGCCACTCAAGCTGGAGCTGACCGTCAGCGCCCGCGGCCACACGGCGGAGATGTTCGGGAAGGCGGGATTGCTATCCAAGCAGAAGGACAGCCAGGGCTACTCCAACCTCAACCAGACGCTGCACTACGGGGGCAGCCTTGAGCACCTGGACCAGACGATGTGGCATGACCTGCTGATCAAGGCCATGAACCTGCCGCCCGCAAAGAAGGCGGAGGGCGACGGCGCGGCGGTCAACGGCCGCCGCTGAAAACCGTCTCGTCGCGGCCGGCCTCGCGACGGGAAACCTGAATCGCGGGCGTGCGGGCGCCGGAGAGGGCGCAGATGACGGAGTCGACTCCGCCTGCGTGAGTAACGGTGAACACGACCGCGTCGGCTTGTGGCGCGACCTTGACCGATGGCTTCGCGTCTTTGCCAGCGATTGGGTAGGGCACCAGCAGCGTCGCGATTTTCAGTGAACGGGAAGGCGTCACGGGCGTGAGCACGAGATTGTGGGCGAGGACGACGCCGTCGGCGGCGTATTTTCCGGTGGTGGTGGCGAGGGTCTGGGCGCTGCCGACGGCGAGGATCAGGCCGGCTTTTTCGCCCTGCCAGTGGATGAGGCCGTGAGCGAGATCGATGCCGGTGATCGGCACGCACGAGTGGAAATTCCACTCCAGCCCGGTTTCGCCGGCCTCCACGTCGTCGACGATGACGAAATAATGTGGCCGCACGAAGAGCACCTGCCGGCGATATTTGGAGAAGGCCTTGTAGGAGTTGCGGAGATCGGCGGAGAGGTAGTCGCAGGCCGGGCCGAACGTGACCTCCTCGAGGACGACGGCATGGGGCGCGTCGCGGTAGTCCTGGTTGCGGCCCCGCAGCGTAACGAGGTTGTGGTAGGTCGTGTCCTTGAAGAACGCGTGGGCGGGGTCCTGGTATTTGATGACGCCCGGATCGGCGGCGAGGCGCTCGCCGTGGGCCTCGAGGATGAACTGGCCCTTGTCGCTGTGGGTGTGGTCGAAGGTCTGCGGCCCGCCCTCGAACAGGAAAAGCAGGTCGCCGTAGCTGGAGCCGGTGCGGAGGACGACCCGGTCGCAGCCCTCGAAGTGCTTCGCGAGCGGCAATTGCGGCGGCAGGGGTGCGTTCTCGACGTGGAGCAGGAAATCCTTGAGCCCCGAAGTTGCGTAGGAGCCGGCAACCTTCTTGCCAAAGAAATCGCTGCCGGGGGGATTGGGCCGGTTCGCGAAGAACTGGTGCCAGAGCCAGAGGGCGTGGCGGTCGCCGTAATATTTGGCGAAGAACATCAGCGAGCTGTTCAGGAAGTTGAAGCCCACGCCCTCGATGTTGTCGCCCAGCGGGAGGAACGAGAGGGTGGTCCGCGCCAGCGAGCGCATGTGCAGGAGATAATCGATCGTCCGTGCGAAATGCGTTGGCGCACACTCCGGGACGGTGCAGCCCCGATGGCGTGCGATCGCGATCAGCGCCGAGGCGGCGTTCATCGTGGTGTATTCCCAGTAGCCCGGTCCCTCGTTGGTCGCGCCGTTGTCCTTGTAATAGTTGTTCATCATGCGCGGGAACCAGCGGAGGTTCCGCTCCAGGATGGCATCCACGTCGGGATGGCTGCGCCGCGCCACCAGCGCCGTAAACACCAGGCCCGCGATGAACACCGCGCCCTGGTTGCTGTTGAGCAGGTAGCCCTCGCCGCAGTAGCGAAGATACATGTCGAGCCAGGGCAGCGCCTTCTCGTAGAGCGCGTCCTCGACCTCGCGCCGCTCGGCGGCGGACAGCAACGGGTAGAGGAAATCGTAACACACCGCCACCGCCTCGGCGGTGGCACCCTCGATGAAGGGCGCGCGATAGCCCGGCAGGCCGGCGGGGATGCGGCTGGCGAACCCCGCCTGCCACGTCCGGCAGCGCACGGCGGTGAACAGGCTGCGCCGCGCGGTCTGGCCGTGGCGCACGTCGCCGGTCAGGGCGTAGGCGACGGCGCCATACACCATGCTGCTGTTGACGTGATACATTTGGTCGGCCGGCGACACGCGGCGTTCGCAGCCCTGGTTGGCGAGGTCCACCGGCAGATAACGACCGGCGAAGCGCTCCGGGAAATAGGCCAGGTGGGCGGTGGCTTCCGCGATCATCTCGTCGGCCATCTTCTTCAGCGGGCCGGGCTGCCGGGCCGCATCGCGGAGGCGGAGGAATTCGTCCCGGCCGATCATCAGGCCGACGGGCAGCAGATTTTTTTCCAACGGCTCGACGTGCGCTGCCGGAGGAACCGCGGGAATGCCCCAGGCCTGCCCGACCTCGGCCGGGTTGGTGCCGGTGCGCTCCAACAGAATCCAGCGAACCGACGTGGCGACCTGCACGGGCAGGGTTTCGCTGATCGTGTTCTCCGCCTGCTCGAGTTCGAGCGTGAGTGCCGTGAGCCGGCGCCCGGAGATCAGCGCGCGGATTTCATCGCCGCCGCCCAGTCCGCGGTGGCGATCGATGGCTCGCACGGCTTGGCCGTCGATCTCGAGGATCAGGCTGAAATTGGCCCGCAGGTCCGTCGCGGTGAAGACCGTCACCGCCTGGTAACCCGAGAGGTCCACGTTCATCCGCCGGGTGTAGGCGGCGCGGTGGTGGCGGCCGGGGCGCTGCAGGTAGCGCAGGTTGGCATACATCCACACGACATCGAGCGACTGCTCGCCGGCGGGCAAAGTGGGGGGACCGGCGTGCGTCCAGTCGGCGGGATCCCACATCCGCTCGCTGAGAAAATTGACGACCATGTCCTCAAACGGCGTCACCGGCACGATGGGTGCGTCGTCCGGCCAGGTCACGCGGCCCAGCTCGAGCACGGTGCCGGCGAACGTCGTGCTGATGGCCGCGAACCGGATGCGTTTGATCGCATGCAGTCCGGCGGGTTGGCCGACAGGTGTGAGCGACGCGACGGTGAAATGAAGCGTGTGCCAGCCCGACCACTCGACGACGAAGGTGGTCTCGTAGCCGAGAGTCACGGGCGCGTCGGGGTTCTCGCCACAATCGAGCGAGACCCGCACCCACAGCATGGTCGCGCGGTTGGATTTCACCGGCACGCGCACGGCCCAGACCTTGGCCCCGGGCGCCGGGGCGACGAGGGGCGCGCTAAAATTCTGCACGGCGGCCGTGTCCCAGGTGTGCTGCGCGGTCTCCTCGTCTGGCCGGCCGGTGCGATGCGTGAATTCGGCGCCGACGCTCGACGCGGAGGGTGCGGGGTTCATGGGGAAAGCTAGCAGTCGGCGTTTTCGCCCCGGCAGTCAACGGCGGGCTGGGGGCGTCCGCCGCCGCAATCCACAAAATGGTTGAGTCGGCCGACGGGGTTTGCACGCTGCGGGCATGGCCGATGCCTCCGCCCAATATTCCGTCGCCGACGCCTGCATTTCGTTCACGCAGGCGATCAACGACCGTCACTCGCTGATGTCGCCCGACACGGCGCAGGACGTGGGGCAGGCTCTCTTCACCTGGTTCAAGGAGCAGGACGGGCTCACGCCGGAGCGCGCGCCGTTCGCGGTGCGCAGCGTGGCGATGGGCACGGGTGCGGTGCAGACGGGCAAGGCCATGTCGGTGGACGACATCGTCGACATGATCAAGTCGACCTACGAGCACTACACCGACGGCCTGTGACGGCCGGGGCTTAGTTGCCCTGGGCTTTCTGGCGCTGGCCGGTGTTGCGCTGCAGCTTGCCGAGGAGCTCCTGGGCGCGGCCCTTGGCCTCGAGCAGGCGGTTGCGGGTGACTTTGCCGAGGGCGATCTTGGCGTCGCCCTTGATGATCTTGGCGGTGCCGGCGGCCTTGTTGCGGGTGCTTGCTTTCATGGAGATGGAATGGGTTGGGTGTGACAGATGACGCCCATCACGGACCCAGCGAGACCCGGCCGGTTCCCGTCCGCGCAAAACGGCAGGCGCGGCTCGGCGGGTTTCAATTCGACGCGCCCGCGCACGCGGCGCTGATTTTTGGCCTGACTCGCGAGCCACATTTGCGAGCGTCGGGCCATTACCCCGTCCATCGCCATCGCGACACCCAGTTCCGCGGCTCCCGGTCGCCCGCCCTTCCTGCGCCGCGCGGTGAATGCTGCCTGGCGGGAGATGAAGGACTTTGCCGGGGCCGGCGGTGACGCCACTTATCTGTGGCCGCGGTGGCTGGTGCTGCGCGCGGTGGGGCTGGTGTTCGTGTTGGCGTTCGCGGGCATCATTGACCAGGCGCAGGTGATGGTGGGCCCGCATGGGCTGATTCCGCTGGGCACGTCACTCGGGGAACTGCGTCCGCAATACGCGCACGGTTGGGAGCTGTTCCTGCGCGCGCCCACGGTGTTCTGGCTGGGGACCGGCGCCGGCATGATCGTGCTGGTGGAGTGGGTGGGCATGCTGGCGGCGATTGCGCTCGTGTTGAACGTCTGGCCGCGGATGACGCTCTTCGTCTGCTGGCTTTGCCTGTTGTCCTTTGTTGCTGCGTGGGGCCTTTGGTCCGGGAGCCAGGTGGACCAGCTGGCGCTGGAGACAGCGCTGCTGTGCATCGCGTTTGCCCCGGCGGGATTCAGGCCGGGCTTGGGGGCGTCGTCGCCGCCGCGTCCGATCGCGCTGTTCATGCTGCGCTGGCTCCTGTTCCGGATCATGTTCGAGAACGGCATCGTGAAGGTGATCTCCGGCGACCCGCGCTGGCGCGACTGGACGGCGATGGACCTCCTGTATGAGACGAGTCCGTTCCCGACGATCCTCGGCTACCTCGACCACCAGTTGCCGCACGCCTATCACGTGTTCGAGGTGGCGCTGACGTATGCCGCGGAGTTTCCGGCGCCGCTGCTGGCGGTGTTGGCGGGCCGGCGCGGACGCTGGTGGGCGTTTGCGATCTGGACGGTATTCCAGGCGGGCATCCAGCTCACCAACAACTTTGGGTGGCTCAACACAGCCGCGATCGCAATGGGCTTCGTCCTGCTGGACGACCAGATGCTGACCGCAGCGGCGGGCAAACTCCGGCTGCGCCGGCTGGGGGAGTGGCTCGCCGCGAAGGCGGTCCGGCTCCCGTTCCCGCCGCTTCCCCGGTGGCGCATGGCCGCGCTGCACACCGCGCTCTGGACGCACTTCAGCCTCACGCTGGTGGTCTTCGGGCTCTTGTGCGGCCACGCGATTGAGGGATTTCCCACGATCCTGAGCCGGCCGTTCCAGACTTTCTTCGCGGGGTTTCACAGCGCCAACGCGTTCACGCTCTTCGGCGGGCTGCTGCCGGCGCGCTACGGGATTGAGTTCGAGGGGTCCAACGACGGCGGCGTGACGTGGCGCGCCTACGAATACCGTTACCAGCCGCAGGATCCGCGGCGCATCTGCCCCTACATTGCGCCGCGGTATGCGCGGTTCGAGGCGACACTGCAGATCGAGGCGACGCACAGCACGCCCTCGCCGCTTTATCCCCTCGTGGCCACGCACCTGTTGCAGCGGGACCCGGCGGTGATCGCGCTTTTCCAGCGAAACCCATTTCCCGACCGGGCTCCCCGGATCATCCGGATGCCGGCCTACCAGCTCACATTCACCAACCTGGCCACGCTCCGCGCCACGGGGAATTACTGGCACAAGGAACTCGTTGGCGAATATGTGCCGATGATGTCCCTCGACGCGAAAGGCCAGGGCGTGGCGGTGTCCTCGTCGACCGACGCGATCCGCCTGATGGCGGAGCAGGGGAGTGTCGCAGCGCAGTCCGCGCTCGGGATGATGTATGCCCAAGGCGAGAGTGTGCCGCGCGACGAAGTGGAGGCGTTGGTGTGGTTCACGCTGGCCGCGCGCGCGGGAGATGCGGACGCGGCGCGGAATCGGGATTATGCCGAGAGCCGGGTGGGCCGCGCCGGCGTGCAGGCGGCGCGTCAGCGTAGCGAGGCGATCCAGGCGGCGATCGATGCGGGGAAGAACCGGAAGTAACTGCCACGCCGGTTACCGCGGCGGCGGGGCGAGGAGGTCGAGGCGTTTACGCGTGGAGTCCAGCTGCACGATGAGATGGTCGAAGTGCCATTCGCCGAGCTGCTTCGTGGCCTCGACATAGACCGTGGCGCTGGCCTTGGGGCCGGAGATGGGAATCTCCAACTCCGCCAGCCCGGTGGGACCGCTGACGTGAATGTTGCCCGTGACCAGGATTCGCTCGTTGAGTGGAGTGCCAAGGGCGGCGGCAACGGCGGGATTGTGACGTACCCGGTCCATCGCCGTCACGTAGACGTCGGAGGACTTGATCGAGCCGATGACGACGGTGAAAACCGCCAGGACGATGACGGCCATCACCAGTGCCGAGCCCGTGATGACGACCGCCACGCACCAGCGGGGATGCCGCTGCCACCACGGCTCGGGGCGCGCAGGGTCGCCGGCGGATGGGAGTGGCCCGACGACGGGCGGAGATTCGGCGGTCATTTGCCGTCGAGAATCTCGTCGGTGGGCTGGACCATGGTTTTCTCGTGGCTGGCGGCGTTGTCGCGGGCCTTTTCCACGGCCTTGCCATACATCGTCTGTGCGCGGCGCGGTTCCGGCGGGGACGCTTCGGCGGGTGCGGCTGGCGCCGCAGCGGGGGGAGCAGGGACGCTGGGTGTGGCGGAAACGGACGTGCGCTGGATTCTTGCGGGCGCGGGTTCGTTATCATCGAGGGCGCTCCACGGGATCGTGCCGACCTTGCCGTTGACCTTGATGGTGACGGACTGCTCGCCCTGCTCGATGACCTTGACGACGGTGCCGGCGGGAAGCGTGACCACGGTGTTGCCCGAATGCATCACGGTGGAGCGGGGGAGCTTGGTGTCCTCCGCGGCGGCGGCGACGCTGGCCGCGAACAGGAGCAGAACCACGAGCCGTTTCATGCGGGCCAAGCTAGTGATCGTTGGCGGCGCGCCGCAATCCGATATGCCGGGGCGAGGCGTTTGAAATTGGGTTGTAACTCCGGGGCGGAAACTCCTTCCATCGGTCCTGATTTCGCCCGCACCCCTTCGCCCCATGCCCGACCTCAAGCTCACGGACCAGCAACGAAATTTTTTCAACACCTTCGGGTTCATCGCCTTTCCCGGCCTGCTGAAGGATCGCATCGATGAGATCATCCGCGAATTCGAGGCAGTCTTCGCCGCGCGCGGCGGCGGCCATGCCGGCCAGCCGCATGCGGGCAAACAACGCTCGTGCATCGTGCCGTTCATCGACCAGAACGCGGTCCTCTCGAGTCTCCTCGACGACCCGCGCATCCACGGGATCGCGGCGTCGCTGCTGGGCGACGACTTCAATTTCATGCCGAGCGACGGGAATTATTATGCGGGCGACACGCCGTGGCATTCCGACGGCTGGCACAAGGAAACGCTGCACATCAAGATCGCGTTCTACCTCGACCCGCTGACGCGCGACACGGGCTGCCTGCGCGTGATTCCCGGCAGCCACAAGATCGGCGACCGGTTCGCCGAGGAAGTGAACGACGCGATCTACAAGTGTGACGAGAAGTGGACCCGGCATGGCCGGGACGTGCCCGCGGTCGCGCTGGAGACCGTCCCGGGTGACATTCTCGTCTTCAACCACAACACCAAGCACGCGGCGTTCGGCGGCGGCGGGTGGCGGCGGATGTTCACGATGAACCTTTGCCAGCGTTACCCGGAGGCGCGCATCCAGGAACTGCGCGATTACCTCAACGGCGTCTCGCGCTTCTGGGTCGAGCGCGCGTATGGCGACATCATGATGAACACCGCGGGCCCGGAGCGCCGGCGCCACCTCGAGCAGGTGATGGCCAACGACGGCCACATCGCCGAGCTGTCGCGGCAGGCGAAGGCGAAGATGGCGGAGCCGTCGCGGGGGTGAGGCGTGGCACGGGTCTCCGGCCCGTGATTCGAATTCTCCGAGCTACCTCACGGGCCGGAG
>CAIPAH010000003.1 GCA_903862955.1 uncultured Opitutia bacterium
ACAGACTCACGGGCCAGAGACCCGTGCCACGCCGCAGCCGCGGGTGTTGAACTCCAAAAAGGCGAAGGCCCCGGACGAAGCCGGGGCCTTGTTTGCACTGGCGGCCAGTGCGACGGCCTGACGAGAACAATCGGTTGAACCGCTTGCGACGTCGGGACCTCCGCGGAGAGACGGCCCGGACCCGCTGGCCTGGCCGCCGCTTGCGCGGCGGCCAGGTTGGGCGAATCATGACAATCTCGTGCGGGTTGCTTACTGGATCAACTTCAGGGCGCTCTGCGCGCTCTGGTTGGCCTGGGCGAGCATCGCCGTGCCAGACTGCACGAGGATGTTCCACCGGGCGAGTTGCGTGGACTCGGCGGCGACGTCCACGTCGGTGATCCGGCTCGAGGCGGCCTCGAGGTTGGCCTTGTTGACCGTGAGCAGCTCCGAGGCGAAGCCGAAACGGCTCTGCTCGGCACCGTTGCCGGCGCGGAACGTAGCGACGTTCTGGATGGCATCGGTGACATTGGTCAACGAGATGGCGCCGAGGTCGGTGGCGCTGGTGCTCGTGAGAGCGGCGACGCCGGCCGTGGTGCCATTGAGGTCGCGACCAGCGATGGTCACGGCTGAGGACGTGCTGCCATCCTCAGTCACAGCCACCGAGAGGGAGCTGCTGCCGAAGAGGCTGACGCCGTTGAACTTTTCCGTCGCCAGGGAAGTCAGCTGCGACTTGAGTTCAGTGAACTCGGAATCGTAGTTGGCCTTGTCACTGGAGTTCTTGGTCGGGTCCGAGTACAGGGTCTTCAACTCGCTGATGCGGTCGAGGACCTTGCCAGCCACCTGCAGCGCTCCGTCCTGCGTCTGCAGGAAGGAAACGGCGTTGCCGATGTTGCTGGAAACCGCGCCTTGGCGTTTGGCCGCCGCGGACAGTTTCATGGAAACCGCCAGGCCACCCGCGTCATCGGCGGGGCTGACGATCTTGGACCCGCTCGAGAGCCGGTTCAGGCTTTTCTGGAGCATGGCGTTGGACGCGGCCAGATTGTTTGCAGCAATCGTTGCCGAGTAGTTGGTATTAATCACGACTGACATGGTTCTTTCCTTGATCTTAATGCGACTATCCGTCGTCGCCACGTGTCCGGATAAGCAGCGCCGGACCGCGCTGTCTGGGGCGAAAGCCCCAAAGGGGATCCGCACCGGGGTGCGGAAATGGGAGGAAAAAAGAACCCTGGCCCCACCCGGAGCCGACAACCGCGTTAGCTCGGGCGCGGGACCGGGGGACTAGCCCGGCCCGCGGGGTGGGGACAGGTGCGCTCGCTTACTGGAGCAGCTTGAGCGCGACCTGGGCGCTCTGGTTGGCCTGGGCCAGCATCGCCGTGCCCGATTGCACGAGGATGTTCCACCGGGCCAGCTGGGTGGATTCGGCGGCGACGTCGACGTCGGTGATGCGGCTCGAGGCGGCCTCGAGGTTGGCCTTGTTCACCGTGAGAAGGTCGCTGGCGAAGCCCAAGCGGCTCTGCTCGGCGCCGTTCTGGGCGCGGAACGTCGCGACATTCTGGATCGCGGCGGTGATGTCGGTGAGGGCAATCGCCCCGAGATCGGTCGCGGAGGTGGCGGTGAGCGCGCCGACGCCGGTGGCCGTGCTGGTGAGGTCACGGCCGGCGATCGTGACGGCGGACGTCGTGCTGCCATCCTCGGTCACGGGCACGCTGAGGCTGGAGGTGCCGAAGAGGCTGACGCCGTTGAACTGCTCGCCGGTGAGGGCGCTGAGCTGGCTCTTCAACTCGGTGAATTCGGAGTCGTAGTTGGCCTTGTCGTTGGCGTTCTTCGTCGGGTCATTGTACAGGGTCTTCAGCTCGCCCATGCGGTCGAGGACCTTGCCGGTGACGGAGAGGACGCCGTCCTGCGTCTGCAGGAACGACACGGAGTTGCCGATGTTCTGCGAGACGGCGCCCTGGCGCTTGGCCGCGGCGGACAGTTTCATCGCGACGGCGAGGCCACCCGCATCATCGGCGGGGCTGACGATCTTGGAACCGCTCGAGAGCCGGTTGAGGCTCTTCTGCAACATTTCGTTGGAGCGGGCGAGGTTGTTCGCGGCGACGGTCGCCGCGTAGTTGGTGTTAATGACGACGGACATGGTATCTTCCTTGATGCTAAGCGCGGCTTCCGTGCCGCAGTCGGACCCGGTGGATTCAGCTCCGGGTCGCGCCGGTCGGGGCTCTTGCCTCGACGTGGGGGATGATCGGACCACCCGCGAAAAACATTTGCGGAAAAGCTAAATTCTTTTTCCGCCCCGCGCCCTGGCCTGGAATTGCGGGAGCTTTTCCGCCGGCCTCCCTCGCGCAGGCCGGTCTGCGACGGCAGGCGGCCTCGGTAGGCGAGGCGGGGAAGGCCATTTTCCGTCTAAAGTCCGGGTCTGTCCGGCCGATGTTATCTACCTAGAAAACCACCGCACCCGCGCCATGTCCGGCATCCAAATCTCAGGTCTCCTTTCGAACTCGGCTTTCGACTGGAAGTCCGTCGTTGACCAGCTCATCACCGCCGATTCCGCGCCCATCACGGCGCTGACCACCCAAAAGACCACCAACACCAGCAAGGTGACGGCCCTCTCCGGGCTCCAGACCGCGCTGCAGGACCTGCAGGACTCGCTGCAGTCCATCCGGTCGGGCGATCTGTTCTCGCTGCGCAATGTCAACTCTGACACCGCCGGCACGACGTGGAAGTCGAACTCCGCGAACGGCGCCACCGTCGGCAGCTATAAATTTGCCGTCCAGCAGCTCGCCACTGCCACGACGGTGCAGGGCGCCGCGGACGTCGGCGCGGGCCTCGCGGCGACGAGCGTCGTCAGCGGACTCACCCTGGCCAACCTTCCGACCGCGACCGCCGTCACCGCGGGCACGTTCACGGTGGACGGAAAGACAGTGACCATCGCGCTGACGGATTCCCTGCAGGACGTGTTCGACAAGATCTCCACGGCCACCGCGGGCGATGTCACCGCGAGTTACGACCCGACCAGCGATCACATTTCCCTCACCAGCGGCAGCGGCGAGCTGGTCCTGGGCGCGGCGAATGACACGAGTAATTTTCTCTCGGTGATGAAGCTGGCCAACAACGGCACCGCCACCGCCGCGAGTTCCTCGTCCCTCGGCACGCTCCGCCTCGCCAGTCCCCTGGCCAGCGCGGGCTTGAAGGGCACGATCACCGCCGTCGATGGCTCGGGCAACGGCTCGTTCTCGATCAACGGCGTCAGCATCAGCTACAACGTCAATTCCGACAGCCTCAGCACCATCCTCGGCCGCATCAACCAGTCGGGCGCCGGTGTGACTGCGAACTACGATCCGTCGGCCGACCGCGTGACGCTTACCAACGCCAAGACCGGTGACATGGGCATGGGAGTCAGCGACGTGACAGGCGGGCTGCTCGACGTCCTGGGACTGACTTCTCCGTCCAGCACGCTGACCCGCGGCGTGAACGCCCGCTTTACCGTCAACGGCGGCCCGACCCTGACCAGCACCAGCAACACGCTGGACAGCTCCGTCCATGGCATCACTGGACTGAGCGTGACGGTGAACACCCAGGCTACGCAGACGGTGACCGTGGACAGCGACACATCGTCGATGCAGACGGCGATCCAGAACTTCCTCGACAAGTTCAACGCCGTGCAGGACTCGATCGACACCAACACCAAGACGACCGTCTCCTCCGGCACGGTGACGACGTCGGTGCTCTCCGACAACCGCGAGGTCCAAGCCTGGGGAAGCAAGCTCCGCTCGCTGGTCTTCGACGCCGTGAGCGGCGTGACCGGCACCGTGCAGCGCCTCGATAACCTCGGGATCGACTTCGACTCCACCACCGGCCACCTCACGATCAAGAACTCCGACAAGCTCGCCACGGCGCTGGCGGATCATCCCGACGACGTGAAGGCGTTCTTCCTGACGCCCGGCACGGGTCTGGTGTCCAAGGGCTACACTTACCTGACGAACCTGATCAGCGCCGACAGCACGCAGCAGGACAACCTGAACAAGGCGTCGACGGACATCGACACGCAGATCACCACGCTCCAGGCGCGCCTCGATGCGGAGCGGCAGCAGCTGACCAATTCCTTCATCCAGATGCTCGACGCCCAGTCCATGGCGCAGAGCCAGAACACCACGCTGACCAACGCGTTCTTCAAGAACACGAGCAGCAGCGGCAACTAACCATGATCCGCTCCCATCTTCTCCGCCGCGTTTCCCGCCTCGCCGGCCTCGCCGCCTGCGTGGTTCTCACCTTCGGCTGCTCGACTGTGCCTTGGTCGAAGTCTGCGCGTGCCAGCGCCGAGTTCGTTCCCACCAACCATTCCGGCGATTCCGTTTTGCCGACCAGCGTGCGGAGAGTGGTGCTCCTGCCGCTCGCCGGCGGCGAAATCGCCCCGCCGGCCAGCATGGCGGATTTGGATCCGATCGTGGCGGCGGCGCTGCAGCATCAGAATCGCTTCGAGGTCATCACGGTGTCGCGTGACGCCTGCCGCCGGCTGTTCTCCACAGAGGAGCTTTCCTCCGTCGAGGCACTGCCCGCCAATTTCATGGCGGTGATCCGGCACGAGTTCGCCGCCGACGCGGTGCTCTTTGTGGACGTCACCGTCTTTCACGCGTATCGGCCGCTAGCCATCGGCTTCCGGGCCAAGCTGGCGACCGTGCGCGACGTGCGGCTGGTGTGGACGTTCGACAATCTGTTTTCGGCGTCCGACCCGGTGATCGCCAAGAGCGCCAGCCGCCACCTCGAGGCCGACGGCCTCCCGGAGGTGCCGTCGGACCTGAGTCCCGCCGCCTTGCAATCGCCCTCCCGCTTCACGGCCTACGCCGCCGAGGCCATGTTCGGCACCTTGCCCCCGCTGGCGCCCGCCGGAATCCCGGTCGTCGCGGCCGATTTGCCCGCCCCGGCCCGCTGAATCGGGCTAAAGCTGCCGCCATTCCGGCCGATTATTTCCCTGTCAGCGGACCCACGTTTCGCCGGTCGAAACCACCCAATGATTCCCTCCACGCCACCTCCTGATCGCACCGTGCGCCCCGACGCCCTCGCCGCGTCCGGCCCGTCCACGCCGCGCCCGCCCGCCCCGCGGCCTGACCAACTTTCCACCGCCAGCGCCGCCGCCCTGCGCGTCTCCCTCGCCCGCGATCCCGAGATTCGCCCCGCGGAAGTCGCGCGCGCCCGCGCCCTGGCCGCCGATCCGACTTATCCTCCGGTTGCCGTCATGCGTCGCGTTGCCCAGCAGATCCTGGCCGCGCCGGACCTGAGCGAAGACGAGTCCTGACCCGGCCATGCCAGCCACGGCCTACGCGCAGACGTACCGCGCCAACGCGGTCCTCACCGCCAGTCCCGGACAGCTCGTGCTCATGCTCTACGACGGGGTGCTGAAAGCCCTCGCCATCACCCGCGACGCCTTCGCGCGGCCCGTGGACGATCCGCGCCGGATCGAGACCATCAACCACCAGCTCCTCAAGGCCCAGACGATCATCGCCGAGCTGCAGGGCGGCCTCAACCTCGAGGCCGGCGGCGAATTCGCCCTGACGCTGCAACGCCTCTACGACTACCACAACCGCCGCCTGCTCGAGGCCAACCTCCGCAAGCAGGTCGAGCCCGTGGTCGAGGTGGAGCGCCTCGTGCGCGAACTGCGAAACGCCTGGGCTGAGATGCTCTGCACGCAGGATACCTCGGTTACCGAGAAAGTGCGCGTCGTCGCCTGACGCATGTCCTCGCCGGATTCCAAGTTTCTCCGCCTGCTCACGGTGCTGGAGGAATTTGCCGGCCAGGAATCGATGCTCCTCTGCGCCGGAGACATCACCGCGATTCGGGAACTGCAGGCGCGGGCCGAGCCCGTGCTCGCGGAGCTGACGCGTGGCCAGCACGGCCCGCTTGCCCCGACGGTGCAGGGCCGCCTTGCGGCCTTGCTGACTCGCCGGCGCGGGAACCAGCAGCTCCTGGATGAAAAGTTCGCCGAGGTGCAGGCGGAGTTGGAGCGGACGCGGGACAATCTTCAGACGATCGGTCGGATCGCGCCCGTTTACGGCCGCCACACGCGGGCGGACAGGGCGGGGCACACGGGGACGACGCACGCGGTCGCGTGAATCTGTTCGGGTTCGCGGTTGCCGCGCGAGCCTGCTCAGCCCGTCGCGCTCTTCAGCGGATGGGCCGAACCTTGGGACGCGCTCGGTCCGGCTTCGATCGTGGCGGCGGCCGGGGGACCGGCGAGCCAGGTGGCAGCAATTTGGCGGGCTTCCGCCTTCCAGTCGACCGTCGGCTTCGCGTGCAGCGAGACCCGCACCGTGACCGGGCTGCGGTCCCAGCTGAGGACGGCCTTGAGTGTGAGCGAGCCGTCGGACAGCAGAAAGCTGTAGAGGAGAACCGAACCGCCGGCGGACGGGTCGGCGGCGTCGGCCGGGGGCGTCAGGATGACGCGGGCCAAGCCGTCCTTGAAATTCACCGAGCGCTGGCTGCTCCATTTTACCACGGGCGCCGTGCCCGTGTCCTGCGACAGGGCATGCTCGATGCTTGTCAGGAAGGAAAGGAGTCGGGTGGACATGAGCGTCAGGGTGGAGGAGGGGCACATCGGGTGCTCCGGGAACCAATATCGGCGGGGCTTGCGCCGACTTTAGTTATTTCTCGCGGCCCCGGCGGATCGCAGGCGCCCGGTGCGGGAATTACGCATTGGGGCCTCGGCGGGCCGTCTTGCGGCAACATTTGTTTGTATCGTCCGGGTGATTCGTGTCTATGGGTTTCCCCCCGAAATGCCCGCCACACCTCTCTCTGTCATGTCGCTCGAAAAAATTCTCATCGTCGAAGACGAACAGGTTGTGCGGAACCTGCTGCAGAGCATCTTCGCGCGGCACAAGTATGCGGTGAGTTGTGCGGTCAATCTGGCGGAGGCGCAGGCGGCGATGCAGCGGGAGTCGTTTGACCTGATCATGCTCGATATCCGCCTGCCCGACGGCGACGGCCAGAAGTTCCTCGAACAGATCGCCGCGCTGCCGGAGCGCCCGCTCGTTGTCATGACCACGGGTTACGGCACGATCGAGTCTGCCGTCGCCTGCATGCGCGCGGGCGCGTTCGACTACGTCCTCAAGCCTTTCGCCCCGAGCCAGATCGACGTCATCCTGCGCAAAGCCGCGAGCTATCGCCAGCTGCTCGGCGTCAACCGGCTGCTGACGGACGACCCCGAGGACGCCGACAGTGTGCTCGTGGGCCGCAGTCCCGTGATGCAGCGCATGCGCCAGCTGATCGACCGCGTGGCGCCCACCGACGCGACCGTGCTCGTCACCGGCGAGAGCGGCACGGGCAAGGAGATGATCGCGCGCGAATTCTACCGCCGCAGCCCGCGCCGCGGACAGCCCTTCATCAAGGTCAATTGCGCGGCCGTCTCCGAGAACCTGATCGAGAGCGAGTTCTTCGGCCACGAGCGCGGCGCCTTCACCGGCGCCACGGAGCGACGGGAGGGCCGCTTCGAGCTGGCCCACCAGGGCACCTTGCTGCTCGACGAGGTCAGCGAGATCCCCGCGGGCCTCCAGGCCAAGCTGCTGCGCGTGCTGCAGGAGCGGGAATTCGAGCGCGTCGGCGGCAATCGCACCATCAAGGTCAACGTCCGCATCATCGCCACGTCCAACCGCGATCTCCTCCGCTACGTCGAGAAGGGCGATTTTCGCCAGGACCTGTATTACCGCCTCAATGTGTTTCCCGTGCAGGTGCCGCCGCTGCGGGAGCGCGCGGAGGACATCCTCCTGCTGGCGGACCACTTTCTGCGGCGGTTCTCGCGCAAGCATGGCGTGAAGGTGACCGGCTTGAGCGATTCCGCCCGCTCCGCCGTCATGGCCTACCAGTGGCCCGGCAACGTGCGGGAACTGCAGAACACCATCGAACGCGCGGTCATCATGTCCGAGTCGGGCCGGCCGGTGACGGCGGCGTTGCTCGGCTTGCCGGGCAATCCCGGCGCGGCGGAGCCCCCGCCGCTCGAGGAACTGGCCGCCGTCCCCGCTGCCGTGCCGGACGATTCCAACGGAGCCATCCAACCCCTGGCCGAACTCGAGAAGCAGGCGATCCAAGCCGCGCTGCGTCAGACCCAGGGCAACCGCACGCAGGCCGCGGCCGCGCTCGGCATCAGCATCCGCACGCTGCGCAACAAGCTGCAGGAATACCGCGACACCGGCGACCCGGTGGACGCCAATTTCGACAGCGTGGCACCCTGAGCGGCGTGATTTGGAGACGCGGCGCCCCGCCGTGTTTCATTTCGGACGGTCGGCTGCTCGACCCCGCGACCCTCACCCTCGACTTCCCGGCTTCGGCCTGCGCTCAACTATACACCAGTAGCCGCTGGCTGATCGGTGTGACCTGGTTGTGGCTGCGGATCTTGGTGATCGTGCCGGGGCTCAGGGCCTGGCCCTCGCCGATCAGCAGCAGGCCGTGCGGACTGTAGATGCCGTTGGCCAGCACCATGCCGGGCTCCAGTTCGTGCAGCAGGATTTCGCGTACCTGCCGGGGGAGCTGCACGAGGTTGCTCACCTTGAGGAAGAGGCGGACCGCTTCGGGATCGTAGGCGGACCCGGAGCGGGCAAGCACGGCTTCCAGCGCGGCGGCCTTGGGCAGGCCGGACTCGACAAAGCCCACCGCGACGGCAAGGCAGCGCGAGGGCCAGGAAATATTTTCGCCCGCGAGCCCGTCAGGATAACCGCGGCCGTCGTAGCGCTCGTGGTGCGCGCGAATGATTTCGCCCGTCTCGGTGCGTCCGTCCACCAGCGCGGCGAGGGTCTGGCTGTAAACCGGATGATTGTGCAGCATGCCGCGCTCGTGCTCGCTGAGGCCGTCCGGATTCGAGCGGAAGGCCCGCAGCATTTCCCGTGGCATGCCGATCAGGCCGAGGTCGCAGAGCCGCGCGGCGGCGCGCAGGGCGTGGCGCTCGGTGTTGTTGAACTCGTCGGTCATGGACATCTGCTCCGCAAATTCCACCAGCGCCTTGGTCTGCCCGCCGAGGACCGGGTCGTAGGCGGTCAGGATGCGGCGGCAGAGTTCGAGCGAATGGTCGTAGTTCTCCGCCAGCTCGCGGTTCGCGGTGTCCAGGCGCTGGCGCTGCTGCTCGAGGTCGGCGACCTGCGCGGCGAGGGCGGCGTTGGCGGACGTCAGGCGCTCGTTGAGGCTGGCCGTCTCGCGGAGCAGCTCGGTGTTGTGCGTAACGAGGTCGTGGCGCTGCACGGCGTTGCGCACGGTGGCGATCAGCTCCTCGCGCAGCCAGGGCTTCGCGACAAAGCGGAAAATTTCGCCCTTGTTGATCGCGTCCACGATCGTCGGCAGCGCCAGCACCGCCGTGATCAGGATGCGCGACGCGTGCGGTCGGAGCCGGCGGCTCTCGATGAGGAAATCCAGCCCGAGCATGCCGGGCATGCGCTGGTCGGAGATGATCACCGCGAAGTCGCGCTCGGCGAGCAGCGCGAGCGCCTTGAGCGGGCACTGGCAGGCGACGGTGGAAAAGTGTTCGCGCTCGAGGGTTTCCTTCAAAGCGCCCAGCACGACGGGCTCGTCATCGACAATGAGAATGCTCGGCTGGGTCGCCGGGGCGGAGGCAGGGGTGGACATGGCGGGCGACGGGGTAGAGTGGGGCGGAGGCAGGCGGTTAGGTGTTGCCCGGGAACGGGAATGACCGGCCGAGCCGGCGCGGTTCCGAACGGCGGCAAATCCGCGCACCGGCGGGGTGGCGGCTCAGTTCAATCACGGGATCGGTCTTCAATGTTGCACCTTCAATCGGCACGCCCGCCGGCAAATGAAGACACTCAGTAAAAGCCGCCGCGCGAACGTCGCTTCATTGACCGGCAAAATTTTCCGACGCGCAGCGGGCCGCGTGAATGCCCGATGGCTTCGGCTTCGTTGGAAATTGTATTCTTCTGACAGACAGTCGGATCGGAGAGTGCGCAGGCGGATGGCACCGCCCTTGCTGAAACGCGCCCCATGATCGACCCCATTTTCCAAACCGACAACTACCAGTTGGCGCGGAAGCTCATGGACGCGGCGGCGCTCCGCCAGGAGGCCATTGCCTCGAATGTGGCGAACGTCGAGACGCCCGGGTATCACCGGCTCGACGTCGCTCCGGATTTTGTCCAGCAGCTCAAGGCCAGTTCGGAGCGGGGTGATCTGGGCGCGACGGTCAACGATCTGCAGCCGAAACTCGCCGAGGATGCGAATGCCCGGACGATGCGTCCCGACGGCAACACGGTCGAGTTGGAGCACGAGCTCCTCGCGATGAACAAGAACGCGGTCGAGTACGACTACCTCAGCGAGGTCGTTTCGAACAACCTCAAGCAGCTGAAACTCGCCATCAGCGGCCGCAACAGCTGACCGGTCCTTTTCCAACCGCACTCACCATGAACCTGATCGCCGGCATCGACGTCACCGCGGGAGCCCTCAACGCGCAAAAGACGCGACTCGACATCGTCGCGCAGAATATCGCCAACGCCCAGACGACGCGCACGCCCGAGGGCGGGCCTTACCAGCGGCAGGTCGTGTCCTTCGAGTCGGAGTTGGTCCAGCGCGAGGGCGCCGGTGGGACGCCCATGCAGACGGTGAAGGTCGGCGGCATCACGGCCGACCGCACGCCCGGCCAGCAGGTTTACAACCCGCAGCATCCGGACGCCGGCCCGGACGGGCTCGTCACGATGCCCAACGTCAACCTCGCCTACGAAATGGTCGACCTCATCACCGCCTCCCGGGCCTACGAGGCCAACCTCTCCGTGGTGAAGAACGCCCGGCAGATGGCGATGAAGACCCTCGATATCGGCAAGTAATTCCCTGCGCATGAATCCCATCGGCTCCATCAACCCTCTCGCCGCATCGGCCTTGACCCGCATCGACGCGCCCCTGCCGGCCGGCGGCCTGACGTCCCTGGGCGGAACCGCGGCCACGCCGACGGAGGGTTTTGGCAAGGTCCTCGATAACCTCGTCGCCGTCGTCGATGGCAAGCAGGCGTCCGCGCAGGACGTGACCCGTCAGGTGCTGCTCGGCGATTCCGGCCAGCTGCACCAGAGCGTCATCGCGATGCAGGAGGCTTCCGTCGCTTTTTCCATGATGGTCGAGGTGCGCAACAAGCTCGTCGATTCGTATCAGGAACTCATGCGCATGCAGGTGTGAGCGCTCTCCTCGATTTTAACCACGTCTGATGAAAAACTTCACGCAATCCCTCCTCGAGCTCTGGAAACAGTTTGGCGTCAACCAGCGCGTTTCGCTCGTCGTCACCGCCCTCGCCGTCGCCGGCGGCCTCGTCGCCGTCGTGCTCTGGTCGCAGCGCCCCGACTACCAGCTGCTCTACGCCCGCATGGGCGAGAAGGACGCCGCCTCCGTCATCGGCTACCTCGAGGCGCAGAACATCCCGCACCAGGTCAGCGCCGGCGGCACCGCCGTCCAGGTGCCCAGCACGCTCGTCTACAAGCTCCGCATGGACCTCGCCGCCAAGGGCCTCCCGAGCGGGGAGGGCGTCGGCTTTGAGATTTTCGACAAGGGCCAGTTCGGCCTCTCCGACTTCGTGCAGCGCACGAACTACCTCCGCGCCTTGCAGGGCGAGCTCGCCCGCACCATCTCGCAGCTGCAGGGCGTCCAGTCCGCGCGCGTCATGATCGTGCAGCCGGAAAACCGGCTCCTCCTCACCGACCAGGGCGTCAAGCCCACCGCGTCCGTCTTCGTTGACGTCGGCGGCGGCCGGCTCGAGCTGGACCAGGTGAATTCCATCCGCCATCTCGTGGCCAACGCCGTGCAGGGCCTGCAGACGGACCAGGTCGCTGTCGTCGACAACCGCGGCCACGTCCTCTCCGAGGAACTCCGTCAGGACCCGACGCTGGGGACCGCCAACGGCCAGATGCGCTACCGCGAGCAGGTCGAGGATTACTTTGCCAAGAAGGTCGAAACCATGCTCGCCGCCGTCATCGGGCCCGGCAACGCCGTCGTCCGCGTCTCCGCCGAGATCGAGACCGAAGCCACGGTTTCCACGCAGGACAAATACGACCCCGAGGGCCAGGTCGTCCGCTCGCAGACCGTGAGCGAAGACAGCAACACGTCGAGCGAGTCTCGTTCCTCCGGCGGTCCCGTCGGCGTGAGCGCCAACGTCCCGGAAAAGAGCGGCAGTTCCGCCGCTGCCCCGAAGCCGGTCAGCAACTCCGAGCAGACGCGGAAGAACCGCACCACGGCCTACGAAATCAATCACACCATCACCAATGTCACACGCAGCCCCGGCACGGTGAAGAACCTCACCGCCGCCGTGTTCATCGCTCCCCGCCTAGCCCCGATCGCCGCGCCCACGGCCGACGGCAAACCGGCTCCAGCGCCCACCGCGGCCAAACGCACGCCGGAGGAGCTCAACGCCCTGCGTCAGATCGTGGTCAACGCGCTCGGCCTCAAGCCCGCCGCCGGCCAGACACTCGAGTCGATGGTTTCGCTGCAGGAGATGGAGTTCCAGGCGCCCCAGGCCTTGCCGGCACAGGTCGAGGCCGTCCGCGGCGAGGGCCGCCTCGAGGGCTGGCTGGAAATCGCGCGCCATTGGGCCGCACTCGCCGGCGCCGCTGCCGTGCTGTTCATGTTCTGGCGCACGCTCGGCAAGCAGAAGCCCGAGCCCGTGCCGGTCGAGGTCCTCGCGATGTCGCCCGCCGCCGCCGCGCGTTCCCTCCCGAGCAACTCCGTGACGCCGGAATTGCTCAACGAATTGATCCGCCAGAAGCCCGCCAATGTCGGCGTGGCGCTCCGGGACTGGGTCGCCGAGCCCGCCGGCAAGAACTGAGGACCGCCATGGCCGCCGAAATCGATTACACCAAGCTCAACCGCCAGCAGAAGCTCGCGATCTTCCTGATCGTGATCGGGCCGGAAGCCGCCGCCGAGGTGCTCCGGCAGTTTGACGACGCGCAGATCGAGCTGCTGTGCCGGGAGATGTCCACGCTGACCATCGTGCCCGTCGCCGTGCAAAAGCAGGCGATGGAGGAATTTTCCGCGGTGCTGGCGCAGGGCGCGAGCTCCGCGATGGGCGGCATCGCCTACGCGCAGCGCACGCTCGAGATCGCCAAGGGCGACCACAAGGCCTCCGCCATCATCGGCCGGGTGGGGCCGGTGGGCACGTCCGTGGACGTGATCAAGGACATCAGCGAGATGGAGGCCCGGCAGATCTTCAACCTGATCAAGAACGAGCAGCCGCAGACGATCTCCTTCGTGCTGTCCTACCTCGACAGCGCCAAATGTTCACAGGTTTTCGCGCTGTTCGGACCGGAACTTCGCGAGGAAGTCCTCGAGCGCCTCGGGACGATTGAACCCACGTCCCTCGAACTCGTCGGCAAGGTCGCGCAGCGGCTCGGCCGGCACCTCGACACCAATGTCCGCCCCGCCTTCCACCGCAGCGGTGGCGTGCGCGTCGTCGCGGATTTGCTGAATCTGATGGAGAAGGACGTGAGCAAGAGCCTGCTCGCCCGCCTCGAGGAACGGAACGCGACCCTCAGCGCGGCCATCCGCAAGAAGCTGTTCAGCTTCGAAGACCTCACCCGCCTGCAGCCGTCGGATCTCCAGCGCGTGCTGCGCGAAGTGGATTCCGCGAACCTCGCGATCTCGATGAAATCCGCCAGCGAGCCGCTGCGGGAGAAAATTTACGGCGCCATCTCCAAGCGCGCCGCCGAAAGCCTTCGCGAGGAAATTGGCCTGCTCGGGCCGGTGCGCCTCAAGGATGTCGAGGCCGCGCAGGAGGCGATCATCCAGGTCGTCCGCCGCCTCGAGGAAGAGGGTCAGGTCACCCTCGACACCGGCTCCGCCCAGGGGCTGATCGCCTGACCATGGCCCACGCCCGACTCATCGCCTTTGACCGCTCGCTTGCCGGCGTCGCCCTCCACGGCCAGGCCGGACGCCTCTGCACCGAGGCCGAACTCGCTGAACAGACCCAGGCCGCCTACCGACGCGGCGTCGATTCCGCGCGCGCGGCGGCCGATCAGCAGATGGTCGAGTTCCGCGCCGACATCGGCCAGCTCAGTGACGGCATCCTGCAAAAATTCTCCGCGATGGAAGCGCTGCTCGTCAGCCAGCTTCGCGCCGAGCTGCCAGGGCTCGCCGTCGAGATCGCCAAGCGCCTGCTGGCCGGCTTCGAGCCGCCGCCCGACCTCGTCGCGCGCCTCTGCAGCGAGGCGCTGGACGAACTTTTTCCCGAACGCGAAAATCTCGAGCTCGTCGTCAGCCCGCGTGACGCCACGCTCCTCGAAAATCTCCGCCCCGAATGGCAGGCCCGTTACCCGGGTCTGCGGATTCGCAGCGACGCTGCGCTCGCGCCCGGTGACTGCCAGGTGCGCAGCCGGTTCGGGCTCACCGACGCCCGTCTCGGCGCGAAACTCACCGCGCTGACGCACAGCCTCACGCCCGCATGAACTCCATGGTCGCACCGTTGGTTGATGTCCTGCGCACGCAGGTCCGGCACCTGCCGCCGGTCCAGCGCGTCGGCACCGTCACGGGTGTGGCCGGGCTCGTGATCGAGTCCGATGGCCCGAACGTTGGTCTCGGCGAGCTCTGCCAAATCCGGTCTTCCCGCGACGAATTTCGCGTGCAGGCCGAGGTTGTCGGCTTTCGCGAACATCGTGTGCTGCTCATGCCGCTTGGACCCACCACCGGCCTGCACGTTGGCTGCGAGGTTGCAGCCTGCGACCATCCCGCGCTGCCGTCGCCCCGACCCGAGCTACTGGGCCGCGTGCTCGACGCGCTTGGACGTCCGCTCGACGGCCGCGGTCTGCTGCCGGTTTCGCGGAATGGCGGTCCGTCCTCCAGCGTTCCGCACCCGCTGCGGCGCCAGCGTATCCGCGAACCCTTCGTCACCGGCGTCCGTGCCCTCGATGCCTTCACTCCGCTCGGCCGCGGCCAACGCCTCGGGCTCTTCGCCGGTTCCGGCGTCGGCAAGTCCACGCTGATGGGCATGATCGCGCGCGGCTGCGAGGCGGACGTCATCGTCGTCGCCCTCGTGGGCGAGCGCGGACGCGAGGTGCGCGAGTTTATCGAGAAGGATCTCGGCCCCGAGGGCATGAAGCGCGCGATCGTCGTGGTCGCGACCTCCGACAGTCCCGCGCCGCTGCGGCTGCGCGCCGCGTTCACGGCCACCTCCATCGCCGAGTCGTTCCGCGACGAGGGCCGCAATGTCCTGCTGATGATGGACTCGGTTACGCGTTTTGCCATGGCCCAGCGCGAAATCGGCCTCGCGATCGGCGAGCCGCCGGCCACGCGCGGCTACACACCGTCGGTTTTTGCGCTACTGCCGCGATTGCTCGAACGCACGGGTAGTGGCGAGGTCGGCGCGATCACCGCGCTCTACACCGTGCTCGTCGAGGGCGACGACATGAACGAGCCCGTGGCTGACTCGGTGCGCGGTATCCTCGACGGGCACGTGGTGCTTTCCCGCTCGCTGGCGCATTTCAACCACTATCCCGCCATCGATGTCCTCGAGAGCGTGAGCCGTCTGACGCGCGATGTCTGCGCTCCGGCCGAGGTTGCGCTGGCCAGCCGCGCGCGCGAGTTGCTGGCGCTCTACCGGAAGAACGAGGACCTGATTTCCATCGGCGCCTACCAGAAGGGTGGGAGCGCGCCGCTCGACGAGGCGATCCTCTGCCAGCCGGCGCTGCGCAAATTCCTTTGCCAGCCCACCGCCGAGCATTCGGCGCGGGCCGAAACCTACCGCCAGCTCAAGGCCCTCCTGCCGTGAAACGCTTCCATTTCAACCTTCGTCCGGTCGCCGTGATCCGGGCCCACCACGAGCAGCGCGCCCGTGACGCCCTGGCCGCGGCGGTCCGTCAGTTTCAGGAGGTCACCGAAAAGCTCGGTCGCATCCGCGCCCGCAAGGAGGAGTTCGAGGTGGCCTTGCTCGCCAGCCGTCGCGTCCGCTTTGACGCCGCCGGCGAGGCCCCCGTGCTCCTGGCTTATCGCGGCGTCTGCCTCGAGGAAGCCGAGGCCGACAAGGCCGTGTCGGCCGCCCGTGGCGTCATGGCCGAGCGCCGGGCTGCGTACATCACTGCCCACCGCCGGCTCGAGATTGTCCGCCGCCTCGAGACCAAGGCGCGCGTCGCGCACCGCCAGGCGGCGCTGCATGCCGAGCAGGTGGAATTCGACGAATTCGCCGGCCGCGCGGCCCACCGCAAATCCGTCCCCTTATGATCAGCAAACTGCAAAATCCTGTCACGGCCATGGCCGTCAGCCTCGTGCTGAGCGTCGTCCTGGGCGTCGCGCTCTGCTGGCGCGCCGCGGGCCCGCTGCTGGCGCTGGCCGCCACCGCGCGGCCCAAGGTCGTCATCGACAAGAAGGAAAAGGGCTGGGACTTCTGGACCATCGAGATGGAAAACCTCTCGACCGACCTCACCGAGGAGCGCGCCCGCCTGCACAAACAGGCCGACCTGCTCGACCAGCGCGCCGCGCGACTCGACGACGAGCAGAAGGAACTGGGCAAGATCCGCAGCGACATCGAGGGCATGCGCCGCGACATCGCCAGCCGCGTCATCGAGATCACCGCCGACGAGATGAAGAACCTGCGCATGCTGTCGCAGACTTACACGAATCTCTCCCCGCGCGCCGTCGTCGCCATCTTCCGCGAGATGGACGACCTGACCGTCGTGAAGATCCTCTCGCTCATGAAACCCGACGTGGTCGGGCCGATCTTCGAGGAGATGAGCCGTTCCGCCGGCACCGATGGCCCGCTCGCCCGCCGCGCTGCAATCCTTTCAGAAAAACTTCGACTGATGAAATCCAGCAAACCGGCCGGCGGCAGTTAGCCGCCAGTGCCGCATCCATGGACGGATGCGCTCAGCTCCACGGAAGGAGTCCACGTCCATGCAACTCTCCACTTCCGTCCTTCCCCCCGAATCGCCAGCACCTGCGGCGTCGTCGGCCAAGCGGGGCGCAACGAATTCGCCTGTTTTCGCCGACGCTACGCCCGGCGCGTTTGAATTGCTGCTGCCCGGACAGCCCGTCGCTGCCCCGATTTCCGCCAAAAAACCTGCGGCAGCGCCCTCCAATTCCAACAGCGAAGCGGCCGCCTCAGTGTGGGCGGCCTGGTTCGCCGCCACCCCGCAGCCTCTGCAAGTCGCCAAAGGAGGGGAGTGTCCCGAGTCGGATTCCTCGGCGACAGCCGTTGAGAGCGAAAAGACAGGCGCTGCCGTTGCCACGTCCGACTTCGCCACGGGGACGACCCGTGCGTCACCCGACTTGTTTTCCATTCGGTCGAATTTCCCAGGGGAAATGTTGAGGTTCAGTCCCGCCCAGGCGGCGATCGGCGGAGTCACTTCCACGCCCGCAGTTGCCGGCATGGCCAATCCGCCGATGGCTCCCGGGCAGACTCAGCCCGCGCCGGCCGCGGCCGTGACACCGGCGGCGCAGGTGAATGCGAGCCTCGCCTCCATGCCGGCCCCGATTGCGTCTGTCGCGGCTGCCAATGTTCTCCCCGCGTCGCCAGCGATCGCGTCGTCGGCGGCAGAGAACGTCGTCGCGACGCAATTGACGGCGGCAAACGTTGCCGTTCCGGCCGAAAATCCGGCGGGCGCTGGGCCGAAGCCGACCGGTGTCGGCAACTCCTCGATCCGAAAGGGGAAACTGCCGGTTTCGGACATGGCAAAAATTGCCGCCCCCGCCGCGAAGTCCGCCGCCGAAGCTCGGATGCCAGCCGACTTTGGAAATAAAAAGATTTTAATCGTTATCGAAAAACAGGTTACGGACGTCGGATCAGCCATTGGCACGGACAATGCGTTACGCCCGCCCATGTCCAACTCCGTCGCGCAAATCCACCCGTTGTCTCCCGGATCCTCCGGCAGCGCGCCCGTGGCTTTGCTGCAGCCGGTGACGACTTCGCCCCAGGCCAATGCCGAAGCGGACACTTCACTGCTCGCGCATCGCGCGGTCGAGGCCGTGATGACCGCGACCGAACGCGTCGATGCCGGCAACCGCGCGGTCGTGCGCCTGCAGTTCTCCGTCGGCGATGCCAGCCTCTCGGTCCACGTTCAGCTGCGCGCCGGGGAGATTCACACGACCTTCCGCACCGACTCGTCTGACCTGCGTTCCGCTCTGGCCTCCGAGTGGCAGGCCGTGAATGCCGACTCGACCCGCGCGATCCGTCTCGCCGACCCGGTTTTCGCTCCCGCCACCGCGCAGAATCACACCGCGGGTTTCGGCGGCGGGGCCGCGCAGCAGCAGAACCGCGGCGAACGCGAGCAGGCGGATTCGTCCGCCCCCGTGAATTTCCCCTCTGCCTCCGTCGGTCCGTCGGCCCGGCCTGACGCTGCTCCGGCTAATTCGCCGGCCCTGCTGCCCGCCAACCTCAACCTCTACACCTTCGCCTAATCACCATGTCCACCGTTTCCTCCGTCACTTCCGCCACCAGTCCGTATGCCGCCGCCACGGATGCCACCACGTCCACCGCCACTGCGACGACACCCACGCAGACGCTCGGCCAGAACGATTTTCTCAAGCTTCTCTCGGTCCAGTTTCAAAACCAGGACCCGATGAAGCCGATGGACGACACCGCCTTCATCGCCCAGATGGCGCAGTTCTCGTCGCTCGAGCAGACGCAGACCCTCACCCAGCAGATGACGCAGATGCGCGCCACGCAGGATCTCACGACGGCCAACAGCTACATCGGCCGCCAGGTCACGGTGAACGACGGCAAAGGCGGCACGGTCACGGGCAATGTCACCGCGGTCGACGCCAGCGGCTCGTCGCCGCAGCTGGTCATCAACAGCCAGTCCTACGCCCTTTCCGCAGTGCTCCGGCTGGAACCCGGCGCCACCACGAGCGCTTCCGCTCCCACGAATTAATCCTCCAACCCAACCATCCCATGTCACTCATCGGCACAATGGACAGCGGCGTCAGCGCGCTCCGGACCTTCCAGAAGGGTCTTGAAGTCATCGGCAACAACATCGCGAACGTCAACACGACCGGCTACAAGAGCTCCGGCGCGAGTTACGGCGACAGCTTCAGCAACATCCTCCAGCAGTCCTCGCCCGCCGTGGGCGGCGGCGGCTCGAACACCTCCGTCATCGCGGTCGGCACCGGCGTCAACCTGTCGGGCATCTCGACCAACTTCGGCCAGGGTTCGCTCTCGAGCACCGGCAACGTCACCGACCTGGGCATCTCCGGCAACGGCTACTTCATCGTCACGAACCCGACCGACGGCAGCACGTTTGCGACGCGCGACGGCAACTTCCGCATCGATTCCACCGGGCACCTCGTCACGCAGCAGGGTCTGCGCGTGCAGGGTCTCACCGGCGGCTCGGGCGCGACGCCGCCGTCCACCGTGGGCGACATCACCCTCGGCACGCCGCCCGCCGGCACGCAGCTCCAGTCCTTCACCGTCGACAAGAGCGGCAGCGTGATCGAGTTCTACTCGGACGGCTCGTCCGCCACGACCAACCAGGTCCTGCTGCAGAGCTTCAACGACCAGACCGGCCTGACCAGCGTCGGCAACGGCCTCTACACTGGCATGGTTTCCGCGGGCCCCGTCAGCGGCTCCCTCGCTCTCACCGCGGCGAACAACACGCCCGGCACCATCGGACTCGGCTCGATCCAGTCCGGTACGCTCGAAGGCTCGAACGTCGACCTGACCCAGCAGTTCTCCGACCTGATCACCACCCAGCGCAGCTTCCAGGCCGCGTCGCGTCTCATCACCGTGTCCGACACGGTGCTCGATGACATCGTCAACCTGAAGACCCGGTAAGTTTTCGCCATGGCCGCCTCGAAGACCGACACCCAACCCGCGACTCCGGCCGCGGCTGCCGTCCCGGCCGCCGCCGCTGCTCCCGCTGCGAACGGCACCGCGCCCGCCCCGGCCGTGGCCCCGTCCGCCAGCCCGCTCAAGGGCTGGCTGCCGGTCATCGCCGCGCTCGTGCTGAGCCCGGCGATCACGTTCGCGACGGTGGAGTTCGTCCTCTTGCCCCGCCTGACCCGCCAGCTCACCGCGGCCGCGTCCGCCGATCCGGCGCCGGCCAAGGAGAAGGCGGAGAAGGGTGGGGAAAAGGGCGGCAAGGAGGGCAAGGACAACAAGGAAGGCTATGAATTCCAGAGTGTCGTCGTGAACCTCGCCGGCACCATGGGCACGCGCTACCTCAAGACCACGTTCCTCGTCACCGGCGCCGATGCCGGCATCAAGGACATCTTCGAGGGCAACAAACCGCGCCTCACCGATGTGACGCTCAACGTCCTGTCGTCCCTCACGCTCGCCGACCTCGAGGAGCCGGGCGCCAAGAACGTCATTCGCGAAAAACTCGTCACCGCCTACAACCAGACCCTTGGCCGCAAGGTCGCCGAGCAGGTTTATTTCTCGGACTTCGTCGTCCAGTAACCCAATCCCAACATGGCCGACCAACCTTCAGCACCCGGCACCGGCGCACTCGAACCAACCGCCCAGACGCCGCCGCAGCCGACGCTTCGCGCGAACGGGTCGCGCACCGGCGGAGACGCGAAGGTGGAGGCCTACGATTTCCGCAATCCCGCGTTCTTGTCGGAAACCGAGCTCCGCCGCCTGCGCCTGGTGCACGAGGATTTCATCCGCTACCTCAGCGCGCGCCTCTCCCTGCACCTCCGCATGGAGTTCGGCATCAAGATGTCGAAGCTGACCACCGTCACCTACGCGAAGTTCACCGAGTCCCTGGCCAATCCGAGCCATCTCAGCCTGTTCAAGATCGAGCCGCTCGTCGGCGTGGGTATCCTGGAGATCAGTCCCCGCCTCGCCCTGACCATCGCCGACCGCCTCCTGGGCGGTCGCGGACAAGCGGTGAAGGCCGAGCGCTATCTCACCGAGATCGAGGTTTCCCTGATCGAGGATGTCGTCGTCATCCTCCTCGAGGAGTGGTGCGGCCAATGGAAGCTCGAGAAAGAGCTTCGTCCGTTGCTCATCGGCCACGAAAACAACGGTCGTTTCCTCCAGACTTCGCCGAAGGACGCCGTCGTCCTCGCGCTGTCCCTCGAGGTGACGTTCGGCGATTGCACCGAGCAGATCCAGATCGGCGTGCCGTATTACCTGATCGAGCCGGTGGTAAAAAAACTTCAGAACAGCCGGCAGAAGGACTCCGTGATCGCGCCCGTCGAGAAGCGGGCTGAGTGGCAGCCGGCCTACGATCGCATTCTCCTCCCAGTCCGCGCCGAGTGGTCGGGCCTCGACCTCACCTTGCGCGAGATCACCTGCCTGCGGGTCGGCGATGTGATCGAGATGCCCGCCAGCCTTTTCAACGAAACCCGCGTGCTGCTCAACGGCAGCCCCAAGTTCATCGGCAGCGTCGGCCATGATGCCGACCGCGTCGCCGTGCAACTCACCCGCCAACTCTCACCCGAGGAAACCACCCATGCCCACCCAATTGCTGGAAGATAAAGCCCTCGACATCGTGCTCGACGTCAAGGTGAAGGTCACCGTGCAGCTCGGCTCCGTCCAGCTGCCCATGCGCGACGTGCTCGAACTCGCGCCCGGCTCCGTCGTGCAGCTCATGCAGCACGCCAGCGACCCCGTGGGCCTGTTCGTCAACGACAAGCTCATCGCCTACGGCGAGGTCGTCGTCGTCGAGGACAACTTCGGCATCAAGGTCACCGAACTCGTCGGCAGTGCCAAGGCATGAGCCTGCGTCTTCTCCTTGCCTGGCTCCTCGCCGGGTTCTGCGCCTCGGCCGCGTTTGCTGCTGATGAAAACCGCGTGATCTACCCGGGCCGCGACGGTGCGGCGGGTTCGACGGCCTCGGCCTCCGCGCCGGGACTCGGCGCGGTCACCACCATCGGGCTGATCGTGCTTGTCGGTGCTGGCGGCTGGATGCTCTGGCGCGGGCGCAAACTGCCCTTCGCCGGCCGTGACGTCCGCAAGCTTGCGATCGACGAGACCCGTTCCCTCGGCAGCCGCCAATACCTGGTGGTCGCGTCCTACGAGGGAAAGAAACTCCTGCTCGGCGTCTGTCCGGGCCGGATTGACCTGTTGACGCCGCTCGACGCGCCGTCACCGCGGGATTCCGCGCGATGAACCCTTTTTCCCGCTTCGTTTGGTTGGCTCTCTGCGCGCTGCTGCTTTGCGTCGTCGCTGTCCCCGGCTTGCAGGCCCAGGCCAGCGCCGACACCGTGCCTTCGCTTGCGCCCGCTTCGTCGGCCCCGACTTCGGCTCCTGCCGCCGCGCCCGCGGCCAAGTCGGGCGATCCGTTCCGGCTGAACATCGGGCTCGAGGGCACCGGCCAGCCCGGCGGCCAGGTGAGCGTGGCGGTGCAGATCGTCCTCGTGATGACCCTGCTCTCCATCGCGCCCTCGATTGTGCTGCTGATGACGAGCTTTACCCGCATCGTGATCGTCCTCGGCTTCGTCCGCACCGCCCTCGGCACGCCGAGCGCGCCGTCCAACCAGATCATCGTGGGCCTGTCGCTCTTCCTGACCTTTTTCCTGATGGGACCGGTGTTCGACCGCGTCCAAAAGGAGGCGCTGACGCCATATCTGGCCAACCACATCTCGTCCGGCGAGGCGATTGACCGCGCCTCGGTGCCACTGAAGGAATTCATGCTGAAGCAGACCCGCACCCGGGACCTCGAATATTTCCTCGAGCTCGGCGGCTTCGGGCCCACGGCGGTCAAGGACCTGCCCATGCGCGTCGTGATTCCCGCGTTCGTCATCAGCGAACTGCAGACATCCTTCCAGATGGGCTTCATGCTCTTCCTGCCGTTTCTCGTCATCGACTTCCTCGTGTCGTCCGTGCTGATGGCGCTGGGCATGATGATGATGCCGCCCACCGTCGTGGCGCTGCCGCTGAAGCTGCTGCTCTTCGTCCTCGTGGACGGCTGGCACCTCGTCGTGAAGTCCCTCGTCCAGAGCTTCGCGTGAACCGCAAAGTTGCCTGCCGAAAACTGATGCCTGAAAGCTCCTCATGAATCCCGACCTCGCGATCGATATCTTCAAATCGACGGTGATGCTGTCACTTTACGTCGTGGCGCCGTTTCTGGGCGTGACGCTGGTGGTCGGCCTGGCGGCGAGCCTCGTGCAATCGGTGACGAGCATGCAGGAGCCCACGCTGACGTTCATTCCCAAGCTGCTGGCGCTGGCCGGCATGGCGCTGATCCTGACGCCCTGGCTGCTGCGCGTGCTGTCGGAGTTCGCGATCACGATGATCACGCGCATGGGCACGCTGGGCCATTGAGCCCGCGCCGTCGGGCACCCCGGCCATGAGCCTCGCCTATTTGCTGACCTGGATGTTCGTCTTCCTGCGCAGCCTGGGATTGCTGCTGCAACTCCCGGTGCTGGCCGGGCGGCCGCTCCCCGTGACCGTGCGGCTCGGGCTGGGCGTGTGCCTGGCGACGCTGCTGGCGGGAATTGTCCCCGCCGCGATAGTGCCGGCCACCTTGCCCGAGCTGGGCTTCATGGCGGCAGGGGAGGTCATCCTTGGGTTGGTGTTGGGTTTCATTTCCCGCCTGGCGTTCGCCGCGGTGGAAATGGCGGGGCGGATGATGTCCTCGGAAATCGGCCTCTCCGCCACGCCCGGCATGGGCGTGCCCGAGCCGTCCACTGAGCCACTCGCCGCGCTGCTGTCGTCGCTGGCGCTCGTGCTTTTCTTCCTGCTCGGTGGCCACCACGCGTTGCTCGAGGCGTTTGCGCGGAGCTTCCAGCTGGCCCATCCCGGCCACGTCGTGCTCGGCGCGGTCGCCGCGGAACTGCTCATCCAGGCCTGCGGACACGTGATCGAACTCGGCCTGCGCATGGCGGCGCCGTTTATCGCCATGAATTTCCTCGTGACGCTCGCGTTCTCCGCCCTCGGCCGGATGGTGCCGAAGATGAATGTGTTCATCCTGAGCTTCTCGGTGCGCGCGCTCGCCGGCCTGGCGCTGCTGGGCGTGTCGGGCGGCCTGATCGCGCGGTATCTTTACGTCGAGTTCGCCGATGCCCCGCTGCAAATGCTCCGCATCTTGGCTGCACACTGACCGCCCGGCACTTTTTGCCGCTATTTTACGTCCGCTTTTTGCGGACGTTTTTTTTGTGCCCATATCGTGATTTGGAAAACTTTAAGATATTGGTGAATAGCGGTTAATGGAGCAAGTAAGACCGTTGGCATCTGCGTTGCTATTACCGGCGCGCCCATGCCCGAGACCGACCAAGATCAAAAAACCGAACAGCCGACGGAGAAGCGGCTGCACGAGGCGATGGAGCGCGGGCAGTTCGCCAAGTCGCCCGAGCTGTCGTCAGCGCTGTTGCTGGCCACGGTGCTCGGGGTTTTCGCGCTGACGACGCAGTCGGCCTCGCGGGACGTGGCGGACTACGCGGTCGGAATTTTTTCGCGCTTCGCCACCACCACGGTTTCGCGGGAGACGATTCCGTCCGAGCTCGGCGGCGTGCTGCTGACCAGCGGCCACGCGTTGATGCCGCTGCTCCTCGGCTGCGTCGGGGCGGCGCTGCTGGCGGGTGGGCTCCAGAGCGGTTTCCGGCTCTCGCCGGAGGCGGCCTTATTCAAGTTCGAGCGGCTCGATCCCGCCGCGGGCTTCGCGCGTGTTTTCTCCAAGGGTGTTTTCGTCAAGGGCGGCCTCGATGTGCTCAAGCTCGTCGCGGTCGGCGGCGTGCTCTACCTCGGCGCGCGCGGCCTGATGGCCGACCCGCTGTTCAGCGCGCCGGTCGAGGCGGCGTATCTCGGTGAGTTCCTGAGCAAGTCCACGATCCTTTTCCTGAGCCGCCTGCTCTTCGCCATCGCGGGCGTCGCCGCGCTGGGCTACGCCTACGAGAAGTTCAAGACGGGCCGCGAGCTCCGCATGACCAAGCAGGAGGTCAAGGAGGAGCGCCGCAACGCCGAGGGCGACGCCCACACCAAGGCCGCCATGCGCCGCATGGCCCGCCGCCTGATGCAGAAGCAGATGCTCTCCGCGGTCGCGACCGCGGACGTGGTCGTCACCAACCCGACCCACTTCGCCGTCGCGCTCAAATACGAGCGCGGCAAGGACCAGGCGCCGGTCGTCCTCGCCAAGGGCGAGAACCGTTTTGCCCAGCGCATCAAGGCCCTGGCCGCCGAGCACGGCGTGCCGACCGTCGAGAACAAGCCCGTCGCGCGCCTGCTGTTCGCCATGGGCAAGGTGGGGGAGACGATTCCCGCCAACCTCTACCAGGCGGTCGCCGAGATCCTCGCGGTCGTTTACCGCACGCACCGCTACTATTTCCACCGGCTGAAGACCCGGCGCCTGGAGGGCACTGCCTAAGCCATGCCGCATTCTACCGTCACTCCCGGCCCCGTCGCCACGCTGCTCCGCCGTGCCGACCTGATCTTCACCGGCGGCCTGTTCCTCACGGTCCTGCTGCTGATCATGCCGATCCCGGCGCCGCTGCTGGACTGCTTCCTCGCGCTCAACATCGGCCTTTCGCTGCTCGTCCTGCTGGCGATCATCTACGTCAAGGACCCGCCGGAGTTCTCCAGTTTTCCCACGCTGCTGCTCGCGCTGACGCTCTTCCGCCTCGCGCTCAACATCAGCTCGACGCGCCAGGTGCTGATTCACGGCTACGCCGGCCACGTGATCGACGCGTTCGGCCACTTCGTCATCCAGGGCAACTACATCGTCGGCGCCGTCGTGTTCGTGATCCTGGTGGTGATCAACTTCGTGGTCATCACGAAGGGCGCGGGCCGCATCGCCGAGGTGAGCGCGCGCTTCACCCTCGACGCGCTGCCCGGCAAGCAGATGGCCATCGATGCAGAACTCAACGCGGGCATCATCGACGAGGTCACCGCCACCACGCGCCGCCTGAAGGTCCAGAAGGAGGCCGATTTCTACGGCGCGATGGACGGCGCGTCCAAGTTCGTGCGCGGCGACGCCATCGCGGGCATCATCATCACGCTCGTCAACGTCGTCGGCGGGTTCGCCATCGGCGTCTTCCAGATGGGCCTCTCGCTGCCGGAGTCGCTCCAGAAATTCACGCTCCTGTCCATCGGTGACGGTCTCGTCTCCCAGATCCCGGCCCTGATCCTGTCCGTCGGCGCCGGCATTCTCGTCACCCGCGCCTCGGCCAACACCAATCTCGGCACGCAGCTCGCCGGCCAGCTCTTCCGCTACCCGCGTGCGATGAAGATTGCCGCCGGCATGATGCTGGTCTTCGGCCTCATGCCCGGCATGCCGTTGCTGCCGTTCGTGGCCCTCGCCGGCGTCGCTGCTTACTTTGCGAGGATTCTCCAGGAACAGGAGGAGAAAGACGGCCATGCGCTGGGCGATGCGCCCGCCGCCACCGGCGGGAAGTCCGCCGCGTCCACCCGGGGCAAGCCCGGTGAGCCCGCCCACGCTGCCGCGCCCACGCCCGGTTCGACCGAGGACGTCCGCAAGCTCATCGAGATCGACATCTTCGCCATCGAAATCGGCTTCGGCCTGCTCCCGCTCGCCGACACCAAGAAGGGTGGGGAACTGCTCACGCGCGTCACTGGCGTCCGCAAGTCGCTCGCCCGCGAGAAGGGCATCGTCGTGCCGCCGGTCTCCGTCCGCGACAACCTCGAGCTGGAACCTAACGACTACCGCTTCCTCCTCCGCGGCAAGCCCGTGGCTCGCGGCCAGCTCATGCCCGGCCGCCTGCTCGCGATGAACGTCTCCGGCAGCAAGGTCCGCCTCAAGGGCGTGCCCACGCGCGAGCCGGTGTTCAACCTCGAGGCCACCTGGATCGACGAGGCCGAGAAGAAGACCGCCGAGATCAACGGCTACACGATCGTCGACCCGGCTTCGGTCCTCATCACGCACCTCTCCGAGACGCTCAAGCTCAACGCCCACCACCTGCTCGGCCGCCAGGAGGTCCAGCACCTCATCGACCATCTCAAGCAGACGCAGCCCGCGCTTGTCGCGGAGCTCATCCCCGACCTCGTCAACCTCGGCATCATCCAGCGCGTCCTGCAGAACCTGCTGCGCGAGAACGTCGCGATCCTCAACCAGCCGCTCATCCTCGAGGGCATTGCCGACTTCGCGTCGCTGTCGAAGAACCCCGACGACCTCAGCGAGCTCGTTCGCCGCCGCCTCGGCCTGTATTTCGTGCCCGAGCACGAGTGCCGCCCCGGCGTGATCCGCGCGGTCACGCTCGACCCGCGCCTCGAGCACTGGCTCGGCACCAAGATTCACCGCTCGCCCACCGAGGTCGGCCTCGCCCTCGACCCGGCGTCCGCCCGCCACCTCCTCGACGAGATCACGCGCCGTACCGGCGAACTCACGGCCGCGGGCCAGCCCGCCGTCATGGTCGTCTCGACCGAGGTCCGCCTGCCGCTCAAGCGCTTCTTCGAGTCCTCCTTCCCGCGCCTCGTCGTCCTCGCGTTCCAGGAGCTGCCCACCGCGACCGAAATCGAGAACGCCGGCATCGTGACGTTCCCGGCGCATCTCGTGCCCGCCGAACTGACGGCCAAGGCCGCCGCCTGATCCCATGACTCCGCCCCGTCCCAACCTCGCGCCCGGCGCCTACAAGTTCACGGTCAAATCCGCGGCTGAGGCCGTCACGCTCATCCGCGAGCAGCTCGGCCCGAGTGCGCGGGTCTTGTCCGTGCGCTCGGTCGAGGCCACCGGGTTCAAGAAATTTTTCACCGGCCCGCGGCTGGAAGTCATCGCGCAAGTGGACGCGCCGACGGCGGACATGACGGCGCTGAATGCAATTTCCCTCGATCCCGCGTTGCCGCCGACCGTGCCGGAACGTCCGGGCACCCCGAGCCGCACGTCCCCGACGCCGCCCGCCTTGGCGAGCCTGCTGCGGCGGTCCGGTCTGCCGGAGACGGCGCTCGCGCGTCTGCAGAGCGGATCGAAGTGGGCCGAGTTGAATACCTTGCCGCTGCATCGCGCGCTCGCCGAGACCTCTCGCCTCCTGCGTGCGGGTGGCGGCACCCGTCAGCCGCGTCCGCCGTTGTCCCGCGCGGCCTTCCTCGGCGCGCCGGGGGTGGGGCGCACCACCGCTCTTTGCAAGTGGCTCGCCATCGAGGTGTTTCGCCGCGCGCGGTTCGGCCATGTCGTGAGCGTGGAATTCGACCGGCCCAACGCGCTCGGGCCGCTGCCCGTGTTCAGTGAGGCGCTCGGCGTGCCGCTGGCGCACTTTCCCTGCGAGACGCGTCCGGCCGTGCCCGGCGGCTTCGTTTACTTTGACCTGCCCGGCCTCTCGACGCGCAGCCCGGACGACAACTCCGGCTTGGCCGAGTTTCTCGACCGCGAGCAGATCCAGGAGCGCGTGCTGGTGCTCAACGCCGCCTACGACCGCGCCTCGCTGCGCGACGCCTACGCTGCGGGCCGCGATCTTGGCGCGACGCACCTCGTCTTCACTCACCTCGATGAGGTGCCGCAGTGGGGGAAGCTCTGGGATTACCTCTTCGACGCAAACCTGGAGCCGCTGTTCTTCGCCACCGGCCCGTCGCTGACGGGCGATTGCGAGGAGGATGCGACCGCGGCGCTCGCCCGGCGCACGCTGCCCGAAACCGATTTCGGAGACCCTTCCCTATGAAATTCGTCTTTCTCGCCGGCGGCCTCGCCGGGTTTCTTCTCGCCGCCGGCGCCGGCTGGTGGGCCGACCGCGCGCCCGACCGCATCTTCTTGGATGCGTCCATCGGCTGCCTCGTGGGCGCCCTCCTTTTCCGTTGGTTCTGGACCGTGCTCGTGCGCGGCATCCGGGAAACGATTTTGCAACGTCATGCCGCGGCCAACCCCGTGGCCAAAGCCAAGTAACCGTCAGTCCATGCAGTTATGAATACCGCTACACCACCCGTCCCTGGCATGGAAGCTACGCCCGCCACCGCCTGGCGCGCGTATCAGGGAGTCTCACCTAGCGCCGTCGATGAAAAGGATTTGATCGAACGCTATCTGCCCCTCGTCCGCAATGTGGTCGATCGCATCAAGCTCAACGTGCCCGCGCACGTCGACGCCGATGATCTCTACAGCGTCGGCATCACCGGGCTCATCGCCGCCGTGCGAAAATTCGATCCCGAGCAGGGCAGCACGTTCGCGTGCTACGCCGCCATGCGGATCCGCGGCGCCATCCTCGATGAGCTCCGCCGCATGGACTGGTGCCCCCGCCGCGCCCGCGCCCGGTCGCGCAAGCTCAAGGCCGCGATCAACGACATCGAGCAGAAGCTTGGCCGCGCCGCCACCGACGACGAGGTCCGCGCCACCCTCGGCCTGAGCGCCAAGGACTACGCCAAGTGGGTGGAGGAGGCCAAGCCCGTGACCTTCATCAACATCGACCAGGAAAGCGACGGCGAGGAGGGCAAGGGCGCCTCGTTGCACGAGCTGCTGGCCGACGAAACCGACGTCACCGGCCGTGAATCGCTCGAAAAGGAGGAATTGCTGCAACTTCTCACTCAAAGGATCGCCGAGTTGCCCGATATACCGAGGAAGATCCTTGCCATGTATTATTTTGAAAACCTGCGCCTTGCGGAAATTGCTGAGGTCTTTGGCCTTACCGAGTCCCGCATCTGCCAAATCCATGCCCAGACCATCCTAGGCATCCGCGCCTACCTCCAACGCGTCCGCGACCGCTGATTCCGATCCCCGTGGCGGGGTCCTAACGCATGCTCATTCTCGTCGGAGCCTTCATCGTCATCGCGTCGACCCTCGGCGGCTTCATGCTGGCCGGGGGCCATCCGTTGGTGCTGCTCCAGATCTCGGAGTTCATCGTCATCGGCGGCGTCGCGATCGGCGTGCTCGTGATCGCCAGCCCCGGCCACGTCCTCAAGCACATCATCCACAAGGTCCAGGGCGCGCTCTTCGGCAAGCAGGCTGGGCGCGAGGACTTCAACGACCTGCTGAAGCTGCTCTACGAGGTTTTCATGACCGGCCGGCGCAACGGCCTGATCGCGCTCGAGGAGCACGTGATGGACCCCGACAAGAGCGCCATTTTCCAGCGTTACCCCTCCGTGCTCAAGCACCACGAGCGCGTCGAGTTCCTCTGCAGCGGCCTCAAGCCCGTCATCGACGGCAAGATCAAGCCCGACCAGCTCGAGGTGCTCATGACCGCCGAGCTCGATGCCAAGGCCCTCGAGTCCGAGCACCCCGTGCACATCCTCCAGCTCGTGGGCGATTCGCTCCCCGGCATCGGCATCGTCGCGGCCGTGCTCGGCATCATCAACACCATGGCCTCGATTTCCGAGGGCCCCGCGAAGGTCGGCGAGCACGTCGCCGCCGCGCTCACCGGCACGCTCCTCGGCATCTTCATCGCGTATGGCTTCGTCAGCCCGCTCGCGATTCGCGTCAAATTCAACAACGCCTCCGAGGAACAGTTCCTCAAGTGCATCATGACGGCGGTGGCGGGCTTCGCGAAGGGCCTCGCCCCGCTCACCGCCGTCGAAATCGCCCGCCGGTCGCTCGACAGCGCCGTCCAGCCGGATGGCGCCGCCCTCGAGGCCGCCGTCAAGACCCTCGCCACCAAGTAGGCCGCACGACCATGGCACGAAAGAAGGCCGAAGCGCATCACGGCGGCGCCTGGAAGGTCGCTTACGCCGATTTCGTCACCGCGATGATGGCGCTCTTCATGGTGCTGTGGATCTCCGCGCAGGACCAGCGCATCCTCATCGCCACGTCGCAGTATTTCCAGAACCCGTTCCACTCGCCGATGAACGCCAACGCGGGTGTCATGCCGTTCAACAGCAACAAGACGTCCCACAGCGAGGGCCGTGACCAGGGCTCGGAGAAGGAGCCGCCGTCCAAGAACAAGGCGATCGAGATGACGTTCCTCAACACCGTCGCCGCCGACTTCTTCCGCATGCTCCATCTCGACCAGACGCTCGAGGACAAGCCCATCGACATCCAGGTCACCTCCGACGGCCTCCGCATCACGCTCTTCGACCGGGCCAAACGACCGCTCTTCGTGAACGATTCCACCGAGCTGACAGAGTGGGGGAAGTTCATCATGCAGAACCTGGCGTGGATGATCGACCGCCACCACTTCCGCGTCACTATCGACGGCCATACCCGCGCCCCGGCCAAGCCGAATGCCTCCGACGACCGCGGCTGGGAGTTGTCCGCCGCCCGCGCGAACGTCTCCCGGCGCACCTTGGTTTACTACGCGGTCGAGCCGGAGCTGATCGAGCGCGTCACCGGCTACGCCGCCACGCGTCCACTGCCCGACGAGAAGCCCACCGCCGAGTCCAACCAGCGCGTCACCCTCAGCCTCTCGCTGTCGCCGCAGGAGCATCTGAGCGACACCAAACTGGTCGAAACCAAGAGCGTTCCCGCGCCCGAGAAGCCCGCCCCGGCGACTTCGGCCGATGCCGACGACAAAGCCTTACCATGAAACCGTTCCTCCACGGCAAAAAATCCCATCCCATGTCCGCCTTGCGCGTGCCCGCCCCGACCGGCGGCATCCCGCACCGCGCGGGCCCCGCCGCTCACCCCGACCTGACCGAGCCCGCCCCGGCGCCCACCGTCGAGACCATCAAGGAAGGCGACAAAGTCGTCCGCCTCATCGTCACCTGCGGCTGCGGCGAGCGAATCGAAGTCGACTGCATCTACCCCGCCGGCAGCTGAGCCGCCCCAAGGCCGATGGTTGGCCAAGAAAAGGCACAAAAATTGTCGATGCCTTCGTCTCTAACTCTCCCGCGCGCCTATAGGCGCAATGGAGAGTCTGCCGTAGCCCCGATGCCCTTGTGCCTCTTCGTGGCCAAACTCCGATCCAGCGACTGGGCAAAACCTGCCGGGTTGAACGTGGCGGGTGACAGAGCAGGTGATTCCGGTCGGTCGGGGCGCGATAAAAAAGTTTAAGAAACAGCAGATCAGTGACATACGCATCTATTGACGGTTTAGGCACGCGGTTGGCTGTAAGGCGAGGCCATGAACATCGGACTCTACCAAAGTGCCTCCTCGCTTTCGGCGTTGGAGCGTTGGCAGGACTCCGTGTCGCAGAATATCGCGTCCAGCCAGCAGACGGGCTACCGCAAGCGGACGGTCAATTTTTCCACGCAGGTTGCCGGCGAGTTGCAGAATGACCCGAAAGGCCGCGTCGGCGATGGCCGCGGGCAGGAGATGCTCTTCCCGAAGGTCAACACCGGCATCAACTTCGTCACCGGCGAAACCCAGCCCACGCGCCGCCCGCTCGACGTCGCGATCCAGGGCGATGGTTTCTTTGAGGTGCAGGCGCCGGACGGCACGAAGTCCTACACGCGCAATGGCGAATTCCGACTCAGCGCCGACCGCACCCTGGTCGACTCGACCGGGGCGCACGTCATGTCCGAGAGCGGCACGCCGATCACGCTGGGATCCGACGAGGGCGACCTCGTCATCAACCAGGACGGCACGATTTTCCAGGGCGGCACTTCGCTCGGCAAACTTTCGGTGGTGAAATTCGCCGACAACAACCAGCTCGCGCCCGTGGCGGGCGGGGCCTTCGTCCCGACCGGCGGCATGACCGCCACGCAGGTCGAGAAACCCGAGCTCCTGCAGGGTTACCTCGAAGGCAGCAACGTCACGCCGCTCCGCGAGATGGTGGACATGGTCCTCATCTCCCGCGCCTACGAGGCCAACCAGAAGATGATCACGACCGTGGATGAACAGATGCAGAAAACCCTCGATGCCCTCGGATGAACCCCTTTCCCGCCCGTTTTCCCAGAGAGACAACCGCCATCACGACTGCCCGGCCGTGCGCGCATGGGAGCGCGCCGGCCTTTCGTGACGGTTGCCGCTTTTAATCCCGACCCGACATGAACCTATCCCTGTATTCCGCCGCCACCGGCATGGAGGCCCAGCAGCTCAACCTCAACACGATCGCGAACAACCTCGCGAACGTGAACACCTCCGGCTTCAAGCGCAGCAAGATCGAGTTTCAGGATCTCCTCTACCAAAAGCCCACGCGCGCCGCCGGCACCGACTCGGGTGGCGGCAACCTCGTGCCCACGGGCGTCGAGGTCGGCAACGGCACGCGCATCGCGTCCACGTCCAAGGATTTCACCCAGGGCCAGCTCACCTCCACCGGCGAGAAACTCGACATCGCCATCCAGGGCGACGGCTTCTTCGAGGTGCAAAAGCCCGACGGCACGATCGGCTACACCCGCGACGGCTCGTTCAAACTCAACGCCCAGGGCCAGGTCGTCACGCTCGATGGCCTCCCGGTCCTCAGCGGGTTTCAGCCCATCCCTTCCGGCGCCTCCGCCCTCACGATCGCCGAGAACGGCCAGGTCACGGTGCAGAGCGCCAGTGGCACGGCGAGCTTCCGGCTCACGCTCACGCGGTTCCCCAATCCCGCCGGCCTCCGCAGCCTCGGCGGCAACCTCTACGACGAGACGGCCGCCAGCGGCACGCCCGAAACCGGCCAGCCCGGCGAGCAGGGCTACGGCAGCACCATCCAGGGCTACAAGGAGGCCTCCAACGTGAACATCGTGGAGGAAATGGTGAACCTCATCACCGCCCAGCGCGCCTACGAGATCAATTCCAAGTCCATCCAGACCTCCGACGAGATGCTCCAGAACGTCGCCCAGATGAAACGCTGACCATGCGCCGCGTCCTTTCCCTTTTCCTGTTCGCCGCCGCGCTGTCCTCCGCGTCCGCCGCCCCCGCGCCAGCGCCGCTCGCGCGCGACGCGCTGCTCGCGCTGGTTGGCCGCGACCTCACGGCCCATTTCCATCTCGAGGGCGAGTTGCAGCTCGAGCTGACGCGTCCTTGGTCCGCGCCGGATTCGGTGGCAACCCAATGGACGCTCGAGGGCCTCGAATATCCGCTGCAACCGAGTTCCGCGATGCTCGTACGGTGCCGGCTGTCCGCCGACGGCCAGCCCGTGGAAGAGCAGACCCTGATCGTCCGCGCGTCGCTGTGGCGCGATGTCTGGGCCACGCGCCAGCAGCTCGAGGTCGGGACCGCCTTCGATCCCGGCGTGCTGGAGACGCGCCGCATCGACGTGTTTCGCGAGCGCGAATACGTGCCCGCCGTGGCCGGCGACCGCTCCTACGTTTTTGCCCGCGCGATCCCGGCGGGCCGCGTCCTCACCTGGCACGATCTCAAGCACCGCCCGCTCGTCCGCAAGGGCCAGCTCGTCGAGGTTTCGGCCGTCGAAGGCCAGCTTTGCATCACGATGAAGGCCCTCGCCCTGGAGAGTGGCGCGCAGGGCGACACCGTGACGGTCCGCAACCCCGAGTCGCACAAGGATTTTTCCGCACTCGTCGTCGATGAAAACCATGTCCAAGTCCATTTCTAGCCTGCTGCTGGCCTGCGTCCTCGCGACTTCCGCCCACGCCAACTCGCTCTGGCCCGCCACGGGCAAGGGCTCGGCTGGCATGTATGGCGACCACAAGGCCGCCGTCACCGGCGACATCCTCACGGTCATCGTGGCGGAGTCCGCTGTCGCGCAAAACTCGCAGAGCAAGAAATCCGAGCGTGATTCCAGCATCAACGACGCCGTTTCCAATTTCATCTATCCCGGCCTCGCCACGCACGGCGGCCAGATGCCGAGCCTGAGCCTCACCGGCAAGGCCAGCTACACCGGCGGCGGGGAGATCAGCAACTCGCAGAGCCTCACCGCCCGCGCGGCCGTGCTCGTCACCGACGTGTTGCCCAATGGCAACCTCGTCATCGAAGGCGCGCGCATCGTGACGTTCTCCGGCGAGACGCAATACGTCACGCTCCACGGCATCGTCCGCCCGGACGACATCGTCAGCGACAACACCATCCTCTCGACGAACATCGCCGACGCCCGCGTGCAGTTCTACTCGGAGGGCGCGCTCACCGACGCCCAGAAGCGCGGCTGGTTCGCCAAGCTCTACGAAAAGCTCCGGCCCATTTGAGGACGCCACCATGACACGGATGTTCAAATTCTCCCTCCTGCTCGCGCTCATCACACCCTTCGCGCTGCACGCCTCGCGCATCAAGGACCTCACGCTCGTCGACGGCGGCCGGGACAACCAACTGGTTGGCTACGGCCTCGTCGTCGGCCTCGCAGGCGACGGTGACAGCAACGCCGCCACCACGCTGCGCAGCGTCGCCAACGTGCTCCAGCGCTACGGCCTCACGATCAATCCCACCGACATCAAGGCGAAGAACGTCGCCGCGGTCATGCTCACGGCCGACATCGGCGCCTTCGTCAAGTCGGGCACGCGCATCGACGTGAATGTTGCCTCGCTCGGTGACGCCAAGTCGCTCCAGGGCGGCGTGCTCCTGCAGTCGCCGTTGCTCGGCGCCGATGGCCGCGTCTACGCCGTCGCCCAAGGTCCGATTGCCCTCGGCGGCTTCCTCGGCGGGCAGGGTGGGGCAGGCGGCGCCACCGTGCAGAAGAATCATCCGACCGTCGGCTCGATCAGCAGCGGCGCCATCGTCGAACGCGAAATCCCCGCCGTCATTGTTCGCGACAACTCCCTGCGCCTGCTCCTGCACAATCCCGACTTCATCACTGCCTCGCGCATGGCCGACGCCATCAACGCCCAGTGGCCCGCCGCGGCCATGCCGGTGGATTCCGCCACGATCCGCGTGAACCTGCCCGCGGACTTCCGCGGCCGCGACGTGGACTTCATTGCCCGCCTCGGCGAAGTCGAATCCACGCCTGACACCGTCGCGCGCATCGTGATCAACGAGCGCACCGGGACCATCGTCGCGACCTCGACCGTGCGGATTTCCCAGGTCGCGATCGCGCACGGCTCGCTGACCATCACCGTGACCTCGACCTTGGGGGTCAGCCAGCCCAACGCGTTCAGCCGCGGCGGATCGACCGTCACCGTTCCCAGCACGCAGACCGACGTGAACGAGTCCAAGGGGTCCTTCTTCGTGCTCAACGAGCCGCCCACCATCGAGCGACTCGCCGCCGCGCTCAACGCCCTCGGCGTGTCCACGCGCGACATGATGGCCATCTTCCAAACGTTGAAGCGCTCCGGCGCGCTGCAGGCCGAGCTTGTTGTGAACTAAGCCATGAACATCTCCGCCATTGCTTCCAGCCTCTCTGCCCCGGACCGCGCCGCCGCCGCCACCGCGGCCAAGGACGCCGCGCCCAATTCCCCCGAGGCCGCCGCCCAGCGCAAGAAGGCCGCCGGCCAGTTTGAGGCCATCCTCGTCCGCCAGCTGCTCAGCAAGAGCGTCGGCTCCATGATGGGCGGCGACGACGTGGCCGGCAGCGTTTACGGCGACATGATGACCGACGCGATGGCCCAGAATCTCACCGCCGGCCAGGGCCTCGGCCTCGGCCGGATGATCGAACAACAACACACGCCGCCCGCGGCCAAAACCGCCGCGGCTGCGTCCAAACCCGCTCTCCACCAATGAGGACTTCCTGGCAACACATCGCCGACTGCCTTCGGCAGGAACTCGCCGACTACGGCGGCTTGCTGCATCTTTTCGAGCAACAGCAACGCAGCCTTTTCGACCGCGACTCCCAGACGGTCATGGGCCTCGGCGCCGCCATCGAGACCCAGGCCCGCACCGTCGCCGTCTGCCGCATGCGCCGCGAACAGGCTGTCGCCGAGCTCGCGGAACAGCACGGCCAGCCCGCCAATGCGACGCTGCGGGCGTTGCTGCCGCTGCTCGACCCTGACGCCCGGCCGTTGCTCGAGGCGCTGATCGATGAGGTCAACCTGCTCCTGCACCGTGTGCGCCGCACCAGCCGCCAGAATCACACGCTGCTCACCCGCGCGGTCGAGATCCACCAGGAGGTGCTGCAGCAGCTCCGCCCGACTTCCTTCCTCAAGACCTATTCGCCCGCCGGCACCGTGTCGGTTTCCGGCGCCCAGGCCTCCTCGTTGTCCGTCGCGGGCTGATTCGCCCTTTTTCCCCATGTCCGGCCTCTTCGCCAGTCTCAACTCGTCCGTCCAAGCGCTCACCGCCCAGAGCCGCGCGCTGGAAATTTCCGGCAAGAACCTCGCGAACGTGAACAACACGAGCTACGCGCGCCAGCGCGTGCAGTTCGGCGACTTGGGCACGGTCATGACGCCGCAGGGACCCGAGAGCATGGGCATCCAGGCATTATCCGTGCAGCAGATGCGGGACTCGCTGCTCGACGGCCAGGTGATGAACGAGAGTTCCCTGTCGTCGTATTACCAGACCCTGCAGACCGCCTACCAGCGCGCGCAAGCGGGACTCGGCCAGACGGTCACAAGCCCGACGGCTTCGAACACGACCACCAGCACGACCGACACCGGCATCGGCGCTGCGCTCGACGACGTGTTCAACGCCTTTCAGAGCTTCGCCGCCAGCCCGACGGACACCGGCCTGCGCCAGGCCCTCGTGCAGAAGACCGCCATCCTGTCGGACCGCATGCAGCTCACCGACTCGCGGCTCGGCCAGGTGCAGACGGACTTGAACACGCAGATCAGCAGCGACGTCACCACGGTGAACGGCCTGCTGCAGAATGTCGCCAGCCTCAACGCCCAGATCGGGCGCTTTGAGATCAACAACCCCGGTTCTGCCGTGGATCTGCGCGACCAGCGCCAGGCCGTGCTCGAGCAACTTGCGGCCAAGCTCCCGGTCACCTCCACGGAAATGCCCGGTGGCCAGGTGCAGGTCAGCGCCAAGGACGCCAGCGGCAATCCGGTCGTGTTGGTGAATCTCGCCGCGGTCACCGGCCCGGTCACGTTCAACGGCACCCAGCTGTCCGCCGGCTCGCCCGCGACCGTGCTCGCGCCCAACGCCGGCTCCATCCAAGGCGCGCTGACGGCGCGTGACGGGGCGATCCAGACGCTGCGCGACAACCTCAACTCCCTCGCCAGCCAGCTTGTCACGTCCGTCAACGCCGCCTACAATCCCACCGGCTCCACCGGCAATTTCTTTGACGCGGCCGGCACGACCGCCGCGACGATCCGCCTCGATCCGACCGTGACGGCGGCGAACCTGAAGGCCAGCGACGGCGGCGCCGCGGGTGACAACACGGTGGCGCAGGCTATCGCGCAGCTCGCCAACCACACGTTTTCCACCGCCGGTGGCGACCAGTTGGACGGCTCGTTCTCGAGCTTTTACGCGAACAGCGTCGGCAGCCTCGGCCAGTCGCTCTCGGGCGCAAATTCCCAGGTCACCAACCAATCGAACATCGAGACGCTGGTCCGCTCGCAGCGGGACAGCGTGAGCGGCGTCTCCCTCGATGAGGAGTTGGCCGATCTCCAGAAATACCAGCGCGCCTTCCAGGCCTCGTCGCGGGTCTTCACCATCGTTGACGACCTGCTCGACAACGTCGTCAACCAGCTTGGCAAGTAATCCCTTCCCCCCATGCGCATCGCCAGCAGTACCATCTCCGACAACATCGTCCGCCAGATCCAGCAGCTGAACACGCAGCAGGCGCGGCTGCAGGCCCAGGTTTCCTCGGGCCAGCGCATCACAAACCCGGAGGACGATCCTGCTGCCGTCACGAGCGTGCTGAACCTGACCAGCTCCCGCCGCGAGGTCGCCCAGTTCACGGACAACGCCAGCCGGGCGCTCGCCGTCAGCCAGGCCTCCTATGCCGGCTTGCAGTCGATCAAGAAGGTCTCCGACCGCGCCGGCGAACTCGCCACTCTCGGCACCGGCACCCTCGGCACCGACGCCATGCAGTCCTACGCGACCGAGACCAACCAGCTCATCGAGCAGGCCGTGCAGACCGCGAATTCCACCTTCAACGGCGATTACCTCTACTCCGGCACGGCCCTCAGCACGCCGCCGTTCACCATCGCCCGCGATGCCAGCGGCCAGATCACCGGCGTGACGTATGCCGGCAATGCCGGGCAGACCTCCGTCAATCTCTCCGAGACGAGCAGCATCAACCCTTCGACCGACGGCACCACGAACGCCGGCCTGGGTAATTTTATCAACAGCCTCGTCTCGCTCCGTGACGCCCTCAACAGCGGCAGCACCAGCGCCGTGTCAGCCGCGCAGGCCGGCCTCACCACCGGGGAGAACGTGCTGGTTTCCTCCATCGCCAACGTCGGCGGCGTCCAGACGCGCATCCAGGCCGCGCAGGCCGAGCTGACGGACCGCGGCACGAGCCTCGACTCGCTGATTTCCTCGTCCACCGACGCCGACCTGCCCAGCACCGTCGTCAAACTCAACCAGGCGCAGACCGCCTACAAGGCGGCCCTGTCCTCCGCCGCCAACATCATGAGCGTCTCCCTGCTCGACTACCTGAAATAATTCCCGGCCATGAAAGTCCTCCCTGACGTCTATCCCACCGATTTCGATCCGCCCCCGGCGAACGAGCTCATCCTGCCCAACGGCCTGATCGGCTTCGGCGCGTACCAGCGGGCCGAGCTGCTGTATCTGCCCGATCATCTCCCATTCCTGTGGATGAAGCTCCACGGCCCCGAGGTCCTGCACTTCATCGTGATCGAGCCGGGCGGGATCATTCCCGGCTATGAACCCGAGATCTTCGACGAGGACGCCGCCCAGCTCGACCTCCGCACGCCCGCCGAGGCCATGATTCTCAACATCGTCACGCTCCGCCGCCAGCAGCCCGTCGAGGCCACCGTGAACCTCATCGGCCCGGTCGTCGTCAACCGCCGCACCCGCACCGGCCGGCAGCTCGTGATCTCCAATTACTCGCGCTACAGCGCGCATCATTCCCTTGTGGAAAACCCGCAGGCCTCCAGCATCGCCCGCACAGCCTGAGTCCGCCATGCTCGTCCTCTCCCGCAAAATCAACGAGTCGATCATCATCGGTGACAACATCGAGATCCGCATCACGCGGATTGACGGTGACAGCGTGAAGATCGGCATCGCGGCGCCCCGTGACGTCCCGATCTTCCGCAAGGAAGTCCTCACCACCATCGCCGCGAGCAACCAGGCCGCCGCCGTGCGCCCGCCGCCGACCGGGGCGCTGCCCGCACTGCCGGCCAAGTCCGCCATCACCCCGTCCAAAACCTGACCCACTGCCATGAGCGTCCTTCCCGCCAATTTTTCCGCCCTCAACTCCGCCAGCGCCCTCGAACGCGCCTCCGACCTGCTGAACCGTTCGTTGAGCCGACTCTCCTCCGGCACGAAGATCGTCACGCCCGCCGACGACTCCGCCGGCCTGGCGCTGGCCTCCAAGCTCGACGCCCAGAACCTGCGCCTCAGCGCCGCCAGCACCAACGTGCAGAACGCGGTCTCCTCCGTGCAGTCGGGCGAAAGTTTCCTGAGCAGCATGGGCAACGTCCTTTCCCGCCTCGGAGAACTGGCCGGCATGGCCCAGGACCCCACGAAGAGCGCTTCCGATCTCGCGCTTTACCAGCAGGAATTCTCGTCCCTCCAGGACCAGTTGCGCGCCACGATTGGCGGAACCACCGCGCAGATCGGCGGCACCACGGACGTCACGCAGCCTCTCGGCTCGTTCAACGGCGTGGCGCTTTTCGGCGCGACGGCGTCCGGCGGCCAGACCCTCACGGTGGGCGACACCAGTGGCGAGACACTGACAATTCCCGACGTGAATCTCCGGACCGGCAGCATGCTCGGCCTCATCGGCCAGGACAGCACGGGTGCCTACACGCTGCAGCTCTCTGATCCCACGGCCCTCGCCACAGTCAACAGCGCCACCCAGCAACTTGGCGCCGGACAAGCGACCCTCGGCGCTGCGGATTCCAGCCTTTCAATGACCGCCGCGAAACTGTCGGTCGAGGGCGAGAACCTCACCGCATCTCTTTCCAGCATCCGCGACGTCGACGTGGCCACCGAGTCCACCGCCTACGCCAAATACAACATCAAGGTGCAGGCGAGCACCGCGATGCTGGCGCAGGCGAACCAGGATCCGGCGGCTGTGCTGCAACTGCTGCGGGCCTGAGGTGGCGGCTGACGCGGGACGGCCCGCGGTTAGTTGGGCGGCACGGGTTCCGGCGGGTGCAGCGCGCGGTGAATCGCGTGCGCGAGTTGCTCCGTCGTGAACGGCTTGGCCAGCAGTTCCACGGGCGCGATTTCCTCGAGTTCCGCGGACGAGATTTTCGAGAAATAACCCGACATGATGACGACGGGCAGCACCGGGATGAGCTTGCGCATCACCATGACGAGCTTCGTGCCCTGCAAGCCCGGCATGGCCTGGTCCGTCACGAGCACGCGGCAGTCCGGCAACTGACCCTGCCAGGCGGAAAGGCACTCCTCGGCCGAACCAAACGCGATGGTCCGGTAGCCGAGCTTTTCGATCGCGGCCTTGGTGTAGCGGTTCACGATGCGCTCGTCGTCCACGATGCAGACCAGCTCGCCCGCGCCGTGCGGCACCGGTGTGCCAGCAGGGATCTCGGCGGAGCGGTCGGCCGAGCCGGTGGGGAGATAAACATGGAACGTCGTGCCGGCGCCCACCTCGCTCTCGACGCTGATCGCGCCGCGGTGGGCCTTCAGGATGCCGTGCACGACCGCGAGGCCGAGTCCGGTGCCTTCCTTGGTGTTTTTTGTCGTGAAGAACGGCTCGAAGATCCGGCGCTGGGTTTTCTCATCCATGCCGTGGCCCGTGTCGGACAGCGAAAGCCGCACGTAGCGGCCGGGGTGCACGTCGCCCAGGCGGACACTCTGGTCGTGCTCGATTTCCCATGGTTGCAGGCTGATGCGCAGCGTGCCGCCGTGCCGGCGCATCGCGTGGGCGGCGTTGGAACCCAGGTTGAGCATGACCTGGTGAATCTGCGTGGCATCGGCCAGGACGTTGGGACAATCGGGATCCACCGCGGTCTCGATGTTGATGTTGGACGGCAGGGTCGCGCGCAGGAAGCGCCGGGCTTCCTCAACCACCAGGCCGAGATCGATCGCGCCGTGCTCGGTCTTCGCGGATTGGCGGCTGAAGGTGAGGATCTGCTCGACCAGCTCGCGCGCGCGCAGGCTGGCGTGCTGCGCCTCGGCGAGGCACGCGCGGGCCGGATGATCCGCCGGGATCGAATCGCTCGCGAGCTCGTGGAAGCCGAGGATGCCCGTCAGCAGGTTGTTGAAATCATGCGCGATGCCGCCGGACAGCGTGCCCAGCGTTTCCACTTTCTGCGCCTGGAAGAGCTGCAGCTCCAGCTGCCGGCGATCCGTTTCGGACTGGTGCTGGGCGGTGATGTCCTGCAACGCTCCGTGCACGCGCCCCGGCCGGCCTTCCTGGATTTCCGTGCGGCCAAGCACGCGCACCCAGATGTGGCGGCCCTTCGCGGTGACCAGCGGCAGCTCGCGGTCGAACATGTCGACGCGCCCGTTCGGATCGTCCTGCTCGATGGATTCAAGGTAACCGGGAGGGAACAGCCAGCGGACGTCGTCGAGGGTGGGCTGGTAGCCCTCGGCCGCCTCGTGGATGCGGTGAACCTCGCGAGACCACGTCACGCGCTTCGTATACAGGTCGACCTCCCAGCCGCCGATGCGCGCGAGTCGGCTGACCTGATCGGCGAGTTCGTCCGACCGCCGCAGGCGGTGTTCGAGATCCTTGCGGGTGGTGATATCCGCGTGCGTGCCGACCATCCGGAGGGGCCGTCCGTCCGGGCCGCGTTCCACGACCTTGCCGCGGTCGAGGATCCAATGCCAGGTGCCGGACTTGGTCCGCATGCGGTATTCCGCCTGGTAGAGAGGCAGGCGCTGGGCGAAGTGGTCGTTTTTGACCTGCTCGCAGGTCGCCAGGTCGTCGGGATGCACGAGCTGGCGCCAGCCTTCGAACGAGGCGTCGATCTCCGCGGACTCGTAGCCCAGCATGCGGGCCCATTTCTCGTCGTGAAAGATGACGCCGCTGGTGAAATTCCAGTCCCAGACGGCTTCGTTGGCGCCCTCCAGTGCAAGCTGCCAGCGCGAGACGCCGTCCACGGGAGACGAGGAATCGCGCGAATTGGAAGCGTCAGGAGCGGGGCTGCGCTGGACAGTGGGCATTACGGAGTCGGGGTCGCCAAAAGAAGGCGGGCGAACGAAACAGGGCCACTTCCCGAGGTCAAGGCCCGCGCCAGCAGGGCGCATGGCGCCGCCGAGCCATTTCCCGCCCGGCTAGGCGGCCTTGCGACCCAGCTCGCCGATGCGTCCGAGCCATTTCTGCCGGGACGCGGCGCTCTTGTCCTCAACGAGGCCGATGAAGGTCTCGCGGATCGGTCGCAGCCCGCAAAAGCCGAGAATGCTGCGCTCCATGCCCTTGAGGCCCTCCGCACGGAAAAAACTTCGATACCACCGCGCCGGCATGCCCATGGTCATGATCACACGGGCGGATTTGTGCTTCAGCCCCTTTGTGAGCGAGTGGTGGGCGTCATACCGGAACGCGAAGCCCGGCCGCAGCACTTGCTCGAGGAAGCCCTTCACCAGGGCCGGCATCATGCCGAGCCAGAGCGGGAAAATGAGCACGACGTGATCCGCCCACGCGATCGCCGCCTGGGCGTCCCGCAGTCCCGCCGGCAGCGGTCCGTCCGTCCATTCGCGTTTGCTGCGTAGGAAGGGAAAGTTGAGTTTCGCCACTTCGACGCGCCGGACCTCGTGCCCGGTCAGCGTCGCCTCGCGTGCATACGCGTCGGCCAGCGCATGGCCGAAATGTTTCTGGGTCGGGTCCGGGTGGCCCTGCAGGATGACGATCTTTTTGGGCATGGTGCGGTGGGACCGGCAAATGCGCCGGCCGCCTTGACTCTATTCCCCTTGCCGCCGTCGCGCTCGGCGAAACTTGTGAATTTCTGGGCGAAAATTGCCGCGCGCATCCGTGCCGCGCAGCGGTCTCCCGGCGGGCGCGCCGGGCCGGGCAAGGGGTGCGGAGGACTTGGCAAATTCCGCTGAGTCGCCCGGGCCGGGCGGGTCTAGATTCAGCCCAGCGTGGCTCAACCCCCAAACCCCATGTCAAACCCCAAGCCCGCCTCGTCGGTGAATGGTAATTCGTCGCCGGCTCCCAAGTCGGCCACTTCGCCCAAACCCCACGTGCCACCCGCGTGGGCCTGGCATCATCGGACGCTGCTGGCGCTGCGCCGGCGGCTTGGCGCCGAGACCCGCCAGCACCAGTTGGCGTCGGCCGCGACTTCCGTCGGCGGTTCCACCGAGCCCGTCGACACCGTCAGCGACAAACTCGAGCACGAGTTGCTGCTGGCGGAGCTGCGGCTCGAAGAAAACACCCTCGCCGAAGTCGACGCCGCCCTGACGCGGATCGATACGGGCGTCTACGGCACCTGCGAGGTGACGGGCAAGGCCATCCCCGCCCAGCGCCTGCGGGCGCTGCCCTGGACCCGCGTCGTGCGCGAGGTCGCGGAACAGCGCGAGCATTCCTCAGATCACCCGCCGGTGGGACGCTGAAGTTTGAATCTCGGTCAATGGGCTCGGTTTGGGGCAGTGCAAAACTACGTAGGAAGCCCCATTCCTTTTGCATAGCTTGGGGCGCGTCGCCAAACGGCAGGGCAGCCTAGGCTGCTCCATAGAACCCTATCATGGGGATGCGCACTTCTCTGACGGCATTTTTCTTCACCTGCTTCGCCGGCACGTGTCTCGGAGGTTTGGGCAATGATGACAGCTGGTTCAACGGTTCACTCGGCACGGCGCCGCCCACGCCTTCATCGTCTCCCGTCGGTGGCGGCGGAAGCTACTATGTCCAGCCGGTGGGTCCGCCACCGCCGACCAAGGAGGAGTTGGAACTGAAGGATCTCGCGGAGGCGTCCGACGACTATGTTGACCGGGGCAACAAATGGTACCGGAACGGCAAATGGGAGTCCGCGATCGCATTTTACAAAAAGGCGCTCAAGGAAAATCCGGACAACGACGAGGCCCTGCACAACCTGAAGAAGGCCGAGCAAAATCTCGCCCTCGAGCAGCAACGGGCGCGCGACGAGCAAATGCGGCGGATCGCGGAAATCGAGCGTCAGGATCGAGAGCGGGCGGCGGAGCAGCAGCGCATGGTTGCCGAGCGTGACAAGGTCATCGACAACGACCGGCAGTATCACAACGCGCAGCTGGAGCGCCTGATGGTGGAAACCGACCACATCGTGGTCCCGCCTCCGCCGGTGCCCCCGCACATCCATGAGGGCATCCTGCTGGGCCTGTTCGATCCGCAGGACGAGGGGGAGTCCAGCCTGGGCGGAGCCAACAGCCCGTTCTCCGGGCATCCGTATGAGAAGGGCGCCATTTTCGCCAGTGCCGACTCCAAGACCGCGCATGAGGCGATGCGGGGCCTGCTCGATAACCTGACGGTGGGCGAATACACGCTCAACACCCCTTACGGGAAACAGCTGATTGAGCGATTGAACGGCACCCAATTCGACCGGCTCATCGCCCACAGTAACGGCGCCACGATTGCCGAGGCGCTGATCAAGCGCGGCGTGATCAAGGTGGATGAGTTGAATGTCGTGGGCGGTGACCGGTCCCTCATCAACCAGGCCGGTTACCAAAACCTCATCGATTCCGGCCGGGTCAAACGCATCGTCGTCTGGATCAACCCGGGTGACGCGATTCCGGTCGGCAGTTCACTCAGCTATGTTTCGCCCATGGGTGGCGTGAACGTCGCGCCACTCCTGACCTCGGCCGAGCATTATGCTAATGTGCTGACCGGCAATCACCAGGGTGGGGATGGCAAGACCGTGGAATACCGGCTGCTCAAGGGTCCGGACTATGCCGGGCAGAGCCTGCATGCGGACAAGACCATCTTTGCCGCCCACGATCTGAAGAGCGCCTACCTGCCCAACATTGCCCAATTTTTCAGGAAGAACAGCAGTCCCGATTCAACCACACCTTAGCTCCCTCATGAAAATCACCCGTCCCCTCAACCTCACCCTGTTTGCGCTCAATGCCGCGTTGATCGTGGCGGCGGCCCATTGGCTCGGTTGCGCCACCCCCACGCGTCATGAGGCCCCCCGCGCACCGGGGATGTACGGACTTACCGGATGGGGCGGTAACTCAACCTGGCGTGACGGCAACACCAACAAGGCCTCCGATCTGGACGTTTCCGGCACGGTTGGGAGTCCACTTTATGTCCAGGGTTGTCGGGCCGAGATTGTGCCCTCCAATGTCGGTTGGACGGCTAATCACCGGGTTCTAACGGGAGAATTGCCCCCAGGAATGCACTTCTCGGACAACGGTTCCACGATCGAGGGAGTTCCAACGGAGCGGGGGCATTGGATTGTTACCTTGGAACTCTACGATATTAAAAAGAACGACGAACCGGACTTCACTTATTTCGGCATTATCCAAACCGTGCGTTTTCACATCACGGGCAGCGGCGAGGTCCACCAATAGGTGCACCCCGTTCTGTTTCGCATCGGGACCTGGCCGCTCAGCAGCTATGTTGTCCTGCTGGGCATTGCCGCCTTGGTCTCGCTATGGTATTTCAAGTCCCTCGAGCCCCGAATGGAGTTCGGCGGGCGGGGTGATTTCTGGCTGCTGACCAACCTCATCGTCTTCATGGGGATGGTCGGCGGATGGCTGCTGGCCGTGGGTCTGCGGCTGCCAGGCGCCGGCCGTTGGGATTTTTCCGCCGAAGGGCTGCCCACGTTCGGCGTCCTGCCGGGTGTAGTGGCAGGCGTCTGGCTCTTTACCAAGCTGCGGCCGGGACATTTTCTCCACCTCTTGGATTTTGTGTTTGTCGTGGTTCCCGTATGCCATGGCATTGCCCGGCTGGGCTGTTTCCTGGCCGGGTGCTGCTACGGTCGACCCGTGGCGTCGCCTCTGCCGTGGTCCGTGGTCTTCCACGACCCTCAGTCGGAAATTCCGGCCCGGTTGCTGGGGTTCCCGCTGCATCCCACCCAGCTCTATGAGGCCACGGGGGATTTTGTGCTCGCGGCCTTCCTTGGGCTGGTTCTCCTGCCGCGAGTCCGGGCCAAAACCGTCCCGCCGGGATCAGTGTGCCTGGCCTATTTCGCGGGTTACGGACTGGTGCGCTTGGTGGTGGATTTTTACCGGGGAGATACGCCGGCGGCGGGGCTAAGCTCCGCGCAGATCCTGGCCTTGGTGGCGCTTGGGTTGGCGATTTTCGTTTGGGCCGTTCGCCTCGCTGTGGAAAATAATTCAGGATCGCCACCGCACTCCCACGTCGGCGACTGATCCCTAAGACTGAGCTTGCACGCGCGGCTGCATCCAACTCCGCTCACCCTATCTTCCCCATGGAACCCCGCCTCAGCATCCTCACGCTCGGCGTGAGAAACTTTTCCGCCTCGTTCCGGTTTTATCGCGACGGCCTGGGATTCCAGACCAAGGCGAAGGAGACGGACGGAATCGCGTGGTTTACCACCACCTCCGGCGTGCTGCTCGGGCTTTATCCAATCGACAAGCTGGCCGAGGACATCGGGCCCGACGTGCAGCCGCGGCCGGGGTTTTCGGGCATCACGCTCGCCCACAACGTCCGCCAAAAGGAGCAGGTCGCGCAGGTGCTAGCGTTCGCGGAGCAGGCGGGCGGGAAGATCGTCAAGCCCGCGCAGGATGTGTTCTGGGGCGGCCACGCCGGCTATTTCACGGACCCCGACGGCTATCATTGGGAAGTCGCGTGGAATCCGGGCGCGACCTGGGATGCCGCCGGCAACCTGACGATTTGAAGGTAGACCACCACCGCGCCATCCCCTACGGATTTCTCCCATGCCTGTTTCCCTCGCCAAGGAAGAGCGTGACCTGAGTTTCCTGCCCACCGTGAATCCCTCGCCGCGTCGCCTGACGCCGGCGCAGATCGCGACCTACAACGAGTCGGGCTATGTGATGCCGCTGGATGCCTTCACCCCGGCCGAGGCGGCGCGGAACCGCGCGTATTTCGACGACCTGCTCACGAAGGTCCAGCAGGCCCGCAGCGACCTCGATGCGTATTCGATCAACGGCTTCCACGTCCATTGCGCGGGGCTCTACGACATCGTGACGAACCCGATCATCCTCGACTACGTGCAGGACATCCTCGGTCCGAACTTCATCTGCTGGGGCAGCCATTTCTTCTGCAAGCTCGCCCACGATCCCCGCAAGGTGGCCTGGCACCAGGACGCGTCCTACTGGCCGCTCACGCCCGCGCGTACCGTCACGGTGTGGCTGGCGATTGACGACGCCGACCGCAGCAACGCGGCGATGAAGTTCCTGCCCGGCACGCACCGCCAGGGCCACTTGAAGTGGCGCGAGGTCGCCAAGGACCAGGCGGTGCTCAATCAGGAGATCGAGAACACCGCGCAAATGGGCGAGCCGGTTTACGATGTGCTCCGGGCGGGCCAATTTTCACTGCACGCCGACATGCTGGCCCACGGCTCGGACCCCAACGGCTCCGACCGCCGCCGCTGCGGGCTGACCATCCGCTACTGCCCCACGAACGTCCGGTCGCTCAATGTGCACTGGACCAAGGGAGCCATCCTCTGCCGCGGCACGGACAACGCGGGCCACTGGACTTACAATTCCCGTCCGCCGGGCGAGAATTTCCAGGCCATCGTCAAGGCCATCGGCGCCAACTGAGCGGCGGGAACCGACCATGTCTGAGTCGCGCATGACTGGAGCCTGCCTCTGCGGCGCGGTGGCCTACGAATTCAGCGGCGAGCCGATCATGCTCTACGCCTGTCATTGCGCGGACTGCCAGACCGCGACCGGGAGTGCCTTCGTCCTCGCCCTGCGGGTGCCGGCCGGGACGATCCGCCCCACGCGTGGGCAGCCCAAGCCCTACGTCCGGGCCCGCGCCGACGGCCGGAAGAGAAACATTCTCCGGTGCCCCGAATGCCTCACGGCCCTCTGGAGCGAACAGCTCGGACCGAGCGACTACGCGACGATTTACGCGGGAACGCTGGACAGTTCGCCCGCACTGCAACCTGAGGTGCATATCTGGACGGACGATGCCCAACCTTGGATCGTGTTGCCGCAGGGCGTGCCCAGGTTTCCTCGAAACCCGCCGGACATGGACGCCTTGACGCGAACCTTGCAATCGGCGCGCAAACCCTGACGGCGGGAGTCAGGCTTGCCCTGCAGCGGGTTTCTTGACCGCGTTCTCAATCGCGGAAATGAGCTCCTGCAGGGCGAACGGCTTTGCAATCAACTGCGTGGCGCCCAGCGCGCCGGCGATCGCGAGGGGCGCGCGGCTGCCGGAGATCGCGATAATCGGCAGGGTGGGGAATTGCTCGCGCAAAACCCGGATCGTGGGCAGGCCGCCGTGAGGCATGACGATGTCGGTGAGAATCAGGTCGGCCTGCTGCTGCCGAAACAGCGCCAGTCCGTCGAAGCCATTGCCGGCCACGGTCACCTCGTGTCCCTCCTGAGTCAGCACGCCGCACAACATGTCGCGAAAGGGCTGGTCGTCGTCGATCAGGATGATGCGGGCCATGGGTTCAAAATGTGCGTGCGGTCGGCGCCGGAGCTGCCAGTCGCCTCGTGTCCAATCGGCCGGGCCGGGCGGAACTGTTTGTAAGATTACGGTGAACTTGGGCCGCCGGACGACCGCCAGTGAGGCCTCTCCCGGGTAATGTAACTGCCGGCGCCGGTCGCGCATGCGGCGCGGTCAGTGCGCGTTGCTTTTGGCTGCGGGTTTGCCGTTGAAGACCACGAGGTGCTCGAGCCCGAGCAGGCCGCGGCGCACCTTCCACTTCAGGTCGCCGCGGAGGCGTTCCTTTTGGATCAGGGCGAGGAATTCAACGAGGGTGAGGCCGCGGACGAGTTGCTCGTTGAGCCGGACGATCTCATCTCCGGGACTGAATCCGGCTTTCTCGGCCGTGCTGCCGGGAATGACGTCGACAACCGTGGCCCAGTAAATGGTCGCGGTGGGATCGCTGGCGTCCGCCTTGTTCATCGCGAAGTTGACGCCGATCGAGCCAAGCACCGAGGCGGTCACCTCCACCCGCTTCATCGTCACGGCCCGGCCCCGGGACTCGGCCGCCATGTCGGCCGCCTGGCTCAAGGCGTCCGGTGACGGGCTGGCCGGGAGAGCGGCCAGGATCAGGAGGGCCAGGAACATGACGGAGCCAACGAGGGCATCGGGGTGGGGTGCGTGCCTCCTAGACGCTCGGCAGGTCGGCGGGTTACCCGCGCATGTCCATGCCACCATCCACTGTCAGCGTCATGCCGGTCACAAACTCCGCGAGCGGCGAAAGCAGGTAGACGGTCGCGCCGGCGATGTCCTCGGGCCGCCCGATGCGGCCGAGGGGAAACCCCGCGATGATTTTGTCGCGCCCGATTCGCGCAAAGGAATCCTGGGCCATGTCCGTGTCGGTCCACGCGGGCGCCACGCAATTGACGCGGATCTTCGCCGGCGCGAGTTCCTTGGCCATGCTCTTCATGAACATGATCTGGCCCGCCTTGCTCGTGGCGTAGGCCGAATAGGGGTCGCTGCCGCGCTGGCCGGCGGTGGAGCTGTAGATGACGATGCCACCGGTGCCGGCTTTCTTCAGGTGCGGGACGGCGGCCTTCACCGCAAGGAAGGTACCAGTGAGGTTGGTCGCGAGCACGCGGTTCCAGAGCTCGAGTGACATCTCCTCGATGGGCTTGCCGTCGAAAATCCCTGCGGAGACCACGAGTCCACTCAACCCACCCAGCGCCGCGGCGGCGCGGTCGACGGCCCCCTTGATTTCGGACTCGTTGGTGACATCCGCCTGGACGGCGAGCGACTTGCGGCCGAGGGCCTCGATTTTCTTCACGGTCGCGAGCGCGGCCGCCCGGTCGCGGGCGTAGCCAACGGCGACATCTGCCCCGGCCTCGGCGGCCAGCAGCGCAGCTGCGCGGCCGATGCCACGACTCCCGCCGGTGACGAAGATGCGCTGGCCGGTCAAGTTGAGCATGGGGCAAAATCTGCGGCGGCCAATTTGGGTGGCGAGCCGAATTGCAGCCGGAGATGGCCACGAAGAGGCACAACAAGGCACAAGAAAGTTCGGTTCTATCGACGTCATCTTTGTGCTTCTTGTGCCTCTTCGCGGCTAATTTCCGTTAGAAGTGGCTTTGACGTGTGCCGCCCGCTTGTTCATCGGTAACCGCCATGCTGCAATCGCTCCGCATCCGGAATCTCGCGCTCCTCGAGGAGGTCGCGCTGGATTTCGAGGCGGGCTTCACCGCGGTCACGGGCGAAACCGGTGCGGGCAAGAGCATCCTGCTCGGGGCGCTGAGCCTCCTGGCCGGCGAACGGGCGGACAAAACCATCATCCGGCAGGGCGCGCCCGCGGCGGAGGCGGAGGCGGCGCTATTTTTCACCGACTCACGGAAGATCGATGCGGTGTTGGTGGGGCTGGAGCTGCCTTCATGCGAGGATGGCGTCCTGATTCTTAAGCGCAGCCTCCCGCGCGACAAGGCGCCGAAGATCACCGTAAACGGCAGCCTCGCGACGCTGTCGGTGCTGCAGCAGCTCGGCGAGCACTGGGTGGATTTCCACGGGCCGAGCGAGCCGCGCCGCCTGCTCAAGGAAAGCTTCCAGCTGGAAATGCTCGACCTGTTCGGCCGCGCGGGCGACGCGCTGGCGGCTTACCAGACGGCCTACCGCGCGTGGCGCGACCTCGTGGCCGAGCGGGAGCGGATTGCGCAGGTGACGCGGATGGCGCCGGATCAGATCGCGTTTTTGCAGAATCAGCTGACGCGAATCGAAGCGCTCGACCTGACCACTGAGGCGATCGAGGCGTTGGAGCGGGATTTCGCACGAATGAGCCGGGCGCAGGAACTGATCGAGCTGTCGCAGGCGCTCGCGACGGGATTGACGGGCGAGGAAGGCGTGCAGACGCGTGTCGCGGCACTGCTGCGCGAGGCGCGCCAGCTCGAGGAGATCGACGCGGCCAGCAAGCCGCTGGCGGAGCGGCTGGCGTCGGCGGCGGTGGAGCTGAACGATCTCGGCGCGGAGTTCTCAGCGCTCGGACAGCAACTGCAGTTCGATCCCGAGCAGGCGGAGCAATTGACCGAGCGAATGGACACGTGGCTGGAACTGAAGCGCAAACACGGCGGCGAACTGCCGGCGGTGCTGGCGGCCCGCGACGAGCTGCGCCGGCGGCTCGAAGTGCAGGGCGACCTCGAGGGCACGCTGGCGAAGCTGGAAAAGCAGATCGCCGACGCTCACCGCGCGGCGAAAAAGGAAGCAACCGCCTTGCGCGGGTTGCGCGAGAAGGCGGCGAGGGACCTCGCTAGGGTCGCGGCAAAGGGCATCGCGCAATTGGGCTTCAAGAAGGCGGATTTCTCGGTGCGCGTGGTGCCTCTGCCGGAGCTGGGCCCGACGGGGGATTGCGGCGCGGAATTCCTGTTCTCCCCGAACGTCGGTGAGGCGCCGCTGCCGCTGAACCGCGTGGCGTCGAGCGGCGAACTGGCGCGCGTGATGCTCGCGTTGAAAACCGTGCTGGCCGACCTCGACGAGGTGCCCCTGCTCGTCTTCGACGAGGTGGACGCGAACGTCGGCGGCGAGATCGGCCGCGTGGTCGGCGAGAAGATGGCTGGCATCGCGAGGAATCACCAGGTGCTCTGCGTGACGCACCTGCCGCAGGTCGCGGCGCAGGCGACGTGTCATCTGGTCGTCACGAAGGACCAGTCCAAGGACCGAGCGGTCGTCACAATCGAGCCCATCCAGGCCAGCCGGAAGGCCCGGGTGTCCGAGATCGCCCGCATGCTGGGCGACAGCAAGGCCAAGAGCGCCCTCGCGCACGCCGAGGAGATGCTGGGCAAGTAGGCTCGCGACGACGCGACGGTCGAGCCGCCGGAGCGTCGCGTCCGTCGTGCCCGTCGCGAGACGCCCTCTCCGTCGCGGCGAGGCACGGAATTTATTCGTCCTCGTTCCGTCCGTTGTTCAGCTTCGCGCGCATGAAAATCGTGCCCCTTGGTCTGGCTGTTTTCAGTTTCATGGCTGTTCCGGCACTCCGGCTTGCCGCCACCCCCGCAGACACCGCTTTTGAATCCATCGCGCATTCCGCCATCGAGGATTACCTTCGACTCAACCCGGAAGAGGCCACGCAGCTTGGTGACCACCGCTACGACGGAAAGCTGAGCGACTACAGCGCCGGGGCGTTGCAGCACTCGGCGGCGATCGCCCGCCAGCAGCTCGCGGCGCTGGACGCGATTGACCAGGCCACGCTCACGGGGGCAAACCGGATCGATTTCCAGATGCTCCACTCCAATCTGGAATACCGCCTGTTCACCCTCGAGCAGCTGCGTCCCCAGGAGAACAACCCGCGCTTCTACAACGGCAGTTTTGCCGACTGCATTTACGAGCTGACCGCCCGCGAAACCCAGCCGGTCCGGGAGCGGTTGCACAACATCGCGCTGCGGCTGGCGGCGATGCCCGCGGTCGTGGAACAGGCGAAGGCCAACTTGAAGAACCCGCCATCGATTGCGACGCAGACCGCGTATGACCAGATGGGCGGCGCAATCGGACTTATCCGCGACGAGCTGGAGCCGCTGCTCAAGCAGGCCCCCGAGCTGCGCGCCGAAATCGCGCCGGTGCAGGCCAAGGCGGTGACGGCCCTCACGGCCTACCGTGACTGGCTCAAGCGCGACTTGCTGCCGCGCTCCACCGGGGACTTTCGCCTCGGCGAAAAGCTCTATCGCCAGAAGCTGCATTTCGCCCTGAATTCCGATCTCTCGCCCGAGGTCATCATCGCCCGCGCCGAAGCGGAGCTGACGAAGACCACGGACGAGATGTATGTTACGGCAAAGGGGCTCTACGACTTGTATCATCTCGGCGCCCCCGGCGCCGCACAGCCCGCGGACCACGCGGCGGTCATCAAAGCGGTGCTCGACCATCTCGGGCAGAACGCGCTGACCGACACGACGATCGTCCCGCGCGCCTCGGAAATCCTGAAAAACGCGACGGACTTTGTGCGCCGCCATGACCTGGTGACGGTGCCGGCGACGCCGGTGAAGGTGATTGTTGCGCCCGAGTTCAATCGCGGCGCGGCGGTCGCGTATTGCCAGCCGCCCGGGGCGCTGGAGCCGCAGGGCGAGACGTTCTTTGCCATCGCGCCGACGCCGGCGGACTGGCCGGAGAAGCGGAAGGCCTCGTTTTACCGCGAATACAACGAATACATGCTGCACGACCTGACGGTGCACGAGGCGATGCCGGGGCACTACCTGCAGCTGGCCCACGCCAACGAATTCAAGGCCCCGACGCTGGTGCGCGCGCTGTTCGCCAGCGGCAGCTTCATCGAAGGCTGGGCCGTTTATATGGAGCGCGTGATGGGCGAGGCCGGCTTCGGTGGGCCCGAGGTTCGCATGCAGCAATACAAGATGCGCCTGCGCGCCACGATCAACGCGATCATCGACCAGAAGATCCACATGGGCCACATGACGGAGCAGGAGGCGCTCGCCCTGATGATGAAGCAGGGTTTCCAGGAGGAGGGAGAGGCCGTGGGCAAGTGGAAGCGGGCGCGGCTGACCTCGACGCAGCTCTCGACGTATTTCGTGGGCACCATCGAGCATGACGACCTGCGGGCCGCGGCGGAGAAGAAGTGGGGCGCGGCGTTCAACCTGAAGAAATACCACGACCAGGTGATTTCCTATGGCAGCCCGCCCGTGAAATTCGTCCGCCAGGAGATGGGCCTGTAGAAAGACGGACAATTAGGCGGTCTCTCGCGACGAACGCAACGGACGCGACGCCCAACCCGGCGTACTTCCCGTCGCGCGCGTCGCATCGTCGCGAGATACTCTCCGAGTCAGTCTTAAACTTCCAGTTTTGGGCAGAAGCTTCGCCATTTCTCCAGCGGCAGGTTGGCGAGGGCGATGATCGCGAGCTGGCTGGCGACGAAGGCGATCAGCCACCAGAAGGCCGACTCCATGAAGCCGTAGCTGTGGAGGCCGACGCCGAGCATGTTCACGCCGAACCAGCTCCAGCTCGTGACGACGTTGCCAAAGACCGCGAGGCACATCAGGCCGCGCTGTTTCACCATTCCGCCCCAGCGGGCGTGGAGGATGATGGCGTTCCAGATCACGATGATGAGCGCGCCGTTCTCCTTGGGATCCCAGCCCCAGAAGCGGCCCCACGATTGGTCGGCCCAGATGCCGCCGAGGACTGTGCCGACGAGGCTGCAGAGCGTGGCGAAGCAGACGACGCCGTAAACCATCCGCGCGAGCGACGCGGCCGTGGTCTGGTCGAGCGACTTGGTGAAGAGGCCGCGGACGATGTAGATCAGCGCGAGGAAACCCGCGAGGAACGTCGCGGCGTAGCCGGTGGTGACGACGACGACGTGCGTGGCCAGCCAGAGGTTGGTGTCGAGCACCGCGCGCATCATCTCCAGCGTGTCGCCGCTCAGCGAGAGGTGGTGCGCGATGAGCAGGGTGATGAAACCGATCATGCCCGCAGCGACGGAGCCGATGGCGTTGCGGTAGATTTTCTCCAACAGCAGGCAGAGCGCGACTGAACCCCAGCCGACGAAGAGGGCGGAGGAATAGAGATTGGTGACGGGCGGGCGTCCCTCGAGCCACATGCGGGTGAGGATGCCGGCGGTGGCCAGCAGCCACGCGAGGCCGACGAGGCCGAAGGCGGATTTGCCCAGGAGATCCGGCCAGAAGAGCCAGGAGCAAATCGCGAGGAGGAAGGCGATCGCGTAGAGCACCATGCAGCGATAGAACGGCTCGGCGGCGTTGAAGCGGACCTCGATGTCGCTCTTGCGGAGCTGCGGACCGTAGCGGGTGGCCAGCTGCTCGCGGTCGAGGCGGAGGATTTCGTTGAACTCGACGGGCTGGTGCGTGCGCCAGGCGTGGCCGAGCGCGGCATACACGATGACCTGCGGGTCCACGCGGCCGGTCTGGAAGGTATCGAGCAGCGCGTGGCCGGCGGTCTTCCACGCGAGGGAGTTGGGTTCGCTGGCCGCGGGCGGGATCGCGAGCAGGTAGCCCATCTTGTCCATGAAGTCGTAGCGCTCGGTCAGGCGGATCATGGCCTTGAAGGCCGCGTCATCGTGCGGCTGTCCTGCCTGCTGGGCGCGGACCGCCTCGACCCCGGCAGGCAGCGCCTTCTGGAAAAGATCCAGCTCGTTGAAGAAGTCCGGGCTGTCGGGCGCCTGCAGGCTGTGCTTCAGGCGCTGGTAGAGCACGAGGGTGTCGCGCAGGCGGATGACCTGCTTTTGGAAAGGCGAGCGGAGCTGCTCCTCGATCGGCTCGGCCAAGCGGGCCTGCCGGTCGAGTTCGTCGAGCTTGGGCTCGATCTGTGCGAAAGAGAATCGCGAGCGGGTGCTCGGCAGGAAGTCCAAAATCGCCAGCGTCCGCAGCGCCGCGTCGGAGTATTTGATGCGCAGCTGATCTTCCGTAAGCCCCATCAGCGCGACGAGTTCAGGGGCGTCACTGCTGCTGATGCGGAACGTGGGCAGCTGGTCGGCCTTGGCCGGATCAAAGAGCAGGTCAGCCAGCCATTCCGTCGGCGACGCGACCAGCGGCTCGGGCACGGCCGGGTCGCCGACGCGCTGGCGGCCCTGGAGGATCAGCAGCGAAGTGCGCGCGACGGTGTCGAGCGGTTTGATCCGGCCATTGACCAGCACGGGCAGCCGCCCAAAGGCCGCGAGGTCAAAGCCGTCAGCCGGCGGCGTCTCCCGCAGCCCGGACAACGCCCAGCCGGCAGCGAGGATCACCAGGATGATGGGCAGGAAGCGCTTCATGATTTCGCCGCGGAGGCCGCGGTGCGCTTGCCAATGAAGCCGAGGAGGTGGAGGCCAAACTGGAGGACGAGGCCGAGCGCCATCAGGATGCAGGCGACGTAGGGCATAATCCAGCCGGGGTTGTGCACGACCTGCAGCCCGGAGGTGTTGGTTTCGCTGTCCATCGTCTGCTGGTAAAAAGTCAGCCCGCCGAAGCGCAGCGGGTTGTTCATGTAGATGAGCACCTCGCGGTCCACGCGGCCGTCGGGCGTGGTCAGCCGCAGGCGGGACGAGAAATTCTTGGGAATGTCGGTGCCGGGGTAGACATCGTGCGTGGCCTTCACGAGCGTGAGCGTGAACGGCCGGTAGGTGCGCTCGGGACGCAGCGCGAGGCGCCACGTCCGGCCGGCGTAGTCGAAGGTCTGCGGCGCCGGCAACTGTGGCGTGACGAGCCAGGTGCCGAGCGAACCCTCGGGGCCGGCGAGTTCGATGAAGGCCGCGGGCGTGTTGCGCTCATCCTGCTTGTAGGTCTGGGCCAGCGGCGTGAGCACGACCTGCGGGCCGACGCCGGCCGTCGCGAGGGAAGCGGGCTCGTCCTTGCCGGCGCCGCGCATGGCGAAGGCGGCGTTGGGATAATACGCCTTGGTGATGACGCGGAACGGCAGCGCCGGGTGCTGGATGGCGGCGCCGTCCGCCAGCAGCGATTCGGGCACGGCGACGACGGTGTCGAATTGCGGGTCGGTCGTGTTCAGGATCGCGAGCTCGTTCCGGTCATAGCTCTCCGAGTAGCTCTTCGCCTCGCCCTCGCGGAACTCCATGCGGGTCTCCTGCTGCAACAGGCCCGAGAAAAACTCGCCGAGCAGTAGCACAACGAGTCCGAGGTGCGTGAGGAAGATGCCGCACTTCTTCCACGAGAGCTGGAAGCGGTAAACGTGCGCGGCGATGAGATTGGCGAGGAGAAAGGCGCCGAGCAGATATCCGCCAGGAAAAACCGGCAGGGTGAAGTCGGAGTGCGGGAGCCGCCAGAGGACGAACAGGCTGTGGAACCACTTCGCCTGCACCGCGCCGATGCCGAGGTTCACCTGGTCGAGCGTCGCGGCGAAAATCAGCAGCATCGACAGCGTCAGCAGCACGACCGTGAGCCGGAGCGACACGAAGAAATCCCGAAACTGGCGGACCGTGTCGTTCATGGCGCAGGCGGGCGGACGGTTTGCAGGAAGGCCAGGAATTCCGGCTTCGCGGCGGCGACGAGTGCATCGGGGCCCGTGAGTTTGAAAAACCAGGTGGCGCCCTGGTAGGGGACCATCGCGCCGAGGATGCGGGTGGGCTTGTTGGCGGAGGGGCTGACAAAGTCGACGACGACAAACTCCAGGCCATTCGCGGTGAGTCGTGTCGTCGCGGTTGCCAGGTCGCCTTGGTTGAGCGGCGGCAACTGGATCTGACCCCGCCAGCGGTTAACGTTGGCGAGTTCGCCGCCGACATCGCCAGGGAAGGCCGTGATGGACAGGTCAGCCTCGGCGCCCTCCGCGCCGGAGACGGCGTAGCTGCCCTTGCGCATCGCGGCGGGCGGCTTCGGCTTCCAGCGCTCGGGTGCACTCCACGTCAGGTCCGCGCCGCTGGCCGTGGGCACGGCGGTGGCGGCCATGTCGGGCCGATTCGCGGCCGCGCCGGGCAGTGTGGGGGCGTTGGTGCTCGAACCCGCGGACATCGCGGGCGGCAACTCGTCGGTCTTGTCCTTGGGCGCCCGGTAGCTCGTCACCTTGGCTTCGCGGCACGCGCCCAGCAACAGGAGCGAGGCGAGCAACGGGAGGGCGATGGCGCGGCGCATGGAACCCCCGACCTCAAGGTTTTGCCGGGAAACTTCAACTCAAACCTCCCAAATGTTGCCCACAGAAAGCACGGAACAAGCGGAAGCACGAACACTGCATGATGGGGGATTGGCTTCCGGGTTCTCCGTGTGATCCGTGGGCAAACTCAGGCGCCGGCAGAGCAGGCTCTTGCCAAGTTGCAGCTCTCCCCGGATAAACGCCGCATGACGTTTACCCCGCTGGGCGACTCCGCGGTCGTGGTGGCACTCGGTGCCGGCATCGACGAAGAGGCGCTGCGCCGGGTGCGGGCGCTCACGGCGTTGCTGGGCGGGGACCGGCCGGCGGGGATTTGCGACGTCGTGCCGGCGTATGCCACGGTGACGGTATTTTACGACCCGGGCCGGCTGGCGGGCGCGCGGCCCTACGAGACCGTTTGCCGGTACATCGCGGAGCGCTCGCGAAACCTCGAGGCCGAGGCGAAAAAGAAGCCGGCGACGGTGGCGCGCGTCATCGAGATTCCCGTGTGCTACGGCGGCGAACATGGGCCGGACCTCGGGTTGGTGGCCGAGCACTGCGGCTTGGATGCGGAGGATGTCGTATCCAAGCACCGCGGCGCGGACTATCTCGTGCACGCCATCGGCTTTGCGCCGGGGTTTTCCTATCTGGGCGGGCTGCCGGCGAAGCTGCACACGCCGCGCCGGCCCACGCCGCGGGTGACCGTGCCGACAGGCTCGGTCGGCATCGGCGGGGCGCAAACGGGCATCTACCCGCTGGCCACGCCGGGCGGCTGGCAGCTCATCGGCCGCACACCGATGGCGCTGTTCCGGCCCGACGCGACGGAGCCGGCGCTGCTGCGCGTGGGCGATCGCGTGAAATTCCGCTCGATCACGGCGGAGGAGTTTGCCGCATGGAAATAACCGTCATTCGCAGCGGGATGCTGACGACGGTGCAGGACCTTGGTCGCACCGGCCACCGGGCCGCCGGCGTGCCGCTGGGTGGGGCGATGGACCCCGTGGCGCTGCGCGTGGCGAACCTGCTCGTGGGGAACCCCGAGGACGCGGCGGCGCTCGAGTGCACGCTGCTGGGGCCCGAACTCGTTTTTTCCGCGGACACGTGGGTGGCGCTGGGCGGCGCGGAGTTCGAAGGCCTCGTGGCCTGGCAGCCCCGGTTCGTGCACGCGGGGGAGCGGCTGAAACTCGGGGCGGCGCGTCGCGGCTGCCGCGGTTATTTGGCCGTGGCCGGGGGAATCAATGTCCCGCCGGTGCTCGGGAGCCGCAGCACCTACCTCCGCGGCGGATTTGGCGGTTTACAGGGCCGGGCGCTGCGCGACGATGACGTTGTATCGGCGGCCAACGCGGTGAGGCGCGTCCATGACCACTGGCGCATCGATGCGCGGATCCTGCCGGATTATTCCGCGTCACCGACGGTGCGCGTGGTGGCGGGTGCGCAGCGGGACGAATTTGGCGGGGCGCTGTTCGCGGCGGAGTTCAAGATTTTGCCGCAATCCGACCGCATGGGCATCCGGCTCGGGGCGGCGAAGCTCGTGCGGATCGGTGGCGGAGGGGAACTCGTGTCGTCGGCGGTCGCGCCCGGCACCGTGCAGGTGCCACCCGATGGCCAGCCGATCGTGTTGATGGCGGACGCGCAGACGCTCGGGGGTTATCCAATGGCGGCGCATGTGATTGCCGTGGATCTGCCGTTGGTGGCGCAGCTCAGGCCGGGCGACCGACTGCGGTTCGCCGAGGTGCCGCTGGAGGAGGCGCACCAGCTGGCGATGCAACGGGAACGCGTGCTCGCGCTGTTGCACGAAGGACTGGCCCAGAAAGTGCGCTGAAGCTGCGCGACCGAGAGCCATGAAGACGCTGGACCTCAACTGTGATCTCGGTGAAGGCGCAGGGCACGACGCCGATCTCATGCCGCTGATCACGTCGGCCAACATCGCGTGCGGCGCGCACGCGGGTGACGAGGCGACGATGAAGGCGACCGTTGCGTTAGCCTTACGGCACGGCGTGGCGATCGGGGCGCATCCGGGTTACGCAGACCGGGAGAATTTCGGGCGCGTGGAACGAAGCTTGTCGGCCGGGGCGCTGCGGGAGTTGGTGACGTCGCAGATCGCGGCGCTGGCGCGATTTGGTAAGCTGCGGCACGTGAAACCCCACGGCGCGCTCTACAACCAAGCGGCGCGGGATCCCGGCGTGGCCCGCGTGGTCGCGGTGGCGGTGCGGGAGGTCAACCCGGCGCTGGTGCTGTTTGCGCTGGCGGGCAGCGAACTGGCGCGCGCGGGACGCGAGGCGGGCTTGGCGGTGGCCGAGGAGGTCTTTGCGGACCGTTCCTATCAGCGGGATGGCTCGCTGACGCCCCGGTCCGCTGCGGGCGCGCTGATCACCGATGAGAATGTGGCCGTGGCCCAAGTCCTGCGAATGATGCGCGAGGGCGTCGTGCGCGCGACTGACGGCACGGACGTCGCGATCCGCGCCGACACCGTGTGCGTGCATGGCGACGGCCCGCATGCAGTCGCGTTTGCGCGGCGGCTGAACGCAGAGCTGCGGAGCGCGGGGATGAACCTGAAGTCGTTTGAACCGCGAATGGGCGCGAATTCACGCGAATGAAAACCGAGGACAGAGTAACTCCGAGAGGCATTCGTTCGCGAATTCGTGTCCATTCGCGGTAGCCCATCATGATCAAACTCATCGGCATTCTTATCGTCGCGGTGGGATTCGGTCTGCGGTTTAACACGCTGCTGGTCGTGATGGCGGCGGGGATCGGCACGGGGCTCGTCGCGGGGCTTTCGTTCAACGAGATCATGGCGTTGTTCGGGCAATATTTCGTCGAGAACCGCTTCGTCACGCTGGTGGCGTTGCTGGTGCTGCCGATGGTCGGCCTGTTGGAGCAATATGGCTTGCGCGAGCGGGCGGAGATGCTGGTGCACCGGACCAAGGCGGCAACGGCCGGGCGCGTGCTGCTGCTTTACACAGCCATCCGGCAAATCTCGATCTCGCTGGGCGTGAACATCGGCGGACAGGCGGCGATGGTGCGTCCGCTGGTGGCGCCCATGGCGGAGGCGGCCGCAAAACTTCAGTCTGAGTCCGCGGGTTCAACGGGGCGGGGCGAACTGCCCGACGCCACGGTGCAAGACATCCGGGCCCACGCGGCAGCGGCGGAAAATGTGGGGAATTTCTTTGGCGAAGACACGGTGTTCGCTGTCGGAGCGGTCTACCTGATCAAAGGCGTGCTCGACGCGGCCGGGCAGAAAGTCGGCGTGTGGTCGCTCTCGCTGTGGGGCATCCCGACGGCGCTGGTGGCCTTCGCCGCGATGGCGTGGCGGGCGCGTGCGCTCGACCGGCGCATCCGGCGCGAAGCCGCGGAGAGGAGGCAACGCGCGCCATGAAGCTGCTCAGCCTGAATCTGTTTTACGTGGTGGCGGGCATCTTCCTGGGACTCGTCGCCGCACACATTGCGCTGGATCGAAATCATCCCCGGCGCTGGGGCTCGGCGTTGTTCTGGGGCCTGTTGGCGCTCGTGTTCCTGATTGGGAAGTCGGTTCCCGCGGTCTGGGTCGGTTATCTGCTGCTGGTGCTCGTGGGCTTGGCTGCGACAAACCAAGTGGGCGGCAAGGCGGAGGCTGGGCCCTCGCTGGTGGAGCGAACGGCCTCGGCGCTGAAGCTCGGCAACCGGCTCTTCATCCCGGCGCTGTTGATTCCGGCGACGGCGGTGATTGGCACGTTTTTGCTGGGCAAGATTCACGTGGGCGATTTCTGGCTGATGGATGTGACCAACGTGACGGTCAGCTCGGTGGGTCTGGGCGCGGTGGTGGCGGCCATCGTGGGCTGGCGTCTGACCGGGGCGCCGGCGCGGACGCCCGTGGTGGAAGGCGGCCGGCTGCTGCAGACGATTGGCTGGGCGATCATCCTGCCGCAATTTCTCGCGGCGCTCGGAGGAATCTTTGCGAGGGCGGGCGTCGGGCCGGTGGTGGCGGACGTCGTGGCGCGGGCCTTGCCGACGCAGTATTCCTTCATCGCGGTGCTGGCGTATTGCGTGGGGATGGCGCTCTTCACGGTTTGCATGGGCAACGCGTTTGCGGCGTTCCCGGTGATCACGCTGGGGATCGGCCTGCCGTTCATCGTGCAGCAGCACGGAGGCAACCCGGCGATCATGGCGGCGATCGGCATGCTCTGCGGCTACTGCGGCACCCTGCTCACGCCAATGGCGGCGAATTTCAACGTGGTGCCGGCGCTACTGCTCGAGCTGAAGGACAAGAATGCGGTGATCAAGGCGCAGGTGCCGATCGCGCTGACGATCCTGGCGGCGAACGTCGCGCTGATGTATTTCTGCGTGTATCGGTTCTGAGCGGTAGGATGGCCACAAAAAGGCCCGAAGAGACGCAAAAAACCAATGGATCAGGCCTGCCGCGACGGGACAGCCGTTCCGGTCTTGTGCGTGCTCGTGCCTTTTTGCGGCAAACGACCTAGACGGCCCGGCGGCGGCGCCAGGCGAGGAGCAGGGTGGAGCAACCGGCCAGCACGGCGCCATAGACGGCGGGCTCGGGCGCGGGCGTGATCTGGTGATCGTAGGGCAGCCACTTGGTGTCGTTGTTCGTGTAGCTGCCGCCGGTGAAATTGAATTGGTTGAGCGGGGCGGAGCCGGCGCCGTTGCCGCTCGGGTCGGGCGTGGAGAGGGAGTAGAAGTAATCCACGGCATTCACCCAGTTGTTGACGGTGAGCGTGAGCAGCGTTGTGCCGAAGCTCACGGAATTGGCGGTCAGGCTGGTGGCGACGGAGCTGCCGAAATCGAGGACGGAGTTGGCGTTGATCGTCAGGCTGCCGATGATGTTGCTCAGCGAGCCGGCGGTGCCGTTGAGGTTGAGCGTGCCGCCGTTGAGGATGACGTTGATGCCGGAATTGTTGAACGCGGCGTTGAGGGTGAGGGTCGCGCCGGCGTTGATGACGATGGTGCCGACGCCGGCGAAGGAACCGCCGGTCTGGAGGAAGCTGCTGCCCGAGCTGAGCGTGAGGATCTGCGCCCCGCCGGTGCCGAGCTGGACGGTGCCGGAATTGTTGAGCGAGGCGATGGCCGCGTTGTAGTCGTTGAGATTGAGGGTGGCGCCGGACGCCACGGTGAGCACGTTCGCGCTGTTGAAGACCGTCGCGGCTTGGGCGACGACCGTGCCGGCGTTGATGTTCACCGCGCCGGTGTAGCCGGAGTTGTTGCCGCCTAGCGTGAACGTGCCGGAACCGGCCTTCGTGAGCGTGCCGCTGCCGGTGAGATTGCCGGAGTAGGTCGAGCTGAGGTTGTTGGTGGCGTTGCCGACGGTCAGGTTGTTGGTGCCGAGGTTGACCGTGTTTGTGCTCGCGCCGTTGAGCGCGCCGAACGTCTGGCCGGTGGCGCCGAGGTTCACCGTCGTGCCGCCCGACAGGTTGACGTTTGCCAGGGTGCCGAGGGCGGTGGCGTTGTTCGAGTTGAGCGTGCCGTCGGTGACGTTGACGGTGGTCCCGTCAACCAAGCTGGTCGCGGCCGAGCCGAGGGTGGTGGCGCCGGTGTCCTGCAGGGTCACGTTGCGCGCGGTGCCGCCGTCGTTCAGGGCGCCGAGTGTCAGCAGCGTGCCGTTGGCGCGGTCGAAGGTCGCGTCGCCGGTCAGGGTCGTGGCGCCGAACGTGACTCCGGCGGTGCCGCTGCCGACATTGGCGCCCTTGGTCAGGTTGAGCTGCTGGGAGCCGATCGACAGCGTGCCCAGCGTGTGCGTGACGCCCGCGTTGCCGAGGGTGAGCACGTCCGACTCGAGGGTCGTGCTGCCGGTCACGGTCGTGTTGCGCGCGAAGTTGAGCCCGGCATTGTTGGCGAGCGAGAGCGTGCCGCCGTTGAGGATGAGCCCGCCGCCGCCCAGGGCGTTCGCGCTGGTCGTGGCGCGGAGAATGCCGTTGTTGAGCGTCGTGGTGCCGGTGTAGGTGTTGGCGCCGGAGAGGATCCACGTGCCGGCTCCATCCTTGAAGAGCGAGGTGAGGTTGGTGCCGGAATTGTTCACGATGGCGCCCGAGATGGCGTTGCTCGCCGTGCTGGAGCCCACGAGGTTGAGCGTCTTGCTGCCCGCGCCGGTGGCCGTGAAATTGGACGTGAACGTCAGGGAGCCCGCGCCCGAGGCGTCCAGTGTCGCGCCGCCGGTGGTGCCGGCGAGATTGACCACGCGATTCGTGCTCGAATTGCCGCTGCCGGTGTATTGGAGCGTGCCACCCACCGTCGTGGCGCCGATGGCAATGGTCCCATTCGCGGCCGTGGTCGGCGCGCCGAGCGCGGAGGCGGTGCTGAGGTTGGCGAGCGTGTTCACGCTCACGGTGCCGGAATTGATGGTCGTGGTGCCCGTGTAGGTGTTGGTGCCGGCGAGCGTGAGGGTGCCGGTGCCGTTCATGATCAACCCGCCGGTGGTGAGCGCGACGGTGTTGGTGAAGGCCATGTCGCCCGCGCCGCTGACGGTGATGGTGCGGGTCGCGCCGGTGATGGTGCCCGAGAAGGTGAGCAGCCCGGCGTCACTCTGGAACTGGGTGTTGGCGTTGAGCGTCAGGGCCCCGGTCCAGATATTGTTGTCCGAGATGTTGCGGACTGCGCCGGTGTTGGCGATGCCGGTGCCGCTGAGGGTCAGGGGCTCGCCCGTGATGGTCAGCCCGCCCTGCAGTTGCAGCGCCGCGCCCGATGCGACGGTGGTGCCGGCGGCGGAGGTGCCGAGGGCGGTGTTGCTCTGGATGTTGAGGACGCCCGCGCTGACCGTGGTGCCGCCGGTGTAGGAATTGTTGCCGCTCAGCACCATCGTGCCCGCGCCGGCCTTGGTCAGGCCGAAGGCACCGCTGAGGCTGGAGATGTCGGCGGAGACGATCAGGTCGTAGGGCGCGCTCGTGGAATCGCCGATCGTGAACGTGCGGCTGGCGGCGCCGAGGTCCACCTGGCCGATGAGATAGGCTCCGAGGGGATTGTTGGTGGCCGTGTAGGTGACATTGCCGCCGAGCGTCAGGGTGCCACCGTTCGTCGTGACGATGTTGGTCGAGGTGGTCGTGGCGCCCGCGCCGCCAAACGTCAGGGACAGGACGGTCTGGTTGAAGCCATTGAGATCAAAATACGTCAGCGAGCCCACGGTGTTGGAGTTCACCGTCACGTTGGTGAGCGCCGCACCGGAGCCCAGTGCATTGCTGGCGTTCAGTCTGACCGTGCCATTGTTGACGACGAGGTTGCTGTTGTTTGTCCACGTGCCGGCCGCGGCGTTGAGGATGAGCGTGCCGGCGCCCGACTTGGTGATCGTGCGGGCAGCGCTGTCGGTGAGGGCGCCGAGCGTGAGCACCGTGTTGTTCCCGGTGTTGAAGGTGGCGTTGCCGGAGACCGTGGTATTGCCAAAAGTGACGCCCGCAAGGCCGCTGCCGACGTTGCCGCCGGTCGTGATGTTGAGGGTGTTGGCGCCGGTCGTCAGCGTGCCCAGCGTGTGGGTGACGCCCGCGCCGCCGACGGTGGCGACGTCGGAGTTGATCGTCGCGGCCCCGGTGAGCGTGGTGTTGTTGCCGAAGCTGGTGGGGTTGTCGTTGGCAAGCTGCAGCGTGCCGGCACCCAGGGAAAGCGCGCCCGTGCCGAGCGCGCTGCCGTTGGTCGCGCGCAGCGTGCCCGCGGAGACGGTGGTCGTGCCGGAGTAGCCGGAGTTGTTGCCGGAGACGACCCAGGTGCCGGTGCCGGTCTTGGTGATGCCGCCGGTGCCGCTGACATTGCTCGAGAGCGCGCCGCCCGCACCCGTGCCCGTGAGCGTCAGAAGAAAGCCGCCGTTCGTCAGCGTGGAGCCCGCGATGCCAAGCGAGCCATTATTCGTGAAGGACTGTGCGGCGCCGAGAATGAGAGCAGTGTTGATCGACTTTTGGCCAGTCGTGGACGCGTTATTGATGCCGCCGGTGCCGGTGGTCAGCGTGCCGGCGCCGGATAGAGTCACCGTGCCCGTGGCGAGAGCAGTGAAGGCGAGGCCGTTGATGCTGCGATTCGCCGACAGGACAGGTTGGAAATTGAGGACCGAGTTGAACGAGCCGATGTCATTGGTGATGTTGTTGGCCGGCGCGGTCCCGCCCCAGTTTGCCGCGGTGGCAAAGTCGGTGCCGACATCCGCCCAAGTCCGCGTGGCGGCGTGGACCGCGGTGGGCGCAAAAAGAAGTGCGGCGACGCTGGCCAGCGGAAACCACGCAGTGCGAACGCGTCGCGACATTGCGCGACAAAAGAATCCCGCTGGGCGTGGGAAGTGGAACGGCATCGGGTTTCCGATCCAAATCTTCTCCTACATGCCAATATTTTACAATCTTGGTATCGCGCGTAGAATTACCCACGAAAAGGAGGGTCCCTCCGCGGATAAGACTCTTTCCCGCAGTGTCTTAAGAATCCCGGGACGAGCCCTTGGTTTCGCTGCTCAGGCTTTGACTGTCTTGCGGCGACGCCAGCCGACAAGAATTGCGCACAGGCCGACGAACATGGCTCCGTAGGTGGCGGGTTCCGGCGCCGGGGTGATTTGGTTGTCGTAGGTTTGCCACTTGGTGTCGTTGTTCGTGTAGGTCCCGCCCGTGAACGTGATCTGGTTGAGAGGCGAATTCCCCTGGGCGCCGGGATTGGTCTGGTCGTAGAAGTAATCCACGGCGTTGATCCAGTTGTTGACGGTCAGGCTCACGCTGGGCGCGATGCTCAGGCTGCTGATGTTGAGGATGCTCGCGGACGAGTTGCCAAAATCGAGGACCGAGTTGCCGGAGATCGTCAGGCTGCCAAACGTGTCGGTCGTACCGGCGAGGTTGAGGGTGCCGCCCGCGAGCACCAGGTTCAGGTTCGCCGCATTGAAATTGGCGCCCAAGGTCAGGGTTTCGCCGACGCCAATCGTCAGCGTGCCACTGCCGGTGATCGAGCCGCTGAGGAGGCCGGAGCTGCCGGACAGCGTCAATGCGCCGTTGGTGCCAAAGGCGAGCACGCCGGCGTTGTTGAACAGGCCGGTCAGCGTGCTGGCGGTCCCGTTCAGGTTGAGGGTGCCGCCGGACTGGTTGGTGACGGAACCGCTGGTCGACAGGGCATTCGCGGCGTTGGCGAGGAAGGTGGCGCCGGAATTGACGGTGATGGCATTGGCGTTCGAGAGCGCGTTGGCGGCGTTGGCCTGCAGCGTGCCCACGCCAACGGTCACGGTGCCCGTGTAACCTGAGTTAGCGGTGCCGAGGGCGAGCGTCCCGCTGCCGTCCTTGGTGAGGGCGGTGGTGGCGCCGCCGGTGAGCGCGCCGTTGAACGTGGTGTTGCCGGCGCCGCCGACGTTGAGCGTGCTGCCGTTGGAAACGGCGACCGGGCCGCTGAGCACGAGGGTGCCCGCATCCGACTGCAGGCGCGAATTCGCCGTCACGCTGACATTGCCCGTGAGCGTGTTGGTGCCGGAAAGATTTTCGATCGCGCCATTGTTGGTGGCCGCGCCGTTGGTCGAGAGGGTGAAGTTGCTGCCGAGCGTCGAGCCGCCCTGGACCTCGAAGTTGCCGGTGCCGGAGACGGCGACGTTGGCGGTGCCGGTGGCATTCGTGATGCCGGCGACCACGACGCCGTTGCTCAGGTTGAGGTTGCCGGTGAAGCCCGTGCTGGCCGCGTTGAGAGTGAGCCGCCCCGTGCCGGTTTTGGCCAAGGTGCCGCTGCCCGTGACGGTGCCGGCAAACGTCGTCGAGGCGGCGCCGCCCAGCGTGAGCGTGCCGCTGCCGAGGGAAACGGTGCCGCCCGTGCCGGACACGTTCGCGACGGTCTCGGAGAATCCCCCGAGGTTAAAGGTGCCACTGTTCACGGTCAGGATGCCGGAGGTCGCGAGCTGGTTGGACGCGTTGTCATTCACCGTGCCCCCGGCGACCGTGAGGCTGCCGGCGAGCGAGGTTCCGCTGAGGTTCAGGATGCCGGAGTTGACCGTGGTCAGGCCGGTGTAGGTGTTGGCGCCGGAAAAGGTGGTGGTGCCGCTGCCGCTCAAGGTGACCCCGCCGGTGCCGGTCGCGATGGCGCTGGAGAAGATGCTGTTGCCCGTGCCGGTGAGGGTGAGGGTGTTGCCGGCCCCGGTGACGCCGCCGTTGATCGCGAGCGTGCCCGATCCGATATTAAACGTCGTGGCCCCGCCCAGCGTGATGGCGCCGTTCATGGTGGCGGTGTTGCCGGCGCCCGGTGTCGCATACAGGGCGCCGTTGCTGGAGGCGCCGGTGCCCGTCAGGTTGAGCGCGTTGGCCAGGGTCAGGCCGGAATTTACCTGCAGCGTGGCGCCCGACAGGACCGTCGTCGCGGCGGTGCCCAGGGCCGAGTTGCTGCCCGAAACCTGGACCGTGCCGCCGAAGACGTTGATGCCGCCAGTGAAGCCGCTGTTGTTGCCGGTGAGGACGAGCGTGCCGGCGCTGAGTTTCGACAGGCTGCCGCTGCCGCTCAGCGTGGAACCAAAAGTCAGAAGTCCCGCTCCCGTCACGTCGACCACGCTGTTGACGGACACTGCAATGTTGCCGCCGTTGATGGCTTGGTTGGACGCGGACTGTTGGATGATGCTCGGCAGCGCGCCATTCAACGTCAGGGTGTTGCCGCCTTGGGCGATCGCGAACGCGCCGGCGGCGGAGTCAAATTTGACCGCGTTGACGTAATAGTTGCTGTTCATGGCGGGCGCGAGGCGCGTCGAGCCGGTGAAGTCGAGCTTCTGGGTGCTGCCGATCGCGGTGCTCGGGCCGATGCCGCTCACCCAGTTCGCGGCGGTTGACCAGTTGTTGTTCCCGCTGCCGCCGTTCCACGTCAGGAAGGCGTTGTTCGGCGTGATGATGTAACCGTTCGGCTCGCCATTGCCCGTGGCCGTCAGGCTGCCGGCTTCAACGGCGCCGGAGCCGCTGCCGACGAAGTAAATCTGGGCCAGCAGTCCCGCGGCGATGCCCGAAGAGGTGGCGGCCAGCGTCGTGCTGCCGCTGGTCCAATTGGTGATGGTGAGGAGACCCGTGCCGGAGGTCAGGTTGGCAAAGACCAGCGTGTTCGTGGGCGAGCCGGTGCCAAAATTGATCGTGCCGTTGTTGAACGACAGGTTCCCGATCTGGGTCGAGAAGCCGTTCAGGTTGAGCGTGCTGTTGTTCAACGCGACGGCGGTGTTCGCGTTGAGCGTGTTGTTGGCGCCGAGTTGCAGCGTGCCGCCGTTCACCGTGGTGGCGCCCGTGTAGGTGTTGGCCCCGCTGACGACGAGGGTGCCGTTGCCGGACTTGGTCAGGCCGCCGGCGCCGGTGCCGCCGTTGGCGATGGCGCCCGAAATCGTCGACGTGCCGCTGTCCACCTGCGCGGTGAGCGTGTAACCCGTGTTGTTGGCCGACAAGTTGACGGCGCCCGACTGCGTCGCATTGGCCATCGTGAGGTTCCGGTTGCCGCCGGACTGCGTGAGGATGCCGCTCGTGGTGAGTCCCGAGAGTCCGGAATCGGCCTGGAGCGTGAGCGTATTGGCCACGGTGATGCTGCCCGCCGAGGAGCCGAGCGTCCCGCCGTTCAGCACCACCGTGCCGGTGCCGAGCGCGGTGTTGGTGTTCGCGTTGATTGTGCCGGCCGAAAGGGTCGTGCCGCCCGTGTAGGTATTGGCGCCGGACAGCGTCAGCGTGCCGGTGCCGGTCTTGGTGATGGCGGCGCCGGAGAGCACGCTGCTGACCGTCAGGTCGCTGGCAAGCGAGGTGTCCCGCGCCACGTTGAAAGTGGTGTTGGCGGACACGAGGGCCAGGTTGCCACCGAGGATCTGCGAGGTTTGGTGGGCCGCGTTGGTGTTGGCGGTCACGCCATTGCTCAGGGTGACGGTCTGGCCGGCGGTGATGTTGACGGCGCCTCCGTTCATCGTGAAGGAGCCTGCGGTGGTGGAGGTGCCCACGTTGAGGGTGCCGTCCGCGTTCACCGTGATGGCGGAGGTGGGCGAGATCTGGTTGACATAACTCGCGCCGAGCGCGTGCCCGGCGCCCCAGATGTTGACCGCGGCGGTGTTGGCCAGGGAGCCGGTGCCGATCGTGAGCGAGCCATTGATGCCATACCAGCCGGCGGTCATCGGGCCGACCACGAGTTCCAGCGAGCCGCCGTTGACCACGGTGGCGCCGGTGTAGAAGGAGTTGTAGCCCCAGAGCGTCAGGTCTCCCGTGCCGTTCTTGATCAGGCCGCCGGTGTCGCCGGCAACGCCGAGGCTCGAATTGATGAACGTGTCACCGGCGCCATCGACGGTGAGCGTGTTGCTGCCGAGGGAGAACAGGCTCGAGCCATCCGACTTGCCGAGGTAGAGGACGTTGCCGGCGGTGGCGTTGGAAACCGTGGCGTTCGAGCCCAGCGAAATGGCGCTGTTCCACGTGTTGTTGGCGCTGATGTTCTGGAAGGCGCCCGCGCCCGTGCCGTTGCCGTTGAGGACCAGGGTGCCGGCGTTGGTCGTCGTGATGTTGCCTTGGATCTGCAGGACGCCGCCGTTCGCCACCGTGGTGTTGGCGGTGTTCGAGGCCGTGCCCAGCGCGCCGGCATTTTGGATGGTCACCGTGCCCGAGTTGATGTTCGTGGCGCCGGTGTAGGTGTTGGCCCCGATGAGATTCAGCGTGCCCGTGCCCGCATACGTGAGGTTGCCCGCGGCGGTGCCACCGTTGCCGATCACGCCGCTGACGTTCACCGCACCGCTGCCGTTGATGGTCAGCGTGCGTCCAACGGCGCCGGAACCGAGGTTCACGTTGCCGTAGAAGTTCATCGTCCCGGCATTGTTCGTCCAGGATTGATCCGCCCCGAGCGTGGTCTGGTTGTAGAAGGTCAGGGCGCCGGCGTCGGTGCTGGTCATCCCGGCGGTCAACGTGAGCGTGTTGACGTTGATGCTGCCGGCCGCGTCAAATGTGTAGGCGTTCGATCCGCCGGCGTTGGAAAAATTGAGCGAGTAGGCGGCGGCCGTCGGCACGAGTTGAAGCGACTTCGACAAACCCAGCACGGTATTGAAGGTGGCAATACTGAGGTTGCTCGGGACGCCTCCGCTCCAGTCGCCGCTGTTGCTCCAAAGACTGGAAGAGGTGCTGGTCCAGTTGTCCACCGACTGTGCGTTGGCCAGACGCGGCAGGCATGCCAGTGCGCCGAGCAGCATCCAAACAGCTCGCGACCTGATCTGCCTGTGGTTCAAGAAATACGTCATATTTTTACTACGGCCAAAATCTAAGCCTCTGTTGCGGGAATATCACCCAATAAAATATAGGTATGAATACCCAGATAGCAATTAGGGGTGTTTTGACCGACTAACACTCCAGAGAGGCATGGCCGTCCCAATCTGTTGCATCTTCATTACATAACCATTTGGACCACAATATCCTGCAATTCCCGTGGCGTCCAAACTCAGTTATTGAACCGGAATAGGGCAACGTCGCCGTCGGCAAAGACATACTCCTTGCCCTCGAGCCGGTATTTCCCGGCCTCGCGCGCGGCGGCGACGCTGCCGAGTTTGGTGAGGTCGGCGTAGGAAACGATTTCGGCCTTGATGAAGCCTTTCTCGAAGTCGGTGTGGATGACGCCGGCGGCCTGCGGGGCCTTCCAGCCTTTCTTGATCGTCCAGGCGCGGACTTCCTTTTCGCCGGCGGTGAAATACGTCATCAGCCCGAGCAGCGCATAGGTGCCCTTGATGAGCGCGGACACGCCGGAATCGTCGACGCCGAGATCCTTCAAAAACGCCTTCGCCTCCTCGGGCGGGAGGTCGATCAACTCGGACTCGATCTTCGCGCTGATTGGCACGTAGGCGGCGTCGTGGTGCGTGCGGACATACTCGGCGACCTTCTGCACGAACGGATTCTGTTCGGCGGTGGCGAGGTCGCTCTCGGCGACGTTGCACGCGAACAGCACGGGCTTGGCGGTGAGCAGCTGAAAGAGCTTCATCAACGCGGTCTCCTCGGGCGTGGCGGCGAGGGTGTTCGCGGTCTTGCCGGAGTTGAGGTGCGGGGAAAGTTTCTCGAGCAGCGCCATCTCAATGATGGCTTCCTTGTCGCCGGACTTGGCCTTCTTCTGGGTTTTCTCGATGCGCTTGGCGACGGCCTCGAGGTCGGCGAGCACGAGCTCGGTCGTGATCACCTCGATATCGCGCACGGGATCGACGCCGCCCATCGTGTGGATGATGTCGGAGTCCTCGAAGCAGCGGACGACCTGGACGATGGCGTCGACCTCGCGGATGGTGGCGAGAAACTGGTTGCCGAGACCCTCGCCCTTGCTGGCGCCGGCGACGAGGCCGGCGATGTCGACGAACTCGATGGCGGCGGGGACGACGACGTTGGTCTTGGCGATTTTCTGCAGCACGTAGGCGCGCTCATCGGGCACGACGACGACGCCAACGTTCGGATCGATGGTGCAGAACGGGTAATTCGCGGCCTCCGCCTTGCGGGAGCGGGTCAGGGCGTTGAAGAGGGTGGACTTGCCCACATTGGGCAGGCCGACGATGCCAGCTTTGAGCATAAGGAGCGAACCGTCTCGCGCCGCACGGGGCCGGTCAACGGAAAAGCCGCGCCGTCCGAGGACAGCGCGGCTCGGAAGTAACCAGCGATTTAGCGAATCAGGCCTCGGCCGTGACGGGGCTGATGATCTGGTGCACCTTGGAAACGCGGTTGGCGGGGAAGCCGCCCTGTTTGGCGTGCTCGCGCACCATGGCCTCGTTCGGGGCAAGGTAGACGCAGTAGACCTTGTCGTCGGTCACGTAGCTTTCGACCCACTGAATTTGTGGGCCAAGTTTTTGGAGCACGCCGCAAGACTTCTGGGAGATGCCTTGGAGTTGCTCAGCCGTTAGTTTTCCGGCGCCGGGGATATCGCGTTCGATGACGTATTTGGGCATGGGATTATGGAGTTGTGTTCAGGGCGGCTGGGCCGCCGGGACCACGTTGACGCCGGCTGTGTTATCCACAAGCCCGGATCATTCCGGATTAGGTCCGTGACGACTTAACAGGCACCGGCGCCGCCACTGGGTATCCGGGCTTGACACCGGCTGGGCCGGGCGGTGTTGTCCTCAGCTTTTCCACGCAAGAATCGCTCCGCAAAACATCCGTCATGGCTCTCAAAATCCGTCTCACCCGCATCGGCGCCGTCCACCAGCCGCACTACCGCTTCGTCATTGCCGAGGCCCGTTCCCGCCGCGATGGCGATCCGGTTGAAGTCGTGGGTATTTATGATCCCCGCCTCAAGGGCGAGACCGTCAAGCTCAAGCTCGACCGCGTCGATTACTGGCTCAGCAAGGGCGCGAAGCCGACCGACACCGTCCACGCGATGATCAAGAAGGCCCGCCGCGCCGCGCCGGCTGCGGCGCCCGCCGCCTGATTTTGGCGCACGCCAAGGCGCAAAGTCGCAAAGAAACCCAGTTTTGGCCTCGGAATATTTCCGGGGCTTTTTTTTTGAATTCCGGCTTTGCGACTTGGCGTCTCTGCGTGAGATAAATCCGAAACCATGCCGCTCAAGATCGACGTCCTCACGCTGTTTCCGCGGATGCTCGATAGCGTCCTGGCCGAGAGCATTCTCGGCAAGGGCATCGCGGCGGGTCACTTGGGCGTCACCGTCCACGACCTGCGCGCCTGGACGACCGACAAGCACCGCACGGCCGACGACCGGCCGTTCGGGGGTGGGGCGGGCATGGTGATGAAGCCCGAACCGGCCATTGCCGCGGTCGAGGCGCTGCAAACCCCCGGCTGCCGGCGCATCTACCTGACTCCCGACGGCGTGCCGCTTTCCCCGGCGCTGGCGGAAGAACTTTCCCGGCAGCAACATCTGGTGCTGCTCAGCGGCCATTACGAGGGGATCGACCAGCGCATCCGCGACACGGTGATCGACCAGGAGATCAGCATCGGGGATTACGTGCTGACGAACGGCACGCTGGCGGCGGCGGTTTTGATCGATGCGCTGGCCCGTTTCATCCCCGGCGTATTGGGGGAGGAAAAGTCATTGACGCACGAATCCTTCACCAGCAAGTTGCTCGACTTTCCTCAATACACGCGTCCCGCCGAATATCGGGGCATGTCCGTTCCGGAGGTCTTACTTTCCGGAAACCATGCCGAAATCGAGAAGTGGCGGCACGCGCGACAGGTGGAAAAGACCCGCTCCGTCCGACCCGATTTACTCAAATAAACAGCCATGAACCCGATCATCTCCCAAATCACCGCCGAACAGGTGAAAAAAGACGTTACGCCCTTCAAAGTGGGCGACGGCGTGCGCGTGCACACCAAGGTGCGTGAAGGCGACAAGGAGCGCGTCCAGGTCTACTCCGGCATCGTCATCGCCCGGAAGGGTCACGGCATCCACGAGACCTTCACCGTCCGCCGCATCAGCTACGGCGAAGGCGTCGAGCGCGTGTTCCCGGTCAACTCGCCGAACATCGAGAAGATCGAGGTCGAGCGCGAGTCCGAGGTCATGAAGGCCCGCCTTTACTACCTCCGCCACCGCACCGGCAAGGCCGCCGTTGCGGTCAAGGTGCGCGAGAACCGCACCGAGGAAGCCGCGGCCGCGCCTGCGCCCGCCGCCGCGAGCTGAGTTCGCGTCACGCGATTGTTTTCCAGCGAGCCCCTTCCGGGGCTCGCTTTTTTATTGTCCCGATTTCAGCTTTCCGGGGTCTGTCCTGACATTTACTGCTAACCGACCGTCCATTTCCCATGTCACTGCAAACGCCCATCCTCGCCCAAGCCGCGGCGCAAGCCCGCGGTCTCGCCATTGACGCCGTGCACAAGGCCGGCATCGGCCACCTCGGCCTGCCGCTCGGCTGCGCCGAAATCGGAGCCGTGCTTTTCGGCCACGCACTTTCGCTCAATCCCGACCGGCCCCGCTGGATCAACCGCGACCGCTTCGTCCTCTCCGCCGGCCACGGCTCGATGTTCCTCTACGCCTGGCTGCACCTCGCGGGTTTCGAGCTCACGCTCGAGGACATCACGGAATTCCGTCAGCTGCATTCGAAGACGCCGGGACATCCGGAGTTCGGCCACACGGCGGGCGTTGAGGCCACCACCGGCCCGCTCGGCCAGGGCATCGGCAACGCCGTCGGCATGGCTGTCGCCGGCCAGATGGCCCGCGCGCGGTTCAACACCGCCGAGCACGAGCTCTTTGATTACCATGTCGTCTGCCTCGCGGGCGACGGTTGCATGCAGGAAGGCGTGGGCATGGAGGCGGTCGAGTTCGCCGGCCACCAGAAGCTCGATAATCTCATCCTGATCTACGACTCGAACGACGTGACGCTCGACGCGATGGCGAGCAAGACGCAGAGCGAGAACACCGCCGGGCGCTTCAAGGCCATCGAGTGGGACGTGCAGACGGTCGACGGCCAGGACATGGCCGCGTTTCTCAAGGCCTTCAACAAGGCGAAGAAGGCGAAGAGCGGCAAACCGCAGCTCATCATCACGCGCACCCTCATCGGCAAGGGCATTCCCGAGGTGGAGGGCACCGCGAAGGCGCACGGCGAGGGTGGGGCGAAGTTCGCCGACTCCGCCCGCCTCGGCCTCGGTCTCCCGGCCGACCAGCTTTTCTACGTCAGCCCGGAGGTCTACGAATATTTTGCCGACCACAAAGCCCGGCAGGTCCGCGCCTACAACCGCTGGCACAAGACGTTCAAAGCGTGGCGCGAGGCCAACTCCGACAAGGCCGCGCTACTCGACGGCGCCTCCACGCACCCGACGGCCCCGCATCTGCTGGAAAAGATCTCGGTGTTTCCTGCTGATGCGAAGCACCCCGGCACGCGCGGCTCGGGTCGCGAGGTCCTGCAACCACTCGCTGCCGAGTTGCCACTGTTGATCAGCGGCTCGGCTGACCTGCACGGTTCCACCTACAATTACATCAACTCCGACAAGGATTTCGATCCCACGAATCGCGCGGGACGGAACATCCGCTTCGGCATCCGCGAGCACGCGATGGCCGCCATGTGCAACGGCATCGCCTACGACGGCCTCTTCCGCCCGTCGTGTGCAACTTTCCTCGTGTTCGCCGACTACTCGCGTCCTTCGATGCGCCTCGCCGCGCTCGCGAAGCTGCCCGTCGTCTACATTTACACGCACGACTCCGTTGGCGTGGGCGAGGACGGTCCCACGCACCAACCGGTGGAAACGATTTCCGCGCTGCGGCTGATTCCGAATTTCGATGTCATCCGTCCCGCCGATGCCGAGGAAACTGCCGGCGCGTTTGCCGCGGCGTTGGAACGCGCGGACGGACCGACGCTGCTCGCGCTGACGCGCCAGGCCGTGCCGATGCTCAACGACATTCCCCCTCACATCCGCCGCGCGGGCGTGTTGAAGGGCGGCTACGTCGCCATCCAGGAAACGGCGCCGCTCACCACGATCCTCATCGCCACCGGCAGCGAACTGCAGCTTGCCGTCGCCGCGGCGAAGGAACTCGGCGCGGGCACGCGCGTCGTCTCGATGCCCTGCACCGAGCGCTTTGACCGCCAGCCCGAGGAATACCGTGAGAGCATTCTCCCGTCGTCCTGCCGCAAGCGCGTCGCGATCGAGGCGGGCGTCACGAGTTTCTGGCGGAAATACGTCGGACTTGATGGCAAGGTGGTTGGCATTGACCGCTTCGGCCTCAGCGCCCCGTTCGCCCAGGTCTTCAAGGAACTTGGGATCACCACGGAAGCCCTGGTCGCCGCCGCCCGCAGTTGATGCCACCCGCCCGGGCGGCGGAAATTCTGCAGCCATCCTGCAATTAGCGGGATGTGAAAAATTTGAATCTTTGCCGACTTGTGCTTGTGTTTGTGGTTAGCTCCCTAACCATCCCAACTCTGAATAATTAATTTCAGCCCAGCCGTGCCTCACCTCCTGCTCAAAGATCTCCCCCGTTACGAGTGCCTGCTCGAGTCGGCGAAAGAGTTTCCCGACCTCGATCCGTCGGCGTGCGAAGCTTTTCTGCACCTGTTGCGGTCAGCAGACGAGGGTGCGCGCGTGGTGCAGGGTCCCCTGGCGCAGCACAATATTTCGCAGGGCCGCTTCGGCGTCCTCATGCTGCTGCTCAAGCGGTGCGGTCGCAATGCGTCGACGCTGGGCCCGGCTGAACTGGCGGACGCCGCCGGGGTCAGTCGCGCCACGATGACGGGTTTGATCGACACGCTGGAGCGCGACGGCTTGGTGACGCGGGAACCCGACACCGTGGATCGTCGCATGATGATCGTCTGCCTCACGCCCAAGGGTCATGAGCTGCTACAGGCAATCCTGCCGGATCATTTCAAGCGCATGGCCTGGCTGATGTCGCCCCTGTCCGAGGACGAGCGCCAGACTCTCCTGCGTTTGCTGAACAAAATCCAGCGCCAGGCCGATTCGTCACCAGAGGCGAGTCCCGCGCCGGCGGCCCTGGCCGTCAGTTGAGGCGCACTTATTGCTGAACCGTTCACCTCCCAACCATTTTCCTTTTACCCACACCATCATGCTCAAGAAAATCATCATCGCCCTGGTCCTTATTGTCGCGGTCGTCTGCGTACTTTTCTACAGCAAGAAATCGCAGTTTACGGCCATGGGCGCTGCCCAGATGGCGATGGTCATGCCGCCTGAGACGGTCACCGCCACCGCCGCCATCCAGCAGGACTGGGAGACGAATATTACTGCCACCGGCTCGGTGGTGGCCGTGCAAGGCGTGACGGTCTCGGCCGAGATGGCCGGAAAAGTCTCCAAGATCTCCTTCGAAGCCGGTTCTGCGGTCAAAGCGGGCGACCTGCTGGTGCAGCTCGACACGGCTACGGAAGAGGCCCAACTCGCCGCCGCCGAAGCGGGGGCCAAGTGGGCCCAGCTCAATTTGGATCGGGCCAAGGATCTTCGGGAAAAAAGCACCAACTCCCAATCTGACGTCGACAGCGCCACCGTGCAGGCGAAGCAGGCCGATGCCCAAGTGGAGGGCATTCGCGCGGCGATCGCCAAGAAGACCATCAGGGCCCCCTTTGCCGGGAAACTCGGCCTCCGGTTGGTCAATCTGGGCCAGATCCTCAAGGAGGGCGACCCCATTGCCTCCCTGCAAACGCTCGATCCGATCTACGTGAACTTTTCGCTGCCGCAACAGCGCCTCGCCGAGCTGACGGTGGGTGGGGTGGTGCGGGTTACCAGTGATGCCGTGCCCGGCGAAACCCTCGAGGGCAAGGTCACGGCGGTGAATCCCGACGTCGATGCCGTGACGCGCAACGTGCGGGTGCAGGCCACGCTGACGAATGCCAGCGAAAAACTGCGGCCGGGAATGTTCGCCACGGTCACCGTGGTGCTCCCGAACAAGGAAAGCGTGCGCGCGATCCCGGCGTCGTCCGTGCTTTATGCACCCTACGGTGATTCGGTCTTCGTGGTGGATGAAAAACAGGACGCCAAGAGCGGCAAGACGGAGAAAGTGCTCCGCCAGCAGTTCGTCCGGCTTGGTACAACGCGGGGCGATTTCGTCTCCGTGGTGTCGGGTTTGAAGGAAGGCGAGGTCATCGTGACCTCCGGGGTGTTCAAGCTACGGCCCGGTGAGGCGGTGGTCATCGACAACACCCTCGCGCCGAATGCCCAGCTCGCCCCGAAGCCGAGCGATACCTGAGCCGAGCCTGAACCACTTCGACCCTTCCTGTTTGGCAAGCGCCACGTCCCATGAACAAAGCCTTTACTGATCTCTTCATCCGCCGGCCGGTCCTGGCAATCGTTGTCAGCCTGGTCATCGTCATCGCCGGCATCCAGGCTTACCGCTCGCTGAACATCCGCCAGTACCCGCGCAGCGACAACGCCTCCGTCACCATTTCCACCGTGTACGTCGGCGCCAGCGCCGAGCTCGTGCGCGGATTCGTCACCACCCCCCTGGAGCAGGCCATCGCGGCCGCGGATGGCATCGATTACATCGAGTCGAAGAGCCTGCAGGGCTACTCGCTCATCAACGTCCGCCTCAAGCTCAACTACGAGCCGATCAAGGCCCTCGCCGAAATCAGCGCGAAGGTGAACCAGGTCCGCAACGACCTGCCGCCCGAAGCCGAGGTGCCGGCGATCAGCGTGCAGTCGGCGGACAGCCAGTTCGCCTCGGCGTATCTCAGCTTCGCGTCCGACGTCCTGTCGCAAAACGAAATCACCGATTACCTCGTGCGCGTGGTGCAGCCGCGCCTTTCCGCCGTGGCCGGGGTGCAGCGCGCCGACATCATCGGCGCCCGCACCTTCGCCATGCGCATCTGGCTCAAGTCCGACCGGATGGCGGCGTACAACATCAGCCCGTCGCAGGTGCGCGCCGCGCTGGCCGCCAACAACTACCTCTCCGCCATCGGCACGACCAAGGGCGCGCTCGTGCAGGTCAACCTGACGGCCGACACCGACCTGCACTCCGTCGGGGATTTCAAGCGCCTGATCGTCCGGCAGCAGAACGACACGATTGTCCGCCTCGAGGATATTGCGGACGTGGCGCTGGGCTCCGAAGACTACGACACCACGGTGCGCATGACCGGCAAGACCGCCGTGTTCATCGGGATTTATCCGCTGCCCAACGCCAACACGATTGATGTCGTCAAGCGCGTGCGGACGGAACTCGAGGCGGTCAAGAAGGGCCTGCCGAACGGACTGGAAGCCGGCATCGGCTACGACGCCTCGGAGTATATCGAGAACGCGATCCATGATGTTTTCCACACCATGATGGACACGCTGTTGATCGTGATGGTCGTGATCTTCCTCTTCCTTGGCTCCTGGCGTTCGGTGCTCGTGCCGGTTGCGGCCATCCCCGTTTCGCTGATTGGCGCGCTCTTTCTGATGCAGGTATTCGGCTTCACCATCAACTTGCTGACGCTGCTCGCCATTGTGCTCTCGGTGGGTCTCGTGGTCGACGACGCCATTGTCGTGGTGGAAAACGTCGAGCGTCACCTGCGCGAAGGCCGCACGCCGATCGATGCGGCGCTGATTGGCGCCCGCGAACTCGTCGGGCCGATCATCGCGATGACCATCACGCTGGCGGCGGTTTACGCGCCCATCGGTCTGCAGGGTGGCCTCACCGGCACCCTGTTCCGGGAATTTGCGCTCACGCTGGCGGGGGCGGTGACAATCTCCGGAATCGTGGCGCTCACGCTTTCGCCCATGATGTCCTCGCGTCTCCTCCAGAGTGCGGAGGCGGAGGAGCGTGGGTTCGCGGGCTGGGTCAACCATAAGTTTGACGCGTTGCGCCAATCCTACGGGCGGGCCCTGGGTGGCACGCTGAACGCGCGACCCGCCGTTTACCTGGTGTGGGCGGTGTTCGGCTTGTTGTGGATCCCGATGTACATGTTTTCGCCCAAGGAACTGGCCCCCACCGAGGACCAGGGCGTGATCTTCGGCATCATCAATGCCGCCTCGAACGTCTCGGCCGACCAGAAGAACGTCTATGGTAAGGCCGCGGAAAAAGCATTTCTGGTGACGCCCGAGCGGGACCTGACCTTCCAGATCATGCTCCCGCCGGCCGCGGGAGCATCGGTCGGCGCGGACGGTTTCAGCGGCATGGTCGTGAAGCCGTGGAATCAGCGCAAGCGCACCACCGCCCAGATTCTGCCCGAGGTGCAGGGCCGGCTGTCGCAAATTCCCGGGCTCCAAATCTTCGTCGCGCTGCCCTCGGCGCTGCCGGGCGGCAGCAATTTCCCGGTGGAGTTCGTCATCGCGTCGACGGCGGACGCTTCCCAGATGTTGGCGTTTGCGCAAAAGATCCAGATGAAGGCCGCGCAGAGCGGCATCTTCTACTTTCCGCCGCTGATTGACCTCAAGATCGACCAGCCGCAGGCGCAGATCATGATCGACCGGGAAAAAGCCGGGACCCTGGGGGTCAGCCTGGCCCAAGTGGGGGCCGACCTCGCCTCGGCCATGGGCGGCAATTACGTCAATCGCTTCAACATCAGCGGCCGCAGCTACAAGGTGATCCCGCAGCTCAAGCGCGGGGAACGCCTCAATGCCGACCAGTTGAAGGACATCTATGTCACCGGGCCCAACGGTCAGCTCGTGCCCCTCAGCACGATCGCGACCATCCGCAACGAGACGGTGCCCCGTTCGCTCAATCGCCTGCAGCAGCTCAACGCGGTGAAATTGTCCGGACTGACCAACCGCACGCTGGACGAGGCGCTCAAGGTCCTGGAAAACGCGGCGCGGGAAATCCTGCCTCCGGGCTACAGCATCGATTACACGGGTGAATCCCGCCAGCTCCGGCAGGAGGGCAACAAATTTGTGCCCGCCTTCATGCTCGCCGTGGTGCTTATCTTCCTGGCGCTGGCCGTCCAGTTTAACTCGTTCCGCGACCCGCTCGTCATTCTGCTCGGATCCGTCCCGCTCGCCATGTTTGGGGCGCTGCTCTTCACCTTCCTGAAGATGCCGAATCCGAACGTGCCCTCCTGGACCTCCGGCTGGACCACGACGATGAACATCTACGCGCAGGTCGGCCTGGTCACGCTGGTGGGCCTGGTCGCCAAGAACGGCATCCTGATCGTGGAGTTCGCCAACAAGCTCCAGGAGGCCGGCAAACCGAAGCTCGAGGCCATCCACGACGCGGCCATGACCCGGCTGCGCCCGATCCTGATGACCTCGGTGGCCACCATTGCGGGCCATTTCCCGCTGACCCTCGTCACCGGTGCCGGCGCCGCCGCCCGTAACTCCATCGGTCTGGTGCTCGTCGGCGGCATGACCATCGGCACGATTTTCACGCTTTTCGTCGTTCCCTCGCTCTACATCCTCATCGCCAAGGACCACACCAAAGACCGACAGTCGGCGACCGTGCCGGCCCCCGGTCTGGCCAGCGCGGTTCCGGCCAAGTAATTTCTATGAAACCCGTCCGTCTTCCCCTCGTTTTGACCCTGCCGCTCGCGGGGATCCTCCTGGCGTTCGCGCCCCTTTCCGCTGCCCCGGAGCCGGAGCAGCCCATGCCCGGCTCGCTGGACCTGAAGTCGGCGATCGGCTTCGCCATTGAGAACAACTTCGACATCCGCCAGGCCCGCGAACGCATCAAGCAACAGGACGGCGTGGTGATCGAGGTCACCGCCCGGGCGATTCCCAACGTCGCCGCCACCGGCTACTACGAGCATCTCGACAAGTCCATCTCCTCGCAGTTTCCCGCCAGTGACCGCTACTGGTCCGTCAGCCTCACGGCGACGCAGACGTTGTTCGCCGGCGGCGGGGTGCGCTCGGCCATCAAGAGCGCCGACCTGGCCCGTGACGCCGCCATGCTCGACCTGAAGAACGTCATCAACAACGCCCTCCTGTCCGTGCGCATCGCGTTCTACGACGTGCTGCTCAACCAGGAGAAGATCAAGGTGCAGGAGCAGAACGTCGAGTTGCTCCGCCAGCAGCTGAAGAACGTCACCGACCGCTTCAACGCCGGCACCGTTTCCTCCTTTGAAAAGCTGCGCGCCGAGGTCGCCGTGGCCAACGCCCAGGTGCCCCTCATCACCGCGCGCAACGACTACCGCCTGTCCATCGAGTCCCTGCGCCTCGCGCTCGGCTTCACCCGCAACAGCCAGGATACGCTGACGAAGGTCCCCGACATCCTCGGCAGCCTCGACTACACGCCCACCAGCTTTGACCTCCAGGCCGCGTTCGACTCGGCGCACAACAACCGCCCCGACCTGCAACGCCTGGCCAAGCTTTCGGAGGCCGGCGAGCAGACGGTCACGACGGCCCGTTCCAACTATTACCCGAATCTCCAGCTCTACGGCGGCTGGGCGCTCCGCAAGGGCGTGAGCAACACCCTCAGCGATTCGCCCGACGGCTTCCTCGTCGGCGTGCAGTCGCAGTGGAACATCTTTGATGGCCGCGCCACCGGTGGCCGCGTCGCGCAGGCCCGCTCCGTCCTCCAGCAGACCAAGCTCGCCCAAGTCCAGGCCCAGCTCGATGCCGAGGTCGAGGTCCGCCGGGCTTTCTCGTCTTGGCAGGAATCCACCGAGCTCGTCGACGCCTCGCAAAAGGTCGTCGCCCAAGCCGAGGAGGCGGTTCGCCTCGCCACCGCGCGTTACGACGCCGGCACCGCCACGCAGCTGGATGTGCTGCAGTCCCAGGTTGACCTGACGACGGCCCGCACCAACCAGCTCCAAGCCTACTACAATTACAACACGGCCGTCGCCACGCTCCGCAAGGCGATGGGCCTTCCCGACCAGTCGGTGAACGGTTGATCCGCGGAAATCTCCGCTCTCGGGCGGGGTAGTCGCCGTTCCTGACTCCCCCGGCCGGTTCGCCCCCCAGAGTGAAGCGGACGGTCTGTCCTCTCGCATGAAACTCAGCCGCCTTATCGTCCTCGGGCTGGCGATAGTCGGCGTCCTCGTGTTCGCCGCCGCGGTGACCGTCTTCACACCCGGCTTCCAAACGTGGGCCGCCCGGCGGGCACTGGCGTCGCGGCCGGATTGGGCTGTCACTTTCACTCGCGTTTCCGCGGGCCTGGGCCAGGTCCACCTCGAGGGCGTGCGGGTGGTCCGGTCCGGCGCGGTGCTCACGTTGCCGGTTGTGGACGTGACCCTTCCCGTGATCCCGGCCGCCTGGCGGCAGCGGGTGCAAATTTCTCGGCTGGAGGCCAAGGGGTGGACGCTGGATTTGACGCACGCGCCGACGTCCTCGTCCCCGAACGTTGCAGACACTTCTGCGCCGCACCCGCGGGAGTTTTCGCTGCTGCCTTCCGCGTATGCCGACACGCCGGCGGCGCCATCGCCGGTGGTCTTCGCCGGGATCTTCGACCACCTGCACCTGCCCGTGGATCTCTCGCTGGCGGGCGTGGATCTGGCCGGCGAGGTCCTGCTGCCTGCGTTGCCCGGACGGCCGGCGGCGAGGGCGAAAGTGACGCTGACGGGCGGAAATCTGGCTGCCGGTCACCCGGGCAAATTTGATTACACGGCGGTCATTATCTTCGAGGGGGCGGAGGCGCCCGTGCATGAGTTGAAGGTGGAGGGCGAGCTGGGCGTGGTGATGGACACGCCGCGCAGCATCGCGCGTTTCGTGGCGGCCACGACGGCGGAGGCGAGCGGCCCGAAGTTTCCCGAGAACGTCCGCCTCGAGTTCGACGTCTCCGCCGCCCAGTCGGCCGGCGGCGAAAATTACGCAGTGGTGCTGCTGTCCGGATCGAAGCAGCTCGCCGCGATCGAAACGAGTTATGCCGCGGGCGAGAGTCATCTGCGCGGCACCTGGCGGCTCGACCTGCATCACACCGACTTGGCGCCGTTCTTGTTTGGGCGGGAGCTGCCGGTGTTCGCCGGGGTGGGCGAGGGGCGGTTCGACGTCGACACGACCTTTGTCGAGTTGAACGCGAGCGGACGACTGGATGCCACCGCAGACGGCTTGGCGGCGATCAATCCCGAGTTGGCGATCCTGGGTGCGGTGCACCTGACCGCCGATTTTGATTTTGCCCAGCGGGGCGACGCCACTCGCGTCGAGCGGCTGTCGGTCACTTTGGCGCGGACCAAGCCGGTGGCGACGGTGCGGGCGCTGCAGGCGTTTGAGTTCAACCTGAAGACGGGAGAATTGAACGTCGCGGACCCGGCCAGCGAGCTGCTCGGTGTGGTCTTCCAAGGCCTGCCGGTCGCATGGGTGAGACCCTTGCTCCGCCGGACCGGGTTGGACGTGACCGGCAACGAATTGCAGGGCGAATTCGCGGCGAGCGCGCGCAACGGCGGCTTTTCCATCCGACCGAAATCGCCGCTGACGGTGGGTAACCTGACGGTCACGGGCGCCGATGGGCGCGTGTTCCTGCGGGGCGTGGACATCGCGCTGACCGGTTCGGCGGATTACGCGCCGCAAGGCTGGCAGGTGGCCTGCGCGCCGTTGGCGGTCAGCAGCGGCGGCGTGCCGTTGTTCGCCCTCGAGTTGAGGGCCGGGCAGCTATCCGGCAAGGACCAGCCCATCAAGCTGGCGGGCGACTGGACGGCCCATCTGCCGGCGGTGCTGCAGCAACGCGAATTGGGCGGCGTGCTGACGTCCGGCGAGGCGCAGGGCGACTTTGCCGCGAGTTTCGACGCCAAGCGCGAGATCCAAATCAAGCTGGCGCTCACTCATCTCGTTTCGGCCAGCGCGGGTGAACTGCCTTCGCTCCAGGCGGACGTCCGCGCGGATGTGCAGCCCGACGGCAACATCACCTTCAATGCGCCTTTCCGGTTCGAGCGCGGCGCGAGCAAATCCGATTTTACCCTGGCCGGAACGGCCGTCGCCGCCGGGGGCAAGATCGCGCTGACGGGGCGGGTCACCAGCACGAGTTTGCGCCTCGACGACATGCAGGCGTTTGCGCTGCCGTTTCTTTCCGCCGCCGATGCTTCCGCCGCCGGTCCCGTCGCCGCGCCTGATCACGCGGCGCCCTTTTGGCGGGCGGTCACCGGGCAGTGCACGCTCGCATTGAAGCAATTTTCCTACGGTGACCAACTTCAGCTGACTGACGTGAGTGGAGTGCTGAGAATCGAGCCGGCGGTGTTGCGGCTCGAGGACGGCCGCGCCGGTTTTGGGCCGGACAGCACGGTGCAGATCAGCGGCGGCCTCACGGCGCAGGGGGCGGGCTCGCCCGGCTACGGGCTCGCGGCGGATGTTTCGCTGGGCAATTTTGACGTGGGGGCGGTGTTCCGTGCGCTCGATCCCACGCGCACGCCGACGGTGGAAGGCCGCGTCACGCTCGTGAGCCACCTCACGGGTTCGGGCGCGACGCTGGCGGATCTGGCGGAACATACCCGCGGGGAAATGAAGTTGTCCGGCAAGAGCGGCATCTTCCGCGCGCTATCGGCCGACTTGTCCGACCGGATCCAGAAAACCCAATCCCGCGTGGCCGCGATCGGCAGCCTGCTGGGGGTGGTCACCGACGATTACGTCAACAAGTCGAAGATCCTCGCCGATATTGCAAAGTCGCTTTCGGAAATCCCCTTCGACCAGCTGAGCCTGACTGCCACGCGCGATGACGCCCTGAATCTCGTGATCAAGGATTTTTCGCTCATCTCCCCCGAAGTGCGCATCGGCGGTGGCGGCGTAATTCACTATGCGCCGGGCGTGCCTGTCGTTTCCCAGGCACTGGAGGTGCAGCTGAACCTCGGGGCGCGAGGGCGGTTGGGCGACCAGATCAAGCGGGCGGGCCTGTTGGATCAGCAGCTGGATAATCTCGGCTACGCGCCGTTTGCCGTGCCGTTGCGCATCGGTGGCACCCTCGCTCGGCCCGATACCAGCGCGATCCGCGACGCGCTGCTCAACTCCGCCTTGGAGCGCAGCGGCCTGCTGGACAGCCTGTTTGGCCGGGGCAAGTAACGCTGGAAGCCGGGCGCGGGCCCGAGGAAAAGCGTTGAAAATAAACCCGGCGGCGTCGGCATTAGGTGTCCGCGCCCATGCCACCCCTGCTACCCCGCCGGCGCTCCTACGTCCCGGCCTACTTGGAGTTTCCCGCGCGAGCCATTGCCCGCGCGCTTTACCGTGTGCGGAGCCTGGGCACCGAGCATATCCCGGCGACGGGTGGCGTGCTGGTCATCGCGAACCACCTTTCCTACGTCGATCCCGTCGTCCTCCAGATGGCGTGTCCGCGACCGCTGCGGTTCATCGGCTACAAGGGCCTCCGCGACAATGCGGTCTTTGACTGGTGCTTCCGCAAGGCCGGCGTGCTGTCCATCTCGGCCACCAGCCCGGCGGAGGGCTTGCGCCGGGCCATCAAGGCGGCGACGTCGGGCGAGGCGGTCGTGATTTTTCCCGAGGGACACATCTCGCGCACCGGCCAGTTGATGGCCATCCAGCGCGGCTTCGAGGTGATCGCGCGGCGGGCCAATGTCCCGGTCGTGCCGGCGTTCATCGACGGCGTATGGGGCTCGGTCTTTTCCTTCGCGGGCAATTCCTATCTTTGGAAGTCGCCCCGCCTGATGCCCACGCCGGTGTGCGTGCAATTCGGTGCGCCGATCGCGCCCGACGAGGCTTCGCCCGCACGTGCGCGCCAGGCGCTGCTGGATCTAGGCGCAGAGGCGTTCTCCCAGCGTCCGGTGCTGCGCCGGCACCTGGGTCGGGAATGCATTCAGGCACTGGTGAAGCACCCGCGTCGCATTGCGCTGGTGGATCGCACCGCCGAGCGCCGGGTGGTGCGCGCCGGTCAACTCGCGGCCGCCGCCGCTGCGCTGTCCCGCCACTTGCTGCGCACGGTGCCCGAGCGCCGCGTGGGCATTGTCCTGCCGCCGGGCGCGGGCGCGTTCATCGCCAACCTCGCGGTGCTTTGCGCCGGCAAGATCCCGGTGAACCTCAACTTTACCGCCGGCAAGGCTGCCCTGGAGGCCAGCATGAAGATCGCGGGCGTGAAGACCGTGCTGTCCGCCGACGTGCTGCGGCAGCGCGTGCCAAATTTTCCGTGGCCCGAGCAAACACTCGACCTGGCGAAAACGCTGGCGGCGATGGGCGGCAAGCGCGCGATCCTGCCATGGCTGGTGGGCGTGTGGCTCCTGCCGAATCAATGGTTCGCGAGTCTGCTGGGCCTGCCGAAAGTGGGGGACAACGAGGAGGCCGGCCTGCTGTTCACGAGCGGCAGCTCGGGCGAGCCGAAGGGCGTCGCGCTCTCGCACCGCAACATCCTCGCCAACTGCTCGCAGATTTCCTCGCTCTCCATCCTCCCGGAATCGGCGTCGCTCGTGGGCTGCCTGCCGCTGTTCCACAGCATGGGGTTCACGGTCACGCTCTGGTATCCGCTGATCCGCGGTTGCGTGGTCGTCACGGTCCCGAGCCCGCTCGACACGCGCAAGATCATCGACGCCATCAAGGAGGAGGGTGCCACCGTGCTGATCGGCGCGCCGACCTTCATCCGCCCGATCCTGCGCAAGGCGCACCCGAGCGAACTGCGCTCGCTGGAGTTGGTCGTCACGGGCGCGGAAAAGCTGCCTGACGACCTCTACAAGGCGTTCCTCGAGACGTTCCACATCGAAATCCTGCAAGGCTACGGGCTCACCGAGACGACGCCCGCCAGCAATATCAACCAGCCGCATCCGGCGGTGACGACACCCACCGCCGAGCCGCAGATCGGCAAACGCGCCGGATCCACCGGCCGACTCCTGCCCGGAATGGCGGTGCGAATCGTAAATCCTGAAACCGCCGAGGAGGTGCCGCCCGGCGAACAAGGCATTGTGTGGTTCAAGGGCGCAAACGTCTTCAGCGGCTACCTCGACGATCCGCAAAAGACTGCCGCGGCCTTCCGCGACGGCTGGTTCGTCACCGGCGACCTCGGCCGGATGGACGAGGAGGGATTCCTGTTTATCGAGGGCCGGCTGTCGCGGTTTTCGAAGATCGGCGGCGAGATGGTGCCGCATGGCACGGTGGAGCAGAAGCTGGCCGAGGTGTTCGGCTGGGACGAGACGGAGAGCTACAGCGCCGTGGTGATGGGCGTGCCCGACTCGACCAAGGGCGAGGCGTTGGTGCTGCTGACGACGCGGCATGTGAACTCGGACCAGGTCCGCGAAAAACTGCTCGCGAGCGGCCTGCCGAATCTCTGGGTGCCAAAGATTGTCCACCGTGTCGAAAAAATCCCCGTTCTCGGCACCGGCAAACTGGACCTCAAGGGCTGCCGCGACCTGGCGCTGGAAGGAACCGGCCAAAAGGTAAAAAGTGAAGCATGACCGCTGTTCTCACCGCACCACGCGGGCGCTGCCGCCAGCCATCAGCTTCTCGACTTCCTTGACCGTGGCCATCGAGGTGTCGCCAGGGGTCGTCATCGCGAGCGCGCCGTGGGCGGCGCCGTAGTTGACGGCCTTGGCGGCGTCTCCCGTCTTGAGAAAGCCGTAGATCAGCCCGCTGGCGAAGCTGTCGCCGCCGCCGACGCGGTCGAGGATCTCGAGGGCGGGGTAGGCGCGGCTCTCGTGGAACTGGCCGCCGGCATAGCAGATGGCGCTCCAGTCGTTGACCGTCGCGGAGATCACGGTGCGCAGCGTGGTGGCGACGACCTGGAAGTTTTTGTATTTCGCGACGGCGTTCGTGATCATCTGCTTGAACGCGGCGGTCTCGATGTGGCTGATGTTCTCATCGGTGCCCTCGACCTCGAAGCCGAGCGAGGCGGTGAAGTCCTCCTCGTTGCCGATCATCACGTCCACGTATTTGGCGATCTCCTGGTTGACGGCGCGGGCCTTGGCTTGGCCGCCGATGCTCTTCCACAGCGATGGACGGTAGTTGAGGTCGTAGGAAACGATGGTGCCGTGCTTTTTTGCGGCCTTCACCGCCTCGATCGTCAGCGCGGCGGTGCTCTCGGACAGCGCGGCAAAGATGCCGCCGGTGTGGAACCAGCGCACGCCGCGAGCGCCGAAGATTTTCTCCCAGTCGAAGTCGCCGGGCTTGAGCTGGCTGGCGGCGGTGTGGCCGCGATCGGAGACGCCCACCGCACCGCGCACGCCGAAGCCGCGCTCGGTGAAATTGAGGCCGTTGCGCACGGTCCGGCCGATGCCGTCGTCCTCGCGCCACTTGAGGAACTCGGTACTGACGCCGCCCTGCAGGATGAAGTCCTCGATCAGGTGGCCGACCTCGTTGTCCACGAACGCCGTGCAAACCGCGGTGCGCAGGCCGAAGCACTTGCGGAGGCCGCGCGCGACGTTGTATTCGCCGCCGCCCTCCCAGGCCGTGAAGGCGCGGGCGGTGCGGATGCGAGTCTCGCCGGGGTCGAGGCGGAGCATGACCTCGCCGAGCGAGAGCAGGTCAAACTGGCACTGGTCGGCGGGCTTGAGGGTAAGGCTCATGGTCGGAATGGTGCCGAGCACTTCAAAACCACCGGGCCGGAAATGGAAGCACTTTCGCCACAAGGATTGCCCACGGAGCACACGGAAAACACGGAATTCAGCATCGAAAAGCAGATGGTGTTTTGAGCATGTGACCGTGATTTTTATCCGTGTATTCCGTGTGATCCGCGGGCAATTTCCTTGTTACGTGCCATGCCTTCATTTCGTTCCGCCACCCTCCAGCTGAAGCGCCGTCTTGGTTCGCGCGTGGTCGCGACCGGGGACGCGGCGCGCTTTGCCGCGTCGTTCGACAGCAGCAAGGTCTCGTTCCTCCCCGCCGCGGTCATCAAGCCGCGGAAGGAGGCGGATATCGGTGTGGCGCTGCAGCTGGCGCACAAATACCGCGTGCCGGTGACGGTCCGCGGCCGCGGCACGACGTTGATGGGCTCGGCGGCCCCCGTGCAGGGCGGCTGGGTGATCGACATGCTGGCGCTCAACCGCATCAGCATCGACGTCGACGCGGGCATGGCCCACGTGCAATGCGGCGCGACCGTGGGCAACATCCAGCGGGCGGCGGAGGCGGTGGGCTGGTTCTACCCGCCAGACCCGTCGTCGAAGGAGTATTGCACCATCGGCGGCAACATCGCGTGTAACGCCGGCGGGATGCACGGTGGCAAATATGGGGTGACGCGGGATTTTGTCATCGCGCTGCGCGGCTACCTGGCCAGCGGCGAGTTCGTGGAGTGGGGGACGGCGACGAAGAAATTTTCCGCCGGCTTCAACCTTCGCGACCTGTGGATCGGCAGCGAGGGCATGCTGGGGATCGTCACCGGCGCAGTGCTCAAGCTCATTCCCCGGCCGGCGATGCGCTGGACCCTGCTGACGTCGTTCCGCGACGAGACCGCGGCGCTGCGGGCGGCCCTGGCGCTGTTCCGCCAGCATGCGCAACCGGCAATCTGTGAATTCCTGGACCGGGAAAGCGTGCTCTGCGCCGAGCGCGCGACGCAGACGACGGTGTTTCCCGGCCAGGCGGGCCGGCCAGTGATCCTGTTGGAACTTGCTGGCAGCGCCGCGGAAGTGCGCGAGCAGAAGGCCGTCGTGCTGGCGTGGGCGAAGCAACACGCCACCGCGCACCGCGCTGCACGCAACCGCGCCGAAGCCGAGTCACTCTGGGCGGTGCGCCGCAAATGCTCCGGGGCGATGTTCGAACTGGGCGACGCGAAGCTCAACGAGGACATCGTCGTGCCGATGAAGAACTACGTCACTTTCATCAAGTTTCTCAGCCGGCTGAAGCGGCGCTCGGGCCTGCCCATCCCGACCTTTGGTCACCTGGCGGACGGCAACCTGCACGTGAACATCATGTATCATCGCGCCGACCGCGCCGAGACCCGCGCTGCGGAACAGGCGGTGGGGGAACTCATGCGCACGGTGGTGAAACTCGGCGGCGCGATCTCGGGCGAGCATGGGATCGGCTTGGCCAAGACGCCATTCTTGCGGGTCCAGCATTCACCCGCGCAGGTGAAGGCGATGCGCGCCGTGAAGCAGGCGCTCGACCCGCGGGGAATTTTGAATCCGGGGAAGATGTTCGAGCCGGTCCGGATCTGGAAGTTCCCAAAGCTGCAAGTGCACCTGCCTTGGGATCACAAGTGACGTATTGCGAGGGCGCGAAGAGACGAAGACGCAGAGTGGTTTGGCCGGAAGCCAGGAAACCCGGAACGAGGATTGGCTCAGCGCTTCCGAGATCAGGCGGCGAACGGTCACTTCGTCCGCTGCGTGGTTTGGGGCTGCGAGGGCAGCGGCCAGCCAGGGCCCTTGCCGGCCCACGTCTGCTTCTCGAGCGGCACGTGGGAGACGTCGTTGAACACCTGCAACTTGATGCTGCCGTCGGCGTGGATCTGGATGACCGTGAGCGAGCAGTTCGCGATCTCCATGTTGAGCCAATGCTGGGTGTCGACGCCGAGCGCGCGGCAGACAAACCAGCGGATGACGTTGCCGTGGGCGACGAGGATTTCGTGGGTCGAGGGGCCGACTTTCACAGGAACGGAATACTTGGCCCAAGCGTGGGCCAGCTGCGTGTCCGCCGCCGCCTGCTCGGACTTGGCCGCCTGGCCGACGCGGCTGGGGCCGGCCTCGTTGAGCAGGGCGTCGCGGGCGCAGATCAGGCCGAGCTTCGCGGCGATGATGTCACCAGTCTCGCGGGCGCGGGCAAACTCGCTGCTCGTGACGGAATCGAACTTGAGCGGCAGCGCCGCGAGTCGTGCGGCCACGAACGCCGCTTGTTCGTGCCCGAGCGGGTTGAGCGCATTGGCGGTGCGGTCGTCCGCGTCCTTCACGGCGTCATACAACCCGTGTCGGATCAGGAACAGCGTGCGGGTGGGCTGTTCGGCGGGTGGGAGAACCTCCGCGGCACCAGACAACAGCGGGAGAACCACTAGCAGGAGCAGACGAACGAGGGATTTGGCCATGTCACCAAGCATGGCCTGTCACTGGCACCCGCAAGAGAAATTGACGCTCCGGGGCCCTTCGCGCATTGCGGGGAGGCAATTGCCGTGCGTCGGCCTTCCTCCGCGTGCGCTGCAAATCCCCAAACCCGCCCGAACCATGCGCCGTCTCACCTGCCTGTCGTTCTCCCGCCTGCTTCTCGGAATTCTGCCAGCGGCGTGGGCCTGCGGCGAAACGCAGGTGAAACCTCTGCCCTTTGCCCGGGCGGAGTTTATCGTGCCGCCGGCGATGATCATCCCGCACTCCCCCGAGCGGGTGTTCATCGGTCCCGGGACGACGCAGCTGCCGAACGGGGACATCCTCCTGCTCGCGCCGTGGGGCACGGCGCCGGCGAAGTTTGAGGAACTGCGCGGCACGTATCCTCTCCCGCATTTCTACCGCAGCAAGGACCACGGCCGCACCTGGCGCGAGGAGGGCCGCATCGCGATGGAGTGGAAAATTGGCGGCACGACCAATGATGGCGGCTTTGGCTTCCTGCGGCTGAAAGACGGCCGGCTCGCGCTGGCGGGTCACCGTTACGTCGCGGACAACAAGGGCGGCGGGCTCCCGTTCATTTCGTTTTCGTCGGACAACGGTGCCATCTGGACGCCGGCGCAGCTCATGGGCAAGGGCGTCACGCCGGAGGAGCCGTGGTATGTGATGGACGACCGCCTGATCCAGCTCAGCAGCGGACGCCTGCTGCTGGCCGCCTGCCGGGCGGTGCGCGGTAGCGGGTCGGAGGGTGCTCTCGGTGAGTCGGGTTGCTTCTACAGCGATGACGCAGGCGCGACGTGGAAAGTGTCGCAGCTCGTTCTGCCAAAAGGCGCGCTGCGCGGCATGGCCGAGCCGTGCGTGGCGGAACTGCCGGATCACAGCGTGCTGATGCTCGCGCGTTCCGGCACCGGCTACCTCATGAGTTCCTGGTCGAAGGATGGTGGCGTCACCTGGTCGCCCCCGCAGAACAGCCCGCTGCTCTCGCCCTGCACGTCGCTGACGCTGAAGACGCTGCCCGATGGCCGGCTGATCGTGTTCTACAACCACGTGAAGGAGGACAGCCCCGGCAGCCTGTTTCCGCGCTGCCCGCTGGTCTATGCGGTTTCGTCCGACGGCAAATCCTGGAGTCAGCCCGTGATCGTTGACGACGAAGGCTGGGACCCGGTGCGGCCGACGCGTGAAAATATTTATCCGTCGATCTGCTTCCTCGACGAGGGTATGCTCGTGGTGTGGTCGACGCATTTTTCCACGTCCGGGATGTCGCGGCGGACGCTCGAGGAAAACACCGTGGGCGGCGGCAAGCGCGCGATCTTGAAATATCCGGCAAAGTGAGCCGGATGTCCGCATGCCCGCCCATCCCCTGAAGATTCGCCCGTATCGCCCTGCCGACGAGGATGCCGTCATCGCGCTCTGGCGCGAGTGCGACCTGCTGCGCTGGAGCAACCCGAAAAAAGACATCGCCCGGAAGATGAAGGTGAATCCCGAGTGGTTCCTCGTCGGCGAGATCGACGGCAAGGTGGTCGCAACCTGCATGGTCGGCTACGAGGGTCACCGCGCCTGGATAAATCTGCTCGGAGTGGCGCCGGCCCACCAGCGCGGCGGCTGCGGCAAGGCGATGCTGGCGGAGGCTGAGCGACTGATGCGCGGCGTGGGCTGTGCGAAGATCAATCTGATGGTCCGCACGTCCAATCTCGGCGTGATCGCGTTCTACGAGCGGCTGGGCTTCAAGCGCGACGACATCGTCGGACTGGGGAAGCGACTTGAGTCTGACTGAGACTCGGTCAGGCGGACTCGACGGCGGCGTCGTCGGGAACGGTGGTGCGGTTGCTGACGTTGTTGCCGTCGTTGGAGCGCAAGCCCCAGAAGGTGACCGACGACGCCATGGTCAGGAGGCCCATCGTGACAAACGCCTTGTGCAGGGCGGGCACCATTTCCGCGGGATTCCCTTGGTGCAGCCCGCGCAGGAACCAGCCGGCGACGAGCGAGGCCGACGCGACGCCGAAGCTGAGCGACATCTGCTGGCCCGTGCTGGCGATGCTGCTGGCCTTGCTGGCGTCGACGTCCTTCACATCCGCATACGTCAGCGAGTTCATGCTCGTGAACTGCAGCGACATGAAGAATCCCTGGCAGAAACCGAGGGTGAGGATGGCCCACACCGGTGAGCCCGGCCCGATCTTGGTGAACAGCAACAGCACTACGCCGATGAGCAGGGTGTTGGAGATCAGGATGGTGCGGTGGCCGAAGCGCGCGAGCAGCGGTCGGCTGGAAAGTTTCATCAGCATGGCGGCACCGGCGGTCGGCATCGTCAGCAGGCCGGCTTGCCACGGCGCGTAGCCCAGGCCGAGTTGATAGAGCAACGGCAGCAGGAAGGGCATGCCGCCGACGCCGAGACGCGTGACAAAGCCGCCGATGACCGAGACCCGGAACGTGCGGATGTTGAAGAGCCACAGTGCGAGCACGGGCGACTTCGTGCGCCGGGCGTGCCAGGCGTAGGCCGCCAGGAGGGCCAGCGACGCGGCCGTGAGGAGGCTCAGGTTTTGGACCGCCAGGTTATGCTCACCGAAGACCTCCAGCACATACGACAGGAGCGCGATGCCCGCGCCGAAGAGCAGGAAGCCCACGCGATCCAGCGGGGGCGTTTCGGCCTCGCGAAAATCGGGCATGTAGCGATGCACGAGCCACAGCCCGCCGGCGGCAAAGGGCAGGTTGACGAAGAAAATCATGCGCCAGTGCAGCCAGTGCACGATCACGCCGCCGACAAACGGGCCCACCATCGGGCCGATCAGCGCGGGGATGATCACATAGTTCATCGTCCGCAGCAGCTCGGAGCGCGGAAACGCGCGCACGAGGGCGATGCGTGCCACGGGCGTCATCATCGCGCCGCCGATGCCCTGCAGGATGCGGGACCCAACCAGCATCGGGACATTCGCCGAGACGCCGCACAGCAGTGAGCCCGCCGCGAAGAGCCAGACGGCGACCAGGAAGACGCGCCGCGTGCCGAACTTGTCCGCCATCCAGCCACTGATGGGGATGAAGACTGCTAGGCTCAGCGTGTAGCTCGTAAGGACGGCTTTGAGGGCCAGCGGCAGGACGTGGAGGTTTTCGGCCATCACAGGTACCGCCGTGTTCACGATCGTGGCGTCCAGGTTCTCCATGAACAGCGCCACGGCCACGAGCCAGGGAAGGTAGCTCCGGGTCTCGGCGGAGATGACGGGTTCGGTCGCGGCGGCGGTGGGCACGGTCTGGCACCGCTAGCTGGACCGGGCGGATTGGCAAACCGGACTTTTGGGCGCCGGGGGGATGGCGGCGGGAGGCGGCCATGGCGAGCGCAAAACCGGGCGGTCATTTTTCCGTTTGCCCGCGCTCGCGCGGACCGCTCACATTGTCCGCTTTAATGTATCTCAAGGCGCTAAAACTGCACGGCTTCAAGTCCTTCGCCGATGCCACCACTCTCCAATTTGAACCCGGCGTGACCGCGGTGGTCGGGCCCAACGGCTGCGGCAAATCGAACATCGCCGACGCCATCCGGTGGGTGCTGGGCGAGCAGAGCGCGAAGGCCCTCCGCGGCGGCAAGATGCAGGACGTGATCTTCGAGGGCGCCGACACCCGCAAGGCCTCCTCCATGTGCGAGGTCTCGCTGCTCCTGACGGAGTGCGAGAAGCAGCTCGGCAGCGAGTTCCACGAGATCGAGATCACCCGCCGGGTGCACCGCGACGGCCAGAGCGAGTATGCCTTCAACGGCCAGTCGTGCCGGCTGAAGGACATCCAGAAGCTTTTCATGGACACCGGCGTGGGCCGGACGAGCTACTCGATCATGGCGCAGGGCCAGATCGACCAGATCCTGTCCTCGAAGCCCGAGGAGCGCCGCGCCGTCTTCGAAGAGGCCGCGGGCATCACGAAATACAAGAGCGCCCGCCGCGAGGCGTTGAACAAACTGGCGCTGACCGACCAGAACCTGGCCCGCGTCGCCGATGTCGTCGCCGAGGTCGGCCGCCAGATCGGCAGCCTCCGCCGCCAGGCCGCCAAGGCGATGCGCTACAAGCGTCTTAGCTTCCGCCTGCGTCACCTCAGCCTCGCGTGGAGCAGCCACCAGCACGCACAGTTGACGGAAACGCTCAGCGCGCTGGAAGCCAAGGTCGCAGCCCTGCGGGCCGAGGCGAACGAGCGCCGCGCCGGCCTCGAGGCGCAGCAAGGTGCGCTGGAGGAACGGAAATCCGGACGCTCACGCCTGAACCAGCGCGTGCAGGACGCGCAGCAGGCGGTCTTCGATTTGCGCTCGCAGAAGGAGTCGGCGGAGAACCAGGCCAATCTCGCGCAGATCAAGCGCACGGGATTGGAGGACCGGTTGGCGTCGTCGCGCGACAGCCTCGGCGAGATCGAGATGCAGCTCCGCGAGGTGTCCGCCCAGGTCGACACCGGGGCGCAGGACAAGCAGATGCAGCTCGGCCTGCTCGGCAGCAGCGACGCGGTGTTCCAGCAGCGCAACCGCGAGCTGGCCATCGCCGAAGGCGAACTGAGCAAGCTCGAGCAGGAGCTGCAGCAGGCGAAATTCAATTTGCTCCAGCTTGAAAGCACGGTCGCGCGGCTGCGCACCGACTGCTCGGGCTACGAGGTGGACCAGAAAACCAGCGTGCTGCGCCACGACGCCGTCGCGCAGGAGATCGTCCAAGTGCGAGGCGTGCACACCGCCGCCGAAGCCGCTGCGGCGGAGTTTGCCGCCCGCGTCGAGACCCAGCTCGCGGAGAAGTCGCGCATTCACAACGAGGCCACAGCCGCGCAGCAGGCGATCACGGATCTGACGCGGGAGTTCCGCGAGTCGCAGCGCAAGCTGCAGGACATCGACCGCCAGCTTGCCCAGCGCACGGCCCGGCTGCGTTTGCTCCAGCAACTGCAGGAGAAGTGGGAAGGCTTCGGCGAGGGTGCGAAGGCCGTGCTGCAGGGCCGGCTGGATGCGGCGCTTGCGGGCGCCAAGGTCACGCCCATCACCCACGGGCTTGAGGTGAAGCCCGAGTTTGGCAAGGCCGTGGAGACGATCCTCGGCGCGGCGGCGGAGGCCATCAGCGTCAGTGACCTGGCCACGGCTCAGCGCATTTTGGCCCAGCTCGATGGCGAACAGATCGGCTCCGCGGTGCTGCACGTCGGCGAAGCGGTGCGGCCGGCCGGCGCCGAGCCGACGGACGTCCCGGCGTTCCTGCGCCCGGCGACGCAAGCTTTGGCCGGCGATGCGGCCGGGCATCCGGCGGCGAGCATACTCGCGAGCTGCTACATTGCGGACGACCTCGGTGCATTTCTCGAATTTTGGAAGGCCACGCCCGGGTTTGCGTTTCTCGCCGTGGCCACGCGCAAGGGCGACTTGGTGGACCGTCGGGGTCTCGTTTACGGCGGGCATCACAACGCGCGGAAATCCTCGGGCAGCATTGTCCAGCGCGAGATCGACCTGCGCGAGACGGCGAAGGCCCTCGTCGACGACCAGAAGCTGCACGATGACCAGAAGGCGGCGATCGACGCCCTCAGTGTGCGGCTGGCGGCGGCGGAGCAGGCCCTGGAGCATCGCCGGGCGGAGGTCCTGACCATCACCCAGACCGTGGCGGCCGTGCAGGCGGAACAGCGCAGCGCGCAGCGTTCGTTGGAGGACGTGACCAATCGTTTGCGTCGCATGGAGAACGAGGTGCTGACCCTCGAGCAGGCCCGCAACGAGGCCCATGCCCGCTGGGAAAAAGCCCAGGCCGGGCTGGCCCAGGCGGATGCGGAAGCGGGCGACCAGCGCACGCGGATCCAAAAACTTGAGACGCGCATCGTGGAAACACGCACGGATCGCGACGTGAAGCGCGAGACCCTTGCCCAGGCCCGCCTCGAACTTGCCGAGCGCCGCCAGAAGGTCGAAGTCCTCGACCGCGGCCTCGGGGAAATGGAAAAGCGCCGCCACCAGTTGGGCGAGCTGCTGGTGCAGCGCCAGACGGAGATCGAGGCGTGGACCGAGCAGACGGCCGAGCTGGAACGCGAGTCCCAGGCGCAGCATGCCCGCGCCGGGCAGATCACGGGGACGCTCGGCGTCGCCCAGGAGCAGGTGGAGAAGATCCGCGTCGAACTGGTCGGCTTGGAACGCGAAATCAGTTCCCTGGAGACGGCGCAGGCCTCGCTGCACACGCAGTCCGAGGCGGCACACGACGAATTGAGCACGCAGGAGATCAAGCTCGCCGAGACGCGCCAGCGGGCGCTGTTCCTCACGGAGGAGGTCTCGCGCGAGTTTCAGGCGGACATCGCCACGCTCAATTGGAAACAGTTGCTGTGGCACGCCGACGACGAGCCCGAGGGCGTGAAGCCGCTCGATCTCGACGAGGAAGAGGACGCAGAGGGCGGTCAGCAGGCAGCGGCCAGCGGTCAGCCGGATGCCAGCACGGAAGCCGCCAAGCCGCGGAAGCGGAAGGCAAAGGCCCCGCGCGGCGAACCGACCGAGGCCGACCTGGCGGCGTTGAACGCGACCAATTGGGATGAAATCAAGGCGGAGGCGGATGCGCTGCGTTCCCGACTGAACAGCATGGGTGCGGTCAACCTCGTCGCCATCGAGGAGTATGCCGAGCTGAAGCAGCGCCACGACTTCCTCACCGCGCAGAGCACCGATCTCACGACGGCGAAGGCGGACCTGTTGAAGGCCATCGACGAGATCAACCAGACGTCGCAGCGGCAGTTCGCGCTGACCTTCGAGCAGATCAAGAAGAACTTTGCCTACACTTTCGAGACACTGTTCGGCGGCGGCCGGGCGGCGCTGGAGCTGATCCAGGCCGAGGACATCCTCGAGAGCGGCATCGAGATCGTCGCGCAGCCGCCGGGCACGAAACTGAAGAGCATTTCGCTGCTGTCGGGCGGACAGAAGACCCTGACGGCCGTGGCGCTGCTGTTCGCGCTCTACATGGTCAAGCCGTCGCCGTTCTGCTTGCTCGACGAGTTGGACGCTCCGCTCGACGAGTCGAACATCGGCCGGTTCACGGACCTGCTGAAGAAGTTCGTGGGCGAGTCGCAGTTCATCATCATCACGCACAACAAGCGCACGGTCTCGGCCGCGAGCGCGATCTACGGCGTGACGATGGAGGAGCGCGGCGTGTCGAAGACCGTCTCAATGCGTTTCAACCAGGACCGCGGCGAAGCCGAGGTGCACACGCCGAATCTCGCCGACGCTGTGAAGGGCGCGAAGCCGGTCGCGGTCTGATTGCCCGGCGTGGCACGGGTCGCTGGCCCGTGATGATTAATTTAGCCAAGCGGTTGATTCCGCCAAACCCACGGGCCGGAGACCCGTGCCACGTCAGCCTTACGCGATCAGGTCAGGCGGGACGTTGCTGAGGGCTTCCTCGATCGTGGTGAGGCCCATCTTGACCTTGAGGAAGGAGTCCTGGTGGAGCGTCTTCATGCCGCCCTTCATCGCGATGCGCTTCAGGCCGGCGACCTCGACCTCCTTGTTGATCGCCTCGGTGAGCTCCTCGCTGTTGACCATGAGCTCATGGATGCCGACGCGGCCCTTGTAGCCGAGGCCGCCGCAGGTGGGGCAGCCCTGGGGGTTGGCCTTGAAGACCTGGCCGCTCCAGCCTAGCGCCTTTTCCATCAGCTCCTTTTCGCGGCCCTCGGGCTCGTAGGGCGTCTTGCAGGACTTGCAGACGCGGCGGAGGAGGCGCTGGGCGCAGACGCAGACGAGCGAGGCGGAAATGTTGAACGGCTCGACGCCCATCTCACCGATACGGGCGATGGTGGAGGGCGCGTCGTTGGTGTGCAGCGTGGACACGAGCAAGTGGCCGGTGAGCGCGGCCTCGACGGCGATGCCGGCGGTTTCCTCGTCGCGAATTTCGCCCACGAGGATGATGTCGGGGTCCATGCGGAGGTAGCACCGCAGCGCGCGCGCGAAGGTCAGGCCGATCGCGCGGCTCATCTGCATCTGGTTGATGCCGGGCAGCGTGTATTCAATCGGGTCCTCGGCGGTCTGGATGTTGACGTCGGGCGTGTTCACTTCGCCCAAGGCGGAGTAAAGCGTCATCGACTTGCCCGAGCCGGTCGGCCCGCAGTGCAGGATCATGCCGTAGGGCTGGCGGATGCACTCGCGGTATTTGGCCAGGTTTTCCTCGGAGAAGCCGAGGGCGGGGAGGGGCAGCGTGGACTTCTGCTTGTCCAGGATACGCATGACGACCTTCTCGCCGTAGTTCATCGGCCCGGTGGCCACGCGAAGGTCGATGTCGATGTTCTTCTTGGTGTATTTCTTGAAGACGATGCGTCCGTCCTGCGGCAACCGGCGCTCGGAGATGTCCAGGTTGCACATGATCTTGATGCGCGTGACCATGGAGTTCGCCGCCAGCTTGGGCAGGCGCAGCTTTTCCTGGCAGAGACCGTCAATGCGGTAGCGGATCAGGAGGTCCTTTTCCATCGGCTCCACGTGGATGTCCGACGCGCCCTGCACGTAGGCGTCCTCGATGATGCGGTTGGTCAGCTGGATGATGGGCGCCGAATCCTCCTTCTCGAGATCGGCGGCGTTCATTTCCGCCGCGGAACTTTCCGTGCTGTAGGCGGAACTGATGACCTCGACGACGGACCCGACGTCCACGGCGTTGGGGTCGCCGGCCTTGCTGTCCTTGAAATATTTCTTGAGGAACGCCTCGAACAGTGTCGCCGAAACCACGCGGACCTCCTCGATGCCCATCTCGGTCGCCTGGGAGAACGACTCGCGCTTGGCGTAGTCGAGCGGATTGGCCATCAGCACGGCCACGGAATTGGGGCTGCAGCGCTTGTGCGGGAAGATGCCCTCGCGGCGGATCAGGGCGTCACCGGTGATTTCAAGGAGCTTCTCGTCCACCTCGACCTCGTCGACCTTCGTGACGAGGGGCAGGTCGGTGAGTTTGGAGATGAACTTGGCCGTGTCGTCCGCGCTCAGCTCGAACTTCGGATCGAGCATGCGCTGCAGCAGCGCGGAGGAATACTCGGCGACTTCCTTGAGGAGAATGAGGTCCTTGTCCGTGAACTCGCCGTCCGTGCCCGCGCTCAGCTCCTTGTTGAGGACCTGGATCGCGCCGATGACCTTGTTCGTGGCCTTGAGCGGCACCGTGAGCATCGACCGGACGTCGAAGCCCGTGGTCTTCGTCAGCGACGACATGAACGGCGCCTGGCTGTCGGAGCTGCGATAGAACACCGGTTCCGCCGTGCTGATGACCTTGCCGACGACCCCCGTGCCCAGTGGCAGGCGGAGGGCGAGGAGCTTGGTGGCGGTTTCCTTGAGCTTAACCTCGAGGTCGGGCTGCTTGGCCCAAAGGGTGGGGGAGTAGTAGACGTGCCGGAACGTGATGTCGTTGCCCTCCACGATGTAGAAGGTCATCGACTGGGCCTGCAGTGCCTCAACGACCTTGGAGGCCGTGAGTTCGATCACCGAATCCAAGTCTTCCCGGTTAGGCGTCGCCTTCGAGATAACCTTGATCAGCAGCGAGCGCCGTAGGGTGCCGGCAATATTGGGAGTGGCCATTGGGTGGGCGCGTCAAAACGTGATTCTGGAATTGTCAGCGAAGGTCCGCGCCCGCAATGAGAAAGAACACCCACCGCCCCCGGGCGGCGCCTCCATGTTCCGCTGGCTGCAGAGTTTATTTTTCAGGGGAAAATCCGCGCCCCCATCCCGGGGCGAAACCGGCGAGCGGCTGGCGGCGGACTTCCTGCGGCGCGAGCGCGGATTCACCGTGGTGGCGGCCAATTGGCGCCTGCCGCGCGACCGGCGGGCGGAGCTGGACCTGGTGTGCCGCGACGGCGACGTGCTGGTCTTCGTCGAGGTGAAAACGCGCTCGATCGGCGCGCTGGTGCCGGGATTTTATGCGGTGAACGAACGCAAGAAGCGGGCACTCCTCCGTGCCTGCAAGGCCTACCTGGGGCAATTGCGCACCCGGCCGCAGACGTATCGCTTCGACGTGGTGGAGGTCGGCTTGCCGGCCGATGACGCGCGGGGCGCGGCGCCCGAAATCCGGCACTATCAGAACATTTCCCTATTCCCGTAACATCGTCGCGGATGACCAGCATTTCCCTTGCGCACGTTCCCGCGCTGGGGAGGATTCCACCCGTCATGGCCGACAATTCGCGTCACCCGTTTCTCCAGGGGCTCAGCAAGCACCGCGGCGCGCCCCCCACCGTCGTCGTCATCTTCGGTGCGTCGGGCGACCTCACGTCGCGGAAGCTCATCCCGGCCGTCTACAATCTCGGCGTGGACAACCTGCTGCCGGCGGACTTCTACCTCGTGGGCTACGGCCGCAAGGAGATCCCGGACGAGGAGTTTCGCACGCTGGCCGCCAACGCGATCAAGGAGTTTTCCCGGCGTGAACTGAACCAGAATGCCTGGGGCCGCATCGCCGCGCACACGAGCTACGTGGCGGGGGGCTACGATGACAAAGCCGCGTTCGACCGGCTGGCCGCGCACATCGCGGAGATCGAGAAGGGCATCGGGCGCGAGGTGCAGCCGCTGTTCTACATTTCCACGCCGCCGTCCGTTTTCGAGCCGATCCTGCTGAATCTCGGCGCGTCCGGCCTCGCGGGCAAATACGCCGGACAGGCGCACCATGCGAAGGTGATTATCGAAAAGCCCTTCGGCCGCGACCTCGCGTCGGCCCAGCAGCTCAACGTCACGCTCCGGCGGGTCTTCGAGGAGCACCAAGTCTACCGGATCGATCATTACCTCGGGAAGGAAACCGTGCAGGATCTGCTTGTGCAGCGTTTCTCCAACGCGATCTTTGAGCCGCTCTGGAACCGCAACTTCATCGACAGCGTCCAGATCACGGTGGCCGAGGAAGTCGGCGTGGGCTCGCGCGGCGGCTATTACGAGCAGAGCGGCTGCCTGCGGGACATGATCCAGAACCACACGATGCAACTCCTCGCGCTCACGGCGATGGAGCCGCCCGTGGCCTACGAGGCCGAGGCGTTGCGGGACGAAAAAGTGAAGGTGCTCAAGGCCATCCAGCCTCTCAATCCCGCCCCGGGTGGCGACGTGGCCCGCGCGCAATACACCGCCGGCATGATGGGCGGCAAGAAGGTGCCGGGTTACCTGCAGGAGGAGGGCATCGCGCCAGACTCCCACACCGAGACCTACGCGGCGGCGCGGTTGTGGATCAACAACTGGCGCTGGCAGGGCGTGCCGTTCTATGTGCGGTCGGGCAAGCGCATGGCGCGGCGCGTCTCGGAGATCGCGATCAACTTCAAGGCGGCGCCGGGCACGCTCTTCGCCGAGAGCAACGGCTTCAATCTCGCGGCCAACACGCTGTCCTTCCAGATCCAGCCCGACGAGGGGCTCAGCCTCATCCTCAACACCAAGATCCCCGGACTCGAGACGCGCACGCAGCCGGTGAAGATGAGTTTCCGTTACTCGACGACCTTCGGCTCCAACACGCCCGAGGCCTACGAGCGACTCGTGCTCGACGCGATGATCGGGGACGGGACGCTCTTCATCCGAGGCGACGAGGCCGAGACCTCGTGGGCGCTCTACACGCCCGTGCTCGAAGCCTGGGCCGCCGCCGGCCGTACCGGCCTCGACTCCTATCCGGCGGGCGGCTGGGGACCGCCCAGCAGCGACGCCATCCTCGCCCAAAAGAAACACGTCTGGCGTCAGCCCTAGCCGCCATGTCGGAAATCTTCGATGCGCTTCCCGGCCTGGACGTGCCCGTCGGCGCGATTGCGCAGAGCCTGACGAAGATGTGGTCGGACACGGCGGCCGCGGGCCGGGCCGCGCCGGAGGCCGAGGACGCGAAGGCAACCCAGGTCAATTTTGTCCTCCACCTCGGTCTCAAGACGACGCCCGCGGACGGCGTCGCGCAGTTCCAGACCGCGGTTGAGTTTTCAAAGCGCTATCCCAGCCGAGTGGTCGTGCTGTGCCCGGAGCACGACAATTCGAGCGCCACTGAGATGCACGCGAAGGTCTACGGCGAGTGTCACCTCGGCAAATCGAAGAGCGACAAGCGGTGCGTGGAGTTCGTGATGCTCAGCTATCCGCGGAGCGCGCGGCAGTTCCTGGAGAACCAGGTGTCCATCTGCCTCTCGACCGACCTGCCGCTCTACTACTGGGTGCACCGGTTTGCCGACAGCTCGAAGCTGGCGGACTACAATTACCTGCTGACGCGGGCGAAGCGCGTCCTCCTCGACAGCGCAATCGCGCCGGCAGATTCGCTGACCTATCCCTGGCCGCGTCCCGAGACGCTGCGGGACCTCGTGCATGCCCGCCTGCTGCCGATCCGCCAGGGTTTGGGACAATTCCTCAGCCGCTATCCGATGGCCGCGCTCTGTGCCGACTTGGAAACCGTCGCGCTCTCGCACGACGCCCCGCATGCCGCGGAAGGCCGCGTACTACTGGCGTGGCTGAAGGAACGCATCGGCCAATGCGGCGAGAACCGGGCGAAATTCTCGCTGGCGCCGCTGCCCGCGGGCACGCCGGGGAGCTTTGTGCTGCAATTCACGTATGCCGGCGGCAAGAAGAGCTTTTCGTGGCAGGGCGACCTGGCCAAGGGCAGCGCGCTCTTCACGGCCGATTTCGGCAGCGGCCGAACCACGCTCCCTGCCGCCGTCAGCCTGCTCTCGCCCGAGGCGGCGCTGACCGAGGCGATGTTCTTTTGATCGCTGAGGCATCGAACAGGGCGAATCGCGGAAACGTGGAAGACCGGAAAAGTCAGCGAGCGGACGTAACAATTCCGGGCTTCCGCTCCTTCGCGTTTTTGCGATTATCCCTGCCGATGAAAACACGCGTGACTGGTCTCGGCGGGATTTTCTTCAAGGTGAACAACCCTGGCAAACTCGGGGCGTGGTATAAGAAGCATCTCGGGCTGGCCGTGGAAGAGTGGGGTGGAATGACCTTCGAGTGGCGCGACGCCAAGGCGCCGAAGAAGAAAGGCTGCACGGTCTGGTCGCCGTTTCCCAAGAACTCACCGTATTTCGGCCGCGGCAAACAGGGCCACATGATCAACTACCGCGTGGCCAACCTGAAGCAGGTGGTCGCAGCGCTGAAAAAGGAGAAGGTCTGGATCGACCCGAAGGGCATCGAAAAGTCCGACTTCGGCCAGTTCGCCTGGATCAAGGACGGCGAAGGCAACCGCATCGAGCTCTGGCAGCCGCCGGCATAGCGCTAGTCCGCGACGTCAGCCCAGCGCGCGCAGCTGGCGGCGGACGAGCCAGGGGTCGATCTTGGTGAAGAGGAAGCACGCCCAGTGTCCGCGGAGGCGCGTGAGCCAGCTGCGGCCGGAGCGCCAGGCATGGCGGGTGATTTCGACCGAATGGCGCAGATCTGCGGCGAACATTGCGCGGGCCTCGGCGGCGAGGTTGGCGTCCTCCACGCGGACCATCAGCTCGTAGTTGATGCCGAAGGAGCGGATGTCGAGGTTGGCGGAGCCGACGTAAACCACGTCGTCCACGATCGCCAGCTTGGCGTGCAGGATCTGCGGTTGGTATTCGTGAATCCTGATGCCGGCGCGCAGCAGCGAGCCATACAGCGTGCGGGCGGCGGTCTGCGCGATCGGCACGTCGGACCGGCCGGCGAGCAGGATCTCGACGGTGCCGCCGCGACGCGCGACGCGGCGCAGGGCGCGACGGAGGCGGAAGTTGGGCACGAAATAGCCTGAAATAAGCTGCACGTTCTTAGCGCGGCGCAGGGTCTTCAGCAGGCTGGTGGCGAACGGATCGCGGAGGACGCGCGGCCCGCCCAGCAGGACGGGTCCATGCGCGCCGACGCGCACCCGCCGGCGCAGCGGAAGGCGGATGCGCCGGAGCACGCGATGAGCCAGGTCGAAACGCCGGAACATGCCGTCGAAGGCCGTGGCGAGTGGCCTGACCGCCGCGGGGTCATGCAACTCCCAGCCCAAGTCCCGCCAGCCATGCGTGATGCCGTCGCCGTTGTATTCGTGGGCGACATTGAAACCGCCCACGAAGGCCACGCGGTCATCGATCAGCAGCAGCTTGCGGTGGTCGCGGAAAAGAAAGCCCCGCACGGTGAGCGGATTGAAGACGCGCGCCTCGCCGCCGTGCGCGTGGAGTTCCTTCCAGTAACCCGCGGGGAGCTGGCCCGAGCCGAGGCCGTCAAGGAGGACGTGGACCTTGACCTTGCGCGCAGCGGCGGCGGTCAGCGCGAGCCGAAAGCTTTCCCCCGTCTCGTCCGCGCGAAAGATATACATCTCGAAGCGGATGGAGTGTTTGGCGGCGGCGATCGCCGGCAGCATGCGCTCAAACGCCGCCGCGCCCGTCGTCAACCAGCGGACATTGGGCGAGAAGTGGGATTTTGGACTCGGCGCAGCCATGTCATTCTGACCGGCACGGATGCAATGGGTTACGGACGAAAACGCCGGTCCGGAGGAGAAGGGCGCCCGAGGTCAGCTCACGTGGACTACGGCATACGTCCGCTTGCCCTTGCGGAGGAGGACGTATTTGCCGAACAGCAGGTCCCCGGACGTGACGGTGCGGGCGACGTCCGCGACGCGGGTGTTGTTCAAATTGATGCCGCCGCCCTCGACGTCCTTGCGGGCTTGGCCCTTCGACGGGCAGAGGCCGGCGTGGACGAGCAGATCGGTGATTCCCAAGCCGGCGCCGAAGGTCGCGGCGGGCAATTCCTTCGTCGGCACCTCGCCGACCACGTCGTTGAACAGCGCCTCAGTGACGCCGTCGAGGGAGCCGCCGAAGAGGATGTCGCTGGCCTTGATCGCGGCGGCGAGCGCATCGGGTCCGTGCACGAGCGTGGTGAGCTCACGGGCCAGCGCTTTCTGGGCGGTGCGGGCGCCGGGGTTCGACTTCAGTTCGGCCTCGAGCGCAGTGATTTCGTCGTGGGAGAGAAACGTGAGCACGCGCAGCAGCTTGCCCACATCGGCGTCGTCGGCCTGCACGAAGAACTGGTAGAAACGGTAGGGCGACGTGCGCTTCGCATCGAGCCAGACGGCGCCCGACGCGGTTTTGCCGTATTTTGTGCCGTCGGCCTTGGTGAGCAGCGGAAACACCAGACCCCAGGCGCTGAGGCTGCCGCCGTGCTTCTTGCGGATGAGGTCGGTGCCGGCGGTGATGTTGCCCCACTGGTCGGTGGCGCCGACCTGCAGTTCGCAGTTCATCTCCGTGCGGAGGTGGAGGAAGTCGTTCGCCTGCAGCAGCTGGTAGCTGAATTCCGTGTAGCTGATGCCGCTCTCGCCCTCGAGGCGGGCGCGCACGCTGTCCTTGGCCATCATGACATTGACGGAAAAGTGCTTTCCGACGTCGCGGAGGAACTCGAGAAAGCTGAGCGGCGCGGTCCACGTGGAGTTGTCGACGAGGCGGGCGGGGTTGGACGCGGCCTTGAAATCGAGGAAACGCGAGAGCTGTTCCCGAATCGCGGCGATGTTGTGGGCGACCTGCTCAGGGGTCTGCAGGTTGCGCTCGTCGGATTTGCCGGACGGATCGCCGACCATGCCCGTGGCGCCGCCGGCGAGGGCGATCGGGATGTGACCGGCGAGCTGGAAGCGCCGCAGGGCGAGGAGCGGCACGAGGTTGCCCACGTGGAGCGAGTCGGCGGTGGGGTCGAAGCCGCAGTAGAGCGTGAGGGGTCCCGCGGCCAGGCGCTTGGTCAGCGCAGCCAGGTCGGTGCAATCGGCATAGAGGCCGCGCCACTGGAGGTCTTCGAGGATCGTCATGGGGACGCGCGAGTTAACGCGCCGGGAGAGGAGTGGCGCAAACAAATCTTATGCCCGCCGCGGGGAAAATAGAATGGCCTCTTCTTTCCGGAAAAACGGTTTGCCGCCGCGGTGTCGCGGGGTCTATCTGTCACGTTCACCCGCGACGCCTCCCGGCAGCCGCGACCCTTCCACCACCACCTCAACCCTCCTCGACCATGCCGCTCGCCGTTGGCTCCAAAGCCCCTGATTTCACCCTCAAGACGAAGACCCCCGAGGGTCTCAAGGACATCAAGCTCAGCGATAATTTCGGCAAGAAGCAGGTGGTCCTGCTGTTCTACCCGCTGGCCTTCACCGGCACCTGCACGCAGGAGATGTGCGACATGACCACGGGCCTGGACCAGTATTCGGCGCTGGGCGCGCAGGTTTACGGCATCAGCGTCGACAGCCCGTTTTCCAACGATGCCTGGGCCAAGGAACACAAGATCGGCATCACGCTGCTCTCCGACCTCAACAAGACCACGACGAAGGCCTACGACGTGGTGTTCCCGAACCTCGCCGGCGTGGGCGACACGTCGGCGCGCGCGGCATTCGTCATCGGCAAGGACGGCGTGATCAAATACGCCGAGCAGACCGCCACGCCGAAGGACCTGCCCAACTTTGCCGCCGTCAAGGCCGCCCTGGCCAAATAATCCCCTCCGCGTTCCGCACCGACTTTTCTCCCCGATGAGCCTCCCGAATCCATTCTCGACCCTGCAAACCTTCACGGCGAACGGCGCGACGCACCAGTTCTACTCGCTGCCCGCGCTGGAAAAGGCGGGGTTCAAGGTGTCGCGTCTGCCGGTTTCCATCCGGCTCGTGCTCGAGTCGTTGCTGCGCAACGCCGACGGCAAGCGCGTCTCGGAGCAGGCGATCCGGGACCTGGCCGGCTGGGGGGCGAAGTCGCCCCGCACCGAGGAAATTCCCTTCGTGGTTGCGCGCATCGTGCTGCAGGATTTCACGGGCGTGCCGCTGCTGGTGGATCTCGCGGCGATGCGCTCGGCGGTCGTGAAATTGGGCAAAAATCCCAAGATCATCGAGCCGCTCGTGCCGGTGGACCTCGTGGTGGACCATTCCGTGCAGGTGGATTTTTCCGGTACCGCGACCGCGCTCGCGCAGAACCTTGAGCTCGAGTTCACGCGCAACCGCGAGCGCTACCAGTTCCTCAAGTGGGGCATGCAGGCCTTCGACACGTTCAAGGTCGTCCCGCCGGGCATCGGCATCGTTCACCAGGTCAACCTCGAGTATCTCGCCAAGGGCGTCCTCTCCGACCAAAACGGCGTTTTCTACCCGGATACGCTCGTGGGCACCGATTCGCACACGACGATGATCAACGGCCTGGGCATCGTTGGCTGGGGCGTGGGCGGCATCGAGGCCGAGGCCGGCATGCTGGGCCAGCCGGTGTATTTCCTCACGCCCGACGTCGTCGGCGTGCACCTGACCGGCGCGTTGCGCGAAGGAGTCACCGCGACCGACCTCGCGTTGACCGTCACGCAGATGCTGCGCAAGGCCAAGGTCGTCGGCAAATTCGTCGAGTTCTACGGCCCGGGTGCGGTGGCGCTCCCGGTCGTGGACCGGGCGACGATTGCCAACATGGCGCCGGAATACGGCGCGACGATGGGCTTCTTCCCGATCGATGGGGAATGCATCAATTACCTCCGCGCCACGGGTCGCGACGAAAAGCACCTCGCCGTTTACGAGGCCTACTACCGCGCACAGGGCCTGTGGGGCATCCCACAGAAGGGCGCGATCGACTATTCGACGGACCTCGAGCTCGACCTCGCGACGGTGGTCCCGAGCGTGGCGGGCCCGAAGCGGCCGCAGGACCGCATCGAGCTGCCGAAGCTGAAACAGGAATTTACGACGGCCTTGAGCCGCGCCGTGACCGAGAATGGCTTCGGCAAGAAGGCCGAGGACCTCGCCAAGCGCATCCACGTGGCGGCCAATGGCTCGTTCCACGGCGGCGGCGGCAGCCAGGGTCCGGTCTCGGCCGCGAAGTCCGCCGCCCGCGAAACCAATCCGCTCACGGAGCGGGAAATGGCCGCCAACCGCCCGACGCCTGACCACGTCACTGGTCCCGCGGGTCGGATGGAAGGCGACGTCGGCCACGGCTCCGTGCTGATCGCTGCGATCACGAGCTGCACCAACACTTCCAATCCCAGCGTCATGCTCGCGGCCGGCCTCCTCGCGAAGCGCGCGGTGGAGAAGGGCCTCAAGGTCAACCCGACCGTGAAATCCTCGCTGGCCCCGGGCTCACGCGTCGTCACCGAATATCTCAACCAGACCGGCCTGACGCCCTATCTCGACCAGCTGGGCTTCCAGACGGTCGGCTACGGCTGCACCACCTGCATCGGCAACTCCGGTCCGCTGCATCCCGCGATCGAGGAAGCCATCGTCAAGAACGACCTCGTGGCCGCGTCGGTGCTCTCGGGCAACCGCAACTTCGAGGCCCGCGTCCACCAGAACATCAAGGCCAACTTCCTGATGTCCCCGCCGCTCGTCGTCGCCTTTGCGCTGGCGGGCCGCGTCGACATCGACCTCTCGAAGGACCCGATCGGCAAGGGCAAGGACGGCAAGGATGTCTTCCTGAAGGACCTCTGGCCGACGCTGCAGGAGGTTCGCGACCAGATGCAGGCGGCGCTCAAGCCCGCGGTCTTCCGCCGGCTCTACACCAATTTCGCCGCGCAGAATCCGAAGTGGAACGAGATCCCGGCGACGACCGGCAATGTTTACGCGTTTGAGGCCAAGTCGACCTACATCCAGGAGCCGCCGTTCTTCGCAAACTTCTCGCTCAAGCCCGGCAACATCGCCGAGATCAAGGGCGCGCGGGCGCTCGGCATCTTTGGCGACTCGGTCACGACCGACCACATCTCGCCCGCCGGCGCCATCAAGAAGGCGTCGCCTGCCGGCAAATACCTGCTCGAGAACGGCGTCGAGTTCGCGGACTTCAACAGCTACGGCTCGCGCCGCGGCAACGACCGCGTGATGACGCGCGGCACGTTCGCCAACGTCCGCATCAAGAACCTCATGCTCGGCGGCGAGGAGGGTGGAAACACGATCTACCAGCCCACCGGCGAGAAAATGGCGATCTTTGACGCCGCGGTGAAGCACATCGCCGCCAAGACGCCCCTCATCATCCTCGCCGGGCAGGAATACGGCACCGGTTCCTCCCGCGACTGGGCGGCCAAGGGCACGAACCTGCTCGGGGTGAAAGTCGTCGTCGCGCAGAGCTTCGAGCGCATCCACCGCTCCAATCTCGTCGGCATGGGCGTGTTGCCCCTCCAGTTCAAGGAAGGCACGACGGCCCAGACGCTGAAACTCGACGGCACCGAGACCTACGACGTCGTGGGCCTGGGCGCCGCGATCAAGCCGCAGCAGGACCTGACCCTCCGGATCACCCGCGCCAGCGGGGCGGTTGAGGATGTGCCCGTCCGCTGCCGGATCGATACGCCGATCGAGATCGACTACTACCAGCACGGAGGGATCCTGCCCTACGTCCTGCGGCAAATCGTCACCAAAAATTAAGCCCCGCAGCCTTGCCGGATGGACGGCAAAGGCTAGCGTGTCGGTCAGTTCCTCATGTCCGAAACCGCCAAACCCACCTATCTCGTCGATGCGTATTCCGACCCCGTGGTCGTGCGCATCGACGGCCGCGCGTGTTTCCAGAACAGCGCGTGCCTGAAGGATTTCATCTCGGAGATGATCCGGCAGGGTAAAACCCGCTTCGTGCTCGATTTCCTGCACTGCACGAGCATGGACAGCACCTTTCTCGGCGTGCTGGCGGGCTCGGCGCTGGAACTCAAGAAGGTCGCCCCTGAGAGCAGCTTCGTGCTGGCCCGGGTGGGCCCGCGCAACCTCGAGTTGATCCGCAACCTAGGGTTGCACCGGCTGCTGACGGTGGACGCGGGGGATTTCCAGATGAGCTTCGACAAGTGCGACACAGCGCTGCAATGCCCGGACCGCACGGAGCTGGAGAGCGCCCGGCTGGTGCTGGAGGCGCACGAAAGCCTGGTGTCCGTCGATGAGGCCAACCGGGGCAAATTCCAGGACGTGCTCGCGTTCCTGCGGAACCGCGTCGAGCAGAAATAAGGCTCTGCCAGGAGCGTGGACCGCCGGCTATTGCTGGTCTTGCCAACAGGCAAACGGGGTCCGCCGTGGGTGGCATAAGCACACTCCGCGATTGCCCGGCAGCGCCGGGTCTGCCAGACATCGGCTTCTCCCATGTTCCTGGTCCTGATCATCGGCCTTATTCTCGGTGCGTGTGCCATGTTGCTGCCCGTCTACCGGGCCCGGCGCTCCAACCACCGGCTCGAGGAGGAGAAGCAGCAGGTGACCCAGGAACGCCAGCTGGTGGTCGATTTCATGCATCACATGGTCGAGGCCCTGGGCGAGGGGCTGAGTCGCGAGGCGCTCCATCAGCGCGTCGTGCACGCGGCCATCCTGTGCTCGGGTGCGCTCAGCGCGTGCCTGTTTGAGAGAACGGAGGATGGGAAAATGCGCAGCGCGGCAGTCGAGGGCCTGTTTCCGCCCCACCGGCCGTTGCCGACTGCCGTGCGGGAGAAGCTCGCGACCCGCGCCCGCTTCATCGAGCAGGTGCTCAAGACCGAGGCCTTTCCCGCCAATGAGGGCGTCGTCGGCGCAGTGGTGCAGACAGGCCGCGGGCAGCTGATTGCCGACGCCGCCGCGGACCCGCGCGTCGTGGTCCACGAGGATCCCGCGTTGCGCGTGCGCTCGCTCATCGCCGTGCCGTTGCAGTTTCGCGACCGGTTTTTCGGCGTGCTGGCGGTGGCGAATTCGGCGGACGGGGAGCCTTTCACGCAGACCGATTTTTCGCTGATGCAGTCGCTGGCCGAGCAGGCCGCGCTGGCGCTCCACAACCAGGAGTTTCTCAATTTCCAGATCGAAAAGCGTCAGCTTGATCTCGACCTCTCGCTGGCGAGTAGCATCCAGCAGATGCTGCTGCCCAAGGAGCCGCCCAAGATGGCGGGACTCGACATCGATGCGCGTTACACGCCGGCGCAGAAGGTCAGCGGCGATTTCTACGACCTCTTCGCGCTCTCGGACACGCGGTTGGGCGTGGCCGTGGCGGACGTGTCCGGCAAGGGCATCCCCGCGTCGCTCTTGATGGCCATGTGCCGCACCAACCTGCGCCAGATCGCGCCGCGCCACGACTCACCGGCCAAGACCCTGGCCGACCTGAACCGCGCCCTCGGCGGCGACCTGCGGGGCATGTTCATCACGATTCTCTACGCCGTCATCGATACGGCCCGCGGCGAGGTGACGTTTGCGCGGGCCGGCCATGAGCTGCCGTTGTTTTCCCGGCGCGACCGCGTGACGGGCGTGCCGGTGGGCGAATACGTGGGCTCGGAAGGCATGCCGCTCGGCCTGGTGCCGGACGAGATATTCTCCTCGGTGATCGCGGACCGGACAGAGCCCTTCGCGGTGGGGGATGCTCTCGTGCTCTACACGGACGGCCTCACCGAGGCGCCCAACGAGGAGGACAAGGAGTTTTCGGGCGCCCGCCTGGCCGATGCCGTGCATGCCCTGCACCAGCGCAGCGCGCGGGAGCTTAACGACGGCATTCTCGAAACCGTGCACCGTTTTGCCGGCACGGTGGCCCTCCGCGACGACCTCACGCTGGTCACGATCAAGCGCGTCTGAGGCTGGGATTGGCCTGAAAGACGGTTTGCCTCGGCGCGGGACCCCGCCTCACTCTGGTGCGCATGCCGTCAAAACCTGACACGCTCGACCGTTTCTCCCTGCCGGATGCCGCCGGGCATTTTGGCGGCTATGGCGGCGTATTTGTGCCGGAAACGCTGATGACCGCCCTGTCGGAGCTGGCGGCGGCCTACGAGGTGGCGCGCAAGGATCCCAAGTTCCAGGCCGAGCTGAGGCATTATTTGAAGGAGTTCGCGGGGCGTCCGACCGAGCTGTATTTTGCCGAGGGCCTGACGAAGCATGCGGGCGGGGCGAAGATTTACCTGAAGCGCGAGGACCTGCTGCACACCGGGGCGCACAAGATCAACAACGCGCTGGCGCAGGCGCTGCTCGCGAAGCGGATGGGCAAGAAGCGCATCATCGCCGAGACGGGCGCGGGCCAGCACGGCGTCGCGACGGCGGCGGCTTGCGCGAAGTTCGGGCTGGAGTGCGTCGTCTACATGGGCGCGCACGACATGGCGCGGCAGGCGCTGAATGTTTTTCGGATGCGGCTGATGGGCGCGGAAGTCCGCGGTGTCGAAGCTGGGCAGAAGACGCTGAAGGAGGCCATCAACGAGGCCATGCGCGACTGGGTGACGAATGTGCGGACGACGCACTACATCCTCGGCACCGCCTACGGCTCGCACCCGTATCCGATGATGGTCCGCGATTTTCACCGCGTCATCGGCCAGGAAGCGAAGGAGCAGATTCTCGCGCGCGAGGGCCGGCTGCCGGACGAGCTGATCGCGTGTGTCGGGGGCGGCAGCAACGCCATCGGGCTTTTCTTTGAGTTCCTCGAGGAGCCGAACGTGCGCATGATCGGCGTCGAAGCCGGCGGCCGTGGCATCACCCAAGGCGCCCATGCCGCGCGCTTCGCGGGCGGCCGGCTTGGCGTGCTCCAAGGCTGCAAGACCTTCCTGCTCCAGAACGCGGACGGACAGATCGAGCTGACGCATTCGGTCAGCGCCGGCCTCGATTACGCCGCGGTGGGGCCGGAACACGCGTTCTACCGCGAGCGCGGTCGGATCGAATTTGCCTACGCGACGGACGACGAGGTGCTCGAGGTGTTCCAACTCTGCTCGCGTCTCGAGGGCATCATCCCCGCGCTCGAATCGACCCATGCCCTCGTCGAGGGCCTGAAGCGCGCAAAGCAGTTGGGGAAAGACAAAGTTATCATCGTCAACCTGTCGGGGCGCGGCGATAAAGACGTTGAGCAAGTCGCCAAAATCCTCGCTGCCAAATCATGACTTCGTTTCACCACGAAGCGCACCAAGGGCACGCAGAACAAACCTCCCGACCCTTTGTGATCTACGTGCCCTTCGTGGTTAACTCGATTTTCTGATGAAAAGCATGACCGGATATGGGCGAGGCCTTGCCTCTCTCGGCACGCAGACGCTCACGGTGCAGGTCAGCTCCGTGAACCGGAAGACGCTCGACCTGGCCATCAAGCTGCCGGAGGAGTGGGAGAGCTTGGAGGCATCCCTCGGTGAGCAAGTGCGCAAGGTCGCGCTGCGGGGACGCGTCAGCGTCGTGGTTGAGCTTACGGGCGAGAACGGCGCCGGGGAACTTGTGTGGGACGACATTGAAATCGGCGAGACGCTCGACCGGCTGTCCGACCTGGCGGACGCGCGGGGCATCTCCTTCACGCCGTCGCCGGAACTGCTCTGGTCGATCGCCAATTCGCGGCGCAAGACCGCGGAGCTGCCGACGGCCGAGGACGCCGCGCCGGTGATCCGCACGGCGCTGGCCGACGCGCTGCGGGGTTTCGGTGCCATGCGGGCGAAGGAAGGCGAGTCGTTGCTGATCGATTTCATCACGCGGCTGAACACGCTGCGGGTGCACGTGGATGCGATCACCGCCCGGGCGCCGCAGGTGACGGCGGGTTACCGCGAGCAGCTCCTCGCGAGGCTGCGGCAGGCCGGGCTGGAGCTGGACATCAATGACGAGCGCGTGCTGCGGGAGATCGCGTTGTTCGCGGACCGCTGCGACGTGACTGAGGAGCTGACGCGTCTGCGGAGCCATTTCGAGCAGTTCACGGCGTTGATCAAATCCGGCGGGGAGATCGGCCGGAAATCGGAGTTCATCCTCCAGGAGATCGGCCGCGAGGTGAACACGATCGGCAGCAAGGCGAACGACCTGACGATTTCGCGGGCGGTGATCGAGCTGAAGAACGAGCTTGAGCGCGTGCGCGAGCAGATGGCGAACGTGGAGTAGTGCGGGCGGGATCAGCGATCCCGCCCTTCAGCCTCCCTCCGGCTGGCGGAGAGAGTGGATGAGATACAACACCACGCCGCAGCAGATGCCGGAGTCGGCGATGTTGAAGGTCGGGTAGGCGTAGCCGCCGAAGTGGAAGTCGAGAAAATCCACCACATGGTGGTAGAGCAGGCGGTCGGTGAGGTTGCCGATGATGCCGCCGCAGAGCAGCCCGAAGCAGATCTGGGCCATCCGGTCTTGCAGCCCGAGGGCGTGACGCCAGATGAAGATCGCGATCAGCGTGCCGGCGGCGAGCAGCGCCAGCAGCACGGACCGTCCGGTCAGCATGCTCCAAGCGGCGCCGGTGTTGCCGACGTGGACCAGGTAAAAGAAGCCGCGGATGACCGGGATGGCGCCCGCGGGCTGGCCGTAGGTGCCGAGCGGGAGGTGGGTGACGATCCAAGCCTTGCTGGCCTGGTCGAGGGCGAGCACGGCGAACAGGATCGCCAGCAGGAGGCGGTAGGCGCGCCAGCGCCGGTGCAACGGCACGGGCGGGGCGGGGACGGTTGGGGAGGTGGGTTCGCCGGGCGACACGATGGGGCCGGACGGCTTATTCCTCGCCGCGGCTGCTGTCGTCGTCCGAGATCTTGCCGCCCTCTTCGCCGAGTTCGCCGAAGAGTCCGCCGGCGGTGCGCGCGCGATAGCGATTCCGTTCCAGGCCCTTCTGGGCCTCGGCGGAATGGCGCGTGAACGGCACTGCGAGCAGGCGATCCTTGGAAATCGGCTTCTGGGTGATTTCGCAGATGCCGTAGGTGCCGGCGTGGATGCGCTTGATGGCGGCGTCGATCTCGGAAAGGGCCTCCTGTTCGCTGGACACGAGGCTGAGGGCGAAGTCGCGGTCGAAGGTGTCAGTGCCCGCGTCGGCCATGTGCTGGCCGTAGCTGGAAAGGTCGCCGCTGTCGTCCTTGCTCGAGCGCTTCAGCGTCTCCTCGGAGTGCAGGGTGATGCCAGCCGTGAGGTGGTTGCGGAGATCGACGAGGAGTTTGTAGAAGCGCTTGTATTTTTCGGGGACGTCCTTGCCCTCGTCGAGCACGGGTGCCTTGGCGCGCTTGGGATTGAAGCCGAGGATTTCAGAGAGGGACGCAGCCTTGATGTGGTGCGGCTTGGCGGGCTTGGGCAGTTCCAGGACCTTGGCGGGCGCCTTGGGGGCGGTTTTGGCGCCCTTGCCGAAGGGCGCGGCGGTCTTGCTGGTGACGGTTTTGGCGATGGCGCGGACCTCATCGAGGCTGAACGCGATGGGTTTGGCCGGAGCCTTTTGCTTCAGCTTGAGAATGTTGTCGCGGAGAGCGGTTTTTTTGGACGGTTTTTCCATGGTGGAGGGAGCTGCCTTGGCGGCCGCCGGCGCCGGTTTTGACACCGGGGCGGAATGGCCGGCCGAGGATTTTTTCGGCGCGGACTTGGCGGCGGGCGCGGCTGGCTTCTTCGCGGGTGCTTTTTTCGCGATGGGTTTCTTGTTGGATTTGGCCATGGGGAGAATCGGGGGGGGGGTAAGAAAGTCAGGATTTCAAGGCGTCGATGCAGCGGGGGCAGACATCGCCGAGGGGTGAGGGTTCGAGGGCTGGCACCCAGCGCCAGCATCGGGGGCAGCGCACGTGGCCCAGCTCGCTGCAGGGGCGAACCAGAACCGCGGGAGTTGCCCCGGCGGAGGGCGTTAAAGTGACATGGGAGACGATAAAAAGTTCTGGCAGAAAGTCGCGGTGTTTTTCCAGACGGCGGAAATTTTCGTCTTGAGCTGCACCGCTGAGTGTGACCGCCGCATCGAGGGATTTGCCAAGCTGGCCGGCGGCGCGGAGCGGCTCGATCGCCTCGTTGACCTGGGCGCGAACCTTGAGCAGCGCCCCGACGTCGGCCTCGAGGGCGGCATCGGTCCACTCCGCCGGGATGGCGGGCCAGTCCTGCAGGTGAACCGAATCGGAGGAGTATTCCTGGCCGGTGGTCGCGAAGGACCATGCCTCATCTGTCGTGAAGGTGAGGATGGGGGCGAGCACCTTCACCAGCGCGCGGAAGATATGGTGGATCGCGGTCTGCGACGAGCGTCGCAGGGGAGAGTGCGTGCCCAGCGTGTAGAGCCGGTCCTTCAGGATGTCGTGGTAGGTGGCCGACAGCGTGACCGAGCAGAACTGGTTGCAGAGCTGGTAGACGCGGTGGAACTCGTAGGCTTCATACGCGGCCGTACACTCGCGCACGAGCACGGCGAGCTGGTGCAGTGCCCAGCGGTCGAGGACGTCGAGCTTGGCATACGCCACGGCGTCGCGGGCAAAGTCGAAATCGAACAGGTTCGAGATCTGGTAGCGGAAGGTATTGCGGATGAGCCGGTAGGTTTCGCCGACGTGCCCGAGGATCTCCTTCGAGATCGGGATGTCGTCGCGGAAATCCTGCGAGGCGATCCAGAGGCGGAGGACATCGGCACCGTAGTCGGCGACGTAGGCGTCGCTGGTCTGGGGCTTTTCGTAGCTGCTGCTCTTGGAGATCTTGTTGCGCTCCTGGTCGACGATGAAGCCGTGGGTGAGCACGGCCTTGTAGGGCGCGGCGCCGAAGGCGATCACGCTCGTCCACAGCGAGGACTGGAACCAGCCGCGGTGCTGGTCGCTGCCCTCGAGGTAGAGGTCGGCGGGCCACTGCGTGTTGCCCTGGCCGCGCTTGAGCACGGCGGCATGGGACGAGCCGGAGTCGATCCACACGTCGAGCGTGTCGCGGCCGCAGGTCAATTCGGTCGCCGCCGGCCAGCCGGCGGGAAGCTTCACGTCCTCGAGGATCTGCGCGGGCGTGGCGTCATACCAAAGATTTGAGCCGGCCTTTTGGATCTTGTCGGCAACGGCGCGGGCGACGCCGGCGTCGAGGTAGGCGTTTTTCTTGGCGTCGAAGAACGCCGGGATGGGCACGCCCCAGGAACGCTGGCGGCTGATGCACCAGTCGGGACGCGATTCGACGGCGCCGCGGATGCGGGCCTCGCCCCACGCGGGGATCCAGCCGTGGTGGGCGGCGATGCCGGCGATAGCTGCGAGCGCGGTGGCGCGGGTGTTGTTCTTGTCGAGCGACACGAACCACTGGTCGACGGCGCGGAAGATGATGGGCGTCTTGGAGCGCCAGCAATGCGGGTAGCTGTGCGCATACTTGGCCTTCGCGAGCAGCGCGTTGGCGGCCGCAAGCTTCTTCAGCACAGCCAGGTTGGCCGGCGCGGGGCGCTTGGCGGCGAGATCCTCGACGGTTTCGAGCGTGGTGAGGCCGACGAGGTCGGCCGGGATGCGGCCGTCGTCGAGGTAGCGGCCGTCGTCGCCAACGGGGCAGTAGATCTCGAGCTTGTATTTCAGGCCCGTCTGGTAGTCGTCCGCACCGTGGCCGGGCGCAGTGTGGACGGCGCCGGTGCCGCTGTCGGTCGTGACGTAATCGGCGAGCACGACCGGGGACGCGCGGTCGATGAAGGGATGACGCGGGGCAAGTTTCTCGAGTTCGGCGCCCTTGCGTTTGGCGACGATGGCGGGAGCAGCCTCGATCTTGGCGGCGGCGAGCACCGAACCCAGCAGCGCCTCGGCGACGAGGATGCGTTCCGCACCGAGGTCCGCGACGACGTAGTCCACCGTGGGGTGAAGCGCGATCGCGAGGTTCGCGGGGATCGTCCAGGGCGTCGTCGTCCAGATGACGACGTAGAGCGGCTTGTCGTCGGGCAGGCCGAACTTTTTGGCCTCGTCGGCGGGCACGAGGAATTTCACCCAGATGGCGAGGGCGGTGTGGTCCTTGTATTCGATCTCGGCCTCGGCGAGGGCGGTTTCGAAGGGGATGGACCAGTAAACGGGCTTCTTGGCGCGGTAGGTCAGGCCGTTTTCGACGAAGGCGGCGAAGGTGCGGACGATGTCGGCCTCGAACGCGGGGGCCTTGGTCTTGTATTCGTTCTTCCAATCGGCGAGGACGCCGAGGCGCTTGAACTGCGCAGTCTGCTTGGCGATCCAGGACTCGGAAAATGCATCGCAGCGGGCGCGCAACTGGGCGGTCGTGACCGTCTCGTTTTTCTCGCGGAGCTCGGACGTGACCTTCTGCTCGATCGGCAGGCCGTGGCAGTCCCAGCCGGGCACATACGGCGTGCGGAAGCCGCGCATCGACTTGTAGCGGTTGATCAGGTCCTTGAGGGTCTTGTTCAGCGCGGTGCCGATGTGGACATCGCCGTTGGTGAAAGGCGGGCCGTCGTGCAAAACGAAGGCAGGCGAGGTGGCGCGGTGCTGCTGGATGGCGGCATACAGGCCTGTTTTTTCCCAATGGGCGACCCGCCCGGGCTCCCGCTGGGCCAGGCCGGCCCGCATGGGGAAGTCCGTCTTAGGGAGCTGCAGCGTGTCTTTAAGTTCGAGCGCCATGCCAAAAGAAAACGCGCGAGGCTAGGCTGCGCCGCGAGTGAGTCAAGGCTGGGGGCAGTGGTCGGCGATCAGCGTTCAGCCATCAGCTTGCTCCACCTTCAAACCGACAAGATTCGAGGCTGAAAGCGGACAGCTTCCGGCCTCACTTCCACCCGGTGACCGTCCCGACGAGGGCTTCCATGCACTCCAGCTTGGCCTGGGGCAGGATGCCGTGGCCGAGATTGAAGATGTGACCGGGCAGGCCGCGCATGGACTCGAGGAGGCGCGTCGTCTCGTGGCGGACGATGGCGGGCGTGGTGTTGAGCAGGACCGGATCGAGATTGCCCTGCACGGCGACGTTCGCCGGGAGCGAGCGGCGGACGATGGCGAGGTCGCTGGTCCAGTCGACGCTCACGACGCGCGCGCCGGCGAACGCCTGGTCCGTGACGTGCGGTGCGGTGCCCTTGGCGTAGATGATGATGGGAAACTCCCGCGGCAGGGCGGCGATGATCTGGCGGATCCACTTGAGCGACGCAGCCTCATAGTCGGCTCCAGCGATGATGCCACCCCAGGAATCGAAAATCTGGATCGCGTCAGCCCCGGCGCGGATCTGCATCTGGAAATACGCGATGAGCGCGGCGGTGAGTTTCTCCAGGAGGGCGTCGAACAGCGCGCGATCCGTGTAGAACAGCAGCTTGATGCGCTCGAACTCGTCCGAGCTGCCGCCCTCGACCATGTAGGTGGCGAGCGTCCACGGCGAACCGCCGAAGCCGAGCAGGGCCTTCTGGCCGCCGAGTTGCTTTTTGAGCAGGGCGAGGGTGTCCGCCACGTAGCGCAGGCGGTCGGGCACGGCGGCGGTCGGGGTCAACGCGTCGACCTGGGCGCGGGTTTCGAGGCGGAACTCCATGGCGATGCCGCCTTCATCACGGAAACGGTAGCCCTGGCCGAGCGCCTCAGGGATGACGAGGATGTCGGAGAACAGGATCGCGGCATCGAGACCGGAAAAGCGCTGGAGCGGCTGGAGCGTGACCTCGGCGGCGAGCGCGGGTGTACGCACCATTTCCAGGAACGACGATTTCGCCTTCAGCGCGCGATACTCGGGCAGGTAGCGGCCGGCCTGGCGCATGACCCACAACGGCGGGCGCTCGAGGGCGGTGCAGGCACAGGCGGAAAGAAAGCGTTCGCGGGAGGTCATGCGGTGGAACGACGGAGAATTAACGATTCGCGCCCCACGTCAAAGCCCGTCCGAGGGGCGGCGAAGCGGGGACGACCGTCAGAGTCGGCCATTATTTCTTGGGCGGCGGCAGCGCGAACTTGATGTCCGGGCTTCCGGGCACGGCGGGGACCGGTGCGGCGGTGACCGGCGATGGCTCGGGCGCGGGGCCGGTTTCCGGTGTGAATGCGTGGCCGGTGAGGGGGAGGGCGGAAAAGCCGCGCTCGATGAGCTCGGCGACCTTGATGTCGCGGGTCTTGGAATCGGGGCTGCCCATGACGACGACGATGATGCGGCGGCCGTTGCGCTGGGCGGTGGCGGAGAGGCAGAACGCCGCGCCGTTGGTGAAGCCGGTCTTGAGGCCGTCCACGCCGTCCACCTTGCCGAGCAGGTGGTCGTGGTTGTTCATCACGATGACCCGGTCGAAGGGCCGGACGCCCTCGCCGAATTTGCGGGTCTTCACGGACGTGTATTTGAGGACGTCGGTCTTCAACACGAGGTGGCGGCAGAGCAGGGCGAAATCGAGTGGCGTGGTGAGATCGCCGTCGGCCAAGTGGCGGCTCGCGGGAGGCAGGCCGTGCGGGCTGCGGAAGGTGGTGTGCGTCATGCCGAGCTCGCGGGCCTTGGCGTTCATCAGCTCGACGAAGGCGTCGACGGAGCCCGCGGCGGTGCGCGCGAGGGCGTGGGCGGCATCATTGGCCGACTGGATCATCATCGCGTAGAGCAGTTCCTCGACGGGGAAGACTTCCTTTTCCTTCAACCACACCTGCGTGCCGCCGATCTTGGAATCGGCCGCACTGACCGTGACGGGCGTTTGCAGCGAGATCGCGCCGCTCTGGAGTTTGTCGTGGATCACGAGGAACGTCATGAGCTTCGTCATGCTCGCGGGCGGGCTGGCCTCGCCATCGTGGTCCTCGAAGAGGATCTGGCCCGTGGCGGCGTCCATGATGACGGCGCCCTTGTAGGCCGTGCCGTCCGGAACGCTGGCAGGGCGCGTGGGATGCGACTTGGCGAGCAACGTCGCAGGCGCAAGCGCGGCGCAGATCAGAAAAACGAGGAAGGTCGGACGCGGAAAAATCATGCGTGAGAGCGAACAGGAGTTTCGCCGCGCGGGGCGAGCAGAAATGTGCAGTGAAGCGCGCAATTTGCCCCTGGGTCGGTGCGGCGGGCGAATGACCGGAAGCGTCGCGGCAGTTGAATCATGCGCAACCTTTGGTTAGGTTTGCGACCTCCCATGGCCGTTCAATTCAAGGACTACTACGAAACCCTCGGCGTGAGCCGCACCGCGACCCCCGAGGAAATCAAGCAGGCGTTCCGCAAGCTGGCGCGCGTGCACCACCCGGACGTCGCCAAAAACAAGGTGGCCGGGGAGGTGAAATTCAAGGAGATCAACGAGGCTTACGAGGTGCTCGGCGACCCCGAGAAGCGGAAGCGCTATGATGAACTCGGCGCCAACTGGCAGGATGGCGGCGCGGCGCAGGGAGCAGGCCCACGGTATCGCCGGCAGACGGGGGCGGGGCCGGACTTCGAGTTCGACGGCACGGGGTTCAGCGACTTTTTCGAGTCCTTCTTTGGCAGCGGGCGCGGCGCGGGCGGACCGCGGCGGCGCGGGCCGGTGGCGATGGACGAGGATGAAGAAGATTTTTCGCACCCCGGGAACGATGTGGAGGCTGATTTGCTGGTCACGCTCGAGGACGCGCTGCGCGGCTCGAAGCGCAAGGTCACGCTGCGCCGGCCAGCCCGGGATGGCGGCGAGGACCGGCTCGACACCTACCAGGTGAAAATCCCGGCGGGCGTTCACGAAGGCCAGCGTATCCGGCTGGCCGGGCAGGGCGGGGCGGGTCACGGCGGCGCGCCGGCGGGCGATCTTTACCTGCGGGTGCGGCTCGCGCGGCATCCGGATTTCACCGTCGATGGCACCGACCTCAATTTCGACCTCGACCTCGCGCCGTGGGAAGCGGTGCTGGGTGTGACGGTGAAGATCCCCGCGCTGGATGGCGTGACGTCGCTGCGCGTGCCGCCGGGCACGATGGCGGGCAGCCGCTTGCGCCTGCGCGGGCTCGGGCTGCCGCGCGAAGACAAGACGCGCGGTGATCTCTACGCCACGGTGCGAATCCAGGTTCCTGCGACGGTCACCGCCGAGGAGCGCGCGCAGTGGGAGAAGCTGGCGAAGGACTCGAAGTTCAATCCGCGCAAACCGGCCTGAGGCAAGTAGCGCAGGCGTCCCCGCCTGCATCCGAAACTGGGCAAGCGGGACGCCTGCGCTACGCTCGCCGATCCGGCCGGTCAGAGACGCTCGTCCATTTTCCGCAGGCGTCCGGCCATGACGGTCATGAGCTGGATGGCGAAGAATGGGTTTTGCTGGACGAGGAAGAGGAAGCGGCGCCGGTCAATGCTCACGAGTTTGGTGGGGGCGGTCACCGTCGCGGTCGCGTTGCGGGGTTTTTCCTCGATGAGGGCCATTTCCCCGAACACGCCTCCAGCCTCGATCGTTTCGACGAGCTGGCCGTGGATCACGATGTCCACTTTGCCCTCGATGACGGCATACATGCAGTGGGCGGCATCTCCCTCGCGAAACACGACTAAACCCGGGGCGGCCGTGGTGTACTCCTGATCCTTGTCGAACAGATTGATCTTCATGGTGGTCGGACGGGCTGCAGCGAAACCGTCGGCGATTCGCCGCGCAATCGTAACCACCGCTGTCACCCAATCGTAACCCTCCTTCGCCAAGGCTTCGGCGGGCAGGCCCTCCCTCGCCCAAGCAAGCTACACGGGCGAGCCAACCGGCGCTAAACTTGTTCCAAGGGCAGATCGTGCAGCTTCAGCTCAGGATTTTTCTCAATGAAGTAGCGCATGGTCCAATCGTTGGGGAACAGGACGACGGGCTGGTCGAGCTTGTCGGTGGCGAAGGCCACGCCGGTGGCGACGATGAGCCGGCTGACGTCGGGCAATTTTTCCGCGGGATTCACGGGTGCGAGCCACTTCATCAGGGTCCAGTTGCAGGGATCCAGCCGGGAGGCCGCGCCGTATTCGCTCTCGAGGCGGAACTGCACGACCTCGAATTGCAGGGCGCCGACGGCCGCGAGCAAGGTCGACGTGGTCATGCCGGCGCGGAGCGTGATGGATTGCACGACGCCCTCCTGCAGCAACTGATCGAGGCCGGCGCGGAATTTTTTGGCGTCGGACGGATTCGGGTTGCTGATGAACGTGAAGACTTCGGGCGGGAAGCGCGGGATCTCGTCATACACGATGCCCTTGTCCTCGGTCAGCGTGTCCCCGATGCCGAATTCCCCGTGGCCGACGAGCCCGATGACATCGCCCGGCCAGGCCTCGTCGACGGTCTCGCGTTCCTGGCCGAAGAGCTTGTGCGAGGACGACAGGCGGACGGTTTTACCCGTGCGCTGGTGCGTGACGAGCATGTCGCGCGTGAACTTGCCCGAGCAGATGCGCACGAACGCGATGCGGTCGCGGTGCTTCGGGTCCATGTTGGCCTGGATCTTGAAAACGAAGGCGGAGAAGCGGGGGTAGTCGACAGCGACGAGTGACGAGGGACCCGTAGCGAGCGCGCCGGCGGCCGCGGCAGTGGTGCTGGAGAGCTCGATCTGCTCGCGGGCTACGCGTCCCTTGCCGGGCGTCGCTGCGACCGCGGCATTGCGGTGCGGCTGGGGCGGGACGGAGTCGTGGAGGAAGCCGTCGAGCAGGAGCTGGATGCCGAAGTTGTTCACGGCGCTGCCAAAATAGACGGGCGTCTGGCGGCCGCCGCGCACGGCGGCGAGGTCGAAGCCGTGGCCCGCACCGTCGAGCATCGCGAGCTGTTCGGTCACCTGCTCGTAGGTGTAGTCGTCGAGTTTCTCGCGGACGACCGGGTCCTCGAGCGAGGTGACGTTGACGGGCGCCTGGTATTTGCCGCCAGCGACGCGCTCGAAGAGGTGGACCTCGCGGGTGCGGCGGTCGAACACGCCGCGGAAGGACGGGCCGTTGCCAAGCGGCCAGACGACGGGCGACGACTGGAGCCCGAGCACCTGCTCGAGCTCATCGAGGAGCTCGAGGCCGTTGCGCGTCGGCCGGTCGCACTTGTTCATGAATGTGAAGATCGGGACGCCGCGGCGGCGGCAGACTTCGAAGAGCTTCCGGGTCTGCGCCTCGACGCCCTTGGCGGCGTCGATGACCATGAGGGCGGCGTCGACGGCGGTGAGGACGCGATAGGTGTCCTCGGAAAAGTCCTTGTGGCCGGGCGTGTCCAACAGGTTGACGGCGTAGCCCGTGTAATCGAATTGAAGGACGGTGGAGCTGATGGAAATGCCGCGCTGCTTCTCCAGTTCCATCCAGTCCGAGGCGGTGGCGCGCTGGTTCTTGCGCGCGGTGACGGTGCCGGCGAGATGGATGGCGTTGCCGTAAAGCAGGAATTTCTCCGTGAGCGTCGTCTTGCCCGCATCGGGGTGCGAGATGATCGCAAAGGTGCGACGGCGGGCGATTTCAGCGGCGGGCGACATGGGAGAAAGGGTCAAGGCTACCGGGGTGGGCGAGGGCCGCACCAGAAAAATCGCGGTGTCATCCGGCGCGGTTTAGCCGGAAGCCAGGAAACCAGGAATGGCTGTTCTTGGCTTCCTGGCTTCCGGCTTCACTTACTCCGGCTTCGGACATGGACTGGGATTGCGGATTGCGAAAGTCCCCGGGGTTGGGGTGAATGCGTCATGGCCACGCCGACGCTCAAGCTGAAAACCAATGCCAAGCCGCGTGTGCTGGCCGGCCACCCGTGGGTGTTTGCCAACGAGGTCGAAGTGCTGCTGCCGGCGGACCAGGACGGAGAGGTCGTGGAATGTCGCGACCGCGCGGACCGGTTTCTCGGGACCGGGATCTACAATTCCAAGTCACAGATTGTCTGGCGGCGGTTCAGCCGCGAGCGGGCGGCGCTCAACGCGGCCTACTTGCGCGGGGCAGTGGAGCGGGCGGTGGGGCGCAGGGAAGGACCCTCCTGCGCCAAGGCTTCGGAGGGCACGCCAGTGACGAGTGCGCAATGCCGGCGACTCGTTTGGTCGGAGTCGGACGACCTGCCGGGTCTCGTGGTGGATCAGTTTGGCGACACGCTGGTCGTGCAAATCCAGACGGCGGCGATGGAGAAGCGGTCGGCGCTGGTCGGGGACGTCCTGGCCGAGGTGCTCAAACCGGCTGAGATTATTTTTCGCAACGACGCGCCGATTCGCCGGCTCGAAGGCCTGCCGCTCGAGGTGCACACCCGTTCGGGCCAGGCGTGGGAGCCGCGGTGGGTGAACATTGGCGGGTTTGATTATTGGCTCGATTTGCAGGCCGGGCAGAAGACCGGATTTTATCTCGACCAGCGCGCGCAACACCCGTTGGTGGCGAAATACTGCGCCGGGAAGCGCGTGCTCGACGCGTTTTGCAACCAGGGGCCGTTTGCGCTGCATGCGGCGCGGGCGGGCGCGACCAAGGTGCTCGGCCTCGACAGCGCGGAAGACGCGATTGCCGCGGCGCGCCGCAACGCCGAGCGGAACGGGGTGAAGGCGGAGTTTGGCGTGGCGAACGTTTTTGACTGGCTCAACGACGCCTCGCGCGCGGGTGAGCCGCTGTGGGACGTGATCATCCTCGATCCGCCGCCATTCGCGAAGTCGAAGAGCGCGCTGGAAGGTGCGCTGCGCGGCTACAAGGAAATCAATTTGCGCGCGCTGCAGCGCCTGGCGCCGGGCGGTATCCTGGCGACCTACACCTGCTCGCACCACATGCAGGACGCGGAGCTGCGCGGCGTGCTGGCGGACGCTGCGGCCGACGCGAAGCGCAAAGTGCGGGTGCTGGAATTCTGCCACCAGCCACCCGACCATCCGGTGCTCGTGACCATGATGGAAAGCGAATACCTGCGCGGCTACATCGTGCAGGCGGAATGACGGGCTGGGTATCCTAAAGAAGACATGGGTAGCCTTTTGGTTAGTAGATACTAACAACTTTTTGGGAGAACCGGGGTCCGGCCGTTGTGGCTGGTATGTTTACTGCAATACCCGGCCAAGTGAAACAGGAGGTACTCAACCCGTTGATGCCGATAATCGGTGTCGCGGCAGAATCCGTCCATGCCCGACCGCGACCGGCGGGCACACCCGTGGCCGCGCCGGGCCGGGAGTATTGGCGGACACGACCGACCTCGTGGGTGCGGGAAATTGGGGAGGTGACGGTCGTGGTCTTTGGGGTGGCCGTCGCTGGCTGGTTCGTGCCGGTGAGCTACCATTTCTTTGGGTATCTTTACCTGCTCACGGTGATTGCGCTCAGCTTGCGCGTCGGACGGTGGCCGATGCTTTACGCCGCGGCCCTGAGCGCGGTGACGTGGAATTTTGTGTTCATGCCCCCCCGCCTGGAGTTTGCCGCTCCGGGCGTCGAGGACAGCCTGATGCTGGGCAGTTACTGCTTTGTGGCGTTGATCGGGGGACAATTAGCCGCGCGGATCCGGTCGCAGGAGCGCGAGGAACGGCTGCGCGAGCAACGGGCGACGGCCTTCTTTCACCTGACGCGCGCCTTGGCGGCGACCCGGACCTTGGATGAGGCGGCCGAGGTGGCGCTGCGGCAGGCGGACGACCTCTTTGCGGCACGCACCGCACTGCTGCTCCCGGACGCGATGGGCCGGCTGATCGCGCATCCGGCCAGTTCGTTCGCGGCGGACGAAAGCGAATTTGCGGTGGCTTCGGCGGCGTTGCGCGGGGGCCGTCCCCTGGGGCGCTACACCGAAAACCTGGGCTCGGTCGAGAGCATGCACGTGCCACTACAGCGGGCTGGTGCGACGCTGGGCATTTTCGCTGTCCGGCTGCCGACCGAGATTGTCCAGCTCACGCCCAAGCAATGGGACCTGATCGAGGGCTTTGCCGAGCAGATCGCGCTGTTTGTCGAGCGGGAGCAATTTCGGGTCAGCGCAGAGCGGGAGAAGCTGCTCCAGGAGTCGGAGCGACTGCATCGCACGCTGCTGGACAGCGTGTCGCACGAGTTGAAGACACCGCTGGCGGTGTTGCGGGCGGCGACGGAGAAGCTCGCGACCGCCGATACCGCCCGGCGCGCGGCCCTGGCTGGGGAAATTGGCACGGCCACGCGCCGCCTGGACCACCTTGTGGCCAACCTCTTGAACCAGACCCGCCTCGAGTCGGGAGGGTTGAAAGCCCAACTCGATTGGTGCGACGCGCGGGACTTGGTGGAAGCCGCCCGGCGCGCGGCAGGGAATGTCCTGCAGGACCGGCCGGTTCGGGTGGAGATTGCACCTGACCTCCCTTTGTTTCGGGCCGACGCCGTGCTGATGGAGCACGTGCTGGCGAACATCCTGTTGAACGCGGCGCACTACACGCCGGCGGAGAGTCCCATTCGCGTGACCGCGGGGCTGCAGGCCGAACCCCCGCGCATTTTCATCCAAATCGCCGATCGCGGTCCTGGCATTGCCCCGGAACTGCTGCCGCAGCTCTTCCAGAAATTCCGCCGGGGACCGTCGGCGCCCGCCGGGGGCCTCGGGCTGGGGCTTTCCATTGTGCGCGGCTTCATGCACGCCCAAGGCGGCGACGTGGAGGCCGGGTCCGCCGAGGAAGGCGGGGCGGCCTTTACCGTCCATTTGCCGTATGCCGTTCACGACAGCGTCCCCAACGATGAGCGCTGACGTGGGCAAGGCCGAAGTGCTGGTGATTGACGATGAAGTGCAGATTCGCCGGCTGCTTCGCATGACCTTGGAGGAGGCTGGTTATGTCGTGCGCGAAGCGGGGACGGCGGCGGCGGGCCAGAACGAGGTGCTGCGCCACTGTCCCGACGCCATCGTGCTCGATCTGGGACTGCCGGACGAACCCGGCATGGAGCTGTTGAAGCGCCTGCGCGAGTGGAACGCCGTGCCGGTGGTGATCCTCTCCGTGTTTGGGCAGGAAGGCAGCAAGATCGAAGGGCTGGACGCGGGCGCCGACGACTACCTCACAAAGCCATTTGGCGGCGGGGAATTGCTGGCGCGGTTGCGGGCCGTCATGCGGCGGATCAAGCCAGCAGTGGCCACGAACCGGTTTCAATTTGGCTCGGTGGAGGTGGATCTGGCGCGCCGGCGTGTGACGAAGCGCGGCCAACCCTTGAAGCTCACCTCAATGGAATACGCGTTGCTGCAGCTGTTCATCGCGCATCGCGACAAGGTGCTCACGCACCGGCAGATTCTCCGGGAACTGTGGGGCCCGAAGGCGGAGACCCAGACGCACTACCTGCGGACCTACATGCTGCGGCTGCGACGCAAACTCGAGGACGACCTGGATGCCCCGCGGTTTTTCCAAACGGAATCGGGCATCGGTTACCGCTTTCTGAGCGAGGCACCGGAGAGCGAGTGACAGGCGCCGGCTTGACCAGCGGAAACAGCAGGGAAGGGCGCGGCGCGCGAAGTCGGCCTGTATATCTTTTGTTCATAAATCGGGACAAACTATCAACGCTCTGTTAATCTGGCGTGGTATGTCGGGTGCTAAATGTCAGGCGCTTAAATGCACCGCATGCCATCCACCCCGCACACTCGATTTTCCGCGCGACCGCCGACGGCGGCGCGGGCGACTCGCGTCGGCGGCGAGCGCAAGGCGATGCGATCGACTTTCTCCGAATTAGCAGAAATTCGGAGAGTATGCACAGTCCAACGGGCGGCCCTCCTATGGTCGGGGGGCCGCTCCTGGACGCAGCAGCGCGCGGCGCAGCACCTGAGCTCCCGCAGGCGGGACTTCGAATTTCGCGGCCTTGGATCCTCGCGGTTCATGGCCGTTTTGTTGTTCAACCCATAATCCGCGCGGATTCGAGACACGCGCTTAACTCCGACTATGATGACCCGATACTCAGGCCTGTTCAAATCGATGCGCGTGCCACTCATGGTGCTCGCGCTTTGCTGCAGTCTAGGCGTGCCCAAGGTGTGGGCCGATGACCCAAAGCCGGATCCCAACGGCGGCTCCACGGGTGTGGCCGCCGACGTCCCGGGTTTTGTCGTCACGGCCCCGGCCGAACTCAGCGCCGACGACAAGAAGGACAAGGACAAGGTCAAGGCCTACGACGAGGCCAAGAAGGCGTTCGATGATTACACCAAGCAGTCCTCGGTCGAGCCGCTCGCGGTGAAGCTGGCGGACAACGTCGGTCACAACCGGGTGGCGATCAACTTCATGTGGACGCTCGTGACGGGCTTCCTGGTCATGTTCATGCAGGCGGGCTTCGCGCTCGTGGAGACGGGGTTGTGCCGGGCGAAAAACGCCGGCCACACGATGTCGATGAACTTCATGATCTACCCGATGGGCATGCTCGGGTTTTATGTCTGCGGCTTCGCCTTCATGTTCGGCGGCCTGGGCTCCATCGGCACGATGGGCGGCTACGCCGGCCTGAACAACGAATACACCGTCACGCTGTTCGGCCATCCCTTCGGCCTGCTGGGCCTGAAGGGCTTCCTGTTGCAGGGCGCGGGCTACGACACCGCAGCGTTCGCCCTATTCCTGTTCCAGATGGTCTTCATGGACACGACGGCAACGATCCCGACCGGCGGCGCGGCGGAACGCTGGAAGTTCTCCGCGTTCATGATCTACGGCTGCTGCATCGGCACCATCATGTATCCGCTCTTCGGCAACTGGGTCTGGGGCGGCGGCTGGCTCGCGCAGCTGGGCAGCAACTTCCCCGCGCTCGGCCACGGCCACGTGGACTTCGCCGGATCCTCGGTCGTGCACATGCAGGGTGGCGTGATCTGCCTCATCTTCTGCTGGCTCATCGGGCCTCGTTACGGAAAATACGACAAGGCGGGCAAGATCGTTCACCCGATCACGCCGCACAACATCCCGTTCGTGATGCTCGGCACGTTCATCCTGGCGTTCGGCTGGTTCGGTTTCAACCCGGGCTCGTCCCTCGCGGGCACGGACCTGCGCATCTCCGTCGTGGCCGTCAACACCATGCTCGCCTCGGCGACCGGTGCCCTCGCCACTACGCTCTACATGTGGTGGTTCAAGACGAAGAAGCCCGATCCGTCCATGATGTGCAACGGCATGCTCGCGGGCTTGGTCGCCATCACGGCGCCTTGTGCCTTCGTCTCCGCGGGGGGAGCTTCCCTCATCGGGATCGTTTCGGGCATCCTCGTGGTCGAGTCGGTGTTCTTCTGGGACCGGATCGGCATCGACGACTGCGTCGGCGCCATCTCGGTCCACGGCGTCAACGGCGCGTGGGGTTGCCTGTCCATCGGCTTGTTTGCCGACGGCACCTATGGCGAAGGCTGGAACGGCGTCGCCGGCACTGTCCGCGGCCTGTTCTACGGCGGTGGCATGGGCCAGTTTTGGGCCGAGTTGATCGGCGTGGTCACTTGCTTCGTCACACTCTCGATCCTCTCGCTCATCGTCTACTACATCGCGGAAAAGACCGTGGGTAACCGCGTGTCACTCGAGGATGAAATCGAAGGTCTCGATGTCCCCGAGATGGGCGTCCCTGGCTATGCCGGCATCGTGATGGACAAGCAGTCCGAAACCCCGATGCCGCGGGCGTGAGGCTCCTGCTCCACCTAACCTAACCTGCATCCACTGACTGCGCGGCGGCCCGCGCTCCGCGCAGTCTGCTGGATCAATCCAATCCCACTCATGCACCTCGTAGATCTCCTTCGCATCCCTGTTGGCCTCGGTGCCGGCGCCCTGATCGGTTATGCCTTCGGCCTGCTCCAGAATGCAGCGCTTCGCCACCATCAGCAGCTCGAGCAAAACGGCAAACTCAGGAGCGGCTGGTCGCTCATGCCCGGGTCCGGAGCCCGCATCGCGTATTTGCTCTGCGCACTCCTGCTGGTGCAGCTCATCTGCCCCCTGATCTTCGTGGGCGGCACGCAATGGGTCGTCTCCGGCGGCGTGCTCCTGGGCTATGGCTGGATGCTGGGCGTCCAACTGCGTCAACGGCTCAAGGCGGTCTCGCCCTGAAGTGCCCGTTTTCTCCTCTCTCCCTGCAATCTCACCCAACTAACTCGCCAGATTCATGAAACTCATCATCGCCATCATCAAACCCTTCAAGCTCGACGAAGTTAAGACCGGACTCGCGGAGGTCGGCATCGAGGGCATGACGGTCACCGAAGTGAAAGGCTTCGGCCGTCAAAAGGGCCATACCGAGATCTACCGCGGCAGCGAATACACCGTGGACTTCCTGCCCAAGGTTAAGATTGAAATCGCCGTGACGGACGACGTGGTCAACAAGGCGGTCGACGTCATTGTCAAGACGGCCAAGTCCGGCAAGATCGGCGACGGAAAGGTGTTCGTTCTGCCCCTCGAGTCCGTCGTCCGCGTCCGCACTGGCGAGAGCGGCGAAGCGGCGGTCTGATCCTGGCTCCCTGCTTCCTCAAGCCGGCGACGCGTCCTGCGTCACCGGCTTTTGGCTGGCTGCGGGGACGCCGGTGGGCGTCGCGCATGGGGCCGCCCTCTCTTCCTGATGCTTTTCCCGACCTACCTGGCCGTCACGGAAGTTTCACCGCTGCTGCTCGCCCCCTTCGGCCTCCTGCTGCTGTTGATCGCGGCGATGCCGCTGACTCCGCCGCGGGTCAAACACGTCTGGGATCGTTTCTACCCGCTCGTCTCTCTCGGGCTCGCCGCCGTGGTCGCGGCCTACTACCTTGCAAAGGTTCCCGGCGGCGGTGCGGAACTGGGGCACACGTTGGGCGACTATTTTTCGTTCATCTGCCTGGTCGGCTCGCTGTTCGTGGTGGCGGGCGGGATTCACCTGAAGGTGAAAGGCGAGGCGACCCCGCTGGCGAATGTCGTGTTTCTCCTGCTGGGCGCGGTCATTGCCAACGTGATCGGCACGACCGGCGCATCCATGGTGCTGATCCGCCCGTGGGTGCGGATGAACAAGATCCGCAGCAGCCCCTACCATGTGGTGTTCTTCATCTTCATCGTGTCGAATGTCGGCGGGGCGCTGACGCCCGTGGGCGACCCTCCGTTGTTCCTCGGCTACCTGCGGGGGGTGCCGTTTTTCTGGCTGATCCAGCACGTCATGCTGCAGTGGCTGGTGACCGTGGGTGCGATCCTGACGGCGTTCTATGTCTTCGACCGGCGAAGCTTCCGCCGCATGTCCCGCAAGTTGCAGGCCGACGTGGAAACGCATCCTGAGACCTGGCGTTTCGATGGGGCGGTGAATGTGTTGCTCCTGCTGGTCATCATCGCCGCGGTCTTCCTGCCGGACAGGAATTTCCTGCGGGAGGGGACGATGGTGCTGGCGGCGGTGGCGAGCCTGCTGGTCACCCCGAAGCAGGTGCACGAGGAGAACCAATTCAGTTTCGGTCCGATCAAGGAGGTGGCGCTGCTCTTCGCCGGCATCTTTGCCACGATGCTGCCGGCGTTGGACTACCTGGCGATGCACGGCCCGTCGTTTCATATCGTGCAGCCCCTCCAATACTATTTCGCGAGCGGGGCGCTCTCGTCCGTGTTGGACAACGCGCCCACTTACGCGGCCTTTTTCCAGTTGGCCCAGACCACCGCCGCCGCCCAACTCCCGCAGGCCTTTGCGGCAGGTCCCCATGACATGGCAGGCATGGCCGCCGTGTTGCTGGCGCAACGTCCGCTCTACGTGATCGGGGTGAGCTTGGGGTCGGTGTTCTTCGGGGCGATGACCTACATCGGCAACGGCCCGAATTTCATGGTCAAGGCGATTGCCCACGACGCGGGCGTTCATTGCCCGACCTTTCTGGGCTACATCTTCAAATACAGCCTGCCGATCCTGCTGCCGATCCTCGCGTTGACGGGATGGCTGTTCCTGTAGCGACGTCGGCCGGAGCGACGACGTCTACTTCCGCTCGTCGCGGGGCTCGCGCTCGAGTTCCCGGCGCATGGTCTTCAGGTCGTTCAACTGCTTTTGCAGGTCCTCGCGTTCCTCCTTGGTCGGGGCGCGGGCAATTTCGTCGAGCAAATCCTTTTCCGCCTCGAGCAGGCTGACCCGTTCCTGGGCGACGCGGGCGCGATCGTCACTGGAGGAACCACCGAGTATGGCGAGTTTGTGGGACACGTCGGAGTCGTTCAGCGCGCTGTCCAAGGCCGTGGGCGTGGTGTTTTTCTTTTCCCGGGCGATTTCGAGGTCCTTTTCGTGCTCTTTGATCATCACCTCGGTGATCCGGCTCTTGTTCACTTCGACGCGGGGCAGCAGCAGCGTGGCCTGATCGCTCGTCGGGCCGCTCGTCGGGGTGGCCGTGGCGGTGGTTCCGGCAGTGCCGGCCGCGGTGGCCGTCGTGGCAGCGGCGGCCGGCGCGGCGTGGGTCGTCGGCGTGGTCTTCGCGGTTTTCTCGAGGGTGTGCTCGGCCAGGCGCTCGCGAATGGCGGCCTCGAGCTTTTGCTGGTCCGTGGTGGGCGGCGCGGCGGGCTGGGGAGGGGGCAGGGCGACCGGCTCGGCGTTCGAGCTGGGGTCCTCGGCGGCCGCGAGGCGCAAGGCAAGGCATGCGGCAATCAGGGCGAGGCGGAGGTTGGATTTCATGCGTGGTGTCGGTCAGCCGCAACGTAGGCCGGTGTGGCGCCGTGTCGAGGGGTTTGCGAAGGTGCAGGCTTAGACGCGTGATTCGGCAGGAGGTTGCGTGCGCACAAAAAAAGGCCGGGCGGAGCCCGGCCTGAGGAGGAAGCCGCGCGGCCCATGCCGCGCGCCGGTGCGGGAGTTACAGCTTGCCGCCGTAGATGGCGCTGGAGCCCAGTTCCTCCTCGATGCGGAGGAGCTGGTTGTATTTCGCGACGCGGTCCGTGCGGCAGAGCGAACCAGTCTTGATCTGGCCGGCGTTCGTCGCGACGGCGATGTCGGCGATGGTGACGTCCTCGGTCTCGCCGGAGCGGTGCGAGATCACGGCGGTGTAATTCGCCTCCTTGGCCATCTCAACGGCGTCGAGTGTCTCGGTGAGAGTGCCGATCTGGTTCACCTTCACGAGAATCGAGTTGGCGACGCCGGTTTCGATGCCGCGCTTCAGGAAGTCGGTGTTGGTGACGAACACGTCATCGCCGACCAGCTGGGTTTCGCCGCCGATCGCGTCGGTGAGTTTCTTCCAGGTTTCCCAGTCGTTCTCGGAGCAGCCGTCCTCGATCGAGATGATCGGGTATTTGGCGGTGAGTTCGCGGTAGAACTCGACCATCTGGTCGCCGGTGAGCGAGCGGCCGTCGGACTTCTTGAAGACGTAGCGCTTCTTTTCCTTCACGTAGAACTCGGAGGCGGCGACGTCGAGGGCGAGGGCGATGTCCTTGCCGAGCTTGTAGCCGGCGCTCTTGACGGCGACGGCGATGATGTCGAGGGCGGCCTCGGTGGAGGCGAGTTTCGGGGCGAATCCGCCCTCGTCGCCGACGGCCGTGGCGAGGCCCTTTTCCTTCAGTGCCTTCTTGAGCGCGTGGAAGACCTCGCAGCCCATGCGCAGGCCGTCGCGGAACGACTTGGCCCCGATGGGCATGATCATGAATTCCTGGAAATCGATCGGGGCGTCGGAGTGCGCGCCGCCGTTCATGATGTTCATCATGGGCACGGGGAGCACCTTGGCGTTGGGGCCGCCGAGGTATTTGTAGAGGGGCTGGCCGAGGGCGGCGGCGGCGGCGTGGGCGGTGGCGAGGGAGACGCCGAGGATGGCGTTGGCGCCGAGCTTCGACTTGGTCGGGGTGCCGTCGAGTTTGATCATGAGCCGGTCAATGCCGACCTGGTCGCAGGCATCGTGGCCAAAAAGAGCGGGCGCAATGGCGGACTTCACGTTCGCGACGGCTTTCTGCACGCCCTTGCCGCCGTAGCGCTTGGCATCGCCGTCGCGCAGTTCCAGGGCCTCGTGCTCGCCGGTCGAGGCGCCCGAGGGGACGGCGGCGCGGCCGAGGGCGCCGCACGCCAGGCGGACGTCGACCTCAATCGTGGGATTGCCGCGGGAGTCGATGATCTCGCGCGCGGTCAGGGAGGAGATAGCGGTATTCATGCAAGGTCACATCCCACCAGCGCAGGGCGGAAGTGGCAAGCCTGCGCACGGGTTTAAGACAGCGACCGCGACGCCCCGCCGGCGCAATCAGCACTCGCCGCCGTCACGCACTGACGGTCAGTATTTCGCGCGAGCGAGACCGAGGCGGATGAGTCCGCGGCGGAGCGCGCCGGGAGGCTTGGGGCGAAACGCGAGGGGAAGCTGGTGCGCAAACCCGCGCGCGACGGCCACGCGGCCGACCGCGACGCCATCGTAATTGCGCACGCCGAGCAGGTCGGCGGTGAAAAGGGCCGGTGGCACCTGGTCGAGGTGACCCTCGTAGGCGGCGGCGTGCAGCGGGGTGTCGCCGTTGTCGTTGCGCGTCAGGAGCAGGTCGGTCGTGAGCCGCTCACGGGGGATTTGGGCGAGCTGCCCGGTTTCCGCGGCGGCGTGGATCACGGTGAAGCCTGCCTTGCTGGCGACGACGAGGTGGTCGTGGGTGAGGAATTCGGCGGGGATTTGGCCGAGATGGCCTGAGATTGCTGCGGCATGCAGCACGGTATCGCCGGCGTTGGTCGTTTCGAGCAAGACGGGCGCGGTGAGCAACTCGCGCGGTAGTTGGTCAAGGTGGCCGTTGAACGCGGCGACGTGCAGGACAGTTTCGCCGCCGAGATTGCGCAGCTGCAGGTTGGCGGCGGTGAGGAATTCCGCCGGCAGGCGGTCGAGGGCGCCGCTTTCCGCCGCCTCGTGCAGGAGCGTGTTGCCGAGATGCGTCGGCAGCCGGGCGACCTCCCGGGTCAGCAGCGCGGCGGGCAGCTGTTGCAGATGGCCGTGGGCCGCGGCGACGTGAAACACGGTGTAGCCGGAATTGCTGGTGAGCCCGAGCAGTTCGGGGGTCAGAAATTGCCGCGGCACGTCGTCCAAATGCCCGTTGATCCCGGCGTGGTGCAGCGGGGTGTAGCCCGCGTCGTTGCGCAGCGACAGCGTGGCGGCGGTGACCAGGGCCGGGGGAAGCAGGCCGAGGCCGCCATACTTGGCGATGGTGTGCAGCGGGGTGTTGCCGGCGGCATTGCGGGCGCGGAGACGCTCGAGGGTGAAGGCGCCGGGCGGGAGCTTGGTCAGCTGCCCCGAGCGGGCGGCCTCGTGGAGGTCGTAGTTATCCATGGCGCGGGCAGGCCCAAGGAAGTTTCACCACGCCGTTGAGGCAAACCAAAAGCCCCCGGCCGGATTCAGTTTGCCATGCCGGGGGTGCCATCCACGATGGCGCAAATGAACGCCGCGCACCCCAAGCCAGCGGCCCAGCCGCCGAAGGACGCCGTGCTCATCATCGATGATGAGAAGACGCTGCTGGACGTTTTTGCCCTCGCGCTGGCGGATAATTTCGACGTGACGACCGCGACTTCCGCGCGGGAAGGGGAATTCATCCTGCACAAGAAACAGTTCAAGGTGGTCATCGCGGATCATCTGATGCCCGGCGGCAACGGCATGGGTTTTCTGGTGCGCGCGCGGGAGGAATATCCGCACATGCAGCGTATTCTCGTCACCGGCTACATGAAGCCCGAGATGCTCATGCGCAGCGTGAACGAGGCGGCGCTCTTTCGTTACCTGCTGAAGCCGGTGGCGCTGCCCGACCTGATTCAGGCCGTGCAGGACGCGGCGAAGGTGCATGATGCCAGTGTCGGCGTGGCTTGATTTCCGCTGACACTCCCCATGACCGCTCCCGCCGCCGACCCGAAGCCCTCGATCCTGCTGGTCGATGACGAGCCCTACATCCTCGAACTGATGCGGGCGGGGCTCGGCGGTGAGTTCGAGATTGAGACCGCGGCGTCGGCCGAGGAGGCGGCGCTGCTGACGGGCACGCGGCAATACGACGTCATCATTTGTGACCAGATCATGCCGGGACAGAACGGGCTGGAATTCCTCATGCGCTCGGCGGAGCTGCAGCCGTCGACGCGGCGCATCATGATGACCGGCTACATCAATCCCGAGTTGCTGTCGCGGGCGGTGCCGCTGGCGGGCCTTGCGGCCTGCGTGCTGAAGCCCGCTCATCCCGACGAGCTCAAGCGCGTGATTCGCGCCGCGCTCGCGAAGAAATAGCCGCTAACGCAAGGCCTTCAGGCGGGCCCGCAGGAATGGAGCCGTGGGGCTGCGTTTCACTTTGAGCAGGCCGGCGAGGGGGCCCTGATAGAGCAGTTCGCCACCATCGGGTCCGCCGACCGGCCCGAGTTCCACGAGGTAATCCGCCTCGGCCAGCAGGTCGAGATGGTGCTCGATGACGACAACGGTGTGGCCCTGGTCCACGAGCGAATGCAGGACGCGAATGAGTTTCTCGCAGTCGCTGAGATGCAGGCCGATCGTCGGCTCCTCGAGCAGGTAAAGATTCCGCGGCAGCGTGCCCCGGCTGCGCTCGCGGTAGGTGGCGAGCCCGGCGGACAGCTCAGTGACGAGCTTGAGTCGCTGCGCCTCGCCGCCCGAGAGCGTCGGCGAGCTCTGGCCCAGCGTGAGGTAGCCAAGGCCGCAATCGACCATCAGCTGGCAGACGGAGCTGAGCTGGGAATGGAAATCGAAGAACTGCGCCGCCTCCTCGAAGGTGAGCTGCAGCACCTGACCGATGGATTTGCCCTTCCACATGATGTCATTGAGCTCGGGCCCGTAGCGCAGCCCGTGGCAGTCGTCGCAGGGCAGATACGTGTCGGGCATGAACGCCATCTCGAGCTTCACGCGGCCGGCGCCCTCGCACGTCGGGCAGCGTCCGCCGGCGACATTGAACGAGAAGCGCGAGGCCGTGTAGCCGCGGATCTTCGCTTCGGGCAGCGAGGCAAAGAACTGGCGGATGAGGTCGAAGATGCCGAGATATGTCGCGGGGGTGGAGCGCGGCGTCTTGCCGATGGGCGCCTGGTCCACCTCGATGACGGACTTAAAGCCGCTCGCGCCGGTGAGTTCTGCAAACGGGGGCGCCGTCGAGGTGTCGCCGGGCAGCCGGTCGGACACGAAGTCGGTGGCGCGGACAAAAACGCGGCCCGTGAGACGGGCTTTGCGCGCCTTGATCGCTTGCGTGACGGCGGGGCGCAGCAGGTCGCGGAAGAGCGTGGATTTGCCCGCGCCGCTGGGACCGGCGGCCATGATGAGCCGGCCGTGCGGGAGCCGGAGCGTGAAATCCTTGAGATTGCGGAAATGCGCGCCGCGCAGCTCGAGCCACTCGGGAACCGACTTGGCGTCCACCGGCCGGTAGGCGCCCCGCTGCGGGTGGGCGATGCCGGACTTGAGGAACAGGCCGGTGAGCGACTTTTCGTTGCGCCGGATCTCGTCGGGCGTGCCGTTGGCCAACAGTTCTCCACCGTGGATGCCAGCGGCGGGTCCGAGGTCGATAATGCGGTCGGCGCGGGCCATGAGTTCCTCGTCGTGCTCGACGACGAGGAGCGTATTGCCCTTCGCGCGCAGGGCCTGGAGCGTGAGGATGAGTTGCTCGTTGTCGCGCGCGTGCAGGCCGATGCTGGGCTCGTCGAGCACGTAGAGCACGCCGGAGAGGTTGGAACCGAGCTGGGCGGCGAGCCGGATGCGCTGGGCCTCGCCGCCGGAGAGCGTTTCCGTGGGACGGTCGAGTGACAGGTAACCGAGGCCGACGTGATCGAGGAATTTCAGCCGCTCCTCGATCTGCGGCACGATGTCCTGCGTGATGAGCCTGCCGCGGGCGTCGAGTTCGAGGCCGCGCAGGTGAGCGAGCAGGCGGGCTGGGGTGGCGGTGAGCAGGGCGGGGAGCGAGAGTGGAGGTTGCTTGCCGCGAAGGTGGAGTTTCACGGCGCGGCTGATCCGGTTGAGGCGCTCGCCGTGGCACTCGGGGCAGAGCACGCCGGAATCCGCGACCTCGTCGCCGGGTTCCAACCCGAGCTGCCGGAGCCGGTCGAGGTTGGCGTCGCCGTCCTCGTCGTCGGGCACGAGCATCCACGGGAGAATGCGGCCGTGTCCGCGGCAGGTCGGACACCAGCCGCGGGGTGAGTTGAAGGAGAAATTCTTCGGTTCGAGTTCAGGGAATGACTCGCCGGACGCGATGTCGGTGCGCGTCGTGGAGAACCAGGAGAGAATTTCACCCGAGGGCGTGAGCAGGAAGCAGGCGCCCTTGCCCGCGCGCAGCGCTGTTTCCAGCGCTGCGCTGGGAGAGGTCAGAGGCGAGAGGTCAGAGGTCAGTCCGGACTTCGCGGCTTGGAATTTACTGTTTGCGGCTCGGTTCCGACCTCTGACTTCTGGCTTCTGACCTCTGGGGGTTGCCGCCTTCAGATCGGCGATGACGACCTCGATGTCGTGTTCCTTGTAGCGGTCGAGTTTCTGGAAGGCATCCACGCGCGCCAGCTGGCCGTCGGTGCGCATGAGCTCGTAGCCCTGGTTGGCGATCCAGGTGGCGATGGGCTGGTGGTGGCCCTTGCGGCCGCGGATGAGGGGCGCGCAGAGGTAGAGATGCTTCGCCTTGCGGGCCTTGGGCGTGGCGAGGACGCGCGCGAGCAGCTTCTTCAAGGCCCCCGGTGAGAGGGGTGTGACCGCTTGGTCGGTGTCAGGGTGATGCTGGACGCCGAGCCGCGCGTACAGGAGGCGGAGGTATTGCGCGACTTCGGTGATGGTGGCGACGGTGGACTTGCGCGAGCCGCGCGTGACACGCTGCTCGATGGCAACGGTGGGCGGAATGCCGGTGAGCCGGTCGACGTCGGGGCGCGGGAGCTGCTCGACGAACTGGCGCGCATACGGGGACATCGACTCCATGAAGCGTCGCTGGCCCTCGGCGAACACGATGTCGAAGGCGAGGGTGGACTTGCCCGAGCCGGAGACGCCGGTGACGACGCTGAGCTGGCGGTGGGGAATCGTGAGCGAGAGGTTTTTGAGGTTATGCTCGCGGGCGCCGGTGATGGTGAGGTCACCCGTGGCGAGCACGAGGGACGACTGTGCGTCGTAGGCGGCGGCGTCTTCGGCCGCGAGCTGCGCGCGCGTCGGAGCGGCGTATCCGAGCGCGGCACGCAGGAACGGCGCCGTGGCGGCGTCGGAAGAAGCGATCGTTTCCGGCGGACCCTCGGCGACAATGCGCCCGCCACCGGCACCGGCCTCGGGTCCGATCTCGAGGATCCAGTCGGCGGACTTGAGCACGTCGAGGTTGTGCTCGATCACGACCACGCTGTGCCCGCGGTCCACGAGAGCCTGCAGCACGCCGAGCAGGCGTTTGACGTCGTGGCGATGGAGGCCGGTGGTGGGCTCGTCGAGCAGGAGGAGCGCACCGGCGGGTTTGTCCGTGGCGCTCGTGTAGCCGCTGAGATAGCTGACGAGTTTCAGCCGCTGTGATTCGCCGCCGCTGAGCGTGTTGAGCGGCTGTCCAAGCGTCAGGTAGCCGAGGCCGACGGAGTCGAGGCTGGCGAGGCGCGAACGGATGGAAGCGTGCTCCGCGAAAAGCGGCAGGGCGTCGGTGACGCTGGTGGCGAGGAGGTCAGAGACGGAGCGTCCCTGCCACTGGATGGCGAGAATCTCGGGCTTGAACCGGCGGCCCTCGCAGAGGGGGCAGGGCACGAAGACATCCGAGAGGAACTGCATCTCCACGCGCTCGTAGCCGAGACCCTGGCAGTGGTCGCAGCGGCCCTCGCCGCTGTTGAACGAGAAACTCGAGCTGTTGAAGCCGGCGGCCTGCGCGGCCGGGGTCTGCGCGTAGAGTTCGCGGATGAGGTCCCACGCCTCGCAATACAGTGCGGGATTGGAGCGCGGCGTGCGGGAGAGCGGCGATTGGTCGACGAGCACGATCTCGCCGAGGGCCCCGTCCATCCGGATCGAATCGATCACCGCGGGGTCGTCGGCCAGTTGCAGGCGCTGGGCCAGCAGGCCCTGGTAGATGACGTTGTCGAGCAGCGTGGATTTACCCGAGCCCGACACGCCGCTGAGGCAGACGAGGCGCTGCAACGGTAGGCGGAAGGACAGGCCGGAGAGGTTGTGCTTGGTGACGCTGCGGAAGTGGAGTGAAGGATGCTTCGCGGTCACGGTGCGGCGCGTGGCGGGGGCGGACAGGATTTCGCGACCGGAAAAATACGCACCGGTGATGCTGGCCGGCGATTGGATGAGGCCGGAGAGGTTGCCCTGATACACGATGTGGCCGCCGCGGCTGCCGGGCTCAGGGCCAATCTCGATGACGTGGTCCGCCGCGCGGATCATGGCTTCGTCGTGCTCGACCACGACGACGGTGTTGCCGGAGTCCGTGAGCGTGCGGATGATGGCGAGGAGGCGATCGATGTCGCGCGGGTGGAGCCCCACGCTCGGCTCATCGAGGACGAAGAGCGTGTCGACGAGCGAAGTGCCGAGGCAGCTCGTGAGGTTGACGCGCTGCACCTCACCGCCGGAGAGCGTCTTGGACTGGCGGTCGAGCGTGAGATAGCCGAGCCCGACCTGCTCGAGGTAGTGCAGGCGGGTGACAATCGAGTCGTAGGCCAGTTCAGATTGGTGGTCGCGGGCCTGGGGGCGGGCATCGCCCAAGGCGACGAGGAAGTCGGACACCGGCAGCTGGTAGAGCTGCGGTAGCGTGTGGCCGCGCCATTTCCAACAGAGCGCCTCGGGTTGCAGGCGCTGGCCGCCGCAGGCGGGACAGGAATTGTAGCTGCGGTAGCGCGCGAGGAAAACGCGCACATGCATCTTGTAGGTGTTCTTCTCCAGCCAGCGGAAGAAGCCCTTGATGCCATACCAAAATTTGGGCCACGACTTGCCGTTTTCCTCCCCGTAACCGGGTTCGCCATCGACGACGAAACTCTGCTGTTCGGGCGTCAGCGAGGCGAACGGGACGTTCGTCGGGATCTTTTTCTTCTTCGCGAAGACCAGCAGGTCCTTCTTCGAGTCCCCGTAGATTTCGCTCTCCCAGCACTTGATGGCGCCGTCGTCGATTGACTTGGACTGGTCGGGGATCGTGAGACGGTAGTCGATGTCGATAACGCGGCCGAATCCGCGGCACTTTGGGCAGGCGCCCAGCGGGGAATTGAACGAAAACAAGGCGGGCGTGGCCGCGCGGAAGGTGCGTCCGGTCGAGGGAGAATGCAGCCCGCGGGAGAAATGCCCGAGCTCGACGAGCGGGTCGGCGGAGAAAATCCGCACCTGGCCCTGCCCAAAATGCAGGGCGGTTTCGACGGCCTCGAGGAAACGGGACTTCTGCGTGTCCGAGAGGCTCAACCTATCCTGGGCGACGAACAGCTGGGTGGCGTCGCGCAGGGGCTGTGGCGCAGCGAGCAAGTCGTCCACGCGATGGACGGCGAGCGAATTGGCGGCGTTGGCGACGAGGGCGCGGACGTAGGACTGGCCCTTGAGGTTGGCGAGGATTTCGGGCCACGCCAGCTTGGCGGGCTTCGTCACTTGGAAGCCGACGATGACGGTGCGGCCGGGGTGAGCGGTGGAGATTTTTTCCCAGATCGTCTGGGGCGTGTCGTCCGTGACCTCTTCACCGGTGGCGGGATCGAAACAGCGGGCGGTGTGGCTGAACCAGACTTTGCAGAAATCGGTCAACTCCGTCATCGTGCCGACGGTGGAGCGCGAGGTCTTGACCGTGTTGGTCTGCTCGATCGCGATGGACGGGCGGATGTTCTCGATGCTGTCGACTTTCGGCTTGTCGAGGAGGTCGAGGAACTGCCGGGTGTAGGCGCTGAACGTTTCGACGTAGCGCCGCTGGCCCTCGGCGTGGAGCGTGTCGAAGACCAGGGAGGACTTGCCGGCGCCGCTGAGCCCGGTCACCACCACGAACTGGCCGAGGGGGAGGTCGAGGTTGAAGCCCTTGAGGTTGTTCTGGCGGACGCCGCGGAGGCGGATGAATTCGAGGGAGCTGGATTTGGCCACGGCGGAGGGGCACACAGTTGGCGGGGCCGCGGCAGAAACTCAAACTCCGCGGCGATTTTTTTGCCTCAGCGGGTGAGCGTCAACTTCGCGCCGGCCTGGTGGATGGCGCGGGCGACGGCGGGAGCGGGGCGCGTGTCGGTCACGATGGTGAAGCGCGCCTCGAAGGGCGTGGTGAGGTTGAGCGCCTTGCGGCCGAACTTGGAGTTGTCGAGGGCGAAGAAGGTGCGCTCGGCGGCGGCGATCATCTTGCGCTGCGCGGAGACGATGAGGGCGTTGTGGTTCCACACGCCGTTCTCCGTGATGCCGGCGCCGCCGAGGATGGCGAGGTCGGCGTGCACCTGGCTGAACGAGTCTTCGCACATCGGCCCGAGCATGACACCGAGGCGGTCGTAGAGATTGCCGCCGGTGACGATGGTTTCGACGCCACCCACCTCGCTGAAGAGGCTGGCGGCCGGGAGGGAGTTGGTGATGACCTGGAGGCGCTTGGCGGTGAGCAGGCGGGCGACGGCGTAGGTTGTGCTGCCGCCGTCGAGGATGACCGTCATGCCGGGCTGCACCTGTTCGGCGATGAGGCTGGCGATGGCAAATTTCTCGTCCGGATGACGCTGGTTGCGGGCGACGAAGTCGTATTCCTGAGCCACGACGTCGGTCTCGACGAGGGAGGCGCCGCCGTGGTGGCGCCGGACGATCCCGCGCGCCTCCAGCTGGTCCAGTGCCCGCCGGGCCGTGGAGAGCGAACCGCCAAAACGCGCCGCGAGCGTGCGCAAGTCGGCATACTGGTGGGTCCGGATGTAGCGCTCGATGGAATCCGTGCGTTGTTTGCTGGTCATGACGCGGACGGCTGCAGCCGGGAAAAGAGTTCGAGATAGGCCGCGGGACCCTGCGCCTGGGCGAACCGCGACGCCGCAAACGTTCGCGCGCCTGAGCTGCAGGTGGAGCGGAATGCGGCGTCGGCCAGCAGAGGCTGGAGGCGCGCGAGGAATTCGGTGCGGTCGCCTGGCGGCACGACCCAGCCGGTTTCCTCCGGGACGAAGCATTCGGCGATGCCTTGGGCGGCGTAGACCACCGCGGGAAGACCGTGGGCCTGGGCCTCGATGAGGAAATTCGACAGGGATTCGCTGCGGGAGGCGAGGACGGCGACATCGGCGGCGCGGTAGAGCGCCGACGGGTCGGGCTGGAAGCCGAGGAGTTTTACGCGATTCCGCAGGCCGCGCTCGTCGACCAGCCGTTCGCAGGCCGCGACGGTGGGGCCGGTGCCGGCCAGCCACAGCTGCCAGTCGGTGCCGGATGGAATCGAGGCGGCGAGCTCGATGAGCTCACGCTGGTTTTTCTCCGGGCGAAACATCGCGACGCACAACAGGACGACGGTTTCGGGTCGCGCGCCACGCTGCGCGCGGAGGGTGAGATTGCGGGAAAGCTCGGCGGGCGGCGGAAAGACCAGCGAGTTGTAGATGACGGAGATCTTCGCGGCGGGGAGACCGAGGCGGGCGACGACGTTGGCTTTGGACTCCTCGCTGTTGGCCACGATGTGCCGGACCGCGTGCAGGGAGCGGCGGAAGAGGGCGGGCAACGGCTTGCCAGTGCGCAACGTCGACACCACGGCGGCCGCGGGGAGCTTGCGCTGCAGGCCCCCGGCGTAGCAGTTCGCCATGCGACCCATGCACAGCACGATGTCGGGCGCGAGATGAGCGGCCGCCCGATGCAACCCCGGCGCCAGCCAATCGAGCCCGGTATCGAAGGGCTGCAGCACGTGTCGCTTGACCGAGGGCGGGCAGGTGGGCGCCAGGGCCCCGCCGGGCCGGAAGGTGAGCAGGGTGGTCTCATGGCCCGCCTCGGCGAAGCCGCTGGCCAGCAGGAGCGACTGCCGTTCGGTGCCGCCGCTGCGGAGGAGGTCCTGGACGACGAGGATTTTCATTGCCCGAGGAAGGAAGGAAGATGACAACGGGGCTTCAAACACGTCCCTTCCCGATGAAACAACTGCTAATCCGCTGGCTCGTGCTGGCCTTGGGGGTGCTGCTCGCCACACAATTGGTGCGGGGCATATACTGCTCCGATACCGCGACGCTCATTGTGGTCGTGTTGCTGTTGAGCTTCTTCAACGCGATCCTGAAGCCGCTGCTGCTGCTGTTTACGTTGCCGTTCATTTTGCTGACGATGGGGCTCGGGGTGATCCTGATCAATGCCTTGTTGTTCTACTGGGCCGGCAACCTGGTGAACGGGTTTCGCGTCGAGGGCTTCTGGTCGGCGGTGGGCGGGGCGCTGGTGGTGAGTTTCACAAATCTCCTGGTGAGTTTCCTCACGCGTGGGCCCCCGCGGCCGCCGGCTGCACCGCGCGGCGGCGGTGACGTGATCGACATTTGACCGGTCCCGGGCGGGACACGCGAGGGCGGGGCGCCGCGGCGAGTTTCCGTTTGACGGGTTTTGGCAGCGTGGCGACGTTGTGGGATGGCTGAATCCATTGAATATGACCTGGTCGTCGTTGGCGGCGGACCCGCGGGCTACGCGGGCGCGATCCGTGCGGGACAGCTCGGCAAGCGCGTGGCGTGCATCGAGCTCGAGCGCGCCGGCGGCACCTGCCTCAACTGGGGCTGCATCCCGACTAAGGCGCTGCTGAAGAGCGCGGAGCTTTACCTCAAGATCAAGAAGGCCGACGCGTTTGGGATCACGGTCAAGGACGTGTCCTTCGATTTTCCCAAGGTGATGGAGCGTTCCCGCGGCGTCGCGGGCCAGATGGCCAAGGGCGTTGAGTTCCTGTTCCGCAAGAACAAGGTGGATTACTTCGTCGGCCGCGCGCAGATCACCGTGCCCGGCATGGTCGAGATCACCGAGGGCGAGCACAAAGGGAAGTTTCTCAAGACGAAGAACATCCTGCTCGCCACCGGCTGCAAGATGCGCCGCATCCCCGACCTCGCGGTCGACGGCGTGCGCGTGATGACATCCCGCGAGGCCCTCGCCAGCACCGTCCTTCCGAAGTCCATGGTGATTGTCGGCGCCGGCGCCATCGGCGTGGAGTTCGCGTATTTTTACAACGCCTTCGGCACGAAGGTGACGCTCGTGGAAATGCTGCCGCAGATCCTCCCGGTGGAGGACGAGGAAGTCGCGAAGCTGCTGCACCGCTCGTTCGAAAAGCAGGGCATCGTGGTCCACACGGCGACGAAGTGCGAAAATTTCCGCGTGGGGAAGAACTCCGTGAAGCTCAACCTGGTGAAGGACGGCAAGAGCGAGGAGATCGAAGTCGAGACCGTGCTCTCCGCCATCGGCGTGGTGCCGAACCTGGAGGGCGTGCTCTCGCCGAAGGTGAAGCTCGAGCTCGACCGCAACTACGTGAAGGTCGGCGACGATTACCAGACGAGCGTGAAAGGCATTTACGGCGCCGGGGACATCATCGGGCCGCCGTGGCTCGCGCATGTGGCGACCTACGAGGCCGTCAACGCGGTGCAGGGCATGTTTGGCTACAGCAAGCCGAAGCGCGTGAAGAATTTCCCGGGCTGCACGTATTGCCAGCCGCAGGTGGCGAGCACGGGTTTGACCGAGAAGGCCGCGAAGGAAAAGGGCATCGCCTACAAGGTCGGCAAGTTCCCGTTCACCGCGTCCGGCAAGGCGGTGGCGTCGGCGGAGTCGGAAGGCTTCGTCAAGGTGCTGAGCGACCCGCAGACCGGCGAGATCCTCGGCGCGCACATCATCGGCGCCGAGGCGACCGAGCTGATCGCGGAATACGGGCTCGTCATCGAGCTGGAGGGCACCGTCGAAAGTATCCACCACACGATCCACGCGCATCCGACGTTGAGCGAGGCGGTGATGGAGTCGGCCGCGGCGACGACGGGCGAGGCGATTCACATCTGAGGTTGCGCGGATGGAGCGTCACGGTTGGCGGCGCGGAGACCCTCCTTCGTCCCGCTAAGCGGGACTTCGGCGGGCAAATTTCTTTCCGAGGCGGAAAGAAATTTGGTGCGAACGCCGGGAGTCGAACCCGGATCAATGGCTTCGGAGGCCACTACACTATCCATTGTGCTACGCTCGCAAAGAAGGGCGGAAATCAATCCATGCCGGTGCGAGGGCTGTCGAGCGCAAAGACGGGGCGGGACTTAGGCCGATTTGAGACGTGATCGACGTAGGTCGGGGTTTATCCCCGATATCCGGCGCTGAGTATCGGGCGTAAAACCCGACCTACTGCGGACCGCTCGCCCGATGGTTCACAACCGGTTTATTCCGTCTCGTCCCGGGTGAAGCGATGGACGAAGAAATAGTAGATCGCGCCGAGCACCAGGAGAGCGCCGACGGCCCAGAGCGTGATCCGGTGCAGCTCGCCGCGCATCAGGGCTTCGTCCTTGCCCGCCTGGATGCCGACCCAGCACAGCACCGCGCACCACAGGCCCGAGCCGACGATCGTGAATACGGAGAACTTCAGGTAATTCATCCGCACGATGCCGGCGGGGATGCCGATCAGGTGCCGCACCACGGGCAGCAGGCGCGAGGCGAATATCCCAAAGCTGCCGAAGCGCGTGGACCAGCGCTCGGCCTTTTCGATCTTCGCGGGCGTGACGAGGAGGTGACTGGTCAGCCACTGCAGAAACCGCCAGCGCGCGTGGCGCGCCGCCCATTGTTCCATGGCGGTGCTGAGCTTCAATACCAGCGGCCGGCCGGCCCAACGGGACACCCAATACATCGCGGTGGCGCCGATCCACGAGCCGAGTGCGCCGGCGAGCACGATGCCGAGGAAGGTCATGTTGCCCGACTTTTGCGCGGCGATGATCGCGGGCGGGATGATGAGTTCGCTGGGGAGCGGAACGATCGAGCTTTCGATCGCCATGAGCAGCACGATCAGGGGATAGCCCCCGGACGCGAGATGCTGGTTATACCAGTCGAACAGATGCTTGAAGAGGTCGTGCATGGGCGAAAAAAAGGCAGGCAGCGGAAGGCTGCCTGCCGGAAAGGGGACGCCTCAACTCAGACGTCGGGCTTGGTCTTGCGGAGACCTTGGACGCGGTCGCCGGCCTTCCACTGGCCGCGCTTCTTGAGCAGGTCGACACGTTCGAACCGCTTGAGTACGTTGCGTTTAATGACGAGGCCGGAGACGCCTTGGAGGGACTTGTGCTGGGACATGGTAGTAAAGGGATGGGTTGCGAGTTGCTAAAGGGGCAAGGTGGTATCGCCCGACCCAGCCCATGACAAGTATTTTTCCGACACGTTCTCCGCCTTCACCGCCAGCCATTCCGAGATCTCGTAGGGATGATGCGCGAGCACGTGCGCCCGCAAGTCGGAGAGCTTGTCCGGCAAGCACTTAAAGCACAGGCGAAATTCCTCGGTTCGCTCAGGGCGCCCCTGCCAGAGGTAATGCGAAATAATCCCTTCCACCTGCACGCACGCGGCCAGACGCAGGGCCACGACCTCAGCGGCCAGTTTCTCCGCTTCGGCGCGGGTGCCCAAGGTGGTCCAGGCAATGAACATGGCGCAGCGTTTCCCCGGTGACGACGGTGGCGCAAGCAGGGAAATTGACCCTTGACGCATCGTCGGTGGGGTCTACTCCTAACCGTTTCACTGCAGCCATCCGCCAAGCCATGAGAGACGATTACATCAAAGAGGCCCTCAAGATCATTCCCGACCCGAACATGCTGATCAACGTGGTTTCGCGCCGCGTGAAGCAACTCCGCCGGGGCAACCGCCCGCTGGTCGAGTCGCTGGAGAAGCTCTCCGCTGAGGACACCGCCCTCCGCGAGATCGGCGAAGGCAAGATCAGCTACGAGATCAGCGAGGCCTGAGCCACGAACGAGATTCGACTTTTACGGGCGGCCCCTTCTGCTTTGCGCAGACCCGGAGCCGCCTTTTTCATGCCCCGGTTTAACGATGAGCGCGCAGAAAAAAGATGCCACCCGGTACACGGAGGTGCGCAACGCCAAGGCGCTGCGTGACTACTACGTGGACGAGCGCTTTGAGGCGGGCATCGCGCTGAAGGGCACCGAGGTGAAGTCCATCCGCGCCGGCAAGGCGCAGATCAGCGATGCATTTGGGCGCATCGAGAACGGCGAGCTCTGGCTGCACAACGCCCACATCGAGCAATATGCGTTCGGCAACATCAACAACCACGATGCCCGCCGCATCCGGAAGCTGCTCCTGCACGCGCACCAGATCCGCAAGATCGCCCAGGCGCTCAACGCCGGCGGACGCGCGCTGGTGCCGCTGCGCATGTATTTCAAGGACGCGCTGGTGAAGGTCGAGGTCGGCCTGGGCACGGGCAAGAAGCTTTTCGACAAGCGCGACACGCTGAAGAAGAAGGCCGTCACGCGCGACATGGACAAGGCCGTGAAATTCCGCCGGTGATGAAGGGCCGACGCGACACCATCACCGTCCGCGTGCCGGGCAGCACGTCGAATTGCGGCGCGGGCTTCGACACCCTGGGGCTGGCCCTGTCGTTGCACAACTACGTGACGTTGACGCGCGTCACCACGGGGGAAATCGAGGCCGAGCGGCCCGCCGATGCGCGCGCGCTGGCGATGGTGAAGGAAGCGGCCGCATTATTTTATCGGACTGCCGCGCTGCCTCCCGCCGGGTTTCGGTATCGGATCGAAGGCGAAGTGCCGTCGGCGCGCGGACTCGGTTCCAGCGTCACGGTGATTGCCGGCGTGCTGGCCGGATTGGCCGCGTTGCACGGGACGGATTGGTCGCATCACCGGCTGGTGAAGCTCGCCACCGAGTTGGAAGGTCATCCGGACAACGCGAGCGCGGGCATCCTCGGTGGCTTTTGCGTGTCGCGCTGCGACCCGGCGACGGGCGTCTACCTCGACACGGTGCGCATTGAAGTGCCGCCGGAGGTGGCCTTCGTGGTGGTGTCACCCGAGACGGAACTGCTGACGAAGGAATCGCGCGGCCTGCTGCCGGCGACGCTACCGTATTTCGACGCGGTGAAGAGCATCAACAGCGCGGCGTTTTTGACGGCGGCGTTTGCCACGGGGAATTTTGAGAAACTCAGCCATGCCGGCGGCGACTTCATGCATGAGCCCTTCCGCCTGCCGAAGATCCGCGGTGCGAGCGCGGCGTTGTCGGCCGGCACGGCGGCGGGGGCCTACACGGGATGGCTGAGCGGCAGCGGGTCGAGCGTGCTCTGCGTGTCACCGCGGTCGGTCGCGGAAAAAGTCTCGGCCGCGATGGTTCGCGCGTTTGTCGCCGAGTCGGTCAAATGCGAGGCGCGCGTGCTGACGGCGGACAACACCGGCCTGCAGTTAGGCTGACGCGGAGTCGGTCTTCACCAGGCTGGCGCCGACTTCCGGCCAAAGCCGGGCAATCTCATCCGTGAGCTGACGCCAGTTGAAGGGCTTGGGTACCACCGCTTTCACGGGGGAGGCGCCGATCAACTTATTCATGACCTCGTTGATGGGGTGGCCCGTGATCAGGATGAACGGCACCTGGGGCGCGAGGTGAACGGCCTCCGCCATGAACTCGAAGCCATTCAAGCCGGGCATCTCGTAGTCGGTGACGATGACGCCCGCGTCGAGCTTGGGCAGAGCCGCAAGTGCTTCGCGTGGACGGGAAAAGGAAAATACGCGGCAGCCGAGATGCTCTTCCAAGAGCTGCGTGAGCAGGCTCGTGTAGGAGATGTCGTCGTCGACGATGACGAGGGACTTGTGGGGTGCCGAGTTCACGGGTGGACCGACGATCTTGCATTCTGCCAGTGGCTCCGCAATGCGCCGGACGCTTCCTACGCAAAGATACTAACTTGATACGCAGTAATACTTAACAAGGATGGATGCCGTGCTTCACCTTGTCCTTTTCCAACCGGAAATTGCCCCCAATACCGGCAACGTCGGGCGGCTATGCGCGCTTGCCCGGGCGCGGCTTCACCTGATCCATCCGCTCGGCTTCGCCATCACGGACAAAAACCTGAAGCGGGCGGGCATGGACTACTGGAAGTCGCTGGACGTGCACGAGCACGCCGACTGGAAGGCGTTTCGGGCCAGTCCCGCCGCGCCGAAGCGGCTGTGGCTGTTCACGACGAAGACCGAGCAGAGCTTTTGGGATGTGCGATACGCGGAGGGCGACGGCTTGGTGTTCGGCAACGAAAGCTCAGGCGCGCCGGCGTGGCTGCACGACGAGATCGGGGCGACGCAGTGCGTGACGATCCCGCACGCCAATGCCGAACTGCGCTCGCTGAATCTCAGCACCGCAGCGGGGATAGCCTGTTACGAGGCGCTGCGGCAGATCGGGCTGCCGTAGGTCGGGCTTTACGCCCGATGCGCCGAACCCGGATATCGGGCGTAAAGCCCGACCTACGACGAGCAATCAGATTTCGCCGAGTCGCACGCACGCGACTTCCCGGTTTGGGCCGTCGGCGATGAGGGGTGGGACGGCCAGCTTGCATTTCTCCTGCGCATACGGGCAGCGCGGGTGAAACGCGCAGCCGGCGGGCGGATCGATGGGCGAGGGCGGATCGCCGGGCAGCACGAGGCGCTGGCGGGCGCGTTCGACGTCGGGATTGGGTGTGGGGATGGCACTGACCAGCGCGCGTGTGTAGGGGTGACGCGGACGGTCGATCACGTCCTCGGCGGTGCCGAGCTCGACGATCTTGCCGAGATACATCACGGCGACGCGGTCGGAGATGTGTTTCACGACCGACAGATCGTGCGCGATGAAGATGAGCGAGAGCCCCATCGAGCGGCAGAGCTGCGCGAGGAGGTTGAGAATCTGGGCCTGGATCGAGACGTCGAGGGCGGACACGGGCTCGTCGGCGATGATGATCTTGGGTTCCAGCGCGAGGGCGCGGGCGATGGCGATGCGCTGGCGCTGGCCGCCGGAAAACTCGTGCGGGTATTTCTGCACGAACCGCGGCGCGAGACCCACGGTTTCCATCAGTCGGGCGACGCGCGCCGGAACCTCGGCGGCTGGGCAGACGCGATGGACGAGCAGGGGTTCGGCGAGGGTGGCGAAAACCGTCATGCGCGGGTTGAGCGAGGCATACGGATCCTGGAAAACCATCTGCATCCCCCGCCGCGTCTCGCGCATTTCGGTCGCGGAGTTGGCGGCGAGGTTTTTGCCGTTCAAGACCACGGTGCCGCCGGTGAGCGGCACGAGCTGCATGATCGTGCGGGCTAGGGTGGACTTGCCGCAACCGGACTCACCCACCAAGCCGAGCACCTCTCCGCGCTCGACGGCGAGCGTGACTCCGTCCACCGCCTTGACGGTGCCCACGAGGCGCTTCCGCACGAAACCCGAGTAGATCGGGAAGTGGGTCTGGACGTCGGTGAGCTCGAGAATTGGGTCGGCCATGGTGGCGGCGGTCAGAGTTCACCCGCCTGCACGCGGAGGCAGGCTTGGGTGTGCGTCGGGGTGACGGGCTCGAGGTGCGGGATTTCGCGGTGGCAGCGCTCGACGGCGAATTCGCACCGCGGGGCAAAGGCACACCCGGAAATGGGCTTCGACAGGTCGGGCGGCATGCCGGGAATCGTGAAGAGTTCCGTGCCTTTGGCCTGCATCGACGGGATGGAGCGCTGGAGCGCGCGGGTGTAGGGATGCTTCGGCGAGTAAAACAACGTGCGCGTGTCGGAGGTCTCGACGATGCGGCCGGCATACATCACCTGCACGCGGTCGCACAGTCCCGAGACGACGCCGAGATCGTGCGTGATGAAGATCACGGCCATGCCGAGTTCGCGCTGCATCTTTTTGATCAGCTCAAGAATTTGCGCCTGCACCGTCACATCGAGGGCGGTGGTGGGTTCGTCGGCAATGAGCAGCTCGGGCTTGGTGATGAGCGCCATCGCGATCATCACGCGCTGGCGCATGCCGCCGGAAAATTCGTGCGGATAGAGGTGGATGCGGCGAGCGGCATCGTTGATCCCGACTTCCTCCAGCATCGCCAGCGCGCGGGTGAGGGCGTCGCGGCGGGAGATTTTCTCGTGGATGCGCAGGGGCTCAATCAGCTGCTCCGAGATCCGCAGATACGGATTCAGCGACGTCATCGGGTCCTGGAAAATCATCGCCACGCGCTTCCCGCGGATCGCCCGCGATTGGGCCGGCGTGCAATGGAGCAGGTCCACGCCGTCGAACACCGCCGTGCCGCTCTCGATCCGGCCCGGGGGTTGCGGGATGAGTCCCATGATCGAGTAGCAGGTCACGGATTTGCCCGAGCCGGATTCGCCGACGATCCCGAGCGTCTCGCCGCGCTCGACGCCGAAACTGATGCCATCAACCGCGCGGTAGACCCCATTGCGGGTGTGGAACCAAGTGCGGAGGTCGGTGACGGTCAACAAGGGCATCAGGGAAAACGGCAGGCGTGAGGCATGAAGGGGCGGGAAAACGCCGCAAGGTCAATTCACCCGGCTGTCACTGCGGGCGTGATCCGGCATGCGACAACTTCCGGCGAAATCTCCGCGAGGCTGCCTCCACCCGTGGGCGGGCAATCGGGTGGCTGGAGGATAGTCACGGCGCCGGCGAAGACGGGGCCGGTGCGCACGGGGTTCGTCGGGCCGAAGAGGGCGAACAACGGCACGCCGAGGGCGTTGGCGAGGTGCATGCCACCGGTGTCGTTGGTGACGAGGAGCCGGCAGGACTGCAGCCGGCTGCAATATTGCGGCAGGGTGGTGCGGCCGGCGAGGTTCTCGACTCGGTCGCCGAAGCCGGCGGCGACCGCGCTGGTCAGCGGCGCGTCGTTCGCGGTGCCAAAAAGCACGAAACGCTCGGCCGGCAGGCGCTCGATCAACGCGCGCCAGTGCGAGACGGGCCAGCGCTTGGCGGGGTTGTTCTCCGAACCGCAGATCAGGCCGATGGGCGCGCCCGGCAGGGCGGGCGAGGTCGACAACGGCGTGCGATCGGGAGCGACGGCGAGGCCGAAGTGGCGGAGGAAATTTTCCCACAACTCCAACTGGTGATGCGTGCGCTCGTCGAAATTCCCCGGCACCGCGTAGGTGTGCGTCAGCAGCGGGCGGCGCTTTCCCGGCCGCACGAGGCCGAAGCGCTGGCGGCAGCCCGACAGCCACGCCTCGAGGTCGCCGCGCACGGAGTTCGTTAAGAGGAGCCATGTGTCGGGATAGGCGCTCCGCAGTTTCCAGAAATGAAGGAAGTAGCCGACGCCGCGCGGAGGCAGCACGTGCAGGCGGTCGGCGACGTCCCAGCTCTCGAGGAGAGGGAGAAACTGCGGCTTGGCGACCAGGGTGAGTTCGGCATCCGGCCGCGAGGCGCGCAGGGCCCGCAGGAGTGGCAACGCCATGACGACGTCGCCCAGCCAGTTGGGCATTCGCACAAAGATTCGCGTGCGCCGCGGTAGCGCCGCGAGTTCGCGCGCGGCCAGGTCAGCGGCGAGAAAATCGCGCTTGGCCTCGAGGCGGAAGCGGCGGGCGGGGACGTCCTGATGACGCCAGCGGTCATGCGCCCAGAGCCAGGCGGCGCACATCGCCTCGTCGCGGGCCAGGGCGCCCTCGAGCCAGCGGTTGAGTGCGATTGTCACGCCCGGGACCGTTTTGTCGTGGGCAATGAGCTGGTTTTCGAATTCGACCCGCCAGAAACCCGTGCGCCGGGGATAGAAGGTGTGGACCTCGGCTCCGAGCTTGGTGGCCAGCACGCCGGGCAGTTCCGTGGACGAGCAGACGCGGCCGAAGAAGGTCGTGAGTCCGCCCTGCATGCCGGCGTTCTGGTCAAACAGGATGGCGACGCATCCGCGCTCGCGCAGGATGCGCAGGGCGTCGGCAAAACCCTGCTTCCGCGACAGCAGCCGCATGCCGAAGCGCTCGCGCGAGCGCTGGACGAATTCGTTGGCCGTGGCGTTTTCCAGCGGGCGGAAAATGACGCCGATCTCCGGGAGCGGGACGGGGCTGAGCAGTTTATACCAGATCTGCGTTTCCCAGAGCGCGAGGTGCAACGTGGCGAAGACGACCGGGCGGGGCTGGGCTTGGACGGCGCGCGCAAATGCCTCGGCGGAGGATCCTAGTCGGGCCATGCAGCGGATGCGGCGCTCGCTGAGGAACGGCATCGCGAGGGAAAGCAGGGTGGTTTCGACGAGACGCCGGGAACTGGTCCGCGCGATGGTCCGTTGCCAGCGGCGCGAACGCTCGGGAAAAGCGTGGTCCAGGTTCGACAAGGCCAGGCGCCGGCGGCGGGGAAAAATCCAGTAGAGCGCCTCGCCCAGCGCAGCGGACAGGCCCTGCAGCAGCCACTCCGGCAGGTGAGCCAGGGTCCACCCGAGGGTCTGAAGCAACAATTTGAGCACGCGCGAGTTGATTAGCGTTTGATTTGCAGGGCAAACTGCATCAAACGATGCGGCCCGGCGGTTAAAAGCAGATTCTGACCGTCGCGGACGTGACCATGACCGAAGTCCTCATCATCAAACCCTCCTCGCTCGGCGACATTGTCCACGGGCTGCAGGTGGCTACCTCGCTGAAGGCGCAGGTGGAGGGGCTGCGCATTTCGTGGATCGTGGGGGACATTTTCGCGCCGATCGTGCGGGCGTGCGAGGCGGTGGACCATGTGTATGTGTTCCACCGGAAGGGCGGGGCGAAGGGCTTCCTCAAGCTCATGGCCGAGGTCCGCCAGACGAAGTTCGATTACGCCTTCGACTTCCAGGGCCTGCTCCGGACGGGCCTGATGATTTCGCGCGCGCATGCAAAGGTAAAGGTCGGCCGCACTGACGCGCGCGAGTGGTCGGGGATTTTCTACAACCGCAAGGTGCCGCTGCCGCCGGACGGCCGCCGCAGCCACGCGGTGGAGATCCTGCTGCAGTTCTGCCCCGTGTTGGGCGCCAAGCCCGAGCTGCGGGGCACGCTGAAATTCCGCGAAGTGGACGAACTCAAGCTCAGCTTCGCCGAAGGGCGCGGCGGGGCGAAGCCGTTTTTGATGTTTCCCGACAGCCGCCGGGCGGAGAAATGCTGGGGCGGGTTCAAGCAGCTCACGGAGATGATCCTGCGCGAGAACCGCTCCCGGAAGGTCATCTGGGCCGGCAACAACCGCGTGCCTGATCGCAACGCCTATCCGCCCGAGCAGTTTCTCAACCTCACTGCCAACACGAGCCTGGTGTCGCTGCCCGCGCTGATCAAACGCGCGGAGTGGGTGATCACCAACGACAGCGGCCCGATGCACCTGGCGGCGGCGCTGGGCGTGCGGACGCTGGGCGTCTTCGGTCCGACCGACCCGCGGCTGTTCGGCCCCTATCCGCTCACCGCGCCGACCAACTTTGTGGTGCAGGCGCCCGTGGGCGACCTCAAGCTGCTCTCCGCCAAGGACGTTTACGCCCGCTTCCTGAAGGCGCGGGCGCGGTTTACCAAGGAACGCTGACCCTTTCCGCCATGCTCGACCCCAAGCTCCTCCGCGAAAACCCGGACCTCGTCCGGGCGGCCATTGCCAAGAAACACCTCGAGGTGGACGTTGACGCCGTGCTGGCGCTCGACGCCGCGTGGCGCGCGCAGTTGCAGGAAGTCGAAGGCCTCCGCGCTGCGCAAAAGACGGCCAACACCGCGATGGCGGCGTTGCCGAAGGGCACGCCCGAATTCATTGTCAAGGTCGCCGAGATGAAGGCCGTGTCGGCCCAGGCGAAGGAGCGCGAAGTGAAGCTGAAGGAGACGGAGGAAAAGCTGCAACAGGCGATGCTGTCACTGCCCAATCTTCCCCACGCGAGCGTGCCCGAAGGCCGCACTCCGCAGGAAAACATCGTGGCGTCCACGCACGGTGATCCGGCGAAGGTTGGCGCGCACGCCAAGCCGCATTGGGAGATTCCGAATTTTGACAAGTTGTTCGATTTTGCCCGCGGGGCGAAGGTGACGGGCGCAGGTTTCCCATTCTTCATCGGTGACGGCGCGAAGCTCGTGCGTGCGCTGCTGCATTTCTTTTTGGAGGAGGACGGCAAGGCCGGCTACATCGAGGTCAGCCCACCGATTTTCGTTAATGCCGCCAGCGCGACCGCGACCGGCGCGCTCCCGGACAAGGAAGGCCAGATGTACGAGACGCAGGACCGGCTGTTCGCTGTACCGACCGCGGAAGTGCCGCTGACGAATTTCTTCCGCGATGAAATCCTCGACGAGGCCATGCTGCCGGTGCTTCGCTGTGCCTACACGCCGTGTTTCCGTCGCGAGGCCGGGAGCTACGGCAAGGACGTGCGGGGACTGAACCGCGTGCACCAGTTCGACAAGGTAGAGCTGTTGAAATGGGTGCATCCCGCGACGAGCTACGCCGAGCTCGACAAGCTCCGCGACGACGCCGAGCGACTGCTGCAGAAGCTCGAGTTGCCGTATCGCGTGTTGCTCATGTGCGGCGGCGACATGGGTTTTGCCCAGGCGAAGAAATACGATTTGGAAGTCTGGGGCGCGGGCCAGAAGCGCTGGCTCGAGGTGTCCAGCTGCTCGAACTTCGAGGCGTTCCAGGCGCGCCGGGCGCAGATCCGTTTCCGCTCGAAGGAAACGGGCAAGCCCGAGCTCGTGCACACGCTCAACGGCTCGGGCCTGGCAGTGCCGCGCGTGCTCGCGGCGCTGCTGGAGAACAACCTGCAGGCCGACGGCCGCGTGAAGATTCCCGCGGCGCTGGTGCCGTATTTCGGCAAGGACTACCTGGTGTTCGCGTAACGGCGCGGCCCGCCCGCACTCGAGAGGAATTCGGATGACGCGGCGCACGCAGACTCAGCGCGACTGGCCCCAGGTCGCGGCAGCCTTCGCGGCGCGGGTGTCGCACACGGCGCTGCATCCGGCAGCCATGCTGCGGGCGCGGGCCGAATTTTTGCGGGAAACCAAGCGGGGCGGAAAGGCGTCGCGCTGGGCCCTGGCGTTTTCGGGCGGAGCCGACTCGCTGGCGCTGCTGCTCCTCCTCTGGGCGGAAGGACCGGGGCGGTGGGGCAGGGATTTTGTCGTATTGCACTACAACCACCGGCTGCGGGGGCGGTCGTCGGATGCCGACGTGAAGTTCTGCCGCGACGTTTGCGACGCTCTGAAGGTGAAATTTGTCGCCGGCTCCTGGGCCAAGGCCCCGAAGGGCGCCAGCGCGGCGATGGCGCGGGACGCGCGGCTGGGGTTTTTCCAGCGGGAGATGAACCGGCGGGAACTCCAGCTGCTCTTTTTGGCCCACCAGCAGGACGACATCGCCGAGAGCATGTTGATGCGCCTCGCGCGGGGCAGCGGGGCAGGTGGGCTGGCGGCGCCTCGACCTGTGCAGCGACAGGCCGACGGGCGCCTGCACCTGCGGCCGCTGTTAACTTTGCGGAAGACGCAGATCATCGCCGCGCTGCGGAAGTCGGGTGCAGTCTGGCGCGAGGATGCGAGCAATGCGGAATCGGATCACTTCCGGAACCGCGTGCGTCGCCAGGTGTTGCCGGCGTGGGAACGCGCCGCGGAGCGGGATGCACTGGCCGGGGCGGCGCGTTCGCGCGAATTGCTGGAGGAGGACGACGTTGCGCTCGACGCGTGGCTGGCCGAACTGCATCCTTTGGATGCCCGCGGCACGCTGGATTTGCGCAAACTCGCAGGCCGGCCCCGCGCGCTCGTGCGGCGGGCCTTGCACCGGTGGCTGCTGGCGCAGACGGCCGAGATTCACATTTCCCGCCAGGCTTTCGACTCCCTGCTGGAGGCCGTTTGTGCGGGCCGCGAGACGCGTCAAAGCATGAGCGCAGACGGGTTTGCGGTGCTGGCTGGCGGGCGGCTGCGCTTTCGGCAAGTGAGGAAAAATACGCCACGTTTCCATTCCCGGCCCAATTGACTTATGGGCGGGAACAAGCATCGTTCGGGGTAAGTCAAATTTTACATGCCCGACCTCGATAATAACAAGAAACGTCGTTCGCTCAAGAACCTGCCCCCGGACCGTTTCCAGCCTAAGATGTTGGTAATCTGGCTGGTCATTGTCGCCGCAGTCATCGCACTGCTGGTGTATGCGCCGGGTCGCCTCACTTCGCCCGCCACCCTGAAGATCCAGGAGGTCGTTGAGCTGACTGACCAGGGCAAGGTCAAGGAGGGCGTCATTCGCCAGGACGGTTCTGGCGGTCCCAGCTGGGTCGTGATCACGGGTGAGACCCGCGAAGCCACGCTGGATAGCGACCGTGGTGCGACCAACCAGTTTCGCGCGTCCGGTCGCCTGACCGATGCCAATGCCGAGCGCCTGCAGAAGTCCAAGAAGTTCGTCGAGCTGCCGTCCACGACGCTGCTGTCGTCGATTGCGGCGCAGGTCATTCCGTTTCTCCTGATCATCGGCCTGCTTTATTTCCTCTTCATCCGCCAGCTCCGGCAGGCGGGCAAGGGCGCGCTCAGCTTCGGCAAGAGCCGCGCCAAGCTGCTCACCCGCGACCGCGACAAGGTGATGTTCGCGGACGTCGCCGGCTGCGACGAGGCCAAGGAAGAGGTCAGCGAGGTCGTCGAGTTTCTCAAGGACCCGAAGAAGTTCACCAAGATGGGCGGCAAGATCCCGAAGGGCATCCTGATGGTCGGGCCTCCCGGCACCGGCAAGACGCTCCTCGCCAAGGCCGTCGCGGGTGAGGCGGATGTCCCGTTCTTCAGCATCTCGGGCTCGGACTTCGTGGAAATGTTCGTGGGCGTCGGCGCGAGCCGCGTGCGCGACATGTTTGAACAGGGCCGCAAGAGCGCCCCCTGCCTGATTTTCATCGACGAAATCGACGCGGTCGGCCGCCAGCGCGGCGCCGGCGTCGGCGGCGGCAATGACGAGCGCGAACAGACGCTCAACTCGCTGCTGGTCGAGATGGACGGCTTCGACACCACCGAGGGCGTGATCATCATCGCCGCGACCAACCGCCCCGACGTGCTCGACAGCGCGCTGCTGCGCCCGGGCCGCTTTGATCGCCAGATCATGGTCGACCTGCCCGACATCCTCGGCCGCGAACAGATTCTCCGGGTGCACGCCCGCAAGATCAACCTGGCGGAAAGCGTCGACCTCAGCGTCATCGCCCGCGGCACGCCCGGCCTGTCCGGCGCCGACCTGGCCAATCTCCTCAACGAGGCCGCCCTGCTGGCCGCCCGCCGCAACAAGAAGCGCGTCGAGATGATCGACGTGGACGATGCGCGCGAGAAGGTCCAGTTCGGCCGCGAACGTCGCCGCTTGATGGACGACGAGGAGAAGAAGCTCACGGCCTACCACGAGGCCGGCCACGCGCTGGTGCAGGCGGTGCTCGATGACGGTCACATGCCCGTCCACAAGGTGACGATCATCCCCCGCGGCCACAGCCTCGGCAGCACGATGTTCATCCCGAAGAAGGATATTCTCACGCACGCGATGAAGCGCATGCTCAACCAGATCGCGATGGGCCTCAGCGGCCGCATCGCCGAGGAATTGGTCATGGGCGACGTTTCTAGTGGCGCGGGCGGCGACATCAAGCAGGTCACCAAGATCGCGCGCCACATGGTCTGCGACTGGGGCATGAGCTCACTCGGCATGGTTTCCTACGGCGACAACTCCGAGACGGTGTTCCTCGGCCGGGAGATCACGCGGAATCACGCCTACAGCGAGGAAACGGCGCGCAAGATCGACGCGGAGATTTCCCGCATCGTCGACACGCAGTATGCCCGGGCCAAGGAGATCATCCTCGGCAAGCGCGACGTGCTCGACAAGATTGCCGCGGCCTTGCTCGAGTATGAGACCATCGAGGGCAAGCACGTCCTCGAAATCCTGAATTTCGGCGAACTCCGCTCGCCCGTGATCGTGGAGAAGGCCACCAAGCCCGACGCGAAGACCCCGGACAAGAAGTCCGCCGAGAAGCCCGCCACTTCCACGCCGCTGCCGGCCGGGGGCGCTGAGCCCTCGCCGAGCCCGGCCTGAGGCTGGCCTGATTCACCACTCATCGGCGCGGAGCAATCCGCGCCTTTTTTGTGTCCGTAGTTTCCCCGGGGGGCGCGCAAAATCGTCCTTGGATTTGTGATTCCAGCCCGCAGAGTAGCGGTTTCCGCATGAAAATCTGCTGCATCGGAGCCGGTTACGTTGGCGGGCCCACCATGGCGATGATCGCCCTGAAGGCCCCTGACATCGAAGTGAAGGTCGTGGACATGAACGCGGCCCGCATTGCTGCCTGGAACTCGGGCACGCTGCCGATTTACGAGCCTGGACTGGCGGAGGTCGTGGAGCAGACGCGGGGCAAGAACCTGCATTTTTCGACCGACGTGGCTGCGGCGATTGCGGCGGCGGACATCATTTTCGTGGCCGTGAACACGCCGACGAAGACCTACGGCGTTGGCGCGGGGCGGGCGGCGGACCTGCGTTTCATCGAGTCCGTGGCGCGCACCATCGCCGAGGTGGCGACCGGGCCGAAGATCATCGTCGAGAAGTCCACCATCCCCGTGAAGACGGCGGAGACGATCAAGGACATCCTCGCGGCGAACTCGCGTGGGATCAAATTCGAGGTGCTGTCCAATCCCGAGTTTCTCGCCGAGGGCACGGCGGTGGCCGACCTGCTCAAGCCGGACCGGGTGCTGATCGGCGGCGAGCGCACGCCGGGTGGGGAGAAGGCCCTGCAGACGCTGGTGGAGGTTTACGCCCGCTGGGTGCCGCGCGATCGCATCATCACGACCAACCTGTGGTCGTCGGAGCTTTCCAAGCTGGTGGCGAACGCCTTCCTGGCGCAGCGCATTTCCTCGATCAATTCCATCTCGGCGCTGTGCGAGGCCACGGGCGCCGACGTGGACGAAGTGGCCAACGCCATCGGCCGCGACTCCCGCATTGGCCCGAAATTTCTGAAGGCGTCGGTGGGCTTTGGCGGCTCGTGCTTCCAGAAGGACATTCTCAACCTCGTCTACCTCTGCGAACATTACGGGCTGCCCGAAGTGGCCGCGTATTGGGACGGCGTCGTGAAGATGAACGACTACCAGAAGAGGCGCTTTGCCGGGAAGATTTCCCGGGCGCTGTTCAACACCGTCGCGGACAAGAAAATCGCGATCCTGGGTTTTGCGTTCAAGAAGGACACCAACGACACGCGCGAGTCGGCGGCGATCGCCATCTGCCGCGACTTGCTGGCGGAGCAGGCGAAGGTCGTGGTTTACGACCCGAAGGTGACGGCGGAGGAAATTCGCCTCGACGTGCTCGGCAAGGGGAAGGACGACCCGCGCCTCACTGTGGCCAAGACCGCCTACGAGGCGGCCGACGGGGCGCATGCCATTGCCGTGGTGACCGAGTGGGACGAGTTTAAGAAGCTCGATTACGGCAAGATGCTCGCGGCGATGCACAAGCCCGCGTTCATCTTCGACGGCCGCAACATCCTCGACCTGGCCAAGCTCGAAGCGATGGGCTTCCGCACCTACGGCATTGGCAAGTAAGCCGGGCCGGCAGGCAACAAAGTGGCATCGGTTTCCAGCCGATGAACCGGCGGCTTCCAGCCGCAGCCACTACACGATCCCCAACGGCGCAAACTTGCCGCCGAGGACGGGCTCGGACGGGCAGTTCATCCAGCGGTCCAGCATGGTGGCATACACGCTGCGGAAATCCGTCGTGTAGATCAGGTCCTGGTTGTGCGCGAGATTGAGATCGGGCGCGGTGCCGTGCAGGCCGCCCTTGACTCGCGCGCCCATCACGAAGAGCGGCGCGGCGGTGCCGTGGTCCGTGCCGCGGCTTTCATTTTCGCTGGGTCGGCGGCCGAACTCGGAAAACGTCATCGTGGTCACCTGGCCGTCGAGCTTGTGCAGCTCGAGGTCCTTTTGGAACGCAGCGAGGCCCTCCGAGAGCGTCGTGAGCAGGTTGGCCTGCTGGTTCGCCTGGTTGCTGTGGGTGTCGAACCCGGTCAGCGACACGAAATACACCCGCGTGGGCAGGCCGGCGGCGATCAGGGCCGCCACGTTGCGCAGCGAGGCGGCGAACGGGTTGCCGGCGTAGGTGGCGGACGGCTGGTAGCTGCCGAGGACGGCCTGGACTTTCTTCTCGGTGACGAGCGCGTCCATCAGCGTGTGCTTCAAATAGGTCGCATTGTCGTTCTCACCCGGGCCCGGCTGGTTGACGAGCGACTCCAGGAGGCGCCGGTTTTCCTCATTCTCGCGGCGATTGCCCGCGCCCGGCTGCAGGCCGAAGGTGGGATGGTCCGAGGCGCCGAGGAAGGACTGCGGCAGGCCGTTGCTGAGATGAATGCCCACGGGGTCGTGGCTGCCCGCCGGCGCGCCCGCGCAGGCGTTGTCCATGAAGCGGCCGATCCAGCCCGTGGCGAGGAACTCGTTGCTGCCGCTGGCGGTTTCCCAAATTTCGCTGGAGCGGAAATGACTGCGGTTGGGGTTGGGGTAGCCGACGTTCTGCACGATCGCGACTTTGCCGTCCTGGGTGAGTCGGTGGAGCGCCGCACAGGACGGATGCAGGCCAACGGTGGCGTTGAGCGGAAGCACCTTGTCCTTGGCGATGCCCAAGGTGGGCCGCAGGCGGTAGTAGTTGGCGTCCTCGTAGGGCACGAGGGTGTTGAGGCCGTCATTGCCGCCAGCGAGCTGGACGAGCACGAGGATGGGCCGGTCCTTCTCCGGCGCGGGAGTGGCGGCGAGGGCGGAGTTGACGAGGAAGGACGGGGCGAACCGGCTGAATGCCAGCAGGCCGATCCCGCGGCCGGAGAACTGGAGAAACTCGCGGCGGGTGGTGGGAAACAGGGGAGTGGGGACGTTGGAGGCCATCGCGGGATTCAACACAGTTGATACTCGGGGGACTGGAGGAGCGTGACGGCGGCGCGGCGCAGGCGCCGCAGCTTCTGCGGGGCCTCGGCGTCTTCCGGCGCGAGAAACTGGCGCACGGCGTCACGGAACTCCGGCGCGGCAGGCAGGGCGAGATAATTGGCGAGCAGGCGCGTCGTGGCGACCGTGGGATCGAGCGCGGCGAGCGGAGTGAGGAGGTCGTCGGCGACCGTGAAATTGCTGACGCCGTTCGCGCGGGCGGCCACGAGCTCGAGCTGTTCGTCGGCATTGAGGGCTTCCTCATGGATGGGCGCGAAGAGTGTCTCCACGAGCTGCCGGCGCGCCTGGAAGGTGGCGGAGTTGATCCAGTTGCGGCCACCGACCCAGCCGCGAACGTTGGGGGGATTGAAGAGCGTCTGTCCCATCTGGCGCAGGGGATTCAACACGGCGCGGGGCAGAGGCGCGACACTGAGCCCGAGGTCTTGGACGAGTCCCAGATAGAACTGCACGGGGCTCTTGATGAAGTCACCGCGGAACTCGGGGGAAAAGAAAAGCCGGCTGCCGAAGAAGCGCTGTGTGAGCGCATGCAGGTCGTAGTGCTGGGCGCTCCACCAGCTGCCGATCTCATGAAGGTATTCGGGCGGCAACGGGGTGTCGGTCAGGTAGAATTTCGCCATCTCGTGAGGCAGGAAGGCGCCGGCGGCCGGCTGCTGGAAGGCGAGGTCGATGACGTCGTCGCCCATGAAGTAACCGGTATGGCCGAAAATGGTCTTGATGCCGGCGTCGTGCTGGCGGGGCGCAAAGCGGAAAACGCCGAACTGCTGCCGGTAGCCAGTGAAGGCGCGGGCGGATTCCTTGATGTCGGCCTCGGTGTAGTTGCCCTCGCCGAGGAGAAACAGCTCGAACAGTTCGCGGGCGAAGTTCTCGTTGGGAGCCTCGCGTTTGCTTTGGTTCAGGTCGAGATAGGCCACCATCGCGGGCGAGCGCGACACGGCCTTGGCCAGCGCGGGGGCAGAATCGAAGGCGTGGCGCGCGAGGAGGTCAAAATGCCCCCAGACTAGGGCGGCGTTTTTCACCTTCTCGATGCCGACCACGTAAACGTCGCTGAGAAAGAGGACCCATTTGGCGAACGCCGCGTTCTGCGGGTGGGCGGCGTATTGCAGCCACTTGATGCTCATGTCCAGGACCGCGAGTTGCGTGCGCTCCCGCGCCTCCCGCAGAAGGCGTTGCTTGTCCGGGCCGGCCTGCGCGCCGGCGAGGCCGCGGGCCATGGCGGGAATTTCCTCCTTGAGATGGGCAATCAGCGGGGGCTCGGTCCACAGGGCGGGCTGCGCTGGGAAAAGCCGGGCCAGCGTGGCGGTGAGCCCCTCGCGGGTGGCCTGCTCGACCTCGGCGGGCTGCGCAGACCAGCCCACGCGGCGCAGGAGGTGGCCAGCAGCGTCGGCATTCCAGTCGGCGGCGGGCAACGGCTGCCATGCCTCCGTCGGCGAGTAAGCGAGCTTCATGCGACTAGTGACGGCCGGTACGGCTCGTAGTTTCGTCGACGGGAATTAAACTCCGAGAGTTGTCCGGTAAACCCGCGGCACGCGCTTGGTCACGGAGCAGAGCGTTTCCCACGGGATTGTCTCGGCCCAGCGGCTGAACTCGGTGATGGAGATTTCGTTCTTCTCCTGGCGGCCCACGAGGACGACCTCGTCGCCGCACTTCACGCTGGGCACGCCGGTGATGTCGACGATGGTCTGGTCCATCGTGACGCGTCCCAGCACGGGGCAGCGCTGGCCGGCGATCAGAACCTGCGCGCGGTTGCTCACGGCGCGGGGGATGCCGTCGCCGTAGCCCGCGCAGAGGACGGCCACCGTGGTATCGCGGGTGAGCGTGTGGGTGCGGCCGTAGCTGACGGTGGTGCCACGGGGCAGGGTCTTGGTGATGCCGACTCGCGTGCGGAAGCTGAAGACTGGCTCGGTGTGCACCTGAGCGAGCAGGGAGTTGGGGTGGGGCAGGATGCCGAACTGCAGCAGGCCCACGCGCACGGCGTTGAACGGACTCGCGCCGGGCATCGTCTCCAGGCCGGCGCTGTTGTCCGCGTGGACAAAGAGCTCGTTGAGCTTGATGCCGTGGCATTGGGCCAGCACCGCGAGGAAGCGGCGACGCTGTTCCTCGGTGAAGGCCGCATCGTCGTCGGGACTCGCGAAATGGGTGAAAACGCCGGCTAGTCGGAGGTGCGGGGCGGCGGCGATCTTCTGGTAAAGCTCGGCCGCCTGCTCATGCCACACGCCCAGCCGGCCCATGCCGGTGTCGATTTTAAGGTGCACGGCAATGGGCTTGCCGGCCTGACGCCCGACGGCGTCGAAGCGGCTGACCTCCTCGGCGGTGGAGACCGTGGCGGCGAGGTCGTAGTCGGCGAGAAACCGGTCTTCCTCCGGCAGCAGCGGACTGAGGAGCAGGATGGGCCAACCCGGCCCGAGTTCGCGCACGGCGGTGGCTTCCGACAGCGTGGCGACGGCAAACAGGTCGGCGCCGGAATGCATCAGCCGCGCGACCGTCTGCGGCAGGCCGTGACCGTAGGCGTCGGCCTTGACGACGGCGACGTAGCGAATGTGCGCGGGCAGGGAGGCGCGGATGAGGCGCAGGTTGCGTTCGAGCGCGGCGAGGTCGATTTCGGCCCAGCACCGCAGCGGGAGGCGGGAATTCGGGGTGGGGTTCATCGGGCGGGAGCGCGGTGAATTTGGGGCGTCCACGTCACGTAACTCGGTTCCTCGTGGAGAAAGGCGTCCGGTGCATCGGTCGCGCGGAACAGATCGTGGTCGGCCACCGCCGGCAGCAGGTCGGCGAGGACGTAGGGCGTGCGCGTCACGCCAGCGGGCAGGGTGGACCAGTGGCGGAAGCCTTCGGGCATGACGAGCTCACCGGTGAGCGCGGAGGCAGCAACGCGTCGCAGCGACGCTGCGAGGGAGCAGCAGTGCCAGGTCTCGCGACGGGCGTCGGCGATGACGTTGATGTCAGGGCGGTTCAGCGCGTGTGCCACGAGGGCCAGGCTGTGGTAGGCGTAAACCGGGCGCGGCGAGAGCACGTTCCACGTGCGCAAGGCCATGGCCACGGTGCGGATCCCGAGGACAGATCCAGGGCCGTCGCAAAAGACGAACGCACCCGCGCGGTCTGGCGTCACGCCGAGTTCTTCCAAACAGCGGAACACGCCCACGCCGGCTTCCTCGTCGGATCCGGCCCACGCGGCGGGCCCATCCGCTTGGAGCAGGCCGACCTGCACGCGGGCGGAGGCGGCGTCCAGGACGAGCAAGGTCCCGTGGTCCGCGAAAAGTTGACGAAGACTGGGCATGGTTCCTGAAGCACGAAACGGCGGCGGCGCACGGCGCGCAAGCGCGCAGCCGGCAAATCTTGCACCCTTTCGGGCCGCCCGGGCGGGGCGAGAATCAGGCATTGACCGGATTGGGGGGCGGCGTAGCGTGACCAATTCTCACTCTAGAAACCACTCCGCCACACTCCCTGTGAACGTCCAACTCAACTCCGTTTCTGATACGCGCAAGAATCTCGTCGTCACGCTCGACCCGAGCGAGGTCGATACCGAACACCAGGCCGTGGTGACGGAGTTTGGCCAGATGGCCCGCATCCCGGGCTTCCGTCCCGGCAAGGCGCCCGCGGCGATGGTCGTGAAGCGTTTCGGCAAGGAGATTGCCGAGGAGTTCAAGCAGAAGGTCGTGAGCAAGGCCTACCGCGGCGGCCTGGAGCAGCAGAAGCTGGACGTGTTGAACGTCGTCAACGTCGAGCCGGGCAAGGTTGAGCCGGGCCTGTCCGCCGCCATCACCATCACGCTGGACGTGCGGCCGGAGTTTGCGCTGCCCGCTTACGTTGACCTCCCGACCTCGGTGGCGCCCACGGAATCGACCGACGCCGAGGTGGACGCGGTGATCGAGGGCCTGCGCGGCGAGCGCGCGGAGTTCAAGGCCGCCGAACGCCCCGCGGCCAAGGGTGACTATGTGAAGCTGGCCTACGAAGGCACCGTGGACGGCAAGCCGATCGCGGAGCTGGCGCCCGACAAGCAGATTTATGGGAAAGTCCCGCAGACGTGGGAGGAAGTCGAAGGCGCCAACGAGGGCGTGATTCCCGGCCTCGGCACCCAGCTCGCGGGGGTGAAGACCGGCGACAAGAAGAACGTCACGATCACGTTTCCCGCCGACTTCGCGCCGGTGCCGGCCCTCGCCGGCAAGAGCGCGGTCTACGCAGTGGAAATCCAGGAAGTCCGCGAGCGCGCGCTGCCGCCGTTGGACGAGGCCTTTTTCAAGGCGAACCAAGTCGACGACCTTGCCGGACTGCAGGCCAGTGTGCGCAACAATCTCAAGCTCCAGAAGGAGCACCAGAACCGTTCCGAGCAGCGCCGCCAGGTGATCGATGCGCTGGCCGAGAAGGTGGACTTCTCCGTGCCGGATTCGCTCGTCGAGAACGAAACCCAGGGCGTGCTCCGCCAGTTCATCGAGGAAAACATGCGCCGTGGCATCCCGCAGGAGCAGTTCGAGAAGGACAAGAAGGAGCTCTTCGAAAATGCCCGCAAGGCCGCGACGAAGCGCGTCAAGGTCCAGCTGATCCTCGCGAAGATCGCCGAGGCGGAGAAGATCCAGGTCAGCGAGAAGGACATCGACGCGTTCATCTACCGCGAGGCGATGCGCACGCAGCAGAAGCCCGACAAGCTCGTGAAGGTTTTGACGAGCGACCGCGAGCAGCTCCGCGCTGTGCAGCAGTCCATCATTTTCGACAAGTCGGTTGATTTTCTGGTGTCCAAGGCTAAGGTGACGACTCATCAACCGAAGTCTGCGTAAACCTACACTTACACCGTGAGCTACGACGTAACCATCTGGGACAACAATGGGCGTGATACGCGCCCCATGAGCGTATTTTCGCGCCTATTGAAGGATCGCATCCTTTTCATCGGCACGCCCATTGACGACAACGTGGCCAACCTCGTTATCGCGCAGATGCTCTACCTGCAGATGGAGGACGCGAAGAAGGACATTTACCTCTACATCAACTCGCCGGGCGGAATCGTCACCAGTGGCATGGCCATCTACGACACGATGACCTTCATGCCCTACGACGTCGTGACCTACTGCATCGGCATGGCGGCCAGCATGAGCACGGTGCTCCTCGCCGGCGGCACGAAGGGCAAGCGGTTCGCGCTGCCCAACAGCCGCATGATGATGCATCAGCCCAGCGGCGGCGCGAGCGGCCAGACGGCCGACATCGCCATCGCCGCCCGCGAGATCATCCGCTGGCGCAAGACCCTCAACGAGACCCTCGCGCGCCACACCGGCAAGACCGCGGAACAGATTGAGAAGGATTCGGATCGCGACTACTACATGAGCGCCGAGGAGGCGAAGGCCTACGGCCTTGTCGATCACGTGGTTAAGTCGACCCGCGACGCGTCGGTTGTGGTGCCAAGCGCCGCCTGACCAGCGGTTTAGGACAAACTCCCGCCTCGACACGGGTCCGGCGGCGAACCCACCCTTTTTCATGGCCAAGTCCTCACGCATGACCCTCTGCTCCTTCTGCGGCAAATCGCAGGCGGAAGTAAAAAAGATCATCGCCGGTCCCGGCGTGTATATCTGCGACTCGTGCGTGAACGTCTGCAAAACGATCATCGACCGGGAGGTCAAAGCGCCCGTGGCCGAGGCGAAGCCGGCCTTCCGCCTGATCAAGCCGTCGGAGATCAAGAAGACGCTGGATGACTTCGTGATCGGCCAGGATCACGCGAAGAAAGTCCTGTCCGTCGCGGTCTACAACCATTTCAAGCGCCTCAATTTCAACGCGGGCGAGCCCCTCAAGGACTCCGTCACGCTCTCGCCGGAGTTCGACGGCGTGGAAGTCGAGAAGAGCAACATCCTGCTCGTCGGCCCGACGGGCTCGGGCAAGACCCTGCTCGCGCGCACGCTGGCGAAGATCCTGGACGTGCCGTTCGCGATCTCAGACGCCACCACGCTGACCGAGGCCGGCTACGTGGGCGAGGACGTGGAGAACGTCGTCCTCCGGCTCCTGCAGAATGCTAACTACGACGTGAAACGCGCCGAGTGCGGCATCATTTACATCGACGAAATCGACAAGATCGGCCGCAAGACCGAGAACGTCTCGATCACCCGCGACGTCTCGGGTGAGGGCGTGCAGCAGGCGCTGCTCAAGATCCTCGAGGGCACGACGTGCAACGTCCCCCCGCAGGGCGGCCGCAAGCACCCGAACCAGGAATACGTCCAAATCAACACGTCGAACATCCTCTTCATTTGCGGCGGCGCCTTTGTCGGCCTCGACGCGCTGGTGCAGCGCCGGCTCGGCTCGCGCAGCCTCGGCTTCTCGGCAGTGAGCGCGCAGCAGGAAGAGTCGCTCGCACCCGAGCGGATGATGAAGGAACTCGCGCCCGAGGACCTGATCCGCTTCGGCATGATCCCCGAATTCATTGGCCGCCTGCCGGTCGTGTCGGTGCTGGACCAGCTGAAGATCGCCGACCTCGAGAAGATCCTGCTCAAGACGAAGAACGCGACGGTAAAGCAGTATTCGAAGCTCTTCGCGATGGACGGCGTGCGCCTGAAGTTCACGCCGGACGCCGTAAAGGCGATTGCCGCCAAGGCGATCGAGCTGAAGACGGGCGCCCGCGCCCTCCGCTCGATCATGGAAAATCTCATGCTCGAGGTCATGTATGAGCTGCCCCAGCGCGACGACGTGACGGAGGTCGTGATCAATTCCGCCGTCGTCGCCGGCCGCCAGAAGCCGACCCTGCGCAAAGCGGGCAAGACCGAAGCGAAGCAGAACGCGGCGTGAGGCTGGCGAACGGACGTTCGCCGGAGATCGGAGATGGAAGATCGGAGATCGGGCCGGACTTTGTAGGGCGGGATCGCTGATCGTCGGAACAGCTACGTTTCACCATCGGCAACGCCGATTGCTGCACAATAGCACTTCGTGAAATCTAGCGTGGGATCTGACAGTAGCGATTGGTCAGTTACGTATGCAATGTTGACGGGTGTATTCGACATCGTCGCTGATAAGACACTGCCAACCCACCTCGCACAAATAATCACGTGTGAGATGTCCTGCTCCTCTTTCCTCCATACGAAAGGACGGTCGAGTGCGGCCAAATAGTAATCCGCCCTGTCGGGCCCGCGTAACTGCCGCAATATGGTGCCCTTTAGTGGGAGCTCGCCATCAAAGGCTTCAACAACATCAACCGATGTTACTGAGAAACGCATACCTCACCAGTGCGCGTAGTCGCCCTTTTCCAGGCCTTTCGCGAACTCGACCAGGAGCTTCACGCAGCGTTCCACGTCCTCGAGGTCCACGACTTCGCTGGGGGTGTGCATGTAGCGGAGGGGGATGGACACCACGCCGGTGGCCACGCCGGCGCGGCCCATTTGGAGGGCGCGGGCGTCGGTGCCGGTCGGACGCGGGTCGGCGGCGATCTGGACGGGCATCTTGAGCTTTTTCGCGGCGGCCATGAGGCGCTGGAAGACCTTGGGATTCGCGTTGGCGCCGCGGCAAAGGATGGGGCCGCCGCCGAGTTTGGTTTCGCCGAATTTGCGGTTGTCGGAATCGGGGTGGTCAGTCGCGTGGTCCACGTCCACGGCGATGGCGATGTGCGGGTTCACCAGGTAGGCTGCGGTGGTGGCGCCGCGGACGCCGATTTCCTCCTGCGACGTGGCGACGCTGACGACCTTGGCGGCAAGTTTCTTCTCCTTGGCGAGGCGGATGAGAACCTCGCCGACGATGTAAGCGCCGACTTTGTTGTCGAAGGCGCGGGCGGCGCCGATGCTGCCGTTGAAGAGCTCGAACTCGTGGTCGTAGGTCGCGGCGTCGCCAATGGCGATGCGCTCCAGGGCCTCCTTCTTGGATTTGGCGCCGATATCGATCCAGATCTCGTGGATCTCCGGGACCTTCTTGCGATCGGCGTCATCCATCAGATGGACAGCTCGCTTGCCGGTGACGCCTTTGACGGGGCCGCGGGCGCTCTGGATGATGACCCGGCGCCCGGAAATCACGGTGCGGTCATGTCCGCCGATGGTGTCAAAATAGATGAAGCCGTCCTTGTTGACGTAGGTGATGATGAGGCCGAGTTCGTCCATGTGGCCGGCGAGCATGAACACGGGGTCACCGGACGGGTTGAGCGTGGCGATCCGGTTGCCGAGGGCGTCCTTGGCGTAGGCGTCGGCCGCGGGCTGGACGTGCCGGTCGAAAACGGCCTGCGCCTCGGACTCGTAGCCGGAAGGCGAGCGGGCGTGGAGCAGTTCGGTGAGGAAAACGGGGGCTTGATAGTCGGGCATGGATCGACGTTCGCCCAATGGGGCCGGACCCGCAAAGAAAAATTTCTTCTTTGCCTCTTGGCGGCTTTGCGTGAGTCCTTGGGCGCTTCATGACGATCTATCCCGCCATCGACATCAAGGGCGGCCGCGCCGTGCGGCTGACTCAAGGTCGCGCCGACCAGGAGACGGTCTACGCGGAAAACCCGGCGGACGTGGCCGCGCAGTTCAAGGCCGCCGGTAGCGCCTGGGTGCACGTGGTGGACCTTGACGGAGCCTTCGCCGGCGAACCGCAAAATCTCTCGGTGGTCCAGGCGATCGCCGCACTGGGCATGAAAGTGCAGCTGGGCGGCGGTCTGCGGACGCGGGCCGCGGTGGAGCGGGCGCTGGGCTTTGGCGTCACCCGCGTCGTCATTGGCACGCGCGCGGCGGAGAGTGAAACCTTTGTCGGCGAGTTGGTGCAGGCGTTCGGCGAAAAGGTCGCCGTCGGCATCGACGCCAAGAACGGCCAGGTGGCAGTCAAGGGCTGGGTGGCCACGGCGGGCATGAGCGCGCTCGCACTAGCGGCGCGGATGGACACGCTGGGCGTGCGGACGCTGATCCACACCGACATTGGCACGGATGGCATGCTGACGGGGCCGAATTACCCGGCGCAGGAGGCCATGCTGAACGCCGGCAAGTTCAACGTGATCGCCAGCGGCGGCGTCAGCCGCCGGGAGGACGTCATCGAATTGGCGAAGCTGGCGCAGCGTCACAGCCGCTTGGACGGCGTAATCGTGGGCAAGGCGCTTTACGAGGGCCGCGTGAAACTGACCGACCTGCTGACGATTGCGAAGGGCTGACGTAGGAGCGCCGTCTTGCGGCGCCCTCTGAAGGACAACGGGCCTCCCGCCCGTTTTCAGAAATCACGGACCGGGAGGTCCGTGCACCTTCGGCACAAAAAGCAGATCGTGTCCGATGACGGCGTGGGTGCTGCCGGAATCCGTGCCGATGACGGAGTGCTCGTAGCCCAGTGGCGCGAGCAAATCGAACACACCTTGCGCCTCGGGTTCGCTATGGAAGGCGATAATCAGGATGGGCCGGCGGGCGGTGATGGTGTGGCGCGCCCCGGCAAGGGCGCGATGCGCGTGGCCCTCGACGTCCACCTTGATGAAGTCGGGTGACCGGAGCTGGCCGGTCGCAACCAGTTCATCGAGCACCACGGTGCGCACGCTGACGGGCTGGGTGGCAGAGCCGCCGGTTTCACTTTCGTAGGCCAGATGCGTGGTGGTGCTGCGCAAGTCGCCATACGTCAGCAGTTCGGCGGTGCCGGACCGGTCGGAAACGGCGGCCGCGAAGGTTTTCAACGTTGCAAGGCCGTTCATCCGGCGATGCCGCTCCAGGCGGGCGTAGCTCACGGGGTTGGGTTCAAAGGCAGCCACCTCGCCGGTGGACCCCACATGGCGCGCAAGCCCCACGCTGTAGATGCCGAAATGAGCGCCCAGATCCCAGCAGCTCCAGCCCTCGATGTCGCCGAAACGGGCCAGGGTCTCGTGCATGGCGGACTCCTGCGTGCCCCGCCAGTAGGAGCTCCACGGGTAGAGCGTCCAGCGGGCGCCGGCGGCGACGCCGGAACGCACGCGGACGGGCCAGTATTGCAGGCGGGTGAAAGCGAGGAAGCGGTCGAGAAAGCGGATCAGGACCAGCCTCATCGCGCCCCGATCTTATCCGCAATTTCCTCGAGCGGATACGTGATGATCTCCGCGAGCGTGGGGTGATACCACGGGGCGCGGAGCAGATCGAAGACCGTCGCCCGCATGGCGAGCGGGCCGCTGAAGGCGTGGATGAGTTCGCCCGCATCCTTGCCGACGATCTCCGCGCCCAGGATCCGGCCGCGTTTCGGCTCGGCGATGACCTTCACGTAGCCGTAGTTGGCGTCCATCAGGATGGATTTGCCGTGGTCGTTGAAGGGATAGCTGGCCAAGAGGAACGGCGTGCCGGCCTCAGACAGCTCGCGCTCCAACCGGCCGATGGTGGCGAGTTGGGGATCGGTGAAGACGACATTCAGCAGCAAGCCGGGGTCGATGGGCTTGAGTCGTTTCACGCCGGCGGCGTGACGGGCGGCGAGTTCACCCTGCTGGATGGCGAGGTGAACGATCTCGTGAGGGCCGGAGCAATCACCGGCTGCGTAGATGTGCGGGACGCTCGTCTGCTGCCAGCGGTTGATGATGATCTGGCCGTCCGGGCGCGTCCGCACGCCGGCGGCGGCGAGGTTGAGCGGAGCGGTATTGGGTTCGCGACCGAGGGCGTTGAAGAGGTGCGCGGCGCGGCGGGTCACGCGGCGACCGTCATGGATGAAGGTCACGGCGGTACCGCGACGGTCCTGGGTGATGCCCTCGACCTGCGTGCCGGCGAAGAGCTCGATGCCCTCGTCCACGAAGGCCTGCTGCACGACCGTGGACGCCTCGGACGAGTGGTCGCGCAGGATGTTGCGGCTACGTTGGATCAGCGTGACGCGCGTGCCGATCCGGGCGAGGAACTGGGCCAGCTCGCAGGCGACGATGCCGCCGCCGAGCACGATCACGCTCTTCGGGATGAAATCGAGGTCGAGGACTTCGTCGCTGGTCCAAAACTTGGACCCGGCGAGTCCGGGGACGGGTGGGACGCTCACTTTGGAACCCGTGCCGATGAGGATGTGCTTCGCGCGGATCTTCATGCCGTTGGAAAGCAGCAGGGTCCGGGCATCAAGGAAGCGCGCATGGGCGCGGATCAGGTCAAACTTGCCCTGCTTGAGCTGCTGCACGCGCGAGTCGGCGAATTCCGCGATGATCCGTTTTTTGCGCGCGTGAATGGCGCGCAAGTCGGCGCGCCCCGGCGGGATCTTCAGGCCGAAGGTCTTGGCCTTTCCGGCGAGGTGCAGCACCTCGGCGATGTAGAGCAGGGTCTTCGACGGCATGCAGCCCCGTAGGATGCAGAGCCCGCCAAGCTCCCGCGCGCCATCGACGATCGCAGTGCGCAGTCCCAAGGACGCGGCCACGCGTGCGGCGTTGAAACCGGCGCTGCCGCCACCGATGGCGAGGAAATCGTAGGTCTTCATTCGAATCGATGAAGCCTCACCGGCCCTTGCCGAAGAGCATCACGTGGATCGTTTTCAGCACGATGGAGGCGTCGAGGGTGAATGAGAAATGCCGGATGTAGTAGAGGTCGTATTCGAGTTTCCGGACGGTGTCCTCGAGATTGGCGCCGTAGGGATAGTTGACCTGCGCCCACCCCGTGATGCCCGGGCGCACGAGGTGGCGGAAATAGTAGCAGGGAATTTCGCGCTCGTAGTCGGCGACGAGTTTGTCCCACTCGGCGCGGGGACCGATCAGGCTCATGTCGCCCCGCAGGACGTTCCACAGCTGGGGCAGTTCGTCGAGCCGGCTGCCGCGGAGAAAGCGGCCGACACGCGTGATGCGCGCGTCGCCGGGCTGGGTGTAGCGCTCGCCCTCGACGACGGTGGCCCGCATGGTCCGGAGCTTGTGGATCTGGAACGGCAGATGATTTTTGCCGATCCGGGTTTGGGAAAAGAAGCACGGCCCGCGGTCTTCGGCCCAGACGGCCAGCGCACTGAGCGCGATCAATGGTGAAGCGAGGATCAAACCGACCGTGGCAAACGCCACGTCACCGATACGCTTGAGGCGCTCGAAGACCGGTTCCCGGGCGATCTGGAATCCCTCCTGGAACAGCCAGGTTTGGTTGAGGCGGTAGATGGGGATCTTGCGCCAGTAGATCTGGTGGAACAGCTCGAGTGTGTAGGTCGGCAGGCCCTGGAAGTAGAGCTGGACGAGCTTTTGCGCGATGTCGGGCTGCAACTCGCGGTTGGATTCGCGCAGGATCAGGGCCTCGACGGTCAGCCGCCCGTTCTGGATATCGTCGAGGACTTCGGTGAATGGCCGCAGGCGGTCGTCCCGATTGAGTCCGAACGGCACGGCTGAGTCCTCGCTGACCACCGAGAACACAATGCGCTGGCGCGCCCCGACCTTTTCGCATTCCGCGCGAAACGCGTGACAGCTGGCCCAATCGCCCAGGAAAACGAGGCAGCGTCCGCCGCTGGCATTGGCGGCGCGTTGGAAAATGATCCGCCGGTAACTGAGCGTGATGGGAATCAGCGCCAGGTAGGTGAAGGCGATGACGCCGCGGCTGCTCTGGAGTTCGTCGCGGCCCGGGATCTTCACCACGAACGTCATCAACAGCGTGGCGAGCATGGCGCTGATCAGCGCGATGGCGTGGAGACTCGTGTAGTCCAGGCTCATCATGTCCGTCCGCGCCCGATAGCCGTCGATCAGGTAGATGGCGAAGACGAGGGCGACAAACGGGCCCACCAGCGGCCACACGATCCAATGCGCCCCGACCACGCCCCACGAGAGCCGCAGCACGTTGAAAACCAGCAACAGGAAACCCAGGTCCAGCGCGAGCAGGGCCAGGCGGGTTTTCTTGATGTGGTGCATGGTGGTCAGGTCAGCTTGCGGGGCTCGGGCCCGGCGGCAAGTTCGGCGCGCACATCACGCGGGCGACGTCAAACGCTTCTCCCAAGCGCTGACCGCGCGGGAAAGGCCCGTTTCGTCGCGGTAGAACCGGGCGGCGGCTGCGCCTTGGCGTTGGCGCAGCTCCGGCGCGGCACGCAATTCGCAGATGTAGCTGGCGAGGGCGTCCATGGCGTTGCGGTCAAACGCGCGGCCCAGGCCATGCGACTCGATGAGCCGCGCAATCTCGCAATCTGGTGGGCCAACGAATGCGACGGGCCGCCCGACAGCGGCGATGCCGTAGAGCTTGCTGGGGAAGACCAGCGCTTCGCAACCGGGGAGCAGCGTGACGAGGTGAAGATCGCCGAGCGCAAGCGTGCGCGCGAGGTCGGCCCGGGGTTGGGCGGGGCGGAAATGGACGTGCGTGAGTCCGCGCTGTGACGCGATTGACTGAATGTGGGCGTGCTGGGCGCCGCTCCCAATGAAAACGAAGGCGATGTCCGGGTCGCCACGCAGCTGTGTGGCCGCTTCCAGGATGGGCTCAAGGTCATGCACGCGGCCGAGGTTTCCCGAGTAGGCGACGACGAACTTGCCCTCGAGCCCCCACGCCTTGCGGAGGCCATTCGCTGCGTCGAAAGGCTGCACGTCCAAGCCGGCGGGAGCCCAGTTCGGCGACACGGTGATCTTGTCCGGGGCCACGCCTGTGCCTGCGACGAGCGCGGCCATGTCGGAACCCAGCACGACGCAGCCGTCCGACCGCCGCCAGGAGAGATTGCGCAGCGGGGTGAACAACTGAAGCCAGGCGTGGCCGCCGATGTGCGCGGCGATTTCGGGATAAACATCCTGGACCCAATGAAAAATCCGCGCGCCGCAAAACCGCGCGGCGAGCCAGGCGCCAATGCCCAGCAGCGGTGGATCAGTGAGTGCCACGACAGCATCACCGCGCTGGGCGGTGAAGAGCAGTGTTCCCAACACGCGCACGTAAAACGTGAGGAAATCCACGGCTTTGCCCGGCAGCCCCAGCCGATGCCAGCGCGTGCCCGCCACCCGCCGGATCGTCACGCCGCGGTGAACCTCCCGGGTGGGAAGCGCCGATCCAGCAGGGCGGCTCGTGAGGATGGTCACGGTGTGACCCAACGCCGCGAGCGCCTCCGCGAGATCCACGAGCAACTGGGACGTGGCATTCTCTTCGGGCCAGTAGAACCGGTTGACGAAAATGAGACGCATGGCTTTCAGGTGGCGGCCCGGCGCAGGACGCGAAGTTCCTCGACCGCGAATCGCTCATACTGGGCCAGCAGCTGGCAATACCGCAGTCCGGGACGACCATCGAGAAACCCGCCGCGCAGCACGTATTGATACAGGAACCGCAGGCTGGGGCGGCAGGGCAGCGAGTAGCTCAGGCGCTTCAATGCCCGTCGCCGGCGCAGTGCATTGGTGTTGAAGAAATCCGACCACGGCACGCTCCCGCCGGCCTGGAGGTGAGCGGCGGCCTCCGCGCGGGCGTAGCGCCGGTGCTTGGCCAGCCACGCCGCTTCGCCGCCGGCGGTAAGATCATGTAAGTAATTCGCCGTCAGGCGATCGAGCGTCATGCGGGGTGATTCGCGCTGACCGTGTCCGACCTGGATGAATTCGAACTGGGGCGCCCGCACGAATCTCGCCTGATAGGCCGGGAAGTCCGTGCAGTGGGGAATCCAGCGACCTTGGAACATCATGCGCGGTGCGACGAGGAAGCCATCGACGGTGGCGTCGACATGGGCGCGGCAGTCGGCGGCGAGTTCGGCGGTGAATTCCTCGTCGGCATCAAGATGAAAAACCCACGGGTGGCGGAACGGAATTTCACGCTGGGCGTAGTTGCGCTGGCCCGCGAAATCATCGAAGGCGCGCGCGAAGACCCGGGCACCGGCCGCGCGGGCGAGCTCCACGGTCCGGTCGGTCGAGCCGGAATCCAGCACGACGATGTCGTTGCAGCCCTGCACCGAGGCGAGGCAGCGCGGGAGGGATTGCTCCTCGTTGAGGGTCAGGATGAGGACGGAAAACATGCGTCAGCCCCGCGTCCGGGAGCGGGAACTCAACCTGACATACTGGATCGCGCTGAAAAAGCAGGTCCAGAAGGCGATGGCCACCGCGGGATTGCCGAAGGGAAATTCGACGGCCGCATAGAGCGTGATCAACCCGCAACCCCCCAGCAGGTAGGCGGGCAGCGGCCCGGCGTGACGCAAGGCCTGCGAACCCAACAAGGGCCACGCGACGCAGAGGATGAGCAGCAGCGTGCCGATGCTGCCGACCTCGGCCAGCGACTGCAGCCAATCGGAGTGAGCGTCCACGTAGCTGTGTTCATACTGCCGGTTGTCCTCGAGCGGACGCGGCCGTTGGAGCTGCAGCACCTGGCCGAAGCTGCCGAGACCCCAGCCAAAGGCCGGTTGCGCCGACGCGATGCGGCGCGTGTCGTCGTACAACGCGATCCGCTCGCCGAGCAGGCCGGCCCGCCATTGGGCGGAAGTGTCCTGCCAGCGTTCCCGGATGGTGGCGCGTCCGAGGACGATAGCGCCTCCGCCCGCCAGCACCGCAAACGCCAGCAGCGCGAGCAGCGGTCCGGCGGTGGATTGCCCGGCGGCCCGCCGGTTGCGACGGAGTTTCAGCAGGATTTGCGCGGCTCCGGTCGCCAGCAAAAGCATGACCAGCAGGGTGCCGGCGCGCGAACCCGCGATCAAGGGCGTGATGGCCATCAGGAGGAGGCCGAGCACGCCGAGCGGCAGGAGGGAGTAGGCCAGCTGAGCTTCAGCGTTGCGGCGGCGATAAAACATCAGCAGCCCGACACACGCGGCGAGCATCAGCACCACGAAAGCCGCCCAGTGGTTGGCGTAGACGAACGTGGCGAAGTAGCGGGCGTTGGGCGAAGGCACGAGGCCGAAGAACAGGCCGTCCGACCCCAATTTCTGGAAAGTGCCGAACACCGAGAGAATCACGGCGTTGCCCACGGCAAACCCGAGCAGTCCCCGCAGGACGCGCCGCCGGCGCACGGTCAGGAGCAGGTTAAAGGCCGACAGGTAAATGGCGTCGAAAAGCCAGAGATGCTCCAGTGACGTGTGGGCATTCGCGGTGCTGGGCAAAGCGGGATGCGCGGGACCGGAAAACGCCATCAGCGATTGGCCGGAAAACGTCTGCTCGGAAAAGCTCGGGTTGAGGCAGCTGAGCAGCACCAGCAGGTTGAATCCCAGCCATGGCACGAGCCAGCGCAGCGGTTGCCGCACGCCCTCGCCCCGGTGCAGCCGGCCGCGAATCGCGGCGATCAGGACAAACGCGCCGAGGCTGCCCCAGGCGGCGATGAGCGTTCGCGCCCACGTTGCGCCGCCGCCAAATGCCCAGGCTGCGCCCAGCAGGAGGAGGCCCACGTGGATGACGGCGACCCACTCAACCGGGCGAAGGCGATGGCCGGCATGCTTGCCGTGCGGCGGGGCGGCGGTGGGGTGGGAACTGGACGGGGGCGTCACGGGGCAGGGCGCAGCAATTGCTCGTAGAAGTCCGCCAGTTTGCAGGCGGATTTTTCCCAGGAGAACTCCTGCAACACCCAGGCGCGGGCCCGTTGGCCGCGTTCAAACAGGCGCGCGGGCGACTCGGCCATGGCGACCTGCAGCGTCCGGTGAAAATCCGCCCACGGCACGCACCAGCCGCGGTTGTCGGAATTCAGCCCGGTCCACGGCGTGGAGTCGGTGACCAACGCGGGCACGCCCGCCGCCATGGCCTCGGCGATCACCAGGCCGAAGTTCTCCGAATGCGAGGGGAGGAGGAAGAGCGACGCCACGGCGTAGGGTGGCGGGAGGTTCGTGCCGTCGTGGACCACCACGCGCTGCTCGGCGCCGGCGGCGGTGATCCAGCGTTGGATTTCAGCGACGGAATACTCCTCGGGCACACCCACGAGCATCAGCACCCAGTCGCCGCGGGGGGCGGCGAGCCAGAGGTGAAACAATTCCCGCAGGCGCTTCTTGCGGTGAAAGCGGGAGTAGAACAACGCGACCGGTCGCTGGCCAATGACCGGGCAACGCTCCCGCCAGCCCGCGCCGGCGGCGATCAGTTGGTCGGCGGCAGGCGGGCGAACGCCGTTGGGGGCCACGCAGACGGGCTGCGTGAAACCGAGCCGCCGGATGTCATCGGCCTCCTCCGCGCTAGTGGCGTGCCAGCCGCTGGCGGCCGCAAACGCCCCGGGATGAATCAAAACGCGGGCGATCTGCTTGCGGGCGCGATGGTGGTTCCAAGCCCAGGCGCTCATCATGCCCCGGGGTGAAATGACCAGCTTCGCTCCCCGGGCTTGGGCGGCGCGATGCGCGTAATGCAGCGTGCGCAGCCACAGCGCGTGATGGTGAACAATGTCCGAGGTTTCGGTCGCCAGCGCGGCGTTGAGAGCGGCCGACGGGCAGAGAAACTGCGGCCAACCCCGCGGAAAGATGCGGGTCGTCAGGCGCCCGTCCACGCGCGTTTCGGCGGGGCCCGCCACGGTCGCGAAAAGGCTCACCTCGTGGCCATTCTGCGCGCAGGCCGCGGCCAGCGAGGGCACCGAACTGCTCGGACCGCCGTGGCGCGACTCCAGGCTCGGAACGATGTGGGTGAGCTTCATCGCGCAGTGGCGGAGCAATCAGCTGACGGTGAAAGGGGGGACGAGGCGGTCACGGAGTCGGAGACTGCTCTTTTCCACGAGGACAGAGAAGCCATAACCGGCGACCAGGATGAGGGCGAGGGCCAGCGGCCAGTAGACGAACTCGACGCAGGCGGGGTAGCGGGCCGCGAGGGCGCGCGCAACGTGGAGCATAAGGCTGTGCGTGAGATAGATGCTGTAGGACATACCCGCGAGCCGACGGATGGCGACGGAGCCCGGCAGGCGCCACGCCGGCGTTTCGGCCGCCCAGCCAGTGATGATCAGGAAAGCCACAGCCAGCGCGGTGAAGCCCCAGTCATAGAACAGACGCGACGGCACGAAGGGCGAAAACAGCACCGCGGCGATGGCCGGTGCCGCAAGCCAGGGAAACCACCAGCCGAGCCGCGCCCAACGTTCCGGCTGGTTCACGCTGAGGCAGGCGGCCCAAAACCCGAGGACGAGTCCTTCCAACCGAAGGTGTGTCGAGAGCACGCTGCGATCGAAGACATCAATCGTGGAGGTGGTTTCGAGGAACGTGCGGCAAATGGGCGAAAGCAGGACAAGGGCGCCGAGCAGCAGGGGAAGTCCGCGGCGCCAGCGCACGGCGAGCAGCACCAAGATCGGGAGAAAGAGGTAGAAATGCTCCTCGATGCACAGCGACCAGCTGACGGAGAAGAACGGGATTTTTTGAAAGTAGTTCTGCAGGAAGAGCAGGTAGCCGACATCGAACTGCGCGCGTTCCGGGGCAAAGAGGCGCACGCCCAGCCACGCCAGCAGGAGCGCGACGAGATACGGCGGAACGGTGCGGAGGGCGCGGCGCAGGAAGAAGCGCGGGAACCGCACGGTGCCGGTGGCGGCCCGCTCGCGCCAAAACAAGCCGCCGATCAGCCAGCCGCTGAGCACGAAAAACAGATCGACGCCAAACTGCCCCGTCCAGGCGAGGCTGAGGGCGAGGGGATGCCGCACCGGGCTCAGCACGGCGGCATGGGCGAGTACCACCATGCTGATGGCGGCGGCGCGCACGGCATCGAGGTTGAAATTCCGTGCCGAACCGCGGGTGGATCCTTCGATGGCAGAGGCGGGGAGCGTCATGCCGGCGACTGGCGCGTCCGGATGGGCCGGCACGGCTGGCCGACGCAAATCATCCGCGGGGGCAGGTTCTTCATCACCACGGAACGCGCGCCCACCACGGAGAGTTCGCCGACGGTGACGCCGGGTCCGACGAAGACATCGGCGCAAAGCCAGACGTTTTCACCAATGACAATGGGACGCGGCACGAGCGGCATATCCCAGCGGTTGAAATCGTGCGTCGCGGCGCAGAGATGGCAGTTCTGGCTGACGTTGGCCCCGCGCTGGAGAGTGATCGGGGCGGGGTTATACAGCGTGACGTTCGGGCCGACCATCGTGCGGGGCGCCAGCGTCAACCTGGCCGGGAAGGTGATTTTCACCGTCGGAAAAACCACGACCTTGAACGGCTCCGGGATCTGGGCGCCGAAGAGGCGAAGCAGCATCGCGCGGAAGCCGTGGAACGGGCGGGGGCTCCAGCGGAACAGCGTTGCCTGCACGAACGCCCACGCGAGACGGGACAGTACTTCGCCGGTGGAATACGGCGTGACACAGTTTTGCCCGAGGTAGGGGGTTTCTGTCGCCATGGGTCAGACCGAGTAAGACGCGCGGACGGTGCTCACTTCAACGTTGAAAAGTCCTCGAGGAGGCGGGTGGCGAACTCGGCGAAATCGTAGCGCCGGGCGGTGACGCGGGCGTTGTCCGCCAGCCGGGCGCGTCGCGCCGGGTCCGCCAGCAGCGCGGCGATGAGCTGGGCGAGCTGCACGGGGGCGTCGTCGGCGTTGCGCGCAAAGATTTCGCCGTTCTGGCCGGGACGAAGAAAGTCCAGGAAGCAGGGCAGATCGGACACGATGGGCACGGCGCCCGCCGCCATCGCCTCGACGACGGCGACGCCAAAGGTTTCCCCTTCGAGGGCCAGGCTCGGATAGCAAAACACGTCGAGGCTCCGGTAGATTTCTGCCAAGAGCGCGGAGTCGAATTCCGCGGGCCGCAGCTCGAACGAGCCGGCCGGGAGCGACGCGGCGAGAGTCTGTTCGAGCTGCCGCGCGTAATCCTCGCTCGAGCCGCCTTGCGCGACCGAAGAGGGCCCGCAAATGACGACGCGCCAAGCTGGCAGGCTGGTTTGTTTGGCCAGGATGGCGAGGGCGGCGACGAGCAGGTCGAGACCTTTTTCGCGGTTCAGTCGGCCGACGTAGCCGATGGTGACTGGGCCGCGGGCGGTGGATCGCGCACGGGCGAGTTCGCTCCAGCGAATGGGATAACCCACAACGCGCGTGAGGGCGTCCAAGCGGCGATTTTCCGCCAGCACGGCATCGCGCACGGTGGAACTGACGGCTAGGACGCGATCCAGCCGGCGATACAGCCGATATTGCCCCTTCGGAACCCGCCCCGTCATGACCGCCAGGCGGCCGGAGCCGCGGCGCCACCAACCCAGCCAGACGGGCAGGGCGACACAATTGACCACGGTAACATCCGCAGGAGGCAAGGCACGCCATACGCGCAAGCTCCACCAAAAATCGTGCCAGAGATTCAGTGCCAGCCGGCGGGTGTGATTGCAGCCCCGCAGGCGCACGTGGTGGACGCCGTCGCGGATTTCCCGGTCAGGCCAGCCCGGCCACTGGCGCGAGAAGATTGTGACCGAGTGACCCCGCCGGGCGAACTCGAGGGCGAGTTCATGCCAGGATTTCTCCGTCGCGCCACCCGCGGCGGGTGGCATGGGCAGGAAGAAACCCATCACGAGGTTGATCCTCATTTAGAAAATACCGGCAATGATCCCAGCGCGTCGAGCAGCCCCGTGGTGGTCTGCGCGTAGCCATAGCGCGCAATCCGCGCCGCCACGCGGGACTGGAATGGAGCGAGATCAACGGTCAACGCGGCGGTGAGCTTGGCGCGCAATTCGTTCGGATCGTCGGCGCGAAAGACCCACCCGGTTTCGCCCTCGGTGATGAGGTCCTGCTGGCAGCCGACGCGGTCACTGACGAGGCAAGGCCGACCCAGCTGCATGGCCTCGTTCACGGCGAGTCCCCAGGTTTCGTAGTGTCCCCGCGAGGGCAACGCGAAGACGTCGGCGAGGAGGTAGCGCGCAGGCATTTCGCTTTGGTTGGCGAACAGTAGAAAATGGACCCGGCCGGAGGGCGTCGCGCGGGCGCGGGTCTGCAGCGCGTCCTTTTCGGGTCCGTCGCCGACGAAGACGAGCGCGGTGTCGGGAAGGTTCAGCGCAAGAAACGCCTCGAGCAATTCGGCCGGCTGTTTCGCGGCGACGAATTTGCCGGCGAACAGGATCACGCGCTTGCGTTCCAGCCCGAGTTCGGCACGCAAGGCGTCGGCAGCGCGGCGAGCCTCCGGATTTTCCGGGCTGAAGAGACTCGCGTCCACCGCATGCGGCGCGAAGAAGAGCTTTGAGTCGGGCACGCCCAGCTTCGTGAAGTAGTCGCGGTTGGCCTGTCCGACATAGGTGACCGCGCTGAACTGGCGGTAAAGTTGCCGCAGGAGAAACGTGGCGGCCAGGCCGGGCGCCGGGCGACCGAGGAAGTGGGAATCACCACGAAACACGAGCGGCACGCCGTGGCGACGCGCCCAGCCGATCGCGCGGAGATGACTGGCGTAGGCATAGCCGAAGATGAGCATCGCGTCGGGACGCCACGCGGCCAGGCGCGCGGTCAGCGTGGGGTTGCGCAGGCCCCAGAAATGTTCCGTGCCTGGGCGGCGGGCGGTGTTGGGCACGAATTCATGTTCGTAGCCCGTGAGAAGGTCGACGTCCCACTGGATCGGGGTGAGAAAGTGCGGGTCGGTTTTTGCGGTGACGCCGAATTCCCAGAGGTAAAACACGCGGAAATCCAGCGCGGTGTGAGTGCGGAGCCAGCGAAACCACGGGCTGTAATACTGGGTCGGGTGCGAGAGCACCACCGCGAGGCGGGGAAGCATGGGAGATGGCCGCGTCAGGTGCCGGGGCGCTTCAACACCGTGCGCTCGACGAAGGGCAGGGTGGCGACGACGAGGACGACGGCGGACTGGAAAATGGACGTGACGAGCACGCTGGCCACCATTTCCACCGAACCCATCATGCCGAGGAGAATCATGAAGGAGATGAAGCCTTCCAACGAGATCAGGACCTTGGGGGCGGTGAAATTTTCCAGGGCGGCGAAGAAGAGTCCCAGCACCACTCCGAGGACGACCGAGCCGATCACGGATCCGAAGTTCCCATAGGCCTCCGGCAGGAGGCCCCAGGCGATGTAAGTTTGGAAGGTGGAGTCCAAGTCCTGGCGGCCGAAATGCACGTTGAGCATGATCTGGCCCTCGTGGGTGCGGGGCTTGTCCGGCCATAAAATGCGGGGCAGCAGCAGCGGCGGGATGATGCCGTAAGTGGCGCCGTGGAGCGGCGCGATGTGGCCCACCTCGACGGCATCGATCACAAACAGGAGATTTTGGAGATTGTTGACGCGTTCCAGCAGGCTTTGGCCCTTCGCCGCTGACTCACGCGAAACCGTGGTGCGGTCGTCGTGCTCCGTGGGCACGAGGGCTTCAAAACTGGCATCGGCCCACTCGGCGTAGAACCGGGGCAGTTGCGTGAGGGCGACGCTGTTTTCCGTTTCGCCGGTCACACCCCAATAGCGCTCCCGCATGGTGATCTTGCCGAGATTGAGGAAGCCGAGGAGGAGGATCACCACGGTCAGGTAGAGCCACGGCATCCGGCCCGATCCCCAGAAGAGGCCGATCAAGACCGCGGCGACGATCGCCGTGGTGGCGGAAAGGAGGAGCCCCGACGCGCTGATGACGCTGCAGCCGACGAGCAGGCCCCAGAACAAGGCGCGCCGGAACGTCGAGACCTTGCCGGAGCCGATGAACATCGCGACGAGGAAGAATCCGCAGGAAGCGGCCGCGGCCACGAGCGGCGCGATCAGGGAGACACTGCCCGCGGGCAGCGCGTTGATGATCGGATCCAGCCACCCCAGACTTTGGGCCAGGAGGTAAATTGAAGATGCGGTGATCAGCGTCAGTCCCAGCCGTTGGAGCCGCTCGGTGCCTTCCTGCCGCACGTTCCGCACCGCAAACGAGACGGGGGTCGCGGGGTGCATGAGTTCCATGCCGAGACGCCACGCCGCCGCCATCGCGATGCTGAAGATCAGCACCTCAAAGCCGGCCTTGGTCACAAAGGATTCGGGATACGCCGTGACGACCTCGTGGCCGGAAACGATGGGGAGCCCGTAGACGATCAGGTTTTGCAGGGCGAGCAGCGGAATCACGGGCAGGCCGATTCCGCGCGACCGCCACGCGATGAGGATCACCAGGGTGCCCACGGCCATCTCGGCGAATGCCGTCGCGCCGGGATTGTGGCGCAAATACAAGGCCCCCGTAACCACCGTCAGCAGGATCAAGAGCGGCAGGAACGTCCGCCTCAACGCGCGGTGAACGCTATTCGCGAGGTCGCCGATCCGCGTGTAGCGATCCAACGCCAGGTTTCGGTTTGCGGCAATCATGTCAGCGGGGGACCGGCCAGCGCCTGGTCAAACAGGGCGCACTGCTGCCGCGTCCGGGCGCGGGCCGTGTGGGTGGTCGCAAATAGCGCGTCCTGTCGCGGAGGCCGCGGGGCGGCGGTGTCCGGGTGGAGCTGCTGGCGGAGAAATTCCGTGACGCTGCTGACGCCGTCGGGCGCGGGCCAGGTGGCGAGGGTCGCGAAATCCAGTTCCCGGACCATGCGGTCCAACGCGGAGCCGGCTGGCGTGAGGGCGAGGGTGGGCTTGGCGGCGAGATAGCAGTTCGCGATCTTCGAGGGGTTGTAGGCGGGGTCGTCGGATCCGAGGATGAGCACCGCGTCACTGGCGAGGAGGGTGGAGATCGCCGTGAAATAGCCGACGCGGCCCGTCTCCTCGTGAACACCCTCGACCCCGCACGCGCGGGCGATAGGCAGGACGGAAGGTTCGGCGCGGCCGGCCAGGGCGTAGCTGGTGCCGATGAAGTGCAGGCGCAGCCGCGAAGCCGCGGTCGGATCGAGGGTCTGCAGGTTGCGCACGCCGGCAAAGAGCAGTTCGAGCGCGGTACGCATGATCGGACCGACGACGCCGACGCTGACGAGATGAACCGCGCCCGGCTCACGGACAAAAGCCGGGGCGAGCTCGGGATGCTGCCGCACGAGCGCAAAATCATCCTCGGGCGCGCCGAAGGGAATCACGGCCGCGGGCCGGGCGGGGAACCACGGATAGCGCAGGCGGAGTTGGGCCAGATAGTCTTCGCTCACACTCACAAAGCCCGCGGCGTCGCGCCAGGATCGTTCCTCGAGGCGGGTGGCCTGCCAGCGGGCGAAGCGATATTTCCAGCCACCCGGAGGCGGGGGCGCGCCCGGACGCTCGTAGTAATCCGTGCGCCACGGGTCCTGGATATCCACGACGAACGGCACGCCGAAACGCCGCAGCCAGCGGCGCCCCAGCGCGGTGGCGACAAATTGCGTGGTCGAAAAATAAACCAGGTCGAAGTGCTGCTCGCGGAGGAGGCGATCGCCGGCGGACTGCAACGAAAACCACGCCCGGTAGGAGAGGTTGCCCAAACCCACCAAGCGCGTCACGGACGCCGGGAGCGCACCCACGCGCACGACGGTCACGTTCGAGGGAACGGTGCGGGCGAGCCAGGGATCCTGCGGGGACTCGACGTGACCGGCATTGACGGCCAGCACCACGGGCTCCCAGCCGTTTTCCGCAAAATACGGCAGGCTCATCCGCACGCGCTGCGCGTCCGGCGCGTTGGCGGGCGGAAAGTGGGGGCTGACGATGAGGACTCGGCGCATGGAGCGGTTACGCGGCGTCGATTCAGATCACGGGCGGGCGGGCGGGATCGACCCCCGGCGGAGGAAGAAAGAAGCGGAAGAAAAACTCCCGGGGGGAATTGCAATTCTGCACCAGCCGTGGCGGCAGCACGGGGGCGGACCAGGGCGGAGTGGGCTCCATTTGCGAGCGGTAGCGCGCCAGGGCCTGGGTCTTGATGACGGCGTAATCCTCGGTGGGCTGCGCGTAGCAGCCGTCGTTCGAGAGTACCCGCGTGAAGAGCAGGCCGGGATTCCACCAGGACCATACGGGGTATTGCCAGATCTCCGGTCGGACGGAAGCGCGCGCGAGGGCCGCGCAGATGAAGCTGAAGGCCGAATCGTGTTCGGTGCTGCCGTCCGGGCTGCACGGGAGGAAGATTTCCGCCGGATGCACTTCGGCCAGCAACGCGGCGAGCCGGTCGATCAGCGCTGCTTGCCTCTCGGGCACAAGGTTGTCGAGCGTGCTGTCGGGTTCGTCGAGGAAATGAATGGCGCACGACTCGACGCCGAGAATCGCCAGGGCGCCCAGCGCTTCGCGCCGACGGCGGCTGGCGATTTCACCGGCGGAGATCGCGGGATGCCCCAGATGGGAAGCGCCGCCGTCGGTGATGAAGACCACCTGCACGGGCAGGCCCTCGTTGCGTTTACGCGCAATCAACCCGCCGCAGCCGAGCGATTCGTCGTCCTGATGGGGCGCGAAGATGATGCAGGCGCCCGAGCGCAGTTGAAAGGGGCGGCTGCGCGCCCGCAGGCCCAGCTGGCAGAAGCTCAGCGCGAGGGTTCGCGTGGCCGGCTTGGCGAGGCGCCACAGCGTCGGGCCGGCGATGACGGCAACGAGAACAATGAGGATGGCCGCGATCGTCATCAGAAGTTGTGCTGTGTCCGCACCGGGGATTGGAGCGCGGTGTCGACGGCGGCCAGCAGCCGGGGGGCGGCGTGGGCCCAGTTGAACTGGGCGACCGCGGCGGCTCGGGCTGCGATCTGGCACGCCCGGAGCCGCTCGGGGTTGCCGAGCAAGGCGTCGAGCTGGCCGGCGAGGCGCGTGGATTCGTGGGCTTGGACGAGCAGCCCGCAGTCGGGCACGGCGTGCATCACCTCGCTCTGGCCGGCGGTGTCGGTCGAAATCACCGCGAGACCGGCATTCAGATACTGGAAGATCTTGTTGCTGATCGTCACGTCCCGGTTGAGAGGCCAATGGGGTTCGAGGGCGAGGCCAATGTCGAACTCGGCCAGCTTGAACGGCAGGTCGTCCGGCGGGACTGGGCTGATGAACTTGAGCGCGGCCCGGCGCGCGGCGGGCAGTCGGCTGAGCAGACGTTGCCGGTAGTCGGGCCGGACGTCCCCCAGCAAGTAGACTTCGCTCCGCACGCGCGTCTTGGCCCAGGCCGAGAGAAAAAGCTCCAACCCGCGCCCCGGGCCGACCGTCTGGGAAAACCAGATGAAGGTGGGGATTTCGTGGCGCACAGGGTTATCGAGGCGCGAGCGCGATTGCAGCGGAAAGGTGTTGCGCAGGACGAGCGGGCGGGGGCAACCGTACGCTTCCGCGAGCGCGGCGGCCATGTTTTCGGAGGTGGCGGAAGCATAGGCTGCATGGTGGAGGACGAAACGTTCCGCCTCGCGCAGGAGGCGGAGAGGACGGCTGCGGCGGTCCGCGAAGAGCAAATCCTGGGAATACCAGTCTTCGACGTCCACGGCGACGCGACGGCCGTCACGAATCAGGTATTGGGCGATCCAGATCGGGATCTCCGTGTGCACGATCGTCAGGTCCGCAGGATGGGAACGCGCGAAGCGGAGGAGGGCGCGAGCGGGTCCGAGCGACTGGGCCGTCTCAAATTTCAGCGTGCGACAAAGCACGCGCGCCGTCCACGTGGCGCTGCGCTGGATGAAGCTGGCCGCCCGCGCCCGGGCGGACGGAGCGCTGTAGTCGATGACTTTGCGCTGGAAGGGCAGGCCCTGCATCAGGTCCAGGTCCATCTTCTCAAAGCGCTCCTGCATGGAGACGGACATCACCGTCACATCGTAGCGGGCCGCACCCAGCGTGGCCGCTTCCTTCACCACCCGGGGATTCCGGCAGAGGTGCGAGGCGGTGAGGATGAGGATTTTTGCCGGCTGACTCATGGCAGGTTGACCGGTGCTGGGGTGGCCTCGACGTAGAGGGATTCCACCCGCCGGCTGGGAGTGTCGATCAGCAGGCGCGAGTCGGTCCCCTGGCCGAATTCGCGTTGCACCACGGCGCTGAAACCCACGGCGACCAGCACCTGCCGCAGGAGTTGAAAATCATACATGGTCCGGTGGCCAAAGGGTGATTCGCGGTCCTGATAAAAGACCCGGTTGACGCTGACGACGGGCGACCAAAGCGGATCCTCGGCCTCTTCCGCCTGATACGGAAACGCGGTGGTGAGGTCGCCGGCGACCTGCCGGGCATAGGTGCGCAGGTAGATCCCCGCGTCCGGGACCACAATGCGAAGCGTGCCGGCCGGCGCGAGGACGCGGCGGAATTCCGCCAGGAGTCGCTGGCCCGCCGGAAGCGGGAAATGCTCGAGGCAGTGTTCGCTGAAAATCCCCTGCATGGACCCGTCGCGGAAGGGAAGTCCGCGAGCGATATCCCAGCAAACATCGATCTTGGGATGCCACAGATAGTCGAGGTTGATAAACCCCTCGTGGGTGTTGGGCCCGCAGCCGACGTCGAGATAGGCGCACTGGCGCACGCGGGGGCGACGCAGCTGGTAAGATCGGTTGCGGATCACATGTCCGAGCGCGGCCTGGACCTTCGCATAGGAGGTCGGGGAGCGTTGGAAGGAAAAAGTGCGAAGGGGCACGAGGGCGCTGGGGTGGAGTGGTGAGAATGGAAGTCAGCGGTGGGACGCCGACGGCGAAGGGCGTAAAATTTGCGGTCAGCGGATAATCTGCTTGAGGCGCCAGACGTTTTTCCAGCCGAGCACGCGGGCGAGGGCAGCGGTGCGGGGACCCATGGCGGGGCGTCCCACGGATTCGCCGAGCCGCTCCACTTCCGCTTCGGCGCAGCGGATCAGGTCGGCCGGCGTGGGATAAAAGTCATGCACAAAACGCCGCCAGTATCCGGCACAAGCGCGGCGTATGCGGGGCGAATCCTCGAGTTCGAGCAGGCACCGGGTGATGAGTTCCAGTGAATGAAACTGCGAGCGGCGGGCCCGGAGGCTGCGCTGCTGGCTCAGACTGCCGGGAAGGCCGGAACGATAAAAACTTCGCGCCGTTGCGTCGGTGCAGAACGCCATGCCGGAGCTGGCCAGCGCCACGCGGGAAAAATACTCACCGTCGTCATTGAGCGACAGGGATTCGTCCCACGGGCCGGCGCGGACGGCGACATCGCGGGGCACGAGCCACGCGGACGGGTGCATCATCGCGCCGGTCTCGCCGGCCAGCACGAGGAAGTCCACGGCAGAGAAATCCCGATAGACGGCCTTATCCACGAACCGCGCGGCAGCCGGGTCCGAGGTGAAACGGCCCCAGGCGCAGGATGCGACGGTGCCCGCGGGGCGGGTGTCGAGGAGTGCAAGTTGCGCTGAGATCTTGCCCGGCGAGAGCAGGTCGTCGGCGTCGAGGAATTGGAAGAATTCGCCGCGCGCCTCGCGGAGCGCGTGATTGCGGGCGGCGCTGGCTCCGGCGTTGGCCTGGGAGAAAACCTGCACGCCGTGCGGTTTGAACCGCCCGGCGAGAACAAGGCTGCCGTCCGTCGAGCCGTCGTTCACGACGATGACTTCCGTGGCCGGCCACGTTTGCGTGAGGGCCGACTCCAGCGTCTCCCCCAGCCACGGCTCGGCATTGTGGCAGGGGATCAAAATGGAGACGAGGGGCGTGGACATGGCTCAGGGGGATGCGCGCTGATGCAGTTTGATAAAGCCATACGCAGCCGTCCGCAGCTGCCAATGCATTCCATCGTTGAGTTCGACCAGCGGCCCGTGATTGCCCAAAGCCCCCAGGAAATACGTGTCTGCCCCAGTCAGGTTGGATGGGACGCGTTGAGGATCGAAATACTCTGACTTGCCATACGGCAGGTAGCCGAGGTGAACGCGCTTGCCGGCTTTCTGCCAAGTGCCCGCGTAGGAATACGCCCGGTCGGGAAAATGCGGCGAGGTGAACTCGAAGCCCGCGAGGCGCAGTTCGCGGAGCGCAAGTTGGTATCCCAGCCAGTCACCGACGAAGACCGACGATTCACCGGACGGTTGCAGCGCGACGCTCGAAAACCTTCGCAGGGAGTGAATCAGGTCGGCTTTGTCTCTCGTCCAAGCCAGCGGGGCCAACAGCGTGCCGCCCCGCATGCGGTAGCCATCCGTGGTCGCGATGAGTTCACCCCCACCGAGCGTGAGTTCTAGGTCTCGTCGGCCGATGGAAACCCTCGCCAGCGTCCCCAACGTGGGGCCGGGTTCGTAGAGTCGGTAGGTCGGGGTGGAAGTCAGGATGCCCAGGACGGTGTCAAACAGCAGCAGGCCCGCCAACATGCCGCCCACGGCATAACGCCAGCCGCGCGACCACGAAGACCAGCGGCTGAGGATTTCGCGTCCCGCAAAGACGGCGGCCAGGATGAAGAAGGGCGTGGCGAGATAGAGATATTTGTTGGAGGCAAGCGACCGGCCATAGACGGCGAAGGAAAGTCCCACGCCAGCGACCCAGACGAAAAGCAAAGTCCAATCTCTCCGCCACGCCATGAGCAGCACGCCGATGAGCGAGAGCGCGCCCACCAGCGCCGAGGTCACCACGCAATACATCGCCACCGTGTGCGCCCAGCCTTCGTATCCACCGCGCTCCTCGTAGGTCGCAAGGACCTCGCGGAGATGCACGTGGCTCGCCGCATACAACCCCGCCAGCAGGACGAGACTCAGCACGGCGATGGGAATGACTTCCCGGGCAACGGGCAACCAGGCCCGGTGACGCCGCCAGGACAACGCCACGACGACCGGGCTGATCATCAGGCAGTCGATGCGAATCCAGCCCGCCACCGCGAGCAGCACTGCCACTCCCAACGCGCGAATGGCTTTCGCGGGCGGCAGGGCAACCAGCAGGGCGAGCATCGCCAACCAACCTCCCACGGCAGTCGTGTTCAGGTAGTAGGCACTCGCCCAAATTTCCTGGCTCAGGAAGAACGCCACGGCGACCAGCGGCCAAGGCACACGCAACAGCCGCTGCACCCAGCAGCCGGCGATGGCGGCGAAGAGCACGGCGCCACCGACGCTCAGCCAGGCGAATGCCACCTCGGGGGAGGCATGGGTGAGGCGGGCCAACTGGCTGATCAGCACGCAGGAGCCGGGCTGGATTTCGTAGAGGTAGCGCAGGTCCCAGTAGTGCATGTCGCCGCTTGCCAATGCCGTCGCACCGTGAATCACCCCGACCTCGTCGCCTTCCAACGGCGTGACGGGCAGGGTCCCAGTCAGGAGCCATGCCAGCCAGCTGAGACAGATGCAGACCCAGATCAAATGCGCGCGCGGCGTCAGGGAGAGGGGCGGCGAAGCCGTGGTCGTCATGGCCGCGATGCGGCGTTTTGGGCGATCCGCCAGCCCGAGCGGAAATACCAGCGCTTGGACTCGGCCACGTAGTGATGCATCACGGCCGTCGGGGCGAGGCCTTCGTCGCGGCTGGGCTTGGTGACGTAGTCGGTCGCCGGGGCGACGGCGCGGGATTGCGCGCGCGCGACCAGCATGGCGACGAGGGCCTGTTCGAGGTAGTAACTCGTTTTCTCGCGGGCGATGAGCTCCGCGCACCAAGCCTCGATCTCGGGCCAGTTGAGCGATTCGCTGCGCAGGCCGCACAGTCCGACATTGACGAGCGGGGGAATGGGAGCGCCGGCGAGGCGTTCCATCAGCGCGCGGGAGTAGCCGTAGCTTTCCTCGCAATCGACGGCATGCAGCGGCCGGTCCGGCGCGGCCAGCCAGTCGAGCAGGAAAGCGGGGCGTCGGAAAAACAGGAGGTCGGAGTCGATGACGAGCTTCCAGCCCGTGGACCCGAGATGCGGGTCCGTGAGTTTGCGGATGTTCGGATAGTTGCGCCACCGCTCGCGCAGCACGGGAAACTTGGCCTCGGGCAGCAGGGCCTCGAGCCGCTCGCGAATGGCGGGAGCCGCCCGAAGGTTTATCCTCGGGCCGAAACGGGCGAGCTGCCGGCCGAGGGTGTCGTCGAGGGAACCGTCATCGTAAATTTCCGCGCGGACGCCGGCCTCGGCTTGCTGCGCAAACGAGTGCAGGCAGAACGCCGTCTGATACCAGAAGCGGCGGCCGGTCAGGAGATGGAGCGTGACGCTCGGGGCGCCGGCGCGAGGGGGCAGCGGCGGCAAAGCGAACGCCGCGGCCTCCATTTCCTGCCTTCGCCGCTCGGTGCCTCGCGCCACGAGGGGGCCGCCGTCGCGCCACGAATCACGCAGGCGCGCGAGCGGCTGGTGCCAAAGCTTGAGTGCCAGCCGGCCGAGCCCGAGGCGCTGAGCGTCTTCCCGGATACTCATGCGGGGCGCAGCCACCGGAAAAGCTCGATGGGCAAAGGGTTGATGGGGTCAATGTGCACGTAAGTCATGTGCGCCGCCGGGATGAGCAGGTTGGCGAGACCGAGGACCAGCAGGACTCGAGGTGCCGCGGCCGGAAATTGTCGGGCAAACCTGAAGCAGCCGAGCAAAACCACGGGCGTAATGATGGCGACCGAACGGCTCAGGTCCGAGGCCAAGGCGAGACTGGCCGCCAACGTGGCGAGCAGCGTCGCGGCGCCGAGCAGTCGTTGGCCGGATGGCGTAGTCCATGAGGCATACGCGACCGTCGCCCAGGCCGCGCGGAGTCCCATCCACCAGCCCAGGGGTGCGAGCGGCACCAGCAGTATTGTCTGCTGGATGCGATCCGTCAGGTAATGTTGGGTCGCTTCGCTCGCGACGGCGTCATGGCGGCCCAGCCAGAGGCGCAGGCCCGCGTAGGGCAGCAGCCAGAGCGCTTCGCGCGTGGCGGGCCAACTCCAGCCGATGCCGCGGTCATGGCGGGCGACCAGCCAAGCCAGGGGAAAGCCGATCAGGAAGCGCTCATCGATCCACGGACAAAGCAGGCACGCCAGGGGCAGAGCCCAGCGGGCTTGGCCGAACGCCACCACGAGCAGGCCGAGCCAAACCCATGCGTCGTTCATCCCGAGCCAGCCGACCGGGACGAGCACCGCGGACGTCGTGGCGAAGAGCAGCGAGCCGCCGGCGACAAACTGCCAGTCATCCAGCCGACGTCGGAGGAGCACCGCGACGTAGCCCGTGACGGCGATTATACCGAGCCATGGCAGCGCGAGCGGAACGTTGCCGGGCAGGTGCAGCGCATGGCACACGACCGGCGGGAGCAGGCGCCACTGCATCGCGGGCTCGATATCCCGGCGCAGCGGCTCCTCGCATTGCAGCAGGAACGTGTGGGCGCGGTCCCACTGGAATGAGCCCTTCACGTAGTGCCGCATCAACCAGAGTCGCGGCGCGAAGAACGTCACGCTTAGGGCGAGGCACGCCGCCGTGATGAGGCAGAGCCGGCGAAAGTTGACCGTGCGGCCGGTCATGGTGCGACCCGGCCGTCGAAATGGCCGTAAGCTCCCTGACAGCGAATCCGCGCCGTGGGCGAGCTCCAGGGGCGATGCGTAAACCAGGCCTTGAACTTGCGCAACGCGGCGCCACTGCGGCTGAGCGGAGGCCAAGGGCTGGCTTCGTGGCGCGCGAGGACCTGATTCCACGACTGCTGAATCCCGCGGTTGAGCCGCGCGAGGTAGGCGGAGTCAAGACGCCCAGCTGGAATCAAGTGGGTGAGCACCAACGAGGGAAAATAACCCACCTCCCAGCCGGCCTGCATGGCGCTGAGCACGATGTCGTTGTCGCCCGACGACGACAAATCGGATCCCCTCCGGTCGCTCAGGACCGCGACGGAATTCTTCTGGGCATCGAGCCACGCGGTCCACGCCGTGCGGCGGAGGGCCATGCCTGCCCCGATCGGCGCGAAGACGGGATAAGCGTTGCGAGGACTCTCCGCGGGACGCAGGCCGGTGGAGATCAACTCGGTGGGGCCGAGATCGCGCAAAGCGAGGAGCGGCAAAAATTCCTGCTGCCAAGCGGCCGGGGCGCGCTCGAATTCCGGTACTGATTTTCCGCCCGCGACGCCGACGCGAGGCGACCGCGCGAAGATGCCGAGCACCTCGGTGAGATAATCCGGCGCGAGCACATTATCGTCATCCACCAGCACAGCGACGGTGCCGCGGGCCACGAGGAAACCATGGCGGCGGGCCGCGGACAGGCCCAGACGGGGTTCGCTCACGATCGAGAGATTGCCTGGGGCATGTTGCGCAAAGAAATCCGTGGCGGGAAATTCAGTGGAGGCGTTGTTGACGAGGATAGTTTCCCAACGGTCGGCGGGCAGGGACTGCGAACGCAGTCCGGCGAGGGTGCGCTTCAACCTCTCCGGATTCGGGTTGTGGGTGGGAATGATGACCGAAAGTTCCATCGCGATCAGGCCGGGCGGGTGGCGAGATAGTTGTCGAGGGGATGGGCGCTGTGCTCGCGGCGTGCGAGCGGCGCAAACCGAAAGCCGGCGGCGCGCAGCGGCCCCGCGATGGGGTCGGTGTCCGGCGCCTGGGCGAGGCCGCTTACCGCCTCGAAGACGAGCGCGCGCAGTTCCGGCCGGCGCAGTAACGCGCCGAGTCCGGCGAGCACGCCCGGCTCGCCGCCCTCGACGTCGAGCTTGATGACGGTCGGCACGGGCACGCGGCTCGTCCGCACCAGCTCATCGCCGCGCGCGCACTCGACGGTAATCTGCCGGTCGTAGTGGCCGCCGGACCAAGCGTGCAAGGTCGACATGCCGGCATTGCCCTGGTCGTTGACGTGAAACGTGCGGGGTCCGGCCGATTCGGCGAGGGCGACGGGCTGGACTGCGACGTCCACGCCATTGAGCCGGGCATTGGCTTGGATCTCGGCGATCATGCTCGGGTTGGGCTCGAAGGCGAAAACCTGGGTCTCCGGTGCGAGCAGCTTGGCCGTGACCGCATGAAGGCCGAAGTTGCCGCCGATGTCCCAGAACACCGAGCCAGCGCCGAGAAAAGGGCGGAGCGCCTCGAACACCTCGGATTCGTAATAACCCTCGCGCAGCACGATGCCGTCGATGTAAGCGACCGGGTCGAGCGAGAAGACGCTGCCATACGGCGTGCGCACTAGCAGCCGCGATGAGGAGCGAAGCCGCCGCAGGGTATGGAAGCCGCGCCAGCCCCGCCGCCACCACCAGGTGAGGAAACGATCGGACAGCGCGGGGGACGGGAGAGTTGAAATCACTGCCGTTGGCGGAAGATGCGGGCGGGAACGCCCACGGCGACTGACCCGGGCGGAAGGTCCTTGGTCACGACGGAACCGGCGCCGACCACGCAGCCGTCGCCGATGGTCACGCCGCCCAGCACGGTCACGCGTGCGCCCAGCCAGACATCAGCCCCGAGCCGGGTGGGGAGCAGCACGTCCGGCTGGGAATTGATCGGGGTGCCGAGTGGGGCGACCGTGTGGTTGGAAGAGAGAATGCAGCAATGCATCGCGATCAACGCGTTGTCGCCAATGACGACGCCGCCGTGTCCGTAGACCACGGTGTAGGGCCCGAGGTAGACCTGCGAGCCGAGCGTGATGGAGCCGCCGTGGGCATTGAGGATGACGCCGCGACCGCACCTCAGGCGCGCGCCGGCGCTGATCTGTCCGCGGTGGTTGTGCGCCACGCCGCGGTGGACTCCCACGCACGGGTCGATGGTTGCATCCGGGCCGAATTGAACGCCCCGCAGCCGCAGCCAGGCCACGATCAAGCGATTGCGGGCGTGGCGAAGAAATTGGCCGAGAAACGTGAGCATCGGGAATCAGGAATGCCGGACTAACGACTGTAGGCGGAGGGCGGTCATGGCGCCAAGCGTGCGTTTGCAGAGGCGCAACAGGGGATTGCCCGTCGTCGGGGGATCGCCGCCCAAAGATTGGCAAAGCGCCACCGCGTCCCGTGCGCCGGCTTTCTCGCCCAGCCACAGCAGCGCCAGGGCGGCGGTTTCGGACTCGGAGCGGAGGGCAGGATGGCAGTCCGCGGGCAGGGTTTTGGCGTAATTTTGAAGCGCGTGCAGGCGACTGAGCCAGTTGAGCCGGAGACCGGCGCTCAGGCTGTCGCCCCGCCGCAGGGCGATGACCAGAGGCTCCTCGACCACGGCAAAACGCGCCCCGTGCACCGCGAGGCGGACGTGCAGGTCGGCATCCTCCCAGACGCTGAGGCGTTCATCGAAGCCCTGGACCTGGGCCAACACGCTTCGGCGATAGTAGCCGTTGATGCCGCCAACCGGGTGGCTCAGCAGGTAGGGCGTGGGGGACGCGCGGAGTTCCGTTTCGGAGTAACGCCACTCCTGCTCGCGCTCGCGGGTGTCCTCGCGAAGCCAGAGCGCGTTGCAGAGCACGACGTCCGTCTCGGGGTTGGTGCGCGCCGCAACCTTGGCGTGATAAGCCGGGTCGAGCAGGTCGTCGGCGTCGTGGAAATGCACCCACTCGCCCCGAGCCTCGTGCCAGAGCTGGTTGCGGGCGTGGGCCGGGCCGCCGTTGCGTTCGCCGCGCAGCACGCGGGCGCCGAGTGACCGGGCGACCTCCGCAGTGTGGTCGGTGCTGGCGTCGTCGTAGCAGATGATCTCGTCAAAGGGCCGCGTCTGCGCGCGAACGGTCTCCCACAAACGCGGCAGGTGTTCGGCGGCGTTGTGGCAGGGGACGAGCAGGCTGGAAGCGATCGCGGTCATGCAGCGAAGGCGCGGATGGCGCCGGCGAGGGCAGGGAGATTTTCCGGCGGGCGGGCAAAGTCCACGGTGGTCCACGCATGACGGCAACCAGCCGCTGACGCGAGCCGGCCGAACAATGGCCGATTGCAGTGGGCGGGTTGGAGTTCAACGATGGACGCGCCCGCGGGGCAAAAGACGAGGTTGGCCAGCCCGGCTCCATGCGGACCGGCCACGACGGCGGCGCTGCCCAGAAGGGCGATTTGCCCGGCGGGTGGACGAGCGGCGAGCTCGACGTGCTCGAATTCCGGCAAGCGCGAGAGGAGTTCGCCTTCCCAAGCCACATGCCGGACACCGGCGTCGTTCCGGCTGATCCAGAGCTTGCGGGTGCCGCGTACGGGGGGCACGGCGGAGACGGTTTCCCGCACGGTGGAGACGAGCCATGGGGTCGGCTGTGAGTCCTGGCTGAGCGGTCCCGTGAAGAGAAGCTGGTCGCAGCGGAAGTGACTGTGACCTTCCAGCCAGATGATTTTTTCCCGCGGGACGCCGGCGAGCGAGAGCCAGTTCTCCTGGAATCGGCCTGCTTGGCCCGGGGCGAGCACGTGGTCCACGCGGTCCAACCACGGGCGGGCCAACGCAAGCCGTGGCAACGATTCGAGCAGAAAGTGATAGAAACCTTCCGCGCCGAGGGACGCCAAGCTTAGGGTCACACCGGGCAAAGGACAGGCAGCCGGGAAACGCGGCGCGGCGAGCAAGGGATGTTCCGAAGGTGGCCGAAGCCAGGACCGCACGGTTTCCTCGACCGCGATTCTCCGCTTCGGGTCATACACGACGCCATCACCTCCCGCGACACAGGCATCCGGGAGAGTGAAGAGTCGGCGGTCCGCCGACGTTCCGACGAACAAAGCATCGGACTCTGCCGGCCCGCCGAGCAAGGATTGCAGCCGGGGATATGCGCATTGATCTCCGGGCACGGTGGCCAGAACACCCGTAAAGTTATCCAGGGCCTGCCCGCCGTCGTAAGCGCCCGAAGCGCGCGCGGGATAAAGCGCATCGAAGGGCTGGACCGCCACCGGTCCGGTGCCCATCAGCCGATTGGCGACGTTTTTCAGCCGAAAGATCATGGCGACCGCCGCACTCGGCTCACGATGAGCGGCTGCAATTTGGCCTCTGCCAGCCAGGCGCAAATGAACGCCACGATGATGGTCACAACCAGACGGAGCACGTAACTTTGGACCGTGCCGGAAGGGAGCCACTGCAGGTCGTGAATGCAGTATTGGAGCGGCGCGGCCAGCGCATACAGGGCGTAGGAGATCGCCCCGACCGGTGCGAGCAGGCGCCAGGCCGAACGGTCCGGTCGCCACGGCCAGAGGAGCACAGCGAGGAGCCAACCGGCCGCGTAAAGCTGCGAGTCGGGCAGGGGCCAGCCGTGTTGCGAACACATCTGCCATCCGATGCGCAAAGCCGGGATCCCGATGGCGAGCGACGGGCAGAAACGGGGAAACGGAACCGAGCGTCCCGCGACGGATGCGACCAACAGGATGGCGACCGGCAGCAAATCGAGATCCCAGAGATTTACCTGGGGAGCCCACACAAAATTCAACCCCAAGCGCTGGGCGAAAGTGACGGCGACATGCAGCTTGCAGGTGACCACAAACAGCAGCAGCGCGCTCGGCCAGGGGGCGGGCCGTCGCGTGGCGTCGTCGGGTTTCTCGCGCCACGCCAGCCACAGGCCCGCGAGCCAGAAGAGCGCGCCGGCCGCGAGATTGGACAGCACGGCGACGCCCGGCAGGCCGAGCCGCAACCCGGCGGCAACGAGCAACCCGCTCACGAGAACGGCACTGCGCGGCCGAAGACTCCAGACGATCGGGAAAAGGAGGTAGTAGATCATCTCGTAGTGGAGGCTCCAGAGATTGGGATTGGTCTCGAGGAGCGGCACCTGCAGTCCCAGCAGCGGTTGGCTGTTCTGGAGGAACAGGAGATTGCCCCACAGCGCCTTGGCTGGCGTTCCCGGGAGGGCGAGCCAAGCGAGACCGACTGCAAGGGCATTGATGGGGAAGAGGCGCCAGAAGCGACGCCACCAGAAGGCGCGCACCAAGGGCGCCGTTGCAGGATGCAAATTGGTCAGCCCAATGACATAGCCGGAAAGCACGAAAAAGAGCAGCACGGCGCCCGCCGCGAACTCGAAACGCCACCATTGGGGACTGGGGGCATACACGGGGTCGACTTTGGGGAAGGGCGCCGTGAGGTGCGCGTAGAAGACGACCAGGGCCGCGAATCCCCGCAATCCTTCCAAGGCAACGTCGCGGCCGGCGTGCGGGTCGGGAAACTTCGGTTCAAGGCGCAAGACAGGTGGGAGTCATCCGCGCCACTGGTGAAGCAGGAACATCAGGCCCTCGGATTCATGGGGCACGATACCGGTGCCATAGAAGTCGCCGTCCACCGAGTCCACGAACAGCGCCTCCTCCCACTCGAGGATGTTTTGCATCCGGTAGCTGGCGTGCACGTCGACGCTTACCGGCCCCCCGCGGAAGGGCCAGCGCGGCACCTCGCACGCGATTTCGCCCTCTGCGCCCAGCTTGAAGGTGGATCCACGGCCCGCCTCGCTCCACAGGTTCAGGATCCGTTGGCCGCGGACATGAAAGATTACGCTGACACTAATGCCGTCGGCAAACGCGGCGGGTTTGGCGCAGCGATAGCGCAGCCGGAACGTCACAGACTCGCCGGCTCTCACGACCTTGCTGGTGGCGCCCGCCACGACGGCAGAGAATTCCGTGACGGTGAAATCGGGATTGTCGTTCCGGACGATGCCGCGCGACCCCGGCGCGGCTCCTGCCGCAAGGTCGGCGAGGAACTGCTGTTCCGCCTCGGACACCGTGCCCGCGATCTTCACTCGTCCGCCTTCCAAGTAGAGGGCGCGGGTGCAGAGCCGCTGCACCGCGGCGAGGTTATGGCTGACGAACAGGATCGTGCGACCCTTCTTCGTGGCCACGGATTCCATTTTTCCCAGGCACTTCTTCTGGAAGGCGGCGTCGCCGACGGCGAGGACTTCGTCGATGATCAGGATTTCGGGTTCGAGGTGGGCGGCGACGGCGAAGGCGAGGCGGACATACATGCCGCTCGAATAATGCTTCACGGGCGTGTCGAGGAAGCGCTCGACCTCGGCGAAGGCCACGATCTCGTCGAACTTGGAGCGGATCTCCGCGCGGCTCATGCCGAGGATCGCGCCGTTGAGGTGGATGTTTTCCCGGCCGGACAGTTCGGGGTGAAACCCGGTTCCGACCTCGAGCAGGCTCGCCACGCGTCCGCGAATCCCGACGCGGCCCGTCGTGGGTTCGGTGATGCGCGAGAGGATCTTCAACAAGGTGGACTTGCCGGCGCCGTTGCGGCCGATGATGCCCACAACCTCCCCGCGGTTGACGGAGAAATTCACATCCCGCAGCGCCCAGAATTCCTCCCGGGTGGGATCCGGGCCACCGCGCCAGTGCCGGAGCAGCCCGCGGGCGCCGTGCACAAGCGTGTCCCGCAGCGTGTCGTGGCGCTGCTCGTGCGTGAGCACGTAGCGCTTGCCGAGATTGGCGACGGTGATGATGGGTTCGGGCATGATCAGATCATGTCGGCAAAGCCACGCTCGGTGCGGCGGAAATACCAGAGGCCGGTCACGAGCAGGAGAACGGTCACGGCGACGCCAAGGAACAGGCTGGGCAGGTAAAGCTCCTGGTGGCCCCGCAGGAGACACCAGCGGAAGCCGTCGATCACGGCGACCATGGGATTGAGCGAGAACAGCAGCCGCCAGTTCGGCACCGTGCTGGTGCTGAAGCCGACGGGAGAGAGAAACACGCCGACTTGGAGCAGGAAGGGAACGATGAAGCGGAAATCCCGGAAGCGCACCGTGAGCGCAGTCAACCACAGGCCGGCGCCGAGGGCGGCGAGCAGGCCGAGCAGAGTGAACAGCGGCAGCAGCACGGCACGCCAGTCGGGCCAGAAATTGAACCAAGCGCCCAGGCCGAGGTAGAGCAGCGCCACGATCAGGAAGTCGATCAGCGCCACCGCGAGCGCCGAGAGCGGCACCACGAGACGGGGAAAATACACCTTGGAAATCAGGTGCGTGTTGCTGACGAGGCTGCCGCTGGCGTTCGAAAGCGCGTTGGCAAACAGCTGCCACGGCAGCAGGCCGGCCATCACCAGCAGCGGGTAGGGCACGTTGCCCGACGGCATGTGCGCGAGTCGGCCGAACACGTAGGTGAAGACGACCAGCGTGATCGCCGGCTGCAGCAGCGCCCACGCCGCGCCGAGCACGGTTTGCTTGTAACGGACCTGGATGTCGCGCCACGCCAAAAAACCCAGCAGTTCCCGGTAACGCCAGAGATCCTGCCAGTAATGGGCGTCGGCGCGGCCGGCCTCCAGCACCAGCTCAGGGGTCGACGGGGCGGTGGTTTCAGCGGGCGAAGTCACGCGAAGAGAAGCGAGGCAAGGTGAGCCTGGAATTGCGAATAGGAAAAGTGACGGGCGCGGGCGAGGATCGCCTCCTGGTCCCACGGCTGGCGCAACGCCGTGACCGCGGCCGCGGCGATCCCGGGGACATCGCCATAATCAGCGAGCACGCCGGTTTCGGGCGTGATCACCTCCGGAATCCCACCCGCGCGGGCGCCGAGGCAGGGGCGGCCGCTGGCCATCGCCTCGAGGAAGACGAGGCCGAAGCCCTCGCGTTCGCTCGGCAGCGCGAAGAGGTTGCAGGCTTGGATCTCCGCGGCGAGCCGGCGGTCGTCCACGTAGCCGAGAAACTCGACGGCGGAGCGCAGGCCGAGCCGGTTGCGCAGGAGCTGCAGCCGCGGCAAATCGTCGCCGCGCCCGATGATTCGCATGGTGGCCAGCGGAATCTCCGCGCGGATTTGCGGCAGCGCCTCGATCATGTGCTCCACGCCCTTGTAGCGATCGGCCTTCGTCAGCCGGCTAACCACGAGGATGACAGGCGGTCCGGGGCGGACGGGTGCCGCCTCGATGGGAAACGCGGGGTCCAAGCCATTCGGCAGCACGACCGCGCGGCCTTCCGGCAGAGGGCAGTGCTGCAGCAGCTGGCGGCGGGTGTAGTCGCTCACGCAAAGGATTTTCTCCGCGCCCCGGAGAGCCAGTCGCTCGGCGAGGGTGAAAGGCCGCCACACCTCGATCCCGTGGGCGACGAGGTAATAGCGCAGTCGCGGATGCAGCATTTTGGCGGCCAGCGCCACGGGCAGTTGGGCCACGTGCCCGCAGACGATACGATCGCAGCCGCGGCTGAGCCGCAGGGCGGCGCGGATGAAACGGGTCTTGCGGCCGCGGCAGACCTCCCAATCGCCGATGTTGTCGCCGCCGCATCGCCGCAGGTCGCGCGAGTCGATCATCGTGTCGTTCAGCGCGACGAGCCGGACGCGGCCGTCGGGCTGCGTGAGTTCGCCCAGGGCCCGCAGGTAAAGCTGGAGCATGCGGGGGATGCCGCCCTCCGAGGCGAAAATCTCCGGGGCCAGCAGGAGCGTGGCGGGTCCCTTGGCGCGGCGCGGCGCGCTGACGGGAAGCGCAACCGGCGTTTCAGCGATCGTAAGCGGAGCGGCCCTCGGTTCGGTGCGGCAGGCGGGCAGGCTGGTCCGGCGATTCGTGAAGGCGATGAGCATCGCGAGGCTCCAAACGCGGGACCATTCCCGCGAGTCGTTACCCGAAAGGAAGCGACGCCAGGATTCCTGCACCGCCGCGCGCGCAAACAGGCCGCTGCGGTCCACGCTGGAGCTGCTGAAGGTGTCGTCGAGGAAGGGCCGGAGTTCGCGGCGCATCCAGACGGGGAAGGGCAGACTGAAGCCCTGCTTCCGGCGTTCCGCCAATCCGGGTGGCAGCAAATCAGCCACGGCGGTGGCGAGCGCTGATTTCGGGGCGCCGGTGCCCCGGCGGAATTTCTCGGGCTGGCGCCAAAGCCATTCGATCAGCGGGCGGTCGACAAACGGCACGCGCAACTCGAGGGAATGCCGCATGCTCATTACGTCACTGTCCCGGAGGAGCACGTCCGCCATGTAGGTGCGCAGTTCCCACGCGCTGATGACACCGAAGTCCCCGACCCCCGCGAGCTCGGCCGTGAGCGCGCCCAACTCGGGGTGATACGGCGGCCGGCGCCCGATGGCTTCCAGCGCGTCGGGACTCAGCAGCGAGTGCTTGGCGGACTCGGAGAAGACGCGGCGCGAGAGACTGGCGAGTTCCTGGAGATTGTGGCCCGATTGGAGATAATCGGCGAGTTTGCGCGAGCGGGTGCTGCCGCGGGCCAGGCGGCGGACGATGAGCGCGCGGATGCCGGAGGGGAGAGCGTTCCACCACGGCAGACTGGCGGCGAGACGCGGCACGTCGCGGAACGACGGATAGCCGCCGAAGAGTTCGTCGCCTCCCAAGCCCGAGAGCGCCACCGTCACGCCTCCTGCGCGGGCGGCTTGGCTCGCGTAATAGGTATTGATGCCGTCGCCGGTGGGCTGGTCGAAGGCCGCGAGCAGCGTCTCGATATCGGCGGCGACCCGGGTGCCCGTGAGCACGCTGGCGTGGTGTTCGGTGCCAAAATGCCGCGCGGTCGCTGCAGCCGCCTCGGCCTCGGAGTAACCCGCCTCGTCGAAGCCGATGGAAAAAGTGCGGAGCTTCGCGCCGGCCGCCTTGGTCATCAGCCCGACGACGACCGCGGAATCCAGGCCGCCGGAGAGAAACGCCCCGACGGGCACATCGGCGAGGAGGTGGGTGCGGATGCTGTCCTCGAGCCGGCCGCGCATTTCCCGCGTGAACTCCTCGGTTGTCGCGCAAACAGGGGTGTCGCTGGGAATGCCGGAGAACGTCCAATACGATCGCACGTCCAGCCGGCCGCCGTGGAACGTGGCGCATTCGCCCGGCCGCAGGCTCTGGATGTCGCGATACAGGGTGCGCGGTGCGGGAACCGCCAGCCAGCCGAGGTAGTCGCCGACGGCGACGGGATCGACCACGCCCGTGTTTCTTCCCGCGGCAAAGAGGGCGCTGATCTCCGAGGCAAACGTCAGCCGACGGTCATCGTGGCGAAAATACAGCGGTTTGATGCCGAACGCGTCGCGGGCCAGAAAGAGCGATTGCTCCCGCTGGTCCCACACGGCGAAGGCAAACATGCCGCGGAGACGGTCCAAGGCGGCCTCGCCCCAGTGGGCATACGCGGCGAGCAGCACCTCGGTGTCACAGTCCGTCCGGAAGGAAAACCCCGCGACGCTGAGTTCCTGGCGCAGGGCGCGGTGGTTGTAGATCGCGCCGTTGAAGACCAGATGAAACCGCCCATCGGGCGTCGCCATCGGCTGGTGGCCGTGCGCCGGGTCGAAGATTGCCAGCCGCCGCATGCCCAGCGTGGCGTCGCCCAGTGTCACGAGGCCGCCGTCGTCCGGTCCGCGATGGAGCATGACCCGGCACATGCGCTCGACGGCCGCGGTGCGCAGCTCGGGCGAGTCAAGCGGGCTGATAAATCCGGCTATGCCGCACATGGGTGAATGGGGGATGGCTTCGCCCCGTCACTTCCCGGGGAAAATGACCGGTTTGCGGGCGGATGGAGGGTGGCCATTGCGGGGCGTGGCCGGGGCTAAACCCCTGATAGTAAAGACCAACCCCAACCCTAAAGATTGGCAATGCTGTTGATTCCACGTCGGGGTGCGTGGCAGTGCCCAAAACCTTGCGCGGGGATTGCGGGAACGAAGGTCATGGTATGAGTTGAACACCCATGAACCCTGAAGCCCACGGCAATTTTGCCGGAAAACACCTAGTGATCCTGGGCTGCGGCTTCGTGGGCGGGGAGATTGCCCGGCAGGCGCTGGAGCGCGGGCTGCGCGTGACCGCGCTGACGCGCAATGCCGAACGGGCGGCGAGCCTGAGGCAATTGGGCGTTACGGCAGTGGTCGCTGACCTGGCGGGCGAGGCCTGGCATGCCGCAGTGGGCCGGGCGGATTGGGCGCTCAACTGTGTGAGTTCGGGAGGAGGCGGTGTGGAAGCTTATCGGCGGAGTTATCTCGACGGCATGAAGTCGGTGCTGGGGTGGGCGAGCACCAGCGCGGGCCTCGACACGCTCGTCTACACGAGCAGCACGTCGGTTTATCCCCAAGGCGGCGGCGTGACGGTCGACGAAACGGCGGCGGTGGAAGGCCGGGATGAACGCACGTCGTTACTCGTGGAAACGGAGTCGCTGCTGCGCGCCGCTACGGGCTCGGCCCGCCTTCGCGTCGTGCTGCGGCTGGCGGGCATCTATGGACCCGGCCGCACTCATCTCATCGAACAGGTCCGACGTGGCGAGGTTTCCGGGTCGAGTTCGCAACACCTGAACTTGATCCACCGCGATGACGCCTGCGGCGCGATTTGGGCGGCCTTGGGTGGCGGGGCAGCCGCGGGCGAGGTTGTTTTCAACGTCGCCGATGACGGCCGGGCGACCAAGGGCGAGATTGTTGAGTGGCTGGCCGGAAAGCTGGGGTGCCCACCGCCGCGGTTCACGGGTGAGCCGGCTGGAAGTCGCAGTCCGACCCCAGACCGCATCATTGCCAACGATCGTCTCAAATCCGCCCTCGGCTGGAGTCCTCGCTGGGCCACCTTTCGCGAAGGCTACGCAAATTTGTTGTCGCGTTAGCTTCCCGGGCCTCACTCAACTTTCAGCTCTCAACCATCAACCCCTCATTCCCATGGCCGGCGTAGGCAAACTTCTCAAACAGGCGCAAAAGATGCAGCGTTCCATCGAGGCGCTCCAAACCCAGCTGGAGGCCAAGGTGATTGACGTCACGAGTGGCGGCGGGGCGGTGAAACTCTCGATCAACGGCGCGGGCAAGTTCACCTCGCTCACGCTGGACCCGGAATTCCTCAAGGAGGACGCCAAGCTGGTGTCCGACACGCTGCTGGTGGCGATGCAGGACGCGGCCAAGCAGGCGAAGGAATACAACGACGCCGAGATGGCAAAAATCACCTCGGCCTTCCAGGTTCCCGGTGGCTTTTGAGCGCGGCCCGCGATGACGCCGGCATTTGAAAAACTTCAGAAACACCTGAAGCAGCTCCCTGGCGTCGGGTATCGCTCAGCTGAGCGGATCGCCCTGAACCTGCTCGTGGAAAAGCCCGCGCGCCTGCCCGCGCTGGTGGAAGCATTGGAGGAGGCCGCGCGCTCGGTGCGGCGGTGCTCCCGCTGTGGGAATCTCGCCGAGAGTGAATTATGCCCGATCTGCGCCGACGAGCGGCGGGACGCCTCGATTGTGTGCGTCGTCGAACATGTGCCGGACCTCGTGGCGCTCGAGCGCAGCGGCGCGTATCGCGGCACGTATCACGTGCTGCACGGCAAGCTGTCGCCGATCCACGGCGTCGGGCCGGAGGATTTGAACTTCGCCTCGCTGTTCGCCCGCGTCGCTGGCGGGGGAGTCCAGGAGCTGATCCTGGCGCTATCCAACGACGTGGAGGGCGAGGCCACGTGCCATTATCTTACCGAGCAGCTGGCCGCGACGGGTCGGGTGGTGAGGATCACGCGCATCGGCTTCGGCCTGCCCAGTGGCGGCGGCGTGCTCTATGCCGACTCGGTCACGCTCAAGAGCGCGCTCGAGGGACGGCGGACTTATTCCTGAGTAGGGTTTCACCGTATAGACGGGGACGGCGGGTGAGAACATCCTGCCGTGTTCAGTTCACGCTCAACCCCAACACAACAGGAAAACATATGGCCAAGAAAAGCAGAGGCGGTCGGATGACCGCAGCCAAGAAGCGCGCCGCGAAGTCCAAAGGTGGCAAGGGACCGGTCAAGAACCGTAAAGCGGGTCGTCGGATCATGAGCACCTGACAGCAGGCGTCTCACCGCAGACTATTTAGCCGGCCGTCTTACGACGGCCTTTTTTTTAACTCCAGCTGGTCGAGTCGTAGAGCTCGACGCTGCCCGCGCCGGGATAGGCGGGGGGCTGGTAGACCGGCGACGAGATCACGCAGTCGGGCGGGAAACCGTCGCCTTCGACGCAGAATTGCAGGCCGCCGTGTTGCACGAAGTTCTCCACGCTCGGGTGCACGCGGGGGCGTCCGCCGTTGCAGGGGGTCAGGGTGCGCGGTGAAACGCCGCCCAAATCGGAAGTCAGGCCGGTCGCCTGGTGACGCAGCCAGGGCCGCCCGTCGGTCGCGACAAACTGAGCCGCGAGATCATCCCGCCAGGCGAGCGGAGCGAGATTCTGCACCGCGAGCGCGCTGTTCCAGTTTTTCCAGACGTAGTCGAGGGCGACACGGCTGAGCGCGTCGTGATAGTAACCGCCGCCGACATCGCTGTGGGCGCCGGGAAACCAGACTTCCTTCATCGCTGCGGCGCGTTCGGGCGGGTAGGAAAGCACCGTCGGCACGAAGAGGTTCCGACGCTCGTCGAGCGCCATGCAATGCAAGGTGCGAGCCACGGTGGGTGGCACGATCCAATCGGCAGGCGTGGCGGGAACGTTGGTAGGCACGGTGTCCCACACGCCAAGGAAGGCGATGGGGATTTGGTTGCCGGGGACGAGGACCTTGGCCCACCGCAGGTCGAGGTCCCACACATCGAAGCGCAGGTCGCCGCTATTCTGGACGGGGCGGTAGCGGTAATTGATGCTGGCCTGGTTCACGAAGCCGTTGCGGGCGAGATCGCGGGCAAACAAACGGGCACTGGCGGCGCCGCGGCTGAAGCCGAAAATGGAGACCTGGTCGCCCTGGCGGTAGTTTTCCAGGAATTCGCAGTAGGCCGAATTGCGGATGTGCTGCTCCATCGTGGCGAAGGCGCCCTCGGCGGTCTGATTGACGACGTCATTCTCGTCATCGTTGCCGACCCCGCGAAAATAGTGCGTGAGCTGGCCCGGCCCATCGGCGCCGAGGGCGAGATGAGTCTTCACCAAATTGGACACGATCGGCGGATAGGCCTTGGTCGGATCGTCGCGGCTAACCCACAAGAGCCGGGTGTTGTCCCACGTGAAGCCGGCGGGATTCACGCCCGTGTCGTCATTCCAGGTGCCGTCGAAGAGGAAGATGTGGTGGCGTCCGCCGGAGTCAGCCTGCCAGCCGGGGTTGCACGGCATGTTCCACGGCTTGAGGTCGGCGGGCCGGCCGCCGTTGCTAGGGTTGGGAGGAGGCATCGGTCAGTCCTCGGGCAGCATCAGCGCGGCGGATGCGGGAGGTTCCGAAAATGGTGCGGGCGGAGGGAGTCGAACCCTCTTCTCATGCTTGGGAAGCACACATAATAGCCGGTATACTACGCCCGCGCGGCAGAAAACCGGCCCCCAGTGCTACGCACGGTCCCCCCACGGTCAAGCCCGCATGCCGCGCGGCGGTGTCGCGCGGATTTCCGCTCGGTTCGTCTCAGCGCAAACACGTGGAAACGTCCTGATCGATGAGGTCCTGAACGCGAACTAGGTCGTCGTAAAGAGACCCCGTCACAGGGCCGCGGCGGCCCAGGACGGAAGTTCGACGCGACGGCCCTGCACGTGATCGGTGAGCAGGTTCTGCAGCCAGGGGCGGGACGCACTGATGCGCGTCACCGTGAGAAATTTCTTGGTACCGGAGCTTTCCACCTCGTAGTTCTCCACCTTCACGTGGAGTGGCGACGTTTCGCCGTGGAGGAGGCAGGAGATTTCGACCGTGCGGCTGCGGGAGTCGATTTTCAGGTCCTCGACTGAGCCGTAGCGGGCGATCTGTTTGTTCACAAAGGCTTGGGCAGCCCGACTCGTGACGGCATCCTTCATGGCGGAAATCATGGCGGGTGAAAGTGTAGTCCGGACGCCGGAAGGAGGGTTCCCGGCAATCGGGCGCGGGCTTTGAAGAGGGTGAATTTTGGGGTCCAGCGCGATACCTGCGGGGACTTGGGATGTCCATGAAGAGGAACCAATTCCAATCCTCCAGATAGCCCATTTCACCAGACGTCCAATGAAATTATCCGCCCTTCATCTCAAACGTTACCGGGAAATTGCCGCGTTGTTCTGGAAGTATGGGCGATCGGACCTGGCCAAGCAGATGAGCACCGAGGAGGGTTTCGGCATCGACAGCCTGCCCGAGGCGAAAGATGCGAAGGCGGACGGTGAGGCGGGGCTGCCGGAGCAGCTGGCGAATGACTTGGAAGCCATGGGCCCCACGTTCGTCAAACTGGGTCAGGTCCTGTCCAGCCGGCCGGATCTGCTGCCCGAACCGTATCGGAAGGCCCTGGCCCGGCTGCAGGACCGCGTGAAGCCGTTTCCTTTCGCGGAAGTGGAGGAGATTGTGATGAGCGAGCTGGGCGTGAGGATTTCCAAGGCGTTTTCGCGGTTCGACCCGGAGCCGATCGGCGCCGCGTCGCTCGGCCAGGTGCACGCCGCGGCCTTGCGCGACGGCCGGCCGGTGGTGGTGAAAGTGCAGCGCCCCCACATCCGGCAGCAGATCGCGGAGGATTTTGAGGTGCTGGCCCAGATCGCTACGTTCCTCGACGAGCACACCGAGGTCGGGCGGCGGCACCGCTTCGTCGCCGTGCTGGACGAATTCCGGATCACGATCCAGCAGGAGCTCAACTACGAGCGCGAGGCGCACAACCTCGTCACCCTCGGCCGCAACCTGGCCGAGTTTAAACTCATCCAAGTCCCGCAACCCGTGCCGGATTATTTCACGCGGTCGGTGCTCGTCATGGACCAGGTGCAGGGCCGGAAGATCACCTCGCTGGGACCGCTCGACTTGCAGGACCTGAAAGGCGGGCCCTTGGCCGAGGAACTTTTCAAGTCCTACCTCAAGCAGGTGCTGGTGGACGGCATGTTTCACGCCGATCCCCATCCCGGAAATGTCTTTGTGACCACGGATGGTCGCATCGCCCTGATTGACCTGGGCATGGTGGGCCACGCCGCGCCGTCGATGCAGGAGACGCTCTTGAAAGTCCTGCTGGCGATGAGCGAGGGCAACGGCGAGGCGGTCGCCGAGCTGGCGATCAAGGTGAGCGAGAGGTTGCGGGACTTTGACATCGTGGAATTTCGCCGGCGGATTGCGCAGCTCGTCGCGCTGCAGCGCGACCAGGGATTGGAAGACCTGAACGTCGGCCAATCGCTGCTGGAGGTGAGCAGCATCGCGCAGGAAAATGGACTCATTGTGCCGAGCGTCCTCGTCCTGCTGGCCAAGACGCTGCTGCAGCTCGACGAGGTGGGGCGGATCCTTGACCCGCAGTTCAACACCAGCGCCTCCATCCGGCGCAACGTCGAGGAACTGATGATGCGGCGCCTGGGGAAGGACCTCACCAAGGCCAGCGTCTACAGCTCGCTGCTGGAAATGAGGGAATTCACCGCCGGGCTGCCGGCGCGGCTGAATCGCATCATGGACGTCGTCAGCAACTCCGAGTTGGAGGTGAATGTCACCTCGACGGACGCGAAGACCGTGCTCGATGGCATGGAGAAGATCGCCAACCGCATCACAACGGGCATTGTCTTGGCGGGGTTGGTAATTGGCGCCTCCCTGCTCATGCGGATTCCGACCCGTTTCCAGCTGTTTGGCTTCCCCGGCCTCGCGATCCTTTGTTTTGTCGGAGCGGCCGCGATGGGATTCTGGCTGGTCATCAGCATCTTCGTGCAGGACTACCGGAGCAGTCGGAAATTTCCCCGCTGAACGCGGGCCCGCGACAGAAACCCAAGCCAGCTCAGCCGCTCACTCTTCGCCGTCGAAGTAGTCCAGCGGCTCGGAACGGATCAGCCGACGCTCGGGCGAGCGCACCGCCCACTTGTTGCTGTCGGGGTAATGGCAGGACTCGCCCAAGGGATTGTCGGCGATGACCATCACGACGAGGTCCTCGGTGCCGTCGTTGGTCATTTGGTGCGGCTCGCCGGGCTTGAAGACAAACGAGTCGCCGGCTTCGACGGGGGTGCGGCCTTCTTGGTGGCGCACCACGTCGCGTCCGGAAAGCACGTGATAGAATTCCCACTGGACGCTGTGGGAGTGATAGACGTAGGGCGTCTGTCCCGGCGCGATGCGGCAGATCTCGACGTCGAACGGGTGCCGTTTCAACAGGTCGGTCGAGAGCGGCTCGCGGCCCAGTGCGACGGAAACCTCCTTGCTCGATCCCTGGTATTTGCCCTTCGGTGAAGTCCACTTTTCGTCGGGAATATCCCGCAGGTTGATCTTCTTCATGGCCCTGTGAAATGGGCGGCGGCCGGGAGGCGCTCAAGCGCCAAAACACCCGGTGCGCGCCGGCGGATAGCCGAGTGCAAATCTACTTAGCTGCACTGCGTAATTCCCCGCGTTGCCCGGCTTAATGCAGACGCTTTGAGATTAGCGCGTGAAGACGGTGTTCCAACCCTCGCAGTCCCGGCTGGCTGATTTGCTGGCTTCGCCGGTGATCTTCGGCCGCATGGTGCGGGGCGCGATCGCGGGTCCGGATGGTCGGAATTATTTCGGCACCCCCACCGCGGATTCGCCCCTGCGCGAGCTCTGGGAAGGCGGGGATTTGGTGATGCAGTTGACGACCAGCGACGGGCATCGCTGGGAGGCCCGGCCCAGCGATACGCACCCGCGCCCCCAGGACTGGATTCCCCTCGACTGAGTCGCCGGGTTCGGACCCGGCAGGTGAAGCGACCGACTGGAAAGCCGGTCGCTTCTTCGTTTTCAGACTGGCCGCGAGGAGACGAACTGCGCTCCTGCGTGGACCGCGCTGATCCAGCAGGCCGCAAGAAGTCCGGCTTGCCCACGAGTCGGGGCGGCCCTTTATCACAGCTTCGATTCCACCATGCCCGAGACTGACTACGACGTTCTCATCATTGGCGGCGGCCCGGGCGGGAGCACCGCGGCGGCCTATGCCCGCCAGCAAGGGCTGCGGACGCTGTTGGTCGAGAAGTGCGAGTTTCCCCGGTTCAGAATCGGCGAATCGATGCTCCCAACGACCAACGCCATCCTCCGCGAAACCGGCGCATGGCCGAAAATCCAGGCCGCGGGATTCATCCCGAAGTATGGCGCAATGTTTTACCTGGCGAACGGTCCTGCGGAAAAGGAGGTCGATTTTCGGAACAGCCTCATCCCCGGGCTGGAGAGCACCTATCAGGTCGAGCGGGCAAAATTTGACGGCATCCTGCTGGACCACGCACGCGTGCTGGGCACGGAAGTCCGCATGTCCACGACGGTGCGGTCGCTGGTGTCCGATGGCGTAGGCAACCGGGTCGAACTTGAGGATACCGGAGGACGGCGAATGGTGACGGCGCGCTGGGTGTTGGACGCAAGCGGCCGGGACAACGTCTTCACCACCGACCAGAAACGCGCGCTGGATCCGCCGACCTCGGCCAAGCGCATGGCGGTTTACAGTCATTTCTGCGGCGTGCCCCGGCCGGAGGGCCGGCGCGCGGGCCACACGATCGTGGTGCGGCTCGATGACGGCTGGTTCTGGATCATTCCCATCGACGAGGAACGCACGTCCGTCGGACTTGTGACGACGCTCGACGCGATGAAGCGGGCCAACGTGGAGCCGGCGGTGCTGTTTCAACAAGCAGTCGACCGCTCGGCTCGTCTCCGCGAACTGATGGGAGCGGCCACGCCCACGATGCCGTTTCACATCACGAGCGATTACACGTATTTTCGCCGCGAACTCGCCCGGGAGCGGCTGCTGCTGGTGGGCGACGCGGCGGGTTTCTTTGACCCGATCTTTTCGTCCGGCGTCTATGTCTCGGTCTGGTCGGCCCAGCAGGCGGTGAAGCTCATCGTCGGGGCGGACCGCGAACACCGCGGCCTGACAGCGGGCGAGCGCGCCCGCTACACGAGCGCGATCAAACGCCATGCAGGCGTGTTTCGACGGCTGATCACGATGTTCTACGACAACCAGAGCTTCGCCGTCTTCATGTGCGAGCAGGTGCCGTGGAACCTAATGCCGGGGTTGACGTCGATCGTGGCCGGCCACGCGGAACTGACCTGGCCGCTCTGGTGGCGCTTCAAGGTCTTCCTCTGCGTCTGCCGCCTGCAACACCGGTTCCACATCGTGCCCCCGTTGGAGTTTGGCCCGCCGAAGGCCGTGGCGCCGGCTGGCTGACGCCGGCGCCGAACCCAAGCGACGGTCGCCCCGGCAAAGCGATCACGCATATTTGCGATTGCGACCTCTGCGGGGTAAAAGCTACATCAAGCTTCCTGATGGATGAGAACCTGCGGACTGACTGGGATGTGATTGTGGTGGGCGGTGCACTCTCCGGCTCTGCCACGACCTGCCTGCTGCGGCGCCGCAACCCCAAGCTCCGGGTGTTGATCCTCGAACGCACCGACCAGCTCAAGCGCCGCGTGGGCGAGTCGACGGTGGAAATCAGTGCCTTCTTTCTTGGCCGTGTGCTGGGACTGACCGAGCACTTGCTCGAAAAGCATCTCCCGAAGCAGGGCATGCGCTTTTGGTTTTCGAACTCCTCTGCTCGCGCGCTCAACGAGTGCAGCGAGACCGGCCCGCGCTACAATGTCCGGTTGCCCGGCTACCAGGTGGACCGCGCCGTCCTCGACGAGCACCTGCTGGCCACGGCCGTGAAGGAAGGCGCGGTGCTGCGCCGTCTCGTCCGCGTGCGGAAGGTGGGGCTTGTCGCGGGTGGAGCGCAAACGGTGGAATGGGACGACGAGCAGGGCGTCCTGCAGAAAACCACCGCCCGCTGGGTCGTCGATGCCTCGGGTGTGGCGACGCTGCTCGCGCGGCAGGAAGGGTGGCTGCAGCCCAACACCGCGCATCCGACGGCCACGTGCTGGAGCCGCTGGTCCGGGGTGACGTCGCTGGATGACCGTTCGCTTTTCGAGAAATACCCGTCGTGGTCCAACCGCGCCCAGGCGGTACGCTGGACGGCGACCAACCACCTGACCGGCTACGGCTGGTGGGCGTGGATCATTCCGTTGAAGGGCGGCGACGTCAGCATCGGCGTGGTTTATGACCAGCGCATCATGGAACTGCCCCCGGGGCCGAGTCTCGGCGAGCGGCTGAAGGCGTTCCTGATGACGCATCCCGTCGCGCGCGAAATCCTCGCGAATGCCACCTACCAGGAAGACGACATGCATTTCCGCCGCAATCTGGCGTATTCCGCGACCACCTTCGCCACCGACGGGGCCGTGCTGGTCGGCGACGCCGCCGGTTTCATCGACCCGTTTTATTCGCCGGGCATGGACTGGATTTCGTTTTCCACGAGCGCGGCCGCAGCGCTGATTGGGGACAGTTTCAAGGGCAAGCCCGTGGCTCCGCGCGTCGAACGCCACAACGCGAATTTCCGCCTGAGCTACGAGCGGTGGTTCCTCGCGCTCTATCGCGACAAGTATTTCTACATGGGGGATTTCGAGCTCATGACCCTGGCGTTCCGGCTCGACCTCGGCCTGTATTACCTCGGCATCGTCACGCAGCCGTTCAAGCACGGCCCGCGCTACCTTGAGACTCCGCCATTCGCCCATGCCAAGTCCTACTGGCCCTTTCGCCTGATGGAGCTTTACAACCGGCGCTTGGTTTCGATGGCGCAGAACCGCCAGGAGCGCGGGGTGTTCGGCCGGCGCAACCACCGCGGCTACTTCGGTTTCATCAGCTACGAATTCAATTCGCGCCTGCCCTGGCGGGTGTTTGGGCTGCTGCTGCTCTGGCTCGGGCTTGAGCTGCGCGAGGGCTGGCGCACGTGGTTTAAGGCGGCACCCATGCCCGCCGCCATGCCCGCGCCGAAACCGGCTCCGGCGCCGCACTAATTCCGGCCATGACACCTCCTCATTCGCCCTCCGCCTCTTCCGGCCGCAACGACGCCGTGCAAACCCTGGACCGGCATTTTCCGCCCGAGATTCGCGCGGCCTACGAGCGTTTTATGCAAACGCGGGTGCCCGCCGATGCCGACACGGTCGTCCTCGCGATCATGCTCGACCACATGCCGGAAAAAGACCGGCGCCCGTCGACGCCGCCGGCGGACACGCTGACGCTGGTCGCCGACCTGGGCTTCGATTCGGTGGCGATCGCCGAGATGGTGTTTTTCCTCGAGGACCTGTTCGAGGTGCGCATCAGCAATGACGAGATCCTGCGCGTGCGCACCGTGGGCGACCTCCGGGCCTTTGTGCGGCAGAAACTGGACGCCTCGCCACCGGCGAACCCGCCCGCATGAGCCGCCACGCGGTCGTCACCGGCCTCGGCTTCATCACGAGCATCGGCAACGACCGCGCTGCCGTGACGGAGAGCCTGCACACCTTGCGGCCGGGCTTGGAGCGGGTGGAGTTTCTGGGCAACCCGTCGCTCGCCGTGAAGGTGGCGGGCACGATCAAGGATTTCACCGTCGATTCGCCCAGCTGGCGCGATTGGCGTTACCCGGCGCGTTACACGCTGCCGCGCGAGGCGCTGCGCAGCCTGCCGCCGCACGGGTTGTATGCGATTTGCGCGGTGGAACAGGCGCTCGCGGACAGCGGGCTCGCCGCGGCGGACCTGACGGACGGCGGCACTGGGCTCTACTGCGCCTCGGCCGGTTCGGCTTTCCTGCTGCACCACCATCTCGCCCACATGCATGCCGTGCGCGGCGAGCGCGGCAACCCGATGGGCGTCGTGGCCTCGATCGCCGGCACGCTCAATTTCAACCTCGCGGCGAACTACGGCATTCGTGGCGCCGTCGGCGGCTTTGCAGCGGCGTGCGCGTCGTCCAGCCACGCGCTCGGCTGTGCGCTCGATGACATCCGCCTCGGCCGCCAGACGCGCATGCTCGTCGTCGGCGCCGAGGAAGTGAATGCTGAGACGATCCTGCCCTTTGCCGCGATGCGCGCGCTGTCGACGAATCCTGATCCGGCCACGGCGTCGCGGCCCTTTGACCAGCAGCGGGACGGCTTTGTCGGCGCGGGTGGGGCGGTCTGCCTGATCCTCGAGGAAGCCGAGTCAGCCCGGAAGCGTGGCGTGCCGATCTACGCCGAGTTCGCTGGCTGGGGCCAGGCGGCGGATGGATTCAATGTGGCTGTCTCGCATCCGGACGGCGCCGGCCTGGCGGAAGCGATTCGGCGGGCCTTGGCGGACGCGGGCGTCAAACCCGCGGAGATTGGCTACGTCAACGCCCACGCCACGTCGACACCGGCGGGCGACCGCTCGGAGGCGCTGGCCCTGGGCGCGGTGTTCACGAAGACGGGCGCGCACCCGCAGGTGAGCAGCACGAAGGGCCTGACGGGTCATCCGCTCTCGATGTCTGGCGTGATGGAGGCGGCGTTCTGTGCTCTGGCGATCCGCGACGGCTTCATTCCCGGCAACGCCAACCTCGTTTCGCCGGATGAGGCCTGCGCGGGCTTGTCGCTGCCGCGAAGCACGGTGGCCGCGGCCCCTGGCATCGTTTTGAACAACAGCAGTGGCTTCGGCGGCAGCAACGTGTGCCATGTGTTCAAGCCCACCAAGGCCTGAGTTCGAGCAACGGGCACGCAACATTCTCAGGGCTTGCCGAGCAGCGCATCTGGAACTCAGATGGGGGCTTACAGCATGCCTGACCCTCTAAAGACTAAGCTGAAGCAGCTCATTGTCACCACGCTCAAGCTCGAGGATGTAAAACCGGAGGACCTGGCCGACGACGAGCCGCTCATTGGCTCAGGCTTGAACCTCGATTCCATCGATGCGCTGGAGCTCGTGGTGACGCTCGAGAAGGAATTCGGCCTCAAAATCAAGAGCAGCGAGGAATCCCGCGAGGCTCTGGCCAGCGTGGCCCACCTCGCGGAGTTCATTCGCGCCCGAGCCGATCCCGCCCGATTGCCCGGCTGATCCGTCGGACCACCCACCGCGCGTATGTCGCCCGCTGCTGCCGTTTGCCTGGAAGCCGCTGGCTGCCTCACCGCCCTCGGTGATGCGGCGGCCACGCATGCCGCGCTCCTTCGCGGGGAATGCGCCCTGCGACCCGTGCCCGTGCTCGGAACCGATGGCGGAGAAGACGTGCCGCTGGCCTTGGCGGGCGGACGCGGCCTCGACGAAACGGCGCCGCCGAGCTGGCTGCCGCTGCTCCACACGCTGGCGAAGACCATTCCCGCCGACGCGTGGGGCTCGCCGGGACGTCCGGTGTTTGTGACCAGCAGTAATTTCGGCGTGGGCAGCCTGCATGCCTTCCGGCGCACCGGCGATCGCGCCCACCTCGCCTACGGCACCCCGTCGCTGTGCGTCGAGTGGCTCGCGGGCGAACTCGGCTGGGGAACCAACGTGACCACGCTCTCGCATGCCTGCGTGTCCGCTCATCTCGGGTTGCTGCTCGCGTCGCGGACCTTGCAGGCCGGGCTGGCGGACCGCGCGCTGGTGTTTTCCTTCGATTTCATCAGCCCGTTCGTGGCGGGCGGCTTTCACGCGCTAAAAATCCTGAACGCGGGATTCCCCGCGCCCTACGCTGATCGGCCTACGGGTTCGATTGGGCTCGGCGATGGCGCCGGATTCGCGGTGCTCAGCCGGGAACGTGGCGACTTCGCGATTTCCGCCCAGAGCCTGCACAACGAGATGCACCATTTCACCGCCAATCGCGCGGATGGTGCCGGCTTTGCCGCCTGCCTGGCTCCGGTCCGTGCGGCGGCCAGCGGACGCAAGCTCTGGCTCAAGGGCCACGGGACCGGTACGCTCGAGGCAGGTCGCCTTGAGAGCGCCGCGCTGGCCTCGGCGTTTCCCGTCGCTCCGCTCGTGTCGTGGAAAGGCAGCCTGGGTCACACGCTGGGCAGTTGCGGACTAGTCGAGCTCGCCCTGGCTACTGCAGCCGTGCGCGCCGGCCGCGCTCCCGGCACTGTCGGCGGCGCCGCGCCCAGCTTCACGCCTGAGGTGGCGCTCGAGCCCTTCTCCACGGCGGCCTATGACGGCGTCGTGTGTGCCAGCAATGCGTTTGGCGGTGCCCACGCCGCGTTTCTCCTGACCCATGATTGAGCGCTATCTCCATGCCCTGAGTCTGGCGGATCCCGGTAACGAGGATCCGGCGGCGACGCGCGAGCGGCTGCGGGAGCAATTCCCGAAAGGCGCCACGCGGCGCATGACCCAGCTGGGTCTCCTAGTCGGGGCGTCGCTGAACGAACTCCAGCCGCGGGCCGAGGATGCGATTGTCTATGCCACGGCCTACGGCGAGAGCCGGACGCTCGAGGCTTACCTCGATAGTTTTCCGTCGGCGAGCCCGACGCTGTTTCAAACCTCGATTCACCCGAGTGCCGTGCAGCAGGCGATGATCACGCGGCAGAGCGCCGTCGGGGAATTTTTCCCGCTGACGGGCAGGGGACAGCTTGTCGCCACGGCGCTGCAGACGGCTGTGCTGGCGAATGCGCCGCGCGTGCTGGTGTGCGGCGGCGAAGAGCGGGGGACGTGGCTGCTGGAAAACGGCATCGCCAGCGCGCGGGCGTTTGCGTTTGCCCTGGCATTGTCCGCGGAAAAGACGGGCGCTCTCGCGCGGTTGACACTGACGCAGGGCGCGGGCGCCGCGGGAGAATTGTCCCTGCCGGACTTTTTCGACGCGCTGGTGGCGCGCCGGGCCTTGGAGCAGAGCGTTGGCTGCGGGCTGCGTTTAACCCTCACGTGGACATGAGCGGCCCCGCACGCAATCCCGGGCCAGCTGGGGCTTCCAGTTCCTCCGTCGCTGCGACGAATTTCTGCCCGAATTCATCTTCCGTCCGCTGCGAAAGCTGGGCACAGCCGTGGCAATCGTTGGCATGCCGGGCCAGCGCGCGCACTCGCGGGAGTATCTCACGGTCCTGCACGGCCGTGCACCTCGTTGGAGTGAGGTTTTCCGGCACTTCTGGGCGTTCGAGGAATTCCTCATGCTGCGCTTTCGCGTGGCGCGGGGAGTTCCGCACCGCGGTGAATTGGCGGCCGATGCCGGAGGCTTTCGGCAGCTGCTGGCGACGGGTGAGCCGGCTTTGCTGGGGACGTTTCACTTCGGTCACTCAGACCTGACTGGCTTCCTGCTGGGCCGGCAGGAGCACCGCCGCGTTTACATGATCCGGCAGCGGGTGGGGAATTCGCACGACACGGAAATTCTCGGCGCCGAATTTGCCGAGTGGGTGAGCTTCATCTGGGTCAACGAGGCGGAGAACCTGCTGTTCGCGCTGAAGGACGCGATCGACGCGGGTGGCTCGGTCGCGTTGAAGTGCGACCGGCTCGAATTCAGCGCGAAGACGGAAGCGTTTAATTTTCTCGGCGCCCGCCGGTTGTTTCCGTTCACGATCTATCACCTTGCGCTCATCTTCCGCCGGCCCGTGGTGCTGTGCGTCGGCCGGCCGGCCGGGCCCGGTCTGTCCACGGTGCACAGCTCCCCGTTATTCGTCCCGGACGCCGCGGGCAAGGCGGCCAACCTCGCGCGGGCCCGGGAGCACTTCCAGGAGTTCCTCACGCGGCTGGAAGCGATGCTGCGGGCCGAACCGGAGCTGTGGTTCAACTTCCTTCCGCTCAACCCCGTGGCGCCATGAATCCACTGCCGCGCATTTACCGGGTGCCAGCCGCGTTGCTTTCGTGGCTCGTTTTTGGACTCGTCAGCCTCGCCCTGAACCTGGGGTGTGTGATCCTGCTGGTGCTCCCGGGGGCCCGGCGTCGGGGTCCGGCCGCGCGTGGGGCGATCCGCTGGCTGTTCAGCGCGTGGTGCAGCTGGCTGCACGCCACGCGATTGATCTACGTGCGATGGACCGGATTTACGCCTGAGGCGCTGGAGGGGCCGGCGGTCTACATTGCCAACCATCCGGGGCTGCTGGATGCGACCTTCATCCTGGCGCGGCTGCCCGACACGATTTGTATTTTCAAACCCTCGGTCATGCACAATCCCGCGCTCGGGCCGGCGGCGGTGCTGGCCGGATACGCGTCGGGTGACGCGGGCATCGATGTGATCCGCGCCGTGGCTGACCGACTTGCGGCCGGGCGGTCGCTGTTGATCTTTCCCGAAGGCACGCGCACCTACGCCGGCACGCAGCTCAATCCGCTCCGGCCGGGCTTTGCGCTCATCGCGGCCCGCGCGCGGGTGCCCGTGCGCCTGCTGGCGGTTCGCGCCCCGCGGGACCTTTTGCCCAAAGGCCAGCCGTGGTGGCGTGTGCCCCCGCTGCCGGCCAGCATCGAGGTGGAGTTCCTTGGCGAAGTCGAACCGGGCGCCGCCAGCAATGCCCGGGAATTGACGGCGCTGGCCGCACAGAGACTCTTGGCGGCGTTGTCCGCCACATGATGCTTCCGTCTGCCACGCACCTCGTCCTCATCCCGAGCTACAACGCCGGCCCGCGCCTGTTGGAGACGGTGCGCGGCGCGCTGGACCAGTGGCAACCGGTGTGGGTGGTGGTGGATGGCAGCACGGACGGAAGCGCCGCCGCTGCGCTGGAACTCGCTGAGCGAAATCCCCAAGTGCGGGTGATCGAGCGTTCCCATAATGGAGGCAAAGGCGCTGCGGTGGCGACCGGCGTGGCGGCCGCGCTTGATGCGGGATTCACGCACGTTTTGACGATGGATTCCGACGGCCAGCATCCGGCGGATCACATCCCGGAGTTCATGGCGGCGTCGCAGGCGCAGCCCGCGGCTTTGGTGGTGGGACGCCCGATCTTCGGGCCGGAGGCGCCGCTGGCGCGGCTGCAAGGGCGCAAGCTGAGCGTGTGGCTCGCCCGGGTGGAAATCCTCGGACGCGGCATCGATGACCCGCTGTTTGGCTTTCGCGTGTATCCGGCCGCCGAGTTGGCACGGGCCTTCGCCGCCACTCGTCGCGCGCGGGGCTTCGACTTTGACCCCGAGATGGCGGTGCGCCTCGTCTGGGCAGGAGTTCCGACGGTGAATTTGCCGGCGCCCTGCCGCTACCTGGCGAAGGATCAGGGGGGCGTTTCGCACTTCCATTACCTGCGGGACAACCTGAAGCTCATCTGGCTGCACACCCGCCTGTTGACGCAACTTTTGCTCTGGCGCTGGGTCGGTGTGCTGCGCCGCCGTCGCTCGTCATGAACCCTTTCGCGAAGACCCTTGGCCTCTGCTGCGGTCTGCTGCTGGCCGCACGCGGGGCATCAGCAGCCGACGCGAACCTTCCGGTGGGACCGGAGACGCTGCTGGCCGATCCGGCCCACGACCCGGCGTGGCGCGAGCTGTTTGTGCGGCTGGCAGTGAGCAAGACCCGGCAGTCGCAGTTCGAGGAGCGGCGTTATTTTTCATTCCGCAAGACGCCCGTCATCCTCCAGGGCGAAATCCGCATCGTGCCGGACCGCGGCCTGAGCCTGCGGTATCTCAAACCCGAAGATCGCATCATGATCGTGGATGCACAGGGCCTGTTGATGCGCGATGACGAGGGGCACGAACGCGTGGCGCCGGCCGACAGCCGGGCGCGGGCGGTGACCGACGCGCTCGTGAGCGTTCTGCGCTTCGACCTGCCGAGCCTGGAGAAATCCTTCAGCGTGCATGGGCGGAGCGACGGCGACGCCTGGACGCTCGCCTTCGTGCCCCGCTCGGCGGCGCTGGCCGACCTGGTCGGCGTGCTGGCAGTGAGCGGGCAGGGTTTTGTGCTCGAGAAGATCGAACTCGTGCGGACTCCCAGCCAGCGCATCGAGATCCTGATCAGCCACACGCAGGAGGACGTCATCTTTTCCGGTGATGTCCTCGACCGGTTTTTCCGCTAAGCCACCGCCGTGGAACCCCGCCGCCAGAAAGCCACCGCCCGGCTGATCCTGATCGCGTTTGCCGCGCTTTGCATCGGCTGGCTGGCCTGTCTGGACTTTGCCGCCAAGATTTCGACCAACGTGCTGGACCTGATTCCCGCCGCGGAGCAGGCGCCGGAGCTGGCGCTGATCCGGGGATTTGCGAACGACGTGCAGGCGCGCGTGATGCTGTTTGTGGTGGAGGATCCGGCAACGCCCGGCGTTCCCCCGCGCGCGGCGGCGCAGCGGCTGGCGGAGGAATTGCGGCGACAGCCACTCTTTGCGGAGGCGGTGGTGATGGGGGACGAAGCGGCTCAGAACGCGCTGGGGCGGCAAATCTACGAGCACCGTTTCGAACTGCTGCTGCCCGCCTGGCTGGGACGCCAACACCGCGCCTTCGCTGCGACCGGTCAGCCTGAGGCGAAATTCTCCAACTGGCTCGCGGAACGTGCGGCGACCGACCTCGAGGCATTTCTGAGCCGGCCCGAGGCGGCGGCGATGCAGGACCTGGCGCTGTCGGACCCGTTGCTGCTGGTGCCGGGCCTGGCGATGCGTTCGCAGGGGCTGACGTCGGGCGGAGCGGGTGCGGGCGGCCATGCCCTCGTGTGGGCCCGCATCACGGTGTCGCCGCTGGCGGAGGCAGGGCAGGGGCCGGTGTTTGCGGCGGTGGACTCGGCTTTCGCGCAGGTGAAGGCCACGCATCCGGGCGTCCGCCTGCGCTGGACCGGTATCAATCGTTTTGCCGCGGCCAGCCGGGCGCGGATCGAATCGGAACTCCGGCTGCTGAACGCCGCGTCGCTACTCGCGGTGCTCGCGGTCAGCTGCATTTTCGTGCGGCGCATCTACAAGCTCCTGCACCTCATGCCCGTCATCGCGCTGTCGCTGCTGGGCGCGTGGACGATTGCGACGCTGACCTTCGAGCGGCTCCACATCCTCGTTTTTGTGATCGGGTCACTGCTGGCGGGCGTCGCCATCGATTACGGCTTCTACATTTTCATGCAGCCGTCGTTGACGCCCGACGAACCCTACCTGAGCAAGCTGCGACGCCTGCTCAAACCGCTGCTGGCGAGCTGCCTCACCACGGTGATCGGTTTTTCGCTGCTGCTTTTCTCGGAGCTGCCGTTGATCCGGCAGATCGGCCTTTTCGTCGGCGCTGGACTCCTGTGCGCGCTGGGCGCGGCGATGCTCTACTTTGCGCAGTTGGAACGGCCGCAACTGGAAGGCCGCGAGTGGGGCGCGCTGGGCCCGGGACGGGCGACACCGTGGCTGCAGCGGAGCCTGCGTTTTCTTTTCGGCGGGGCGATGGCGGTCGCACTGGTCGGTCCCTGGTTGTTGCACTGGCGCGACGACATCCGCGAGCTCGACATTCCCTCGCCCGAACTCCACGCCAACGAAGCCGAGCTGCGTTCGCTCTTTGGCGAGAATCCGGACAGCGGCGTGTATTTGACGCAGGGGAGTTCCGCGGCGGAGGCGCGGGAGCATCTCGAGGAATTCCTGGCGGACGAGGCGAAGCTCGCGCCCAAGTCGACGGCTGCGAGCCTGGGCCTGGTACTGCCGACGGCCGCCGACTGGCAGGCGCTGGGCCCGCGGCTGGGGGAACTGCGGGATTTCGCCCCGGAGTTTCACGAGGCGCTGGAGCGCCACGGCTTCCTGGCGGATTCCTTCCAGCCCTTTTTTGTGGCGTGGGAGCAAGTGCAACGCCACCCGCCCGACGGCGCGTATGAAGGGCTGGCGAAGTCCTTGGACGGAATGCTGTCAGGGCCACTCGCGTTGCTCAGCAACCTGCATGGGCCGAATTTCTGGTTCCTGACGATGACCTCGGAGCCCGAGCGCGTGGCGGTGCCGCCCGCGCTGCACACGGTGGGGACGAGCCAGCTGCAATCGCTCAACACGCTCTTCAGCCGCTACCGCTGGTCGGCGCTGCGGTTGAGCCTGATCGGACTGGCGCTCGTGATTGGCAGTGTCTTTGCGATCTATCCGTTCCGCCGGGGAATCCGGATCGCGCTGATCCCAGCCGGCTCGTGCTTTTTTGTGTTCGGGCTGCTGGGCCTCGCGGGTTCCACGCTGAACCTGTTCAACCTGCTGGGCGCATTCCTCGGGGTCTGCCTTTCGCACAACTACGCGATCTTCTCCTCGGACAATGCCAGCGCGGGGACGGCGCCGCCGGTGTCCATCCGTCTTTCGGCGCTCTGCACCGCGGCGTCGTTCGGTGTGCTGGGCTTGAGCCGCATCCCGGTGATTCATGCGCTGGGCATGACGGTGGCGTTGATCGTCCTGACCGCGCTGATGGCGGTCGAACTGGAGTCCCTGGCGCGCCGCTCGCGCTGAACCATGGCGACAACCCTCCGCAGTGCCTGGGCACACACCCTCCGTGCCAATCCGCATGCCGTGGCGCTCTACGACGCGGCGACGTCCCGCAAGTGGACGAGGTCCGAGCTCGCCGCGCTGGGATTGGAGTGGGCGCGTGAGCACGGAAAGAGCATCGCCGGGCAGCGGGTGGTGTTTGCCGAGGCGAATGGGCCGGAGTGGTGGCGGGTCTTTCTTGGGTTGATTGCAAGCGACGCCGTGATCGTCGCGCTGGATCCGGGTGAGCCACCCGCGGCACAGCGCAGCACGGCGGAAGGGATTGGGGCGGCCTCTCTCTGGCAGGGCGGGCAGCTGCAGATGATGGGGCCCGCACGACGGCGACACGCGAGGGGAACGCGCCTGCTCAAGTTGACGTCCGGCACGACGGGGCGGCCGCGGGCGCTGCCTTTCACGGATGCGCAACTGCTCGCCGATGGGCGGCAGGTCTGTGCCTCGATGGGGATCCGCGGCGCTGACGTGAATTTTGGCTGCATACCGTTTGGGCACTCCTACGGCTTGGGAAATCTGGTGATTCCGCTTGTGCTGCAAGGCACGCCGATCGTCTCCGGTGCGGCGCTGCTGCCGCAGGGGCTGGCCGCGGCAATTTCCCAGTGGCGTCCGACGGTGTTTCCCGCGGTGCCCGCCTTGCTCCGGGCAATGGCGGAGGCGGACATTGCTCCGAAGCAGCTTCGCAGCCTGCGGACGATCATCTCCGCCGGATCGCCGCTCGCGTCCGAGGTGGCGAAGGCATTTTTCCAGAAATTCGACCGCAAGATCCATAATTTCTACGGCTCCAGCGAAACGGGCGGGATCGTCTATGACCGAACGGGCGACGCCGCGTTGGTGGGAAGCAGCGTCGGCCGGCCGATGCAGGGCGTGAAATTGCACTTCACGGCGGGTCGCCGCTTTTGGGTGGCGAGTGCGGCGGTGATGGGCCGGGGACGCTTTCGTCCGGCGGACCGGGGCGCGCTGAATGCGCGGGGTGAACTGGTGCTGCTTGGCCGCGCGGGCCGCATGCTGAAGATTGCGGGCCGGCGGCTCGATCCGGCGGAGATTGAGAGCGCGCTGCGCCAGCTGCCGGGGGTCCATGATGCTCATGTGGCGGCCCATGGCACGAGGGCTGATGCGCTGGCGGCCGTGGTGGCGGGCGGAGTCGAGGGGACGGAATTGCGCGAACTACTACGCCCGCGGCTGGCGCCGTGGAAAATTCCCAAGAAGATCGTCGTCGTGCGCCGCTTTCCCCTGACGGCGCGCGGCAAGCCGGACGTTGGGCGCCTGCGGGCCCTGCTGGCGGACAGTGACGCGGGCGCGTGAGTCGCGCCGCCTAGCCGATCAGCGTGGCCTCGATCTCGACAACGAGTTCGGCCCGACAGATGTCCGCCTGGAGGTATGTGACGCGGTCGCCCGGCTGGAACAGGCTGCGCTGAAGCCGCTCTTGCACGGTCTTCAGGCCGTCGGCGTGTCGGAGGTAGACTTTGAAATGTCGCTGGAGATTTCGCCGGGCTCCGAGAGCCTCGCCGAGGCCCGCGGCTTGGGAAATCAGCCGGAGATTGTCGAGAGTGCACTCGAGTTGGCCGGCGAGGTCGCCCGGCGCGACGGACTGGTGACCCTTGATGGCGGCAGTTCCGGAGATGAACGTCAGGGAGCGCTGGGGCAGGCTGACGACCGTGGCGCGGGAGAAACTCGGGGCGCGGGGGCCGTGTTCGAGCGGATAGAGATAGGCGGGAACCTGCGCGGGATTTTCACAGTGATGCGGCGTCACCGCGCCCGCGACGAAGACCAGCGACAGGCAGTGGTCCGCCGTGCCGACGCCCGACGCCGCCGGCAACACGCGCGGAAAACCCGCGCCGGCTTCGGCCTCAAAGGCCAGCGAACGGCCCTGGCAGAAGGCGCGGTAATTCTCGAAGCCGTCGACCAAGGCGTTGATCCGCGGCACGTAATTCCAAATGCGGTAAAGATGATGGCCGCGGACGGCGGTTAGCACGCGGCGATAAAGCTCGTGGGCCTGCTGGGCCAGGGTGCGGCCATCGATGACCGGCTCCGACGCACAACCGAGAAGCAATTCGCCGCTGATGAACAGCTGCAGACCTTCGACCAACGGTCCCCGGGCTACCGGGGCGAAAAGCATTTCTCGCGCTTCGCCGGCGAGCAGCGGCATGGTCAGTTCCAGACCTGCCCCGCGGGCGAGTGGCAGGACAAGCGTGGCCGGACGGCCAAATTCCACGGCGAAGGGTTCTTGGGTAACAACGGCAGTGGCGGCAGGCATGCGGGAATTGTGCTGGGGTCAGGCGGATCAGGCGGATGAGTCTGGACCGGGAAATCCCGGCGCGGTGCGCGGGAATTTCGCTGCCGGAAAACGCGCCGGAAGAACCATGCCTGAGGGAAGTCCCGCGGCGGAATCCAGCAAGCCCATTTTCCCGGTGATTTGCCTTGTCGGGGCGAAACGGGGCCGCCGGAATGCGGGCGCGGCATGACGACCTTTGAGTTATCAGTGCGGTTCTTCCTGCAGTTGGCCGCCGTGCTGGTCGTCTGCCGGCTCGTTTGCTGGGCGGCCGTGCGCCTCGGCCAGCCCCCCGTCGTGGGCGAAATGATTGCGGGCGTGGTGCTGGGCCCGTCGCTGTTCGGCTATTTCCTGCCGCATCTGCAGCAGACACTGTTTCCGCCGGCGTCGCGCCCAATCCTCTTTGCCGGGGCGCAAATTGGTTTGGTGCTCTACATGTTCACCGTCGGGTTGGATTTCCGCTTCGAGCTCATGCGATCGCGGCTGCGCAGTGCCCTGGCCATCTCGGCCTCGGGGATTGTGGCACCGTTTGCGCTGGGCTGCGGACTCGCGTGGTATCTTTTCAGCGTGGGTGGATTCTTCCCGCCGGGCGTGACCGCGTTTCAGGCTGTGCCCTTCATGGGGGCGGCGATGGCGATCACGGCGTTTCCCATGCTGGCCCGCATCATTTTCGAACGGGGGCTGACGGGCACAACCGTGGGTGCGTTGGCGCTGGCGGCGGGTTCGATTGACGACGCCGCCGCGTGGGGCGTGCTGGCGCTCGTGCTGGCGAGCCTCGGACGCGATCCGTGGATTGCGGTGCTGGCGTTTGGCGGCAGCGCGGTCTTCCTCACCGTCGTTTTCACGGTGGGTCGGAAGGTGCTTGCGATGATCTCAGCCTATGCGGCGCGTGACGATGCGGCGGAACGGGTGGCGACGGCGTGGGTGATGGTGCTGCTGATGCTGGCCGCGTGGTTCACCGACACGATCCGGCTGTATGCGGTCTTCGGCGCGTTCTTCATGGGTGCGGCGATGCCGCGTGGTCCGTTCGCGACGCGGCTGCAGACGCTGATCGAACCGCTCACGTCCAGCCTGCTGCTGCCGTTGTTCTTCATTTACTCCGGACTCAACACGCGCTTCGACCTGGTCAACGGCCCGACGCTGTGGCTGGTCGCATTCGCGGTCCTTGCGGCGGCGGTGCTGGGCAAGGCCGGGGCGTGTTATGCGGCGGCCCGCCTGTGCGGCGAGACGCACCGCGAGGCGATGGGGATTGGCTCGCTCATGAATGCCCGGGGCCTGATGGAACTCATCATCCTCAACATCGGGCTCGAGCGAGGTGTCATCACGCCGACGCTGTTCACGGTGCTGGTGTTCATGGCCATCGTGACGACGCTGATGGCCACGCCGATGTTCAACCGGTTTTACCGGCAGAGCGATGGCTCGCGTTTCGTGGCCGCCAAGGCCGCCTGAAGCTGAGTGGGACGCCTAGCGAAACTGGCTGGGGTCCGGCAGGACGCAGCGGTAGCCCAGGCCTGAGAGTGCCTCCAGCAACAGGGCGATGGCGCGGACGCGCACGGCGGGATGCAGGCTGGGACCTTCGTGCATGAGGATGATGGCCCCGGGGCGGAGTTTGCGCAGGACGTGGGCGACCACGCGTTCGTGACTCCGGACGAGGACGTCACCGCTGCGAATCGACCAGCCCACGCAGCGCAGCTGGCGCGCGGCGAGCGCCGCGGGCAGGAGCAGGTGCTTGATGCCGACCGGCGGACGGAACCAGCGCGGACGAATCCCAGACGGGCGCAGGGTGTCGATCGCGTCGTCGAGTTCGCGGCTCAGTCGAGCGGGCGAGGCGCACCAGAACGTACCGACGGGGTGGGTTTGCGTGTGGTGGGCGATTTCGTGGCCGCGCCGGGCGATGTCGGCGATCAGCTTGGGGCAGCGCTTGGCGCGTTCGCCGATGACAAAAAAGGTCGCCTTGGCCCCGAAGCGATCGAGGAGATCGAGGATTTGCGGCGTGTCGGTTTCATCCGGGCCGTCGTCGATGGTCAGCCAGACCTCGGCGCGGGGCGTGTTGAAGCGCGTCACCACGGGGCAGAGGCCTTGGCCGGAGGGCACGAACAGGTGGTAGAGCACCCACAGATCCGGCACGAAATACACGATGGCGGCCGCCCACCATTGGCCGAACACTGCCAGCGTCAGGGCGATGGCCTTGAGGGCGAGCAGGACGATGAGGGTGGAACGCGCCATGACTGAATCCGAGCCGGCCGCGCCGGGACGACGGCCCGCCCAGAAAACTACACGTCCGCCTCGACGCGTTCAGTGCTCAGGTTGCGCCAGCGGGCGAGCACCCGGCGATAGATGTCGTCCGGCGCGAGCCCGTGGGCGGCGCGCAGGATTTCAGCGTTGGAGCCGTGCTCGATGAATCGGTCCGGCCAGCCGATGCGCTCCACGGCCACGGGGCAGTCGGCCTCCTGGAGCACCTCGATCACGGCACTGCCAAAGCCGCCGGTGACGACGTGGTCCTCCAGCGTGACCAGTAGCGGAATGCAGGCGGCGTGGCTAAGCAGGAGCGTGCGATCGAGGGGCTTGACGAAGCGGGCGTTCACCACGCCGACCGAGATGTTCTCCTCCTGCTCAAGCCGGGCGGCGAGCTTGAGGGCGTCCGCCACCATCGGGCCGAGGGCCCAGAGCATGATGTTCGAGCCTTCCTTCAGGACCTCGGCATGCCCGATCGGCAGCAAAGCGGGCTGGTCCTTGATCTTCACGCCGAGCGCGGCGCCGCGGGGATAACGGATGAAAGCCGGGCTGCCGAGTTGCAGGCTGGTGTGCAGCATGTCGACGAGTTCGTCCTCGTGGCGTGGCTGCATCACGGTCGCGTTGGGCACGCAGCGCAGGTAGGAAAGGTCGAAGAGCCCGTGGTGCGTGGGACCGTCGTTGGGCGAGAGGCCGGCGCGGTCCATGCAGAAGGTGACGGGCAGGTTCTGCAGCGCGATGTCGTGAATGATGGCGTCGTAGCCGCGCTGGAGGAACGTGGAATAGATGGCGCACACCGGCTTGATGCCCTTGGTGGCGAGGCCGCCGGCGAAGAGCACGGCGTGCTCCTCGGCGATGCCGACGTCGAAGAACTGCCGCGGGAGTTCGTTGGCGAGATAGGAGAGGCCGGTGCCGCTGGGCATGGCGGCGGTGATGCCGACGATATTCGCGTCAGCCTTGGCGAAGCGCACCAGCGCCTGGCCGAAGACGTCCTGGTAATTCGGCGGCGCGCCGGGCGCGGACTTCCTGCTCTCGCCGGTTTCAGGGTCGTAGGGGCTGGCCCCGTGGAATTTCTCCGGGTGATTGACGGCGGGCTCCAGGCCCTTGCCCTTTTTCGTCAGGACGTGGATCAGGACCGGCACGTCACAGTGCTTGGCGAACTCAAGGTTCTTGATGAGGGCGTCGAGGTTGTGTCCATCGACTGGCCCGAGGTAGCGCAGGCCGAATTTTTCGAAGAGAGACGACTCGACGAAGAAGTCCTTCGTCTCGCGCTTCCACTTGTGGTAAACCCGGTTCATCTCCGCGCCGGCGGGGAAGCTCTTGAAGAACTCCTCTACGTTGTGGTGGAGCTTGTTATAGGTCGGGTTCGTGCTGAGGCGGTTGAGGTAGTGCGAGATCGCGCCGACGTTCTTGGCGATGGACCACTCGTTGTCGTTGAGGATGACGATGAGGCGCTTGGTGGACGTTACGATGTTGTTGAGCGCCTCGAGGGTGATGCCGCAGGTGAAGGCCGCGTCGCCGCAGAGGGCGACGACATGCTCGTCGGTCCCGCGGAGATCGCGGGCCGTGGCCATGCCGAGCGCGGCGGAAAGGGCGGTGCCGGCGTGGCCGGCGCCCCAGGAATCCTGCGGGCTTTCCGCGCGATAGAGGAAGCCGCTGGCGCCGTCGGTCTGGCGGAGTTTGCGGAAGAATTCGCCGCCGCGGCCGGTGAGCAGCTTGTGCACGTAGCCTTGGTGGGAGACGTCGAACACGAACTGGTCCGCCGGCGTGCTGAACACGCGATGCAGGGCGATGGTGAGCTCGACGACGCCGAGATTGGGGCCGATGTGGCCGCCAGTGCGGGCGGTGACGGCGATGAGCTCGTCGCGGATTTCCTGGGCGAGCTGCGGAAGTTGCGCGGGGGCGAGGGCTTTGACGTCGGCCGGACCGTGGATGGAGTCGAGGAGCCGCGCGGCGGAAGGGGATTCGTTCATCAGGAATGCGGCGCTCAGCCTTCGCGGCCGGCCTCGAATTGGGCGAACGTGACCCCGTCCTTCGACTTTTTGAGCTGCTCGATCTTCAGCTCGGCTTCCTTGAGTCGGGCCTCACAGAGCTTCAGGAGCTTGTTACCGTCCTCGAACTTCGCGAGGAGCTCCGCGAGGGGGACCTCGCCTGATTCCATCGATTCGACGATGGTTTCCAGCTTGGTGAGGGCGGTCTCGAACGAAAGTTTGGGGTCTTTGGCTTCCACTGGCTGAAAGATGCGGGGTCAGCGGGGCATTTCAAACAATCTTTGGGCTGGCGGTGGGAGGGGATTTGCATGGATTGAGGGCATGAGCCTTGTGCTTTGGATCGTGGCGGTGCTGATGGCTTTGCGATTGGCCGGCGAACTGATCCTCGCGGCCCTGAACCGGGCGGAAGTGCGCCGCCACGCCTCGAGTCCGCCCGCGGCGGTCGCGGCGGTGATGGAGCCCGCGACCTATGCCAAGGCCGTGGCCTACACGCTGGCCAAATCGGATTTCGGCGTGGTGAGCGGGATCTTCGATGCGCTGGTGCTCGCGCTGGTGGTTTTTGGCGGCGTGCTGCCGTGGGTTTATGCTCTCGTGACGGGTGGGCGTCCGCCGGATGCGACGTGGGCCCAAGTGCTCTTCATCCTGGCGGTGGGTGCCTTGCTGGCGGTGCCGAGCCTGCCGTTTGAATGGTGGGCGCAGTTCCGTCTCGAGCAGAAGTTTGGCTTCAACCAAAGCACGCCGCGTCTCTGGGTGACGGACAAGCTCAAGGGCGCCGCCCTGGCGGTGATCATTGGGTATCCGCTGCTCTGGGTGCTGCTCTCGCTGGTGAAATGGGCGGGCGCGAGCTGGTGGGTCTGGGGTTTCGCCGTAGTTTTTGGCTTCCAGCTGCTGATGATGGTGCTGTATCCGAAGCTGATTCTGCCACTGTTCAACAAGCTCACGCCGCTGCCGGACGGCGACCTGCGCACGCGGCTGCTGGCGCTGGGCGAGCGCACGGGATTTCGCGCCAAGGCCATCCAGGTGATGGACGGCAGCAAGCGTTCGGGGCACTCGAACGCGTTTTTCACCGGCTTCGGCCGCTTCCGGCGCATCGTGCTCTTCGACACGCTGGTCAGCCAGCTCGCGCCGGAGGAACTCGAGGCGGTGCTGGCGCATGAGATTGGGCATTACCGGCGGGGGCACATTCCCAAGATGATCGCGGTGTCGGCGCTTGCGACGCTGGCCGGATTCGGGGCGATCGCCTGGCTGGCGCGCAGCCCGTGGTTCAACCTGTCGTTTGGCTTTCCGGCGAACGAACTGGCGCCGACCTTCCTGCTGTTCGGGCTGCTCAGCGGACTCATCACGTTCTGGTTCTCGCCGCTGTTGCATTTCTTTTCCCGCAAGCACGAATACGAGGCGGATGCGTTTGCGCGGGACGCGATGGGCGGGACCGTCGCCATGGTCGGCGCACTGCGGAAGCTTACGCAGAAAAACCTCAGCAATCTCACGCCGCACCCGTGGTTCAGCGCGTTTTTCTACTCGCACCCGACGCTCGTGGAGCGCGAACGGGCGCTGGGGGCTGCAACGAACTGACCGCGGATGGCGCGGATTAACGCGGATGTCGAGCGCCGGAAGAGGTCCCTATGCGCGTGAATCCGCGAAATCCGCGGTGATGATCGGTGTGCTGTGGTGCATCCTCCTTACGGCGGCCGCCGGGGAATCGATCACGATCGCGACCTACAACGTGGAAAATTACGGGCCGGCCAACCGCGTGACGGAGGCGGGCTACCGGCAGGGCTATCCCAAGCCCGAGTCGGAGAAGCGCGCGCTGCGCACGGTGATTCGGGCGATGAATGCTGATGTGCTTCTGCTGCAGGAAATGGGCGGGAAGGCGTATCTGGAGGAACTGCGTCGCGACCTGAAAGCCGAGGGGCTCGATTATCCGCAGTCGGTCCTGCTGGAGGGCAACGACGCGGACCGGCACGTCGCGCTGCTGTCGAAGCGACCACTCAAGTCAGTGGTGCCCCACGTGGACCTCGCGTTCACGTATTTCGGCGGCACGGAGCGCGTGAAGCGCGGGCTGTTGGAAGTGACCGTGGCGACGCCGGCGGGGGACCTGACGATCTTTGGCGTGCATCTGAAGAGCCGGTTCACGGACCGGCCCGATGACCCGATGTCGGCACAGCGACGTGTGGGCGAAGCGACGGCGGTGCGGGACTGCGTGTTGTCGCGGGTGGGCGATCCGGCGACCGCGCGCTACGTGATTCTGGGCGACTGCAACGACGTGAAGGCGAGCAAGCCGTTGCAGCGTTTGCTGCAGCGCGGCCGGACCGAGATCGCGCAGCTGCTGCCGGCGGCCGACTCACGCGGTGACTCCTGGACGCACGCTTATCGCAAGGAGGAATCGTATTCGCACGTCGATCACATCCTGGTTTCGTCGGCATTGCGCACGAGCGTGCAGGGCGGCGCGGCGCGAATTTACGACGGGGCGGGAGTGCGCGAAGCTAGCGACCACCGTCCGGTGGTGGTGACGCTTGAGCTCCCAGCTGCTAGCGCAGTGCCGAAGCCAGGAGGATGAAGCTGACGATCAGGCCGAAGCAGAGGGCCTGCCGCACGAAGTAGGTGCGCACGCCGTCGGTGGGATATTTCGAGTAGGCGAGGGTCGGCTTGAAGAGGTAACGCTGGAAATTCACCCAGGTGAACGTGGGACTCTTGAAGAGCATGGAGTAGACATCGCGGGTGTCCTCCACGTTGGGTGGACGGCGATACTTGATGATCGACTGCCGGTTCAGGTGCGTGCGCGGCAGGATGTTGACCAGGGCGAACGGCACATTCACGGCGGTGCCGGGTGCCGCGCTCGCGGCGGCGGGGAGGTCTTTCCAATGCCAGTCCTTCATGATGCGCGCGGTGAAGCCATCGAAGGTGCCGTGTTCGCAGAGGTGCATGATATCGGCGGTGTTGAGGACCTGGCCCTGCTTGTCCTGGATCGCGATCAGCGTGTGCGAGGGATCGACGTGGGCCCAGCGGCCTTGCTCCTTCACCCAGCATTCGGCCCAGGAATGGCCATTGAACACGACGGTGTTTTCCTGCGTGTAGGCGCCGAAGACGAAGCGCGTGGGCACCCCGGCGCGGTTCGCGAAGAAAGTGTAGATCTGGGCGTTTTGCGTGCACCAACCCTTGCCCGTGCCGGCGGACATCTCCTGGAACATGCGCCAAGGATCCAGCCAGCGGAACGCGTTCTTCGGCACACCGCCGGCCGAGGCGAGCTTGGTCCGGATGTAGTGCATGACTTTGTCCAAGCGGGTGAACGTGTCGTCGGACGTTTGCACGCCCATCTCCTCGCGCACCACGCGGTCAGCTTCGGCCAAAGCCTCGGCGCCGACGTAGCGATAGTCGTCGACCCAGTAGCTGACAGGGTGACGGGAGAAATTCCCGACCGGGATGTCCGTGTAGACCAGGATCAAGTCCCGCGGAAAATACATGCCCCGCTTCCGGTAAAAATCCGCGGCGATGGCGACGATGCGGAAATCGAGGTCAGGCCCCGAACCCTCCGGCAGGGGGCGAAGGCGGTATTTGTGTTCAAACGCCTCGAGCGGTGCATCCGTCGAGCCGTCGAATTGCGAATCCACGAGAGCGAGCCGGGGCGTGTTTCCCGTCAGAAAACCAGCCGGCTGATCGTCCACGAAGAGCTGCCATCGGTCGGGTGTCCGGTTCCAGATGATCTCCAGGCGCAGGTGATTGCGGCCAACGAGCTTCCACTTGCGCAGGGTGGGCACGTCGAGCGGGTAGTGGAGGCGCGCGTAGCTCGTCGGATAAAGCGACTCCTCCCAATTGCGCGTCACGAAGACGTAGAGGTTGGCGCCGAACAGCAGTGCGAAGGCCAGGACGGACCAGATGACGGGCTGATGAAGCAGGTGACTCATCCGGAATAGCGGGCGTGCCCTCATCTCGGGCGGTGGCAGGGAAAAGGCAACCTCGCGCTGGAGAGGAACGGCCGGGCACAAAAAAGCGGGGCTCGGGCCCCGCTTCGTAAGGTGAACTGCGAAGGGATTACTTCGCGGTGACGGTGACCGGGATGGTCAACTCGCCGGCGCCGTAGCCCTTCAGGAAGAGGCTGCCGGTGCCGGGTTTGCCGCTCTCGACGGTGATCGTGACGCTGTTCTGGCCGGCGGGGACGACGACCTCGGGCATGATCACGCTCTCGGGCACGTCCGTGGTGACGTCGAGCAGGAGGCCGCCGGGAGGCGCGGCATTCGGCACGGTGAAGGTCAGGGTCTGTTTCTCGCCGGTGCGCAGCGTCAGGGCGGAGGGCGAAACGGAGAGGCTGCTTGTATCGATGCGGAACGTGCCGACCGGGGAGTTGCCGGCGGCGCTGCCCAGCATGACCGGGTAGTTGCGACTGGCATCGAGGGCCGGGACAAAGAAGCTCAGGGCGTTGGGCGACTCGTAAACGGTGCGGGTCGGGGTGTTGTCGAAGTAAATGATGTCCTGGGGCGTGAAGCCGCGGCCGAGCACGCTCACGCGGGCGCCGACGGGGCCGCGGTTGACCTCGAGGGCGAGGACGTAGCGATGCACGATCTTCGCATGCGTCAGCTCGGTGTACGCGTCATGCGGGTTGTGCATGTTGTTGTTCTCGGTCTCGTAGTTGACGAGGAAGTAGTAGGCCAGTTCGTCCCGGCCGGCCGGCAGCTGGTATTCGAACTCGTAAAGCCCCTCGGCGAGCGTACTCGCGGTCATGGGGTAGTTCTTGCCGTCGATGATGATGCTCGGCTTGATGCTGCCCGGAACGATCGTGTCGATCTTGGGCGTCACGCGCAGGGTGATGGTGTAAATCTGGGAAGGATTCTCCGGGAGCGAGTTGGGCGTGAGATTCGTCAGGACGACGCTGTCGCAGCCGCTGAGGAGGGCGAGGCCGAGGGTGGCGCCCACTCCAAAGAGGATTTTTCTCGCGAGGGAAATTCGGTTGATATGCATTGGCGTGGAGGGAAAAAGACGGGGACAGTTAAAACGTGTTTGTAATGAGCCACATCGCATCAGAGCAAGACAAAGCTGCGCCGGACCGCCCTCTGGGATTGTATGTGCATGTGCCGTTCTGTGCGTCGACTTGCGATTTTTGCGCGTTCTACCAGACCAAGCCGACCGCAGATGGGGTGGAGAGGTTCCTTGCGGGTGTGGCGAATGAAGCCCGCCTGGTCAGTTGGGCGCGCCCGGTGACCACGGTTTTCTGGGGCGGAGGCACGCCGGGTCTGCTGGCGCCGCGCGACCTCGGCCGGCTGGCGGACATCGTGCGGAGTCATTGCGGCGGCGCGCCGGTCGAATGGTCGGTGGAGATGGCGCCGGCCTCGGTTACGCCGCAGCGTCTCGCGGCGTTGAAAGCGGCGGGCGTGACGCGGATTTCGATGGGCGTGCAGAGTTTCCAGCCGGCGCTGCTCGAGGGTCTGGGCCGGCAGCACACGCGGGCGCAGATTTACCGCGCCTACGAGCACGTGCGGGCGGCGGGGTTTGCGAGTGTGAACCTGGACCTGATGTTTGCGCTGCCGGGCCAGACAGAAACCGAGTGGGCGGACGACGTTCGTGAGGCGGTGCGCCTGGCGCCGGATCACATTTCGACGTATTGCCTCACCTTCGAAGAGGACACCGCGCTCTGGGTGAAGCTCTCCCAAGGCCGCGTAAAACTCGATCCGGAGCACGAGGCGCGACTTTACGAGGCCACGTGGGCGCAGCTGCGTGAAGCAGGCTATGCGCAGTATGAGGTGTCCAATTTTGCGCGGCCGGGCCACGCCTGCCTGCACAATCTCAACACCTGGCGCATGCACGAGTGGGTCGGGCTGGGGCCGTCAGGGGCGTCGCAATACGCGGGCTGGCGCGGCGCAAATGTCGCCGACCTGGATAAATGGCTGGAGCTGCTGGGCCGCGGTGAACGCGCCACCGAGGACCGCGTGGCGGCGACGCCGGCCCAGCTCGCGGAGGACGCGTTGATCTTCGGGCTGCGGATGAATGAAGGCGTGAACCTTGCCGACTGGCGCGCGCGTTGTGCCGAGGCACCTTGGGCGATGGTCGACGCCTTGCTGGCGCGGTGCAATGCGGAGGGACTCACGCTCGTCGAGGGCGATCGGGCCCGGTTGACGGATCGCGGCCGGCTGCTGGCCGATTCGGTCGGGGCGGAAGTGATGGAGGCATTTTCGGTGCAACCCGTTGTTCCGGCATGAGGCACTGGCTGCTATTTTTTCTCGGCTTCACGGTTGTCGCCGCGGCGGCGGAGCACCCGCTGGTCATCCAAACCGATTTTGGCCAGAAGGATGGCGCCGTGGCGGCCATGAAGGGCGTGGCAGTGGGCGTCAGCCCGCGGCTGGCGATCTACGATCTCAGCCACGAAAACACACCCTACGACATCTGGGAAGGGGCCTATCGGCTGAAGCAAACCGCGGGGTTTTGGCCGGCGGGGACGGTGTTTGTCTCCGTGATCGATCCCGGCGTGGGCACGGAACGCAAGGCGGTCGTGCTGCTGACCAAGAGCGGCCATCTATTTGTCGGCCCCGACAACGGCACCTGGACGCTCATCGCCGAGGATCTCGGAATTGCGGCGGTGCGGCAGATTGATGAAACCAAGCACCGGCGTCCGGGCTCCGAGAAGTCATTCACATTCCACGGCCGAGACGTGTTTGTCTACGTGGGCGCCAAACTGGCTGCGGGCATCATTGGCTTCGAGGACGTCGGTCCGCTGCTCGAGCCGCGGGTGGTAATGCTGCCTTACGAGTGGCCGCGGCTGGAGAACGGCGCGCTGGTTGGAACGATTCCGGCGCTGGATTTTCAATACGGCAACGTGTGGACGAATCTCGATGAAACGCTGTTCGCCCGGCTGGACCCCAGGGTGGGGCAGCGCTTCCGCGTGACGATTGCACGCGCCGGGAAAGTGGTTTACGTAGGCGACATGCCGTATGCCCGCACCTTTGGCGATGTGGCCGAGGGAACGCCGCTGCTCTACCTGAACAGCCTGATGAATGTTTCGTTCGCCTTGAACATGGGGAACCTGGCCCGGCAACAGCACATCGCGAGTGGCCCCGACTGGAGTGTGCGAGTGGAAAGGATTCGGCCATGAAAGCTCCCGCAATTTACCTCTGCGCGCTGATTCTCGCAGGCTGCCAGACTCAGCCGGCGCCGACGAAGTCGGGGACTTCGGAGCGGGCGCGGTTTTACCTCGAGTCAGCGGATGAGTCGGCCGTGGTTGTGGTGCTGCCGCGCAGCGGGACGCAGTTTACGATCAGCCCCAAGCCGGTCTTCACCGAATCCGACATCGCCGACGTCGCGATCACTCAAATCGAACAGGGCAAGTGCCTGGTTTTTCAGTTCACCCCGGCCGCCGCGCGGGACCTGAAGCGGCTGACGACCGAGAATCCGGGCCGGTATTTGGTGTTGAAGCTGGGCGACGTGGCCTTCGGGGCCCGCCGGATTGGGCAGCCGTTGGTGAAAGGGAACCTGCTGATGTTCGTGGAGACGCCGGACGATGCGCTGCCGGCGTTGGTGGACAACCTGAATGAGACCTGTGCCGCGGTGCGGGGAGCATCGGCCCAGCGATGATTGCGGCGCGAACTTTTGCGATCTTGTCGCTCCTCGTGGCCGGGCGCCTGGCGGCCGCCGAGCGGGTCGACATTGTTTGGCCGACGCCGAACACCGCATGGGCGGAAGGGCGCCCGCTGGGAGACATCCTCCAGCACGCGGGGTCGGGCGATCCGGAATCGGGCGGCTACGGCGGCGTGCGCAGCGGGGGTGCGCAGTTTCACGAGGGGCTCGACATCAAGTGCGTCTCGCGGGACCGGCGGGGCGAACCGGCGGACAGTATCTTTGCGGCCATGGCGGGCGTGGTGCGGCATGTGAGTTCGAGCGCCGGTGACAGCAACTACGGGCGGTATATCGTGCTGGAGCACCCGGAGATGACGCCGGCGGTTTACACGCTCTACGCCCATCTCTCGCACATCGCGCCCGGGCTCAAGGCCGGCGACCGCGTCACGCGCGGCCAGGTCATCGGCACAATGGGCCACAGCTCGGGCGGCTACGTGATCCCGCGCGACCGGGCGCACCTGCATTTTGAGATGGGACTGATGATGACGCAGGAGTTCCAATCCTGGTATGCCATGCGGAAGTTTGGCAGCCCCAACGACCACGGGCTGTGGAACGGGATGAACCTGATGGGCTTCGACCCGATGGATTTCCTGAACCAATGGCGCGAGCGGAGGGTGAACACGTTCCAGGATTACATTTCGCGGATGGCACCGGCGGTGCGCCTGCGGGTGGCAACGCGACGCGTGCCGGACTTCGTGCTGCGTTATCCCTCGCTGATGACCAAGCCGTTGCCCGCCGCGGTGGCGGGGTGGGAGATCAAGTGCGACTGGACCGGCATCCCATTCTCGTGGACGCCGCTCAGCGAGATGGAGGTTGTGGGCCTCACGCCGAACCAGCCGCGGATTCTCGAAGTCGACGCCGGCATCGTGCGACACAACCGCAGCAAGACGCTCGTGATTTCCCGCCGCTCCGGCTGGGTGGTGGGCAAGGATCTGGAGACCGTGCTGCAGCAGCTCTTTGGGCTGCGCTAGCGGCCGTCTCAACTCTGGGGCTTAAGCTGCTGGAGCAACGCGTTGAACGCGGGGTCTTTCTTGAGCCCGTCCAAGTCCGGGTCCTGCTCCATCCAGTCAAAATCGATGTAGCCGAGCGTCACGGCCTGGCGGAGGGAGCGGAGTGCGGCGGACTTGCGCTTCAGCAGGGCGAGGCTGCAGGCGAGGTTGTAGTGCGCGGTCGCATTCTCGGGGCGCAGCCGCACCAGTCGGCGGTCCATTTTGAGGCCATCGGCGATCCGGCCATGGCGCGTGTAGAGCCCGCCCAGCAATTCGAGCACTTCGGCGTAAGCGGCGTCCCGCTTCAGCACCGACTCGAAAAACCGCATTTCAAACTCAGGGTCGTCCGCTTTCGCCATGGTTCAGGAGGCGCGTCGCGGACACGTGCCGGTGAGCCGAAGTGTCTCGCAGCGGGCGCTGACTTGGAGACGCTGCGAAACGGGGGTGAGGCCGAGCTTGGTGGAGACGGTGCTACCATACCACTCCATGAACGGGGCGCTGATCTCAAAAATCCGGTCGCAATCCAGGCAAACGACCTGGGCGACCTGAGTGGTGCCCCCGTCGCGGTTGGGGTGGTAGAATTTTTCGCCGGTGCCGATGTCCACCTCCCGCAACAGCGCGCTCTCGGTCATGATCGGCAGGGTGCGGTAGACAGTCGCGCGGGACACCGAGTCATCGATGGCGCGGGCATAGTCGAGCAGCTGTTCGGCAGTGAAATGCTCCTTCTGCGCAAAGGCCGCGTCAAAGATGGCGAGGCGCTGGTTCGTGACGCGCAGGTTTTTTTGGCTCAGAAAACGCCGAAACTTGTCGCGGGCCGCGGAGATGCTCACGGGGCGAATGTTTGAATGCCCACGGGGAGAGTCAATGCGTTCGTGGGCGCCAGACTCCACGCAGGCGCGGGGCTAATGACAATTCCTGCGGCATCGGTGCTGCCACCGGAGCGTCTTGCGGCGTTGCCCGCGAAATGTCCTCCGGCCGGGGACGCGGCTTGCGCGCGGCGGGCGGGTCCGGCATGAGCAGGGAACATGATCGTTGGCGTCCATCCTTTGGCGGGCTTTGACAAGCTCCTGCACTACCGCGTGCCGGAGTCGCTGCAGGGCACCGTCATGGCGGGTTCGCTGGTGCGCGTGCCAGTGCTGAACACCCTGCGGCTGGGAATCGTCGGCGAAATTGGTGCGCCGAAGGATTTTCCCGTCGATCGGCTGAAATCCGTGGCGCAGGTCCTGCACCCGTTTCCCGCGCTGCCGCCCGACCTGCTGGAGCTGGCGCGCTGGATGGCGGTTTATTACGCGTGCGGTCTCGACAGCATCATCGAGGCGATCCTGCCCGCCGCGGTGCGTCACGGGGCGGGTTTGAAGCAGGAAAAGCAGCTCGCCGTCGTCCGGAAGCTGACGGCTGAGGAGCTGGCCGTGTTGGAAAAACGCGCGCCGCAGCAAGGCCGACTCTATCGTTTCCTCGCGCAGCAATTTCGGCCGCAGAAGAAGAGCCTCGTGCTGTCCCGGCTGGGGCTGACCGCGGCGGTGGCGACGGGGTTGGTGAAGCGCGGCGTGATCCGCGAGGAGACGCAGCGGATCGAGCGCGTGGTGTATGAGGATGACTTTGCCAAAGGTGAGCTCGTCGCGGCGCAGCCCCACGCGCCCAACGCCGGACAGGCGGCGGCGATTGCGGCGCTGGAGGCGGAGCTCGCGACCGGGAAATTCGGCGTGTCGTTGCTGCACGGCATCACGGGCTCCGGGAAAACCGAGGTTTACCTCCGGGCGATCGCGCGGGCGCTGCAGGACGGCGGGGGTGTCATTTTCCTCGTGCCGGAGGTGGCGTTGACGCCGCAGACGGTCGCGAGGTTGCGCTCCCGGCTGGAGGCCATCGCACCCGACCACCGGTGCGTGGTGTGGCACAGCCACCTGTCGGAGGGTGAGCGACTGGATGGCTGGCTCGCGCTTGCGACAGGCGAGGCGCGCATTGTGGTGGGGGCCCGTTCCGCGGTGTTCGCACCGGTGCAGAATCTCCGGTTGATCGTCGTCGATGAGGAGCATGAGCCGGCCTACAAGCAGGACGAGACGCCGCGCTACCATGGGCGCGACGTGGCCGTCATGCGCGCCAAGCTCAATCGCGCGGTCTGTCTGCTCGGCTCGGCGACGCCGTCGTTGGAAAGCTATGCCAATGCGCAGGCGGGCAAATACCGGCTGCTCGAGCTGCGCGAGCGCGTGGATGCGCGGAAGCTGCCGCACATCGACATCGTGGATCTCCGCATCGAGGCGCTCAAGCAGCGGACGATGCCGGCGCTGTCCGGCAAGCTGGTGGACGCGATGCAGGCGCGCCTCGAGCGGCGGGAGCAAACGATCCTCTTCATCAACCGGCGCGGCTATTCGTCGGCGATGTTGTGCATGAAGTGCGGCCACGTGGAGGAGTGCCCGCATTGCAGCATCGCGCTGACCTATCACCGCGCCGACGAGACGCTGCGCTGCCACCTGTGCGGCGAACAGCGAAATGCGCCCTTGCGCTGCCCGGCGTGTGGCGCGCCCGAAATCCGCTGGCGCGGCCTCGGCACGCAGCGCGTGGAGGAGGCGGTCCGCCGGATGCTCCCGCGCGCCCGGATCGAGCGGATGGACAGTGATACGATGGGAAAGAAGAACCGTTTCCGCGAAGTGCTGGCGCAGTTTCGCGCGGGGAAGATCGATATCCTCATCGGCACGCAGATGATCGGCAAGGGGCTCGATTTTCCGAATGTCACGCTGGTGGGGCTGGTCGACGCGGACATCTCGATGCACATCCCGGATTTCCGCGCGAACGAGCGAACCTTTCAACTCCTCGTGCAGGTGGCGGGGCGGGCAGGGCGGGGCGACCGGGCGGGCGAGGTGGTCGTACAGACCTTCACGCCGCAGGCGGGGGCGATCCAGTTCTCGCGTCACGCGGATTACGCCGGGTTTGCGGAGACGGAACTGAAGCTGCGCAAGGACTTTCACTATCCGCCCTACCGACACCTGATTCATCACCTCTTCCGCGGGCCCAATCCCGAGAAACTGAAATTCTTCGCCGAGCAATGGGCGAAACTGGTCGAACTGGTGCTCGGCACACGCGTGGAACTCCGCGGGCCGTCACCGTCGCCGATTGAGAAGATCAAGGACGAGTATCGCTGGCAGCTCTGGTATTTCACGAACTCCGTCATGAAGGTCGTGCCGGAGCTGGCCAAGTTGCGCGCGGGGTTTGCCTGGCCGGATGACATCACGCAGGTGCTGGACGTCGACCCGGTGAATCTCAGCTGAGGCCGGATTCCGCGACGCGGGTCGGCCGTGGTTAGCAATGCTACGTAGGTTTTTTGGGTAGCGACGCCGGGAGCGGGCGGCATGATTTTCCCATGGCTCTCATTGGTCCAACTTTCCCTCCGTTCAAGATGCCTCCGCTGGAAGCCCAGCTGGACCCGGCGTCGCGTTCCGTGGTCGCGCGCATGCGCGTCCTTTCCATCGTGGTTTGGATCATGTGGACCGCGGCCGGCGTGGTTTGCGGCGCCGCCTACGCGCTCAGCCTGCTCGCCGCGCCCCACGAGCCGCCGGTCGGCGGCTGGTATCGGCTGGCGCTGTTGGTTGTGGTTATTTGCAGCGGCGTGGTCGGCTGCTTCATCGGCTACGTCGCGAAGATCGGCATCGACTGGGCGCGCCAGGTGCTGGTGGTGCTGGGCCAGATCGCGAGCAAGTGACGGCGGCGGCAGCCGTGGCCGCGAAATTCAGCTGGCTCCGGCCCGCGCGCGCGGTCTAATCCGCCCATGCGCACGTATCGCGACAAGCCGGAGCAAGCTCCGGTGAAGAGACAGCCCGAGCGGCGGAAGGATCTTTTCACCCGCGCGATCGTGTCGGGACTCGAGGAAATGACCGCGGAGATCGAAAAGCTGCCCGAATCCGCGGCCAAGACGGCGGCGCTCGCGGCGGTCGCCCGCTACGCCCAGGGCATTGCGGTCGCCATCGAGCGGAAAAAGCGGGAAGATTCCGACCGGGCGAAGGCCAAACCCTCCGCCTTCGCCGGCGCCACGCTCGTCCGCGAATCCGGCAAGGTCCTGCATTCTTAAAACCTCCGCCGCAGGGCGTCACAGTCCGGCGCAAAGCCGCAGTGCGAGCTGACGGACCCGGCCTTCCGGAATTGGGAGAGTGGGGCGAGAGCCCTTCAGACAGGCTTTCCATTAAACTGATTGAGTGAAACTCAGCTTGCTGTCTCGTGGCAGCTGACGTCGATTCCAGCGGTGGCACCCCAACCCCGCGCCGAACCCGACCCGGTTGCTCCGACTGCGACGAAATCCTGGAAAGTGGGCACCCTGACGTACACCGCCGCCGGACTGGTGGCGGTGTTTTGCTGGCTGCTGTGGGGCGACTTCGCGTGGATGCTGAAGGAGCGTTCCGCCCAGCCGATCGTCCAGGTCATGATGCGGAAGTTCGACGCGTCCGACCTGCTGACCGGGCTATTTCTCCTTTCGTTGCCGGCGATGGTGCATTTCAATAAGTTGAAGCAGCGGGCGTTTTCGCGCCGGGTCGCGATGGCGCGGATGCGGCGAAGTCGCGCGCGGCTTGGCGTCGGCGGGGTTTTTTGGTCGCGGCGTCCGGGGTGACGCCCCAGAAACAGGCGATGAAGCTCTACTTCATGGGTCTTTGTGGAACGGCCATGGGCAATGCGGCGCTGTTGGCGCGCGCGGCCGGCCACGAGGTGCTGGGGGCGGATGCGGGCGTCTATCCGCCCATGAGCACCGTGCTGGCCGACGCGGGCATTGCGCTACACGAGGGCTACGACGCGGCGCGGCTGGAAAAACTCGCGCCCGACCTCGTCGTCATCGGCAACGCCATGTCGCGGGGCAATCCCGAGATCGAGTGGCTGCTCGACTCCCGTGCAGTGGCCTACACGTCGCTGCCCGCGCTGTTGCATGACTTTGTGCTGAACGGCCGGCAGAACCTCGTGATCGCGGGCACGCACGGCAAGACGACCACCACGGCGCTGACGGCCTTCCTGCTGCGCGCGAACGGCAGCGATCCGGGCTACCTCATTGGCGGCGTGCCGGTGGATCCGCCGACTGGCAACCACCTCGGCGCAGCGGATGCGCCCTTTGTGATCGAAGGCGACGAATACGACAGCGCGTTCTTCGACAAGCGCAGCAAGTTCATCCACTACGCGCCGCACATCGCGGTGCTGAACAATCTCGAATTCGACCACGCGGACATTTTCCGGGATCTCGCGGACGTCCAGCGCACATTCAGCCATTTCACGCGCATCGTCCCGCGCAATGGCTGGATCCTGCTCAATGGCGACGATGACAACCTCCGCGCGCTCGGTCCGCTGGGTTGGACGCAGGTGGCGCGCGTCGGCGTCGGGGAACGCAACGACCTGCGGATCGTCGAGTTTACCGAGCAGGAGACCACCGTGACGTTCGGTTTGGTGTGGAAGGGGCGGCGGTGGGGCAACGTGAAATGGAGCCAGCCGGGCCAGTTCAACGCCCGCAATGCCGCGATGGCCGCGCTGGCGGCGGGTCTGGCGTTGTATCCGGACGATCCGACGAAGCTGAAGCTGGACGCGCTGGCCCAATTTCGGGGCGTGAAACGGCGGCAGGAACTGCTGCTGGACCTGCCGTTTCTGAAGGTGATCGAGGATTTTGGCCATCACCCGACGGCGCTGGCGGAAACATTGCGCTCGCTGCGAAACCGCTATCCCAACGCACTGCTGACGGCGGTGTTCGAGCCGCGGAGCAACACGGCGCGCACGAAGGTGATGCAGGCGGGGTTCACGCGCGCGCTTGGCACGGCGGACGAGGTGTTCATCGGCGCGGTGAGCCGGCCGGAGAAATTGAAGGAGAGTGAGCGCTTCGACGTCGAGGCCGTCACAGAGCACCTGCACACCCAGGGTGTCACCGCCCACACGGCGCCGACGCACGCGGCTCTGCTGGAAAAGATTCGCGCGACGGTTCTCAAGCCGCAGGAGAAGCTGCAGGTGGTGGTGTTCTTCACCAACGGCTCGTTCGACGGGATCATTCCCGCGTTCGTCAAGGCGGCGCAGACGTAGTCAGCGCGTGACTTTGGACTCTTTGGATCTGACCAGCTGCCAAAGAATCACGCCGATTGGCAGGCCAAGCGCGATAGAAGTGACTACGTGTAGGCGCCTTGTTCCCGGCGTTTTCGCCAACAACGCCACGGTGAGCGCTCCTGCGTTGGCGAGAAGGTAGGAGATAAACATAGATTTCCACGCCAGTTTGCGGGTTCCCAATGAAAACGGCCGTTTCGACTCCTTACGCCAAAGATATACGAACAAGATCGCCGGCGCGAAAACCAATAAACCTGACGGCAATCCGTGCCTGCCTAGCTCATATGTGGTATCGCTGAAGACGCAGGTGTACGTAATCGAAGCGGCCGCACTAAAGGCCAACAACAAGGTTGATAACAGCGTGAATGGCTGGAGCCGCAGTTCTTGTTCGGACCTTTGAAAATTATCCTTCTTCGGGAAAATATCCATCGAAGAGCCATCCTGAGTCTATTGTGCCTGCTTGGCGACCTTGTAGCTGGCGGGCTTCTGGCCCTTCGGCAGCGCGAGCAGGTCGTAGTCGTGGAAGCCAGTGATGGCGACGTCGGCGAAATCGCCGACGGGGAGGTTTTTTGTGACGTAGACGCGGCCGTCGATGTCGGGGGCATCGGTTTCGCCGCGGGCGACGCCGGGTTCCTCGACGAGGACGCGCAGGGTCTGGCCCACGTGCGTCTGGCCGACGGCGGCGGCGATCTGCTGCTGCAGCGCCATGAGGCGGTGCCAGCGGGCTTCCTTGACCTTCGCGGGAACCTGGTGGTCCATCTTGGCGCCGCGGGTGCCTTCCTCCTGTGAGTAGCGGAAAACGCCGAGACGCTCGAACTTGGTTTCCTTGATGAAGGCGCAAAGCTCGTCCACATCCGCCTCGGTCTCGCCGGGGAAGCCGACGATGAAGGTCGTGCGCACCGCGATACCGGGAATGCCGGCGCGGATGCGGCGGATCAGGTCACGGATGTAGTCGCCGCTCGTCTCGCGCTGCATGCGATCGAGCATGGCGTCGCTGATGTGCTGCAGCGGGATGTCGATGTAGCGGGCGACCTTGGGGCACTCGGCGATGGTTTGGATGAGCTCGTCGCTCCAGTGCGCCGGGTGCGTGTAGAGCAGGCGGATCCAGAAATCGCCCTCGATGGCGTTGAGCTGGCGGAGGAGGGTGGTGAGGGCGGTGCCGCGGGAGGAATCGACGGGCGTGCGGGGATTCGGGCGCTGTTCCCAGGTGTCCATCCCGAAGAACGTCGTGTCCTGGGAGATGAGGTTAAGCTCCTTCACGCCCTCCTTCACGAGCTGGCGGGCCTCGGCGACGACGCTCTCGACGGTGCGGCTGCGATGGCGGCCGCGGATCTGCGGGATGATGCAGAACGTGCACGGGTGGTTGCAGCCCTCGGCGATCTTGATGTAGGCGAAATGTTTCGGCGTAAGACGGAAGCGCGGGGTGTCGTAATCCGGGATATACGTGGACCGCGGCGTGACGAAATTCTCGGGCGTGGCCTGGGCGCCGCGCTCCTTGGCGTAGAGACCCTCGATGATCGGCGCGACCTTCGTGACCTGGTCCAAGCCGATGAAGGCGTCGACCTCGTGGGCGAGCTCGCCGGACAGGTCCTTGGAAAAGCGCTGGGACATGCAGCCGGCGACGATGAGCTTCTGCTCCTTGCGGCGTTTCCGCAGTCCGCGGTTCTGGTGTACCTCGAGGATGTGGCCGATGGACTCCTCCTTCGATGAGTCGATGAACGAGCAGGTGTTGACGATGACGACGTCGGCGTTCTCGGCATCCGGGATGATTGACATGCCGGCCTGGTGCAGGTGGCCGACCATGATCTCGCTATCGACGAGATTCTTGGCGCATCCGAGGGAAATAAGGCTGACCTTGATCATGGGCAGAACGCGACCGGGCGTCCGTGAACAAAAAACCGCGGCGCAAGGCCGCGGTCTCGAATTACGGAAGTAGGTCGCAGCCGGTTACTTCTTCTTGGAAAGGGCGGCCTTGTCGCGAGCCCGGCGACGCTTCATGTAGGCGGCGCGGCGTTTACGTTTGATGATCTTGTTGAGTTGTTGGCCCATGGGTGTGGTGAAGTGAAAGGGGCAGCATCCGGGTCGGGGCGGGCGAGTCAAGTTTCCACTCCAAGAATCGAGTCGCCCTCCCGCCGCCAGCGATAGACCAGCGGCGCCTTGGTCCGCTCCAATTCCTTGAAAAGCGCGGGGTCGGCGCGCTTGGGCAGGGTGAGCTCGGCGAGCCCGGTGGCGTCGCAGTTGAGGACGCGCGCGTAAGGCTTGAAGTGCTCCACCCGTCCGATGACGTGAGACAGCCCGGGAGGTTCCTCCAGCGTCCGGCGATCGAGGACGAGGAAGGAATAGGGCAGGCTGCGGAGGTCGATGCCGGCGCGCTGGCCGAATTTCACCCAATTCGAGTCGGCGAAGATCAGCGATGGCGGCGGGGCGAAATGATGGCACCAGTCGCGCTCGTTGCCGGGCGAGAGGATCGGGCAGGCCCGCTGGTGGGTGCAGGGTGCGACCACTTGGAAGTGCGGCCGGAACTCCTCGCGCCAGGTGCCCAAGGCGCGGCTGACGGCGGAGGTGCCGGGCTCGACCCAGATCACCGCTTCTGCACGTGCGAGCAGGGCGCGCAGCGCGGCGAGTCCGTCAGGGGAAAGCTCATTCAGGACGTGGCTGACGAGCAGCAGGCCGATGGGCTCGGTGGACGCGAGCAAGCCGGGGGTGGCCTGGGCGACGTCGAGTTTGGGAAACTCCCGGCTGGCGGCGTCGGCGGCGAAGTCGCACGCCAAAGGCGAGTAATCCCAGAACGAGAGCGAGTCGAACTGGTCGGCCCTGAAAAAAGAAATCACCCGCCGCGCCGCGATGCCGCTGCCGCAGCCCCAATCCAACACGGAGCGGCTGGCGGGTTTCCAGCCGCGCAGCTTCAGCTCCCAGAGCACCTGGTCCCATTTCCAGCCGATGCGCTCGCCATACGTGAAATCGTAGCTGGCGAGATCGCTGGCGGATTTCCAGTAGGGTCCGCTGCTGGCAGCGCCATCCAGGAATCCCGCGCGCAACCGGTCGAGCGCCGGCCAGTCGAGTTCCTCCCAAGTCATGGCGTCGGGAAAATGGGGCGGCGAGTCATGGGACGAGGCTCACGCCGAGGTGGGTGGCAAGCTGCTGGGAGCGGATGCCGTAGAACGCGGCGAATTCGCGCAGGCGGGACGCGGCCGCGGCGTCGCCGGGCGGGCGGGACTTGATGGCGGCAATCATGAGGTTCTTGGCGGTGTGCGCGGTGGAGATGAACTCGAAGACCTTGGTCTTGTAGCCCGCCCACTCGAGCAGCTCGGCGCGCAGGGCGTCGGTGACGAACTCCGCCTGGCGCTCCTGAAAAATACCGTGGCGCAGCGCGTCGGCGAGCACCGCGGGCGCGCGGAGTTGTGCGCGAAGTTCCTTTTGGCAGCAGGGAGAAACTACGATCAGCGAGGCGCCGGCAGCAATGCCCTTGGCCAGGGCGTCGTCGGTGGCGGTGTCGCAGGCGTGCAGCGCGATGAGGATGTCGACGGAAGCCAGCGGCGTGTCGGCGATGGAGCCGGCGGTGAAAATCAGCCCGGGCGCGAGCCCGTTCTCAAGGGCGACGCGATTGCAAAGCTCGACCAGCTCGGCGCGGGTCTCGACGCCCTGCACGCGGGCGCGAGTGCTGAGGAGGGCGCTGACGGCGAAGGTCAGGTACCCTTTACCGGAACCCATGTCGGCCACCTTGAGCGGGCGGTCGGTGGGGAGTGTCGCCTCGGCCAGCAGGTGGCCGAGCAACTCGGCGAACTTCTGGATCTGGCGAAACTTGTCCGCCATGCCCTCGCGCGGCTGGCCGCGCTCGTTGGTGACGCCAAGACTCCGCAGCCACGGGGCGGTCGCCGGAATGACATGCGTCTTGATGCGATCGTGCGGCGCCGGCGCCTCGCGGACGCCGGTGACCTGTTTGACGCGGAGTTTGGCCTGACCGTCCGGCTGACATTCCAGCTGGGCAGTCTGCGTGTCGGTAAACAGATGCGCATCGAGAAAATCACTACCGACGAGCGGTTCGAGCAGCGCCAGGGCGGCCGCGGGCAGGTGATTCTTCGTGATGTCACGGGTGGGGTGGCGCCAGACGAAGGTGAGGTGGGGGACGTTTTTCAACGTCACGGGCCGCACGAACAGGTTTTGCAGCGTGGCGTCGGTGCCGCGGTGCTTGCCCAGGGTGAGCTTCGTCAGCGTGCCGGCGTCGATGGCGGTGCGCAGCAAATCAAGAAAGAGGTCGCGGGCGGAGGCAGGCATGGTTCAATGAAGCGAAAGCGGTTCGACGTAATAGTCGAGCGGCGTGCGTTGCCACCAATGGCCGTTCCTCGCCCGCTCGGCAGCGTCGGTGAAGTGATATTCGTAACGGACGATCCGCAGGTAGCGGGGCGGGTGGTCGGGAAACGGGTTGGTGGCAAAGAGGGCCAAGACCTCCGGGGTGCCGCGGAGCAGGTGCTCGCAGAGTGGGTAAATCCAGGGATTCTGGCGCGGGTCCTCGAGGGCGGCGAACCAGAGTTGCCAGTCGAGGCGCGGCTGCAGCGGCGCGATGAAATCGGGGCGGCGGGACAGGTCGCCGGGCTTGTGCGGGAGTTCGTAGGCGCGCCACTCGCGCCGATCATCGCTGCCCTCGATGATGAGTTCGGGTCGCGTCGTCGTCATCACCGCGAAAAGGCCGTAGCTGTTCAGGCTGCGGAACGGGTCGAGCACGCGGTCCATCGTCCAGAACGCCGCAGGCACGCCCGTGCCGCGGGTGAGGCGGGCGGAGCCTTGGAGCAGCGTGACAATGACCACAAACACCGCAACCGGCCGAAGGAGCCAGCGGGGCGCGGGACGCGTGACGGCGTTCGTGAGGGGAGCGCGACGCAGCCGGCGGGTCCAACACGCGTCGTCGAAGCACAGCAGGCAGAGGACGATCGCGAGCAAGTCGAAGAACGTGTAATTTCCGGTGAGAAAAATGAGTGTCAGGAGAGTGATGATGGTCACGACTCCCGTATGGCGCAGCCGGCGGGGCGCGAAGATCAGGAAGGGAGCGACCAGCTCGATGACGAACATCAGTGCGCAGCAGCCCTGATGGGCCCAGAGCGGGAGGTGGCTGAAATACCAGGCGACCGGCGTGGGCAGCGGCTGTGTCTCGTAATGGAACACGAGCGCGGTGAGGTTGCGCCAAGTTGGGTCGCCGCTCGCGAGCTTTACCGCGCCCGAGAGAAACATCAGCCGGAACAACAGCCACCACAGCAGCCAGCGCGCGACCCGGGGCGGTTCGGCGGGACGCCACAGCGGGAACCAGGTCCAGGGCGCGAGCAGCACCGCGAGCAGCGTCGTCTCCAGCAGCAGCGAGTCCCACTGGAACCCAAAGAAAACCTGCCCGGCGGTCACCAGCGAGAGATAGCAGGCCCACAACAGCACGAGGCAAAGCGCGGGGGTGATGCCGGCGAACAGCAGGGCGGCGAGGATAATTCCGGCGACGCACAGCACGTGAAGAAACCAACCGCTGCCACCGAGCCAACACAGCGACGGGAGCTGCCTCCACGCGCTAGGACCCAGTTGCTCCCGGGCAGCTTGAAAAAAAGCGCCGGCGGGCGAGATCCCGTGCGGACCGATGAGGCCGGGCAATTGCATCCAATAGGACGCGAACGCGACGAGATGGATCAGGGCCAGTCCGCGCAGGAAGACCCATGCCGACAGGGCGAACTGGTCGCGTCCGTCGGGGACGGCCCCGGGGGTGGAGTGCATGGCGGCGTCCTTGCTGGCGCAGGGCCGGGAGACGTGCTTACGGCAGAAACTCCGTCGTCATGACGCTGGCGGCGGTGAGCTTACCGGCGGGCAGGATCCCGAGGTCCTCGAGCTGTTTGATTTGGGTGGTGAAGCGGGCGGGATCGAGGCGTCCGACTTGGCTTAGGCCGCCGCCGGCACCGCGGCCGGTGACGAGTTTTTCGTCGATGATCATCTGGCGGGAAAACTTCATGAACTCGTCGGTGTTGTTCGAATTGGCCTGCTTGAGTGCCACGTGGGCCGGGGCCGGGTCGCCGGTGACGTAATCCTGCCAGCCCCGGACGTAGGCGCGCATGAAGGCCTTGAGTTCGGCGGGATGTTCGCGGGCGAACTTGTGATTCGTGATGAGCACCGCGTAGGCGCGGAAACCGGCGTCCCAAGTCGAGAGGAAGCGCGGCATCTGGCCGCCGGCTTTCACGATGTGGTAGGGCTCGGCGATGAAGTAGCCCTGCTGGATGGCCTCCTTGTTGCCCATGAAGGCGGCGACGGAGAAATTCTGCGGGACCACGCTGACGGTGAGGCCGTATTTCTTCTGGAGGAATTTGAGGAAGGCCCACTCCGGCCGCGCGATGATGGACTTGCCCTGGAGGTCCTCAAATTTGCGGACGGGGCTGCCGGCGTTGACCAGCAGGCCGGAGGGATCGTCTTGGAAGACGGCCGCGAACTGCACGATGGGCAGCCCCTCGGCCTGTTGCAGGAGGGTGTTGGTGCTGTCGGCCTGGCCGATATCCGCCTGACCTGTGGCCACGCGCGGCATGACGAAGGCATTGGGGCCGCCGGGCACGAGGGTGACGTCGAGGCCTTCATCCCGGAAAAAGCCGCGCGCCAGGGCCTGGTAGAGCCCGCCGTGTTCCGGTTCGGCCACCCAGTCGAGTTGGACGGTGACTTTCGTCAGGGGTTTGTCGGCCGCGCGCGCGGCGGTCGCGAGCGCGAGGGTGAAGGCAAGGAGGAGGAGTTTTTTCATGGGAAGATCAGTTGTCGGTGCGTTCGTAGGAATCGTGCCAGTGGTGCAGGCTTAGCCAGCTCAGGCTAAGCACAAGCGCGACGAAGACAAAGCCCAGCACGCAGGTGACCGCCGCGGTGGCGAACAGGGCGGGGTATTTCGCCTGGCTGGAGTAGATGATGGCTTGGAAACCGAGCCCGCCGCCGTCGCCGGCGGAGCTGCCGGCCGTGTAGTCGCCCACCAGAGCACCGATCGGCGCGAGCGTCGCGGCGATGCGCAGGCCGGTGAAGAAATACGGCAGGGCGGCCGGGGCGCGGAGCAGGAAGATTTCCTGCGGGCGGCTGGCGCGATACATGCGGAAGAGCTCGACGAGGTTGCGGTCGGTCGAGACGAGTCCCTGCGTCGTGTTCACGACGAGCGGAAAGAAACAGATCAGAAACGTGATCACGACGACGCTTTTGAGGCCCGGTCCCACCCAGAGCACGAGGATGGGAGCGAAGATGATCACCGGGATCATCTGCAGCATCATCAGGTAGGGATAGAAGCTGATCCGCACGAGCGACGAGACGGAGAGTGCGAGGGCAAACGCGGAACTGACGAGCGTCGCGAACAGGAAACCCAGCAGCGCACCCTCGGCGGTGTTGAGGGCGGCCCGGCCCAGTTCAGTGCCGTTGGCCTGGAAGCTGGCGATGATCTCACCGGGCGTCGGCAGGAGAAAGCGCATTTCCTCCGACATCGAGAAGCGCACGGCATACCAGATCGCGACAAACAACGCGCCGGTGATGGCGGGGAGCAGGATGTTGAGGGTGCGCTTCGACATCAGGCCGGAGTGGTTTCGACGGAGCGGAGGAGACCGGAAACCTCGGCGACGAGGTCGTGGTATTCGCGGGAAAGCCGGGTGGCCTCGGTGCGCGGGTAGGCGAACGGGACGGCGATCTCCGTGTGGCTGCGGCCCGGATTGGCTGACATCACGACGATGCGGTTCGAGAGGAACACGGCCTCAGCGACGGAGTGCGTGACGAAAAAGGCGGTCCAGGCTTGCGACTGGCGGATGGCGAGCAGTTCCTCGTTGAGGTGTTCGCGGGTCATCTCGTCGAGGGCCCCGAACGGCTCGTCCAGGAGGAGAATTTTGGGCGCGAGCGACAGGGCGCGGGCGATGGAGACGCGCATTTTCTGTCCGCCGGAAAGCTGGCGCGGGTAGGCGCTGGCCCGGTCGCCGAGGCGGACAAGCTCGAGGACGCGGTCACGCGTGGCGCGGCATTCGGCGGCCGCGACGCCGCGCAGTTTCAGGGGCACCTCGACATTGCGGGCGATCGTGAGCCACGGCAGCAGGGTGGGTTCCTGGAAGATGAAGGCGAGTTCCGCGGCGGCCTGGTCAGGCGTGCGGCCGTCCACGTGCAGATGACCGCCGGTGACCGGGCTGAGGCCGGCGATCAGCCGGAGGAGGGTGGATTTGCCGCACCCGCTGGGGCCTATCAGGCTGATGAAATCGCCCGCGCGGGCGTCCAGCCTGAGGCCATCGAGCACGAGCGGACCGTCGCCGTAGCGCTTGGAGACGTCGTGGATTTCAACGATGGGCGTCGCAGCCATTGGGGCGCGAACTTAGGCGCGACCGGAACGAGCGCAACCCCCACCTTCGCCAAGGTTACGACGGGCAAGGCTCACTTCAGCTTGGCGAGCGCCTCGGTCAGCTGGGGGAAGTTGGGATCGTCCTTGAGCCCGGCCTCGTAGTGCGCGCGGGCGCCGGCGGGGTCGCCGCGCTTTTCCGCGATGTTGCCGAGGCGCCATTGGACGGCGGCGTGTCCGGGTTCACCTTTTCCGGGGGGAAGCTCGAGGCAGCGTTTCAGGGTCTGCTCGCCCCGCTCGAGGCGGAGGCCGGTCTGCGCGGCGGTGCGGCCGATGGAATAGAGCGAGAGGTAGTTGTCCGGCGCGGTCTTGAGCACATCCTCGAAGGTCCGGAATGCCTCGTCGTATTTCTTCTCCACGAGATAAAGCTGACCGTAAACCTGCGCGCCCATGAGGGGATCGCGCTTCTTGATCTCCGCCGCCTGCTCGTAGGCCTTGCTCAGCCCGCCGCCGACGAAGGTCGGGGCTTGGCGGTAGTAGGTGACCAGCCCGTTCCGCGCCATGAGGTTGTTGGGGTCGAGCGCGACGGATTTCTCGAGCGCGGCCTGGCACTTCTTGGCGAGGCCGATCTGGGAGAACAGGCCGGCTTTGCCCGCAGCGCTGCCGTAGGCGTCACCCAGGTCGAGGAAGTATTCGGAGTTGCTGGGCGCGAGGGACGTCGCCTGCTCGAGTTGGCGCACGGCTTCGTCCGTGTCGGAGCGGCGCTTGGCGATCATGCCGAGATAGTAATGCGCCTCGGCATTGCCGGGTTCGGCGGCGACGATCTTATCGAACGCGGCCCGCGCGTCGGGGTATTGCTTGGCCTTGAACAGCGCGATGGCGGCCTCGTTGGGCGTCTCGGCGGCGGCGAGGGCGAAGGTGCAGACAAAGAGGAGGATCAGGCGGCGGAGGGGCATGCGGCGGCGGGAAGTTCGCCGGGAAAACTTTCCCGGGGCGACACAAAAAATCACTCGTAGCGGAGGGCGTCGATCGGGTCCAGCAACGAGGCCTTGCGGGCCGGGTAGAAGCCCGAGATCACGCCGACGCCGGCGCTGCCGAGGAACGCGCTGACGACAACGACCGGGGAGACGAGGGTGGGCCAGTGGTTGACGCGGGACAGCAGTTCGGAGGTGCCGATGCCGAGCAGGATGCCGAGCATCCCGCCGAACGCACTGAGGACGACCGCCTCGGTGAGGAACTGCAGCTGGATTTCGCTGCCGTGCGCGCCGACGGCGAGACGGATGCCGATCTCGCGGGTGCGTTCGGTGACCGAGACCAGCATGATGTTCATGATGCCGATGCCGCCGACGATGAGCGACACGCCGGCGATGGCGCCGAGGAGCAGGGTCATGGTCTTGGAGGTCGCGGTGGCGGCGATGGCGATTTCCTCCTGGTTGCGCACGGTGAAGTCGTCCGTCTGCTCCGTCGTGCGGTGCCGCTGCCGGAGCAGCTCGACGATGTCGTTTTGAGCCGTGGCAATGCCGTCGGCGCTGGCGGCCTGCGCGTTGATGGAGCGCAGCATGGTCTGCTTGGTCACCCGCTTCATGGCGCTGGTGTAGGGGACGATGACCAGATCGTCCTGATCCTGGCCCTGCACAGAGAGGCCCTTGGCAGACAGCACGCCGACGACCTTGAACGGCTGGTTGCGGATGCGGAGGGTCTGGCCGATGGGCGAGGAGTCGGGGTAGAGCTGGTTGACGATGGTTTGGCCGATAATGCAGACCTTGCCGACGCTGCGCACGTCGGAGTCGGTAAACATGTTGCCCTCCGCCAGCGGCCACTGCCGGATGCCCAGGTAATCGGCGCCCTCGCCGAGGACTTGGGTGGACCAGTTGAGGCCATTGGCGAGGACTTGCGCGCCGGTGCGCACCTCGGGACTTACGGCGATGATGTTCGTGAGTTGGTGCGAAATGGCATCAGCATCCTCGACGGTGAGCGTGCCCGCGCCGAAGGCGCCTGTCCGCGCGCCGCCCTGAGTGAGGCTGCCGGAGAAGATCAGCAGCACGTTCTCGCCGAGGGCCGCGATCTGGGACTCGACCATGGACTTGGCGCCGTTGCCGATGCTGACCATGGCGATGACGGCCGCCACGCCGATGATGATGCCGAGCGCCGTCAGGACGGAACGCATGGCGTTGCGGCGGAGCGCTCGCAGGGAAACGGTGAAGGTGGAGCCGAGATGCATCGAGTGGTCGGCTAGTCGGTGAGTTTCGCGGCGGCTTCGGCGTCGCGGAGGCGCTGGAGCTCGGCGTCGGCGAAGAGGCGGTCGGCGACGGTGATGTCACTCACCACGCGGCCGTCGCGCATGATGAGGTTGCGTTTGCAGAAGCGGGCGATGTCGAGCTCGTGGGTGACCATGACGATCGTGATGCCCTGGTCGTTGAGTTTTTGGAACACGCCCATGACCTCGACGGCGGTCTTGCTGTCGAGATTGCCGGTGGGCTCGTCGGCGAGCAGCACCTGCGGGTTGTTCACGAGCGCACGCGCGATGGCGACGCGCTGCTGCTGGCCGCCGGAAAGCTGGCTCGGAAAATGATCGGCGCGATCGGCGAGACCGACAATCTGCAGGCAGTGTTCGGCCCGGGTCTGGAGATCGCGGCCGGACGCGCGTTGACGACCGTAGAGCATGGGCAGCTCCACGTTTTCCAAGGCGGTGGTCCGGGAGAGCAGGTTGAAGCCCTGGAAGACGAAGCCGAGCTTCTCGTTGCGCAGGTCGGCGAGTTCGTTGCGGTCGAGGCCGGAAACGTCGACGCCGTCCAGCAGGTAGCGTCCGCGCGTGGGGCGGTCGAGGCAGCCGAGCGTGTTCATGAGCGTCGACTTGCCGGAGCCGCTGGCGCCCATGATCGCCATGAAATCACCCGAGTTGAGGGTCAGGGAGACGCCGCGCACGGCGTGGACCTGCACTTCGCCCGAGTCGTAGGTCTTGTGGATGTCCTCGAGTTGGACGACGGCGGGCATGCGGATGAGCGGGTCAGTCGCGTCAGAACCGGCGCGGGCCTTGCTGGCCGCCGCCGAAAGGATTCGTGGCGGGCGCACCCGGTTTGGCGCCCGACTGCACGACGGACGTGACCACCGCATCGCCTTCATTGAGTCCGTCCACCACCTCGGTCGAAACGCCGTCCGTGATGCCGAGCTTGACGGTCACGGGCTGCACATGGGCGGTTTTCGGGTCGGAGCCGACCAGCAGGTAGAGCGTGCGCGTGACCGGCTGGTTGTCGGTGCGGGTTCCCCCGAAGCGGGAGGGCAATTCGATGCCGCGCTCCTTGGCGAGTTCCTGGATGCGGGCGATGACCTCGGGGGTCGGCGGGCCATTGCCGCGGACGAAGCCGGCATCGCGCATGAGCGCCTGCATCTGGGCGCGCCGTTCCTCGTCGGTGAGCGGTTTGGCGGCGACGGCGGGCTTGCCGTCGGGTGCGGGTTTGGGCGCAGGCGGGGGCAGGAGGCTCTCGGGGATGCGCGCACGGAGCGCGCTGTTGGCGACGCGAAGGGTGTTGGAGCGGTTGGCGACGATGATGGACATGCTCGCGGTCATGCCGGGCTTGAGCTTCAGGTCAGTGTTCCGGACGTCGATCATCGTGTCGTAGATCACGACATTCTGGGCGGTCTTGGGCGCGTTGCGGATTTGGGAGACGATGCCGAAAAACTGCCGGTTGGGAAACGCGTCGACGGTGAAGGTCACGCGCTGCTTTTCCTGGACGTTGCCGATATCGGCCTCGGACACCGCCGCGTCGATTTGCATGACCTTCAGGTCATTGACGATCTGGAACAGGACGGGCGCGCTGAGGCTGGCGGCGACGGTGTTGCCGACATCGACGCTGCGGGAGATCACGCTGCCGTCGATGGGGGAGAAGATGCTGCAGCGGGAGAGGTTGACCTTCGCCGTTTCAAAATTGGCGCTCTGGATCTTCACCTGGGCGTCGGCCTGGGCGAGCTGGGCCTCGGCCGTGTCGAGGTCGCTCTGGGCGATGAGGGCCTTGGCGGACAGCTCGCGGCTGCGCTCGGCGTTGGCCTTCATCAGCGCGTAGTTGGCCTTGGCATTGGCGAGCTGGCCGTCGGCCTGGGACAAGGCGGTTTTGTAGCTGGACGGGTCGATCTCGGCGAGCAACTGGCCCTGTTTCACCGGCGAGTTCCAGTCGACGTAGAGCTTGGCGACGTTGCCGGAGATCTGGCTGCTGACGTCGACGGTGGTCACGGCCTGCAAGGTGCCCGTGGCGGTGACCGTTTGCGTGAGGTCGCCGCGCGTGACCGGGGTCGTGACGAACTCGGCGGGCTTGTCGGAGGCCTGTTGCCAGAAATACCAGCCAGCCACCGCGGCGGCTGCAACGATGACCACGCCGATCAGCCAGCCCGTGGAACTCTTGGATTTTGCCATGGAAGAGGGAAAGGATTGCCGCGAGGCCCGGGCTTGGCAAACCCCGAAAGACCGGCCGCCGCGGGAAGGGACAGACTGCATGACGACTGGTGCTGCAGAAGGTTACGCAACTCCGGCCCGGCAAATCTTGTTGCCAGCGGCGGGGCGGCGACATTGCTTTCCGCACCCCGTCGAACCATGAAAAACCTCCGCGTTCCCGTCGCCCTGTTCACTTTGCTGGCTGCAGTTTCACCCGCCTGGTCGGCGGAGGAAAAGTTGGAGGTGAAGGCTGACGCGCCCGCCACCGAGAAGAAAACGGAGGTGAAGGAAAAGGAGCCGGTGCTGTCGGTCACCGACCACGAGATCACGATCGGCGGCAAGCTCATCAAGTATCGCGCCACCGCCGGCTACCTCGTGCTCAAGGACGAGAAGGACAAACCCCGCGCAAATATCTTTTTCACTGCCTACACGAAGCTGGGCGAGACGGACCCGGCGAAGCGTCCGCTGACGTTCTCGTTCAACGGCGGCCCGGGTTCTTCGTCGGTTTGGCTGCACCTCGGAGCCTTGGGCCCGAAGCGCGTGGTGATGACAGACAAGGGCGAGTCGCTGCCGCCGCCCTACAAGTGGGTGGACAACGAGTTTTCGTGGCTGGACCAGACGGACCTCGTCTTCATCGACCCGGTTTCGACGGGCTACAGCCGCGCGGCGAAGGACGTCGACCCGAAACAGTTTCACGGGTTCACCGGCGACATCGAATCAGTCGGCGAGTTCATCCGCCTGTGGACCACGCGCAACCAGCGTTGGGCGTCGCCGAAATTCCTCGTGGGCGAAAGCTACGGCACGACGCGGGCGGCGGGTCTGTCCGATTACCTGCAGCGCAAATACGATCTCTACCTGAACGGGATCATGCTGATCTCCTCGATCATGAATTTCCAGACGGCGAGTTTCGCGCCGGGCAACGATCTGCCCTACCAGCTGTTCCTGCCGACCTACACCGCGGCGGCGTTCTACCACGGCAAGCTGAAGGGCGACCTCGCCAAGGACCTCCCGCAGACCCTGGCGCGCGTCGAGGACTTCGTGATGAAGGATTACTCGCTCGCGCTGATGCAGGGCGACGCGCTGCCCGCGGCGGAGCGCCGGCGGATTGCGGAACAGCTGGCGGCGTTCACCGGCCTGTCCGTGGACTACGTGCTCGAGCAGGATTTGCGGATTAACATCTTCCGCTTCGTGACGGAGTTGCGGCGGAGCGAGCACCGCACCATCGGCCGGCTCGACAGCCGCTTCGTGGGCATCACGGACAGCAACGAAGGTTTCTTCGACCCGAGTCTCGAGGCGATCAACGGCGGCTACACGACGGCGCTGAACGACTACATGCGCCGCGAGCTGAAGTATGAGAACGACCTGCCCTACGAGATCCTGACCGACGCGGTGCGGCCGTGGAGCTACCACAACGTCGAGAACGAGTACCTCAACGTCGCGGAGACGCTGAAGAAGGCGATGACCAAGAACCCGTTCCTGAAAGTGTGGATCGCCAACGGCCACTACGACCTGGCCACGCCGTATTTCGCCACGAAATACACCGTGGCGCACATGGGCCTCGACCCCACGATCCGCGACCACCTGACCCTGACCTACTACGAGGCGGGTCACATGATGTATATCCAGAAGGAGTCGCGCGAAAAGCTGAAGGCCGACTTCGGCTCGTTCCTCGACGCCACGCTCAAGGCGGACGGGGTGAGGTGAGCTGAATCAGCGTCCGGCGGACCGCAGGGCCGCCGTGCGGGCGCTGAAATAGTCGGCATAGAGCTCCGGAATCATCTGCCGCTGTGAAGCGGGATCGGCGGCGAGCGTCGCCGTGGGGTGGCGAACGAGGGCAACGTCGAGCAGGCGGGCGGGTTCGGGGAGGATGTCCCAGCCGGCGAAATACATCGTGTTGCGCACGCCGAGGGTGGCGGCGGTGCTGACCAGAAGGTCGATACCGATGTGGCGGGTCATGACTTGGCAAGGGTCCTTGGGATAGAGGTAGGACTGACTCGTGGGGACGTAGATCAGCCGGTCGGCGCCGAAGGCTTCGTGCCAGCGGAAGATCGGCCAGGGCTTGGCCTCGGTGTCCTCCCACGCGTAGTGCCAGACGGCGATGCGCATGTCGGGTGGGAGGGTGGCGTGGTTGATGGTCACATGGTCATCCTGCCACCAGCAGTTGGCCATCACGAGGTCGAGGGCGGGATTGTGGCGGTGGCAGCGCGCGGCGAACTCGCGCATGAAGCGGGCAAAGGCGAGGTTGTGCCAGGCGCGGCGAGCTTCCTTGGGCTCGGCGCGCAGGTCGCGGTCGGTTTCGGTGCGGTAGGCGGCGAGCGACTCGGGGTTGAAACGGTCGGGATCGCTCTCCGTCGGGTGGACGGCGATGCCGTCGGCGTTGGGATAAAGTTCCAATACCTCGTCGAGGACGCCGAAGATGTAGTCGCGGGTCAGCGGATGCTCGAGGGCGAGGCCGTAGTGGACGCCGGGCTCTCCCGAAGCGTCCTGCCGCGCGGCTTCGGGGTAGGCCTGGCTGAAGTCCCGCGCGTGGCCGTCGGTCGTGAGCATCAGGTAAATCTTCACGCCGCAGCCGTGGGCGTGGTCGATGAGCTCGCGGAGGAAATCCTCGCGGACGTTGCGTGCGTAACGGTCGCGCAAAGCCGGCCAGCGCTTCGACGGGTAGACCAGCGTGTAGCCATTCACGAGCGTCCACAGCCGGTTCATGCCGTTGGCGCCCATCCAGGAAACGAGGTCCTTCCATTGCTGGAGAGTCCAATCCGCCAACGCATGTGTCTCCTTCTCGATGACGATCGGGCAGTCGCCGCAGCCGAGGAAAACGTAGTAGCCGGCCTCGTGGGTCGCGGTAAACGGCGGCGGGTCGCGGACGACGAAATAATCGCGGCCGGTGACGTGACGTCCGTCGATGAGCGCCGCGGCTGCGAAGGCGTGAAATCCAGGTCGATCCAGGCGGCCGCGCACTGTCACTCCGCCCTCCGGTCGGACTGCGGGCGGGGTCAAAGCGGTGAAGCCGGGGAAGGTTAGCTCAAACTGCTCGAGCGGCGCGGCAGGTTGCGCGCTGAGCGTGACGATGAGCGTGCATTCCTCACCCGGGGCGACCTCGCGCCGGGCGGTCTGAATCACGAGATCCCCGGTCGGCGACAACGGTGCCGCGGCGGTCATCGCTCAGCGCTTGAAGGCCTTCTTGAGCGCTTCGGCCACGTTGGCGGGCACGAAATGCCCGACGTCACCGCCATACTTGGCCACCTGTTTCACGAGCGAGGAGCTGGTATAGCTGAACTGCTCGTTGGGCATCACGAAGATGGTTTCCACCTGCGGCTTCAGGTGCCGGTTCATCAGCGCCATGTTGAACTCGAACTCGAAGTCGGAGAGCGCGCGCAGGCCGCGGATGATGGCGTCGGCCTTCTGCTCGAGGCAGAAATCCACCAGCAAGCCGTCGAACGGCGTGATATCGACGTTGGCGAATTTCGCGAGGTTCGGGCGGAGCATCTCGAGGCGTTCGGTGACGGAGAACAACGGGGCCTTGCCGGGGTTGTCGGCCACGGCGACGGTGACGCGATCAAACAGGTTGGCGGCGCGCGCGAGCACGTCGAGGTGACCGTAAGTGATGGGGTCGAAGGTGCCGGGATAAATGCAGTGGCGCATGGCAGGTCGAGCCACACCAAGGCAGGAAATCCGCCGCAGGGAAAGCGGAGAATGGCTGCGCCGGCCGTTCCGGGATTGCGTTGCGAATCCCGGGCCGTGCATAACCGTCGCTTCGCCGGCATGAATCTCCCCAACCTCATCACGCTGTCCCGGATCCCGCTGATGTTCGTCATCGTGGGCCTGATGTATAGCGACTGGCTGGGGGCGGCGTCGCTGGCGTTCTGGCTCTTCATCGCCTGCGCCATCGGCGACTGGCTGGACGGCTACCTCGCGCGGAAGCGGAACCAGGTGTCCACGTTCGGCAAGCTGATGGACGCGTTGACGGACAAGATCATGGTGGTCGGCCTCGTGATCGCATTGGTGAACCAGCAGGTGATCCCGGTGCCGTTTGCGCTGATCACGATGTGCCGGGAGTTCCTCATCACGGGCATGCGCATGGTGGCGGCGTCGAAGGGCGTGATCGTGGCCGCGGATGGCGGGGGCAAGTCGAAGACCGTGACGCAGCTGATCGCGCTCGGCTTCCTGCTCGGCGCGCCGATGGCGGCGCGGGACTGGGCGCATTTCGTGCCGACGATGGATTTGAGCAGCTTCGTCGAATATGTGCACAAGATTGGCCTCGCCATCTTCATCATCGGCACCTTCCTCGCCGTCTGGTCGGGCTGGCGCTATGTCATGCGTTTCAAGGGCGTGGTTTTCACTGCCGGCGACCTATGAAGCTGCAACAGCCGATCTGGCCGCGCTTTTTATCCACGCAGCTCGTGCTGGCCCTCGCGCGACTGGGCCCGGTGGGCCGGAAGTTGCCGGCGCCGGGGACGTGGGGCTCGGTGGCGGGAATGCTGTATTTCACGGTGTTTTTCTATCCGCTTGGCGCTGTCGCCACGGTGCTGCTGAGCGTGTTTACCTGCTACCTCGCCGTGGCGATCTGCGGCGAGGCGGAGTTCCGGCTCGCGCGCAAGGATCCGGGCGAGGTGATTCTCGATGAATTTGTTGTGATGCCGCTGTGCTTCCTTGGCTGGCGGTCGCTGGTGGGTCCGCTGCCGCCCTGGGCGGTGTTCCTCGTGGGCCTGGGACTCTTCCGGTTGTTCGACATCCTGAAGCCATTCGGCATCAACCGGCTGCAGGACCTGCCGGGCGGCTGGGGCGTGGTGATCGACGACGTAGCGGCGGCGCTCGCGGCCTGCGCCACGATGCACGTTGCGCACCTGCTCTGGCTGCACTTCGGCCACTGAGCCTCAGCCGGGTTGTGCGGCGACGCAGGGCCGCGGGCGACGCGGTCAGCGCGCGATGCCTTGGGTCTTGTAATTAAATTCCAGCCGGACGCTGCCGCTGGCACCCAGCTCATGACCGTCCGGTCCCCAGATGGACCAGCCGCCGAACGTGGCGGTGAGCCGTGTGTGCCGGCCCTGCCAGCGGGTCAGGGGGAAAACCACGGCGGGCCGCAGGCCGAACACCTGGTGGTGCTCGTCGCTCAAGAGCGCGGTGGAGCTGTAGCTGGCGGTCAGGAGGGTTTGGAATGTCTTCCAGTCCCGGGTGACGCCGCCGGAGAGGGTGAACGAGTTTGAGTGCAGCTGGTTGCGCCCGAAATTGGACGGCAGGTCGGTATGCGCCAGCAGGTCTATGCCCAGCGTGCTGTAGCCGGTGAGGGACCAGTCAGGTGCGAGCAGCTTGGAAACGGCGACGTAGGGCACCGTGTGCCGGTAGCCGTCGGTGATCTCCATCGGGGGATGGTCGAGCGGCGTGGCGAAGTCGATGCCGGTGCTCCACAACAAATTCGGCGACGTGGGAGAAGGACGGGTTGAATCGTATTTGATGCCGGTTTCGAGCCGGTCGAGCCCGTAGCCGGCGGCGTGCCCGAGGCCATGCGTGAAGTAGCCCTCGATCTCGAGGTGAGCCTGGTAGTTTTGGTCGATCTTGGCCCGCAGGCCGACCGGGACGCGCATGAAATCGCGGTGCACCAGGTCGCCGAAGTGCGGGCTGCTGTAGAATTGGAACACGTCCTTCGGCATGAAACCCGGCAGGTCGAAACCGGGAAAATTCGGGAGGCGGTCCAGCAGTTCGCCGAGGTTGGAAAGCGACGTGGCCTGCGACGGCACCGTGCTCTGGGCACGGGCGAGAACGACAGCAGTTCCAAAGGCGAGGGCGAGGGTGGCGCTGCGGAAAATGAGGCGCGGCGTCATGGCGGTCAGGGCAGGATTTGGAGATTCGCTGCCGGCAGTTTGACGAGCAGGCCCTGTTGCAGCACGTCGACGGAGAGCACGACACCCTCCGGGTGGGTGGGATCATCGACTTCGCCCTCAAGTCCCCGCAGCGGCCCGGCGACGATCCGCACGCGGCGGCCGCGCCGGAGCAGCGGGCGCACGCTCAGCTCGTAGCCGGAGGCGACGACGGCGCGGACTTCCGCGATCTGGCGCAGAAAACGCGCCTCGTCCGTGATCTCGATGGCGCGGGCGAGCAGGTCCTGCTGGTAGAGCCGTGTTTGGAATAGCGGAGCCACCTGCGCGAAGACGTAGCCGGCGAAGAGCGGCTTGGTGAAACTCCGGGTGCGCGCGCCGTAGCGGCGCACACTCGTGAGGAGGGGCAGGTAATGGGGGAGCTCCTCGGCGGCCAGCAGCGCGGCGAACTTCTTTTCGCAGCGCGGACGCGTGTGGCACACCAGCCAGCGCGGTTGGGCGAGGTCGGTCTCGGCGAGCTCCATGGAAGGCTGAAGCATGCGGCTCAGACCGTGGTCAAGCGCCGAAGTGCCAGCGTGTAACCGAAAAAACCGCGACCACTGATCATGGCGATGCAGGCGCCGGCGGTCATGGAGTGGCGACGGAACTTTTCTCGCTTTTTGATATCCGAAATGTGCACCTCGACCGCCGGCAGGCCCGTGCTCGAGAGCGCGTCGCGCAGCGCGATGCTGGTGTGGGAATAGGCGCCAAAGTTGACGATGAACGCCGTGATGCCGCGATCCGCGAGGCGGTGGATCTCATCGATCAGCGCGCCTTCATGGTTGGACTGGAAGAAGACCGGCGCGAAGCCCAGCGCGCGCGCCTCGGAACGGATTTGCTTTTCCAAATCGCGCAGCGTGGCCGTGCCATAGATTTCCGGCTCGCGCTTGCCCAGGCGGTTGAGGTTGGGGCCGTGCAGAATGGCGATCTTCTTCATGGGAGGGACAGCAAAACGCAAGAGCCGGGAGACGACAATCCCAACTTGCGGGGCGGTTCCGCGGGGTCAAAATGGGTTTTCCGTGGCGATGAATTCCCACGGCAGGTGGAATTTGCGGGCGAGCTCCGCGGCGAGCGCCTGCACGGCGTGGACTTCCGTCGCGTAGTGGCCGCAGCAGTAGAGGTTCAGCTTCTGCTCCTGCGCCTGGTTGAAATGCTCCTCCCGCAACTCGCCCGTCACGAGCGTGTCGACGCCCGCCGGTCGCAACTCCGGCACCGCGCTGCGTCCGCTGCCGCTGCAGAACGCGATGTGGTGCGGCGCGGTTGAGCCGTATTCGACGGCGACGACGCGCGGGTAGAGCGCCTCGAGTTTCCGACGCAAGGCGGCGCGGCGGAGCCGGCTGGGGGCGATGAAGCTGATGGGCGTGCCCGCGAGGCTCAGGAAACGGCGCCGCGGCGTGAGGCCGAGCTGGCGGGCGAGCAGGGCGTTGTTGCCCAGCTGCGGGTGGGCATCGAGGGGAAGGTGACTGGAGTAGACGGCGCAGTTGCCACGCTTGAGCGGTGCCACGCGGTGCCGGATCGGGCCGTCGAGGCGATGCGGCATGTCCCAGAACATGCCATGGTGGACGATCAGGAAATCGACGCCGGCTGCCACCGCGAGCTGGAAGGGCACGAGGCCGGCGTCGACGGCGGCGCCGATTTTCGTGACGCGGCCGTCGTTCTTGAATTGGAGTCCGTTGTAGGCGCCACGGAAATCCTTGAATCCCGCGCGGTTCGTGCGGCGGTCGCAGTAGGTGACGAGGTCAGCGAGCTTGGTCATGGCTGGGGCCGAGGCGGCAGCTATGTGCGCTAAAGCCTGCCCCAAAACTCACGAGCCAAAAATCTCCGCTGGCATCGGGGCGCGCGGTCTTCAGCGCCTCCTCCAAGGCGAAGAGCACGGACGGACTGCTCATGTTGCCATTGGCGGCCAAGGTGCGCGTGCTCGCATCAAGCGAGTGGGGCGCGACGACGGGCGCGATCGCCTCGAGCACATCGCGACCGCCCGGATGCGCCACGACGCCGGAAACGGGGCGCGGTCCGCGATCGGCCCAGAGTTTGCCGACGGCGGCGGCGGCGAGTTCGGGCACGGAGCGATGGAGAAGATTGCGGAGCTTGCCGTCGCGCTGCTCGAACCGGAGTTTATCGCGGTCGGCGGGCAGGTGAAGCGTGTTGAAGTCGAAGGCGCGCAGGCCGGTGGGCCCGGGCGTCGCGCGCCAAATCGTGGCTGCGGCGCCATCGCTGAACAGGCAGGCGCTGATGAGGACGCCGGGATCGTCGTCGAGGTAGAACGCGGCAGAACAGATTTCCACCGCGACGCACGCAACGGTGGCGTTGGGTTGCGCGGCGAGGATGTGGCTGGCGGCGCGGAGCGTGGGAATCGCCGCACCGCAGCCGAGGCCGACGAGGTCCTGCAGGAAGGCGTTGGGCTGCAGGCCGAGTTGCTCGGCGACGTAGCTGGTCACACCGGGGCAGAGATACCCGCTGCAGGTGCAGATGAGCAACGCATCGAGTTCGGCGGGTTTGAAGCCGGCCTGAGTGAGCGCGGCGGTGAGGGCGCGTCCGGCGAGTTTCGGGGCTTCGGCGCGGAAGATGGTGTTGAGCTGGTCGGCGGTCAGGTCGAAGACGTGCTCGATGTCGGGTGCGGCAAAGTGCCGGTTGGCGATGCCGTGTTCGCCGCGCAGGATGGTTTGCAGGATGAGCATCGAGCGCTTCTTGAGGCGCGACCGGACGTTGGAGCGCTGCGCGAGTTCCCAGCACTCGGCCTGGGTGAAGGTCGCGGGCGGAACGGCGGTGGCGAGGGCGTGGAGATGCATGCTCAGTGAAGCAAAGCGTAGAGTGGGCGGAGCGGAAGGAGCCGGGCGCGGCTGAGTCGGGAAAGCCAGCGCTGCCCGCCCGGTTGAAGCAAATACGGATGCAGGATCGCGGCGGAGGCCAGTCGCAGGCGGAAGCGGCGGCGCAGTGCGCGGTCGCACGCGAGGCAGGTGGTGCGCCAGGTGGCCTCGCCGCGCGCGTAGGCGAGGAGCGGGTCGAGGACCGCCTCGGCACTTTGGAACGCCATGGCCATGCCGTTGCCGGTGAAAGGCGGAATCATCGCGCAGGCGTCGCCGAGTTGCACACGATCAGAGGTGGGAACGCGGCGATCGAAGCCCACGGCCGCCACCGCGCAGAAGGAATCCGCGTCCAGATCCGCCACGGCAATGCGATCGGCCACGGTCGTGAGCCCGGCGGCTTGCAGATAGCCCAGCAGCAGGTCCGAACCCCGGCTGCAAAGTTCGTGGCGATGGAAAAGGCCGCAAATGTTGGCCATGCCATCCTCGACGCGGGTGAGGCCGACGTAGGCCTGCTGTCCGAGGTGGAGTTCGAGATCGCGGGTGAGCGCCAGGTTGCGCGCGTGGATCTTTAGACCGAGCCACGCGGACCGGCTCCGGCGACGTCCCGTGGCGAAAATCCGCCCGGCCGATGCGACGGGATCGGTCACGCGGGTGTGGGTTTGCAAGCTTCCGCCCGATTCCTGGAAGGCGGCGGCGAGGCGCGCATCAAGCACGAACCGGCTGAGGCCCAGCGCGGGTGAGGGCAGGCGCTGGATGCGCACGTGGGCGTCCCGCAGGAACCATGCGACCTCGCGGTGGCGGAGGGCGTCGGCGAGGATCGGCGTGAGTCCGAGGCGGGCCACGGTGCTGGCGGTCAGACCAGTAATGAATTCGCCGCACACGCGATGCCGGGGGTAGTCTCCGGCCTCGAAGACCGTCACGGCCACGCCGGCCCGGCTCAGGGCGGTGCCGAGGGCGAGTCCGGCGAGACCGCCGCCGACGATTTCAATCGGGCGCGTCGTCATGAACGGCGGACGGCAATCATGCGATATGCGCCGAGCGCGGTGGTCGAGCAGTGGACATTCCAATCGGCGGAGGTGAGTCCCAACGCGCGAGGCAGTTCGTCGTTACAAAAACCGGCGGCAATGCTGACATGGGCATCATGCAAGCTGACATGATTGGCGCCCATAAGTGGCCCAAACAGGCGATAAAATGTTTGGGACAGCGTCCGGCGCACGGGCTCACAGGCGAGGATGACGCGGGCGCTCGCCCGCAGTTGGGCGCCGAGCGCGCCCAGATTGTCGTCCGAAAACTGATGGAAGATCAGGTTGCCGAGGAAGACGGGATAGTCTCCGTAACCCACAAAATTCTGGAGATCGGCCCGATGCCAGCGCCGGTTCGCCGGCCACGTCGTCGGCGTCGGCCAGAGGTCGAGGGCGTCCACGGCAATCCCACGGTCGGCCAAGCTCCCGGCGAGTTCGCCGGTGCCGGCGCCGAGTTCCAAGGCAATTTCCCCGGGGCGAAGCAAGGGCGGCAGCTTGCGGGCGAACCAGCGATAGTTGCCCATGAGGCGGTTGATCCGCTGGAGATCACGGCGGTTGTGCTGGGCATCCGGATGGTCGGGCGGGAGCGAGTCGAGCAGCTCGGGCTGAAGGATGCGGGGCATGGGTTGAGACGAAGATTGCCCGCGTCGCGGGGGCTGTCCAGAGTCGCGGCGATTTATATGACCCAAGACGAACCCAGCGCCGTGGACCTGATTGCCGCCGCGGCGGAAAAATTTCCGGGGCGTCCCTCGTGGGACGAGTATTTCATGGCCACCGCGGTGTTGATGTCCACGCGCTCAAATTGCGAGCGGCTGCATGTTGGCTGCGTGATCGTGACGGGCGGCGCGCGCAAGAACCGCCTGGTGGCCGCCGGCTACAACGGCAATTTGCCCGGTACGCCGCATGTGACGCGCGTGCGGGATGGACATGAGCAGGGGACGGTGCATGCCGAGCAGAACGCCGTGGCGGATGCCGCGCGGCGCGGCAGTGCGGTCGAGGGCTGCGTGGCGTATGTGACGCATTATCCCTGCATCAACTGCGCGAAGATCATGGCCGCGGCTGGCATTGCGGAGGTGCGCTACCGGCTCGATTACATGAATGACCCGCTGGTCGCGCCCGTGCTGGCGGAGGCCGGGGTGAAGATCCTGCAGCTCTAGACATAGGACTTGAGTCATGCGCGAACGTCGCAAAACCACCAAGCAGAGTATCGCAGGTTCGTTGCTGCTGGCGCATCCTGCGATGAAGGACCCGAATTTCCGGCGGACGGTGGTGCTGATGTCGGCGCACAATGCCGATGGTGCGATGGGTGTCGTGATGAACCGTCCGCTGGGCAAGCGGCTGGGTGAGCTGAACGGCGAGTTTGCGCTGGGCGCGCTCGGCGCGGTGCCGGTGTTTTCGGGCGGGCCGGTGCAGCCCAAGCAGCTGCTGCTGGTGGCGTGGCAGGATCGCGAGGATGGATTTCAGCTGCATTTCGGCATCGAGCCGGACAAGGCCATCCAGCTCGCCAGCGAAACGGGCGCGCAGGTGCGGGCCTATCTCGGCTATTCGGGCTGGTCGCGCGGGCAGCTGGAAAACGAATTGAAGCACAACACGTGGGTCGTGGCTGACATCCCGGGCGATTTGCTGGAGCATTCGCAGGATGACAGCCTGTGGCGCACCGTGCTCAGCGCGATGAGCGAGGAGTGGCGGCTGCTGGCGGGCGAGCCTGACGACCCGAGCCGGAACTGAGGCGCGGAGATGAGGATGGTTTAGCCGGAAGCCAGGAAACCAGGAACCAGACGCGGAGGCATCGATTCTTGGCTTCCTGGCTTCCGGCTTAATTCGTAAACGCCGGGAATGGGGCTTCTGGCTGGTCCCTAGGGCACTAGGGCCATGTGGGGTAGGCGGTTAGGGTCCAATGATTTTTCTTTCCGTTTGCGGCGCTGACTAGGGCTTCGCTTCCTTGAGGCATGCTCCTTCAAGCGAACAAATATCATCAGGTGTCCGGGAAAGTTGGCGTGGCGGAATTCTCCGCTCAGATGAATTGGATCCCCTTGGAAAAGCAGTATCCCGAGGCGGACGAACATGTGCTGGTCAAGATGGACGACGGCGCCGTGGAAATCGGCTATTGGGACGCGACCCGCGCCGGCTGGAGTCACAGCCCGTTCGAGCGCTGGGGCATGCCCGTCGCGTGGGCGGCGCTGCCGCCCCAATACAAGGCCTGAGGGACTGGGCAGGTTCGGTTGTAGGTCGGGGTTTATCCCCGATACGGCCTTGAGGATATCGGGCGTAAAGCCCGACCTACGAGGGGGCTGGCCGGGGCATGGGTCGACTTGGCTGTGCCGGATTTTCGCGCTGGGACACTACCAGCCGGACATTTCGGTTGACAGGGGTTGGGGTGGCCTCTGTTTTGACCCCTTTTATGAAAGTCGTTTCCTCCATTAAATCCGCCAAGAAGCGTCACCCGGCCTGCCAGGTCGTGCGTCGCAAGGGCAAAATCTACGTCATCAACAAGGTCGAGCCGCGCTACAAGGCTCGGCAGGGCTGATCCAACCACTCCATCCCCGTGAAAGCCGAAGGCCATCCCACTCTCAACAACGTCTGCTACCTCGACATCGGTACCGGCCGTCGTTTCCTCACCCGTTCCACCATGAAGTCCGCCCGCAAGGAGCAGATCGATGGTGTGGAATACTTCGTCGTCCCGCGCGACGTGACCATGGATTCGCATCCCGCCTACACCGGCGAGAAGCGCCTCGTGGACACGGCCGGCCGCGTCGAGAAGTTCACGTCGAAGTTCAAGCGCTCGTCCAAGAAGTAAGCGCGTTTGCTTCGGTTCGTCTTTGAAGCCCTCCCGGTGAAAGCCGCGGAGGGTTTTTTGTGGGTCGAGGTCGGGAGTAGCGCAGGCGTCCCCGCCGGCGTCTGCGATCGGAGCAGGCGGGACGCCTGCGCTACGCCAACCAATCTTTTTGTTGGCAGACGGTTCCCCGCACTGGCTGTATCGCTGGCATGCCCGGCCCCAAGCTGATCTGCTTCGACTGCGACAGCACGCTGAGCGCCATTGAAGGCGTCGACGAGCTGGCCCGGCTGCGCGGTCCCGCCGTGCTGGGTCGCGTGGAGCAGATGACCAATGACGCGATGGAAGGGCTTGTGCCCCTCGAAAGTGTGTTTGGGCGGCGCTTGGAGATCATAGAACCGCGGGCGGAGGATGTCGCAGCGGTGGGACAGCGTTACGTCGAGACCGTCGAACCGACGGCGCGCGAGACGATCGCGAAGCTGGTCACGTGGGGCTGGACGCCGGTGATCGTGAGCGGCGGGTTTTCGCAGGCGATTTGGCCGCTGGCGGATTTTCTCGGGGTGGCGCGGGTGGAGGCGGTCGGATTGAAATTTACGGTGGATGGAAATTACGGCGGATACGATGCGTCGTTTCCCACGACGCGCTCGGGCGGAAAGCCGGAGGTCATCGCGGCGCTGCGGCGTGAGCTGCAGCCGGCGATCACGGTGATGGTGGGCGACGGCGTGAGCGATCTGGAAGCCAAGCCGGTGGTGGATCGGTTCATCGGGTTTGGCCGCTACGTGGTGCGTCCGCGGGTCAAGGCCGAGGCGGCGAGTTTCATCCTGTCCCTGGACCAGCTCTTAACCCTGCCATGACCGCTGTGCCGACTCCGCCGTTTCCGCTCCCGCTTGAGGCTTATCACCAAAGCGCCCAAGCCGGGCTCGGCCGCATCTTGCTGGACAGGATCCAGGCGGAGCCGGTCAACCTGGCGGCGACGCTGATTTTCCTGCTCGCGATCATCCACACGTTCATGGCGGGCCGGATCCGGCACTGGTCACACGACGTGGAGGCGCGGTATCAACGGACCCGGAAGGAGGAAGGGCGCCCGGCCGAGGTGGGCGAGGACGGCGAGCCGGTCGAGCGGAGTTTCTTCGGGCAAATCCTGCACTTCTTCGGTGAGGTCGAGGCGATCTTCGGCATCTGGGCCGTGGTGCTGGCAGTCGTGATCGTGGGCTGCAAGGGCCTCGACACCGCGATCAATTATCTGGGGCATAGCGTGAATTACACCGAGGCGATGTTCGTCGTGGTGGTGATGGCGATGGCGGCGACACGGCCGGTGTTGGACTTGGTGGAGAGCTTGATGCAGCGGGTGGCGTCGCTCGGGAAGGGTTCGCCCGGCGCGTGGTGGCTGGCGACGCTGATCATCGCGCCGGTGCTGGGCTCGTTCATCACGGAGCCGGCGGCGATGACGATCGCGGCGCTGCTGTTGGCGAAGAAATTCTACGCGCTGAAGCCGAGTCCGCGGCTGATGTATGCGACGCTGGGGCTCCTGTTCGTGAACATCTCGGTGGGCGGCACGTTCACGCACTTCGCGGCGCCGCCGATCCTGATGGTCGCGGGGCCGTGGCATTGGGGACTGGCGCACATGGCGGCGAATTTCGGCTGGAAGGCGGGCGTCGGCATCGTGGTGGCGACGCTGCTTTACTACTGGGCGTTTCGCGCGGAGTTCGCGGTGATGAAGCCGGTGCGGGGCGACGACGAGAAGGATCCGCGCGAACGCGTGCCCTTCTGGGTGGTCGCGACGCATCTGGCGTTCCTGGGCTTTGCGGTCTGGGCGGCGCACTATCCGGCGATCTTCGTCGGGGCGTTCCTGTTCTTCATCGCCTTCACGCAGGCGACGGCGCACCACCAGACGCCGATCAACCTGGCGTCGCCGGTGCTCGTCGGTTTTTTCCTCGCCGGTCTGGTAGTGCACGGCGGGCTGCAGGGATGGTGGATCGAGCCGGTGCTCTCGAGTCTCAACGAGCCGAGCCTTTTTCTGGGCTCGACCGGCCTGACCGCGTTCAACGACAACGCGGCGATCACCTACCTGGCGACGCTGGTGCCGGGGTTCTCGGAGGGCTTCAAATACGCGGTTGTGGCCGGTGCGGTGACGGGCGGCGGCTTGACCGTGATCGCGAACGCGCCGAATCCCGCCGGTCAGGCGATCCTCGCAAAATACTTTCCCGGCGGCATCTCGCCCGGCGGCCTGCTGGCCGGTGCGCTGGTTCCCACCGCGATCGTTGGGGCGTGTTTCTGGTGGCTGTGAGGCCCGCCTGAACGCGGGCTGCTGTCGCCTGTTCCGGCAGGCCGGCCTGTTGGGTCGGCGCTTCAGCCCAGGAGTTTCTTGGCGCCGGGAATCGTCCATGCCCGGGCGATCCGGCCGTCCTGCACCTCGTAGATCATGATCACTTCGATCTCGCCGGGGCCTTCCGGGAAGGTGCGGGTGACGCGCTCGTGGTCGATGACTGTGGCGCCGCAGACGATCCGGTTCACCAGTGTGGCGTGGAGGTTGGACTCTTGGAAACGCAGGCCGAACCGCTGCCGCAGCTCCGCGGTGCCCCGCGCGAGGAGTTTGGCCGGGTGCTCGAAGAGCTCGGCGTCGTCGGCGTAGATGGCGAGGAGGCCGTCAAGGTCGCGGGCGTTGTAGGCGTCGAGCTGGCGCTGGACGGCGGCGGCGGGAGTGGACGGCGAGGGCATGGGCTTAGGCGTTCTGCCTGAGCTCGGCGGTGACTCGAGCCTTCATGTCTTCGTAAGCGGACGTGATCAGTTGGGTCAGCGCGCCCACGTCGGGTTCGAGGCCTGGGACGAGTTTCACGTGCCGCATGAACTTCCCTGTGCCCACCAGCAGGCCGTACGGGTCGGCCAGTGCTGCGCCGCGAAAGAAACCGACATTCACATGGGCCGTGAAAACGTTAACGTAGCCAAAGCCCGCATCGCCGACGCACGCCGTGGGGTGCCCGTCGTGCAACAGCTCCCGGACGTCGTCGCCGCACCCGCGCATCACAGCGAACCAGTGCCGCGCGAGGATGCCCAAGTCATCCGCATGAGCCTTCATCCAAACCTCGATGGAGGAATCGCGTTCCACCGCCCCGGTGAAGCGCAGCAGTTGGGTGGGCTTCATTATCAGCGCGGCCGCACGGTCGACTTTTCTGGATTCAAGGCATGTCTCGTTTCAGGCGCCTTCCCTCTGGTGCTAGAGAAACCCTCGATGGTGCAGCCACAGAGTGAAAGCCGAGAGCATAAATGAGAGTGCGGCGAACTTCATGAAAGGATACGCTTGTTCATGGCTCTTTGTCGTCTCCCGAGTGGCATGGGCTGCAAGTAAAAGTAGCAACCCCACGAGAAATGCTAGCGGCCAAATGATATCGATAATTTCTCTGAGCCAGTTTCGGAACGACCAGTGGCTGTAGTAGAGGCCTGAACCAAACGTCAGGATGATAACGCCCCAGCACAGAATGAGGAAGTCCGCAGTCGAGAAGAAATTGCGCAATCGAGATTTCTGAGGCGCGTTCACAATCGATCCCTGCGGGCTGAATTTACGGGAACAACCCGCGCGCGGCCTTGGCTTCGGCGACGCGGCCGATGCCGAGGGTGAGGGCGGCGAGGCGGCGGCTGAACTTGAACTTCCGCTTCTGCGCGTCGACGGACTCCTTGGCGCGGTCGAGCATCACGTAGAGCTTCTGCATCACTTCGTCGCGGCTCCAGTAGAAGCTGGAGAGGTTCTGCAGCCACTCGAAATACGACACGATCACGCCGCCGGAATTGCAGAGCACGTCGGGGATCAGCTCGATATCGCCGCGGTCCTCGATGATCTTGTCGGCGGCGTTGGTCGTCGGGCCGTTGGCGGCCTCCGCGAGGAGGCGGCACTGGATCTTCTTGGCGTTCTTGTCGGTGATGACGCGTTCGAGTGCGGCCGGGACGAGCACGGTGCACTTGAGCTCGAGCAGCTTGTCGTTGGAGATGGGTTCGCCGCCATCGAAGTCCTTCAGCACCTTGGCATACGCGAGGTAAGCGAGGGCCTTCTTGATGTTGATGCCCTTGGCGTTGTAGATGCCGCCGGTGTAGTCGGAGATGGCGATGATCTTCGCGCCGTAGGACTCGAGGGCGATGGCGGTTTCGCTGCCGACGTTGCCGAAGCCCTGGATGACGGCGGTGGCCTTGTTGATCGGGACCTTCATGTCCTCGAGGTATTTTTTGATGAGGTAGGCGACACCGGCGCCGGTGGCCTCGCGGCGGCCCTGCGAGCCGCCGAGGGCGATCGGCTTGCCGGTGACGACGGCGGGCGAAAGGTGGCCGACGTGGGTGGAATACGTGTCCATCATCCAGCCCATGATCTTCTCGTTGGTGCCGACGTCCGGCGCGGGGACGTCGGTGTGCGGCCCGAGGAAGCTGACCATTTCCTGCATGTAGCGGCGGGAGAGATGCTCGAGTTCGTTCTCGGTGAGGAGCTTGGGATCGACGATGACGCCGCCTTTGGCGCCGCCGTAGGGCAGGCCGGCGAGGGAGCATTTCCAGCTCATCCACATGGCGAGCGCGGCGACCTCGCCGATGGTGACGTGTTCGTGGAAGCGGATGCCGCCCTTGGACGGGCCGGTGGAAAGGTTGTGCTGGACGCGGTAGCCCTCGAAGACGGTCACGCTGCCATCGAGGCGGCGGACGGGCAGGCTGACGGCGAGGCAGCGGCGGGGGTATTTGGTGCGGTCCCGGATGGCCTCGGGCAGGTTGATGGCGTCGGCGGCCTGGTCGAACTGGCGGCACGCCATCGTGAAGACGTCGGAGTTGTAGAGCGCGGAAATGATGGCTTTGGACATGGGGACGGAAGGTTGGGGAAGACGGAGGGGACCGTTGCGAATGTGGCGAACATGGGCAAAATCAGGGGGTTTAGCAATTGGCTTCGGGCCAGCAACTCCTTGAATATCCGCACTAATCAACCCCTCAACGGGGCATGATAACATGGGCGCACTGCTTAAACTGACTCGCTGGCTCTGCCAGAAGGCCGCCACGGCAGGGCTGATCCTGGGGCTGGCCGTGGTGGCGTGCGGGTTGTGGCTGTTTTTGAAGGACAACGTCGATTTCGACGAGTGGCGGCAGGATGCGCTGCGGACGCTCACCGGCGAGCGGGCGAAGATCCAGTCGGCCCTGGGCGACGTGCACAGCCGGCTGGAGCGAATCACCCGTGACGTCGCCACCGAGCAGGACCGCATCCGCCAGACGGACCTGGTGATTGCCCAATTGAAAGGCTTGGACAGCACCTGGGACCGCCTGACGGGCGACGCGCAGCAGAAGGCCAACTCGGAGCGTCGCGCGAAGCTGGAAACGATGCGGGACGAGGCGGCCGCAAAGGTGGCGGCGCTGCAGACCGAATATACCCGCACGACGTGGGAGCGGGATGGGCTGGAGATCGCGCTGGGCAAGCTGGACGTGCAGCTCAAGGCGGTGGAGGCGAAGCGCTCGAAGGTGCTGCACTACCTGGACCTCGCGTGGAATTACCAAGTGGGCCGGCTAAAGGTGAAGTGGTGGGTGACGATCATCCTCGGCCTGTATTTTTTCGGGCCGACGGTGGGCAAGCTGGCGATGTATCACATCTTGGCGCCGTGGATCGCCCGTGGCCGCCCAGTGCAACTGACGCCCGAGATGGGCGAGTTGCCCCGGATCGGCATCAGCCGGGTTTCGACCGACGTGACGCTGCAGCCGGGTGAACGGCTGCTGGTGAAGGAGAAGCTGCTGCAGGCGTCGGATGAAGGCTTGAAACGCAAGACGAGTTTCGTGTTGGACTGGAGCATCCCTTTCACGTGCATCGCGGCCGGGCTGACCGAGCTGGTGGAGTTGCGGAATGTGCGGCCGGCGGGTGACCAAGGTTGCACGCTGTCCAACCCGAACGACGCGCACAGCGAACTGGCGATCGTGACGCTGCCGGTGGGGTCAGCGATGGTGATCCGGCCGAGTTTCCTCGTGGGCGTGATCCGCGCGCCGAACCAGGGGCTCACCATTCGACGCCGTTGGCAGCTGTTTCGTTGGCAGGCGTGGGTGACGTTGCAGTTCCGGTTTTTCGAATTTGTCGGGCCCTGCCGGCTGATCCTCGTCGGCAACCGCGGGGTGCGGGCTGAGTGGCTGCTGCCGCGCGAGGCCAACCCGAACCCGGCGCGTCGGATCAACCAGGATGCGACGATCGGGTTTACGCCGAACCTGGCCTACGAGCCGGTGCGGGCGGAGACGTTTTGGGGCTATTACCGCAACGTGAACCCGCTCTTCGACGACCTGTTTTCCGGGCAGGGCGTGTTCCTGTGTCAGCAGGTTTCAGCCCAAGGCGACGCGAGCCAGGCGAGGAAGTTCTGGTCCGGAGTGTGGCATGGGGCGCTGAAGGTGTTTGGATTATGATTTTTTAGCCGGAAGCCAGGAAACTGCTAGTTCCCGGGCCGCTGCTCCGGGCCGACGCGCTTCACTTGGAGCGTCGAGCAAGCAAAATTCAAAATCAGGCCGAAGGGCTTTCCTGTTGCTTTCAGATACGACCGTAACGTGGCGTAGAAAATATCCTGCAGGTCGAGAACTGCCTTCAGTTCCACTACCACAACGTCCTCGACGAGAAGGTCCAGGCGATGTTCGCCCACTGGCTGGCCTCGGTAGAGCACTTCCACCCGGTGCTGACGTTCAAAGTGCAACTCAAGCGCGGCTAGTTCCACACACAATGCCTCCTCGTAAATTGCCTCCAGGAACCCCGGACCCAGGCTACGATGAACCCGAATGGCCGCTCCGATGATCTTTTCGCTCAGTTCCTCCTGCTCCATGAGTCTGCCCGATTTTGCCCACATCTGCGGAGTTTCAAACGAGTCATCCGTAACATTCACGTCAGTTCATGCCTGATTCCTGGTTTCCTGGCTTCCGGCTAAAATGCGCAGGGTCGCTCAAGCGCCTCGTGCTGGGTTTGCATTCGCGCCGTTAGGGGATTCGCTCACGGGTTCATGGGTTCACTCTTCAAGCTCAGCTCGGACTACACGCCGCAGGGTGATCAGCCCCAGGCCATCGAGAAGCTCGTGGCGTCGATTCGCACGGGGAACCGGCACCAGACGCTGCTCGGCGTCACCGGCTCGGGCAAGACGTTCACCATGGCGAACGTCATCGCCCAGTGCGAGCGGCCCACGCTGATCATTTCGCACAACAAGACCCTCGCCGCGCAGCTCTACTCGGAGTTCAAGGCGTTCTTCCCGGAGGCGGCGGTCGAATACTTCGTCAGCTACTACGACTACTACCAGCCCGAGGCCTACATCCCGTCCAGCGACACGTTCATCGAGAAGGACTCGTCCATCAACGAGGAGATCGAGCGCCTCCGGATCTCGACAACCAGTTCGCTCGTCTCGCGGCGCGACGTGATTGTGATCGCGAGCGTGTCGTGCATCTACGGCCTGGGTTCGCCCGAGGAGTTCACGTCCATGCGCATCCCGCTGCGCCGCGGGCAGCCGTTTGGCCGGCAGCGGTTGCTGGAGGGCCTGGTGGACAACATTTACGAGCGGAATGACATCGAGCTGAAGCCCGGGCGGTTTCGCGTGCGCGGCGACGTGGTGGACATCATGCCGGCCTATCTCGAGCACGGGCTGCGCGTGGAGTTCTTCGGCGACGAGGTGGAGGCGCTGAGTGAGTTCGACCCGCTGACGGGCGAGGTGCTGCGCTCGCTCGACCAGTTTGACCTCTACCCGGCGAATCAATACGTCACCAGCCGCGGCAAGCTGGACCCGGCGATCGCGGCCATCAAAGCGGAGCTGGATGAGCGGGTGGCGTTCTTCGAGAAGAACCAGCAGTTCCTCGAGGCGCAGCGCGTGCGCATGCGGACGAACTACGACCTGGAGATGCTGCAGGAGATGGGCTTCTGCAACGGCATCGAAAACTACTCGCGCCACCTGACGGGCCGGAAGGCGGGCGAGCGGCCGTTCTGCCTGATCGATTTCTTTCCGAAGGACTTCCTACTGATGGTCGACGAGAGCCACGCGACGGTGCCGCAGATCGGCGGGATGTTCAATGGGGACAAGGCGCGGAAGACGACGCTGGTGAACTTCGGGTTCCGGTTGCCCTCGGCGCTCGACAATCGCCCGCAGAGCTTCGAGGAGTTCAACCAAGTCACCGGACAAACCCTGTATGTGTCGGCGACGCCGGCGCAGTATGAAATCGGTCTTTCCACCGTGGTCGCCGAGCAGCTGATCCGCCCGACGGGTCTGCTGGACCCGGAGATCACGCTGCGCCCGACCAAGGGCCAGGTGGAGGACCTGATTGGCGAAGTCCGCGCCGCGGCCGCGGCGGGCGAGCGCGTACTGGTCACGACGCTGACGAAGCGTTTGTCGGAGGACCTGACGACCTACCTGCGCGACGCGAAGATCCGGGTCGAGTATCTGCACTCCGACATCGACGCGATCGAGCGGGTGGAAATCCTGCGCAACCTGCGGCTGGGAAATTTCGATGCGCTGATCGGCATCAATCTCCTGCGGGAAGGTCTCGACCTGCCGGAGGTGGCGCTCGTGGCGATCCTCGACGCGGACAAGGAAGGTTTCCTCCGCAGCGAGACGAGCCTCATCCAGACCGCCGGGCGCGCGGCGCGGCATGAGAAGGGTCGGGTGATTTTCTATGCCGACCATCAGACGGAGTCCATCAAGCGCACGATGGCGACGGTGACCTATCGGCGGGAAAAGCAGCTGGCCTACAACGTGGCCCACGGCATCACGCCGCAAAGCGTGAAGCGCGGCGTGCAGGCGAGCCTGCATTCCTACAATGGCACGGGCGAACGGGCGGAGCCGGCGGTGGCGGAAGCGGTGGACGATGTCGCGGCGGTGATTGCGGAGCTGGAGGACGAGATGCAGGAGGCGGCTGGGCGGCTGGAGTTCGAGCGCGCCGCCGTGCTGCGCGACCAGATCGACGCGCTGAAGAGCGGGGATTACAAACGGGCCAGCCAGTCCGAGGCGACCTACCGCGGCAGCAAAAAGCGCCGGCGAAATTAGCCGGCGCGAAGGCCCGGAGCGCGACAAACGGGTCGAAGACTATTTCGGGGTGGGAACGTTTTGCGCGCCGGGGATGCCGGTTTGCGGTCCCGTCTCGGGACTGGTGCCGCTGCGCTGAATGTCCCGGAAGATTTCCTGGGTCCGCTCCGTTTCCTGGGCGGAGACGCGCGCATCGTCCTTGGGCACCTTGATCGGGATGTTGCTGCCGACGGGGTAGTAATCGACGTATTGATCCTTGTTCGCCTTTTCCTTCCGGGCTTGCTCCTTGACGCGTTCGCTCGCGCAGGCCGAAAGGAGCGAAAGGGCGAACAGCCCGACAACGAGGGGGTGCAGCTTGAGTTTCATCGAGTGGTGGGTGGGCGGGATTACAAATCGGTCCATCACGCGGGCTCGCCAGCTCAGGTTTTGGGCCGGAGAACGCCAATGTAGTTGAGGTTGCGGTAGCGTTCCGCGAAGTCGAGGCCGTAGCCGACGACAAACTTGTCGGGGATCTCAAAACCGACCAAGTCCGCCTCGAACGGCACCTGGCGGCGGCCCTTCTTGTCGAGGAGCACGCACACGCGGATGCTGGCGGGATTGAGGCCGCGGATCATGGACGTGATGAGCGAGAGGGTTTTTCCGGTGTCGAGGATGTCATCGAGGATCAGCACGTGGCGGCCGGTGATGTCGAGGGTGAGTCCATGGACCATCTTGGGCGTGCCGTGCGACTCGGTGGCGCTGCCGTAGCTGCTGGTGCGGATGCAGTCGAGGCGCACGGCGTTGTCCACCTGGCGGAGGAGGTCGGCGGTGAAAAGAATGGCGCCGTTCATGATGGCGATGACGGTGATCTCGTCGTCGCCGTAGAGCCGCTTGAGTTCGCGCCCGAGTTCCTGGACGCGCTGGCGGATGGCGGCCTCGCTCACTAGGATGCTTTCGACGTCAGGGTGCAGGGCGGCGGTCGTGGAGGCCATGGTGCGGGAGCGAGACAAAGGGCGGCGGCCGTGGCAACGGCGTTTCGCGGTTCGGGCTAATTACTTTGACTCCGCCCACCCTGAAATCTTGCTTCGGCGCGACCCATGCGCGGCCCGCCTTCGCCCAGGCTGCGGCGCGGTAAACATGATTTCCATTCGCATCGAGCATCTTACCAAGCGTTTTGGCGCCGTCACCGCGGTGCAGGCGCTGGACCTGACCATCGAGGCGGGGGAACTGTTTTTCCTGCTGGGACCCAGCGGGTGCGGCAAGACGACGCTGCTGCGCTGCCTGGCGGGCTTCTACATCCCGGACGAAGGACGCATCCGGTTTGGCGAGGAAGACGTGACCCGCCTGGCGCCGCACAAGCGGAACACCGGCATGATGTTCCAGAGCTACGCCCTGTGGCCGCACCTGACCGTCGCGGAAAACGTGGCCTTCGGGTTGGAGGAACGGAAGGTGGGCAAGGCGGAGATCAAGCGGCGGGTGGGCGAGGCGCTGGAATCGGTACACATGGGCGCGTATGCCGCGCGGAAGCCGAACGAACTTTCCGGCGGCCAGCAGCAGCGCGTGGCGCTCGCGCGCGCGCTCGTGATCCGGCCGCGATGTCTCCTGCTGGACGAGCCGCTTTCCAACCTCGACGCCAAGCTCCGGCTGGAAATGCGCGCCGAGATCCGGCGGGTGTGCAAGGAGTTCAAACTCACGACGGTCTACGTCACGCACGACCAGAAGGAGGCGCTGTCGATTTCGGACCGTATTGCGATGATGGACGGCGGTCACATCCTGCAGGTGGGCTCGCCCCGCGAAATCTACCGGCGTCCGGCGTGCAAGACGGTGGCCAATTTCATCGGCGAGACGGATTTCATCCCGGGCAAGGTTCTGGGCCTGACCGACGGCCACGTGACAGTGGAGACGCCCGTGGGCAATTTTGTCGGCGTGCTGGGCGATGTGAAGGCGAAGCCGGCTGTCGGTGCCGTCGTGACGGTGTCGATTCGGCCGGAATGCTGGAACCTGAGCCGCGAAAACCCGGGCCTGAACGCGGTGCAGGGTCGCATTGGCGACTGCGTTTACCTCGGCGAGGTGGCGCAATACGTCTTTGTCAGCGGCGGCATGCGCCTGAAAATCTTTGAGCTGAACCCGCGCTTTGTGGAGCAGTCGGCGCGCGGGGAACTCTATGCGCGGGCCGACCCGGAGGACGTCGTGGTGCTGGTGGCTTGAGCGCACCATGTTCAAGCGCGCGATCATCCTGGCAGCGCTGGTGGCGATCATCGCGCTGCCGTTCATCCTGCGGCCGAAGCAACGGGCGCTCGAACGCAGCGATCTCACGCTGGTCATCATCACGCCACACAACGAGGCGATCCGCTCGGAGTTTGGCCGCGGGTTCCGCGCGTGGTATCAGCAGCGGACGGGCAAGACCGTCCTGATGGACTGGCGTGTCGTCGGCGGCACGAGTGACATCACGCGCTACCTCGAGTCGGAGTATGTCGCGTCGTTCAAGAGTTACTGGACGGGAAAACTCGGCCGCCCGTGGACCGCGGAAATCCAGAACGGCTTCACGAATCCCAAGCTGCCGGCGGACACCCCGGCCGTGGTGCAGGAGGCGCGGAAGGTGTTCCTCGCCTCGGAGGTGAGCTGCGGGATCGATCTGTTCTTCGGCGGCGGCAGTTACGATTTCATCCGGCAAGCGCAGGCGGGGCGCCTGGTGCGCACGGCGTTGTTGGAACAACACCCGGAGTGGTTCACGGCGTCGGTCATCGTTCCGGCGTTCTCGGGGGAAGTCTTCTATGATCCCAAGGGGCTGTGGTTCGGCAACGTGCTCAGCACCTACGGCATCCTCTACAACAAGGACTCACTGGCGCGGCTGGGGATCACGCACCCGCCGCAGCGCTGGGGCGACCTGACGGATCCGAAATATCTCGGGGAACTTGCGTTGGCGGATCCAACCAAGAGCGGGTCGATGGCCCGGGCGTTCGAATACGTCATCCAGCAGCAGATCGAGCAGCAGATCGCTGCGCTGCAGGGGCCGACGGGCGCCAAGCTCTCGGCGGAACAAACGGCTCAGGCGGTGCGGGAGGGTTGGGTCGCGGGACTGCAGCTCATCCAGCTCATTGGGGCGAACGGAAGGTATTTTACCGACAGCTCGCAGAAACCGCCGATCGACGTGTCGCAGGGCGATTGCGCCGCGGGCATCTCGATTGATTTCTACGGCCGATCGCAGGCTGAGGTGACAGAGGAGCGCGGCAGCGGCACACCTCGGCTGGGTTTCGTGGTACCGCGCGGTGGCACGGTGAGCTCGGTGGACCCGATCGCGCTGCTGCGCGGCGCGCCGGACCGCGCGGTGGCGGAGGCGTTCATCGAATACACGCTGACGATGGAAGGACAGAAGCTATGGAATTTCAAACCGGGCACGCCAGGTGGTCCGGTGCGATTTGCGCTGCGGCGGCTGCCGGTGCGACAGGATTTTTACGCGCACGATGAGTGGAAGGCTTACCGCAGCGATCCCGACGCCGCGCCGTTCGCGGATGAGGAGCACCTCGTGTATCACCCGGAATGGACGAGCGCCATTTTTCGGGAAATGGCCTTCGTGGTCGGCGCGATGTGTCTCGATACGCACGACGAGCTCGTGGTGGCATGGCGGGCGGTGAATGCCGCGGGGCGGCCGCCGCAGGCGATGGCGAAGCTCAGTGACATGTCGCTCGTCAGCTACGAACGGACACGGGGCACGATTCGGCAGGCGTTCAATTCAAAGGACAAAGTCGACGAAGTCCGCATCGCGAGCGAGCTGGACGCGGCCTTCCGGCGGCAGTATCGCGAGGCGGAGGAACTGGCCCGCGCGGGGAAATAGTACAGTAGCGCACTGCGAAGGGAGAGGACGCTAGGGTGAGGCGCAGCAAGACTGTGCAACGATAGGATCAGAGCTCGGGCTTGCGATAGACGCCCGGGGTGATCCTTTCCATGTGGCCTTCGGGGCGAGACAGCGGGGTGAAACCGCACTTCGCGTAAAGCCCGTGAGCGTCCCGCGTGATGAGACTCAGCCGCCGCTGGCCTTGAAGTTTGGGATGAGCCAGGGCGGCCTGCATGGCGGCGTGGGCGAGCCCGCGGCCGCGATGCGCCTCCAGCACATACACGTCACAAAAATAGGCGAAAGTGGCGAAGTCGGAGACGACGCGGACGAGGCCGACTTGCGCGCCATCGAAGGCGTAGATCCCAATGCAGAGCGAACCTTGCAGCGAACGCGCTACGGTCTCCAACGGGATACCTGCGGCCCAGTAACTGCGGGTCAGGTAGGCGTGGATTGCCGCGACATCGAGCCGCGCCGGATCATCCGAGATGACGTAGTCGCCGTGGCTGACCTGCATAGACCTCAGCCCAGGTTGGCAAACGCCGCGGCAAAAGCCGCCCGGTCGGGCGCGCCATAAAACGACGTGCCGGCCACGAATGTGTCGGCCCCGGCGGCATGGCATTCCCGGGCGGTGGCCAGGTCGATGCCGCCATCGACTTCGAGGCGAAAATTCAGTCCCTGGCTCCGTCGGGTCGCGTCGAGCTGGCGCAGCTTGGGGAGCATGTCCCGGCGGAACGCCTGTCCGCCGAAGCCGGGCTGGACGGTCATCACGAGGACGAGATCAACCTGGGCCAGAAGGCCCGCAATGGCCGTCGCCGGGGTGCCGGGATTGAGCACGATACCACACTGGCAGCCGAGCGCCCGGATGCGCGCGAGGGTGCCGGCGTGGTCGTAGGTGGGTTCGATGTGAATGGCGATGAGGTTGGAGCCGGCCTTGGCGAAGGGTTCGATGTAACGGTGCGGCTCGTCCAACATCAGGTGCGTTTCAAAAAAGAGCTTCGAGCCGGGCCGGAGCGCGGCCACGGTTTGCGGGCCGAACGACAAGTTGGGCACGAAATGCCCGTCCATGATGTCGAGGTGGATGCGGGGCAGGCCTAGGTCCTCGACGACGCGCACGCTGTCCGCGAGCCGGGCATGGTCGCCGGCGAGCAGGGAAGGCGAGAGCAGCGGCGGGTGCATGGTGGTCACCAAACATCCAGCACCGTGCCGCGGACCTTGCCGGCGAGGGCCTCGGCGAGCAACGGGAGCATCTGGTATTCCGCCTGCAGCTGGCCGCTGTCGGTGAACACATCGCGGTGGACCACGACGGCCCGCTTGTCGAACAGCAGGCGGCCGTTGCGGTTGTCGCGCAGGGTGCAGACGGTGCCGAGGGTCAGGGAGAATTTCCGGGCCAGGCCGGTGTCATCCTCGCGGGCGGCGGTGACATCGCGATGATAGTCGTTGATCGTTACGCTGAGCGTGGCGTCGGCCTCGGCGGCGGAATTCACCAGGGTGACGCGGGCGTCCGTGATGAAGGCTTGTCGCAGCTGCGTGCTCACGATGGTCTGCGCCTGCGGCAGCAACGTCTTGTTCGCCACGGGCTCGACAAACAGCGTCGTGAACCCGGGCTTGCCCTCGGTGCCGAGCTGGTAATGGGCGCAGCCGGCGAGGCCCAGCAGCAGGCAGGCGAGGAGGAAGGCGGGCAGCCGAAAAGTCATGCGAATGGAGCGAGCAATCGGCTCTTCGGCCGAAATGACAAACCCAAATCCCGGGGCGACCTTAGAAGAACAGAAAGTGCTTCTTCTTCTTCTTGGCCGGCTCGCCAGGAACGGGCTTGCCCATGGCCTTCGCCTCGACCTGCGCAAGTTTCACCTTGGCCTCGCGGGCGGGCTCCGAGTCGGGATAGGCGGTGATGGCTTCGTTGTAGAACACCCGGGCCGCGAGGTAATTGTCCCGCTTGTAGAAATAGAAATCGCCCATCTTGATCTTGCTGACCGCGAGCATCTTTTTCATGTCGTCCAGGCCCTTGGCAGCCTTGCCGAGATTCACGTCGTTGGGGAAAAGGATCATGAAGTCCTCGTAATACGTGACGGCCTCGCGCGTGGAGGCCTGGTCGTAATACGGTCCCTGCACCAGCGAAGCGTGCATCTGCGCGAGTTTGAAATAGGCGTCAGGGGAGAGCAGGCTCTGCGGATAGCTGTTGATCAGCCGGTCCAGGGCGTCGATCGCCTCGTCCGTTTCCTTCCGGATCTGGTGACCACGGGCGATGTTCATCAGGCACAGCGGGGCGTAGTCGCTGTAGGGCGCGTTGTTCACGATGACCTCGAAGTAACCGATGCCGTTGGCGCGGCCGGTCGTGCCCGGGAACAAGCCCCACATGTACGCGCGCTTGCCGTCGAGCAGGTCGCTCGCGATCCGATACTGCTTGCCGATGATTTCGTTGAAACGCTTCGTGTTCGGATAGCGGCCAATGAGCTGCTGGTAGGCGTCGAAGGCGTCGTAATACTGCTTCCGCAGGAGCCGCAGGTTGCCCACCCGGTAAAGCGCCTCGGGGGCGTAGACGGAGTTCGGGTATTTCTTGGCGACCTTCTCGTAGCTGCTGATGGCGGAGCCGTAGCTCTTGTGTTCCTCATCCAGCCGGCCCTTGTTCATCAGGTCGACGGCCTTGCGGGCCTCGGGCCCACCGATGCCGGCGAAGGCGCCGCCTTCGACGCGCCAGCCCGTTTGGCGGGACCAGACCAGATCGGCTGCGAGGCGCCCGGGCAGGCAGGAAAGGATGGCCGCGATCACGAGCGCGGGAGCCAGGCGGCGGAGCAGTTTAGGAAGCATGGGCGATAAGTTTACCAGCGAATCAGCGCGGAACCATAGGTCAAGCCCGCCCCAAACGCCACGAGCAGCGTGTAGTCGCCCCGTTTGATACGGCCCGCGCGGCGGGCTTCATCGAGGGCGATGGGAATCGAGGCGGAGGAGGTGTTGCCGTAGCGGTCCACGTTGACGTAAAAGCGGTCCATCGGGACTTCGAGGTATTGGGAGATGGCCTCGATGATGCGGAGATTGGCCTGATGGGGGATCACGAGCCCAATCTGATCCGCACGCAGGTGATGATGTTCCAAGATATCCCGCGCCGCCTCTTCCATGGCCCGGACGGCGATCTTGAAGACTTCCTTGCCCTTCATCTTGAGGAAATGGTCGCCGGCGGCGACGGACTCGGCGCTGGGTGGGGAATTGCTGCCGCCTTTGGGCACGAAAAGCAGGTCGGTGCTGTCGCCGTAGGCCCCAAGGCGGGTGCCGATCAGGCCCACGCCGGGCTCGTGGCTCACGCCCAGGACCACGGCGCCGGCGCCGTCGCCGAACAGCACGCAGGTGGTGCGATCCTTCCAGTCGGTGATGGACGAGAGTTTCTCGGCGCCGATGACCAGGGCGCGGCGGTAACGGCCGGAGGTGAGCATCGCCGAGGCCGTATCGAGGGCATAGACGAAGCCCGAGCAGGCGGCGTTCAGGTCGAAGCACGGCACATTGGTCCGGATCCCGAGCTTGTGCTGGATGATGCACGACGCGGCCGGGATGGTCAGGTCAGGTGTCACCGTGGCCACGATGAGCAGGTCAATGTCGGCCGGCGTCAGCTTGGCATCGGCGAGCGCGGCCTTGGCGGCGGCGACGGCGAGGTCGGACGTGGCTTCACCCTCGGCGGCGATATGGCGCTCCCGGATTCCGCTCCGGCTGCGAATCCATTCGTCGGACGTGTCGACGAGTTTGGCGAGTTCGGCGTTGGTCAGGATGCGCTCGGGCGCATAGGAGCCGGTGCCGAGGATGACGGTGGAAACGTTGGCCATGGAAAAGGTGTGGTGGCGACAGATCGGAGGACCCCGGCTTACTGGGCGAGCCGTTCGTTCACGAGGGCGATGTCGGCCTCGATGCGATGGTTCATGTCGGCCTTGATGATCTGGCTGGCGGCGTGGATCGCGCTTTTGATGGCGTGGCGGTTGGAGGAGCCGTGGGCCTTGAGGACGTTGCCGTTGAGGCCCAACAGGGGCGCGCCGCCGTAGCGCTCGGGGTTGATGCGTTCCTTGAGGGCGCTGAAGGCGGACTTGGCGAGCAGGGCGCCGGTGGCGCGCATGGGGTTGGCCTGGAGTTCCTCGCGCAGCATCGAGGAGAAGAACTTCACGAGGGACTCCCAGCTCTTGATCATGATGTTGCCGACGAACCCGTCACAGACGACGACGTCGACATGCTCGGCAAACACCTGGAATCCCTCGATGGGACCGGCGTAGTTGATGAGCCCGTCGATCCGCCGCAACAGGTCGTTGGTTTCCGTGATCAGGGCGCTGCCCTTGCCCTCCTCGGTGCCGATGTTCATCAGGCCGACGCGGGGGGAGGCGATGCCCAGCATGACGCGGCAATAGTGGCTGCCGAGGATGGCGTTGTGGACGAGATGCTCGGGCTTGGCCTCGGGGTTGGCGCCGGCGTCGATGAGGACGAAATGGCCGTTTTCCCGGGGGACGATGGCGGCGAGGGCGGGACGGGCGATGCCCTCCATGGTGCGCAGGCGGAGGGTGCCGCCGGCCATCAGGGCGCCGGTGTTGCCGCAACTCACGACCACGCTGGCATGGCCGTCGCGGACGAGCTCGATGGCACGAACCATGGAGGAGTCCTTCTTCCGCTTCAGGGCCATCAGCGGCTTGTCATCCATCGTGATGACCTCCGACGCGTGATGGATGGCGACGTGGTGCCGTCGGCTGAGGCCGGACGCGTGCAGGAGCGGGCGGAGGACGGCCTCGTCACCGACGAGGGTGACCGGATTGATGCCCGGATACTGGCGGAGGGCGAGCTTGACGGCCTCCACAATCTCGGCGGGACCCATGTCGCCGCCCATGGCATCGACCGCAATGCGCCCGGTATCGCCGGAAGAAGTGCCCATCGCGAGGATGGCGGGGAGGGGAGAACGCGGACTCAGACCTCGACGTTGAGGATCTGACGACCGCGATACATGCCGTTCTTGGGGTTCACCCGGTGGGGGCGGAAGGCACTGCCATCGGTGGGATCCTTGGCAAACTCAGGGGCCTGAAAGGCGTTGGCGGCGCGGCGGTTGGCGCTGCGGCGTTTGGATTGCTTGCGTTTCGGATTTGCCATGGGAGGAAAGGAGTTGGAAGTGTGGGCAGGGCCCTAAAAGCCCGTGATTGAAGGGTGAAAGGGTCGGATTAAAGAGCCGGGTTTTGACGCGTCAAGCGCCATAATCGGGGGGAGGCGACGGGAATCGCCGCCGGGGTGCAACGGACGCTGGACGTCGCTCGAAACGGCGTCAAATCTCGGTTTCGCGGCCATGTCTCCCACCATCCTCCAGATCATCCTGCTGGGTCTCATTCAGGGCGCGGCCGAACTGCTGCCGGTCTCGAGTTCTGCGCATGTCATTGTTGCCGAGAAACTCATGGGACTGGACCCGTCCAGCCCCGAAATGACGTTCCTGCTGGTGATGCTGCATACGGGGACAATGTTCGCGGTGGTGATCTACTTCTGGCAGGCATGGCGGGAGGGCTTCTTTGCCGACCGGAGGCGGTTTAACGACGCAGTCTGCTGGGTGGGCATTGCGACGCTGTGCACCCTGGCGCTGGGCGGCGCGCTCAAGCTTTTCCTGGAAAAGGTCGTGCTCGGTGGCGGCAAGGCGGAGATCGAGCACCTGTTCTCCTCGCTCTCGCTGATTGCGGTGGCGCTGGCTGCGGCGGGCGGGTTGATCCTGGTGGCGGCGGTCCGGACCCGCGAGGACACCCGGCGCGAACAGCTCACCTGGCGGGATTCCGCTTGGATCGGTCTGGTCCAAGGGGTGTGCATTCCTTTCCGCGGGCTGTCGCGCTCCGGCAGCACGATCTCGGTGGGCCTGCTGGCAGGCGTTGGCCGGAGGCGCGCGGAAGAGTTCAGCTTTGCCCTGGCGGTGGTGCTCACGCCCATCGCCATCGCGGCCGAAGGCTGGCGGCTGTTCAAGGCGCAGGGAGCGATTCACGGGGCATCGCATCTGGGCGGGTCGCTCCTCCCGGGGCTGATCGGCCTGGGCGCGAGTTTTGGCGCCGGCTTGCTGGCCCTGCGCCTGCTGTCGAGGTGGCTGGAGGCGGGACGGTGGCAATACTTCGGCTATTACTGCCTTACCGCGGCCGGGATCCTGTTGGTGCTGGCGCAGGCGGGGTTTTGAGCGCGGGCTCCGGCCTGGGCTAAGCAATTTTATTTGCGGCGCGCCCAGCGGACGCAACGCTCCGCCCTCATGCCCGTGCTCACGCCACTCACCCAACATGTCTCCGCGGGACGTGACTTGTCCAAGGACGAGGTGATCATCGCCGCGGCGGCACTGGCCACGGCGGAGGCGAGCGACGAGTCCAAGGAGGCGTTCCTGCTGGCCCTGGCGACGAAGGGCGAATCCGCGGCGGAGATTGCGGCGTTTGCCGAGGCCTTTCGCCTGCGCGCGATCGATCCGGGTGTGGGCCAGTGGTCGGGCGAGGCGATCGATGTGGTCGGGACGGGTGGCGATCATGCGGGTGCCTTCAATGTTTCCAGTCTGGTCACGCTGGTACTCGCCAGTGCCGGCGTAATCGTGATGAAGCACGGCAATCGCGGCGTGACGTCGAAGTGCGGCAGCGCCGACCTGCTGGCGGCGTTGGGGGTCAACCTCGAGGCGACGCCCGAACAGCTGCGGCGCGCCCTCACGCAGTTGGGTTATGCCTTCTTTTTCGCCCCCGCGTGGCATCCGGGATTCAAGTCCGTGGTGCTGCCGCGACGTCGCCTGGCCGCGCGCGGGCAGCGGACAATTTTCAACCTCATCGCCCCGCTCATCAATCCCGGCCGGCCGGCTTACGCGCTGCTCGGAGTGGCGAATGCGTCGCTGGTGGAAAAGATGGCCGGCGCGCTGGGTGCGCTCGGAGGCACGGCGGGACTGGTGTTGCACGGGGTGATCGGCCCCGACCGCGGGACCGACGAGTTGACCACCGCCACGATCAACCATGTCCGCGGCACGGGCACATTTGCGAACCTCGCCACTGAGTGGCGTGCGGCGGACTTCGGCCTGCCGTCCGCGCCGTTCACCGACCTACTGGGCGGGGACCTCGCAACGAACCTGGCACTCACCGAGTCCGTGCTGGCCGGCAAGGGGCCGGCGGGACTGACCGACACGATCGCCCTCAACGCCGCGCTGGGGCTCTGGATCACGGGGCGGGTGACACACGTCCGCGAGGGCGTGACCATCGCGCGCGAGTTGCTGCTGGGCGGCGCGGTGGCGGCCAAAATCGCGGCAACGCGGGAATTCTATCACTGATGAACCGGAAATATTTCGGCACGGACGGAGTGCGCGGCCCCTACGGCGGCCCGGTGATCAACGAGGTCTTTGCCGAGCGGCTGGGCTTCGCCGCGGCGGCGTGGCTGGGCAGGAAAGGCCGGGTGCTGATCGGCCGCGACACACGGGCGTCCGGTGCGTCGTTGGAGGCGGCGGTGGCCCGCGGACTGCAGGGCGGCGGGGCGAAAGCGATTTCGCTGGGCATTGTGCCGACGCCCGCTGTGGCCCGGGCCGTGCAGGCGGGAGGCGCGGCGCTGGGCGTGGTCGTCACTGCGTCGCACAACCCCGCCACGGACAATGGCATCAAATTTTTCGGGCCGGGCGGGGTGAAGCTGACGGACGCCGAGGAGGCGCGGCTCGAGCAGTTGCTGCCGGATGAATTGCGCTCCGTGACGGTAAACCTGGCAGTGAACGACGCGGGCGCGCCCTACATCGAGGCGACAAAAAACCTGCTTCTGGCAAACTCCCTAGCGGGGTGGCGCATCGTGCTCGACACCGCGAACGGCGCCAGCTGCGGCACGAGCCCGGCGGTGTTCCGCGCGCTCGGGGCGGAGGTCATTGGCCTCGGCGACGCTCCGGATGGGCAGAACATCAACGCCGGCGTGGGCAGCGAGCATCCGCAATTGATGGCCGCCCGCGTGAAGGCGAGGGGGGCGCGTCTCGGCGTGGCGCACGACGGCGATGGCGACCGCTGTGTGTTGTGTGACGAGCGCGGCGAGGTGCTGGACGGCGATGAAATTCTCACCCTGCTTGCGACGCACGCGCTGGCGCAGGGCACGCTGGCGAACCGAACGCTGGTGGTGACCGTGCAGAGCAATCTGGGCGTCGATGCGGCGGTCCGGGCGGCCGGCGGGCAAGTTCACCGCACGTCCGTCGGCGACCGCTACGTGATGGAGGGAATGCGGGAAAAGCAGGCCACGCTGGGCGGCGAGTCCAGCGGTCACATCATCTTTTCCAAGATTTCCCCGACCGGCGACGGGCTGGTGGCGGCGTTGAAAGTCATCGAGGTGATGCAGGCGACGGGTCAGCCGCTGTCGGTGCTCCGCCGGAAGCTGAAGAAATTTCCCCAGCTGACGGCGGCCCTGACCGTGCGCGAGAAGCTGCCCATCGAGACGCTGCCGATGGTCAAGGCCACGATCGCGGCGTTGGAGGCCGAGTTGGGGGCGGAAGGCCGCGTGCTCGTGCGCTACTCCGGGACCGAGCCGAAGCTCCGCTTGCTGATTGAGGGACCGTCCCAAGTCCGCGTTCAGGTCGGTATGGCGCGGCTGACCGCGGCGGCGCGGGCGGACCTGACAGTGATTTAGCTACCGGCGACGGCGCCGGAGCAGGAGCAGGCCGAGTCCGCCGCCCAGCAGCGCCCACGTGGAAGGCTCGGGCACGCCGTAGAAGAGCAGGACATCGTTCGCCTGGTAATTGATCGAAAACGTGTAGGGCGTGGAGGAATAGAGGCGACCAGCGTGTCGCCGGATAACGGCAGACCCGCAAACGTGCCGGTGATGCCGGAGCCGCCGGACGAAATGTGCAGCAAGTCGAAGGTCGAGTTCAGCGTCGGCGCACCCAGCAGGTTGAGGTTGAGTGTCAGCTGGCCGGAACCGATGGCGACGGCGCCGGTGGGATTCTGGAAGATGAGCTGGTCGGATGCGGCGCCGTTGACGTCCACGTTGAGGACCGTGGGCCCGCTGATGGAAAAAGTGCCGTTGGCAAAGGTCAGGTTGCCGAGGGTGTTGCCCGGGGCGAGGGTGCCGCCCGCGACTGCGACATTGCCGCTGAACGTGCCGGACCCGGTGAGCGTGCCGGCGGCGGTGTTGGTCAGGGCGCCGTTGATGGAGATCGTTCCGGACTGGGCGTTGAGCACGCCCGAGTTGGTGAAAGTGGGAACGTAGAGGTAGCCGTTGCCGGACGTCTGGCTGATGGTGCCCAGGTTGACCAGCGTGGCGCCGCTGTTGCCGGACAAGTAGACCGTGCCGGCCAGGGTGGTGTCGCTGGCGAGTGTGAGGGTGTGGTTGGTGCCGACGTTGACGTTGGCGTAGTTGCCCGCGGAGCCGAAGGTAACGGACTTGCCGGCGAGCGTGCCGTCCTGGTTCCAGTACAATGTGGAGTAATTGCCGAGGTTGAGGTTCGCCCCGGTGATCACCGTGCCGCCGGTGAACACCACCGATGCGTTGGCGGGCAGGGTGAAGTCGCCGGTGTAGCTGACGTTGCTGAGCGTGCCACCGCTGCCGGTGAACGACAGGGCGCCGGCGGCGATGTCGCCGTTGTTGATGGTGCCGCCGGAAAGCTCGAAGGCGCCGCCGGACGGGGCGTTGAGGGTGGCGCTGGTATTGTCGAAGATGCCGTTGAGCAAGGCGTGGCCGCCGCTGGCAAGGACGACGCTGCCCAGGTTGGCCGTCGTGTTGGTCGAGCCCCGGAAGTTCAGGATGCCGCCGAGCTGGGCGTCCAACGTGCCGAGATTGACGATGTTGGACAGGTAAACGTTGGCGCCGGCGCCGGTGGCGGTGATGGTACCGCCGGCGGCGTTGGTGGACACGTCGGAACCGTAGTAGCCGAGATAGAGTCCCGTGCCGGCATTGACGGTGATGCTGCCGGAATTGGTGAACGTGGGTGCGTAGAGGTAGCCGGTGCCGGCCGTCTGGTTGATTGCGCCCTGGTTGATGATCGTGCCGCCGTCGTTGCCGTTGTAGAGGTAGATGTTGCCCGAGAACGTCGTGGCACTGTCGAGCGTGAGCGAGCGGTTGTGCCCGAGATTGAAGTACGCGTAGCCGCCCCCGGAACCAAAGGTGACAGTCTTGCCGGCGAGGGTCCCGTTCTGGTTCCAGGTCAGCGCGGAATAGTTGCCCAGCGTGGCGTTCGTGCCGGTGAATAGGGTGCCGTTGGTGAATGTGACAGTGGCGCTGCTTCCGAGGGAGAGATCGCCGGAGTAGCTGACGTTGCTCAGGGTGCCGCCGCTGCCGGTGAAAGACAGGGCGCCGGCGGCGATGATGCCATTGTTGATGGTGCCGCCGGAAAGCTCGAAGGCACCGCCCGACGGGGCGCTGAGGGTGAGGCTGGAGTTGTCGAAGATGCCACTCAGCAGGGCGCGGCCGCCGCCGGAGAGGGCGATGCTGCCCAGGTTGGCTGTCGTGTTGGTCGAGCCCTGGAAGTTCAGCACACCGCCGAGCTGACCATACAGAGTTCCCGAGTTGATGATATTGGTCAGGTAAACGTTGGCGCCGGCGCCGGTGGCGGTGATGGTACCGCCGGCGGCGTTGGTGGACACGTCGGAACCGTAGTAGCCGAGATAGAGTCCCGTGCCGGCATTGACGGTGATGCTGCCGGAATTGGTGAACGTGGGCGCGTAGATGTAGCCGGTCCCGGACGTCTGGTTGATCGCGCCCTGGTTGATGATCGTGCCGCCGTCGTTGCCGTTGTAGAGGTAGAGGTTGCCGGTCAGCGTCGT
>CAIPAH010000004.1 GCA_903862955.1 uncultured Opitutia bacterium
CGCCCGCGAAGTGCAGCGCGTCCTCCAGCGCTACAAGGATCTCCAGGACATCATCGCCATTCTCGGCCTCGACGAGCTTTCCCCCGAGGACAAGCAGACCGTTTATCGCGCCCGCAAGATCCAGCGCTTCCTCTCGCAGCCGTTCGCGGTCGCCGAGGTGTTCACCGGCACGCCGGGCAAATACGTCCCCGTCAAGGAGACCGTCCGCGGCTTCAAGATGATCCTCGACGGCCAGCTCGACGAAGTCCCCGAGGGCGACTTCTACATGCGCGGCGGCATCGAGGAAGTCACGGCCGCCTCCAAGAAGGCCTAAGTAACCGCCCGCGAATCCAGCGAATCTCCGCTAATTTTTCCGATCCATTCGCGTCCATTCGCCCAATTCGCGGGCAAAACATCATGCCTCTCACTCTCGAAATCGTCACTCCCGAGTCCCGGGTTTATTCCGACACGATCGACACCGTCGTCATCCCGACGGCGGATGGCGAGGTCGGCATCCTCCCGGGCCACATCGCGCTGCTCACGCAGATCGAGCATGGCGAGCTGCGCGTGACGAAGAACGGCGTGACGCAGTTCCTCGCCGTCAGCGGCGGCTTCGCAGAAGTCGAGGGCGACCGCGTCCACGTCTTGGCGGAATTCGCCATCGACGAGGAAAAGATCGACGAGAACGCCGTTGAGGCCGCCCTCAAGCGCGCCGAACAACAGCTCGCCGCCGCCAAGGACATCGATCCCCAGGAATACGAGCATCTCCAGAGCCTCGTCCGCTACTCAGGCGTCCAGCTCGAGGTCAAACGCCGCCGTCGGTAACTTTTTCAGGTCCGGGGCTTTCCACCCGGGCCTTTTTCTTGCACCTCAACTGAAACTGAGTCTCGTTTAACCGGAGTTTTCCCCGAATGCCCCCGACCCGAGAGCCATTCCGCCCGCAGCGCCTGCGGTTGACCGAGCTGCCCAACGGCGCGGCCGGCCGGGTGTGCGAATTGGTCGGGCAGGTGGAGGTTTGCCAGCGTCTGCGCGAAATGGGCGTGGGCGAATCCATCATCATCGAGCGAATTTCGGGGCAGGGGACTCTGCTCTGCCAGGTCAGCAACACCCGCCTCGCCCTCAGTGAGGGCGCCGCCCAACACATCGTCGTCGAGCTCATCCGCTCCGCACGCCCCTGACCCGATGGCTTCCACTCCGATCAAGCTTTCCGAACTGGCCGTCGGCGCGAGCGCCACGGTGCTGCAATACCCCCAGCAGGACGCCACCTTCCTGCGCCTGCGCGAAATGGGCCTGCTCGTCGGCACCCGCGTCACCCTCGTGCGCACCGCCCCGCTCGGCGATCCCCTCGAATTGAAGGTCCGTGGGTATCACCTCACCCTCCGCAAGGGCGACGCCGCCCACATTCTCGTCGAACCCGCTCCCTGAGATGGCCCTCCCGTCGCACATCGCCGCCCCTCCCACGGCTTCGCCCGCGGCCCGCGCCCCCGTTTATGCGCTGGTCGGCAATCCGAACTGCGGCAAGAGCACGCTGTTCAACGCCCTCACCGGCCTGAAGCAGAAGGTCGGCAATTACCCCGGCGTCACCGTCGAAAAAAAGGTCGGCACGACCTACTCACAGCACGGCCAGCCCATCACCGTCATCGATTTGCCAGGCACTTACTCGCTCGCCGCGCGCTCGCCCGACGAGGCTGTGACCCGTGACGTGCTCCTCGGCCGCCGCAGCGACACCGCCCAGCCCGACCGCGTCCTTTGCATCGTCGACGCCGCCAATCTCGAGCGAAACCTCTACCTCGTTCACCAGATCCTCGACCTCGGCCGGCCCGTCATCGTGGTGCTGAACATGATGGATCTCGCCGTTCAGGCCGGCCTCAACATCCGCGTCGCGCGCTTGGAAAAGGAACTCGGCATCCCCGTCATCGCGTGCGAGGCCGTCAATGGCAAGGGCCTGGTCGAGCTGCGGCTCGCGATGAGCCGCCCCGACCTGCCGCTCGCGCGCCACGCTTGGGGCGTGCCCGCGCCCATCGCGCCCGCCGTATCCGAAATCGCCGCGTCGCTCGTCGAGAACGACCTCAAGCTCCCGCTCATCGCGCGCGCCGAGGCGCTGTTGCTCCTGACCGACCAGGATTCCGTGCGCGTATCCGGCTCCGTGCCGCTCAGTGCCCGCACCACGGAAATCCTCCAAAGCTGGCAAAAGCGCTGGGCCGCCGAGGGCACCGACTGGGCCGGCATTCTCGTCAATTCGCGCTACGAGGCCATCGGCAATCTCGCCACCGAGGTCGTCCTGCGCGCCGGCACCGTGGGCCCGACGGCCTCCGACAAGATTGACGCCGTCGTCACGCACCCCGTCTGGGGCTGGCTTGTCCTCGGGGTGGTGATGACGCTGCTCTTCGTCAGCATTTTCACCCTCGCGCAGGCGCCGATGGACTGGATCGGCACGCACACCGCGCTGCTCGCCGACTGGGTGAAGGGCCACATGCCCGCCGGGGATTTGCGCGACCTGATCACCGACGGCGCCATCGGGGGCGTGGGGAGCATCGTGACGTTCCTGCCGCAGATCATGATTCTGTTCTTCTTCATCGGCCTGCTGGAAAGCACCGGCTACATGGCGCGCGCGGCGTTCATCATGGACCGGCTGATGAGCCGCGTCGGCTTGAATGGGAAAAGCTTCATCCCGCTGCTCAGCTCCTACGCCTGCGCCATCCCCGGCATCATGGCCACGCGCACCATCGAGGACGCCAAGGATCGCCTCGTCACCATCCTCGTCGCGCCACTGATGAGCTGTTCCGCGCGCCTACCGGTTTATCTGCTGATGATCGCGGCACTGCTGCCCAACGACCGCGTCTCCCTCGTCGCCAAGGTCGGGATCATGCTCCTGATGTATACGCTCGGCACCGCCGGCGCGTTCGGTTTCGCCTGGCTGTTCAAGCGCACGCTGCTGAAAGGCGCCCCGCCGCTGATGATCATGGAACTGCCGCCTTACCGGCTGCCGGGCGTGCGTGACGTACTGCTGCAGATGCTGGAGCGCGCCGGGATCTTTCTGCGCCGCGCGGGCACCGTCATTCTCGGCATCAGCATCGTGCTCTGGTTCCTCGCGGCGTATCCGAAGGCCCCGGCCGGCGCGACGCCCACCCAGCAGCTCGCCCAGAGTTTCGCCGGACGCGCTGGCCACGCGCTCGAACCCGTCATCAAGCCACTCGGCTTCGACTGGCAGATCGGCATCGGCCTCATCAGCTCGTTCGCCGCGCGCGAGGTGTTCGTTTCCACCATGGGCGTGGTCTTCAACGCCGAATCCTCCGAGGAAAACACCGCGCCGCTGCGCGACGCCCTCAAGGCCGCGCGCTGGCCCGACGGCCGCGTGCTGTTCACGCCGCTCGTGTGCCTGTCGCTGATGATCTTCTATGTCTTTGCCATGCAATGCATGAGCACCATCGCGGTGGTGCGACGCGAAACGAACAGCTGGCGATGGCCCCTCTTCCAAACGCTCTACATGACTGGCACCGCGTGGATTTTGACGTTCATTGTTTACCAAACCGGTCGCGCGCTCGGTTTCTGACATGAGCCCCACTCTCCAAAGCATCCTCGCCCTCGCGATCGTCGCTCTCGCCGCGCTCTGGCTCGTCCGCCGGTCGCTCGCGAAAAAGAAGAACTGCGGGTGCGGCGACGACTGCGGCGCCATCAGCCCAGAGCTGAAGAAACTCCAGTCGCGGCTCAAGCCGTGACTCCGTCCGTCAGGCCGCGATCGCTTCCGGAATTTCACGCCGCCCGCGCCCGATCGGTAACACCACGAGCGCCGCAATCAGGCAGAGCGCGCCCGCGCTGAAAAATGCCAGCGTGTAGGTCCCCGTCACCGTGCGCAGCACGCCCGCGGCCGACGTGGCGAACGCCGCGCCGACCTGGTGGAACGCCACGACCCAGCCAAACACGATGCTCGCCTTCTCGCGGCCAAAGACTTCACCCGTGAGCTTCACCGTCGGCGGCACCGTCGCAATCCAGTCGAGCCCGTAGAAAATCGCGAACACGCCCAGCCCCGCCACCGGCCCGAGCAGCGCCGCCGGCAGGAACAGCAGCGAAATCCCGCGCAAGCTGTAGTAGCCAAACAGCAGGTAGCGGCAGTTGAAGCGGTCGCTCAGCCAACCCGACGCCGTCGTCCCCACGAGGTCAAACATGCCCATCACCGCCAGCAGGCTCGCCGCCCGCACTTCCGGGATGCCGCAGTCGTAGGCCGCGGACACGAGGTGCGTGCCGATCAGGCCGTTCGTGCTGGCGCCGCACACAAAGAAGGACGCCGCCAGCAGCCAGAAATCCCGCACGCGCATCGCCTCGATCAGCGTGTCGATCGCCCGCTTCGCCGGATTGCCCTTCGCTGGCGCAGCCTTCGCCCCGACCGGCCCCGTTTCGCCGAACGGGCGCAGCCCGACGTCCCGGGGATCATCCCGCATCAGCCACCAGATGAAGGGAATCGTCAGCAGCGTCGCCGCGGCCACGACGATCGGCGCACCGCGCCAGCCATAGTTCGTCACCACGGTCGCCAGCCACGGCAAAAAGATGAGCTGTCCCGTGGCCGCACTGGCAGTGAGCAAACCCATCACCAGCCCGCGCCGCTGCGTGAACCAGCGGTTGGCCACGGCCGCGCCCAACACCGTCGCCGCCATGCCCGAACCGAGCCCAACCACCACGCCCCACAGAATCACGAACTGCCAGTAGTGCGTCGCCAACGTCGAAAGCCCGTAGCCTCCCGCCAGCAGGATCATCGCCGCCACCATCACCCGCTTCAGCCCGAACCGTTGGTAGAGCGCCGCGGCAAATGGCCCGACCAGCCCGTAAAGGAAGATGTTGATCGAGACGATCGATGACACCGTCGCCCTGCTCCATTGAAAGTCATTGCCCAGCGGCACCAGCACCACGCCCGGCATCGCCCGCGCCCCCGCTGCCGCCAGCAGCGTGAAAAACGTCACGCCCGCCGCGATCCACGCGTAATGCAGCTTCGGCGCAGCCGAGGGGGAGAGGGCTTTCATGACAGGCGGGGACGTTTATCAGGAATCGCCCTGCGTCAAATCCCCCGTCCACCACATCCATCGCCTATCTCCCATCTCCGGCGGCGTTCCGCGCCGTATTTCCCATTTGCCGCCGCCCCTGCCCGCCCTACGCTCGCGAGCCTATGCCTTATCGTCCCCTGTCCGGCATGGCGTTGTTGTGCGCTTTGGCCGTCGGTCTTTGCGCTCAGGAAAAACCCCAGGCCTTCACCAACGCCCAGATCATCCCCATCGCCGGCGATCCCATCGCGCATGGCGTGCTCGTGGTCCAGGGTGGCAAGATCCTCGCCGTCGGCGCGGTCGGCCAGGTCAAGCTTCCTCCTGGAACCCAGGTTCACGATGTCACCGGCCAGGTGCTCATGCCCGGCTTGATTGACTCCCACAGCCACATTGGCGCCGGCAGTGGCGGCGACGGCTCAGCTCCGATCCAGCCCGACGCCCGCGTGCTCGACTCGCTCGATGTCCGCGACGCGTCCATCCAGAAGGCCCGCGCGGGCGGCATCACCGCCGTCAACGTCATGCCCGGCTCCGGCCACCTCATCAGTGGCCAAACCCTCTACCTGAAACTCCGCACGGCCCGCACGATCGATGACCTGCTCATCAAGCTGCCCGACGGCTCCAACGCCGGCGGACTCAAGATGGCCAATGGCACCAACTCCATCAAGGCCGCCCCGTTTCCCGGCACCCGCGCCAAGTCCGCCGCCCTCGTCCGCGAGCAATACATCAAGGCCCAGGAATATCGCGACAAGATCAAGCGCGCCAACGGCGACCCCGACAAGATGCCGCCGCGCGACCTCGGACTGGAGGAACTCGTCGAAGTCCTCGACGGCAAGCGCATCGTCCAGAATCACACGCACCGCCACGACGACATCCTCACCGTCCTCCGCCTCTCCAAGGAATTCGGCTTCAAGGTCGTCCTCCACCACGTCAGCGAGGGCTGGAAGGTCGCCGACGAGATCGCCGCCGCCCACGTGCCGTGCTCGGTCATCATGATCGATTCGCCCGGCGGCAAACTGGAGACGCGCGACGCCGACTGGCGCACGCCCGCCATCCTCGAGAAGGCCGGCGTGCTCGTCGGCTTCCACACCGACGACCCGATCTGCGACTCCCGCCGCTTCCTGCGCAGCGCCGGCTACGCGGTGCGCGCCGGCATGACGCGCAAAGGCGCGCTCGAGGCCGTCACGATCGCCAACGCCAAAATCCTCGGCCTCGAAGCCCGCACGGGTTCGCTCGAAGTGGGCAAGGACGCCGATTTTATCCTCCTCTCCGGTGATCCGCTGAGCGTCTACACCCACGTGGAACAAACCTGGGTCGAGGGCAAAAAGGTCTTCGATCTCACCAATCCCGAGGACCACCTCTACGCCGTCGGCGGGGTGGGGGCCGGCGATTCGCGCCGCGCCCAGCTTTGCTGCTTCACCAGCGCCTGGGACCTGATCATGGCCGCCAACGAGGGAGGCAACCAATGAAAACGTCCCTTCGCCTTCTCGTCCTCGCCGCTCTCGCTATTGCGCCGCTCAGCCTTCGTGCGGAGAACGTCGCCATCACCGGCGACACGGTTTACACCATGGCCGGCACCCCGCTCAAAAACGGCGTCGTGCTTATCCGCGACGGCAAGATCGAGGCCGTCGGCCCCGCCAACACCGTCAAGATTCCCGCCGACTATCGCGTACTCAAGGCCGCCGTCGTCACGCCGGGCTTGATCGACGCCCACGCCACCGTCGGCCTGTCCGGCCTGTTGAACCAGCCGCAGGACCAGGACATGTGGGAAAAATCCGCACCAATGCAGCCCGAACTGCGCGCGATCGACGCCTACAACGCCAAAGATCCCCTCGTCGCTTGGGTGCGCTCGTTTGGCGTCACCACCGTCAACACCGGCCACGCGCCCACCGCGCTGATTTCCGGCCAGACGATGATCGTCAAGACGCTCGGCCACGAGGCCGACGAGGATGTCATCAACCCCTCCGCCATGACGTCCGTCACGCTCGGCCGCAACGGCCTCAACGCCGCCGATGGCTCGCCCGGCTCCGCCTCCAAATCGCCCGGCACCCGCGCCAAGGCGGTCGCCATGCTGCGGGATGAACTCATCAAGGCCCAGGAATACGCCCACAAACGCGAGGGCAAGGACGAGGCCAAGCGGCCCGGCCGCGACCTCCGCCTCGAGGCCGTGCTCCGCGCCATCGACGGCTCACAGCCCTTCCTCGTCACCGTCAACCGCCAGCAGGACATCATCTCCGCCCTGCGCCTCGCCCGGGAATTCAAACTCAAGATCATCCTCGACGGCTGCGCCGACGCGCCGCTGGTCATCAACGAGATCAAGGCCAGCGGCTTCCCCGTCATCGTGCACCCCACGATGCAGCGCAGTTACGAGGACATGGAAAACCTCAGCGTCGAGACCGCCGGCCGCCTCCACGCCGCGGGCATTCCCATCGCCTTGCAGAGCAGCTACGAGTCCTATGTGCCCAAGACGCGCGTGGTGCTCTTCGAGGCCGCCGTCGCCGCGGCCAACGGCCTCGGCTTCGAGCCGGCGCTCGCCAGCATCACGATCGACGCCGCCAAGCTGCTCAACATCGCCGACCGCACCGGCTCCCTGGAAAAGGGCAAGGATGGCGACGTCGCGCTCTACGACGGCGACCCGTTCGAATACACCTCGCATTGCATCGGCACCGTCATCAACGGCCAGGTCTTCGCCGACGGCCCGCACTGATCTCCCATGGAAGTCATCATCCGCAAAGACGCCGACACCGGCTGCATCCTCGGGGCCAAGATCATCGCGCGTTACGTGCGCGAGAAACCGTCCTGCGTCCTCGGCCTCGCCACCGGTCGCACGCCCCTCCGGCTCTATCAGGAGCTCATCCGGATGCACCATGAGGAGAAGCTCGATTTCAGCCGCGTCACGACCTTCAACCTCGACGAATACGTCGGCCTGCCCGCGTCGCACGACCAGTCCTACCGGTATTTCATGCGGGAGAATTTCTTCCGCCACATCAACATCGACCCCGCCCACACGCACGTGCCCGACGGCACCGCGCCCGACCTCCACGCCGAGTGCCGCGCCTACGAGGAACGCATCATCGCCGCCGGCGGCATCGATCTCCAGCTGCTGGGCCTCGGCCGCAACGGCCACATCGGGTTCAACGAGCCCTCCGGCTCCCTGCGCTCGCGCACGTGGATCAAGATTCTCTCCGAGCAGACGCTGCAGGATAACAGCGACGTCTTCGGCTCCCGCTCCGCGATGCCGCGCCACGCGATCACGATGGGCATCGGCACGATCCTCGACGCCCGCCGCTGCCTCCTGCTGGCCTTCGGCCCGCCCAAGGCCCGCGCCGTCGAACGCATGATCGAGGGTCCGCTCGCCGCCATCTGCCCCGCCTCCGCCCTCCAGCTGCACCCGCGCGCCACCGTCGTCGTCGACGAGGCCTCCGCCTCCGCCCTGCAGTTCGCCGACCACTACCGCTGGATCGACGCCAACAAGCTCCCCTGGCAGCGCTACGACTGAAGTAGCGCAGGCGTCCCCGCCTGCAGGGTTATGGAATGCAGGCGGGGACGCCCGCGCTACTTTCGGGACCAAGCCGATTTCTGATCCGCGTGGTCGGTCGTCTCGTCATCCGTGGTCCCTAACTATCCCGTCAGCCAGTGGTGCCCGCGCCGGAACAGCTCGATCATCACGCCAGCGAAGAACCCCAGATAGCCGAGCGTGGCGACGAGCAGCGCATATGCCCCGGCAATCGCCAGGCCGTCGCGCTCCATCATGCCGAGCGTGCCAATGACGATCACCAGCGCCGGCAAAGTGTTCGTGAAAGGAAGTCCCACCAGCGGCAGCAGCAGCAAAAACCCGGCGAAACCCACCATCGCCGCATGCAGGCGCAGCCGGGCCGCTGAACTCGTCCACGCTGGCCAGCGCGGCTTCAACTGCCGCTCGATCCAGCCGATGAACTTGCTCGCGCCCTCGAGCACTGCGCGAAAGAACCTCGGTGGCAACTGCGTCGCCAGCAAGCGCGCCGGCAGCCACGGCGGCCGGCCGAGGGCAAACCGCGCCGCAATGAACAGGATGATGATGCCGAAGGGCACCGAGAGACCCGGGATGGAAATCGGCGCGCAGAAGGGGAGGGCGAGGATGACGATCAGCAGTCCCGACGCGCGTGCCCCGAGCACATCCATCACCTCGCGCAATGTGACTTTCCGTTCACCAAACCGCTCCGCCAGCTGGTGCAGCTCCACCGAAAGTTTCTGCAACGGGTCACCCTCGTGGGGCTGGTGATCAAACATGGCAACCGGTGGGACGCTCAGGTGCCGCGCTTGTTGCCGTAAAGTTCGATCTGCAGCCGGTGCGCATAACGATACCCGCGCTGCTTGCACAGCTCGCCCAGCCAGCCGGCCCGCGCCCGGATCGCCTCCAGCGTCACGCCCTCGGGCATGAGCAGCACGCGGTCGCGCGGGATCTCGCGCTTGAGCGAGGCGAGCATGCCCTCCAGTTCGTCCACGTCACCGGGCTGCGTGACCACGAACTTGAACTGATATTCGCCGCGATCGATCCACGCGCGCGCCGCCGCCGGCTGCCAGCGCAGCGCCTCGTGCTTCTTGCGCCACGTCACGCCTAGTCGGGCATCGGGGGCGGAGTTGAGCAGCTTGGGCGACAGCGAAGCCAGGTCGCACTCAATCCCCTCGGGCGCCACCGTCGCCGCCGTCTCGATCGTGATGTGATGGCCGAGCTTCCGGATTTCCGCCGCCAGTACCCGGATATCCTTCGCGACCATCGGCTCACCGCCTGTCAGCACCACGTGCCGGGCCGGATGCTCCGAAATCTTTGCCAGAATCTGTGCCACCGTCATCGCCGTGCCCTCGGGATTCCACGAGGCATACGGCGTGTCACACCAATTGCACCGCAAGTTGCACCCGCTCGCGCGCACGAACACCGACGGCACCCCCGTGAGCATGCCCTCGCCCTGCAGAGAATAGAAAATTTCAGAAATCAGCATGGTCACTCAGCTCCTCAACATAAGTCCTATAAGTCCCTTAGGTCGTATACGACCTATGCCTGCGGCCCCTTCGGCAGCGGCGGCGTCTCCGCATAAACCGTCGGATCCTCCAGCCCCGCCTGCGCAAACGCCTCCCGGCGCTCCACGCAGGTGCCGCACTTCCCGCAATGTACCGCGCCACCTTTGTAGCACGACCACGTCCGGGAAAGATTCACGCCGAGCTTCGCGCCCTCCGCTGCAATCTGGCCCTTGGTCAGCGCGATGAACGGCCGCAACAGCTGCACGCCCGCATACGTGCCCAGCCGCATCGCCTCACCCATCGCCGCCATGAAATCCTCCCGGCAGTCCGGGTAAATCGTGTGGTCCCCCGTGTGCGCCGCGATCACCAACCCCTCCGCACCCACGCTCTCCGCCAGGCCACACGCGATCGACAGCATGATCGCATTCCGGAACGGCACCACGGTCTGCTTCATGTTCGCCGCCGCATAATGCCCCTCCGGCACGTCGCCACCGCTCTTCAGCAAATCCGACGCGAACAGCCGGTTCACGAAATCCAGCGGGATCACCTCGTGCCGCAGCCCGAACTTCGCCGCGTGCTCCGCCGCCAGCGGCAACTCGCGATGATTGTGCTTCGAGCCGTAGTCGAAACTCGCCACGGCGACGACCTCATGCGCCGACCGCGCCCAATAGAGCGCCGTCACCGAATCCATCCCGCCCGAGCAAAGCACCACGACCTTCATGCCGGCAATTTGGCCACAAAGCGGCGCAAAAAGACACCAAAAGAAACCGCGCCCACGTTCGGGGTGGGCCGTGCGCTCCGCGCGCGGTGATCGCAAAACCTGCCGGGCGTCAGAGCGCCCAGCCCACCCTGCGCTTGGTTTCTTGCGCCTTTTCGTGCCTCTTTGTGGCCAATCTCCGCTCTCCCCATGGTTATCGTCCACGACCCGCGCTGCGCTGACTACGGCTCCTCGATGCGGCCCGAACAGCCCGCGCGCGTCACCCGCAGCGTCGAGCACCTCCGGGCCGCGCACCCGGACTGGACGTGGCAAACCCCGACCGCGGTCGTGCCCGATGAGACCTTGCTGCTGGCTCATTCGCCGGCCCACCTGAAGCGTCTGCTCCAGCGCCGCGACTTCGACGCCGACACGCCTTACCTGCCCGATATCCCCGATCACGCCCGCCGCGCCGTCGGTGCGGCTCTCGCCGCCACCGATTTGGCCCTCAGCGGCCAGCGCGCGTTCTCGCTGATGCGTCCGCCGGGTCATCATGCCACCGCGGACCAAGCCATGGGGTTTTGTTACCTCAACCAGATCGCCATCGCTGCCCTGGCGGCACGCGCTCGCGGGATCGCCCGGGTCGCCATCTGGGATTTCGACGCCCACCACGGCAACGGCACCGAGGCCATTCTGCACGGTCGCGCCGGTGTGTTGTTCACCTCGGTGCACCAGTATCCGGGCTACCCCGGCACGGGCACAAAATCGTTCGACAACTGCCGCAACTGGCCCGTCGCCCCGCACACGCCTCGCTCGCGGCACATGGCGGCGCTGCGCGAGTCGCTCGACGCCGTGCTGGCGTTCCAGCCCGACCTTATCCTCGTTTCCGCGGGCTTCGACGCCTACGCGGAAGACCCGATCACCGCGATGACCCTCGAGGCCGAAGATTTCGCCACGCTCGGCCAGTGGCTGCGCGCCAGCGGCCGCCCCGCCGCCGCCATCCTCGAGGGCGGCTATGCCAACGAGCTTCCTTTGCTGATTGATGCCTTTCTCACGGCGTGGGAGAAAGCCCCGCAAGCCGCATGATTTCCCGCTTCCTTCCCCTGCGCGTTCGCCGTTTGCTCGGTGTGAAAGTGACCTCGCGCACGCCCACGTATCAACTCCTCGACCAGCCTGGCTCGCTCACGCCGCTGCTCGCCGCCCTCGATAAGGTTCATGAAGTCTCCCTCGATACCGAGGCCGACAACATGTATCACTACAAGACGCGGGTCTGCCTCATGCAGTTCCTCGTCGGGCAGGAGGTCTACCTCGTCGACGTCCTCGCCCCGGGGCTGAAGCTGGAACCGCTCTTCGCCCGCCTCGCGAAAAAGCACCTAATCATGCACGGCAGCGACTTCGACATCCGCCTGCTGCACGACCTCAACGGTTTCCGCCCGAAGAGCATCTTCGACACCATGCTCGCCGCCCAGCTGCTCGGCCGGCCCCGTATCGGCCTGGGCTCCCTGCTCGAGGACCACTTCGGCGTCGCCGTCGACAAGTCCGGCCAGAAGGCCAACTGGTCCGCGCGGCCCATCACGCCCAAACTCCTCAAGTACGCCGCGCTCGACGTCTGGTATCTGCCCGCCCTGCGCGACATCCTCACCAAGGAACTTTCCAAGCTCCACCGCCTCGGCTGGCTCGAGCAACAGTGCCAGGCGCAGATTGAGTCCGGTTCCACCGGCTTCGCCCCGGCCACCGACATCGACTGGCGCATCGGCCGCAGCGAACGTCTCCGCGGCCCCGGCCTCAGCGTGCTCCACGCCATCTGGCACTGGCGCGAGTCGCAGGCCCAGCGTCTCGACACCCCTCCGTTCAAGGTCTGCGGCAACGCCCTCCTTATCCAGATCGCCGAGGCCGCCGAGGCCGGCGACTCCGAGGAGTCCATCCTCCACCGCGTCAACTTCGGCAAACGCCACGAGCGCATCTTCCCGTCCTTCGCCACCGCCTTGCACGAGGGCCTTCAGCGGGATCCAAAATCGCTGCCGCGCCGGCCGGGCCGCGATCCGAACCATGTTTCCCTCACGCAACGCGAGATCGAGCTGCAGGACCGCATCAAGGCCGACCGCGACGCCGTCGCCCAAAAGCTCGGCATCGAGGCCACACTGATCGCCAACCGCTCCGTCCTCGCGCAAATCGCCCGGCACCCCCGCAAACTCGACGATCTCCTCCTGCCGTGGCAGGCTGACTTGCTCCGCGACGTCCCATCGCTCAAGTCCGACTAACCTTGGCCCGTCGTGCCAACGTCCGCCCGCTCTGAGCCTGACCGCGGTCCGCCCGTCGCCTCCGTCGATCGGGGCGCCAACGCCAACATCGCGCGTCACCTCGCGCTCATGGCCGCCGCCCGCCCCGCGGCCGCCGCGTTGAAAATTCCCCGCGGCCGCACCGCGACCGGCGCGATTGATTACCTCACACTGAGTTTCGCCGAACTCGACGCCGAAGCCACCGCGTGGTGCGAACGCCTTACCGCCGCCGGCATCCAGCGCGGCGACCGCACGCTCGTGATGGTGCGCCAGGGCCTCCCGCTTATCGCCGCCGTCTTCGCCCTTTTCCGTCTCGGCGCCGTGCCGGTCGTCATCGACCCCGGCATGGGCCGCAAAGCCTTCCTCGCCTGCGTCGCCCGGTCCAAGCCCCGCGCCCTCGTCGGCATTCCGCTCGCGCAAGTCACGAGCCACCTCTTCCGCACCACCTTCGCCTCCCTCCAAATCCGCGTCTGGGTCAGCGCCTCGCCTACCGCCCGGCTTGCCCCATCGCCCATCACCCATCGCCCATCGCCTGCCTGCGCGGTTTGCGCGCAGGCTGACCTCGCCGCGATTTTGTTCACCAGCGGTTCCACCGGCGCACCGAAGGGCGTCTGCTACGAGCACGGCATGTTCGAGGCACAGGTGCGGCTCATCCGCGACACCTACGACATCCAGCCCGGCGAGGTGGACCTGCCGATGCTCCCAATCTTCGCGCTGTTCAACCCCGCGCTCGGGATGACCACCATCGTGCCCGAGATCGACCCCAGCCACCCCGCCGAGGTGGACCCCGCCAAGATCGTCCAGGCGATCCTTCAGGAAAACGTCACCAACTCCTTCGGCTCGCCCACGCTGTGGGGTAAGATCAGCGATTACTGCGTCGCTCAGCAAATCACGCTGCCCAGCCTCCGCCGCGTCCTCTGCGCCGGCGCACCTGTCCCAGCCTCGCTCTGGAAAAACTCCCCCGCCTTCCTGCCCCACGGCCGTCTGCACAGTCCTTACGGCGCAACCGAGGCCCTGCCCATCGCCACCATTGCAGCGAACGAGATCGATGCTGCGTCCGTTCGCGGCGCGTGCGTCGGCCGGCCCGTGCCCGGCATCGCGGTCAAAATCATTGGCACCGACGACGCCCCCATCTCTGCACTCAGCCAGGCTCGTGAACTCTCCGCCGGTGAAATCGGCGAAATCATCGTGAGCGGACCGGTCGTCACCCAGACTTACGACGCCCTCCCTGAAGCCACCGCTGGCGCCAAGATCTCCGACAGCGATACCGTCTGGCACCGCATGGGCGACTGCGGGTATTTGGATTCGGACGGACGACTCTGGTTCTGCGGACGCAAAGCCGAGCGCGTCGAAACCGCCACCGGCCCGCTCTTCCCCGAGCCCTGCGAGCAGGTTTTTCGGATGCATCCGCGCGTGCCGCGCTGCGCGCTCATCGGCTTGGGCCTTCGCGGCGCGCAACAGCCTGCGCTGGTGGTGGAGGTGGCGCCCAAGGATCCGGCCGACGCCCAATCGCTCGCGCGTGAACTGCATGCTCTCGCCGTCCAGTATCCGCACACCGCGGCTATCAACCGGTTCTTCTTCCAGCCAAATTTTCCGGTCGATGTGCGCCACAACGCCAAAATTCACCGACTGTCGCTCGCCCAATGGGCCGCGACGACCCGCGCAGTGACAAGTGACGAGTGACAAGCACCCGAACTCGGCTATTTCTGACTCAACTTGTCACTCGTCTCTGGTCACTCGTCACTTCCTGCCAGCACCCTCGTCACCGGCGGCACCGGCTTTCTCGGACGCTGGCTCGTGGCCCGGCTGCTGGCTGAGGGCCGCAGCGTCACGGTTCTCGGACGCACTCCTGCGCCGGATCTCGAGGCTGAGGGCGTGCGTTTCATTCGCTGCTCGCTCGACGACACCGCCGCCGTCCGCGCGGCCTGCGCGGGCATCGACACCGTCTTTCACACCGCCGCGAAGGTCGGCGTCTGGGGCCGTTACCACGATTTCTTCCGCACCAACGTTCTCGGCACCCGCGCGCTGCTCGCGGGCTGTCGCGAACACGGCGTGAAGCACTTCGTCCACACCAGCACGCCCAGCGTGGTCTACAACGGCCAGCCGCTCGCCAACGCCAACGAGTCGCTGCCACTCACCACCCACTGTCCTTCGCCTTACCCGCTCACCAAAGCCATCGCCGAGCGTGAAGTCCTCGCCGCTAACTCCGACTCGCTCCGCACGATCGCCCTGCGCCCCCACCTGATCTGGGGGGTGGGCGACCCGCATCTCGTCCCCCGGGTGCTCGCCCGCGCGCGCGCCGGGCGACTGCGCATCGTAGGCTCCGGCCAAAACCGCGTGGACATGGTCCACGTCGAAAACGCCGTCGATGCCCACCTCCTCGCCGAAACCGCCCTCCGCGAATGTCACGCAATACGTGACGTGCACTCGGGGCCGCGCCGCGCGGATGGACGCGCCTTTTTCATCACGAACGGCGAACCGGTGATGCTCTGGGACTGGATCAACAGCTTGCTGGTTGCCCTCGGGGAGCCGCCGGTGACGAAGAAGATCTCCCTCGGCGCTGCGCATGCCGCCGGCGCCGCCTGCGAGGTCCTGTGGAACCTGCTGCCGATCCGCACCGAGCCGCCACTCACGCGTTTCGTCGCCACGGAACTCGCGAAGGACCATTGGTTCGACCTCTCCGCCGCGCGTCGCGCCCTCGGCTACTCCCCGCGCGTGAGCATGGCAGCAGGCACGGCGGAACTCGTGGCGTGGTATCAGGGCCGCGACCAATCCCTTTCATGAAACCCCACCGTGTCGTGCTGCCCGCGCTGGCCATGGCAGCGATCGTGCTGCTGTCCAACGTCCTCGTGCAGTTTCCCATCAGCGCGTGGCTGACGTGGGGCGCCTTCGCCTACCCGGTGACTTATCTCGTCACCGACGTCTGCAACCGCGTGGCCGGCCCGTCACTCGCGCGTCAGGTGGCCTGGATTGGATTTGCCACGGGGCTGACGTGCTCCGCGCTCATGGCGCCGGTGCGCATCGCCATGGCCTCCGGCGGGGCGTTCATCGTTTCGCAGCTCCTCGACGTCGCAGTCTTCAACCGGCTGCGCCAGCAGAGCTGGTGGAAGGCGCCGTTGCTCGGCTCCGCCGCCGCCTCCGTCGTGGACACCGCCATCTTCTTCAGCCTCGCCTTCGCCGGGAGCACGTTCAGCTGGTGGCACCTCGCCGCCGGCGATTTGGGCGTGAAACTCGGCATGGCGCTAGTCCTCCTGCCGCCGTATCGCATCCTCGTCACCCGCCTGACCAAGCCTGGGGTCTAGCGCTTACAGCTTCTCTGCCTCACCGCCTCGAACAGTGTGATGATCGTGGCCATCGCGACGTTCAATGAATCCGCCTGACCGGCCATGGGGATGCGCACCGGCAGGTCGGAGTTTTTCAGCCAGAACTCGCTCAACCCATACTGCTCGCTGCCCATGATCACCGCGAGCGGTCCACGCAAATCGGCCGCCGTGTAGAGTGTCTCCGCCGCCGGCGTGGTGGCGACGGTGCGGATCTTCTTTCCCACCAGCCAAGCGTGCACCTGCGCGCTCTCGGCGACGACCAGCGGCACGGAGAATAGCACACCTGTCGAGGCGCGCACGACGTTCGGATTGAAAATGTCCGTCACTGGGTCGCACACGATCACCGCATCGCACCCTGCGGCGTCCGCGCTGCGCAGGATCGTGCCGAGGTTGCCCGGCTTCTCGATCGCCTCGACCACGAGGAGAAACGGCGCCGCGGGCAAGGCCAGCTCCTCCAGCGTGCGCCGCCACTGCGGCGCGACCGCCAGCAAACCGTCCGGCCGCTCGCGGTAGGCCACCTTGGCGAAGGTGTCCTTCGTCAGCTCAAACACCTGCGCCCCCGCCGTCCGTGCTTGTTCGATCAGCGCCGGCTCGTTTTCGCCGAGAAACCACTCCGGCGAGAAATACAGCTCGGTCAGCCGCACCGACTTCTCGAGCGCCCGCCGGATCTCGCGGTAGCCTTCGACGAGGAACACCCCCGCCTCGTCGCGCGGCCGCCGGTCGCGCAGCTTCACCAGCTGCTTCACGCGCGGATTCTGGAGACTGGTGATCTTCTCAGGGGGATTGGCCACAAAGAGTCACTAAGAGACACAAAAAGGATTGGGAACCCTTTGTTTTTGTGACCTTTTGTGCCTCTTCGTGGCCAAAAAGAAATCCAACGACCTCCCGTTCCCGTATCACACCGAGCTCGAACTCGAGATTGCCACGCTCACCAACCTCGGCTCCGGCCTGGGCCGCGTCGCCCTGCCCGGCGAGTCCGAAGCCAAGTGGGTGATCATGGTGCCGTTCGCCCTCCCGGGCGAACGCGTGCGCGTGCGAATTTTTCGCAACCACAAGAATTTCTCCGAGGCTGACCTCGTGAAGGTCCTCACGCCGTCGCCCGCCCGCGTCGCCGCCCCGTGTCCGCTCTTCGGTCGCTGCGGCGGCTGCCAATACCAGCACTTCGCGTATCCCGAACAGCTCACTTGGAAACAGCGCCAGGTCGCCGAACTCCTCCAGCACATGGCCGGCGTCACCTTCGCCGTCGCCCCCGTCATCGCTTCACCCCGCGAATTCGGCTACCGCTCGAAGATCACGCCGCATTTCAACCCGCCTTCGCCGAGGCTGCGGCGGACGGGTCCGCCGATCGAAAACGGCGCCGTTGAGGTCGGCGACATGCCGATTGGGTTTCTCCGCCAGGGGACGCGCTTCGACATCCTCGACGTGCCGCAATGCCCCATCGCCACGCCCGCCATCAATCAGCGGCTCACCGTCGTGCGCGCGGAGACGCTGGCCCGGCGGGAGACGTTCACGCGCGGCGGCACGCTGCTGCTCCGCGAGGCGAGCGGCGTGGTGACCACCGACTACGACGCCATCATCACCGAGACCGTCGGCGACCTGAAACTGCGCTTCCTCGCCCGCGATTTCTTCCAGAACAACCCGTTCATCCTGCCGGCCTTCACCGGCTACGTCCGCAGCCAGGCCGCGGCCAGCGGCGCGCGCTTCCTCGTCGACGCCTACTGCGGCAGCGGCCTGTTCGCGCTGACCGCCGCGCCCGCGTTCGAACGCGTGGCCGGCATCGAGCTCAGCGCCAGCAGCATCGCCTTCGCGAAGGAAAACGCTGCCGCCAACGGCATCGCCAACGCCTCGTTTCAAGCCGGCGACGCCTCCGCCATCTTCCAAGGGCTCACGTTCCCCGCCGCCGACACGGCCGTGATCATCGATCCGCCGCGCAAGGGTTGCGACGCCGCGTTCCTCACCCAGCTGTTCGCCTTCGGGCCCCGCGCGGTGGTTTACGTCTCCTGCGACCCCGCGACGCAGATGCGCGATCTCAAGGAGTTTCTCGCCGCCGGCTACGCGCTCACCGCCGTCCAGCCTTTCGACCTTTTCCCGCAAACCCGCCACCTCGAGTGCGTGATCACGCTGCGCCGCCCCTGACCGGGTCCGTTTCGCGGATTGTCAACCGGGCCGGTTTTTCCAACGTTTCCCTCCAGTCATGTCCAACCCCATCGCCGCCCCCCATAATTGGAATTTCTTCCGCCTCGGCGGACTCGACCAGGTTGCCCTGACGACCACCGAGGACCTGCTCGCACTGGACCGGCTCGACCAGAAGCTCTGGGTCGCCCTGTCCTGCCCCGTCAAGGGTCTCGAACTGGATGAAAAGACCCTCGCGCTGATCGATTCCGACGGGGACGGCCACATCCGCGTGCCGGAACTCATCGCCGCCGTGAACTGGGCCGCCAGCCGCTTGAAGAATCCCGCCACGCTGCTGCAGGGCGCCGAGTCCCTGCCGCTGGACGCGATCGACGACACCACGACGGACGGCAAGACGATCCTGGCCTGCGCCAAGCAGATCCTCGCCAGCCTCGGCAAGTCCGGCGCGGGCAGCATTTTCGTTTCCGCCACCGCGGACACGTCAAAGCTCTTCACCGCCAGCCCGCTCAACGGCGACGGCGTGATCCCGCCCGACGCCACCACCGATCCCGATGCGCAGGCCCTGATCCGCGACATCATCGCGTGTCTCGGCGGAACCGCCGACCGGACCGGCTCCATCGGCGTCACCGCCAAACAGGTTGAGACATTCTACACCGAACTCGCCGCCCACGTCGCGTGGCTGGAAAAGAGCGCCGCGAAGGACATCGCCGTGCTCGGCGCCGACACCGGCACCGCCTGCAACGCCCTGGGCGCCGTCCGCGCCAAGGTGGACGATTATTTCACCCGCGGCCGGCTCGCGGCCTATGACAGCCGCGCGCTCCTCGCCCTCAACCGCCAGGAAAGCGAATACCTCGCCATCGCCGCGAAGGACCTGAAGATCACCGCCGAGGAAATCGCCGGCTTCCCGCTGGCACGCATCGAGGCCAACCGCCCGCTGCCGCTGCTGGCCGGCGTCAACCCCGCCTGGTCCGCCGCCCTCGCCACGCTGCACTCCGCCGTGGTCACGCGCGTTTATGGCGCCGACAAGACCTCGCTCACGGAAGCCGAGTGGCTCGACCTCAACGCGAAATTCGCGCCTTACGAAACCTGGCTGACCGGCAAGGCCGGCTCCGTCGTCGAGAAGCTCGGCCTCGAACGTGCCCGCACGCTGCTCGGCGGCCAGGGTCGCGCCGTGCTCACCAGCCTCCTTGCGCAGGACGAGGCCCTCGCGCCGGAGTTCAACGCGATCTCCGCCGTTGACCGTCTCGTCCGGTATCACCGCGACCTGAGCGCGCTGCTCCACAATTTCGTCAACTTTTCCGACTTCTACGCCGGCGGCGACAAGCTGGGCATTTTCCAGGCCGGGACGCTCTATCTCGACAACCGCTCCTGCAAACTCTGCATCCGCGTCGACGACCCGTCGACTCACGCCATCCTCGCCACCACGAGCAAGGCCTACATCACGTATCTGGAATGCAAGCGCGCCGGGGCCCAGTCCATGAAGCTGGCCGCCTGCTTCACGCAGGGCGACAGCGATTACCTCTTCGTCGGGCGCAATGGCGTGTTCTACGACCGGCAGGGACAGGACTGGGACGCCACGATCACCAAGATCGTCGATAATCCCATCAGCCTGCGCCAGGCGTTTTGGTCGCCGTATAAGAAATTAATCCGCATGATTGAGGAACAGGTCGCGAAGCGCGCGGCCGCCGCCGATGCGGAGGCCAATCTCAAGATGGTCGCTGCCGCGGACGGCCAGCCCGCCGCCGCGCCCGCCGCACCGAGAAGAATCGACGTCGGCACTGTGGCCGCCTTGGGCGTGGCCGTGGGCGCCATTGGCGGCGCGCTCGCCACCCTCGCCACGGGCCTCGCCCGGCTCGAGCCCTGGCAGCTGCCCCTCGTGCTCGTCGTGCTCATGCTCGCGATCTCGCTGCCGGCGGTCATCATCGCGGCGATCAAACTCAATCAGCGCACCATCGGCCCGCTCCTCGAGGCCAACGGTTGGGCCATCAACGGCCGCGTGCACATCAACATCCCGTTCGGCACCGCTCTCACCGCCCGCGCAACCTTGCCGGCCGGCTCCCGCCGCACCCTCACGGACCCCTACGCCGACAAGTCCGCCGCCAACCGCCGCCGGACGTGGTTTTTCATCGTCGTGGTCATCCTCGCCGCCGTCGTCACCGCCAAGCTTCTCCACACCTGGCCCTTTGCCACATCCGCGGCCGCTCCCGCGCCGGCACCCGTCGAAAAGCCCGCCGCTGTCGCGCCCGCCGCGCTGCCCAAGAAGTGATCGAAGGTCGGGCGCGTTATCCCTAACGCGCCGCTCCGTGGCCGCCTACCGGTATTCCACCCACTCGGGCGCGGAATACTGTTCCGTCAACCCGCTGACTTCGTCCTCGTTCAGCTCGGGCCACGGCACCGGCTCAGCCGTCGCGCCCAACTGCAGGGCCAGCCTCGCGGTGAAGTCATCCTGAAACCGGTCCCAATCCACCGCCAGGCCCGCCGTCCCCGGGCCCATGGCGGGCAGGCTCGCCGCCGGACGCCAGATCGAGCCTTGGAACAGCAGGCCGTGCTTGTTCCGTTTCTGCGCCGCCCCGGCGATCTTTTCGCCCGTGGTTTCATGCACAACGTCGTAAATTTCCGCGCGCTGGAAACAAATTCCCTCCTTCGCTGAAGCTTCGGAGGGCAGGCCCTCTGGCATTTCCGCGGGCGGCTTGAGCCGCGCCGGGACACCCTGCGACTGGAGCGCTTCAGCGAGCGCCTCGTGGACCGCGCGGTAACTCTGCGTCGCCCGCATTTCCTCCAGCGGATGCCCGCGCGGGATTACGAGCGCGAAGGTCCAATCCTGGCGGTGATCGACGATGCCTCCTCCCGTCGGGCGACGGCAGAGCTCGAATGGCGGCTCCGCGGGCAAAAGCTCGCGCACCGCCGCGATCTTTTGCGCGTAACCAAACGTGAAGGCCGGCCCGCGCCAGCCATAGTGCCGGAAACGCGGCGTCCCCGCCCGCGGGTAGCGCTGCAGCAGCAGAAAATCGATCGCCATGTTTTCCGCCGCGCCCGCCGTGCGCGAAGGCAGGATTTCGAGGACCATGGTGGAATCTCCCGCGTCGGCCCGCGGCCTACGCGTCCAGCAGCGCGCGCACCCGTTTCAGCAGTTCACTCAGCGCGTAGGGTTTGGGCAGATAGGCGCAGTTGCGCGGCTTGAGCCACGCGGGCGGAGTCACGCTCTCGCGGGCCGCGGTGCACAGGATTTTTAAGCGGGGATGGGCGGCGTGCAGCGTGCGCGCCAGCGTGCTGCCGTCGCCCGCCAGGTTGGAAATCTGCAGCTGCACCGGTTTGGGGAGGGTGCGGGTCTCGCGCGCGGCGGCGGCGGGATTGGGCACGGCGATGACGCGATAGCCGTCGGCGGTCAGGATGCCGGTGACCATCTTGCGGACGACTTCGTCGTCCTCCACAAGGAGAACCGTCTCGTGCCCGCGCGTGGAGGGCAGGGGCTCGATTCCTTGCGAACTCTCGTGGTCGGACGCCGGCTCGCGGGTTTCCGGCAGTAATATTTCAAATTTAGCCCCGGCGCGCGGGGCGCTCTTCACGTTGATGAACCCGCCGCTCTGCTGCACCACGCCGTAAACCAACGAGAGCCCCAGGCCCGTGCCTTCGCCCTCGGGCTTCGTGGTGAAAAACGGTTCGAACAACTGCTGCTTGGTTGCGGCATCCATGCCGATGCCGTTGTCGCTCACGCTCAGGCAGACGTAATTTCCCGGCGGCGCATCCGTCGCCCGGCGGTTGAGTCCCGTCCGGATCTTCCGGCGGGCGGTCCGAATCACCACCCGCCCGTTGGCGCGCAGCGCGTCGCGGGCGTTGAGCACGAGGTTGAGCAGCACCTGCTGGAACTGCGCGGGATTCGTGCGCACGCGACCGATGGTCTTGTCCAGCGCGAGTTCCAGGCGGCCTTTTTCGTCGAGCAGCCGCGCGAGGATCTCGGCGTTGCTCTGCACGAACTGGTTCAGGTTGATGACCCGCGCCCGCAGCGGCTCCCGGCGGCCAAAGGCCAGCAGCTGGCGCGTGAGCGCCGCCGCCTTTTGCCCCGCGCGGTGAATGAACTCGATGCCCTTCTGCGCCCGCGGGTTGTCTGCAAGTTCGTGCGCGAGGATCTGGCTGTACCCGTTGATGACGGACAGCAGGTTGTTGAAGTCATGCGCCACGCCGCCGGCGAGCCGCCCCACCGCGTCGAGTCGCTGCGCGTGCACCAACGCCTCCTGCAGACGGCGCTTGGCGGTGGTGTCGCGGTAGCTCGCCACGACGTGCGCCGGCCGTCCCGCGGCCACGGGGATCACGCTGTAATTCCACGCCGCATGGATCGTGCTGCCGTTTTTCCGCCGCAAAAAACCCTCTCCGGCAAAGGACTGTCCCGGCCGCGCAGTCTTCTGCCACTGCATGATCTTTTTCACGTCGGCCTTCACGCTGTGTAGTAAGCCATGCCGGCGACCCCGCAGCGATCCCGCCGCATAGCCCGTCATCGCGCCAAACTCCGCGTTGGCGAAGAGTATCTCCAGTCCGTCCGGGCCGCGACCAAGCCGCGCGATAAACGTCCCTTGATCCTGCGCCCGGAGCGCATCCGCCAGCAGGCTGTCGGGCAGGGACGGAATGGCGGCTTTTTTCACGGTGCGAGACGCTCGACCGACCAGCTGCCATCGGTCGCGCGGCGATACCGCAGCCGGTCATGCAGCCGGCTGCGCCGGCCCTGCCAGAATTCGACCGTCTCCGGCGCGACGCGAAATCCGCCCCAGTGCGGCGGCAGTGGCACCGGCTGGCCGGCGTATTTCTTTTCCAAATCCTTCATCGCCTCTTCCAGCGCCTTGCGGTTGGGGATGATCGTGCTCTGCGCCGACGCCCACGCCGCCAGCTGGCTCGCGAGCGGGCGGCTGTGAAAATAGTTTTCCGATTCCTCGCGCGGCACCTTCGTCACCAGGCCCTCGACAATCACCTGCCGCTCGAAGGCGAACCACGGGAACACGAGCGAAGCCCGCGGGTTGACCTCGAGCTCGCGGCCCTTGCGGCTCTCGTAGCTGGTGAAAAACACGAAGCCGCGGCCATCGACGCCCTTGAGCAGCACCGCGCGCGCGGACGGACGTGCGTCGCGCGTCGCGGTGGCGAGGATCATCGCGTTGGGTTCGACGAGCTTCGATGCCTCCGCTTCCTGGAACCACTTTTCAAACTGCCGGAACGGATCACGCGCGAGGTCCTTTTCGGCCAGTCCGGCCAGCGAATAGTCTTTTCTGAGGTCGGCCAGGGGCATGGTGTGCCGCCACCGTGGGCTCGCGCAGGCAGGCTGTCAAAAATCATCTCGTCAGCGCGCCAATCCACCCCGCCGCAGCCGGAAATTCCCGCGTCAGCGCCGCGCGCGAGCCCAGTTCGAACTCCCGCTCGTCCCACGCAGGCGTCAGTGTGCACCCGAGCAGCGCCCAGCCGCGCGGGTTTGGGCCGGGCGCAATCCGCGCCCCCTGCCACACGCCGCCCGGCACGACTAGCTGCGACACCTCCCTCGCCTCCATTTCCAAGCCCAGTCGTGTCACGAGTTCCCCGCGCGTGGCCAGATCGAGCTGCACGTGTTCCACCGGGTCGCCGGAATAGAAATGCCACAATTCCTCCGCCGGCAGCCGGTGCAGCGCGGAGAAATCACCCGGCATGAGCAGGAACCAGATCGCCGAACCCGCCGCGCGCCCGTTCGCCAGCTGCGTCGAGCTCACCCACGTCTGCCGGAAAAATCCGCCCTCCCGCGGCAGCGGCGCGAGCCCGAGTTGCGCAATAATCTTCTCCGCCTCTGCGTTCATGCCGGCAGCCAAACACGGACGGCGGCAGAGCAACAGTCCGGAAAAATTAAGCAGGCCCGCCCCAGCCCGGGTGGTTTTGGGGTGGTCGTCGATTTCCACATCGACGACTGACGGCGGTCTGCGATCGGCTCTGTCGTCGATCTGGAAATCGACGACCACCCGCTAAGTTTCCGCGCTTCCGTTCCTCCGCGTTTCCGCGATCCTCCCGCGATGCATTTTGCCCCGTGGATCTACGCGCTGCTCTTCCTCTGCGGCTTGGTGGCTGGCGTCGCGGATTCGATCGCGGGCGGTGGCGGGCTGATTGCGCTGCCGGTGCTGCTGTCGCTGGGTTTGCCCGTGCCCGTCGCGCTCGGCACGAACAAGCTCCAGTCCATGTGTGGTGTCGCCTCCGCCGCCTGGACTTACGCCCGCCGGGGCATGGTCGATTTTCGCGCGGGCCGCCTTGGGATCGCTGCCACCCTCGTGGGCGCGGTCGCCGGGGTGCTGACGGTCCAGCACACCGACACCCACCTGCTTTCCCGCCTCATCCCCTGGCTGCTGCTCCTGATCCTGCTCTACACGCTCTTTCGCCCCGCCGTGGGCGAGCAGGACCAGCCGCCGCGGATGCGGGCCGACGTATTTTTCGTCGTGTTCGGCCTGGTGCTCGGGTTCTACGACGGCTTCTTCGGACCCGGGGCCGGCTCGTTCTGGGCCATTTCGCTGATCATCGGGCTGGGTCAGAATTTCGCCAAGGCGACCGCCTACACCAAGATCATGAACCTCGTGAGCAACACCGTCGCCGTGGTGCTGTTTGGCGTGGTTGGCCTCATCAATTACCCGGCCGCCATCGCCATGGGTGCGGGCCAGATCATCGGCGGCCGGTTGGGCTCGGGATTGGTGGTCAAAAGGGGCGCCCGGTTCGTGCGGCCTATATTTCTTGTTGTTGTCAGCCTGACACTTGTGAGATTACTGTGGTTAAGTTACCGCTGAGGAGCTTTTGGCTTCGGCTGGACGCGTCCGTGTGTAGGCTGGGGTTATCCTCATGTCTCCCGCCGCCTATCTCGACCGCCACGCCACGGACCTCACGAGCTTGCTGCGCCGGCTCGTCAACGTCCCGACGGTCAACCCGCCCGGCGCCGACTACGACACTGTCACGGCGCTGCTCACGCGGGAACTGCGGGCCCTCGGCCTGATCACGCGCCGCTACACGCTTTCCTCGGCAGAAATGCGCCGCCACCTGCCGCCCGAACAGCGGGGTTTCCCGCGTTACAACGTCCTCGGCCAGCTCGCGGTGCGCAGCGCGAAGAAGACGGTTCATTTCAACGCCCACTACGACGTCGTGCCGGTGTCCGGCACCTGGCGGCACGGCAGCCCGTTCAGCGGGAAGGAAGAGGGCGGCTGGGTCTACGGCCGCGGCACCGCCGACATGAAAGGTTCGCACGCCGCCCTCCTGATGGCCCTGCGCGCCCTGCGCGCGACCGGTGTGACGCCAAAGATGAACATCGAGGTGTCCTTCACCGCCGATGAGGAAACCGACTCAGCCCTCGGCACCGGCTGGCTCGTCAAAAACGCCCCCATTCGTCCGGATTACGCGATCATCATGGAAGGCGGCGAACGCGGCCGCGTTTGCTGCGGCCACAACGGCGTCGTCTGGTTGGAAGTCACCGTCCACGGCCGCGCCGCCCACGGCTCCGTGCCGCACATGGGCGTCAACGCCCTGGAAAAGATGTCCGCGCTCGTGCTCCTGCTCGGCGACTACCAGCGCAAGCTCGGCCGCCGCACCTTCACCACGCCCGAGGGCAAGGTCATGTTTCCCACCATCAACGTCGGTGGCGTGTTCTCCGCTGGCGAGGGCGGCAAGATCAACACCGTGCCGGCGCTGGCGCGCTTCTCCATCGACCGCCGCGTGATCGCGGTCGAGACCGTCGCCGCCGCCGAGCGCGAAACCCGCGCCTTTCTCGCCGCCGCCGCGCGCAAGATCCCCGGCTGCCGCATCACCGTGGCCAAAGTCTCGGACAACCACCCGTGCTACCACGCGCCGAAACACCCCTTCTTTGCCGCAATGGCCCAAAGCGTGACCCGCGTGCGGCGGAGCCCGACGGTGTTCAACGTCTCGACCGGGTTCAACGACATGCATTTCTTCTCGCACCACCTGAAAATTCCAACCCTCGGCTACGGTCCCGGCGGCGCGAACGAGCATGCCATCGACGAGCGCGCGAGCGTGAAGGACCTCGTTGCCACCGCCAAAATCTACGCAGACCTGCTGACGAGTTTCGCCGGGTAACCTGGGTCGGTTAGGGCATCCAATATCAGGCGTAAAGCCTGACCTACGTAGGTCGGGGTTTATCCCCGATAAGCATGAATCGATATCGGGAGATCCCGCATGATCCCTGACCGCGTCAGCGGCCGATACCGCCGGCGAATCCCTGCCGGATCATATTCACCGCGATGGCGGCCAGCAGGAGCGAGACGATCTTGGAAATCGCGCGCATGCCGGTCGCGCGGATCTTTCGGCCGAGCCAGTCGCTGTAGGCAAACGCCAAGATCACGAACACGAGGTTCACCGCGAGCGCCGCGAGCGTGATCGCGAGGCCGATCGTCTTCGTCTCCGCCAGCACGAGCAGGGTGGTAATCGACGCCGGTCCCGCGATCAGCGGCATCCCCAGCGGCACCACGCCGAAGTCCTCCGGCACCGCCTCCGGGATCGCCGCCGACTGGACGAGGTCCTTCGCCGCGATGATGAAAAGGATCAGCCCACCCGCGATCTGGAAGTCATTCACGGTGATCCCCAGCGCCGCAAATATCGTCTGCCCGAGCAGGAGAAACAGCAGCGCCACCAGGCCGCCCGTCCATGTCGCCTGCGTGGCGATTTTCTTCCGCCGCTCGGGCGGCACACCCGTGCCCATCGCGAGGAACACCGCTGCCAGCCCGATCGGGTCGATCGCCACGAACAGCGGGATAAACGCCTTCAGGAATCTCTGCGCAAGCTCGGCCATGCTTCCAATCTCGCCCTGCCGAAGGCCCGGCGCAAGCCCGCGCCGGGGACGATGAAAACTGGCAATCACCCCGCGGATTACGCGGATGAACGCGGATAAATTCTCACATCCGCTCTGATCCGCGCAATTGGCGGAAGAGGATTAGCCGGTCCGGAACGTGCTCCCAACGCCCGCGCCGGGACTTCGCCCTTGTTTTGGCCCGGTGAAGGCGGCAACGTCGCGCCGGTTATTCCATGAAAATTGACGCCACCCTCACTCCGGCCCGGCTGCAGAAAAAGGTCTCCCGCGTGTTCGAACTCGCGGGGCAGAAAATCCACGCGTTGAACGCCACGTGGGATCCCACGAAGGGCACGCCGGTCTTCACCGTGAAGGGCCAATACACGTCCCGGGGCTGGACCGAGTGGACGCAGGGTTTCCAGTTCGGCCTGGCATTCCTGCACTTCGACGCCACCGGGGACGACGCCTCGCTGCAGCTCGGGCGCGAGAAGACCGTGAAGCTCATGGCCTCGCACGTCTCGCACATCGGCGTGCACGACCACGGCTTCAACAACATCTCCACCTACGGCAATCTCCGCCGCCTCATGCTCGAGGGCGCGATCCCGTTCAACCAGGACGAACTCAACTTCACCGAACTCGCCCTCAAGGTCTCCGGCGCCGTCCAGGCCGCGCGCTGGTCCACCACGGCCTACGGTCCGGGCTATGTGTATTCGTTCAACGGCCCGCACTCGCTCTTCTCCGACACCATCCGCTCGATGCGCTCGCTCGTCGTCGCGCACCAGCTCGGCCACGTGCTGATGGGCGAGGGCGACAAGCCCACCAACCTGCTCCTCCGCGCGCTCGAGCACGCCAAGACCACCGCGCGCTTCAACGTGTATTTCGGCGAGGGCCGCGACATCTACGACGTGCGCGGGCGCGTCGTCCACGAGTCCATTTTCAACCGCAACGACGGCAACTACCGCTGCCCGTCGAGCCAGCAGGGCTTTTCGCCGTTCACGACCTGGACGCGCGGTGCCGCGTGGGTCATCTGCGGCTATGCCGAGCAGCTGGAATTCCTCGACACCGTGTCGGGCGCGAGCCTCGACGCCGCGGGTGGACGCCGCGCTGTGACGGATCTGTTCGTGAAGACCGCGCGGGCCACGAGCGACTACTACATCGACGGCTACGCCGCGAAGGATGGCATCCCATATTGGGACACCGGCGCGCTGCAGACGCACCGGCTCGGGGATTTCCAGTCCCGCCCCGCCAACCCATTCAACGACTTCGAGCCCGTGGACAGCTCCGCCGCCGCGATCGCCGCGCAGGGTTTCATTCGTCTCGGCAACTGGCTGGCGACGCACGGGGAAAAAGCCGCGGGCAGAAAATACCTGCAGGCGGGCCTCACCGTCGCGAACACGCTCTTCGCCGAGCCATATCTTTCCACCGACCCGAAGCACCAAGGCTTGCTGCTGCACAGCGTGTATCACCGCCCGAACGGATGGGACTACATCCCGAAGGGCCGCAAAGTGCCGTGTGGCGAGTCGTCCATGTGGGGCGACTACCACGCGATGGAACTCGCGCTGCTCATCGCCCGCATGGCTGAGGGCCAATACTACACGTTCTTCTGAGAACGTCCGTCGTCGGTGTTCCCTCGAGGGCGGCGCCATGGCGCCGAGTCTCGCCTCAGTATTGGGGCACCCACAGTTGCTGGCGCAGCGTGAGATAGAGATCGGTGTGCTTCATCAGGAAACCCTCATCCAAGAGCCGCTTGGGCATGCAGCGGCGACCCGTGAGGATGAGTTTCGGGTCCACGTGCATGATGTAACGCGCGCCAAATTTCACGGCCCACTCCGGCACCGGCGGGCTCCACGGCCGGCGCACCGCGCGGCGCAACACCTTCATGAACTCGGCGTTGGTCACCGGATTGGCGCCCGTCGCGTTGTAGGCGCCTTCCGCGTCGGGCGTAAGCATCGCCCAGCGCACCATCCCGCAGAAATCGTCAATGTCGACCCAGCTGATGAACTGCCGGCCGCTGCCCGCCGACCCGCCGAGGAAGGAACGCGCGAGCGTGGCCAGCGGCTTGAGCGCGCCGCCGTCCCGGCCGATCACGAAACCGATGCGCAGCGCCACGCGCCGCGGCCCGAGGAAGTCGTGAAACAACGCGTCTTCCCACTGCTCGCACACTTCCACCGAGTAGCCTGTGCCGTGGGGGGTGCTCTCGTCGCAAACCTGGTCGCCGCTGTCGCCGTAGATCGCGAGCGACGACGCCTGCACCATCACCGGCGGCGGCTCCGAGCACATGCTGCAGGCTTCAAGCAGGGCGCGTGTGGAGTTGACGCGTGACTCGATAATTTCCCGCCGGTTTTCCGGCGTGTCGAGGCACGCCACGCTGCGGCCGGTCAAGTTCACCAGGGCGGACGCCCCGTCCAATACCATTCCCCAGTCGTCCACGGTGCGTCCATCCCACACCACCGTGCGGAAGTGGCCGTAGTCGGGCGCCGCGTGGCGGGACAGAATTACCACGTCGTAGCGCCGCTCCAGCAGGCTGTTGGCCAGCGCCCTGCCCAGGAAACCCGATCCGCCCGCAATCACCACCGGGCCCGGTTCCTCTTCCAGCCCGTCAATCGGCAGGCGCAGCTTCCTCTTTCGGGTGAATCTCTTGGGGATCATTTTAGTGCGGATTCGATGAAGGCGAGGTCGTCCTTGCCCAGCTCGCGCCCGACGGCGGCGAGGTTGCAGGCCACCTGGCGCTCGTTGCGGAAGCCGGGGATGACGCACGCCATGTTCGGCTGGCAGAGGAGGTAACGCTGCGCCACCGCCGCGAGGTCCTCGGTGGTCGCGCCAAAGCGCGCCTTGAGTTGCGCCAGCTTGGGTTGCAGCGCGCGGAGCTTCTCCGTCGTGAACCGCCCGCTGTTGCGCCGGTGGTCGCCCTCCTCGAAGGCGGGCGGCTTGGCCGGGTCGAACTTGTCCAGGAGCAATCCCTGCGCGAGCGGGCTGAAGGCCACGAATGACATCCGGTGCTCCGCCAGCAGCCGAGGCACCACGCCGCCGGGCCGGATGAAGTCCCGCGCCAGCGCGTTGGCCCACGACTGCAGCACCATCGGTTTTACCACCGGCACGGCACGCGTGAAATGCTCCTCGCTGTAGGCGCTCTGGCCTTTCAGGCGGATTTTGCCCTCGGCCACGAGCGCATTGAGCGTGTCCGCCGCGCCCTGCAGCCATTCGCCTTTTGGTCCGAAATCGCCGTGGTGCAGGTAATACAGGTCAATGTAGTCCCGGCCGAGGTTCTGCAGCGACTGCTCGCACTGGTGCCGGATATGCAGAGGCTCGTAGGCCTGCGACGCCGTGCCGGGAAAATGTCCCATCTTGGTGGCGATGACGAAGTCCGTGGACTTGAGCCCGAGGCGCTTCAGCACCCGCGCCAGCATCAGTTCGGCGCGACCGTTGCCATAGGCGTCGGCATTGTCGAAGTGGTTCACGCCGGCATCCACCGCGCGTTTGATCGCGGCGGTGATCTCGTCCTCGTTCACATTCGCCCAGCCATTGGCGGTGCCGTTGACCCAGTTGAGCCCGCCCATCGTCCAGCAGCCGAGGCTGATTTCGGAGACTTTCACGTCGCTGGAACCCAGGGCGCGGTATTTCATGCCCCCAGCAAAGTGTTCCGGCACCCGTAAGCAATCAACCTGCCGTAACTTTTCTCGGCCTCCCTGTAACGGTGGTGCTTGAGACCCGTCTGCCCGGGAATCACGCGAAGGGACGCGAATCCCAGACTGTCATTTTGAGCGGAGCGAAGAATCCAGTGAGAGTTCGCCGCGCGCTTCGACGCCAACCAAGTGGATTCTTCACTTCGTTCAGCATGACAATCTCTTGGGGTTTCTGGGCTTCGCGTAATTCGAGCCCATTCGGATAATTCGCGGGCCCTCCCCACCGGAAAAAACTGTCATTTCCGCCCGCAACGCCTATCTCCGCGGGGTGCGCACGGCGTCCATCAACCTCTACGATCTCACCAAGGAACAGTTGCGCCAGCTGCTGGTGAGCTGGGAGTTGAAACCGGTGCACGTGGCGCTGCTGTGGAACTATCTCTACCTTGGCCTCGCCGGCTCGCTCGACGCCATGCCCGACCTGCCGCCCAAGCTCCGCGCCAGGCTGGCCGCACACACGCACTTCGGCGTCCTGCCGACGGCCTTCGAGACGGATTCGAGCGACGGCTTCACCCGCAAATACCTGCTGGAGCTCGCCGATGGCGAGCGGATCGAGACCGTGCTGATGCGTTTCACGGGGCGCGTGACGGCCTGCATCTCCAGCCAGGTCGGCTGCGCGATGGGCTGCGTGTTCTGCGCCACCGGCCAGATGGGCTACACCCGCCACCTTACCGCTGGCGAAATCATTGCGCAGGCCGTCCACGTCGCCCGCGCGTTGCGCACCGCGAAGGAACCACACCGCCTGCGCAACATCGTGCTGATGGGCATGGGCGAACCGCTGCACAACTACGACGCCGTGATGCACGCCATCGATATCCTGCGCGACGAGACCGGCCTCGCGCTCGGCGCCGAGCGAATCACGCTCAGCACCGTCGGCGTCGTGCCTGGCATCCTGCGGCTCGCCAAGGAAAAGCGTCCGCTGCACCTCGCCGTCTCGCTCCACGCCGCCACGCAGGTCGAGCGCGCCGCGCTCGTGCCCGCCGCCAGGAAGTGGCCGCTGGACGAACTGATGGCCGCCTGCCGGACCTACAGCGAAACGACCGGCCGGCGGATTTTCTACGAGTGGACGCTGATCGAGGGGAAGAATGACACGGCCGAGCATGCCCGCGCCGTCGGCCGGCTGCTCCACGGCCTGCCCGCGCAAGTAAACCTCATCCCGCTCAACCCCACCGCCGGCTACGGCGGCGCGCCCACGCGCACGGACGCCGCCAAGCACTTCCAGCACATCCTTGGTGAGGAGTTCAATATCCCCAGCACCGTCCGCCAGCGCCGCGGCATCGACATCGCCGCCGGCTGCGGCCAATTGGCTACTGCGGAACGAGCCTGATTTCCCCAATGCCTTCGCCCCATGAAAACTCCTCCTGCCGCCGGTTCCCTCGCTGAAAGACTCATTGGCACGTGGTCGTTGCGGTCGCGCGAGGATTACAACGCCGCGGGCGAACGGCGCCCTGAGCCGTCGCTGGGCTCCGATCCCATCGCGTTGCTCTATTTTGATCGCGGCGGGAATTTCGCCGCGCAGTTCATGAAACGCGATCGCTCCTTGGTGCCGACGGTCGATGCCGCGAGCGCGTTGCCCAACAACAGCCGGGCCCGCGGCGGCTACGACGGCTACTTCGGGACCTACGTAGTGGACGAGGCCACGGGCGTGGTCTCCACGTTGCTTCACGCCGCGCTGTCGCAGGAAAACGTCGGTCAGACCTACCAGCGCGTCATCCGCGTCGACGGTGACATCCTCACTCTCCGCCTCGAGACCGCGACCGCCACCGGCGAACCCGTCACCCGCACCTTGAAATGGCAGCGGCTGGGGTGAGCGACCCCGAATTTCGACGGGGTTTCCACATCGCCAGCTGCCGGCGGGCTTAAATCTCTCGCCTCGTGTTTTTGCGTCGCCTAAAACCACGGCTCGCCTTGTCCCCGGCGCATCCAGGAAAGCCATCTGCCCCGATGTCACCTCGGTCCTCCCCATGAAAACCAGCCGGCTGCTTTTGCCTCTGCTGTTCATGCTGGCTGGCTGCGGCATTCCGCTCTCCGAGAAGGCAATCGAGGAAACTCCCGAGGGAGTTTATGTTAAGCAACTGGTCAAATGGAATGCGGCCAGGGATTATGCCTCTCTCGAGGCGGCGCTGGTGCCAGCCGCCAAGGGACCAGGCCTGCGGGCCGCGATGGAACAGGCCGCTCAAGCTGTTCCGGTGGAAGCTCCCGCGTCCATCCGGTTTGTAAGTTGGAATTTTTCGCAGACCACCGGTCAGGACCGCCATGTATATCTGGCGGCCGAATATGAGTATGGGCCGGATCGGTGGCTCTTGGTCACGGCTAACGTCGTCGGCAAGCCGGGCAGCTTCCAGCTCTGGAACTTCCGGGTTCAGCCCATGAACCAGTCTCTCGAGGAGTTCAATCGATTCACCCTGGCCGGCAAGAGCTGGCTGCATTTCTTCATGCTGGCAGCCACCGCTCTCGCCCTTGGCACGAGCCTGTATGCCTTGGTGCTATGCGTGCGAACGGCCGGGCTGCGGCGAAAATGGCTGTGGGTTCTGTTCATTCTCTGTGGTTTCGGCGCCTTTTCGCTGAATTGGACGACGGGCACGCTCAAGTTCGGGCTGCTGCAATTCTACGTGCTCAGTGCGGCCTGCCTGCGTTCCGGCTTCGCGGGCCCGTGGATCCTTTCATTCGCGATTCCTGTGGGGGCGATAATTTTCCTCGCGAAGAGGAAGAAGAAAGCCGCCAACCCCGCGGCTGTGGTGCCGCCGGGTCCCAACGTCTCGTAATTACTTCTTCTTCCTGCGGGCCTTCACCGACTCAGCCAACTGGGCGAAGAGCGGGAGGGTCTTTTCCCACGACAGGCAAGGGTCGGTGATGCTGCGGCCGTGGACGAGGGGCTTCGCCTGGTAGTCCTGCGTCCCGCCAAGGAGATTGCTTTCAATCATCACCGCGGCGATCGCGTGGGAACCGGCGGCCACTTGCCCCGCGAGGTCGGCGGTCACGGCGGTCTGTTTCTCCGGGTCTTTCCCGCTATTGGCGTGGCTGCAATCCACCATGAGGTGCGGGGGCAGGTGGTTCTTCGCCAGTTGCTCAATGGCGGCTTGGACGTGCGCCGCGGAGAAATTCGGCCCACTGCTGCCGCCGCGCAGCACGAGGTGGCTGCTGGGGTTGCCCGCCGTGCCCATCACCGCCGGGGCGCCTTCGCGCGTGAGTGACGGAAACCAGTGCGGGTGACGCGCCGAGCGAATGGCGTCCACGGCCACCTGCACATCGCCGTCGGTGCGATTCTTGAAACCCACGGGCATGGACAATCCTGATGCCAGCTCACGGTGCACCTGGCTCTCGACCGTGCGTGCGCCAATCGCGCCCCACGAGACGAGGTCGGCGTAATACTGACCGAGCGTCGTGTCCAGGAACTCCGTCCCGACCGGCAGGCCGAGGCCGGTCACGTCGATCATCAGTTTCCGCGCCAGCCGGAGCCCGGCGTTGATCTGGAAGCTGCCATCGCGAAACGGGTCGTTGATCAGGCCCTTCCAGCCGATGACGGTGCGCGGCTTTTCGAAGTACACCCGCATCACGAGGAGCAGTTCCTTTGCGTAATGCGGCGCCGCCTCGCGCAACCGTTGCGCATACTCGACCGCCGCCGCGGGATCGTGGATCGAGCACGGGCCCACCACGACCAGCAGCCGGTCATCCGCACCCGCCACGATCGCCTCAATTTCCCGACGCGTGCGCGCCACGAGCGTCGCGCGCGCGTCGTCCAGCGGGAACTCCTCTTCCAGCAGCGCAGGCGCCATGAGCGGCTTGGTCGCGCGGATGCGCAGGTCGGCGGTAGACGGGTGCATGAGGGGAGGGCAAAACGTAACAAAGCCGGCTCCCGCCGCCATCTTTTCCGCGCGGTTATCTGGAAAGTGGGCCGTGCGCTCCGCGCGCGACCCACCTCTCGCGGGGTTTAGCCCCGATATTCGCTTCGCCGGTCGGGCGAAACTCCGGTCACGGCCAGCAACTGCTGTGCTTCCTTCACCACCGGGGTGGGGCGGGTATAGACCTCGGCCAGGGCGCCGATCAGGCCCTGCTGGCTGCCGGCATGCTTCAACGTGAGCCAGGCCAGTGAGGCCGATTCGCCCAGTGCCGCCTGCTCGGCGGCGCCGTCAATGATGGCGTCGGGCAGCACGACTTGCTCCTTGGGCAGGAGTCCCTTCCCGCCGAAAAAGAGCGAGAGCGATGCCCCGAGCGTATTGAGCCAGACGCTGGGCCGGCCGTTGGGCGCGTACGTGATGCCGGACTTTTCCGGCGACCACTCCATGAACATCCGGACCTGCTCGTGCAGCTGGGTGAGCTCGCTGTCCGCGGTCGCGGCGTTCCACCGCACGGTGAAGAGTTTTCTCTCCTTCATCTTTTTGACCTCCCACACGCGCAGCAACAGCTCGTAGTCGCCCCCGGTCTGGCGGAGCGCGCCGGTAAAAACGTAATCGAGCCCGCCGGTGGTGGTGTCCACCAGCTGCCGGATGTTCTCCGTCGACCACTCCTGGCCCAGCAGCGAGTAATGCCGCTGGTTCATCACAGCGATCGCCGCGATCGGCAGGTAGTGCGGCGAAAAGTAGAAGGTCTCCGCGAACCACAGTGGCAAGGCGCGCGTGAGGCGGCCCAGTTCGTTCTCGGGTTGCTTGGTCATCTCCGCGAGGTCGGTGACGCCTGGCAGCGAGAGCTGGGCGAACGCGACGCGCCGGAGCTTGCCCTGCTTGGGCGGCAGGATTTGGGCGGCGAGGGACTCGAGCCCGTAGAACCAGATCGGTTTGCTGATGCTGACGATGTTGACGCGGGCCTCCTCGGGCGGCGCGACCGCTCCACCCGCCGCATCGAGCGGGGGCAGATTCTGGGCCAGGATCTCGGCGATGGCGTTGGAGAAACCGTGCAGCCGTTCCTCCAGCTCCGGCCGTTGCAGCGAGAACAGGATGTCGAGCACGTGCTGCGCCGCCTCGGCGTTGCGCAGCACCAAATAGGCCTGCAACACGTTCAACCCCGTGGCCGGGCCATGGCGCTCGGCGTCGTAGCGCGGCGCCACGAGCTCAATGATCTCGCGCACGTAGCCATTGACGCCGAGATCCGCCGAAATAGTCACGAGCACATCCGCGCGCTCGCCCGCGAGCACGAGCGCCTCCTCATACAACGCCAGCGCGCCGGGCAGATCCTTGGCCTCCAGTTTCTCCCGGGCCTCAATGAGTTGCGGCATGACCGGGCTCGGCGCCGTGGCCGTCCCGGGCGCATCAGCGGCCGGCGTCGCCGCGGACGGAGCGGGTTTCTTGCCCTGCAATCGGTCGAAAAATCCCATGCGCCGAGCAAAACGCCCGACTCCGCGCTGGCGACGCCAAATTGCGGCTCCTCCGCCTGCAGCCACGCGAAATACGTTTTTTTGATAACTGTCGCCCCTGCAATTCTGCCCGAATTTCAGCTGCGGGGCAGGGACAGTTTGTCTGGCGTCACGCCGCTGCGGACCGCAATCGTGGCGCAGACTTTGGGGACATACATGCGCGTCTCGTTGGACAGGGACGACGAGATGCCGGCGAACGCGTGGGTGGAGCGCGCTTCGAGCAGACGCCGCACGCGGCCCTCGCCGGCGTTGTAAGCGGCGAAGGCGAGGGGCCAGTCGCCGAATTTGTCGTGCAGGGTGCGAAGATACTGGGCCGCGGCGCGGGCGGACTTTTCGGCGTCGGTGCGCTCGTCGGGCAGGAACGTGCTCAATCCCAGCGAGCGGGCCGTCTCCGGCATCAGTTGAAAGAGTCCCTTGGCGCCAGCGGGGCTACGCGCCCCGGGATCCAGCGTCGATTCCGCCTCGGCGATCCACGCCAGCTCCGGTGGCACGCGCTCGGCCTCGAAAGCAGCACGCAGAATAGGCATCAGCTCCGCGGCGCGCCCCGGGATTGGGCGGCCCTGCATGCGTTGCAGCCAGAGATCGTAATACGGAATGTCGGAAACGGCCGAGCCGGGCATGGTCCGGGGACCCGTGGGCCGGGCGGCCGGCAGTTTGGCCGCCGCCTTGGCTGCCTCGATGTAATCGAGACGTGCAGCGAGCCAGTCGGCGTAATCCTCGTAGCCGGGCATGGTCCGCAACGCCACCAACGCCGCGCGGGCTTCCGTCTCGTAGGCGGCCAGCTCACCGAGGTCGTTGCCATCCAGGGCGTGCTGCAGCCGCCCCGCAAACGCGTCCCAGCGCTCGCGGGTGGGAAATTCATACTGCTCCTTGATCTCCGGCGTGGCGTATTGGTCGAACAGCGACTTGCCCAAGTCGTAGAGCTCATCCGTCGACGGCGGTGACGCGGGCGGGTTTTTCTTTTCCGCCGTAGAATCCGCCGCCGCGAGGACCGGGAGCAGGGCCAGGCAAAGAAAAGGGAGAATGCGGCGCATGATCATCCGAGACCGCCCGCAGCCGAACAGGTTGCACCGCGGCAGGCCAGCTTGGGTGTTTACCGTTTGACCCCCCTCCGGCGCGCTCTAATTAGAGCCGCTCCTTCCGTGAACCGCGTCCACATCAAGACTTACGGGTGTCAGATGAACGAGCGCGACAGCGAAGCCGTGGCGGCGATGCTGCGCGTCCGGGGTTACCGCATTGTCGGGTCGGAGGACGACTGCGATGTCCTGCTGCTCAACACCTGCTCGGTGCGCGATGCCGCGGAGCAAAAGGCGATCGGCAAGGCCGGCAATGTCGCGGCGCGCCAGCGCAAGAACCCGGACTTCGTCCTTGGGATCCTCGGCTGCATGGCGCAAAATCGCGGCGCGACCCTGTTGGACCAGCTGCCGGACGTGGATCTCATCGTCGGCACCCAGAAGTTTCACCAGGTCCCGGACTATCTCGACAACCTCCGCGCCGCACGCGACGCCGGCGTGCCCCTCGGCGAGACGATCGTGGACATCGCGGAGGAAGCCGGCTCGCAGAACACGATCCGCGACCACGAGCTCACCGACCGGCAGGTCAGCGCCTTCGTCTCGATCCAGCAGGGCTGCAACATGGACTGCGCGTTCTGCATCGTGCCGAAGACCCGCGGCGACGAGCGCTCGCGGCCGATGGACGACATCGTGGCCGAATGTCGTTCGCTGGCGGAGCGCGGCGTAAAGGAAATCACCCTGCTCGGCCAGATCGTCACGAGCTACGGCCGCCGGGATTACGCGCACACGGGTGGCGTGACGCCCTTCGTGCAGCTCCTCGAGCGCGTGCACGCATTGGACGGCATCGAGCGCATCCGCTTCACGTCGCCGCACCCGCGCGGATTCAAAGACGACTTGGTGGAGGCCTACGGCCGGCTGCCGAAACTCTGCGGCTACGTGCACCTGCCGATGCAGTCCGGCAGCAACCGCATCCTGCGCGCGATGAACCGGCCCTACACGCGCGAGCGTTATCGCGAAATCGTGGACGCGCTGCGGGCGGTGCGGGCCGACATGTATTTTTCCACCGACGTGATCGTGGGCTTCCCCGGCGAGACCGACGAGGATTTCGCGGAGACGCGCGAGCTGTTCGAGACCTGCAACTACGACATGGCCTACATCTTTAAATATTCCATCCGCACCGGCACGCCCGCCGCGACGATGGCCGGCCAGGTTTCCGAGGAAATCAAGGAGGCGCGCAACCAGGCGTTGCTCGACGTCCTCCGCCAAAACTCGGAACGCCGCAACGCCACCCTCGTGGGCACGATCGAGGAAGTGCTCGTGGAAGGTCCCGACAAGACCGGCCGGAAGTTCACCGGCCGCACGCGCGGCAACCGGGTGTGCATCTTCGACGCCCAGCCGCGCCTGATCGGCTCGCTCGTGCCGCTGCGCATCACGCGCGCCAGCGTCAGCACGCTTTACGGCGAGCTGGTGCTTTCAGAAGTGCCCAGTAACGAGTGACAAGATGGATACCTTAAGCACCTGAGCTGTCAGAATTTCCTCGTCACTCGTCACTGGTCACTCGTCACTCTCTTCATGTCTCTTCTCCTCGCCACGCTGTTTCCCGGACTGGTTGTCGCCGCGCTGGGAGCAGCGCTGCTGGCCAACCGGCCGGCGGTGAACGCGGCGCTGCAGGCGCTGCCGCGTTCCAGCAACGCTGCGGTGATTCTTTTTGGCGGGGCCGCGGCGTGGTTCCTCTGGCTGGTCTGGAACCTGTCGACGGCGGACTTCGGGGATTATCACATCTTGCTGACGGTCGCCTTCGCGGCGGTCGCGGTGCTGGCATTCAAGTGCGTGCCCGACTTCCTCGCCGTGCGCGGACTCTGTGCGCTGATGCTGCTGGTGGCCTCGCCGCTGCTTCGCGCGGCCTACATGGAATACAACCATCCCCAGCGGCTGCTGCTGGTGACGCCGGTTTTCCTGCTGGTGGCGTTGTCTATCTGGTTTGGTGTCCAACCCTACCGCGCGAGGGATTTTCTCGAATGGCTCTTCGCGAAACCGGCGCGCACCCGCGGCGTTGGCGGGCTGCTGCTCGGTTACGGGATTTTACTGGTGGCGGTCGCGTTCACTTACTGATCCCGCACCGTGACCACCGAGCCTCCCGTCCTTCTCGTCCTCGCCGGTCCGGCCGGTTCCGGCAAAAGCACCCTCTGTGACCGGCTGGTGAAGGAAATCCCGGATTTCGCCCGCGTGGTCACGACCACCACCCGCGCGCCGCGTCCGGGCGAAGTGGACGGCGTGCACTATCATTTTCTCACGCCGGAGCAGTTCGACGAGAAGCTGGCAGCCAACGCCTTCCTCGAGTGGGCCTGGGTGCACGGCAAGCGCCGCTATGGCACGCTCGCGGAGAGCGTCCTTGAGCCGCTCCGCCGCGGTGAAAGCCTCGTGATCAGCGTGGACGTGCAGGGCGTGGAGAGTTTCCGCAAGGCCTCGGCGGCGTATCCGCTGATTGCGCAGCGAATGACCACCGTATTCATCGTCGTCGACCACGAGCGCCTCGTGGCGCGGATGCGCGCGCGGGCGCAGGACAACGAGGACGAGATCGCGGGCCGGATGCGCACAGCGGAGCGCGAGCTGCGCGAGGCGCACAAGTTCGACTTCCGGATCGAGAGCCGCACGCGCGACGAGGATTTCGCCGCGCTGCTGGGCATCCTGAAAAAAGCCCGCGCGCGTGTGGCGCGGAGCTGAGTGTCGAACCAGATCGCGGAAGCCGGACTTTTTTAAGCCGGAAACCATGAAGCTATGAAACAAGGCTGTCTGCGCCTGGCTGCGTGGCTTCCGGCTTATCTCCTCACTTACACCACGGCTTGGGGGCGCTTTGGGTCGGGCCAGTCGAGGTGGAAGAATTTCCCGCGCGGCTGGTCGAGACGCTCGTAGGTGTGGGCGCCAAAGTAGTCCCGCTGCGCCTGCAGCAGGTTTGCCGGCAGTCGGGCGGAGCGGTAGCCGTCGTAGTAAGAGAGCGCGGAGCTGAACGTCGGCGCAGCCACCCCGCACTCGGCAGCCAGCGACACCACCTTGCGCCAGTTGGCCTGGGCCTTCTTGACGGTGGAGTTGAAATATGGATCCAGCAGCAGGTTCGCGAGCGTGGGGTTCCGCGCGTACGCCTCGGTGATTTTCTGCAGGAACGCCGCGCGGATGATGCACCCGCCGCGCCAGATCTGGGCGATCTCGCCGAAATGGAGCTGCCAGTTGAACTCCTGCTGCGCCGTGCGCATGAGCTGGAAGCCTTGGGCGTAGGAGCAGATCTTCGAGCAGTAGAGCGCGTCGTGGATCGCCGCGAGCAGCGCTTTTTTCGAACCGCGGTATTTCTTCCCGGGGCCCTTGAGAATCTTCGAAGCTGCCACGCGCTCCTCCTTGATGGCAGAGAGGCAGCGGGCGAACACGGCCTCGGCCACCGTCGGCGCGGGCACGCCCATGTCGAGCGCATTGGTCGAGGTCCACTTGCCGGTGCCCTTCTGGCCGGCGGTGTCGAGGACGACGTCGACGAAGGGCTTTTTCGAAACCGGATCCTTCTGCTTGAGGATGTCGGCGGTGATCTCGATCAGGAAGCTGTCGAGGATGCCGGTGTTCCATCCGGAGAAGATCTCGCTCATTTCCGCCGGCTTGAGTCCGAGCAGGCCCTTCATCAGCGCGTAGGCCTCACAGATCATCTGCATGTCACCGTATTCGATGCCGTTGTGAACCATCTTCACATAGTGGCCGGCGCCGTTCGCGCCGATGTAGGTTGTGCAGGGAACGCCGCCGGTGACGGGTTTGCCGGGCGCGGCGCCGGGGATGGGCTTGCCGGTCTTGGCGTCCACCTTGGCCGCGATGGCTTCCCAGATGGGCTTGAGCTCCGCCCACGAGGTGGGATCACCGCCGGGCATGAGCGAGGGGCCGAAGCGGGCGCCTTCTTCGCCGCCGGACACGCCGGAACCGATGAAGCGGAGGTTCTTTTCGCGCAGCGCCTTCTCGCGGCGGATCGTGTCGGTCCAGAGCGCGTTGCCGCCGTCGATGATGATGTCGCCCGGCTCGAGCAACGGCACGAGGCCGTCGATGACGGCGTCGGTCGCCTTGCCGGCCTGCACAAGGATCACCATCTTGCGCGGCTTCGCGAGAGACGAAACGAATTCCTGGAGCGTCCGCGTGCCGACGACTCCACCCGGGGTGGAGGGATTTTCGGCGACAAACTTGTCGGTCTTCTCCGTGGTGCGGTTGTACACCGAGATCTGGAAGCCGTGGTCGGCGATGTTCAGCGCGAGGTTTTGACCCATCACGGCGAGGCCGATGAGTCCGATGTCGGATTGGGCTTTGGGCATGGGAAGACGCTTTTCTACGCGGCGGCCGGGCAATAACCAACCGATTTTTTCGGCGTCAAAAGCCGCCGCCGCCCCGCGCTGCTTCGGGCTGGTGGTTGCCCGCTATTTCTTGGTCGGGGCCTGCCCGGGCATGGTCTGCTGCTTGGCGCCGTAGCTGCCCTTGCTGGGCAGGAAGGGCGCGACCTTGTCGATGATCGGGGTCATGAAGGCCGGCTCGTTGCGTTCGTAGATCCAGTTCACGCCCACGACGGAAAAGATGATCAGGCAGATGACCGCCAGCACGATCTTGTTCATCTGCGCCACGCGTTGCAGGATGAAGGCGATCACCGCGATGGCGAGGACCGCGCCGCCCAGCTTCCACCAGAACTCGGGTGGCACGCGCTTCAGTTTCTCCAAGGCGGTCGGAGCGGCGGCAAGGAAGAGCATGGCTCAAAAATATACCCCCGCGCGGGTGAGACGAGCTGAAAGCGGCCCCCGGCAATTTTAGCCGGATTTTTGCCGACGGCCTTAGCCGCTGGTTTGTTCAGCTCCAGGGATAAAACGGCACCACGGTCCCAGCGGGAAACTCCGAAACATCAGCAGTCAATTCTACAAAGCCGTCCGTGCCCACCAAGCCGCCGAAGTCGCCCGACGTGTTGCTCGGGTCCGGCGTGGCTTGCAATTCGCCCTGCGTGCCGCTCGCGACCTTCACGGGCAACAGGTAGGCCAGCTTGGGTTTGAAGGTCACCGCTGCCGTCAGCACCGCCCGGCGCGGGAGCGCCGGCGGGAGACCGCTGGCTTGGGCCAGGGCCGGCAGAACGTAGCGGTGGAGGCAGGTGTAGGCGGAGACGGGATTGCCGGGCAGCGCGAACACGGGCGTGGCGTCCGGGTTGAGGCCGAACCACAGGGGTTTGCCCGGGCGTTGCGCGACGCCGTGGAAAATCTTCGTCACGCCCTGCGCGTCGAGTTCCGCGGGGAGAAAATCGAACTTCCCCTTGGAGACGCCGCCGGTGATGAGCACCACGTCAAACTCCGCGATGATGTGCCACAGCATGTGCTCGATTTCGTGGCGCATATCGTGGAGGTGGAACCGTTCGACCCACGGATAGCCCGCCAGGTTGAGCGCCGCGCGCAGCGCGTGGTCGTTGCTGCGGCGGATCTGGTGCGGCGCCACGGCATCGCCCACCTCGACCAACTCGTCACCCGTGGCCACCACCGCAATTTTGGGGACACGGGAGACCGTGAGCTGAGCCGCGCCGATGGCCGCAGCGACGGCAATTTCTCGTCCGCTAATGCGGGTGCCGGCCGGCACGATGATCTCGCCGGCAGGGTGGTCGCTGCCGCGGCGGTGGACGCCACGCCCGGCGGAAATGGGGACCGCTGGGAAAATCCTGATACGTTCGCCGTGCTTCTCGGCTTCCTCGTAGGGCACCACGCAGTCGGCTCCCTCGGGCAGCACGGCACCCGTCATCACCTCGATGCAGGCGTCGTTTGCGGGTCCAAGAGCAAATGGCCTCATGCCCGCGGCTTGCGTGGCTTCGAGGACAAATTCCCGCCGCCCGGCAGACGCGTCCTTGGCGCGCAGCGCGTAGCCGTCGAGTGTCACGCGGTCGAACGGCGGCAGGTCGCGGTCCGCCCGCAGGTCGGCACGCAGGATCCGGCCGTGGGCGGCGGACAGCGCGCATTCCTCCGTGGGAAACGACGCCATGGCCGCGAGCATCAGGCGTTCAGCCTCGGCAGGAGTGAGCATGGCAGATACCGAAGAAACAGCCGGCGGAGCCGGGTCAGTGCATGCTGTAAACGACGTTGATCACCGAGTTGACGATCCCGGTGAGCGCCCAGCCCGAGATGAGGCCGGCGCAAATCGGTTCGCAACCCTCGACCCAGAAGTCGTGTCCCTTGGTGCCGGGTGTCGGATGCTTGCGGCCCGTCCACCAGAATAGCAGGGCACCAAGCCACATGGTGAAGGTGTATTCCGGCGGCAGGACCACGCCGAGACCGATGGACACGGCGCTCAGCGGGAAGCGGCCCTTGGTCACGATCTTGGCGATCTCGATGAAGGCGGCGCAGATCGCCGCCACCACCATCGCGGTGATCGCGGTGAAGGGCAGGGATTTCAAGCCGTGGGCGATCAACTCCGCCACGCCGCGCCACTGGACCGCCGCAGGCATCGCGTATTTGTCGGACACGATTGTGGCGGCGGACCGCACGCCCTCCGCGTTGGGCGGGAGGAAGAGCAGGTAAAACAGCGGCACGGCGGCGAGAGCGCCGGCGAAGATGCCGATGACGTGGCCGATGGCCTGCTGGCGCGGCTTGGCGCCGAGCATGTAGCCGGGCTTGATGTCGGAGAGCAGGTTCGCGGCGTTGGCGGAGATTTCCGCCGTCATGCCGCCGGGGATCAGGTTGCTCGCCGGATTCGTCCGGTCGAACGCCGCCATCGTGAACTGCGTGATCTTGGAGAGGGCGCCGGTGGGCGTCCAGGACGTGAGCGCCATCGAGTTCGTGCAGATGATGGCGAGCACGAAGATCAGCGGGAACGAGATGAAGGCCAGGAACCACGGCACGCTGAAGAAGGCGTGCGACACGTAGGCGCCGAGCACGGTCAGGATCGGCACCGCCACGGCCGACATCCAGAGCGGCAGCTCGATGTGCTTGAGCACGTCGGTTTCGCCCGGCTCCGTTACGCGGGCTTTCCGGCGAAAAATCCCGCGGAACAGCTCGGGTTTGCCCAGCAGGCTGACGATCGATCCGACCACCATCATCGAGACCGCCCACCACAACGACCACTGGTTGACGATTTCGGCGCGAGTGATCGGGACCACCACGCCTGACGCCGTGACGCGCTGCACGATATCGCCGTGCCGGATCATGAGTGGGGCGAGGACAACGAAGTTGATGAAAGCACCCAGCAGACAGCTGCTGGCCACCCGGATGCCCATCAGTCCGCCGACGCCGATCATGGAAAGATCGAGGGTCAGCCGCAGCCCGAGGGTCTTGAAATCGGTGCCAAGGATCGAAGGCGTCCAGAGATGAAACCGCGTGGCGAGGTTGTAGTAATACGTGTCAAGCCGCTCCTCCAGGTACCACGGTTCGGTCAGGCCCGTCCAAGATTTCATCCGCAGGATCGTGAATTGCACGAGCTTCATCCAACCGTCGCCGGAGATGAAATTGACGAACGCCGCCAGCGCCGCGGTCCACCCCAGCAGCCGGGCTTTGTAAACGCCCTGCTCGGCCGCGCCGTGGTAAAGCGCGTCGAGCACCACGCCCGCGGCGCGGCCTTCGGGGAAGGGCAGCTGGTCCTCGTTGATGAAGCGCCGCTTCATCGGGAACGCGATGAAGACGCCCAGGATGGCCACGACCAGCATCCACGACAGCATGTGCCACCACGGGATGATGTGGCCCGTGACAATCATGTAGGCGGCCAGGGCGGAAATCAGCGGCGACGTCATGTAGCCCGCCGCGGTCGCGATCGATTGCGTGCAATTGTTCTCGAGGATCGTGAAATCCTGCGCGAAGCCGGCCTTCGCAAATCCCCGGTAAAGCGCGAAGGCGAGGATCACGGAGGTCAGGCCCACGCCTGTGGTGATGCCGGTTTTGCCGCCGATGTAGAGATTGGTGGCGGCCAGGACGCCCCCGAGGCAGAAGCCCGTGAGCGCGGACCGCAGCGTGAGCTGCGCCATGTCTCCCCGATAAACGTTTTCGAACCACCAGCGGTCCTTTTGGGCACGCGTCCACGTGCGGATTTGCTCGTCGGTCAGTTGGGTGATCGCCATGGGGTATTTTTGCGCGAGCGTGCCGCGCCGGGTAAAAAATACGAGGCTTCTTCTAGAGGCTGGGCGGGATCGCTTATCCCGCCCCAATCTCCACGAGCTTTTCCGCGGATTGCCGCGGATTGCCGCGGATAATTTCAATTATCCGCGCTTATCCGTGTAATCCGCGGGGAGGAATTCCTCCGCTGCGGCCGGCTTCGGCGCCCCCGCGCAAAAAAACCTCACTCGTAGCGCGCGGCGCGACCGAGGTAGTTGAGCATCCAGATTTCCTTCCAGACGCGGTAACAGCCCTCGTGGGTGATCTTGCCGAGGTCCTCGCGGTCCGGCTGGGAATGAAGAAATCCGAGCTCGGTGTTGAGCCGGTCGAGTTCGCCCTGCGTGCTGTTGAGGTCCGCGTGTGGCTCGACCGTGAACGCCACGGCGGTCGCGCCCGCGCGGGCCAGGCGCGCGCGGTGCCGCTCCAACAGCCGCGCCAGCGAACGGCACAGCGGCACGCGCTCCACCGACCAAGACTCGGGATAGAATCCGGCAAACGGCACCGCGAGGTTGTCGGTCACGAAGCGCCGGCCGTCGGCGGTGAGCGTCGTGACGGAATAGCAAATGTTCACGGCGCCGCTGGAGCGCGGAATGAACGTCACCTGCACGCGCGTCGTTGCGGCCGGATCCTGGTAAACCGACACGCGCAGGTAAATGCCACCGCCGATTTCGGCCTTGAGTGCCTGAATCTGCTTGAAGCCCTGCGCCCGGAACCAGTCGCGCAGCCGCAACGGCCGCGGCTGGGTCGGCCATTCGTCACCGGCTTGGTTGATCACGTAGCGGGGAAACAGCGGCAGGGGACTCACACTGAGCGCGTGGATGCTCAGCCAGTTCATCAGCGTCTCGCCGAGGAACCAGACGAGAAAAAATACCAGCGCGAGCACCCAGTAGGGGCGGTCGACAAGCTCGAAATCCTGGCAGATCTGCGCCGCGCCGAACGCGAATACGAGCCAGCGCAGCCAGCGGTCGGCAATGGCGAGCAGCGGTGACGCCACCCGCTGGTTGATTTGGGCCAGCGCGAACGAGATCACAATCGCCGCGAGGATCAGGTAGGGAATTTCCACGGGGAAAGTCGATGAGCCGGGCTCCGCTGTGCGGTCCGGGACCGCCATGGCGGGGCACCTGCTGCCGGTCAGCTGAGACGGACGGGCATGATGACGCAGATGAAGCTGTCGAGCGTCTTGAACACGCCCGGGCTCACCTCGTCCTTCAGCTCGAAGAAAATCTCGTCCTTGGTCAGCGCGCGGAGCGGGTCCATCACGAAGGTCGGGTTGAACGCGACCTGCAGTTCCGGGCCGCTGTAGCCGATGGCCATCGACTCGTGGGCCTCGCCGAAATCCGGGCTCTGCGCCGTGATCTCGAGGAGGTTGCTCGACAGCTTGATCTTCACGGAGTTCGACTTTTCCGAACAGACCAGTGCCGCGCGGTGCACGCACTGGAGGAAGAGCTCGCGCTCCAGCTTGATGCGCTGGTGGGTTTCCTTCGGGATGACCTGGTTGTAATTCGGGTAGCTGCCCTCGACGACCTTCGAGTAGAGGTAAACGTGGTCGATCAGGCCGCTGGTGTCCTTGTCCGTCGCGATCTGGAAGGCCGCGCGGCGTTCGTTGAAGTTGATCTTCAGCTTCTCGCCCTTGTCGAGGAGGCGCGTGAGCTCGCTGACGGTCTTCGCGGGCAGGATGATGGCGCCCGCGGACGCGGCCGGCACATCCATCTCCTTCGAGACCAGCGCGAGGCGGCGGCCGTCGGTGGCGACGAGCGAGAGCTTGCCGTCCTTGAAATTGAAATAGACGCCGTTGAGGATGTAGCGCGTCTCGTCGCTCGACTGCGCGTAGGCGACGCTCTTGAGCATGGCGGTCAACTCGGCCTGCTCGAGGGTGTAGGCTTTTTCGTCGCCGAACTCCGGCAGCGGCGGGAACTCATCCTTCGCGATGCCCATGATGCGGAAATTGGACCCGCCGGAGGTGAGCTTGACCTGGTGGTTGGGGGAGGCGTCGAAGGTGACATCCACGTTGGGCAGCTCGCGCACGATGGTGGCGAGGCGCTTGACCGGCAGGGTGACAGAGCCCTTTTCCTTCACCTCGGCCCTGATCTTGCAGCGGATGCCGAGGTCGAGGTTCGTGGTGGTGAGGGAAATCTGATCCTTTTCCGCCTCGATCAGCACGTTGCTCAGGATGGGCATCGTGGCCTTGGAGCCGACGACGTTAAGCACCTGGGCTAGGCCGTTGGCGAAGTGATCACGGTTGATTTTGAATTTCATGAGGGGCGGACAGGGGACCGTCTGGAAGAAGCTAACAAAGTCTAATAGGATAAGGGTTCAATAAGTAATTAAAGCAGTATTATTATAGGCGGTGAGAAACTGCAATAACCCGGGATTTTCCCTCGGTGGAACACCCTGTTTGGCGCGGTGAAGAATCGAGAAGGGAAGGCTGACAACCAAGGGGTTATCCGCCGCCCCAAAGTTACGAGCAAGTCACCCGCAGGTTGCTCACACGATGTTGGTCGGGACCCGCGGACGGGCCGGCCGCCGCCATTGGCGGAACAAGCCGTAGAAGATGTAGCCGAGGCAGGCGCAGACCATCGCGTATTCCTTGAAAAGCACGACCAGGCCGATCAGGACCACGGACCCAACGAGGAATTGCAGGCGGGCCTTCGTCTGGAGATCTAGGTTCTTGCCGCTGGGATAGCGCACGGTGCTGACCATCAGGATCGCGATCAACAGCATCAGCGGCGGCAGCGCCAGCGCCCATAGCCGCAGGGACTTGTCCATGGACGAAAGATGGAGCAGAAAAAGCACCAGAGAAGCCACCGTCGCAGCGGCCGCCGGCACCGGCAGGCCGACGAAATCCTTGTTCGTCTCCTTCTTCTTGCCGTGCAGCAACGGGTTGGTGATGACGTTGAACCGGGCGAGCCGGACCGCCGCACACAGCAGGTAAATGAAGCCCAAAAACCAGCCGATGCTGCGGAAAATCTCATAGCCCTGGGTGGGCGAGAGAATCAGGAAGAAAACCATCAGGGCTGGCGCGATGCCGAACGAGATCACGTCCGCCAGCGAGTCGAACTCCGCGCCAAACAGCGACTCGCGCCCGCCCATGCGCGCGAGGCGGCCGTCGAGCGTGTCAAACGCCGCGGCGCCAAAGATGAACCACACCGCGAGGGTATAGTGGGCCGAGGAACTCTGGTTGAGATACTCGCCGGTGGGCAGGGTTTCCGCGAGGCGGGCTTGGATGCAGTGGATGACAGCGACGAACCCGCAGAACAGGTTGCCCGCGGTCATCAGGTTGGGCAGGAAATAGATCCGGCTGGCCTGGCGGACGTTGTAGGGGTCCTCTTTCGCCTCAAGGTCGTCGGGAAACGGCGGACGGGAGTTCATTTCGTGAGGCTCTCCAGGTATTTCCAGAATTTTGAGTGCTGCTCGACCAGTTGTTGTTCCGAGACGGGCAGCTTGTTGCGCAGGAGAAAGTCCTCGAGCGAGTTTTTGTGGAGGATGTAGTGCGTGTGCAGCGTCTCTTCCTGCACTTGGAAATAAAAGCGGTATTCGCCCGACCGGAGGCGGTAAAATTCCCGCTGACCCCGGTGAAAACGCCCGAGTGGCTCGCGCGGATGGGCGAGGTCAGCCGGCTTCAGGCTGCTGATCGGCTCGATCAGCGCCAGTTGCTCCATGGGGCCGAGCCGGTTCAGCTCCCGCATGCTCTGCTCGGAAAAAGTGACCTGATACATGATGGGTGGCTCAGGCGCGGGCGTAACCCCGTCTGGCCGCCGGCGTCTTGCCGGTAACAGGGAACTGACCTGAGATTTTGCTCCTGGGGCCCATGAAAAAACCGTTTCTAACTTTCGCCCTCGCCTCAGCAACGCTATTCCTCGCCGCCACCCGCGCGGCCGAGCCCAAACCTGCCGCTGCGCCGGCACCCGCGCCCGTCCTCACTGCGGACCAGGCCGCGCTACTGAAGCGCTACGACCTCAACCACGACGGCAAGCTCGATGAGAACGAACTCGCTTTGGCGCACGAGGCCATGCTGAAAAACAACCAGGCCGGCACAGGCAACGGGGAACGTGGCCGGAAGATCCGCGCCGCGCTGCTCAAGAAATTCGATACGAATGGCGACGGCCAGCTGGACGAAAACGAACGCGCGGAAATGAGGAAATTCTTCCTCGCGCGCTACGACAAGAACGGCGACGGCCGGCTCGACGACGAGGAACGAGCCGCCATGCGCGCGGATTTCAAGGCCCGGGCGCAGGCGAACAAGCCGGCCAACTGAGCGCGACCGTCGCACGGGGACGGGCCGCGGTCCGGCCCGTCGCGGCGTTAGCGACAGCCGGCATCTTTCTGGTTTCCACGCCACGACTGTCGGAGTAGAGTGGTGGCATGTCCGTTTCCTTGTCTGACATCCGTGCCGCCGCGCGACGCATCGCCGGCGGGGTCATTGTCTCGCCCTGTGCCGAATCGATCCCGTTGTCCGAGATCACAGGCGCCCGCATCGCGTGCAAACTCGACAACATGCAGCGCACCGGCTCGTTCAAGGAACGTGGTGCGCGCAATGCGCTCCTGCAGCTTCCGGCTGCGGCCAAGAAGCGCGGTGTCATCGCCGCCAGTGCGGGCAACCACGCCCTGGGCCTCGCCTACCACGGCCGCCTGCTTGGCATTCCGGTCACCGTGGTGATGCCCGATTACGCCCCCCTCATCAAAATCACCACCTGCCAGCGGCTCGGCGCGAACGTCATCGTGAACGGCGCGGATTTCACCGCCGCGCGCCGACTGGCGGAGGATCTCGTCGAGACACGCGAGCTCACCTACATCCACGGCTTTGACGACCCGGCCATCATCGCCGGCCAGGGCACGCTCGGGCTCGAAATCCTGCGGCAGGTGCCGGACGCCGATGCGATCGTCTGCCCCGTGGGCGGTGGCGGTTTGATCGCCGGGCTGGCCATCGCCGTGAAGTCCCTGCGGCCGCGCGTGAAGGTCATCGGCGTGGAAAGCGCCTGCACCGGGAATTTCGCCGCGGCGCTGCGCGCGGGACGGCCGGTGAACGTGCCGCGGCACCCGACGCTCGCGGACGGCCTCGCGACGCTGACCGTGGGCCGCAACGCCTTTGCGCTCGCCCGCCGGAACGTGGACCAGGTGGTGAGCGTGTCGGAGGACGCCATCTCGCTCGCGATCCTGCGCATGCTCGAACTCGAAAAGACCGTCGTCGAGGGCGCGGCTGCCACGCCGTTGGCCGCGATGATGTCTGGGCGGCTGCCGGCGCTGCGCGGCAAGAAGGTCGTGCTTGTTGTTGGCGGCGGCAACATCGACCCGGCCATTCTCAGCCGTGTCATCGAGAAAGGCCTTGTGTCCGACGGGCGGCTCACGCGCTTCACCGCGCTGATCAGCGACCGGCCGGGCGGGTTGGCGGTGCTGTGCCGCGTGATCGCGGACGCGGGCGCGAGCATCAAGGACATCGCCCACGACCGCGCCTTCAGCGGGCCGGACGTGTCGGCGGTGCATGCCGTCTGCACGGTGGAAACGCGGGACCGCGCCCACATCGCGGCCTTGCATCGCGCCTTGAAGAAGCACGGCTTTCCGCTCGTCATGAGGAAATGATCCGCCTGCGCCACGCCCGCCTGCTTGTCGGCGCCTGCCTGGGCCTGCTCGCGGCGTCCGGTTTGCGCGCGGTGACCGAGCTCGACGTGCCGATTTTTTCCGGCGGTTTCGGCACGGCGTTTTTCGAGGAAAGCGCGCGCCAGTTCGAGGCGTTGCGCCCCGGCGTGAAGGTCAACCTCTACGGCGATCCGCGCATCTGGGACAAGGTGCGCGTGCGGGTGTTGAGCGGGGTTTACCCCGATGCCACCACGGCACCGCTGTATTGGCCGAACCTCATCCGCGCGGGCAAGCTGGTGGACCTCACGCCGTATCTCGACGGGCCCAACTGGGAGGGCAACGCGCGCTGGCGCGACACGTTCGTGCCCGGCGCGCTCACGAGCTGGCGGATCAACGGCCGGGACTACGGCCTGCCGCTGATGAATTCGGCGTGGGTGCTCTACTACAACCGCGGGCTGTTCCGTGCGCACGGCTGGAGTCCGCCGCGCACATGGGAGGAATTTTTCCAGCTCGCCGATAAGATGCGCAAAGCTGGCGTGGCGCCGCTCAGCCTCCCGGGCGTCTACATGCGCTACGGCGACAGCATCATCAATGCGGCCTACTACAGCCAGGTTGGGCCGGAGGGCTGGCGGGAGTTCACAACGTATGCGGCCGGCTCGCGGGGCAACGCGGCGTATTATCGGGCGGCGGAGGTGGCGCGCCGCATTACGCATGAATGCATGGTTGCCGGCTGGGAAGGAATGACCCACACAGCGGCGCAGCTCGCGTTTCTCGAGGGACGCAGCGCGATGAATATTGCGGGCACGTGGATGGTGCACGAGATGGCGGGACGGTTTCCGCCAGGTTTCGAGCTGGGCACGGTGAACCTGCCGGTGTTTCCGGACGGCGCGGGCGAACCGACGGCGACGCAGTCGGGCAACGAATACTATTTCGTGTTCGACCATGGCGATCCCGCGCGCGAGCGACTGACGGTGGATTTCCTGCGCTTCCTCACGTCGCGGGAACGCGCGGCTGAAGCTGTTCGGGCGATCGATTCGCCGGTGGCGGTGCTGGGCGTGCCGCTGGACCGGTTTTCGCCCGGCATGCGCGAGGCGGCGGCGATCATCGCAGGGGCGCGCGACACCTACAACGCCCCGATGACGATGCTGGTGCCGCCGGCGTACGCGCAGACGCTGATTGACGCGCGGCAGCAGTTGTTTACCGGCCAGCTGACGGCGAAGGAATTTGGCGACAAACTGGAGGCGGCGGCTGCAGCCGACCGGGACCGCACGGCGCACCCGGAAAGCGTGACATCCCGGCATGCCGTGGCGACATGCGTCCTGCTGGCGGTGCTCGCCGCGCTCGTGCTCTGGCTTGGCTGGCGTTGGCGGCGCGGAAGAAAGGAAGCCGTGGCAGAGGGTGGCTATTTCGCTCCGCTGCGCGGAACGCTTGCGCTGGGCTTCGTCGGACCGGCGCTGGCGCTGTTCGGCGCGCTCGTGGTGCTGCCCGGGATCACGTCGCTGGCGTGGGCATTCACAAACTGGGACGGCATCGGGCCGCGCCGCTGGGCGGGGTTATTCAACTTCAAGGTGCTCCTCCTCGAGAGCGACGCGTTTTGGGCAGCGCTGGGGAACAACCTCTTCCTGATGCTTGTGCCCGCGCTGGTGGTGGTGCCGCTGTCGTTGTTGTTCGCGGGGCTTCTGCACCGCGGCGTCTGGGGCGCGAAGACCTTCCGGGCACTGTTTTTGTTTCCGAATCTCCTTGGGGGCATCGCCGCGACGCTGCTCTGGATGAGCGCCTACGATCCGCACAACGGCATCGTCAACGCCGGGCTCGTCGCGCTCGGCAACGTGCTCGACGTGGATTGGCTGAAGAACTTTGCCACGCACGCGTGGCTGGCGCCGGGGCACCTCTACGGCGCGCTCATTCCCATCTACATCTGGATGGCGTGTGGTTTTAACCTGATCCTCTACCTCGCCGCGATGGAGGGCATTGACCCGCAGCTCTACGAGGCAGCGGAAATGGACGGCGCGCCGGCGTGGCGGCAGTTCTTCGCGATCACCCTGCCGATGATCTGGGAGGTGCTGGTCATCTCCGCCGTGTTCATCGTCATCGGCGGGCTCAACGCCTTCGAGCTGGTCTGGCTGCTGACGTCCCAGGAACCCGGCACAAGTTCCCACACGCTGAGCACGCTGATGGTCACGACGATGTTCCAGGACTTTCAAGTCGGCCGCGCCACGGCGATCGCGGTGGTGATGTTCGTCTTCGTGCTGATCGGCAGCCTGGCGGTGATGCGCGGACTCAAGCGGGAGGCGGTGGAGTCATGACCCGCAAAAATCCGCTTTCGCAGGGCCTGATCGTCGCGGGGCTGCTCGGCTACGCGCTGTGGGTGGTGTATCCGATGGCGTGGATGGTGTATTCGTCGCTGAAGACTGACGCCGCGATCGCGCACGCGCCCTTCGCGCTGCCGGCGTTCGGCGACCTGCGCTTCGACAACTACGGTCACGCCTGGCACGAGGCGCATTTTGGCGAGTATTTCTTCAACTCGGTTTTGGTAACAGGTGGCGCTGTCACCGCGATCCTAGCCCTCGGTGCGATGGCGGCCTACGCGCTGGCGCGGTTCTACCATCCGCTGGGCCAGGTGGTGTTCTGGGTTTTTCTCTCGGGCCTGATGGTGCCGGTGCAGCTCTCGATCATCCCGCTCTTCTTCGAGCTGCGCGCGCTCGGGTTGCTCAACTCGAAGCTCGGCCTCATCCTCGTCTACACGGCCAACGGCCTGCCGTTCGCAATCTTCATCCTCGCGGGTTTCTTCCGCTCGCTGCCCCGCTCCCTGTATGAGGCGGCCGTGATCGATGGTTGTGGGGAATTCACGGCGTTCTGGCGCGTGCTGCTGCCGCTGGCGCGGCCGGGCTTGGTGACTGTCGCGATCTTCCAGTTCATCGGCGTGTGGAAGGAATATTTCTTCGCCTTCATGCTGACGGGTGGCGACGTGACGAACGAGGCCCGCACGCTGCCCCTGGGACTCGCGAACCTGTCCATCACCGCGCAGTATCACACGGACTTTGGCATGCTATTCGCGGGGCTGGTATTGGTGACGCTCCCGATCCTCGGCCTTTACCTGCTGCTGCAGCGGCACATCGTGAAGGGCGTCTCTGCGGGCGCCTTGAAGGGCTAGGAATTCAAGGGGCTGGCACCGACGCCATGACCCATCGCGAACGCCTTCTTGCCACGGTGTTGGGGCAACCGCGCGATCGCGTGCCCTATTTCCTCTACTGGGGAGTGTGGGGCGCCACGTGGGCACGCTGGCAGCGCGAGGGCCTGCCGGCGCAGTTCAAGTCCTTCACCGACGTGCGCGCGCATTTCGGCGCGGACGAGGTTCCGCGGGCAATCCCCGTGCGGCTGGGCCCGGTGCCGGACCTCAGCGCGGCAGTCAGCGAGGATGCTGATTCGGTCACGCGCCTCGACAGCTGGGGCATCAAGCATCGCAACCTGCGCGGGAGCGAGGGCATGCCCGAGTTCCTGGCGTGGCCGGTGACGACCCGCGACGAGTGGCGGCGCTACCGGAACCGGCATCTTGACCCGGCGGATCCGGCGCGGCTGCCAGCGAACTGGCGGGAGCAGACCCGCGCCTGGCAGGCCGCGGGGATCCCGGTGCAACTCGGCTATTTCCCGGACTGCGGCATCTTTGGCTCGCTGCGCTGGCTGTTGGGCGACGAGGAATGCCTGCTGGCGTTTTGCGCCGAGCCGGACTGGGTGCACGAGATCATGGAGCACATGACCGGGCTCTACCTGGCGGTTTTCCAGCAGGTCGTGAGCGAGGTGCGCGTCGACATGATCCATCTCTGGGAGGACATGTGCGGCAAACAGGGCCCGCTGATCTCGCCGGCGCACTGGCGGGAATTCATGGGACCCTGCTACCGGCGCATCCGCGACTTCGCGCGGGAGCAAGGGATCCCAGTCATCTCGGTGGACACGGACGGCCAGCCCGACCTCATCACGCCGCCGATGATCGAGGCGGGAGTGAACCTGCTCTTCCCGATGGAAGTCGCGGCCGGGACGGACGTGAACGTCTACCAGCGGAAATACCCGGGACTCGCGATGCTCGGCGGCATCGACAAGCGCGCGCTGGCCCTGGGACCGGCAGCGATTGATGCGGAGTTGGCGCGCATTCGGCCGGCGCTGGAGCGCGGACGCTACATTCCAGATCTCGACCACAATATTCCTCCGGATGTTTCGTGGCCCAATTTCTGCCACTACGCCGCGCGGCTTCGCGAAATGGTCGTGGGCTAAGAACGCGTCGCGGCCAGGCGCAAACGAAAACGCCGCGGGCCCAAGTCCCGCGGCGGTCCAACCCCTGCTACAAATTGGCGGCCCAGCTCAAGGCTTCGAGGGCGCGTCCGTCTTCGCGACGGTGAAGGTCTCAGTGCGGGTGTCGGTCGTGCCATCGGGCTTGGTCACTTCCACGACGCGGGTGCCCGTGCCGTTGGTGATGTTGGTGGTGACGTCCTTGGTGGCCGTCTGGCCGTTGGGCCCGGTCACGGTGGTGTCGCGGGTGTAATCGCCCGGCGCGGTCTTGGTGAACGTGGACGCGACCGTGCTGGTCTTCCCATTGGGACCGGTGATCGTGCCCGTGGTTGTGCTGCCGCTGGCCGTCTTCACGGTCGTGTCGGCGTAAGTGGAGGTCTTGCCCGCGGGGCCGGTGACGGTGCCTTGGCTGGAGAGCGAGCCATCGGTGTTCTTCACGATCGTGCCGGTACGGCTCGAAGTCGCGCCGTTGAAGCCGGTCGAGGACGACGTAACGGTGCCCGTGCCGGTCGCCTTGTCCCAGGTGCGGTCGGCGGTGTGCGTGGCGGTTTGGCCGGCCTGGTTGGTGGCGGTGCCGGTGCGCGTCGCCTCGCCGTTGCCGCGGGTGACGGTGGAACTGAAGGTGCCGCTCTTGCCGTTGCTGTTCTGGTAAGTGCCGGTGCGCGTGTGGGTGCGTTTCGGCTTAACCGGGGCCTCGGCGGCGTGGAGGTTGCTGAACAGACAGATGAAAACACCCGCGAGGATCAGGGCGGCGACAAGCTTGAAGGAATGGTTCGATTTCATGGTGTAAGGCTGGATGTAACGCATGAGCAGGGAGACGCAGGCTACGCCGCGCCGTTGCAAACCCCGCGCTCAAAAAACCGTAAATATCTCGCGGCGCCGTGTAACCGGCGGCCCTCCATTTCGTAGCCCAGGGGCTATTTGGCCTTCGTGCAGACGAGGCAGGCTCGCGGATCCGGCCCGAGATTGGGGCACGTGGGCCAGCGGCGCAGGTGGCCTTCACGCACCATGCCGGCCAGAGGTCTCGGGCGGGCGCGGGGGACTAACTGAGCGATTGCCAGCCACCCGCCTTCATCGAGCCGAGGATGGCGCCGAGCACGCGCTGCGCGCGCAAGCCGTCGGCAAAGGTGGGCATATCGCCCGGGGGCTCGCCGCGGATGGCCGGCACAATGGCGCCGGGACTCGTGGGGCCGCAGCGATAAATGAAGTCTGTCGGCACGTTTTGCTGCGGCAGGTTCGTTTTCCAGGTGGCGTAGCGGGTCATCGACTCGCCGGAGTGCAGCCAGATCTGCTCGGGATGGTCCGAATGAACCGCCAGCGTGCCACGCTCGCCGGAGATCTCGATGCGGAAGAAATTGCCGAAGCCCGGCGCGACCTGCGTGGTCTCGAACGTCGCCAGCACATTGCCCGTCAGCTCGGCGAGGAAGGCGGCATTGGTGTCTGTGGTGACCGACTGCGTCGCGCCCGCTGCGTCCGCTTTTTCCGGCGCCAGGATCTGCGCGTGGCCCACCACGCGCTGGTAATCGAGCCCGGTGATAAAATGCACGCTGTCGATCTGGTGCACGCCGAGGTCGCCGAGCGCGCCGAAACCGGCGAGGGACGCGTCGTTGCGCCAGGAGTAGGGCGTGGCGGACGCGCCCAGGAAACTCTGGAGGTAAACCGAGTTCACGCGCGTCACCCGGCCCAGCTCCCCCGCGGCAATCAGCGCGCGCGCGAAACGGAAGGCGGGGACGCCCCGGTAGGTGAAGTTGATCCCACCGATCCGGCCGGCCGCGGCGCGCGCGACTTCCATGCGCTCGGCCTCGGCGACCGTCATGGCCATGGGCTTCTCGCAGGCGACGTGCGCGCCGTGTTTCAGCGCGAGCAGCGTGTAGTCGCAGTGGAACTTGTTCGGCGTGCAAATGGAGACGAGGTCCGGGCAGGTTTCCCGGAGCATCTTTTCGACAGACTGGTAACGCGGCACCGTCACGTGCGCCGCGGGCACCCGCCAACGCGCAGGGTCGGCGTCATCGGCAAAGCCGACGACGGTCACGCCAGCTTGGGAGGAAATGTCGCGCAGGTGAACCTGGGCAACGCCGCCGAGGCCGATGACGGCATAGCGCAAGGGAGAGAGTTCCATGCTGGACAAGATGGGCGAATTGCCGGCCCAGTGACGAGAAAATCGGAAGCGAACTCAGCGGTCGCCGAGTTGCTCCGCGACTTTGTCCGCCCAAGCGCTGAACTCGGCCGCCTGAGCGTCCGTCAGCCGCGCGTCGCCATGAATCAGCGTGTAGGACTTCAGCGGCATCGTGCGGTCGTGGACCTCGTCGGACATTGCCTCAAATTTCTTGAGCTGTCGCTTGAGCGGATAAGCGCCGAATTCCGCGAAATTCAGGTTCCGGCGCGCCTCATTGATGTGATTCGCGAGAAACCAGCCGACGGGCTGGATCTCGGCATACCACGGATAGCGGGTCTGGTTCGAGTGACAGTCGTAGCACGCCACTGCGAGGATCTGCTTCACGGCGGGCGGCGGAGGATACAGCACGGTGATGTCGTCCTTGCCCGTGAAGGACGGCGTGGCGGAGAGGTTGCGCGCCGGGCGGAAGGCCTGCATCGCCACGAAGATCACGGCGACGCCGAGCAGGATTTTCTTTTTCATGCGGCCGGCGGGGGCTCGTCGGGCAGTCGGTGGATGCGATCCTTCAGCGGCGGGTGCGTGGAGAAAACGGCCCGCGTTTTGTCTCCCTGCTGCTGAAGCTGCGTCAAAATCGCGCGCAGTCCGCCGGGGGCGTAGCCGGTGACGGAAGCGAGGGCCCGGCCGCCCTGGTCGGCGGCGAACTCGGTTTGCGGATCAAAGCCGTTCTTGAACAGCGTGTCGGCGATCTGGCCCACGCCGGCATCGAAGTGCTGGAGCTGCGCATCGAGCTGGCGGACGTCGCTGCTTTGCTGGGCCGCGAGGCTGCTGGCGCCGGAGAGAAATTCGCCGCGCGCCACGATCTTGAGCGCATGGCGGCCGGTGATGTGGGCGATCTCGTGCCCGAGGATGCCGGCCAGCACGTCGTCACCCGGCGCGAGCTCATACAACCCGCGGGTGATGAAAACGTAGCCATCCGGCGCGGAGAAAGCGTTGACCGTGTCCGACTGCAGCACGGCAAACCGCCAGGTCAGCTCCGGCCGGCCGGAATAGCGGGCGAGGCTGCGACCGACGAGGTTGACGCGCGTCACCACCGCGGGATCGCGCACGAGGCCGCCGTATTGGCCGACGATCTCCAGCGCGACGGACTCGCCGATGACCTTTTCCTCTTCAGGGCCGATGCCAGCGGCGCCCTTGGCCATTTTTCCGATACTCTTGGCCTTGTCCAAGGCCGAGCTCAGGCCGCCGAAATCAAATTGCGCCGGCGACAGCGGCGCGAGGCCCAGCGCGAGAATCAGAACAGCGAGGGTTTTCATTGGAACTCCCCCTTCTTTTTTTCCTGCAGGAAACGTTGCACGTCGGCGTCTGTCAGCTGGTGGCATTGAGCATTCAGCCAGTCGAGATCGGCGCGGGCTTCCTGGAGATTGCGGCGGTTGGCGTAGTCGTTGGCGGCGGGCGTGAGCGGGCGGGCCGCGGCCGTCGCGGTGGTCTGGCTGGCGGCAACCGGCAGGCCGTCGAGGCCCTTCACGTCCTCGGGTTTCGTGTCGGAGACGTTGCCGGCGAAAACCCAGCCCTTGGTCGAGCCGTCGGCGACCCGCAGCCAGTGGCCGCGGACTTCCTTGATCGTGAGCTTGCGCGCGAACGCCACCTCGCCGGCGGACGCGGCCAGGGGTGAGGGCTCGGCCAGCAGCGGAGTCTTGAAACGCTTCGAGTAGACGGTGCCGCCGGCGGCAAGCGCGGCCAGCGCGGCGGTCGTGGCAGTCAGCGCGAGCGCAACCACGAGCCCGCGGGAGAGGTTGGGGTGGGCTTTCATTTGGAGTCGAGAATCAGGACCGGTTCCCAGTCGGCCGAAGGCGGGGTTTGGGCATGGCGGGCAGATTCCTCCCGCAGTCGCCGGGTGGTCAAGTCGTCAGGCATCAAGCCCTCGGCGCGGGCGAGGGCCGCCGCCGCTTCGGCGAAGCGCCGGTGGACGTAGGCGTCGTAGCCCGCCCGGTAGGCGGCGAGGAACTCACGCTCGGGGGCCGACAGCGCGGCCGTCTCGCCGTGCAGCGCGTGCACCTCAATCGCCTCCTGTTTGCCCTTCACGCGCAAGCGCGCGAGCGGGCGCGTGGCGAGCATGCCGGCGACACGGTGGGCGGTTGCTTCGCCGAGGAGGATGTGGGTGCCGAAGACCTTGTTGGCGCCCTCGAGCCGCGAGGCGAGGTTCACGGTGTCGCCCATCACGGTGTAGTTCTTTTTGCGCGAGGAGCCGACGTTGCCGACGATGAGCTCGCCGGTGTTGAGGCCGATGCGCACGGCCAGCGTAACGCCGGCGGCCGACGCGTAGCGGGCGTTGAGATCGGCGACGAGGCCCTGCGCTGCGAGGGCGGCGCGACAGGCTGCGAGCGCGTGGTCGGGCAGCGACGCCGGAACGCCGAAGACCGCCATGACGGCGTCACCGATGTATTTGTCGACGTAGGCGCCGTGGTTGAGCAGGCACTCGCTGGTGGCGTCGAGGTAGGCGTTGACGACCGCGACCATCTGCTCGGGGTGGTCCTTCAGCTTTTCCGAGAGGTTGGTGAACCCGGCCAGATCGGAGAAAAACACCGTTGCCTCGCGCTTTTCGCCGCCGAGGCGAATGGAGTCAGGATCACGCACAAGCTGTTCGACCACGCCCGGATCCACATACGCGCCGAACATCGCCTGAATCTCGCGCTTGCGCGCCTGTTCGAGCCAGTAGCTCTCCGCGACGACGCCCAGCAGTGTCAGCCCCACGGCGACGACGGGCGTGGACGGGCCGAAAAACCAGCCGGCGGACAACGCCAGATAAGCGCCAAAAGGCAGGACGAGCGCGAGGATCACCGCGGTGGCCACCGGCGCCGACAGCGAGGAACGACGATGTCCCGTCCAGGTGATTCCGCCGAGGGCGAGGAAGGCGGCCAGCAAGACGAAGACGCGCGGCACCGGCGTGATGAATTCGTTGCCCGCCAGGTTGGCCCAGGCTGTCCAGTGTAGCAGGACCGCGGGCTCGACCTGGCCAATGGGCAGAGGCTTCACATCGAAGGTGCCACTGGCATTCGCCCCGACGAACACCGTCCGTCCGCGCACGGAATTGGCGATTTCACCGGAGAGAACTGGCTCGGCGGCGAGCGCACGGGCGACGCCTTCCGGATCTAGTTCGGGCGCGGCCGCCACGACGCGCTCAAGGATCGGCCGCCCGGCGCGGATGAACGGCGCCGCGGAAAGCACCGGTACGCCGGCGGCGCGCAGTTGCTCCAGCCCGCCATGCCAATGCAGCAACCCGCCCGGGACCGGGGGCGGCGTTTCGAAGGCGGCCGCGGCGAGGGAGCCGGGCGCAGGGTAAGAGCGCGCCACGCCATCCTCGTCGGCGGGATAGTCCGTGAGACCAGTGCGGGTTCGCTGGAAGAACGCCGGATGCGCGGCCGTGTAGGCGGAGGGCCAGAAGACAGGTGGGCGCGCCACGGTCCGCGCGAGCACGACCGGGTGGGAGGCCGCGGTGACCGCGGCCAGCAACTGGTCCTGGGCGGCGTCGGATTCCTCGAGAAAAGTGAAGTCCACCACAATGTGCGCGGCGCCGGCCTGGTGCAGCGCGGCGATCAGTTGGGCGAAGATCGCGCGGGGAAACGGCCAGCGCACCCCCTGTTCGCTCATCGCCGACATCGTGGCTTCGTCCACCAACACGAGGGCGGATTGGGCCGGCGGCGCCGGCACGCGCCAGGGGTGCCGGCTGGAAAGGTCGAAGAAGTCCCGGTCGAGCGCGCGGCTCAACGCCGAGAAAAGAAACGCCACGACAAGCACCGCCACCGGCAGCAGCCAGCGCCAGCGCCAGCGCCAGCGCCAGCGAACCGCTCCCGGGGTGCGCGATGAATGGGGCACGGCCCCAATTAGGTGCGCCGTCCGCCCCGCCCGCAAGCGAGACATCGGAGGGAGTGAGCCGGAAGCCAGGAAGCCAAGAGTTCGGATTTCTGCTTTCCTGGATTCCGGCTTCACTATTGCCTGGACGGGTCAAGGCGGCAGGCTGACTGGGAAAGCTTCCCCGTTGAGCTCATCGAACGACTGTCTCCACTGCGGCGTCTGCTGCTTTTCCCGGCTGGAAACATTTGTGCGCGTGACCGGCGAGGATTGGAGCCGGCTCGGGGACGGCGCGGACCGGGTGGCGCACTTCATCGGGCATCGGGCCTACATGAAGATGTCCGGCGAACACTGCGCGGCGCTCGATCTCCGCCGTACCGTGGGGGGGAAGCCGGAATTCTTCTGCACGGTTTACGAGCAGCGCCCGCAGACATGCCGCGACCTCGAGCGGGGTTCGGCGCAATGCGCGGGGGAGTGCATGGCGAAACGCGGTCGCGTCACGCGATTAATGGCATAAGGCGATGTTCGGGTTGGCGTTCCGCGGCGCGGTCCCTAAAGCCAAGGGTCGAATCTTTACCGCGTGACCCCCTCCAGCTCCCGTTCTCCCGCCCCGGAAATCCGCCCGCTCGCGAAATTGATGGCCGCCAACCGCGGCGAAATCGCGGTCCGGATTTTCCGCGCCGGCACCGAGCTCGGGCTGCGCACCGTGGCGGTTTACGCCGAGGAAGACCGTTTCTGCATCCACCGCTACAAGGCGGATGAGGCCTACCAGGTGGGTCACGGCAAGGGTCCCGTCGCCGCCTACCTCGACATCGAGAGCATCGTCGGCACCGCCAGGGAAAAGGGCGTGCAGGCCATCCACCCGGGCTACGGTTTTCTCTCGGAAAACGCCGCGCTCGCCCGCGCCTGCGAAAAGGCCGGCATCATTTGGGTCGGCCCGCGCCCGGAACTGCTAGAAATGATGGGCGATAAGACCGCCGCTCGCGCGCTCGCCAAGAAGATCAACGTGCCCGTGTTGCCCGGCACCGAGGAGCCGGTTACCGACCGTGGCGCCGCGTTGAAGATCGCGAAGGAGATCGGCTTTCCCCTCATCATTAAGGCGGCGTTCGGCGGCGGCGGTCGCGGCATGCGCGTGGTGCACAAGGCCGGCGACCTTGCTGCGCTGCTCGACGAGGCGCAGGCGGAGGCCGAGCGCGCGTTCGGCAATCCGGCGGTCTTCCTCGAGAAATACATCGCCAATGCCAAGCACATCGAGGTGCAGATCCTCGGTGACCAGCATGGCAACGTCATCCACCTGCACGAGCGCGACTGCTCCGTGCAGCGCCGCCACCAGAAGGTCGTCGAGGTCGCGCCCAGCTTCGGCCTGCCCAAGGGCGTGATCACGGAGCTGTGCGAGGCCGCGGCGCGCATGGCGCGCGCGGTGCGCTACGATAACGCCGGCACGATCGAATTTCTCTACGACCTCGACCGGCACGAGTGGTTCTTCATCGAGATGAACCCGCGCATCCAGGTGGAACACACGGTAACGGAGGTCGTCACCGGGCTCGATCTCGTCCGCGCGCAGATCCTGATCGCGCAGGGCCATGCGCTGCACTCGGACGCGGTCGGCATGCCAACACAGGAAAACGTCCCGTGCAACGGCTTCGCGATCCAGTGCCGCATCACGACGGAGGACCCGGAGAACAAGTTCGTGCCCGACTACGGCCGCATCATCGCCTATCGCTCGCCGGGCGGCTTCGGCGTGCGCCTTGACGGCGGCATGGGTTACTCCGGCGCCGTCATCACGCCGTTCTACGACTCGCTGCTCGTGAAGTGCATCACCAGCGGCCAGACCTACGAGATCGCGATGGCCCGCGCGCGGCGCGTGCTGAGCGAATTCCGCATCCGCGGGGTGAAGACCAACATCCCGTTCCTCGAGAACGTCATCGCGCACCCGCTCTTCCGCTCCGGCGCGGCCACTACGACGCTGATCGACACCTCGCCGGAACTGTTCGCCTTCAAGCCCCGCCGCGACCGCGCGTCGAAGCTGCTCAATTTCCTCGGCAACGTCGTCGTCAACGGCAACCCGCACGCCAAGGGCTACCGCCCGTCCAAGCCGCCGGCTCACGCCGTCGCCCCGGGCCAGGACGACCGCAGTGCGCCGCCGCCCGGCACGCGGCAGCGGCTGCTCGAGCTGGGCCCGAAGAAGTTTTCGGCGTGGACGCTCGCGCAGAAGCAGCTGCTCGTGACGGACACGACGTTTCGTGACGCGCACCAGTCGCTCATGGCCACGCGCGTGCGCAGCTACGACCTGCTGGCCTGCGCGGGCTTCCTCGCGCGGCGCGCGCCGGAGCTTTACTCGCTCGAGATGTGGGGCGGCGCGACCTTCGACACCGCGATGCGCTTCCTCAATGAGGACCCGTGGGAACGCCTGCGCCACCTGCGGGCGCGCGTGCCGAACATCTGCTTCCAGATGCTGTTCCGCGGCGCGAACGCCGTGGGCTACACCAATTATCCTGACGCGGTCGTTGCCGGTTTCGTCCGTCACGCCGCGGCGGAGGGCATGGACATCTTCCGGATCTTCGACTCGCTGAACTATCTCCCCAACCTGCGCGTGGCGATGGAGGCGGTCCAGGACACGCACGCCGTCTGCGAGGCCGCGCTCTGTTACTCGGGCGACATTCTCGACGGGCAACGGGACAAATTTACGCTGAAGTATTACGTGAAGATGGCGCGCGAGCTTGAGCGCATGGGCGCACATGTGCTCGCCATCAAGGACATGGCCGGTCTCTGCCGGCCCTACGCCGCGCACAAGCTGGTGAAGGCATTGAAGGAGGAAGTGGGGCTGCCGATTCATTTCCACACCCACGACACGAGCGGCATCGCGTCGTCGTCCATCCTGCGGGCCGCCGACGCCGGCGTGGACATCGTCGACCTCGCCACGGCGTCCATGTCGGGCAGCACGGCGCAGCCCAACCTCAACTCGCTCGTGGCTGCGCTGCAGCACACGCCGCGCGACACCGGGCTCGACCTCGACGCGCTGAACAAATTTTCGGACTACTGGGAGTTGGTGCGGGAATATTACCGGCCGTTCGACACTGCGCCAAAGACCGGCAGCGCCGAGGTCTACCTGCACGAAATGCCGGGCGGGCAATACACCAACCTCAAGGAGCAGGCCGTTTCCATGGGCGTCGCCCACCGCTGGCCGGAAATCGCGCGCACCTACGCCGAGGTGAACCAGCTCTTCGGTGACATCATTAAGGTCACGCCCTCGTCAAAGGTCGTTGGCGACATGGCGCTGTTCCTGTTCTCGCGCGGCATCAAGCCCGCCGACGTCGTCAACCTCGAGCCCGGCGCCACGCCGTTCCCGGAGAGCGTGATCGACATGCTGAGCGGCGGGCTAGGCTGGCCGGATGGCGGCTGGCCTGTCGGGATGTGGCGCGCCGTGCTCGGCGAAAGGAAATTCAAGGAAGCCCAGGCGAAATACAAAGCGGCTCTCGCCGCCGAAAAGAAGCGCAAGGCCGGAAAGGGCCCTCACGCCGCGAAGACATTGGTCGCCGCAGGCGCCGCCGAACTGGCCGCGCTGAAAAAGCCGCTGGCCGACAAGCTCCGCCGCGAACCGACGGATGACGAGTTTTACTCGCACCTGATGTATCCGCAGGTGTTCGCCGACTTTGCGAAACACCAGCGCGACTTTGGCGACGTGAGCGTGCTCCCGACGCCGGCGTTTTTCTACGGCTTGCGCCCGCGCGAGGAAATCTCCGTCGAGATCGAGGAGGGCAAGGTCCTCATCATCCGCCTCGTCAGCGTCGGCGACCCCGACAAGGACGGCCGCCGCCCGGTCACCTACGAGCTGAACGGCATCACGCGCGAGGTGTTCATCGCGGACAAATCCGTCACGGCCACGGCGAAGTCCCGCCCGAAGGCGGATCTCGCCGACCCGCTGCAGGTCGCGGCGCCCATCCCTGGGTTGATCGTGGTCCTCTCCGCGTCGGTCGGCGCCAAAGTTGCGAAGGGCGACAAGCTCTTCATGATGGAAGCGATGAAGATGCAGACGACGATCTACGCGCCAGCCGATGGCGTGATTGCCGAACTCCATGCGGGTGTTGGCGACACGGTGGAGTCGAAGGACCTGATTGTGAAGCTGAGGCCCGCCGGGTGAGCGTTGGGTAGGTCGGGCTTTACGCCCGATATCCGCCTAAGCATATCGGGGATAAACCCCGACCTACGCTCCGCGCAAATAGTGGAGGACGTCTTCCGCGCGGTAGTAATCCTCGCCGTCGCGGGCGAGGCGAGCGACCGTGGCCACTTCATTACCTGCGGTCACAAGGGCGGGCTCCGATCCCGTGGCCCGCAACTGACCCAAGTCCACGGTCGCCATGAGTCCGTTGCAGAGGCATTTCCGGCCGACGGTGTCGGCGAGGTTGCCACCCTTGCGCAGGTAGGCGTCGAGCGGCTCGCCGCCGCAGCGATAACCGACGCTGCCATCGGATCTCCGATAGGCCTGCCGAAGGTAGCCAAGATCGCAGTTCTTTTCCCGGGCCGCGTAGGTCGCGGCTTCCGACAGCGTCCCGGAGAGTTCCGCGATCTTGAACGGAAAGCCGGTCGGTGATGCGGCGGGATCGGTGAAGACCCGGGCGGTGCCGGCGCGGCTGGCCTGAATGATGCGGCGCTTGAGGTCGGCGGCGATGCCGGACTCATCACAAAATGCGAATGCGGTGCCGACCTGGATGCCCGCCGCGCCGAGGGCCAGCGACTCAGCCAGCTTGTCGGGACGCGCTTGGCTGCCAGCGAGCCAGAACGGCAGGCCCAGCTCGCGAATCTTGGCCAGGTCGGGCGTGTCGCGGGGACCGTAGACCGGCTCGCCACGCGCATCGAGCTGCAGCGGGCCGCGCGGAGGTGCGTTGTGGCCGCCGGCCAAATCGCTCTCGACGATGAAGCCGTCCACCCGGCCGCTGGACTTGCGGGCGAGGGTCAGCGCCAGCGTTGCCGAGGCCACGATGGCGAAAAAATACGGCCGCCGCAGCTGCGGCGGCGGACCGCCCCAGAAGGCGGACGGGTCAAAGCGGATCGTGAATTCGTCACCGGGCAGCGCACCTTCGACGTCGACTTTTTGCTCCGCCAATTCGCCTGCCGCCAGTTGGTCGATCAGGCCGGGGATGGCGCGCGGAATGCCCGCGCCCATCAGCACGTAATCCACGCCCGCCAGCATGGCGCCGTAGAGCGAGGGCAGGGTCGGGAGCTGGATTTTTTCGAGCAGGTTGAGCCCGACCACCCCGGTGTGACCGGATTTGGCGAGAAAGACCTCGGCGAAATTGGCCACCACGGTCAGCTCGGTCAGGGCCGGCGCGGGTTGCAGCGAAGGCATGGGCGTGCCTGCGAACGGCGCATCAGCCGGCTTGCCGCCGGGGAGGAAGTAGGCGGCGAGCACGCGCTGGGCCACCGCCGGGAGCGGAAATGCGGCGAGCGCGCGGCGCATCTCGCCCGAGGGATCACCCAACTGCAGCCGCCTGGCCAGCACACTGGACAAGGCGGTGCCGGAGACGACGCCGAGTCCGCCGAGGCGTGACACGGCGCGCGCCAGCTCCCAGTTGGAGACTGCGGCTCCCATGCCGCCCTGAATAATGACCGGATGTGACATGTATTGAAACTCCCCGGTCATGGTGGTGCCCGGCGGAAAAACCGAAGGCATTGGAACGGCCGATATGTCCGGCTATCCTGCCCCATCCGCTCTCGCAAAGAAAGGCCCATACCCCGCCCTGCGCAGTTATTAGCGCCACCGCCTCCGCAATAATTGCTATTTCGCTCTTCGGTTAGCTCCGGTCGGGCGGCGGGTTGAGGTCTCCATACCCCTTGTAGCCATCGATGCTCACGCGGTTTTTCTGCTGGCGGTATTCCTGCAGGCCTTCGGGCCCCTTCTTTTCCGCCCAGCGGTCGAGAAGGTCGCGCTCGCCTTTGAAATTCATCAATGGCACCGCGTAGCCGCAGGAATCGCCGATGCGCATGATGGCGACGCGGATGATACCTCGTGCGCCCGGGTTGCCGGGAAAAAGCGCGAGCAATTTCGGAAAATCCCGGTGACTCGGATAGACGACCTCGGCACGGCCGTGCAGCCGAACGACTTTGGGTGGGCCGTCGAAAGCGCAGAACATGATCACGATCCGGCCGTTTTCCTGGATGTGCGCGACCGTCTCGATGCCGCTGCCGGTCAGGTCGAGATAGGCGACTTCACGTTCGCCGAGGATCCGAAACGTGTCGCCACCTTTCGGCGAGCAATTGACGTGACCCTCCCGCGCGAGCGGCGCCGTCGCCACGAAGAAAACCTTCTGCGCCTGCAGCCACGCCTGCAGTTCCGGGCTCAGGTTCTCGTAGGTTTTTCCCATAGGAGTCCTTTATTGCGCGAACTCCGGACGATCGGACACCAGAACGGCAAAGTGCTTCGACGTGCTTTTCAAGCGATCGGGCAGGACCGCTTGGTATTGTTTAGACCGATAGAATTCGCGCGCCTTCTCGGGCGACGTGAACCGGAAGATCACGGTTTGGTGCCCGACCTTTTCTCCCTCGAGTACTTCGGTCTTCGGCTCGTAGACCAGGAATTCAAGCAGGCCGGAAAGCACCTGCGCCTTGGCCTTGGCTTGGTACTGTGTGAACAACTTTGCGTCATCCACGTCGTAGTTCAGAATAATGTAAGAAGACATGGCGGTTAGGCTCTCATCCTGTCGTAAGTCAGTCGTTGGCTTATCTAAAATCGAGTTAATTGGCCCTGGCGATTGACCCACGTCGGATGGAGGCGAAGCTGAATTCATGAATCCCGAGCAATGGACCGAGGTGGATCGCTACATCGGCAGCGCGCTGATCCCGGCGGATCCGGTGCTGGACGCGGCGCTCAAGGCCAGTGCTGATGCGGGGTTGCCGGCGATCAACGTGTCGCCAGCGCAGGGGAAACTCCTGCACCTGCTCACGCGCATCCACGGTGCGCGCCGGGTGCTCGAGGTCGGCACGCTGGGCGGCTACAGCACGATCTGGCTCGCGCGCGGGATGCTGCCGGCGGGCGGCAAGGTGGTGACGCTCGAGGTCGACCCGAAGCACGCCCGGATCGCGCGGACGAATTTTGAACACGCGGGCCTCGCCAAGATGATCGAGGTGCGCGAAGGCCGGGCGCTCGACACGCTGCCGCAGCTGGCCACGGAGGGTCGCGGACCGTTTGACCTAATTTTCATCGACGCCGACAAGGTCCGGATTCCGGAATATTTCACGTGGGCGCTGAAGCTCTCACGCCGCGGATCAGTCATCATCGTCGACAACGTCATTCGCAAGGGCGAGGTGACCGATGCGCAGAGCAGCGACCCCAGTGTGCAGGGCGTGCGTCAGCTGAATGAGCTGCTGGCGAAGGAAACGCGCGTCTCTGCCACCACGATCCAGACCGTCGGCAGCAAGGGCTACGACGGCTTCACGCTAGCGGTGGTGAATTGAGTGATTTGCGTTTGCGGCCGGGCGGGTGGGGCACCTGACTCGCGGGCGACGCATGAGGCTACTTTTTCGCCTACTCGCCGGGGCAGCGCTGGCCACCGGCCTCGTGCGGGCGGAATCCACGGTTCAGTTCGGTCCCCCGGCGTCCTGGGTGGTGCCGGAGCAGTTGGCGCAGTGGCCGCCGACGCCGCCGGGGGACGTAAGTTACGGCTATGACTTCCTGCAGCTCGATACGCAGGTGTCCGTGCGCGAGCAGGAAACCTACGTTCATCGCGTGTATCGCGTGACGGCTGAGGGATCATTGCAGTCGGCATCGCGCCTGACGCTGGATTTCAACCCGAGCTACCAACGCCTGACGGTGCATCACCTCCGGGTCATTCGCGACGGTCAGGTGGAGGACCGGTTGAAGACGACGCCGGTGAAAGTCATCCAGCAGGAGCGCGACCTCGACCGTCACATGCTGAACGGCGAGCTGACGGCCCTGTGGGTCTTGGAGGACATCCGGGTGGGGGACGTGGTGGACTACGCCTACACGCAGCGCGGATGGAATCCGGCGCTGGGCCGCAGCTATTTTTCCCGCGTGCCCACCGGGTGGGCGGTGCCCGTGCGGAGCGAACGCTTCCGGCTGGTCGCGCCCGCGGGACATCTCCCGGCGAACCAGTCGCACGGGCCGGGTCGCAGCGAACCGCTGCGCAGCAAACTGGGAAATGACGAGGTGCTGACGTGGACCGGCCGGGACCTCGCGCCGATCGCGGAGGACGGGGAAACCCCGGACTGGTACGAGGCCTATCCCGCGATGCAGCTGTCGGAATACACCTCCTGGGGCCAGGTGGTGCGCTGGGCGGAACCGCTCTATGCGCTGCCGGATCCAATTCCGGAATCCGTGCGGCGACAGGCGGAAAAGCTCACGGCCGGCGCGCGCAATCCCGGCGAGCAGGCCGCGGCGCTGCTCCAATTTGTGCAGCAGGAAATCCGCTATCTGGGCATGGAGCTCGGCACGGGTTCCTACCGGCCGAATCCGCCCGATCAGGTGCTGTCGCGGCGGTTTGGCGACTGCAAGGACAAGACCATGCTGTTTTGCGCGATGGGCCGCGCGGTGGGGCTCACGGTTTACCCGGCGTTGTTGCACACGACGTATGGCCGGCATATCGAGGGATGGCTGCCCACGCCGCTGGCCTTTGACCACGTGATCGCCGTGCTGTCGTTGCCCGGCGGGAAGATGCTGTGGACTGACCCGACGCTGACCTACCAGAAAGGCGAGATTCCGTGGCGCGGCCTGCCGGATTATGAATCCGCGCTGATCATCCGGCCCGGCAACGACCGTTTCACGCCCGTGGATGCAGCAAACATGATCCACGGCACCACCGTCATCGAGGAAACCATCGATGTGCCCGCCTTCACGCAGCCCTCCCACCTGCATATCCGCAGCACTTACACGGGTCGGGACGCCGACGGCATTCGCCGGGAATTCGCGCAGAACCGCCCGGCGGAGATCAGCAAGTCTTACGTCAATTACTACGCGGCCGCCTATCCCGGCCTGCAAGCGATCCAGCCGCCGCGGATGAGCGAGATTGACCTGCGGAACATCGTCTTCGTGGACGAAGACTACACGCTGCCGAGCCTCTGGAAACACGACGGCACCACGCACCGGTGGCGGGCGGAATTCTACCCCAAACCGATCATCGACCTGGCCCAGCGCCCCACCGCCCCGGTGCGCACGATGCCGCTGGCCATCTCGCATCCCCGGCACGCCGTCCTGACGACGACGGTGAAACTGCCGATGGTTTGGAAAGTTAACCCCGCCGAGAAGACGATGGAAAGCGACGGCTTCCGCGGCCGGGTGGGCATCAGTGTCCGCGACGACGGTCGCACCGTGACGATGCATTACACGTGGGACACGAAGGCGGACCACGTGGAGCCCGCGCAGGTGGCGCAGCATATCGAGGCGTTGAACCGCTTTCGAGACGCCCTCGGCTACACGCTGACCCACTCGGACGGCACGGCGGTGGCGCCGCCCGACCAAAGCAATTACCGGGTGAACTGGCTGCTCGTGCTGGTGGTGCTGCTGACGCTGACCGCCACGGGTTTGGTCATCCGCGCGACCTTGGCGCGCAACCATCCCATGCCGCCGTCGCTGCCGGCACCGGGGGACGAGCGGCTGGTGGGCTTGGGGGGTTGGCTGATTTTGGTGGGGATCGGGGTCACGGTTACACCCTTTCGCGTGGGTTTCCTGAGCGTGTGGCGGTCGCGCCAGTGGTTGAACCAAACCACATGGGAGGCCATCACCCTGCCGGGAACCGCCTCCTATCGCGAAAACTTGGGACCGCTGCTGCTGGGGGAAATCTCGGGCAATCTCGTGCTCTTCATCGGGGCGATCTGGCTGGTAATTTTGTTTTACGGGCGGCGCCGGCTTTTTCCCAAAGTCTTCATCGGGGTCGTGAGTTTTGCGCTGGTGATGGTGCTCACCGACCTGCTGCTCGCGGAATGGCTCATGAAGGTTTCGCCCGAAAACGAGGCCAAGGCCGCCGGCGAATTAACCCGGTGTCTGGTCCAGGCCCTCATTTGGATCCCCTACATGCTGAAATCCCGCCGGGTTCGATTGACGTTTACCCGCTGATTTCGGTCCCGCCGCTTGCTTCCTGAACCATCGCGGCAACATCGGGTGGCAGAGTAAGCGAACGGGCCAGCTCCTGCCCGCGCGGGCTGAGTTTCCGCCAGGACTTCCGGAGGATATCGATGAATTTTTCGCGGGGATACCCGGAGTGCTGCGCGGCGAAGGCCTTGATCTCGCTTTCCAGAAAAACCAGCACGGCGGCATCCTCGAGTGCCTGGGTGCCGGCATTCGTCTTGAGGCCGGTCTTGGAAACCCACGTGGCGGCCTCGTCCGCCTCGGCCGCGGCTACGCCGGCGAGCAGCAGGAGTTCCTTGGCGCGGGCGGCTTGCTTGACGTAGAGCGATCTCCGCCACGCCAGATACCCGGCCTTGCCCTCGGGAAAGCTCGCGCGCGGCACCGACCAGCGCTCGAGGTGCTGGCAGCGTGCGGCGAGGCGCAGCAGCGGTGACGCGTCCGGCACGAGCTTGACGACCCACGCCTCGATCTGCCCGGCATAGACCAACTCTGCCGGCTGGCCGTCGGAGCCGAGGGTGGGATCCGCGGCATGCGCGGCGTCGATCAATTCACGGGCGCGGGAGTAGGGTGCCATGAGGCGCTAACCTGAAACAGGAAACGGGTTTCGCGCAAGCGGCGCCGGCGAGGACAAGCGCTGCGGCATATTCGCCCTGTTCCGCCGGGGCCGCGGGGTGTAAGCTATGGCCGGCCACTCCTCGCATGCACACTCCCTCGCTCACCCAGCTCGTGCCGATCCTGCAACTCGCAGTCGGTCCTGTGATCCTCATTTCCGGCGTCGGCCTGCTACTGCTCACGCTCACCAACCGGTTTGGACGCATGCTCGACCGGTCGCGGACGATCATCCGGGAAATCACCGAGGGCAACCACGCGCCCTCGGTTGTGGCCAATCTCAATGACCAGGTGCAGATCCTGCACCGGCGGGCGCGCATCCTGCGGCTCTCCATCACCTTCGCGGCGGTGACGGTGCTCTGTGTGGGCGTGCTGATCCTGGGTTTGTTCGTCGCGGCGCTCGGACAGATCGAGCTGGCGGGGGCCCTCGTGGCGATCTTCTGCGTCGCCATCGTCGGGCTCATCGGGTCGATGCTGGCGTTCATCGCCGACATGAACCTCTCGCTGCGCGCGGCGCAGCTGGATTGGAAACGGATCGAGCGGACGGACGACTGAGCCGGCTCCCGCCTTCGCCGAGCCTACGGCGGGCAGGCCCGCGTTCGCCTAGGCTGGGGCGGGCAAGCCAGCGTCAATTTCAATAGACCTGCTCGTCGAGCAGCGCGAAGAGTTCGGCCTCGGTGATGCGCTTCTGCGCCATGGAGTCGCGCTCGCGGAGCGTGAAGGTCTGCCCGGGCTTTTCGATCGTGTCGAAGTCGATGGTCACGCACCACGGCGTGCCGATTTCGTCCTGGCGGCGATAGCGGCGGCCGATGGCGCCGGCCTCGTCGTAGAACACGGCGTATTTTCGCTTCAGCTTGGCGTGGAGCGCCTGCGCGACGGCGACGAGCTCGGGCTTGTTCTTGAGCAGTGGGAGCACGGCGACCTTCACGGGCGCGATGCGTGGCGAGAAGCGGAGGACAGTGCGCTTTTCGACCGCGCCCTTGTCGTCCTTCACGTCCTCCTCGGCGTAGCCGGCGCAGAGGACGGCGAGCAGGATGCGGTCGACGCCCACGGCGGGCTCGATCACGTGCGGGACAAATTTCTTCTTGGTGCCCTCGTCGAAGATCTCCTGCGGCTTGCCGCTGGCGTTGGCGTGCTGCGTGAGGTCGTAATTGCCACGGGCGGCGATGCCCCACAGCTCCTGCACGCCGAACGGGTAGGCGAACATGATGTCGACGGTGCCGCGCGAGTAGAATGCGAGTTTCTCCTTCGGGTGGGTGTGGCGCGAGAGGTGGCTGGCGGGCAGGCCGATGCTTTTCAGCCAGGCTTCGCACCAAGTGATCCACTCCTCGTGGCACTTCGCCCAGTCGGCGTCCTCATGGATGAAATATTCCATCTCCATCTGCTCGAACTCGCGCGAGCGAAAGATGAAGTTGCGCGGCGTGATCTCGTTGCGGAAGGACTTGCCGATTTGCGCGATGCCGAACGGCAGCTTCACACGGCCGGTGTCCCAGACATTCTTGAAGTCGACGAACATGCCCTGCGCCGTCTCGGGCCGCAGGTAGGCGATGGCGGACGAGTCGCGCATCGGGCCGACGTGCGTCTCGAACATCATGTTGAACGCGCGCGGCGGCGTCAGGCTGCCGGGCTCGCCGGTGGCGGGCGACGGGATCAGCACGATCTCGTCGGGCTGGGCCTCGGTCATATCGCGAACTTGCACCGGTTGGAGGCGACCACGAATACCCTTTTTTCGTTTTAACTCCTCGGCCTTCTCTTGAAGTTCCGCGGCCGTTTTCTCGCTTTCGAGAGCTGAGACATAGCCAATGGTCGCCATTTCCACATCCAGAGTGGTCAAATTCTCACTAGGCGAATTTAGGTCCTGTTTCGTTTCTGTCTTTGGAATCGCGACAATTACCGCGGCGAAGAACAGCTGGTCGGCGCGGTAGCGCTGCTTCGAGACTTTGCAGTCCACGAGTGGATCGGTGAACCCGGCGACGTGGCCGGACGCCTCCCAGACCTTCGGGTGCATGATGATGGAGGACTCGAGGCCGACGACGTCGTCGCGGCGGCGCACCATGTCGTTCCACCAGCAGTCGCGGATGTTCTTTTTCAGCTCGGCGCCGAGCGGGCCGTAGTCGAAGAAGCCGTTGAACCCGCCGTAGATCTCGGAGGACTGGAAAATGAAGCCGCGGCGCTTCGCGAGCGCGACAATGGCGTCCATGGAGACGGCGGCGAGAGCGGGGGAGTCGGACATAGCCCGCCAGAGATGGCGACTGCCCCGGCGGGGGTCAATTTTAACCACGAAACCCACGGCAGACACAAAAGGGGCCCAATCCCGATCCTTTGCCCGCGAATAGCGCGAATTTACGCGAAGGGTCAGGACTGAACACTATGTGCGGTTTGGGTTCGGAAACATTCGCGCAGATTCGCGCTATTCGCGGGCCAAAACCATTCTGACTTGGGTTTCGTGTGCTTCGTGCTTTTCGTGGTGGAAATCATGCAGCTACGCCCGCTTGGCCGCACCGGTCTCCAGGTTTCCGCCGTCGGCTTCGGCGGTTCGCCCATTGGCGGGGTGTTTCGGCCGGTCTCCACCGCGGAGGCCGACGCCACCGTGCAGGCGGCGCTCGATGCGGGGATCAACTACTTCGACACCGCGCCGTACTACGCGGCGACGGTCGCGGAGAGCGTGCTCGGAAACGCGCTGACGGGCGTGCCGCGCGAGCGTTACGTGATGGCGACGAAGGTCGGACGTTATGGGAAGGACGATTTTGATTTCTCCGCGTCGCGCGTTGTCCGCAGCGTGGACGAGAGTCTCGCGCGCCTGCGCTGTGGCCATATCGACGTGATCCAGGTGCATGACCTGGAATTCGGTTCGCTGGCGCAGGTGGAGAACGAGACGCTGCCGGCGCTCGATCGGCTGCGCGCGACGGGCAAGGTCCGCCACCTCGGCATCACCGGCCTGCCGCTGGCGGCGCTGCGCCGGGTGCGGCATCGGGCGGAGCCGCTGGTGGACACCGTGCTGAGCTACTGCCACGGCACGCTCAACGACACGACCTTCCTGCCGTTTGCCGCGGAACTACGCACGTCGGGCGTGGGCGTTATCAACGCCGCGCCGCTCGCGATGGAGCTGCTGACGCGCCGCGGCCCACAGGACTGGCATCCGGCGCCGCCGGCGTTGCGCGCGGCCTGTGCGGAGGCCGCGGCTTATTGCAACGAACGCGGCGCGGATCTGGCCGACCTCGCGTTGAGCTACGCCTTCAGCCTGCCGGGCATCGATTCGACTATCATTGGACTGGCGAGCGTGGCGCAGGTGCAGAGTGCCGTCGCCTGTGCGGCGCGACGCCCCGATCCGGCGCTGCTCGCCGGTGTGCAGGCGTTGCTCGCTTCCGTGCAGGGTGTGAGCTGGCATACCGGCCGGCCCGAAAACCACTGAACCATGCAGACGCTCATCCTGAACCAGCCGGGTGAATTGGTCCTCGGGGACACCCCTGCGCCGGGCGCGCCGGGACCGGGGGAAGCGCTCGTGCGCGTGCACTGCAGCGGCGTGTGCGGCACGGACCTGCATGCGTATGCGGGCAACCAGCCGTATTTCACTTATCCGCGGATTCCGGGCCACGAGTTGGGCGTCGAAGTGCTGGCGGTGGGCGCGGACGTGACGAACGTGCGCGTGGGCCATCGCTGCGCCGTGGAGCCGTATTTGAGTTGCGGACGCTGCATTGCCTGCCGGCGCGGGCGGACGAATTGCTGCGAGACATTGAAAGTGCTCGGCGTGCACGTGGACGGGGGCTGGCGCGGCGAGATGATCGTGCCGGCGGTGAAGCTGCACCGCTCGACGAAACTCAGCTTCGAGCAACTGGCGCTGGTTGAGACGCTGGGCATTGGTGCCCATGCGGTGGGACGCGGTGCACCGGAGCGGGGCGAGTCCACGCTCGTGGTCGGCGCCGGCCCCATCGGGTTGGCGGTGGCGCAATTTGCAGTGGAGGCGGGTGCGAAAGTGACGGTGCTCGACGTGAGTGAGACGCGGCGGGCCTTCGCGGCCCGCTGGCTGGGCGTCAACGCGCTCGACGGCCGCGGGCTGACGCCCGAGGCGCTGCGCACGGCGTTGGGCGGCGACCTGCCCACGCTGGTGTTCGATGCCACCGGCAATCCGGCGTCGATGCGGCAGGCGTTTCTCTGGCCGGCGCAGAGTGGCCGGATCGTGTTCGCGAGCCTGGTGCAGGGGGAGATTGCGTTCGACGACCCGAATTTTCACCGGCGGGAACTCACCGTACACGCGACGCGCAACAGCACGCCGGCTGAGTTTCGGCGCGTCATCGCGCTGATCGAGTCCGGCCGGATCGACACCGCGCCGTGGGTCACGCACCGCGCCCCGCTGGCGGAAGTGCCGAAAGTCTTCGCGAGCTGGACGAAGCCCGAGACCGGCGTCGTCAAGGCGATGATCGGGCTGTGACCACGGAAGTTGTCACCACGAAATACACGAAAGGTTTGGCCCACGGAACACACGGAACCGGACCCTCTTCGGATTGGCTCAGCGATTTTCCGGTTCCGTGTCATCCGTGTGTTCCGTGGGCTCATCTTCCGGAGTTCGACTTTTCGTGTATTTCGTGTGTCTCGTGGTGAACTCTCCTCCCCATGGCTAAATCGCCCGCTGTTCCCCGCCCCGAGTATCCGCGTCCGCAGCTCGTCCGCCGCGACTGGCTCTGCCTCAACGGCCGCTGGCAGTTCGAGGTCGACCAGGGCGACAGCGGGCTCGACCGCGGCCTGCTCGGGCGCGCGCTGAAGGACACCATCAACGTGCCCTTTTGCCCGGAGTCGAAGCTCTCGGGCGTGGAGAACACGGATTATCTGAACGCCGTGTGGTATCGCCGCGAGGTCACGATCCCGCGCGCGTGGCAGGGCCGGCGGATCCTGCTGAATTTCCAGGCGTGCGACTACGACACATTCGTCTGGGCGAACGGCGTGGAAGTCGGCCGGCACCGCGGGGGAATGACGCCGTTCAGCTGCGACCTCACGGCCGTGGTGCAGCCCGGCAAGAAGGTCACACTGGTCGTGCGGGCGCGGGACAACCCCCGCGAGTCCGTGCCCTCGGGCAAGCAGTCGTGGGTGTTCGAGAATTCCGGCTGCCACTACACACGCACCACCGGCATCTGGCAGACGGTGTGGCTGGAACCGGTAGCGCAGCGGGCGCACCTGCAGCGACCGAAGATCGTGCCGGACCTCGCGCATGGGCGGTTTTTGATCGAGCAGCCCGTGACGGGCGCGCAGGCGGGGCTGACCTACCGTGCGCGGCTGCACGACCGGCTGGGCTACATCAGCGAGACGGAATGCGTGTGTGGTTCGGGCTTTTATCCGCGCCTTGAACTCGTCATCCCCGACGCGCGCCAGCACCTCTGGAGTCCCGAGGATCCGCATCTCTACGATCTGGAACTGGAGCTCGTGGACACCGACACCGGCGAGCTCGTGGACGCGGTGAAGAGCTACGCCGGCCTGCGCAGTGTCTGCATTGACGGCTTCGCGGTGAAACTGAACGGCCGTCCGCTCTTCCAGCGGCTCGTGCTCGACCAGGGTTATTATCCCGACGGGATACTGACCGCGCCGAGCGACGCCGCGCTGGTGCGGGACATCAAACTTTCCCTGGCCGCCGGCTTCAACGGCGCGCGGCTGCACCAAAAGGTGTTCGAGGAGCGGTTTCTCTACCACTGCGACCGGCTCGGTTACCTCGTGTGGGGCGAGTTCAGTGATTGGGGCCTCGCGGGCCGGGCGGCGGTGCGCGGCTGGGTCGCTGACGGCAAGGGCGGCTACGTCCGCGGCGGCAACCACATTGGCAACGAGTATCCGGCGGGCTACATCACGCAGTGGCTGGAGGCACTGCAGCGCGACTTCAACCACCCGGCAATCGTCGGCTGGTGTCCGCTCAATGAGAGCGAGAGCCGGCAGGACGAGCGCAACACGACGCACGACGACGTGATGCGCGCGATGTTCCTCGCGGCGAAACTCTACGACACGACGCGCCCGGTGTTGGACGTGTCCGGGTACTGTCACCGCTTGTCGGAAAGCGACATCTACGACGCGCACGACTACGACCAGGATCCGAAGACCTTCGCGGTGCGCCACGCGGCGCTGATGCAGGACCAGCCCTGGGGCAACTCATCGCCGGTGCACAGCTCGATTCCTTGGCACGGCCAGCCGTATTTCCTGAGCGAGTTCGGCGGCATCTGGTGGAATCCCCGCGCCAAGCCCGGCGATCCGTCGTGGGGCTACGGCGCGCGGCCCAAGTCCATCGGGGAGTTCTACACGCGCTTCGAGAAACTCTGCCGCGTGCTGCTCGATCACCCGCGGATGTTCGGCTACTGCTACACGCAGCTGACGGACGTCTACCAGGAGCAGAACGGCATCTTTTTCTTCAATCGGAAGGGCAAGTTCGACCTGCGGCGGATCCGCGCGGCGCAGCAGCGGCCGGCCGCGATCGAGAAAACCTGAATGGCCGCGCCCGTGTCTCAGCGGGCCGGCCAGGTGAGCGCGATTAGGCCGACGTAGGCCACGCCGATTCCTGCCTCGAGGAAACCCACGCGACGCGCCGGCCAGGCCGGGCGCAACGGCGTGACGAGGAAGATCGTCCGCGCGAGCAGCACAGCCGCGAGGACGGACGCGGTCCACGGGGCGAGGTGCAGTCTTGCGAGCGCGAGCAGTCCCAGCAACGCGAGTACGGCCGCAAAGATGGACCAGAGCGGGTGGGCCGAACCACCTTTGTTCAGCCGCAGGTAGGTGCGCACCGTGAGCACAGTGGGGAAATTACGCGCCAGCATCACGCCAGCCAGGGCCAACGCCGGTGCCGTCGGCCAGTGGGCGAGCGTGGCGAGGGCGGCGGGCAGCACGGCAAACGCGGCGCTGCCTGAAAGCTCGGCGGCGGCGGCGCGCATTTCGTTCTGCCGGTCGAAATAGAGAAACAGCGCCCCCGGCGGGATCGCGAGCAGCAGCGGCCAGAGCGCGGCGGTTCCGCCGAGCAGCCAGGCGGCGAGCAGGCCGAGCGCGCTGAGCGCTGCGAGCAAAAGGCTGACGCCGCGCGCGCCGGGTCGTGGAGGATTGCCGCCGGGGGCAAGCATGAGCTTGAGGGGTCGACGCAGCAGGAAGGCCGACGCGGCCGACACGGCCAGCGCCACGCCGGCTACCGATGGCGCCACAAGCAAGCCCAGTGCCAGCGGTTCCAGCGCGAGCGACCACGACCCGTGTTCCCGCGGCAGGTAGACAGAGCCGCGGGGCGTCGGAGCGGGGGCAGGGGGCGGAGTCATGGCGATGAGAGCAGCGCGGATTCTGACCGGGCGCCTTGACCCGCGTCAAACCGGGGCGCCTTCGGATTGAAACCATTGCCAGCAGACAAATTCCCGCAAAGGTTGGCCCCTGCGCCATGGCGAAGACGGCAAACGATTTTCCCGCAGTGTCGGTCAATCCGATCCAGCCCTACGATCGCATCCGGGAACTTTATCTTTACGAGGAGCCGGCGCTGCTGGCGTCCATCCAGCGGGGCGACCGCAAACAGGCCACGCGCATCATCAACCTCATCCTGCTGCACATCTACAGCGCGGGGGCGGAGCGGAGCGAATTGCTGAAGGGGCTGCTGCTCGAGCTGGTGGTCATGATGTCGCGCGCCGCAGTCGAGGCGGGGGCGCCGCAGTCGGAGGTGCTGGGCTTGCGCTACCGCCACCTTACAGAGCTCGCGGCGATTTCCGACGACGAGCAGTTGTCGCGCTGGTTGAAGGAGGCGGTGGTGCGGATCTTTGACGCGGTGGAGCGGTGTCGGGCCGGCAGCGTGCCGCAACCGGTGCGCAAGGCACTGGACGTCATCCGCGCCGGCGCCGGCAGTGCGCTGACGCGCGAGCACGTCGCCCGGCAGGCCGGCGTCTCGCCGCGCGTGCTGGCCGAGTTGCTCAAGGAACGCACCGGGCGCTCGTTCACCGAACTCCTGCGCGAGGCGCGCATCGAGCGCGCGTGCGAATTGCTGGTGAAAACCGAGATGACGGTGGCGGCGATCGCGTTCGACTCGGGCTTTTGCGACCAGAGTTACTTCACGCACGTTTTCCAAAGCCTGAAAAAGACCACTCCCCGGCAATACCGCATCGCGGGCCAGGGCCAGCCGGCGCCGCCGGCCAAGGATGACGTTCCGAATCCCAAGAAGGCGGGTCGGGCGGCGGTGTCAGGGAAGACCTGAGGCGAGGTCGGGGTAAAAGAGGGACTTAAGCGCGAAGGCGCAAAGACGCGATGCCGGACAGGGCAAGTTGCGGGTGTTAATTTATGCAAAACAATAGGTTAAGTAGCATTGTTGGATCGGGTCATGGGGCGTTTCTTGTTCTTATCACAACTTTCTTCCCTTGAATACTTTGCACGATTTGGGCGAAACCATGTGCGGTTTGGAAGTGTTCGAATTAGGTGGTTCTAATGAGCGCTAGTGGATGTTCTAACTCGTTATAGGAAAAGAGGATTTGGTTAATTGGATTTCGTCAAAAAAGCCCCGCCTCGAATCACCAAAGATAGGTTTCAGAACACAAGACCCGAAAACGGGGTTCGGGTAGGCTCTTTCCGTGAACAACCCCGCACCCCAAACCAAGCTGTCCCGGACGGCGGCGTCGGCTACTCACGACCTATGATCCAACCCCAAAGCAACGCCACCTTCCGCGAGATGCTGACGTCCGGGCCGTTCATTTACGGCGCCGAGTTGGTGACGACGCGCGGAATCCCTGAGCCGGACCAGCGCCCGAAGCTGGTGGAGTTGGGCGAAGGCCTCGCGGCGGACTCGCGGATCGCGTGGGTGTCGATCACGGACAATCCCGGCGGCAACCCGATGATCCCGGCGGACTGGATCGCGAACGTTTTGAAGCCGCGCGGGAAGCAGCTGGTGATTCACCTCACCTGCAAGGATCTCAACCGCAACGGGCTCGAGTCGGCGGCCTGGCGTTACGCGGCGGAGGGGTTCAACAACATCCTCGCGCTCACGGGCGATTACCCGGTCGCGGGCTTCAGGGGCCCGGCGCAGCCGGTGTTCGATTTGGATGCGACCAGCCTCATCTCGATGCTGCGCGCGATGAACGAGGGCATCGAAGTGACGAAGCCCAACGGCAAGAAAGACCGGCTGCCCAAGACGAATTTCTTCACCGGCTGCGCGGTGGCGCCGTTCAAGCGCCAGGAGCGCGAGCTGATGCCGCAATATTTCAAGTTGGCGCGGAAGATCCAGTGCGGCGCGGAGTGGGTGATCCCGCAGCTCGGCTACGACATGCGGAAATTCCATGAGATTAAGCTCTTCCTCGACTGGGCGCATCTCTCGGCCCCGATTGTCGGCAACGTTTACGTGCTGAACAAGGTCGTGGCCCGCATGTTCAACCAGAACAAGATCCCGGGCTGCGTGGTGAGCGACGCGCTCTATGCGCAGGTCGAGAAATACGCCGCGGGCGTGGACAAGGGGAAGGCGTTCTTCAACGAGCTCGCCGCGAAGCAGCTTGCGGTGTTCAAGGGCATGGGCTTCGCCGCCGGTTATCTGGGCGGCATCCACAAGGCGGAATCGTTCGCGCAGATCATCGACCTCGCCGAGAGCTTCGCGCCGGATGACTGGAAGCAGTTCGCGAAAGAGATCCAGTTCCCGAAAGAGGACGAGTTTTACCTCTTTGAACAGGATCTCGCGACCGGCCTCGGCGATGGCGCGCAGCTCAACGCCGCCTACCTGAAGTCGCTCGACCATCCGGAAAAGTCCGACGAGGCGACCCTCGCCTACCGGTTCACGCGCATGATGCACGGCCTGGCGTTCAAGCCCGGCGAGAAGCTTTTCCCCGTCGTCCAGCAAACTTACGCGCGCCTCGAGTCGGGTCACTTCGCCCGGACCCTCAAGGCCGCCCACGCGATCGAGCATATCTCGAAATCCGTGATGTTCGGCTGCCAGGACTGCGGCGACTGCTCGCTCCCCGACACGGGTTATTTCTGTCCCCGCGCGTCCTGCTCGAAGAACCAGCGCAACGGCCCCTGCGGTGGTTCCGCCGACGGCCGCTGCGAGCTGAACGACAAGGACTGCATGTGGGCACGCGCCTACGACCGGCTGAAATCCTACGGCGAGTCCCGTCACATGATCGAAGGCCCGGCGGTCTTCCCCAATCTCGCGCTCAGCCACACATCCGGCTGGGCGAACAATTTCCTCGGCCGCGATCACCATCAGGTCGCGGTCGCCCCCAAAGAGCCCGCCGCGCCCGACAAGCCGGCCTGAGGCGCGCAAATACCAAGAGCCCGCAGCCACCGTCTCAATTCCCCTCCTCTCGCCTCTTACCCATCACCCAACTTTCCCATGCCCATCCCCAATCTCACCATCATCGGCGAATCCATCAACGACTCGGTGCCGTCGACCAACAAACTTTTCGAGGCGAACGATCTCGCCGGCCTGAAGGAGCTCGCGAAATCCCAGGATGTCGGCGGCGCCGGCTACATCGACGTCAACGTCGGCCCGCGCGCCGCCTCGTTCCTCGCCGACATGATCCGCGAAGTCCAGGGCGTCACCAGCAAGCCGATCTCGATCGACACGCCCGACCCGGTGATGGCGGAAGCCGGCCTGCGTGCCTACGATGCGGCGCGGGCGGGCGGGAAGCTGCCGGTGCTGAACTCGATTTCCCAGCCGCGGCGCGAGATGTTCAAGCTCAGCAAGATTGCGCCGTTCATGCCGATCCTCCTGGCGTCCGAGCGCGTCGAGCACGGCGTGAGCCAGCCGAACCACACTGCCACGCAGGTCTACAACACCGCGCGGGAGCTGGTGGAAGAGGCGGGGCGCCACGGCATCCCCGTGAACCATTGCATCATCGACCCGGCAATTTCCCCGATCGGTGCCGACTCCGAAGGCCGTTTCCACTGCCTGATGAGTGCGATCAACCTCATCCACAATGACCCCACGCTAAAGGGCGTGCATATGTCCGTCGGCCTGAGTAATTTCAGCGTCATGCTCCCGCCCAAACGCGCGGACGGTTCACCCACGAAGGGGCCGCTGGAAAGCGCGTTCCTGACGATGGCCGTCCCGCTCGGGATGGACCACGTGATCGGCTCCGTGAAGCGCAAGTATGAGGTCCTTGCACCCGACCACCCCGCGATGTTGTGCCTGACCGACTGCCTGAAGCTCGAGGGCTTCGACGTGATCATGCGCGTCCAGGAATACTACTCCAGCTGACCCGCCCCGTTCCTTTCGTCCCAAAAAATACTCCCCGCCATGGCTGCCAAAATCGTCCCCTCCGACATCGATATCGCCCACCAGGCGACAATGCTCCCGATCGACCAGATCGCAGCCAAGCTGAAGATCCCGGTCGACGCGCTCGAACACTACGGGAAATACAAGGCCAAGGTCGGGCTGAGTTTTTACCAGGAGCAGCTGAAAAAGCCGGCCGGTAAATTGGTGCTCGTCACCGCCATCTCGCCGACGCCCGCGGGCGAGGGTAAGACCACGACGACGGTCGGGCTCGGTGACGCGCTTAACCGCCTCGGCAAACGCGCCATCGTCTGCATCCGCGAACCCTCACTCGGGCCCAGCTTCGGTGTGAAGGGCGGCGCGGCCGGCGGCGGTTACGCGCAGGTCATGCCGATGGAGGACATCAACCTGCACTTCACGGGCGATTTCCACGCCATCACCTCCGCGCACAACCTGCTCTCGGCGATGGTCGACAACCACCTCACCCACGGCAACGCGCTCGGGCTCGATCCGAACCGCGTCGTGTGGAAGCGCGTGATGGACATGAACGACCGCGCGCTGCGCGAGATCGTCCTCGGGCTGGGCGGCGTGGCCAACGGCACCGTGCGCCAGTCCGGTTTCGACATCACCGTCGCCTCCGAGGTCATGGCGATCTTCTGCCTTTCCCAGAATTTGAAGGAGCTCCGCGAGCGGCTCGGCCGGATCGTCATCGGTTACACCCGCGAAAAGAAACCGGTCACCGCCGCCGACCTGAAAGCCAACGGCGCGATGGCGGTGCTGCTGCGTGACGCGCTCGCGCCGAACCTGGTGCAGACGCTGGAGAACAATCCCGCATTCGTACACGGCGGGCCGTTCGCCAACATCGCGCACGGCTGCAACAGCGTGCTCGCAACCAAGCTCTCGATGAGCCTCGGGGAATATACCGTTACCGAGGCGGGCTTCGGCGCCGACCTCGGCGCCCAGAAATTCCTGGACATCAAATGCCGTTTTGCCGGCCTCGCGCCCGACGCGGTGGTCATCGTCGCGACCGTCCGCGCGCTGAAGATGCACGGCGGCGTGGACAAGAAAGAGCTGAAGACCGAGAACGTCGCCGCCGTCGAGCGTGGCCTGGTCAACCTGGAGAAGCACCTTGAGAATATCGCCGGCTACAACCTGCCCGCCGTGGTCGCGATCAACCGGTTCACGTCCGACACGGACGCCGAGTTCGCTGTCATCGAGGCCCGCTGCGCCAAGCTCGGCGTGAAAGCGGTCCCCGCGACCCACTGGGCCGACGGCGGCGCCGGCGCCGAGGCGCTCGCGCACGCGGTCATCGAGGCCACGTCGAAGAAGGACAAGAAATTCCAGCTGCTGTATCCGGACGACATGCCGCTCTGGGAGAAGGCCCGGACGATCGCGCAGAAGATTTACGGCGCGAAGGACATCTCGGCCAGCGCAAGCGTGAAGACGAAGTTCGAGGACCTGCAGAAGGCCGGCTACGGGAAGTTCCCGATCTGCATGGCGAAGACGCAGTATTCGTTCTCGACGGACCCGACCCTCCGCGGCCGGCCCACCGGCTTCAACGTGGAGATCCGCGAAGTCCGGCTGTCCGCCGGCGCCGGCTTCATCGTCTGCCTCACCGGCGAGATCATGACTATGCCCGGCCTCCCGAAAGTCCCCGCTGCCGAAGCCATCGACCTCGACGACGCGGGGCAGATCGTAGGGTTGTTCTGACCAAACCTATTGGGTTGCGAGGCAACGGCAGCCGCTGAAAATGCGGCTGCTTGAAAACCATCATTGGTACTTTGCGCCAACAGCTTCGGCGTTGGTTTAAGGGCGATGAGGAGGCGTGCAGTAGCGTCTTCAAGGGTCGCCCGCTGCTTACGGACGACGAGTTTTACCAGCGGTATTTTCTGAACAGTAAAGTCCAGCGAGAGGTGGCAATTGGCGTACGACGCGTCTTTTGCGAAAAGGTCGCGCTGGACATGCGGAGGCTCGCGCCGGATGACGACTTCAGCCGCGAACTAAGTGCTGTTTGGACGTATGATTCCTTGGGCGATGTCGAAGTGGTGCTGGAGATCGAAAGGCGGTTCGGCATCTCGATCAGCGAAGAAGAAGCGAGAGAATCCCTCACGATGGGCGGGCTCATTCATCTCGTAGACCTCAAGGTGAAAGGTAGGGGAGGGAACTTGCGAGGCGGCGCATGACCCGCAGCGTCTTTGACTTCGCCCGGGGTGCCGCGTATTGAACGCGGCACTTTTATGGCGGATTTCCTGACCACGCTGAAATCGCAGGCGCTCCTGGCGGACGGGGCGATGGGGTCGTATTTGTTCAACCTCACGGGACGGTTGTCGGAATCCAACCACGTCTACGAGGCGTTCAACGTCGAGAATCCCGACCTGATCCAGTCCATCCACCAGGAATACCTCGCCGCCGGCGCGAGCTGCCTGAAGACGAACACCTTTGGCGCGAACCGCGAACAACTGCGTCCGTTTGGGATGGAGAACCGGGTCGTGGAGCTCAACTGCGCCGGCGTGAAGGTGGCGCGCGCAGCCATCGCCAAGCACCAGGCGCAGCGCGGTGACGAGGAGCCGTTCTTCGTGCTGGCTTCGGTGGGGCCGACAAGCGTGCCGCTGACGACCGCGGCCGCCGTGGCGGAATGCTATCGCGAACAGGTGGAGGCGCTGGCGGCGGCCGGCGCGGATGCGCTGTTGCTTGAGACGTTTGGTTCGCAGGTGCAGCTGGAATTGCTGGTCAAGCTGATCAAGTCGCTGCCCGGGATGCCGCCGATCATCGCCGAGATGATGGTCCTGCCGGGCGATGGACTGAAGCCGCTCGAGCCCGACCCGGTCGAGTTCGTCAACCGGATGGCGCTGCTCGGCGTCAGCCTCGCGGGCGTCAACTGCTGCGCGCCCTGGGACGCCAGCGCGTTCGTGGCGGCGGCGAAGGACGCGCCGGTGGTCAAGTCCGGGGCGTTGTCCCTCGTGGTGATGCCGAACGCCGGCGGTTTCCAGCGCATCGGCAACCGGCTGATGACGTCGGTGAACCCCGAGTTGGCGGGCAAGCTGGCGCGCAATTTCTCCGACCTCGGCGTGCGCCTACTCGGCGGCTGCTGCGAGATGCACCCGCCGCACATCCAGGAGATGCACAATTACCTGCAGTCGCGCCGCGTCGGCGAGCGCGTCACGGCGGGCGCGGCGAAGTTTTCGACCCCGCCGCCGGTGGGCGACGCGGAGAAACGGAAGAATGGCCGCTTCTCGCAGAAGCTGAAGGACGGGAAATTCGTCGTAAGCATCGAATCGCTGCCACCGCGCGGGACCGACGAGCGCGTCATTTCCGGCAAGGTCGAGCTGCTGGGCAAGATGGCGGCGAGCGGGCTGATCGACGCGGTGGATTTCACGGACGGCTCGCGTGGCATCCCGCTGATCACGCCCGGCGATTTCATCGCGGTGCTGCGCTCGCGGCTGGGCTGGACGGCGGCGACGGGCGATGCGGTGGAGTTGATCCCCCATTTTACCGCGCGGGACGTAAACATGATGGGCATCCAGAGCCGGCTCGTCGGCTACCACCACAACCGCATTCACAACGTGCTCTTTGTGACGGGCGACCCGCCGAAGATGTCGCCGACATATCCGCGCTCGGCGGCGGTGTTCGACTTGGACTCAGTGGGCATGATCCGGCTGACGCAGACCTGCCTGAACGCCGGCGTGGATTTTGGCGGCGTGCCGTTGGGCAAGCAGGAGCGGCCGCAGACGCATTTCACGATCGGGGCCGGCGTGGAACCGGAGGCGCAGGACGCCGCGCGGGAATTCCGGCGGCTGCAGGAGAAGATCGACGCGGGCGCGGACTACATCATGACGCAGCCGGTCTTCCACGAGGCGCCGGTGGCAGCGCTGGAGAAATTCCGCGGCAAAATTCCCTTCCTGATCGGCGTGATGGTGCTGGCCCACCTCGAGCATGCGCAGCGGATGGCGCAGGTCCCGGGTGTGGTGATCCCGTCGGCGCTCATCCAGCGCATCGCGGCGAAAACGACCGTGGCGGACCAGGCGAAGGTCGGCCGCGATATCGCCGCCGAGCAAATCCAAGCGCTCGTGCGCGGCGGCTGGGCGGGCGTCTACCTGATGTCCACCGCCGTCGGCGAAGGCACGCTGGACGTGCTGCGGGCCGGTCTGGGAAAATAAATCGGTTGGCCTGTAGGAGCGGCTTTACGCCGCGAAGAACCCCGAATGACGGGCTGATCACGGCGCAGCGCGGTCAATCGCGGCGTAAAGCCGCTCCTACAGGGACACAAAAAAGGGGCCGGTCCCTCGACCGGCCCCTGCCTGTGAACACAACCCAACCCTCACGCAGTCTGGGTCCGCGTGACGCGGGCCTTCGACATCGCGAGGGCAAAGACTCCAGTGAAGAGCAGGTCACCGATCAGGGTGTTGCGGAAGAACCACAGCGTCGGGAGATACTCGGTGTGGCCGACCGTCATGGCCTGCCACCAGCCGGCGGTGGTCTTGACGTAGTAGGCGTCACCGAGCCAGGCGGCGGTGTTGCTCACGAGGTAGAACAGGATCGAGCAGCCGAGGGCGCCGCTGAACAGGTTCAGCGCGGTGCGGCGGCGGGCGACGAAGGCGCCGACCCCGAGGGCGGCGGCGAAGCAGGCGATGCGCAGCATGGCGCCGCTCAGCTCCCAGGTGTAGCCGTATTGGGTGGCGTAGTAGCGGTCGATCCAGAGGTCGCTCGCCACCAGCGCCACGAACGGCACGAGCCAGAGGCTGCGGCGCTCGAGGTAGGCGGCACCGCAGAAGGCGAGGGCCATGATGGGCGAGAGGTTGGACAATTCCGGGACAAACACCGCGCCGACCCGGTAGGCGGCGGCGGCGGCGATGAGCGCGAGCGCGAGGATGACGTGGGACTTTTTCATGATGGTGATTTTTTGGTTGGGTTGAAGTTACAGCGGAAAAAAGGGGTCAGGCGAAGCGGATGGATTTCACCTCATCGACGAGGGCGAGGATGTTTTCGAACGGGACATCGGGCTCGAGGACGTGCGTCGGCGCGATCATCACGCGGGCGGGGTGCTCGCGGCGGAGGTGCAGCGCGGCGATTTCGCGGACGCGGCGGCGGACGTCGTTGGGCGTGCCGAAGGGCATGGTGGTCTGCGTGCCGACCATGCCGCTGAGCCCCAACTGGTCGCCGTGGCGGCGGGCGAGTTCGTTGGCGTTCATGCACTCGGGCTGCACGGGATTGAGGATGTCGACGCCGACCTCGATGAGCTCCGGGACGATCGGCATGATGTCGCCATCGGAATGGTAGTGCACCCAGACCTTGCCGCCGCGCGACGCGTCGCGGATGGCGGCGATGACCTTGGCGAGGCGGGGCTTGAGGTGCTTCCGCCACATCGGGACGGAGAGAAGCATGCCGGTCTGCATGCCGACGTCGTCGCCGAGCCCAATCACGTCGACGCCGGCCCGGGCGAACGCGCGGCCGACGTTGACGGAACGTTCGGTGAAGTAGTCGAGCAGCCAGTCGGCGATGCCGTTGCCCTCGGCGAGGTCCTGGAAGAGGTTGTCCATGCCGCGGACATACCACGCCGCCTCGAAGGCGGTGCACTCCAGCCCGGCGAAGGCGACCTTGCCGCGCGTGTGGATCTGGCGCATGCGGTGCTGGACGACGGTGTAGTGGGCCGGATCGGAGGTGTCGGGCCAGGGAAGTTTTTCGAGCTGGGCGACGCTCGTGATCTTCTCGAGCGGGTGCAGCATGGTGCGGAAGTGGTAGGCCTTGCCGAGGGTGCCCTTGGGCGGCTCGACGTGCGCGATGCAGAACGGCCCCAGCTCGACGTTGTGGGGCAGCTGGCAGCCGATTTCCGCGAGCGCGGCTTTCCAGCGCGCGGGGTCCTCGTTGTAGCCGACCCACTCGAAGCCGAAGTCCGTTTCAAACGCCAACTCCGAGTTGCGCACGCCCGTGCGCTCCTCGATCAGGTCGGCGACCGGGGGCGTGACCGGCAGGTTCAGCGGCAGCCACTCAGCACGTCCGCCGGACATCATCGCGTGGAAATTTTCGCGGGCGTTCATCGCGGCAGGACCGCGGCCATGGCGGTGATGTGGGCGGGCGTCGTGCCGCAGCAGCCGCCGACCACGCGCGCGCCGGCGGCGAGGAGGCGGGGGACGGCCGCCGCGAACTGCTCGGGCGTAACGTCGTAGGAAATGTTGCCGTTCGCGAAGCGCGGCGAGCCGGCGTTGGGCTGCACGATCACGGGACGGCCGGCAGCAGCGGCCACCAGCTCCGCGGTGAGCTTCACGTAATCCTCGAGCGAAAGTTCCGTGCCGCAGTTGGCGCCCACGACGTCCGCGCCGGCGGCGAGGACGGGCGCGAGGGCGGCCGCCACCGAATCGCCCATCATCGTGGCGAAACCCGTGGCGGATTTCTGAAAGGCAAACGTGGCGAAGACGCACCCGGCGCCGGCGGCGCGCGCCGCCTCGACGGCCAGCACGGCTTCGGCCGGGTCGGACATGGTTTCGATGAGCAGCGCATCGGCGCCGCCCTCCAGCAGCGCGGAGGCTTGCTGGCGAAAGGCGATTTTCACGTCAGCGGGATCGGCCTCGCCGTAGGGCTCGAACATGCCGCCGAACGGGCCCATGTCACCGAGCACCCACGCGCGGTCGCCCGCGACGTCGCGGGCGAGTTGGGCGGCGGCAAAATTGATTTCCCGGACCCTCGCACCCGCGCCGTGGGTGAAGAGCACGTAGGACGTGCCGCCGAAGGAATTGGTCGTGAGCAGGTCGGCGCCCGCGGCGATGTAGTTGCGGTGCACCTGGCGCACGCGGATCGGTTGCTCAAGATTCCACAGTTCCCCGCAGGCGCCGGGGGCGAGGCCGAGTTGTTGCAGCTGCGTGCCCATGGCGCCGTCGGCCAGCAGGGGCCGGCGGGCGAGGGTGGAGCGGAGCAGGGCGACGCGCGGGTTCATGCGGAGAGAACGTGGACCTCCTCGAGGAAGGCGGTGGCCTGGTTGGCGTTCTTGAAGGGCGTGCCCACGAGCAGCCAGACGCCGTCGGGCCCGAGTTCGCGCAACACGTGGAGCGCATCGGCGGCATCCTCGGCGAGAATCTGGACGGCCTTTCCGGCCTGGCGGCAGGTGCGATACACCTCGAGCCAATCCGAGGCGCGGCCGTGGCCGGCGCCGAAGACCCACTGGACGGCGTTGAGGCGCGGCAGGCGCAGGACCATGTCGAGGTGATGGAGCGCCTGGGGGCCGTCGAGGTGGAAGATGGTCCGTTCCATCGGCGCCGTTTCCTGCTCCACGGCGGGGCGAATGAAATCCTCGCCGATATCCTTTGAGACGAGGCAAAGGAAGTCGCAGCTCGGAATGTACGCCGGGCCGTTGTGCAGGTAGCTGCACCACGTCGTGCAGGGCTGGCCGAGCGAGGTGAGGCGCTGGTAAACGCGGCGGTAGGCCTCGAGATACGCGCGGCTCGCGTGCGAGCAGGCGCGGCGCACGAGCTCCGGGTCGTCAATCAGGTCGAGGCAGAGATCCTCGGGCCCGCGGAGGCCCGCGAGGATGTCGTAGTTGCCATGCAGGTCGGGCTGGGCGACGTAAAACCTTCCGCCGAAGCGATCGGCGGCGAGCGCGATCATCTCCTCGATGGCCTGCCAGTAGGGATTGTTGAAGTCGGGCGGCGTCGCGATGAAGCGTTCCCAGTCGGCGAGCTCGTGCACGGTGTGCTGGCACCAGCTGGTGGACTCGCCGAAGACCAGTTCGGCGCCGAAGAGCGTGGACACCAGGTCCGGCCCGACGTTGGGGAAGAATGAGGGCACGCAGTCGCCGTAGGCGGGGTTGTGCGACAGGTGCGCGTAGGCCGACTCCACCTGAAATTTCGCGTCGAGCCAGCGATCACGGAGCGTCGCGTGGTTCGAACGCGGGGCGGACGCCGGATGCCGGGGTTCCACCCAAAGTGAAACGGGCGGGCGGTCGAGCCGCTGGCCCAGCCACCACGCGTCGTAACGGGCGCTCGCGGCGGCGAAGGAAAAGTGATGGTTGCGCTTGGCCATAAGATCAGACGGCGGCGCCGTTGAAGTCGCGGACGGCGTCGACCATGGCCACGATGTTGGCCACGGGCGTGCGCGCCTGGACGTTGTGGATGGTGTTGAACACGAATCCGCCGCCGGGGGAAAAGGCCTTGAGCCGCTCGGTGACCTGGGCGCGCACCTGCTCCGGCGTGCCGAAGGGGAGCGTCTGCTGCGTGTCGACGCCGCCGCCCCAGAAGACGATGCGGCGGCCGAAATCCGCCTTGAGCCGCACGGGGTCCATGTCCTTGGCCGAGCACTGGACGGGGTTGAGGATGTCGAAGCCGACGTCGATGAACCGGTCGATCAGCGGCCGGACGGCGCCGCAGGAGTGCTTGAAGGTCTTCCACGCCGTGTGCTTGTGCACCCAGTCGTTCACGCGGCGGTAATATGGCGCGAAGAGCTCGTCGAACGTCGCGGGTGAGCAGAACTGCGAGTTCTGCGTGCCGAAATCCGTGCCGCAGACCACCAGCACGTCGATGGTGTCGCCGGCCAGCGCGGCGTAGGTCGCGAGATTGCGCAGCGCGATCTCACACTGGTAGTCGAAGATGTGGTGGATGTAGTCGCGGCGTTCCACGAGGGAGATATACCACTCGCCGACGTCGCGGATGCCCTTGGGGTGCTTGAGGAATGCGGCGGGGACGAGGGCGATGTCGCCGAAGCCCATGCCGCCGACGCCGGAGACGATCGCCCGCTTGTCGCCGCGCACGCGCGCGAACTCGCGCTCCCAGTGCTCCACGTCGGCCGCGCTGAGCAGCTTGAATTCCTCGCAGTTGTCCGCCGGGTCGAGCTGTTCCTCGGTGAACGGCGGCTGCCGCACGATGGCGTCAAAGAAATACCCGCCCGCCGGCATGTGCCCGCTGGCCGGCACGGAGGTGTCGCCCTCGGGGAAAAGATAGACGTCGCCCGCCGCGCTCTGGCGGGTGCGGAAGCCCGCGGGCACGAGCACAAGCTGGTTCCACGGCGTGCGCCACTCGTGCCAGCCCTCGTTGGGAAAACCAAACATCGTGCTGCGGCCGTTGGCCGCGATGCAATCGGAGCCGAGGGCGTTTGCGAGGTCGTCCTCGACTTCGCCGAGCATCTGGAACGGCTCGCAGACCTTCACCGGGTGCCGCGGCAAACCGTAGTGTTCCCGCAGCGCGGCGACGCAGCTGACGTGGAAGCTGGTCAGGCCGGTGCTGCCAAAGTCCACGGGCACGGGGCCGGCTTCATGCCGGAGTGCGCGACGGACTTTTTCGCGGGAGGTCATGGGGTTTGGCCGTGGGGCGGCATTCAACCGCGCATCCCGAACAGCTCCTCCTTCAGGTTGAGATAATACAGGTAATCGTCCGGATCGACGTTGGGCGGGCACCGGTGGTCGCAGAAGGGGATGAAGCCGCCGGCGGCGACGTAGGGGACGAGCGACCCGACCCACTGGCGGATCGCGGCGCGGCCGCGGCCGAGGGCCATCTTGTCCACGCCGCCCATGATGCGCAGTTCCGGGCCCCAGCGGTCGAGCGACTCGCCCGGATGGCCGGAACCGTTGACTTCCCACGGGAACATCGTGTTCACGCCGCCGGCGAGAAAATGCGGGATCAGCGGGCGGACGTCGCCGTCGCAGTCGATCCACCAGATGTCCACGCCGTGCGCGCGGAGCTTCGTGCTGATGCGCTTGTAGCGCGGCACGACGACGTCGCGGAAGAAGCCCACGGAGACGAGCGGCCCGCTCTTGTAGCAGATGTCCTCCCAGCCGGCGGCGTAGTCGAACGCGACGTGCGGCAGCACGGCATCGAGGAAGTCTTCCACCAGGACGCAGGACGTCTCGACGATGTCCTCGACCATCTCGGGGTAGTCGAACACGGCATACGCCAGGCCTTCGACGGTGAGCATGTCGCGCACCTTGCCGATCATGGAGCCGCACCAGACGCCGAGCGGATAGTCGCGGTTGGCGGGGTGGTCGCGCAGGATGGCGGCAATGTCGGCCTTGCGGTCGGGGTGACGGCGGTCGAAGCGCTCCTCCTTCACGCGCTTCCAGTCGTCGGGCGTCTTGACGCTCGAGTCGAGGAAGTGGGGGATCGTGTCGTGGCCGTCCATCGGCACCTCGGCGATGAGGCCGTCACCGTTGCGCAGGACGCGCGTGGTCGCGGTGCGGGAAATCTCCTCGTAAGGGAAGGTCGGGTGCATCCAGTGCGACCCGACCACCGCGGTGCGGTCGAAATTCAGGAAGATGTCGGCGTCGTTGTTGTTGGTGATGCCGTGGTCACGGAACATCGGCCAGAGCTTGAAGTTGTCGTCCCAGTACCCGAATTCCATGTTGAAGCACCGGTCCACCGGCTGGCGGTGCATCTGGCGCTGGAAACGGGCGCGGTCGGTGAGCGAGCCGCGCCACTTGGGCAGGAAGGGGGTGATGGCCGGGGTGGACATGAAGTTCAGTAGTTCCCGTAACGGTCGATGAAGCCGATGATGGCGCGGTAGGTGTCCCAGCTGACCTGGGGAGGCACGGAGTGATCGGAGTGGTAGGCATAACCGCGCGTGGCCATGCCGGCGGCGAACTTCGTGCGGATTTCCTCCTCGATGAGCGGGAGGTTGTTCGTCGCCATCTTCATGACGTCGATGTTGCCGAACATGGCGAGGCGGTCGCCGTACGTGGGCGCGAACTGGCGGATGTCCATGCCCGCCTTGGCCTCGATGGGCTGGAGGCAGTCGAAGCCGGCGGCGATGTAGAGGTCGAGGACGCCGCTGACGCGTCCGTCCGTGTGATAAATGACGCGCATGTCCCGCGCGTGCGCCCATTCGGCCATGCGCTTGTGCTGCGGCCAGACGAACTCGCGATACATGGCGGGCGAGCAAATCGTGGCGTGGTTGTAGGCCATGTCGCCGTAGATCCAGAGGCCGTCGGGCTTGATGCCCTCGGCCAGGACGGCGTCGAAGGTGCGGAGCACCACATCGGTATGCACCTGGACGATGTCGCGCACCCAGTCGGGATCCTCGATCATGGCGACCAGGAAGGCCTCGTCACCGATCTGTTTGCGCAGGGCTTCGAAGCCTTCGACCCCGCTCAGAAACGTCCACCGCCCGAGCTGGCGGCCCTTCTGGTAGCGCAGCGCGGAGAGCTTCGGATTCACCTGCAGCGGGGCGGCCAGCAGGGCGGGGCGGTAGATCTTATCCCAGGCCGCGCGGGAATCGCAGCCGAAACCCACGTGCTCCGGCGTGCCGGAGCGGCCCTTCCAATACCGGACCACGCCGCCCCAGGCGTCGCGGTAGGTTTCGGTCTCGGTATCCTGTGTGATCAGCTCTTTCTGCTGTGGAAATGGCGCAGGCCAGGACCAGCAGAGCGGCTGGAAGTCACTCTGCAGGAAGAGCAGCGCATCCTCGTGGTCCCAGAGGAGACCTTCGCGTTGCCAGCGGGTGATCGTCTCAGGCCAGAAGGTGTCGCACCGCGGGATGCGGTCCTGGTCCTGCCGCGCGAACATGCGATTGACGCGTTCGCACCCGGTCATGGCAGTGGAAATCATGTCCGCACCTCATGGAGGCCCGGAAGCAGGTCGGCGGCTTAAGCCGCCTGACCCACGAGTTTCTTGGCGATGTCGACGGCCGTGCCGGCGTCGGCGGCGTAGCCGTCGGCCCCGATCTCATCCGCGAAAGCCTGGGTGATCGGCGCGCCGCCGACCATGATCTTGGTGCTGAGCCCCGCCGCCTTGAGAATCCGGACGGTGTCCTTCATCGCGGGCATCGTGGTCGTCAGCAGGGCGGACAGGCCAACGAGGTTGGCGTTGTGTTCCTTCGCGGCAGCCAGGTACTTGTCGGCGCTCACGTTGGTGCCCAGGTCGATGACGGCGAAGTTCGCCCCGCGCCACATCATGGAAATCAGGTTCTTGCCGATGTCGTGGAGGTCGCCCTGCACGGTGCCGATGATAGCGGTGTATTTCGGCTTGATGCCCGCGCTGGCCAGCAGCGGCTCGAGGAGCTTCAGGGCCTCCTTCATCGCGCGCGCGGCGACGAGCATCTCCGGGACGAAGATCTCGTTTTTCTTAAACTGCTCACCGACAATCGCCATCCCGGGGACCAGCCCCTTTTCGACGATGTCTTGCGGGGCAGAGCCAGCCGCGAGGAGTTCCTGGGTGAGTCGCACGGTGTCGGTCCGCTTACCTGCGGCCACGGCGGCGGTCAGTTCGGATAATTGGGGCATGCCACTTTCTAAGGCGTTGGGGAGCGGGTTGTAAATGCGAACACCGCGCCCAACCCGTTATGCACAAAAGTATTCCCAATTTTTACATGAAGCGCGCTTTGTCAGGCCTAGGGGCGGGTGGTTTATGCTGGTAAGCATGGGAAGGCCCCACGGACTGCACCCGCTTCCAATGCCCAATTTATATAACATTTTGGTATTAGCAGGCACACTGGCCTCCTTCGGACCCCTCACGGGCCGCACCGAAGGGCGGGCCCCGTGAACCCGCGTCTCAAGCTCGAAACGCCCGATGGCCCCGTCGAGGTGGGCGTCAGCGGCACGGACGCCCGCCTGCCACTCTCCGAGCTGCTGGCCCACCGGGGGCATCCGCTCAACACCCGTTGCGGCGGCCGCGGGCTCTGCGGCGGCTGCGAGGTCGGGCTGCGCGCCGGCACGCTGCAGCGTCCGGACGGCACGACCGTCGGTCCCGGTCCCGACGACCGGCTGCGCTCCTGCCAGCTGCGGCTGACGGGCAAGGATGACGTGACGGTGACTTTGCCCGCGCGGTCGCTGCTGAGGCACGAGCCGGCGATCGTGGCGGAGTTCAAGATCAATGTGCCGTGGGCGCACGACCCACTCGACCCCGACGCTCGGATCGGCGCGTCGGTGGACGTGGGCACCACCACGGTGGCGCTGTTGCTGTCCGACCTGAAGACCGGCAAAGTGCTCAGCGAGGCGTCGGCGTTCAATGCGCAGATCCGTTTCGGCGAGGACGTGCTTACGCGCATCCAGATGTGCAGCCAGGGACCCGCGGCGGTGCAGCAGCTGCAGCGGGCGGTGGCGGTGGAGACGATCCAGCCCCTTTTGGCCGAGGCGTGCCAGGAAGCCGGCGTGGCCCTGGGCGACGTCGGCGTAATGACCGTCGCGGCCAACACCACGATGCAGCACCTGTTAGCGGGTGTGGACCCGAGTCCCCTCGGCGTGCATCCGTTCAGGGCGGTTTTTCTCGATCATCGCGTCTATGCGCCGAAGGAACTCGGCCTGGACTTTGGCGGCGCCCAGGCGAAGGTTCACCTGTTGCCTGGACCGGCTGCCTACGTCGGCGCGGACCTCGCGGCGGGGCTGGTGGCGACGGGCATGCTTTACGACGAGGGCCCCGTGCTGCTCGTGGATGTGGGCACCAACGGCGAGATTATCGCCAAGGTCGGCGATCGCCTCGTGGGCTGCGCGACGGCGGCGGGGCCGGCGTTCGAGGGCGCGGGACTTTCCAGCGGGACCCGCGGGGTGAAAGGCGCCATCGAGCGCATTCGGCTGGAGGCGGCCCCGTTTCACGCGGAGCTGGGCATAATCGGCGGCGCGGCCAAGCCGATCGGCATCTGCGGCTCGGCCTACGTCGATTTCCTCTGGGAGGGGCGGCGGACTGGCATCGTGCAGGCGAACGGACGTTTCTCCGAGGACTTCATCGCCAGCGCCGGGTCGCGCGTGCAGGCGGACGAGTATGGGCGCAAGCTCCAGCTCTGCGCGCACGGAACGTCGGGGCCGGTGTGGGTCTCGGAGGTGGACATTGCGCGCCTGCTCCAGGCCAAGGCGGCGATCGCCGCCGGCATCAACACCCTGCTGGGCCTGCTGGGCGTGGCGGCGGCGGACGTGAAGACGCTCTACCTCGCGGGCGGCTTCGGCATGCACCTTTCGCTCGACCATGCCATCGGCTGCGGCCTGCTCCCGGGTTTCACGCCGGCGCAGATCCACGTCGTGGGCAACACCTCGCTCGGCGGCGCGTTCCTCGCGCTCAATGACCGCAACCTGCTCGCGGAAATGTCGGGCGCCTGCGCGCGCCTGGAATCGATCGAACTCAACCTGCAGCCCGGCTTCGAAGACGCCTACATCGACCAACTGATGCTGCCCTGAACCCTTTTACCATGAGTGCTACCTCCCGAGAAATCGTGCACCAGTCACTGGCCTTTGCCGGGCCACCCCGCGCGCCCCGCGACCTGTGGGTGCTGCCGATCGCCGCGGAGAAATTCCCGGAGGAGCTCAAGGCCCTCGAGCGGGACTTTCCCTCGGACTTCACCGCCATCTCCGGCCACGAGCGCCAGACCGCCCCGACGCGCGGCAATCCGCACGTCATCGGCGAATTCACCGACGAGTGGGGCTGCACCTTCATCAACATCCAGCGCGGGGTCATCGGCGAGGTGAAGCAGCCGCTCGTGCGCGACTGGGCCACCGACCGCCGGCGCATCCACGTGCCGCGCGAGTGGCTCACCGTGGACCGCGACGCCGTCAACCGCGACTGCGCGGCGACCCAGAAATTCACGTTTTCCGCCGCGTGCCCGCGGCCATTCGAACAGCTGCAGTTCTTGCGCGGCTCGGAGGACCTCTACCTCGACCTGGCGGAGCTGCCGCGCGAGCTGCTGGAGTTCATGCGCGAGCTGCACTCGTTCTACTGCGAGGTGCTCGAGACCTGGGCGCGCACCGACGTGGACGCGCTGCGGTTCATGGACGACTGGGGTTCGCAGCGCGCGCTGCTGATCGCGCCGGCGCTCTGGCGCCAGCTGTTCAAGCCCATGTATCGCGACTACGTGCAGATCGCGCACCAGCACGGCAAGAAGCTGTTCATGCACTCCGACGGGCACATCACGGCGATCTACCCGGACCTCGTCGAGATTGGTATGGACGCCGTCAACTCGCAGCTGTTCTGCATGGGCCCGGAGAATCTCGCCCCGTTTGCAGGCAAGATCACCTTCTGGGGCGAGATCGATCGCCAGCACCTGCTGCCTGATGGCACGCCGGCCGACAACGAGGCCGCTGTCCGCCGCGTCCACCAGCATCTCTGGCGCAACGGCGGTTGCATCGCGCAGTGCGAATTCGGCCCCGCCGCCCGTCCGGAAAACGTCCGCGCAGTCTTCGCCGCATGGGACAAGCTCGCGCCTGCCAAAACCCGCTCCTGACCATGCCCGCCCCCGTCGCAGCGCCTTCCGTTTTCCCGGTCCATGCCGCGGACCGCGACATCCTGCGCGGCCTCGCCGAGCAGGTCGCCGTCATCGCGGCCCTGCCGGTGCAGCGTGAGAAGGCGGAGCTCTGGCGTCGCATGAACGACCTGAAGTCGGTCCGGCCGATGATCTGGATCACGGAAGCGCCGTGGCACGAGTTCAGCGCGGACACCGACGAGTTGAAGGTCCAGTGCCGCGCCCCGTGGGCCCGCGAGCTCGAGGTGGAGCTGCGCCGCACGCTTTACCAGTGGCGGCACCTGCCGGTGGACATGATCGTCAGCGACTACCTGCCGTGCCCCATCAGCTGGCGCACGACCGGCTTCGGCATCCTGCGCCAGGGCGAACTACTCAACATCACCGACGGCGGCATCAGCTCGCAGCATTTTGAGCCGCAGATCACCTGCCTAAAGGACGTCGCGAAGATCAAGGATCCCGTCGTGACCGTGGACCGCGCGGAGACCACCGCGCGCCTGGCCGCGATGAACGAGGTGTTCGGCGGCGTCATGCCCGTGCGCGAGCAAAAGCGGGACAACTACTGGTTCACGCCGTGGGACAACCTCGTGATGTGGTATGGCGTGCAAGAGGCGCTGATGGACCTGATCGAGCAGCCGGAAGTGATCAACGCCGCGGTGGACCGCATCGTGGAGTGTTGCCTGAAAGAACTCGACCAGATGGAGGCGCTGAACCTCCTCGCGCTGAACACGACGAACTGCCGCATCGGTTCCGGCGCGTATGGCTACTCGAGCGAGCTGCCGAAGGCCGGCTTCAATCCGGACCATCCGACGGCGGGGCATCTCTGGGGCTGTTCCAACGCCCAGATTTTCACCGAGGTCTCGCCCGAGATGCACTGGGAGTTCGCGTTGCGGCACGACGTGCCGTGGCTCAAGCGCTGGGGGCTGGTTTACTACGGCTGCTGCGAGGTGCTGGACACCAAAATGGAAATCCTCCGCCGCATCCCGAACCTGCGGAAGGTGTCGATGAACTATCGCATCAACGTCGAGCGCGGCGCGAAGGCGGTCGGCGCCGACTACGTTTTCAGTTACAAACCGAACCCCGCGCATTTCGCCACCGACGGCTGGGACCTGCCGAAGGCGCGGGACGAGCTGAAGCACATGCTCGACTGCACGCGCGGCGGGCACGTGGAGATCGTGCTGAAGGACATCTCGACCGTGGCCCGGAAGCCCCAGCGCCTCTGGGAATGGGCCGCGATGGCAAGCGAACTCGTGGAGGGCCGGGGATGAAAACCCGCGCCGCGCTACCGCTTCGCCCCGAACTCCCCGGGCTTGTGCTCGCGGGCGTAGGCGAGCATGGCGCGAACGTTTTCCGGCGGAGTGAGCGGCGAGAGTTCGCAGCCGGCGCCGACGATGAAGTATTGGCCGCAGGTTTCGTGGCAGCGCCGGCACGCCTCGTAGACCTTCTCCGGGGTGCCCTCGAGCAGGTCGGTGATGGTCGAGACGTTGCCTGCAAGCGTGCGGGTGGGCCCGAGCTTCTCGCGCGCGAGGGCGAGGTTGGCGGGAAAATCGATTTCGTAGATGTCCACGGGCAGCTCGGCCATCTTCGGGTAGAGCTTGTCAATGCGCCCGCACATGTGCTGCCGCAGGAGGACGTCGGGGTGGTGGCGCTTGATCGTCTCGAGGACGCGGCGCTGTTGGGGCCACAGGAACTCCTCGTAGAGCACGGGTCCGATCAATCCCGCGGCGGCATCGCTCATGCCCATCGTGTCGGCGCCAGCCGCGATCTGGGCGGGAGCGTAGGCGATCGCCACGTCGGCGCAGAACGCCAGCAGGTCGTGCGCGAACTGCGGGTCGTCACCGAAATCCAACATGATGGTGTTCAGGCCGCGCAGCTCGGCGGCGAGCGCGAGCGGGCCCTCGATCCAGCCGACGATCGACATGCCGGGACCGGCGGTGCGGCGCATCAGCTCGATGCTTTTCACGCGGTCATGCATGCGGCCGCCATTGAGCGGGTCGGGCACCTTGAAGGACCGCAGCCGGAGCTTGTCCGCCAGCGCGGCGCGCTCCTCGTTGATCGCCGGCCCCTGGTCAGTGAACCAGTCCACGCTGCCGTCGCCGGCGATGTCGATGACCTCGCGCGCGGGGTCGGAGCAAGTGAGCAGGCAATCAAGCCCGAAGTCCGCGACGAGCTTCAGCTGCGCCTCGGCCATCTTCCGGCCATCTTTCGTGTAGTCGATGAACGGGATGCCGGCGTGCTTGGAGGAAAACATCATCGCCATCGGCTGCGCCGCCAGATGGTCCACCGGTTCGCCGCGGATCGTGCGGCGCACTCGTTCGATCGAGGTCATCCCAGCGTGATGCGGGCGCCCCGGCCCGAAATCAACCCCGCGCTGCCGGCAACTTTGCGCATTTTTTGTCCATGAAGCCCATGACGTCCCGCCAGCGCCTCGTCGCCGCCCTCGACCGCCAGCCCCTCGACCGGCTGCCGGTCACCACGCACCACCTGATGCGTTCCTACATGGAACGGCACTTCCCGGGGAAGCCCGACGCGGCATTTTTCGCGGAGTTCGGGCTCGACCCGATCTGCTGGGTCCAGGCCCACCGGCCCGACACGGCGGCGGGCGCGACCTACGAGCCAGGCCAGATTTGCGGTTTTCTCGAGGCGCAGCGCATCGTCTCGCCCACGTGGCGCTTCGAGCACCAGGACGTCCCGGGCCGCGAATACGCCACCACGCGCCACGCCATCGTCACGCCGCGCAAGACGCTGACGATCGAGCTGCAGAGCAACCAGTTCACCGCGTGGGTCTCCGAGCGGCTGCTCAAGGAGAAGTCCGACATCGACCTCATCGCGGAGTTTGCCCCGCAGCCGCTTTGCGACGTGGCCGCGATCAACCGCCAGTCCGACGCCTGCGGCGACCACACGCTCTGCCGGGGCAACATCAACTGCTTCGAGCTCTACGGGCAGCCCGGTTGCTGGCAGGACGCCTGCGTGCTCTACGGCGTCGAGGAGATGATCCTCGCCACCTTCGACGACCCGGAGTGGGTCCACACTTTCCTCGGCATCCTGCGCGACCGGAAAGTGCGGTTCGCCGACTCGATGAAGGGCGCGCGTTACGACCTCATAGAGCACGGTGGCGGCGACGCCTCCTCAACGGTCATCTCGCCCAAGGTGTTTGAGGAATTCGTCGCGCCCTACGACCGCGAGGTCATCGCGCACGCCCGCGCCGCCGGCCAGCGCGTCGTCTACCACACCTGCGGTGGCATGATGCCGATCCTGGAACGACTCGTCACGCTGGGCTCCAACGCGCTCGAGACGTTCACGCCGCCGGCGATGGGCGGCGACATGGACCTGGCGGAGGCGAAACGCCGGATCGGCGACAAGGTCTGCTTCATCGGCGGCTTCGACCAGAACCGCTTCTTCACCACCGCGACGCCCGAGGAGACGCGCGCCGAGGTGCGCCGCTGCTTCCGCGAAGCGGGGGCGGGCGGCGGCCTAATTCTGAGTCCCTCGGATCACTTCTTCGAGGCGAAGCCCGAACTCCTGCACGCCTTCGCCGACGAGGCGCACCGCTGCACCTACTGATTTTTCCCGCCAACCCTTTTATCATGAACCCGCTCGATCGCTTCCATGCCTGCATGAATTACCAGCCCGTTGACCGCGTGCCCAACCACGAGGTCGGCGTCTGGGTCCAGACCAAGCAGCGCTGGCGGGACGAAGGCCTCGCGACCGACGACCTGCACTGGGACTGGTTCACCGGCGAGCCGCTGTGGGACCTGGACCCGCGCGAGTATATCGACGTGAACACGGCCATGGTGCCGCCATTCGAGGTGAAGGTCATCAGCCGAGACGGCGAGACGGAAACCATCCGGGGCGCCAACGGCGTCACGACCAAGGGCCTCATCACCGGCATGGCCGAAGGCATGCGCATGAGCATGGACGAGTTCATCGCCTTTCCCGTGAGCACGCCGGCGGATTTCCAGGAACTGAAGCACCGTTTTCGCCCGTCGTGTCCCGTGCGCTATCCGCAGCACTGGCGGGAGTTCCTGCTGCCCGGCTGGGGCCGGCGGCAGCATCCGCTGATCCTCGGGCGCAACTGCGCGATCCTCGGCTATTACTGGCGGGCGCGGGAGTGGATGGGCACCGAAAACGTGAGCTACGCCTGGTATGACGAGCCCGCGATGATGCACGAGATGATGGAGTTCATCACCGACTTCACCATCGAGACCGTGCGGCCGATCCTCGAGACGGGCGTGAAGCCGGACTACGTTTTCATCAACGAGGACCTGAGCATGAAGAACGGCCCGCTGCTCAGCCCGGATTGCTACCGCGAGTTCATCCTGCCGGAGCTGAAGAAGCTCGTCGCCTTCCTCAAGTCGCACGGCGTGCGCTGGGTGGTGATCGACACGGACGGCAACTGCGAGCTGGTGATCCCGCCGTTCATGGAAGCCGGCGTGGACGGTATCTGGCCGATGGAGCGCGCGTCCGACATGGATCCGCTCGCCCTGCGCAAGAAATACGGCCGCGACCTGCGGCTGTGGGGCGGGGTGGACAAGCGGGAGCTGGCGAAGGACTTCGCCGCGATCGACGCGCACCTGCGCACCTTCCAGCCGCTGATCGCCGAGGGCGGCTTCATCCCGTCGGTGGACCACCTCGTGCCGCCGGACGTGTCGCTCGCGAACTTCCGCCATTACATGAAACGCAAGCAGCAGCTCCTCCGCGGGGAGGGGTTCTAAGAACCGACCGGATCTCCCGCGAATGCACGCGAACTGTCACGAATCCAGAGCTGGGACAGGTGTGCTTGTCCTGAGCTTCGCGACCATTCGCGCGGATTCGCGGGCACCCAAACACCCCTCTTCATGAGCCGACAACTTGCCCTCGACACCATTGCGCTGAAGCCGGTCGACCGGTTTGCGCGCACGGAATACAGCCTGGAATACCACCAGGCCGGGCTGCATCGCGTCGCGGGACCGGAGCCGGACACGAATGCGGCGGTGCGCGGCCTCTACGCGCACTGGGGGCTGGATTTTCTCTGGACGGTGGAGGACGGCCTGACGGGCGACTGGGCGAAGCTGGGCCGCTGCACCGACATGGGCCATGCCGAGTATGCGCAGGGCGGCACTGACATGCGCCCGCCGCAGCACTGCCCGTTTGAGAAAGTCGAGGAAGTCTGGGCCTTCGATGCCGTGAAGGAATACGGCCTGCCGACGATGACCGAGCAGGTGGCGGCGTATGAATCGTGGCATCAGCAAAAGCGCCGCGACTTTCCCGACCAGCTCTGCACCGGCGGCTATTACAAGACCATCGTCTCCGGCGCGATCCAGGCCTTCGGCTGGGACATGCTGCTCGAGGCGGCGGCGGACCGGGACAAGATGGAAAAGGTCTTCGACAGCTTTTTCCGCCGGACGAAGTTCCACATGGACGCGTGGGCGCAGACGAGCGTGGAGGCCGTGATCCAGCACGATGACTTCGTCTGGACCGCCGGCGCGTTCATGCGGCCGGAGATCTACCGCTCGGTCATCATCCCGCGCTACGCCGAGCTGTGGAAGCCGCTCAAGCGCGCAGGCAAGAAGGTGCTGTTCTGCTCCGACGGCGACTTCCGCGAGTTCGCGGGCGACATTGTCGCAGCTGGGGCCGACGGGCTGATCTTCGAACCGGTGATGGAATTCGGCGAGATGGTGGAAAAGTTTGGTTCGGGTACCGCGCTGGTCGGCAGCGCGGTCGACTGCCGGGACCTGACCTTCGGCACCTGGGACACGGTGCGCGCCACCCTCGAGCGGACGCTCGAACTCGCGCGGCACTGCCGCGGCGTGATCCTCGCCACGGGCAATCACCTGCCCGCCAATATTCCCGCGCCCATCCTCGAGCAATACCGCGCCTACCTGCAGGCGCACCGGAATCGCTGATTTTTTCACGCAAAGTCGCCAAGCCGCGAAGACCGAGCCATCCCTCATTCCCGCCCTCAAAATCCAAACTTTGCGCCTTAGCGGCTTTGCGTGAACCCCAAAAACCCATGCGCTGGAACCGCGAACAGTATCTCGACCTGATGACCTTTGGCCCCGCCCCGCGGCCGATGTTCACCGAACTCTTCGGCCCGCTCGTCGGGTTGGACGCCGAGTGGCGCGCGCAGGGCGCGACGGAACTCGAGATCGGCATGACGGCCTTCGACTGGGATTACGTGCCCACGGTCTTCTGCGGCGGGTACACGCACCTGCAGGGCCCGCCGTCAGTGGTGCTCGAGGACACGCCCGACCTCCGCCGCGAGCGGGACTGCCTCGGCCGCGAGATGCTCCTGCTGAAAAAGACCGCGACGATCCCTCTGCCGATGAATTTCCCGGTGCAGACGATGGACGACTGGCTGCGCGTGAAGCATTTCTACACGTTCAAGCCCGACCGGATCAAATGGGACGAGGTTGAAGCCGCCCGCCGCGCGCAGGCCGAGGGCGCGGTCGTCGTGGCCCATATGCCCGGGGCGTTCGACACGCCGCGCGACCTGATGGGCGAGGAGATCGCGTGCCTCGCGTATTACGAGCAACCCGAGCTGATGGCGGACATTGTGGCCACAATCGCGGACACGACGATGCGCGTGCTCGAGCCGATCAGCGAAAAGCTGCACATCGACCAGCTGATGGTGCACGAGGATTTCGCCGGCAAATCCGGTCCCCTGATCGGGCCGGTGCAAATCGCGGAGTATTTCAAGCCCTACTACCGCCGGGTCTGGAACCTCGTGTCGTCCCGCGGGGCGCGCATTTTCGAGCAGGACACCGACGGCAACATCAACCCCGTCATCCCGGCGCTGCTCGATACGGGCCTCACCAGCATCTACCCGATGGAGCCGGCGGCCGGCATGGATATCGTGGCGGTACGGGAGACCTACGGTCAGCGGCTGGCGATGCGCGGGGGGATCGACAAGCACGTGTTGCGCGAGGGCCGCCCGGCCATTCGCCGCGAACTTGAGCGCAAGCTCCTCGATCCCGGCTTGCGGGCCGGCGGGTGTGTCTTCGGGCTCGACCATCGCATTCCCAACGGCACGCCGATCGCGGACTACCGTTACTACGTCGAACTCGGCCGCGAGCTGCTCAACCTGCCGCCGATGGACCCGGCTCGGACCGGCTGGGCCCGCATGGCGATGTAGCGCGGAAGTGGCCGCCCTCCTTCGCCCCGCCGTCGCCAAGGCTATGGCGGGCACGGCAAGGCTTCGGAGGGCAGGCTGACCCCGCCCTACAGTCCCAGCTCCGGCTTGTGTCCGGCGCGCGCCTCTCTTCTCTCATCCAACCCATGAATGAAACCGATTCCCTCGGCCCTGTCGTTCGTCGCCGCGGCGACCTCGCCCACACGCGGGCTGCCCTGGCGCAGGGCCGACTGACCGTCGGATTCCTGGGCGGCTCAATCACCGATCCGTCGACGTTCAACCGCTGGCCCGAGCCGCTCGCCGGCTGGCTGGCCGATGCCCAGCCGGGCGTGCACCTCACGATCGAGAACGCCGCGATCGGCGCGACCGGCAGCGACCTCGCGGCGGTGCGCGCCACGCCGGACATCGTCGGCCGCGGCTGCGATCTCGTGTTCGTCGAATACGCCGTGAACGACCTCGGCACCGAGCCGGGACTGCGGGCCCGCACGCGCGAAGGCGTGCTCCGCCAGCTCTTGCGGACGGACAAGTGCGACGTGGTGATCATCTACACCTACGGCCCGGACATGCAGGCTGACCTGCTGGCGGGGCGCGTGCCGGCCTCGATCGCGGACTTCGAGCTCCTCGCGGAACACTACGGGCTCAACTCCATTTGGGTGGGTTTGCATTCGCTGCGCGAAGTTCAGCGCGGTGTCATGACCTGGGAGGAATGGCTGCCGGATGGGTTGCATCCGGAGTCGCGCGGCAGCCTGAGCTACGCGCAGGCCGTCATGGCGTTTCTCTCGGAGGCCATCGCGCGTCCGGCGAAGGCCGCAGCGCGGCCAGCCCTGCCGCCGGCGCTCACGGTCGGCGCGTGGGAAAATATGAGCCGCGTGTCCTTCGACGCGGTGGAACGCACCGGCCCGTGGGCCGTGCAGCGCAGCCAGCTTTGCCGCGGAGTGGACCAGTTGCTGATTTCCAGCGCGCCCGGCGCGGGGCTGAAGCTGAAATTCACCGGCCGCGGACTCGTGCTGGGATTCGATTTTGGAAAAACCGCCGGTGAAATTCGCTATCGCATGGACGGTGGCGAATGGGTCACCACGCGGCGCGATTGTCCGGGCTGGGCCGGGACACTCGGCTGGCTGCGGTCCCACGTCATCACGGACACGCTGCCCGCGGGGCCGCACACGTTCGAGCTGGTCACGCTGCCCGGCGCGACCGTCGAAGTGCGCGGCACGCGCACAGCGATCGGGTTCTTCGCGGTGATCGAGTGACCGGATCCCGCGGCCTGTGCTTTTCTGCATGAAACTCCGCCGCCGGCTGGTCCTGGCTCTCGGGTTGGGCCTCGTTTTCCAGCGCGCCGCGGCCGGAGCCGAGTCCGATTCGCGCCCGACGTCGGAACGCATCGCCGAAATTGCGGCGTGGTTGCCGGAAGCGCCCGCCGGGATCGGCGCCCCCGCGAGCGACCGCGCGGCGTGGACGGCCGTCGCGGGCCGGTTGCCGGTGGCCGCCCTGCTCGCGGCGGCGGAGAAGGCGGCGGCCGCGCCCGTGCCGGCGCTGCCGGACGAGCTGTATCTCGAGTTTTCGCGGAACGGAAACCGCACACATTACCAGGAACCCAGCCGCCGGCGGCTGGACCGGCTCAATCTCTTCGCGTGGGCCGAGGCGCTGGAGCACCGCGGTCGGTTCGTGCCGGCGCTGGAGCGGGAGCTGGCGGCGATTCTCGGGGAGAAGACCTGGGTTTATCCCGCGCACGACGCGAAGCTGGATAGTTTTTACGGGCGGGCGACGCAGGTGGACCTCGGCGTGGCGACGCGCAGCTGGGTGGTGGCCACGGTGCTGTGGTGGCATGCGGACCAGCTGGCGCCCGCGACACTGGTGCGAGGGCGCGCGGAACTGCGCCGGCGCATCATCGAGCCGTATCTCGCTCGGATGCAGGGCAGGAACGGCGGGTGGAATTTTCCCGACGGCCTGTGGTGGTATCGCGTCAATCACAACTGGAACGCCGTCTGCCACGCCGGCGTCGTGGGCACGGCGCTAGCCGTCGTGCAGTCGCGGACGGAGCGCGCCGAAATCCTCGCGCAGGCCGAGCTGAACCTGCAGGTCTACCTCGGCGGCTTCACGCCCGATGGCTACTGCGGCGAGGGCGTGGGCTATTGGAATTACGGCTTTGGGCATTTTTCGATGATGGCCGAGGCGGTGGCCCACGCGACTGGCGAGCATCTGAGGTTGCTGGCGGGCGAACACACCGCGCGCATTGTCGCATATCCGCGCCAGCTCGAGATTCTGCCGGGACTTTACCCGGCGTTTGCGGACATGAACCCCGCGGACCAGCCGTCGCCGTGGTTTCTTGCGCTCGCGACGCGGCAACTGGCGGCTGCGCCCGTCGGCGTGCCGCAGCCGGCACTCGGCGTGGCGGAATTGCGCGAGCATCTGCTCTACCAGGGCGCACTTGAGGTGTTCGTCGGCGCCGCCACCGCCAGTCTGCCCCCGGTGGGAGTCGTCAAGGCGGAGGGCGACAGCCATTGGTTCGGCGACGCGCAGGTTTACGTCGGGCGCGCGTCGCGGGACTTCGGGGTGGCGCTCAAGGGCGGAAACAACGGCGAGAATCACCATCACAACGACCTGGGTTCATTCGTGGTCGCCGCGGGCCACACCGAGCTGCTCGTGGACCCCGGTGCGGAAATCTACACCGCGCGCACGTTCAGCCCGAAGCGGTTCGACTCAAAAGTCCTGAATTCCTACGGCCACTCCGTGCCAATCGTGGCAGGCCAGCTGCAGCAGGACGGCCGGCAGCACGCGGCGCGGGTGATCGCGACGGAGTTTCGCCCGGCGGCTGACACGGTCGTGTTGAATCTCGCCGGCGGATATTCGGTGGCCGCGCTCAAGAGCCTGGTGCGCACGTTGACGCTCCAGCGCGGCGCGCATCCCGCGGTCGTCGTCGTGGACACGGTGGAGTTTTCTTCGCCGGCCAGCTTTGGCACCGCGCTGATCACCTTCGACCATTGGAAGGAAATCTCGCCCGGGGTTTACGAAATCGGGTCGGGCAAGGATCGCGTGCGCGTCGAAGTGGACATGGCCGGCGCGAGCTGGACGATGCAGCCGGAGGTGTTGCATGAGGATTTGCCGGGCAAGCGCCTGCCGACGCGGCTGGGCTTCAATCTGACTTCGCCGGTGCGGACGGCCACGATCCGGATGACGATTACCCCGCGATGAGCCTGCCGGACGAAAAACCCGCGGCAGGCGGCCGGCGCTGGCACGTCGGCACGCTGACCTACACGGCGGGCGGGCTGGCGGTGCTCTTTGGCTGGCTGCTCTGGGGCGATTTTGCGTGGCAGTTGCGAGAGCGTTCGGTGGCGCCGGTCGTGCAGATCATGCTGCGGAAGTTCGAGGCGTCGGACTTCATGACCGGGTTGTTTTTGCTTTCGCTGCCGGCCGCGATCGGCGTGCTACTGGGGCCGGTCATCAGTTATCGCAGTGACCGGCACCGCGGCCGGTGGGGCCGGCGTATTCCCTACCTGATGATCACAGCTCCGTTCACCGCGCTGGCGATGTATGGACTCGCGCTTGGCCCGGTGATCGGGGCGTGGCTGCACCACCGCCTTGGGCTGGATCCGGCTTCGCGGAACCTGGTGGTGGTCGTCGTGCTGGGGCTGTGCTGGACGATCTTCGAGCTGGCCGCGGTGGCGACGAACGCGATTTTCGGGGCGCTGATCAACGACGTGGTGCCGCGGGAGATCATCGGCCGTTTCTTCGGGCTGTTCCGCGTGGTCAGCCTGATCACCGGGATGCTGTTCAATTTCTACCTGATCGGGCGGGCGCGGGAGAATTACCTGCCGATCCTGGTGGCGCTCGGCACGATCTACGGGTTGGGGCTGGCGGTGATGTGCTGCTTCGTGCGGGAAGGCGAGTATCCGCCGCCGGATACCACCGCGGCGGGAGGCGCGCCGGGATTGCGCGAGGCGATCAAGACCTATGCGCGCGAGTGCTTCACGCATTCGTATTATTGGTGGATTTTTGCCTGGCTGGCGCTGTCGGGGCTGATGTCCTGGCCAGTCAACCTCTACAGTGTCTATGCGGCGGAGAGCTTCGGGCTCTCGATGGAAACTTACGGGCGGTATCTGGTTGCGACCTATGCGTGCTCGCTCGTGCTGGCGTATCCGCTGGGCTGGCTGGCGGACCGGCTGCATCCCATCCGCGTGGCGTTGGGCTCGCTGGGGCTCTACGGCGTGTTGATGTCGATCGGGTTCTTTCGGATCACCGGGCCCGCGAGCTTCGGGGTGATCTTCCTGCTGCACGGCGTCATCGGCGGCTGCTACTTCACCGGTGCCGCGGCGATCAACCAGGTGCTTTTCCCCAAGCTCAAGTTCGCGCAATTTGCCTCGGCGGCCGGGCTCATCGGGGCGGTGGTCAACATCGGCTTCGGCCCCGTCCTCGGCCTGCTGCTCGACCGGCTGGGCCGCGACTACCACTACACGTTCGGCATCGGCGGGCTGCTGGGCCTCGCCTCCTTCGTCGTGGGCCTGGCGGTTTACCGGCGGTTCAACGCGCTGGGTGGAACGCGCAACTACGTGGCGCCGGAGTGAATCCCAAGCGCCGAGTCAGTATTTCAGCCCGAGCTTGCGGTAGATTTTGCTGAGCAGCCAGGCGGGACCGATGAGGAGGAAGATGATGTCCTTCAGGAAGGACGGCTTCTTTCCCTCGACCTTGTGGCCGATGAACTGGCCGATCCAGGCCAGGATGAAAATGACGAGGCAGATCTTCCAGACCGCCCACGGCGCGTGCATCTCGAGTCGCAGGTGGATCGTCTGGCACACGGCCATGAAGGCGAGCAGGCCCACGGCGAGCGCCACGGAGAGCCGAGCGTAGAACACCGTGACGAGCACGATGGCCACGATTGACCAGTTGAACCAGGACACGGCCGTTTCCCATGAGTCGGGCACGGGAATTTCCCAGACGAAGCCGAGCACGCTGAAGAAGATCAGCGGCACGCAGACCCAGTGCACCAGCTCGTTGGCGTGGTGCTGGTGGCTCTCGCCATACTCGGCGAACCACTGGTCGGCGGATTTCTTGGGCATGGGGGAGAGTTAGATCTTCAGCGGGATGGCGATGCGAACCGGCACCGGCTGGCCAGCCTTCAGCTTGGGCAGGAAGAGCCAGCCTTCCAAGGCCTCGGTAATGCTCCGCTGCGCATACGGGTCATCAATTCCCTGCAACGCAACCTCGGACACGGAGCCATCCTCGCGGATCGTCAACAGCGCCGAACCGGAAAGGTTCAGGGGTGCATGCTCCGGGGCGAAAACCGGTCTGGGGGTGACCGCCGGAACGGCGTCGTGGTCCTGCCCTTTGAATCGCTCGAGATACATCCCCAGTGAGGTGGCGAATCGATGGCGATGCCGCAGGGAGTAGTAGGTCCAGGCGTAGTCCGCGTCGGTCGTTCGGACTTCGCGGCCGGCATCATCGAAGATCTGGATGAAGAATTTCGGCTCAGGGAGCGAGGTCAGCCGGTTGACGAACAGCTTCACTTTGACGGTTTGTCCGGCCGGCAGTTCGGGCAACTCGTGAAGAAATACATCAGCCGGGACAGTGTAAGTGGGATGGTGGGTGAATTGCTCCAGCGAATAGAAGACGATGACCGCAAACCCCATCTTGATGGTCTTGGTCGCAGTCAGGGGGACTTCGACGCTGGTGGATCCTTCCTGGCTGAAAGGAGCCCGGACCCCATGACCAATCACCCGGATGGTTAGGTCGCCTCCCAGCGAACCTCGGGGGGCGGCGATGAAATTGTCACCAAAGCCGTCGCCATCCTCGAGGTTGTACACGGGGGTTGAACGGACGAGTTGCAGCTCACCGTCAACTTTCACGTAGGGATCGGTCTCCTGCACTTTGACGACCGGCAACATTTTGCCGTGATACCGCACGGTGACAGTCGTGGGGTGGGGCGCCACGGCCCTCAGTCCCGGTGAAAGGCAGCAAAGGCCCAGCAAGTAGAGAAGGGGTTTCACCGAGAAAAGGCCGGATTCAGAACCGCAGCGGGACGCTAACGGTCGTGAATTCCGGCTGGCCGGCGGTGAGTTTCGGCAGGAACAGCCAGCCACCCAGCGCCTCGATGACGCTGTTGCGGGCGCTGTCATTGCCGATCATGCCCGCGTCGACATCGGTGACCGTGCCGTCGGCCCCGACGCTGAGTGTAACGGTGATCTCCCCGGTCGGCAGCACGGCGCCGGCCCGAAAGACGGGGCCAACCATGAGAAAAGGCACCGCCTCGTGATCGGCGGTCGGATATTTGGCCTGATATTTCGTGATCGCCGCCGCCAAGCGGGCGCGGTCCCGGGCTGCGTAATACTGCCAGGCATAACTCAGGTCGTTGGTTCGCACTTCCCGGCCGGTGTCGTCAAAGATCTGGATGAAATACATCGGGGTGATCGTGCGGGGCAGCGCGTGCACGGTCATTTTGAACTTCACCGCCTTCTCCGCCGGCAACTCGGGCAACTCGCGCACGAGGATCTCCGCCTGATTCAGGCCGGAAAACATGACGACGACAGCGTAGCCGCCCTTGATGGTCTTCCACGCCTTCAGTTCCATCGGCACCTCAATGTCCCCTTGGTTCAGGGCGGAAACGTCGTAGGTGTTGGCGCCAATGAGCTGGAATTGGAACTTGCCACCCAGCCCGCCCCGTGGCGCTTCCACGAAATTGCTGCTGTAGCCGGAGGCTCGGTCCAACACATACACCGGATCCGAGCGCACGAGGACTTCCTTGCCCACCACCATGACATAGGGGTCGTCGTGGTGCACGCGCACCACGGGCAGCATTTCGCCGCCGTACCTCACCTTGAGCACGGACGGACGGGGGGCCACGGCCAGGAGTGTCGGAGCGAGGAGACAGAAACCGAGGAGCAGGGCAGCGGGGTTTTTCATGGGGGAGGGGGTCAAAGTTTCGCAACGGCGGCCTTCTCGAGGGCCTTCAGGTTGATGTCGTGGCCAAGGCCGGGCGCGGCGGGAACACGGACGTGGCAGTCTTTGCCGATGTTGGCGTCGACGAAGATCGGGTTTCCGCGAATGAGCGTCTCGTAGTAATGGTTGTTGCGGATCGCCAGGCAGAGGTGGGTGTTCTCCACGCCCATCCCATGCACCTCGGCGCTCAGCTGGAACGAGTCCGCCAAATGCGCGACGCGCAGCGCGCCGGTGATGCCGCCCTTGTAGAAGAAGCTCGTGCGCACCATGTCGGCCGCGCCCTGCGCGATGAAATCCGCGACGTTGTAGTGGCAGCCGTCGGACGTCTCGGCCGCGAGCACCGGGATGTCGAGCTGCTCGCAGAGCCGGCGATAGGCGTTGATGCTGAACTCGCGCATCGGCTCCTCGTACCAAAGATAACCGGCCTCCTCGAGGGCGCGGCCGAGGTAGAGCGACTCATACGGGTCGAATCCCGCCGAGCCGTCATACATCAATGCGATGTCCGGACCGACGTGCTTTCGCAGCGCCTGGCACAGCGCGGCGTCCTTCCGCGCGTCGCCCCAGGCGTGGAGCTTGATGGCGCGAAACCCGCGGGCGAGGCACTGGTCGGCGACGTCGAGGAATTCCTCCGTCGTGCGGTAGGTCACGGTGCTGGCGTAAGCCTCGATCGTGTCCCGATAGCCGCCGAGCAGCTGGTAGAGCGGCAGCTTCGCGGCCTTGGCCGTGATGTCCCACAATGCGGCGTCCACCACGCCCATCATATACATCGGCAGCTCCTCGATGCGGTCGATTTCCCACAGTTCGTGCCAGAGCAGCTCCTTCATCAATGGGTCTTTGCCCAGCAACCACGGCTTGAGCCGGCGAGCGATGAGGTCGAAGGCAATCGGCCCCCGCATCGCGCAGCTCCAGCCCTCGATGCCCTCGTCCGTCACGAGCCGCAGCCACGTCTGCTGTGTGACCGGGTCACTGCCGGGCAGACCGCGGCGCCAGACAAACGGCACCTTGGTCTTGGTGAGCACGACGTAGGCATGAACGGCGATGATCTTCATGGGGAAGTGACGAGTGACGAGACAGGGTCGGGGTGCGGGCAAGATGCAGAAGCGGCCGGTCTTCGCCGATAGAAAAATTACGCGAGGGGTTGTGCGTGGCCACCGGTGGGGCCCGCGACCGATGGCCTGCTCTCGTCACTTGTCACTCATCCCTCGTCACTTCAGCCTGCCGGCATGTTCGACCTCACGGGCAAGACGGCGCTGGTCACGGGAGCGGGTTCCGGTCTCGGGCGTGCGATCGCCCAGCGGTTCGCCGCCGCCGGCGCGCGCGAGATAGACGTGGACGAAGCCGGCGGTTGCGAGACCGCGGACGGCGGCTGGAGCGCTGGAAAATAGATGGAGCTGCCCCTCCAGGTCATCCCGCATCCCTCGCGGCACGCGGCCTTCACGCCGGCTGACGCCCTGGAGCGGCTGGGACTGCGCGCGGATCGCCTTGCCTTCGGCCTCGCGGGAATCGGCGGCGCGTGGGGCGAGGTGGATCAGGGCGTCGCCCGCGAGACCTTGCGGCAGGCGATCGAGGCGGGCGTCGGCGTGTTCGACGTCGCGCCGGCCTACGGCACGGCGGAAAAGCTTTTGGGCGAGGCGCTCGCCGGGTGGCGCGGTCCCCGTCCGGTGGTCAGCACGAAAGTCGGCCGGATGCCGGGCCTCAGCGGGCACGTCGGGGTTTTCGACTACTCCAGTGCCACAATGCGGGACTCACTGCAGCGCAGCCTGGACACGCTCGGACTGCCGACGGTGGACCTGCTGTTTCTGCACGAGCCGGAGATGGTGCCCGTGGAGCAACGGGCGCGCGTGGTGGAAGTGTTGCGGCAGATGCAGGCCGACGGGCTGACGCGGCGCCTGGGCCTCGGCGGCGGGGATGGTCCGGGTTGGTCCAGGTTCATCGAGTCCGGCTGCTTCGACGTCGTGATGCTGTTCCGGCGGCTCGACGCCTGCATCCTCGACGGGATGACGGCCGATGTGCCGCGCGTGAAGGCGGCGGGACTGGCGATTTACGGGGCGAGTCCGCTGCACATGGGTCTGCTCGGGTCGCGCCATGAGGAATTCATCCGCGAGCGGCCGGAGTGGGTCTGGGCGCAACCGATCCAGCGCGCGATCCGGCTGCGCGCCCTCGCCGAGCGGCACGGCCTGTCCCTTTCCACGCTGGCCCACCGCTTCATGTTCAGCGTGGCCGAGATTGACCGCACGGTGATCGGCGCGCGGAGCCCCGCCGAACTCACCGCCGCGCTCGCGGATTTTTCCGCCGGCCCGCTGCCGGCTGCGTTGTTCGAGGAAGTCTGCGCCACGTCGCGTTGAAGACCGAGTTCGGCGGCCGGAACCAAGATCGGCTTGAGGTGGCTTCGCGCTTCTGTTTGCTCGGCCGCATTAACCCGACCCGTGTTATCTGTTGCGCCGTCGTGATGCTGGCGGCGTTGGTGAGGGCCCAATCGCAGCCCGCGGACGGTCCACCCAAGGTGCTCGAACCGGCCCCGCTGGAATATCCGGCCAAGCTAAGAGAACAGCGGATCACGGGCTGGGCCAGGATTGCGCTGCGCATCGGTGAGCAGGGCGAAATCACCGAGGCCAAGGTAAACGAGGAGACCACGAGCGAATTTGGCCAGGCCGCGCTGGCGGCGGCGCGCCGGTTCAAATTTCAACCGGCCTACAAAGCCGGGCGCCCTTGCGCGATGCCCGTGATCCTCCCGTTCGTCTTTGACTTTGATGACGCCGACTTCGCGGAAATGGAGGCGCACCGCACGAAGGAAGTGCTGCCCCCGGGACCGCCGACGGTTGAAATTTCCGCGGCCCAGGATTGGCCCGAGTTGAAGGACGAAGTCCGCCCGAAAACGCCGGCGGCGCTGCAGGACAGGAATTGGATGGGAGAAGCGACGATCGGTTTCGTGGTCGATGAAACCGGGATTCCCCGTGATGTGCACCTGGTTGAGGCCACCGAAGTCGAGTGCGTCGCGCCCGCGATCGCGGCGGTTCGCCAATGGAAATTTTTCCCGGGCCGCGTGGACAACCAGCCCGTGCGGGTCGCCCTGGAGGTGCCGATCGTCTTCTTCCCGGAAAGCAACCGCAGCAATGGTGCGCGCGTGAAACCGGGGGTGAGCCGCCGGATCAACCGCTGGAAACCCGGCCCGGATGTTTCCGCCGGAAGTTTTCAGCCGCCGCGCGCCATCAAGAAAGTGATGCCGGCGTATCCCGAGGAAATGCGCTCCCTTGACATCGATGGGGAGGTGACGGTGGAAGTGGTGATCGACGCGTTCGGCCGGGTGACCCATGTGCGCACCATCAAGGCGGAGAACATGTTTTTTGGCGTGTTGGCCGAACGGGCGTTGAGTTACTGGACCTTTGCTCCCGCCTCGCGCGGGGGAATGCCGGTGCCGTGCCGCTTCCGCCAGGGCATCCGGTTCATGCTATACGGTGGGCCCGCGAGGGCGAGTGGTGGCCATGCCGCGGGCAAGTAAGGCTCGGCGACGAGGGCCGCGGCTGTAACCCCGGGGTTAATCCACCGGCAAGGGGATATCGGGCGTAAAGCCCGACCTACGTGAAATGGGTGAGCGTTGACCGTGCCAATGCACGGGGCCAAGGTCGGGGCCGAATGTCCGCTCCAGCGATGATCCAGCTCAGCCACGCCGAACTGTTCCGGATCCAACTGCGCGCGCGGATGCCGTTCCGCTACGGCATTGTGACGATGACGGAGGTGTCGCACGTGATCATGCGGCTGACGTTCGAGATCGATGGCCGCACGCACGAGGGGCTGGCGGCGGATCATTTGCCCCCGAAATGGTTCACCAAGGACCCGAACCGGCCGCTCGCCGAGGAGATTGACGAGATGCTCGTGGTCATCCGCGCCGCCGTGACCGGCGCCCGCGCGATCCAGGCAGCGACACCGTTCGCGTTCTGGCAGCAGCTTTACGCCGCGCAGGGCAAATGGGGCGTGGAGCACAAGATCCCGCCGCTGCTCGCGCATTTTGGGACGTCGCTCGTGGAGCGGGCGTTGATCGACGCGTTCTGTCAATCGATCGGGCAGCCGTTCGCGGCGGCGCTGCGGGACAACCGCTTCGGCGTGGACCTGGGCGCGGTGCACGCGCCGCTCGCGGGCACGACTCCGCGCGACTGGCTGCCGGCGTCACCGCCCGCAAAGGTTTTCTGCCGGCACACGGTGGGCCTGCTCGACCCGATCGAGGAAAACGAAATCGCGGCGGGTGAGCGCGTGCATGACGGGCTGCCGCAGTCGCTCGCGGCGTGCGTGAAGTTTTACGGGCTGAAACATTTCAAAATCAAAATCGACGCCGACGTGGCCCGCGCGAGCGAACGGCTGCGGCGCATCGCGCCCGTGCTCGCGCGCGAGTGCGGCGGCGACTACGCGTTTTCGCTCGATGGTAACGAGAGCTTCCGCGACCCGGCGGCGTTTGCGCGGCAGATGCGCGCGCTGCTGGCGGAGCCGGCGTTGCAGGATTTCTGGCCGAAGCTGCTCTTCATCGAGCAGCCGCTGCACCGCGACGTGGCGCTGACACCCGCGGCGGACTGGTCGGCGTGGCCGGAGCGTCCGCCGATCATCATCGACGAATCCGACGCCGAAATCGGCAGCCTCCCGGCAGCGCTCGCACTCGGTTACGCCGGGACGAGCCACAAGAATTGCAAGGGCATCTTCAAGGGCGTCGCCCATGCGTGCCTGCTGGCGCAGCGCCGCGCGGCGGGAAAACCGGCGATGCTGAGCGGCGAGGACCTCACCAACGTCGGCCCTGTCGCGCTGTTGCAGGACCTGGCGGTGCAGGCGTCGCTGGGGGTGACGAGTGTGGAGCGCAACGGTCACCATTACTTTACGGGGCTCTCGCAATTTCCGGCGGCGATCCAGCAGCACATCCTCACGCACCACGGCGATCTCTACGTGCGCAGCGCGGCGGGCTGGCCGAGGCTCGATGTGCGGGCGGGGCAAATCGCTCTCGGCACGGTTCTCCGCGCGCCCTTCGGCTGCGCGACGGGGCTGGATCTGGGCGCGCTGGAAGCGGTGTCGGTGTAGGTCGGGCTTTACGCCCGATAGGCCGGTGGATGGCTGGTGAAAGGCGAGAGGCGATGGGCCAGAGGTGCGGTCGGTCGGCAGTCGTCTTTTGTGGGTCGGGCTTTAGGCCCGACAGCGGCTAGATGGATGTCGGGCGTAAAGCCCGACCCACGGAGAGGACGGAAGACAGATATCGGGCGTAAAGCCCGACCTACGCGGACGGTTCGTCCCGATCTCCCATCTCCGATCTTCGATCTCTGCGGCCTTGGGCCGCCGTTCACACCGACTCGAGCACCTCGCAGGCGTGCACGCAGCCGCCGGCGGTCCAGCCCATCATGTGCGGCATCTTGTATTCGTCGGCGACGTCGATGCGGCCGGTCAGGGCGTTGTATTTTTCCCAGAGCTGGCCGGTGGTCGTCAGGTTGCGCGCGCAGGTCAGGACGTATTTTTCCGCGACGCGGCGGGCGTCGGCCTTAAAACCGTGGCGCAGCAGACCCATGATCGCGGCGGTCTGGTGCGGTGGCCAGGCGTTGGGGGCGTCCCACTGGTAGGTGTTGACGGAGTTGTTGCTGCCCTCAGCACAGGCCATCACGCCGTGCGCGCGCTCGACGAGCGGGAGATTGCGCGTGAGCGCGGCGGCCTGGACATCGGAGCAGATGCCAGACCACAGCGCGAAATAAGGCGCGGCCGAGACGACGCGGCCGGGGCGCCGGTTGGCCCAGTCGTAGTCGAAATAGAAACCCTGGTCCTCGTGCCAGAGATACTCGTCCACGAGGGCACGGCGGCGGGCGGCGCGTTCCCGCCAGACGGTTTCCGCGTCGGCCAGGCCGAGTTCGCGGGCGAAATCGCCGGCGATGGTTTCGAACTGGTAGAGGATGGCGTTCGTGTCCACCGGGTTGAAATCCGCCGCGCGCTGGTCGAAGCGCGGGTTGAAGTCCCAGACCTCGCACTCCGCCATCTTGTGGTGGAGGTAGCGCAGACGCGCGACGGGATCCTCGGGGATGTCGGCGAGGCGGTGTTTGATGACGTCGTAAAAGTTGGCGAGCGTGACGGGGTCGGCGAAGTTGCCGCAGGTGGCGAGGCCGTTGGGCGCGACGCGCAGGGCCATCCAGAAGGCGTATTCCTTCACGAGCGCGGCGTAGGCGCGGGCGAGCCAGACCTTGTCGCGGGAGTGCGCGTAGATCTCGGCGAACAGCACGGCGGAGACGGGGACTTGGGTGCGGTTGAGCGCGATCTTGACGGAGATGTTGGGCACGAAGCCGAGGCGCTCGAGGAGGTAGATGACATTCTCGGCGTTGTTGAGCGCCTGGTCGAAGCGGCCCTGGCGGATGAGACCGAGGTTGGTGAAGTAGGTGTCCCAATAGAAAAAGAGCCACATGCTCGGGTCCGTGGACGGGACGGTGTGGGGGCGGGGGAGGGAAATTTCCTTGGGGGTCTCCTCGCGAGACACGCGGAAAGTATTTTCCCAGTTGGCGTCGATGTAGGACCGCGTGGCGGCGATGGCGTCGGCGAGATTCAAGCTGGCGATGAAGAACGGGGAATTTGCCGGAGGCAATTCTGGCAAAATGAACGTTCGGCGCGGGAATAGGTGGTCGTCGATTTCCACATCGACGATCGGCGCCGGTCGGAGGCCGGCGCCCATCCGCAGGGCGCTTCCTCCAGGCGCCGACCGGCTGGCAATTCCGTCCAGCACTCAGACTCCCACCTGCCGCACCAACAGCGGGCTTTCCTCAGGCGGCCAAAACTGCTTAACCACGCTGCGTCACGGGGGCCGATAGCTTAATGGTTAAAGCAGAGGACTCATAATCCTTTGAGTCTGGGTTCGAGTCCCAGTCGGCCCACCAAAACGCCTCGCGGGAGGGTGAATCACCTGAAAGGGATGACCTTTCTGCGAGCTGGCGGGTTTGGGCCGAGCACCGAACCTGTGGGCTATCCGGCCGCTGCCATTAGGAGTACTGTCGAAGCATCCGCGTAGAGAGGGCTAAAAGTTATAGCATCCGATAAAGTCCTTAATTCGTTACAGGAAAACGCCCTTATTTCGTCGACAGTCCAGGCACAAACGGGGCATTCTTCTTCGCTCCGCAAGTTGCTGATTTGCACCCATGCGCACGTTTCACCCCACGGTTGCAGTTCGATTCTTAGCCCTGCTGGCGGCGATCGCCCTATTGCTTGCGCTGGCGACCCCGGCCAGCGCGACGACGGTCATCGCGCCGGACTTTAATGGGCTTGTCAGCCAAGCGGACTATGTGGTCCGGGCAGTCGTCAAGTCAGTGACTTGCGAATACCGCACCACGCCCCGCGGTAAGGCCATCTTCACCAAGGTGGAATTGCAGGTGTTGGAAACGATTACGGGCACGCCGCCGTCGCCGCTGGTGCTCGACCTGTTGGGCGGCACGGTTGACGGGGTGACGCTGCAGGTATCGGGCCACGACCATCACCACCTCGGCCCTCCAACCCGTCCATTGCGGCAACCGGTGGCGACCGCGTTCCACGATGAGTCCGACGGCCACGCCCAAGAGAAAGGCGTTGAAATGAAACACCGGCGAATAGGACAGGAAGTTGGACGATGGCGACATGAAGGGGCCGCCCCAGAAACTGCTCAGGAACACGAACGAGACCTGCGAAATGACCCAAAAGAGCAGCCCGATCCAGAGCAACGCGGCGGCCTTCCGGGGATAGAGCCAGCGCAGGACCCACGGGAAAACGACGTAGAAGAATGCCTCGGTGGAAAGCGACCACGCGGGACCATTGAGATCGAGGGCATAGCCCGGCACCCACGACTGGAGCAGCAATGCCCCGAGCCCGACAGTGGCGGGATAGGTGCGTCCGGGCCAGAGATGGAGCGACCAGAGAAAGGCCAGGAGATAGACCGGGTAAATCCGGGCAAAACGGGCGACGTAAAATCCCTTTAGATCGAATTTTTCCACCGCCCGCGGCGCGTAGACCAACGCCATGATGAAACCGGAAAGACAGAAAAAATAACTTACGGCTTCAGGCCCTGACGCCAGCAAGCGGTGGCTGGCCCAATGGCGAAAACCCGGCAGGTCGCGTGCGTAGTGGTAGAACACCACCATCAAGGCGGCGATGAACCGGGATCCCGTGAGGGCATTAAGGTTAACGCGCATTGCCCTCCGAGACTGGGGTGCTCACGGGTTTCGCCGGGCTCGTCTTGGTCGGGGACATCTCAAGGGTCCCGGCCTTACGCGCCCTGCAAGCCCTGCGAAAACCGGCGAACGTCGACAATGTAGGAAACATTGCGGCCGCCGTTGTAAATTCGTGTCTGGATGTCGGTGGCGGGGATGCCGAGCCGCCCAATGTAGGTTGTCAGGAATTTGGGGCTGAAAGTGAACCCGTGGTGGCTCTGGTCCGCGGCGACGGAAAGGCGCGCCATGGACTCGTCGGCGGGCACGTCGGCCGCGGGCACGTCGATCACCACCCACCGGCGGGAGATCCGGCACATTTTGTAGATGGCAAACAGCGGGAAGAAGAGGTGGTCCAGCACGGTGCTCATGAAGACCAGGTCGAACTGACGATCGGGCAGCGGGATTTGCCAATCGCTGTTGGAAAGCAGGCCGGGAGCCGGCTGGGGCAAGCCGTCGTAACGCATGAAATCGCAGTTGAAGAACCGCACATTGTCGAAGCCGAGCACGGCCCGGGCCCACTCCGCGTTCTCCAGCCACTTGGGCGCAACGTCGAGGCCGGTCACGGACTTGGCGCCGCGGCGGGCAAATTCGAAGGAGAAGAAACCGCAATTGCTCCCAATCTCCAACACCTCGAGGCCCTGCACGGAGGGCAGGAACGTACCGATGGCGTCCCACTTGGGCCGGGGACGAAGCCGCGCCGCCTCTTCAATGGTATTGTGGTCGGTCTTGTTGTCCCACGCTCCGTCCAGCATCGCGTTGGCCGCGTTGTCGGTCGTGGCGATCCCATGCTGGGGAAACGAAATGCACTGATACCAGGGTGCGCGGCGGGCAATTTCAGCTTGGAGCTGGGCAACGGTGTAGGTCATGTGAGTCGTAGGTGAAGCCGGGGCGCCGATCGGGCCCGGGCGGCTCACGGCCTCTGCATCTTCAGCCACGCGCGATGGAGGTAGCGACGATGGAATTCGGCCGCCCGCCGGGAGGAGGCGTTGGGACCTTTGACGATCGAGCCATAGAGGGAAAGCAGGTACCGCGGCCGGAGTACGATCGGTGGCCACCAAGTGAAGGAGGTCCACAGATGCTTTAGCGGGCGGCGGCCCTGCGTCGTCGAGAGCAGGTAATGCTCGGCGAGGTCCAACAGCTTGCTCGCAACGTGCCGGCGAGCCTTGAACGCGATGTCGCGGCGCTCCGCGGCGGTCAATTCATGCCAGAACTCGCTGCTCGCGATGTATTCCTCATGGTACATTTCGTCGGTGCGACTGCTGGTCTTGCTGCTCGGGATGATCCGGAAGGCGGCCAGTGTCTGGTCGATCACGTGGAAGTGGTGGACGCGGGCGACGCGCAGCCAGAAATTATAATCCATCACCATGTGGAAGCGGGTCTCGAACATCCCGATTTCCGACAACAGGGAACGGCGCAGGAAGACGCTTTGCTGCGGGATGCAGTGCAGCTCGTCCCACCTCCAGTATTGGATGAGGTCCTTGAAGCTTCCCGCGCGGGCCTTCAGGTGGCCAGTGACTTTGGCACCGGCGTCGATCAGATCGCAGTTACCCACGACGATCTGCACGTCGGGATTCTCCTGAAAGGCGCGGGCGACGGCTTGGAATGCACCCGGACGGTACACGTCGTCGCTATTTAAATACGCCACAATCTCTCCCCGGGCCATGAGCAGGCCCTTGTTGATGGCATGGGACTGGCCGAGGTCCTTCTCGGACGACCATTGCAGGTGGCGGTATTTACGCAGGATCTGCACCGTGTGGTCCGTGGACCCGCCATCCATGACGATGTGTTCGATGCGGGGATAATCCTGGTATAGCACGGACTTGATCGTCTCCTCGATCCACTCGGCGTGGTTGTAGGACGGCGTGACGATGGAAATGAGTGGCAACGCCGACGCCGGCTTCGGCGTTGCTGCGGGGAACGTCCGGACGGCATGACGTTCCAGCAGCCGGGCGAAGAGGTCGATATTCTGCAGGAGGAGATGATCGCGGTTGAAAACCTGTACGGCGCGCGCGCGGCAATAGTCGCTCCGCTGCCGCCAGGACGCTTCGTCCCCCATCAGGATGCGCAGTTTGTCCACCATGTCGCCGAGGTCGCCATTGCGGAATTCCAGCTCCGGGCTGGCGGTGGCGTCGATGAGGGCGGTCTGGTCCGACACCAGCGGCACGCAGCCGTGGTGCATGGCCTCGATGGCGACCATGCCAAAGGATTCAAAGCGAGAAGGCACCACGATGACCTTGGCGCGGCGGTAGAGCTTCTCCATCTCGTCGAAGGGCAGCGCGCCGTGGTAATGCCAGCGGGTTGGGTCGAGGTCGGTGAGGTGCCCCTCGCAGAGCTGCCAGGTGGTGCGTCCCTCGGGTTGGGGCATGTCCGGGCCGGCGAATTCCATCCGCCAATGCGGGAACTCCTCCGCCAGCGCCCGGAACGCCCGGGCGGCGAGATCGGGCCGCTTATGCTCCTGCACCAGGCGGCCGGCGAAAATGACCAGGTTTTCCCGGGGGCCGTCCTCCGGCGTGGGTGGCGGGGAGGCAGGCGGCGCGGTGAAATTCGCCAGCACGGGGGCCGGGTCAGTCAGGCCGAAATCTTCCCGGATGATCGCGTCGATGAAGGTGGAGGTTGCCACCCGGAAGTCCGCGGCGGTCAGGCTCAGCCGCTCAAGGCTGCTGATCCGCGGCAGCACCGGCCAGTCCACCAACCCACGTTTCACGAGGCTGTGATAGGACGTATGGTAGCGCGTGACCGTGACGACATTGTCCGGCGCGTATTGGTTGATGAAGGCATTGACGCCGAGATGCTCGTGGCCTTCCACGAGCTCAAAGGGCTGCTCATGATGGCGGAGGAGAAAGACGCGCAGGAATTCCTGCGCCAGGGAGAAGGCAAAATTGCTGAGGTCCGCGTTTTCCGCTTGGGAGCCTCCCGCGGCGGGCCCGACCACGTTTGTTCGCGCCATCACGCGGTGGACGAGAATCCCTTCCACCATCTGGGTATGCTCGTGATAAATTCCTTGGGAAAAAACCTCCACGTCATGACCATGCTCGAGGAGCCCCCGCGCCAGTTGCACGTAGAAGGAGGAAATGCCACCCCAAGGCGTTTCCGGCGGATATTCACGGGTGACCAGGGCGATTCTCACGAGGGAAGGCGGGGTTCGCGGACGAGCTTGGTTAGGTTGGGAATACGGCGGTCCTGAGCAGCACAGAGCATTTCTTGATAGAGGTTAAGGTATCGCTCAACCATCAATTTAAGCGAGAATCGGGCCTCGGCTGACCGCCGGCAGGCAATAAAGCGCTGGCCCCGGACGAGGGGAGGCTCCCCGTCGATTTTGGCCAGCGTTGTTGCAATTGATTGATGATTAAAGGGCAGGGAGGCGAGCCAACCCAACTGAGGATCATTGATGATTTCCGGAATACCGCCGACCGCTGAGCCGAAAACCGGCCGACCGCAGGCCAAGGATTCGATGCACATATAGGGCAGGTTGTCGCTGCGGGACATTGAGAGAGTGACGTCGCACGCGCTGAAAAGATTCCGCATCGTGGCCTTGTCGCGGACATAGCCAACAGTGACGACGGGAAGACCGGCGACCTGCGCCTTGAGCTCTTCCGTGATATTGCCGACAACGACGAAGAGCAGGTTGCTGGGGCAAGGCAGCAGGCGGATCGCGGCAAGCACACAATCGAAACCCTTGCGACGATCCGACAGGTGGTTCGCCACGACGAGCGCGATGGTTTTGTCCAAGGGCAGGCCGAGAGCGTGGCGCGAGTCGGCCTGGGGTTGCGGCCGCCAGAAATCCAGGTCGACGCCGTTGTTGATGCTGATGATGGGCAAGTGGCGGAGATTGGGTGAACGCCTGGCTCGTTCTGCGAGCCAGCGCGAAGGCGTGACGATGACCAGCGGATACGCACGGGGGGCCCGAAAAAGCGCGCGCTTGAGGTGGATGTTGAGGCGCGTGAGGTCGCTCCCGCCCAGGGCGTAACGGGCGTCTCGCGCCAAGCCGATTTGCGGGCACTTTCCGCACCCCCGCAACCAGCGCTCACAATCGTAGCTGTAACAGCAATCGCCGGTCAGCGTGTGCTCATCATGCAGCGTGATCACGAGCGGATGCTGCATGCCCAGCGGCAACAGCGTGGCCGAGTTCCAATACTGCCCGTGCATGTTGTGGATGTGCACCACATGCGCCTGACGGAGATGCGGCCATTCGAAGACTCCTTTGACGGGCGTGGGATACAGGACCTCGGTCAACCCCCAGCGGTCGCGCCAGATGGCGGCGGGCTCCCAATCGTAGGGTTTGAACGGAATGGCGAAGACGTCGTCGTCCTGTCCCTTTTTACCCCCGACCGTCAGGCTCGGCCGAAGCCCGCGCTGGCGATATTGAACGTGTAGATCGTAAGACGTGCGCTCCGCCCCGCCGATTAGGTCGTGGGTGTTGACCTGCGCAATGCGCGGCGCCGTCAGTGCGCCCGCGGGCACAAATGGCTTCATCTTTGCCCAGCAGTAAAGCCTCCGCAGCGCGCGCACCGTGGCATTGCGGAAACCGAGCCAGCGTCCCATCCCGCTGTGTCGGAAATTATCGTGCCGGCGCTGCTCGGCCGCCAGCTCGAGCGCGAAGTCGGCCTGGGCCAGCCGGGTGGTCAGCGCCGAGACTTCCGCCTCCGCCTGCGACCGCGCTGCTTCCACGGCTGCGAGTGCGTAGGCTCGCTGGGCGCTTTCCGCGACCCGCGCCGCCACGTCGGCCTGCAGCTGGCGCATCTGCGCCGCGCCTTTGTCGAGCTGGCGCCGCGCGTCATCCAGTTCCCGGCGGAGAGAGGCCGGCAGTTGCTCCGCGGCATGGCAAAGGGCCTCCCATTGCTGGCGGGCGGACACCTCCACCGCGAGCGACTGCTGTGCCTGCTCCTTGGCGCCGGCCTCGGCAGCGACCTGATTCCGGAGGGCGGCGATTTGGACCTCGGCTTCACCGCTGAGTTTCTCCCAGCGCCGGTGGGCCGCGAACTCGGCGTCGAGCGCCTGCCGGGTTTGCCCGTGCGCAGCGATTTCGCGGTCGCGTTCTGTGATGACGACACGGATGCGCTGCTCGGCCTCGGTGAGCCGCTGGTTGAGGGCGGTCTTGGCTGCAGCCTCCGCTGCGACGTTCGCTTGGAGGGTGATGATCTGGGCTTCCGCCGCTTGACAGAGTTTTTCCCATCGCCGGTGGGCGGCGACTTCCGCCTCGAGCAGGCGCCGAGCCTCGGCCTTGGCGGCGATCTCTTGGTCGCGCTCAGCGGAAACAGCCACAACGCGCTGTTCCGCGTCCGCGAGCCGCTGGCTCGCGGCGGCCTTGGCGGCGGCCTCGGCGGCGACATCCCGCTTGAGGGCAGCAATCTGGGCCTCGGCCGCTTGACAGAGTTTTTCCCATCGCCGGTGGGCGGCGAGCTCCGCCTGGAGCAGGCGCTGGGCCTCGGCCTTCGCGGCGATCTCTCGGTCGCGCTCAGCTGAGACCGCAACAACGCGTTCTTCAACCTCCGCGAGCCGTTGATATGCGGTGGCCTTGGCGAGGGCCTCGGCGGCCATAGCTTTTTTGAAAGCGGCAATTTGAGCCTCGGCCTCGCGGCAGAGTTTTTCCCATCGCCGGTGGGCGGCGACTTCCGCCTCGAGCAGGCGCCGAGCCTCGGCCTTGGCGGCGGTTTCCAGGTCGCGCTCAGCGGAAACGGCAGCGATGCGCCGTTCCGCGTCCGCAAGCCGCTGGCTGGCGCTGGCCTTGGCGGCAGCTTCGGCAGCGACATCCTCTTTGAGAGCTGCGATCTGCGCCTCGGCCTGGCGGCAGAGCTTTGCCCAGCGCTGGTGGGCGGCGAGCTCCGCCTGGAGCAGGCGCTGGGCCTCGGCCTTCGCGGTGATTTCTCGATCGCGCTCGACGGTGACGGCCGTGACGCGCTGTTCCGCGTCCGCGAGCCGCTGGCTCGCTGCGGCCTTGGCGGCGGCTTCGGCCACGACGTCCCGCTTGAGAACGGCAATCTGGGCCTCGGCCTCGCGACAGAGTTTTTCCCAGCGTTGGTGGGCGGCGACCTCTGCTTGGAGGAGCCGTTGGGCTTCGGCCTTGGCGGCGATTTCCCGGTCGCGCTCAGCGGAAACAGCCGCGACGCGCTGTTCGGC
>CAIPAH010000005.1 GCA_903862955.1 uncultured Opitutia bacterium
ATTACGGGGCGTACGTGATCGTACGGGCCATCGCGACACCGGAGATGGTGATCGCAATACCCTGCGTGTAAGCGCTCGGATACGTCTCGTTGGCCACCAGGTTGAGGGCCTTCACGTAGTTCGTGGTACCGACGAGGCTGCCGAGGGTCACCGTCGACACACCGTTTTCCAGGTAGTACTGGTCGGCGGCCGCAGACAGCTGACGCGCGTTGTTCAACACGGTCTTGTCCTGGGAGGCCGAACGGACCTTCTGGAACGCCGGAATCGCCATCGCGGCCAGGAGGCCGATGATGACGACGACAATCATGATTTCAACAAGGGTAAAGCCCTTGGTTTTGTTAGCATTTTTCATAGGTAATACGATTAGGACTATTATAAGAATAGCTCCGGTGGAGCAGTAGGGTTTAGCTGTAGCAGAGGGACTTCTTGAAACAAGGCTATTCTTTGGTTCGGCCTGCGGGAGATTACTTAGTAAATTGCGCGACTGAATGATAGAAGCAGGTCAAACGCACGGGAAGAGCCTCGTGATTTCCAAGGATGAGCAAGCTCCGGATCGGGATCCAAGATTATATATCTACCATCCCATTAATAACTAGTAAAATAAACACCTCCCCCGCCCAATCGCAACCGCCGGCTAATCTTATGGCGGGGCGAGAGACAGCGACCGAGTTTGAAATGAAAGTGTAAAAATAAACCCGAAACTAGGGTTTATCACCTAGTAAAGAATCCCGAAGGACCCCAAGATGATTCCCTCAGGAAACCAAAGATCGGGCAAACCCTCCGCCAACCGAGGACTACTTGGCGGCTTTCTTTCGCTTCGCGGCCACGGTCTTCTTCTTGGGCTTGGCGACCACGCCTAAGAGCTTGGGAACCGAGACTTCCACGGCGTCTTTCCAGAGATTTTCCAAGCCATACTTCGCGCGGGTGTCGGGCGTGAAGAGATGCACCATCACGTCGAACACATCGACCACGATCCAGCCGCTTTCCTGCGCGGTCTCCATGCCGACGATCCGGTTCTTGCTGGCGTCGATCGCCTTCTCCAGTTCCACGCGCAGGGCGCGCAGATGCGGCTCCGACGTGCCGGTGGCCACCACCAGGTAGTCCGTGATCGAGGATTGCTCGCTGACGTCCAGCACCTGCAGGTCGACCGCCTTCTTTTCGTCCAGCGCCTGACAGCAGAGTTTCACCAGCTGCAGCGCGTTTGATTTTTTGCCCTTCATTGAGTGTCAGCGATAGAGACCGTGATTGCGGATATATACAATCGCCTTGTGCGGCACGAAATAGTCGAGCGACAGGTCGCGCTTCACGCGCTCGCGCAGCTCCGTCGAGCTGATCGCCAGCAAATGCCCGTCGCAGCGCCGCAGCCGCAGGCCGGGGATTTCCGGCACGGCCTTCACCGGGTGACCGGGCCGCTCGAGGAAGATGAACTCCACGAGCTTCGCGAGTTCCGCGATGTCCTTCCACAGGTGCAGCTTCGGCAGCTGGTCGCCGCCGATGATCCAGTAGAGCTCATCGTTCGGGTAGAGCGCGCGAAAATGCCTCGCGGAGTCGATCGTGTAGCTCACCCCACCCCGCCGCAGCTCGAGGTCGGAGACTTCAAAGCGCTTGTCCCACTCCACCGCCGCGTGCAACAGCGCCAGCCGGTCCGCGGTCGAGCAGGTCTCGTCGTTGGGCTTGAGCGGCGCCTTCGCCGCCGGTACCAGGATCAGCCGGTCGAGCTTGCATTGCTCAAATGCATCCTGCGCCGCCATCAGGTGGCCGAAGTGCACGGGGTCAAAGCTCCCGCCGAGAAATCCGATTTTCACAGGGCCGCAACGTGGGTCGACCACGCCCACCCCGCAAGGCCCATTTCCTCCTCGCCGGGAGGTTGACGGTTAGGCCCCGGACGCCGAAAGTTCCCGCCGCAACCCACGCCCGGGTGGCGAAATGGTAGACGCAAGGGACTTAAAATCCCTTGGCCGAAAGGCCGTGCTGGTTCGAGTCCGGCCCCGGGCAGATTCCTTTCGGAAGCCGAAAGGAATCTGTCCGCCGTAGCCTCGGCGAAGGCGGACCCAATTGTGGTCCGGGCTTTACGCCCGATATCGGGGATAAACCCCGACCTGCGTTGGGTTCCAGCGGCGCGCCCTGCCGTCAATACGCCAGTTCCACCATCTGGTGGCTCGCGAATTCCGGCACGGTGAACGACACGACGCCGTCCTCCTGCGTGAAGCCCAGCGCCTCGCCGTCGGGCACCAGTTGGACGGTCTTGACCTTCCGGGGCAGGCGCAGCGCCACGCGCGTGTCGCGCAGCGGGATGACGTCCTCGATCAGCTCGATCGGCAGGTCGCGCATCTTGCCGCGCGTGCTGGTCGGCGAATACAGCAGGTGCGCCACGTAGCGCCGCTCGTGCTTCTGCTCGAGCAGGCCCAGACGGCCGGTGGTCGGCAAACTCGTCTCCGCCGGCAGCTTGTTGCCGAGCAGTCGGCGGAGGGCCGCCTCGAAGAAGTCGCGGTAAAGCGGCTGGCCGTGCGCGCGGTAACGCGTGAACAGGTCGTGGGCAAAATAGGCGATCTGCGGGCTGATCACCGCCGCCGGCGTCGCCTCGCCCGGCTTGTCTGGCGCGTGCTGGTGCGAGGTGAAGTGCTCCCACGTGCGGTTGAAATACGACTCCCGGCGTCCCGCCAGGACCTTGGCGCGCGTCGGCTTGATCTCAAACGCGCCGCCGGAGATCGCGATCGCGGACTTGACCGCCACGCGCGGCGTAAGCGCGGTGGCCACGAGGTAGTCGACCTCACAGTTCGAGCGGCCGAGCAGCTTTGCGCCCGGATCCACCGCAAATTTCTCGTGTTTCTCGTCGAGCAGAGCCGTCCCCGCTGCGATGATCCGCCCGCCCTTGGCCAGGAGCTTCTTGGCCTTGACCACGTTGGCCGGGGTCATGACAAACGTGTCCGGCAGCACCACGAGGTCGTAGCCGCTCCAATCGGCGTGCGTGTCGAGCACCACGAAGGGCTGGTGCAGTTCAAATAGCATGCGCCCCGCGCCCTCGTCGGCGACGGCCGAAGCGGCCTGGCCGCCGCGCCAGCGGTCCTGGTTGATCTCGCAGCTCACAAGCGCAATGCGCGCCACGGGCTTCACGTAATCGCACCACGGCTCCTTCTTTTCGACCTCGGCATACGCCGCGCCGATCAGCCGATAGGTGTCCAGGTTCATCTCGCCGTTGGGGTGCAGCTGGTCACCCACGCTGACCTTTGCGCCGTAAGCCAGCATCGCGCCGCACTCGTATTGCAGCGCCGCCGGCCGCTTGAAGCCGCCGAATTCGCCCCACGTGTTGTGGAACTTGCCGGTCATGCCCATGAAATCCCACTTCTGCGTGATGACGTAGCGCGCCGACATCGGGAAATGGTCGTAGCCCCAGCCGCCGGTCGGCAGCGATTCCATCTCGAGATGCGTATTGTAGCCCAGCGCCTTCCGCGCTCCCAGGGAGATGTGGCCGGAGTTGTGGAATATCGGCGTGTCCTTGCGCACCGACTGCGCCGCGGCGTTGGTGGCCTTGAAATAGCGGTAAAGCACCGACTCGGCGTAGGTCTTGACGTCGCCGTCGAGCTCGGGGTTCAGGCCGGCGTGCTTCATTTCCTTCAGCGCGTCATCGCTGTAGTCCATCTGCGTGCCGATGATGTCGAGGAAGATGCCGTCGTTGTCCGGCCAGCGCTGGCAAACCTCGGCGATCTGCGAGCAGAGATAGTCGAGATAGGGTGAGTTGAACCGGAGGATCCGCCCGAACCAGTCCACCTCGAGTGGTTTCCAGTTCACCCCGTCCCTGCGCTTCACGACCCAATCCGGATGGGCGAACGCCATCAGCTCGTCGAGGCCCGCGCTGAGGTAAATGGGGCACCGCACGTTGATCTCGCGGCACGCGTCGATCTGCCGCGCGAGCAGGTCGAACTTCAGGTTGGGGTGCATCTGCCCGATCTTCGTCGGGTGGTAGCTGTAGCCGTGGTGGCACTTCGAGAAGACCGTGATCGAGTTCACGTGCCCGACCTTCAGCGCCTCCTGGAACTGCCGCTTGTTGAACTTCGCCCCGACCGCGGGGATCTGTTGGCTGGTGTGAAAATCGAGGTGAACCTGGCGGAAGCGGAGGTGATGCATGGGAGGGAAAACCAAGCGGCGCATTAGGGCAGCACACCCACGGATAAGCGGGACTTTTCTACAAGGGGCGAGGCAAAATTGGCTCGCGCACATATGACACGCCCGCCTGAATGACCGCTTCCCCACCCCCTCCCATGACCATGAAACTACGACGCTTCACCCAACTGGGCACTGCCGCCCTGGCGGCTTTCCTACTGCCTTCGCTCCATGCGAGCGAGGCGGACATCAAGATTCCCGACCTCACGCACGTGAGGTTTGACGGCTTGGGTGGCATCAGCGGTGAGACGCTGATGTATCTGGGCATCTTGATCTGCGCGATCGGTGCCGTGTTCGGCATCGTCCAATACACGCAGACCAAGGCCCTGCAGGTGCACTCCTCGATGGCCAGCGTCTCCCACATGATCTGGGAAACCTGCAAGACTTACCTCTTCACGCAGGGCAAGTTCCTCGCCATCCTCTGGGTCCTGATCGGTGCCTGCATGGTCTATTACTTCGGCTACCTCGGCCACAACTCCGCGGTCCACGTCGCCGTCATCCTCCTCGCCTCCATCCTCGGCATCCTCGGCTCCTACGGCGTTGCCTGGTTCGGCATCCGCATCAACACCGTCGCCAACTCCCGCGCCGCGTTCTCCGCCCTCAAGGGCAACCCGCTCAACACACTCTTCATTCCCCTCCGCTCCGGCATGAGCGTCGGCCTGCTCCTCGTCTGCGTGGAGCTGTTCTTCATGATCTGCATCCTGGTGTTCCTGCCGCGGGAACTCGTCGGACCCTGCTTCATCGGCTTCGCCATCGGCGAATCCCTCGGCGCCTCCGTCCTCCGCATCTGCGGCGGCATCTTCACCAAGATCGCCGACATCGGCTCCGACCTGATGAAGATCGTCTTCAAGCTGCCCGAGGATGACCCGAAGAACCCGGGCGTGATCGCGGACTGCACCGGCGACAACGCCGGCGACTCGGTCGGGCCCACCGCCGACGGCTTCGAGACCTACGGCGTCACGGGCGTCGCGCTCATCGCCTTCCTCGCCCTCGCGCTGGCCTCCAGCTCCGAGCTCTGTGCGCTCCTCATCGTGTGGCTCTTCACCATGCGCGCGCTGATGATCGTCACCTCGCTGGTGTCCTACGGCCTCAACCAGGTCATCTCCCGCGCCAAGTATGGCAGCCTGAAGGACTTTGATTTCGAGGCCCCGCTCACGCACCTCGTCTGGATCACCTCCGCGGTGTCCATCGGCATCACCTTCCTCGCCTCCTACTTCCTGCTCGCGCACCAGCGCGGCGTGAATGGCGACCTCTGGTGGGTCCTCTCCGTCATCATCAGCTGCGGCACCGTCGCCGGCGCGCTGATCCCGGAGTTCACCAAGGTGTTCGTCAGCACGAACTCCCGCCACGTGAAGGAAGTCACCAACTGCTCCAAGCATGGCGGCGCCTCGCTCAACATCCTGTCGGGCCTCGTGGCCGGCAACTTCTCGGCGTTCTGGATGGGCCTCGTCATCATGCTCCTGATGGCCGCCTCGTATTACTTCTCCCAGAATCCCGCGCTGCTCACGCTGATGCCCGCGAAGTTCCTCTTCGCGGCGCCGATCTTCGCCTTCGGCCTCGTGGCCTTCGGCTTCCTCGGCATGGGCCCGGTCACCATCGCCGTCGACAGCTACGGCCCCGTCACCGACAACGCCCAGTCCGTCTATGAGCTCTCCCAGATCGAGGGCCGCCCCGGCATCGCCGCTGAGATCGAGAAGGACTTCGGCTTCCAGCCGGACTTCGAGAACGCCAAATACCAGCTCGAGAAGGGCGACGGCGCCGGCAACACCTTTAAGGCCACCGCCAAGCCCGTACTTATCGGCACCGCAGTCGTCGGCGCGACTACCATGGTGTTCGGCATCATCATGCTCCTGCAGAAACTATATG
>CAIPAH010000006.1 GCA_903862955.1 uncultured Opitutia bacterium
CTCGTCGAAGAGGACGACCGCGTAGGGCTTGCGCCGCACGGCCTCGGTCAGCTGGCCACCCTCGTCATAGCCGACATAGCCCGGAGGCGAGCCGACCAGGCGGGAGACGGCGAACTTCTCCATGTACTCGGACATGTCGATCTGGATGAGCGCGTCCTGGTTGCCGAACATCTGCGCGGCGAGCTGCTTCGCGAGCATGGTCTTGCCGACGCCGGTGGGGCCGACGAAGAGGAATGAGCCGATGGGGCGGCGGGGATCCTTGAGGTCCGCGCGGGAGCGACGCAGGGCGCGGGCGACCGCGCTGCAGGCGATATCCTGGCCGATGACGGCGCGCTGGAGCTCACCCTCCATGGAGAGGAGCTTCTCGCTCTCCTTCTTTTCCATGCGGTTGAGCGGAATGCCCGTCCAGTCGGCAACCACCTGCATCATGAGGGTCTCGTCGATGGCGACGCGTTTTTCCTCACGGGCCTTCTTCCATTCCTCGGTGATCTGCTCCTGCTTGGCGCGGAGCTGCTTCTCCTGGTCGCGGAATTTCGCGGCCTCCTCGAAATGCTGTTCGGCGATGGCCTTCTCCTTGAGCGCGCAGACGGCCTCGATCTCCTTCGTCATGTTCTCAACGTCAGGCGGGCGGGTCAGGGCGCCGATGCGGGCGCGCGAGCCGGCCTCGTCCATCACGTCGATGGCCTTGTCGGGCAGGAAGCGACCGGTGATGTAACGGTCCGAAAGCTTGGCGGCGGCCTCGAGCGACTTGTCGCTGAACGTGGCCTTGTGGTGGTCCTCATACTTCGAGCGGATGCCCTTGAGGATCAGGATCGTGTCCTCCACGGACGGCGCCTCGACCTTCACGGACTGGAAGCGGCGGTCGAGCGCGGAGTCCTTCTCGATGTATTTGCGATACTCGTTGAGGGTCGTCGCGCCCACGCACTGCAGCTCACCGCGGGAAAGCGCGGGCTTGAAGATGTTGGAGGCGTCCATCGCACCTTCCGCGGCGCCGGCGCCGACGATGGTATGGAGCTCGTCGATGAACAGGATGATGTTCTTGGCCCGTTTAATCTCGTCCATCACGGCCTTGATGCGCTCCTCGAACTGGCCGCGGTATTTGGTGCCCGCGACCATCAACGCGAGGTCGAGGGTGATGACCTTCTTCTCCGCGAGGATCTCCGGGACATTGCCGGCAGCGATCTCTTGGGCGAGGCCCTCGACGATGGCGGTCTTGCCCACGCCGGCCTCGCCGATGAGGACGGGATTGTTCTTGGTGCGGCGGCAGAGAATCTGGATGACGCGGCGGATTTCATTTTTCCGGCCGATGACGGGGTCCATCTCGCTCTTGCGGGCGAGTTCGGTGAGGTCGCGGCCAAACGCCTTCAGTGCGGGCGTCTTGACCTCTTTCTTGTCCTCGCTCTGGGCGCTGGGGCGCTGCGGTCCGCCCGCGGCGGCTTCCTCGCCGCCGCCCTGTTCGCCGGCGGAAAACTGCGGGTCGAGTTCGCGGAGGATCTCGTTGCGGGTGCGCTCGATGTCGATGTCGAGGGACTTGAGCACGCGGGCGGCGACGCCCTCCCCCTCGCGCAGCAGGCCGAGGAGGATGTGTTCCGTGCCCACGTAGGAATGGTTGAGCGTCTTCGCTTCCTTGCCGGCCAGCGCCAGGACCTTCTTCACCCGCGGGGTGTAGGGAATGCTGCCCTGGGTCTTAGTTTCCTGGCCGGTGCCCACCTGCTTTTCGACCGCCGCGCGCACCGTCTCCAAATCGAGGCCCATCTTCTGCAACACGCTCACGGCGACGCCCTGCCCGAGCTTGATCAGCCCGAGAAGGATGTGCTCCGTGCCCACGTAGTTGTGGTGGAAGCGGTCGGCTTCCTTGCGCGCAAGTGCAAGGACTTGCTGCGCGCGCGGCGTGAAGTTGTTCATCGGCTCTTGGGACATAAATAGGTAGTTGAAGGTGGGATTAATTCGGCCCGTCTGAACTCAAAGTAAAATTGGGTTTCGTGAAATTTGCAAATTCGCTGCGGAGCCGCATCGCGCGCAGCAGGTCGCGCTGGCCGGGCTCGAACTCCCCGCGCTGCGCGTGCTGCAGGTGACCGGGCTGCGACTCGATCAGGAGGCGGTCGATCACGCAGCGGTTCGTGTCGGGAAACACGCCGAGGTCGACGCCGAGCCGGATCAGCGAGAGCAGGTTCATCGCCTCGCTGGAACTCAGCACGTGGCCGTTCTGCAGGATGCCGAAGGCGCGGCCGATCTTGTCGAAGATCTTGTTCGGGTCCGCCTCGAGGAGCTTCTGCCGCGCGTTCAGCTCGTGCTCGATGATCGAGTTGAGCACGCTGCCCAGGCGCTTGATGATGCCTTCCTCCGACTCGCCGAGGGTCGTTTGGTTGGAAATTTGGAAGATGCTGCCGCTGGCGTCCGAGCCCTCGCCGAACAACCCACGCACGACCATGCCGAGCTGGTTCACCGCACGGACAACTTTTTCCATCTGGCTCGCGATGACCAGCGCCGGGAGGTGCATCATCGCCGAGGCGCGCATGCCGGTGCCGAGATTCGTCGGGCAGGCGGTGAGATAGCCGAGCGTGGGCGAGAAGGCATAGTCGAGGCGGTCCTCCAGCGCCGAGTCGAGGTCGTTGATCGTGGTCCAGGCCTTCTTGAGCTGGAAGCCCGAGCGCAGCACTTGGATGCGAAGGTGGTCCTCCTCGTTGATCATGACCGAATAGGCCTGGTCGCGGCTGATGACCGCGCCAGCGCCGGACTTGGCGCCGCTCAACTCGCGGCTGATCAGGTGGCGTTCAACGAGGATCTGCTTCTCGAGGTCGGTGAGCTCGTCGATGCTCAGGCTCAGGCTGCGCTTCATCGGCAGCGTGGCGGAAACGGCCTCGCGGCAGGTCGCGAGGATTTCCTCCCGCTGCGCGGGCTTGGCCCAGCCGGGAAAGGAATTGCCTGCCAGATTGCGGGCCAGGCGGACGCGCGTCATCAGGACGATGGCGGTCTTGCTGCTCGCGGCATCGGTAAGCTCGGAAGGAGTATCGATGAGCGAGGAGATCGTCATGGCCTCAACGCGACGGTTTCTGCCCGAAGGAGTGTTTGACTTGGTTGATTTCATCGCGGGTGCGGGCGGCGTCCTCATAGCGCTCGGATTTGATCGCCTCGGTGAGGTCCGTTTCGAGCTTGGTCAGCCGGTCATAGAGTGATTTGCGGGCGAGCGCCTTCTGCGGCACCTTGCCGGTGTGCGTGATGCCCTTGTGCATCGTGTCGAGCAGCGGCTCGATCAGCGCACTGAACGTATCGTAACACGCCGGGCAACCGAAGCGGCCCTGCTTCTTGAAGTCGTTCTGCGTGAACCCACATTGCTCGCAGCGCACGCCCGCCGCCGCGGCCGGTTCGGGGTTGAGCGAGGCCTTCAACAGGAGATCGGCCAGGGAGAATCCGCTCGGGTCCGTGACGCCCTTGGCCTGCGCGCATTCCTCGCACAGGTCCACCTTGTGCACCTTGTTGTTCACAATCTGCGTGAGGTGCACCGTGGCAGGCTTGGTGCAGAGATCGCATTTGAGCGGAGTGGCCATGGGCGGTTGTTTAAAAACGGTTAAATTACGTGAGGGCACTATGCCATAGCCGCCCGAACTGGCAAGCGTGCGTGCACAATGCAGCTGATCGGCACCGCCGCGCGCCACCCAAGTCTTTTCCGGATTTCACCCGGAAAATCCGTCTCAAATCCGCGTGCCCTCGACGAGCACCCGGCGACGAAACGCCGCCAGCACCTGCTGCGTGATCGGGCCGGGCTTGCCGGAGCCGATGACGCGGCCGTCGAGCTTCACCACGGGGATCACTTCCGCGCCGGAACCGGTGAGGAAGCACTCGTCGGCAACCCAGACATCATAGCGCGTCATGTCCGCCTCGCGGATCGGCAGCTTGAGTTCCTGCGCGATGGAGAAGATCGTGGAGCGTGTGACGCCCTTGAGTGCGCCCTGCGAGGCGGCCGGGGTGATGAGTTCGCCCTTGTGGACGATGAAGATGTTGTCCGCGGTGCACTCGGCGATGTAGCCTTGGTCATTGAGCATGATGCCCTCGAGCGCGCCAAACTGCTTCGCCTCGATCTTGCCGAGGATGTTGTTGAGGTAGTTCAGCGACTTGACGGTGGACGGCAGCGCGGCGGGGTTGATGCGGCGCGTCGGCACGGTGACGATCGCAAGCCCGTTGTCGTAGTGCTCCTTCGGATAGAGCGAGATCTTCGACGCGATGATGAACAGCGACGGCTTCGCACACAGCCACGGCGCCAGGCCGAGATCGCCCACGCCGCGCGTGATCACGAGGCGGATATAGCCATCGGTGAGACCGTTCTGCCGGCACGTTTCACAGGTGACGTCGCTCAGTTCCTTGCGCGAAAGCGGCATCTGCAGCAGGATGGCCTTGGCGGAGTATTCGAGGCGCTCCAGGTGCTCCTCGAGACGGAAAACGTTGCCGCCGTAGAGTCGGATGCCCTCGAAAACGCCGTCGCCGTAGAGGAGACCGTGATCGAACACGGAGATCTTCGCATCGGCTTCATCGACGAATTTGCCATCCAGGTAAATTTTCATGACCGGCCATGCTAGGGGACCAGACAAAGTCTTGTCGAGTCCCGGGCGCGGATTCCGCCCGCACCGCCACCGGAGGAGAAGCCACCGTCCCCACTGCCCATTTCCCATGACCACCCCACCCTGTCCTCACGCCCGCGCGGGCTTCACGCTGATCGAATTGCTGACCGTGATCGCGATCATCGGCATCCTCGCCGCCATCATCATCCCCACCGTCGGCACCGTCCGGGAAAAGGCCCAGCGCACCGTCGACGCGAGCAACCTCCGCGAAATCGCGAAGGCCGCCATGATCTACGCCAGCGACAACAACGACCGCCTGCCCGATCCCGTCGCGCTCCAACAGCAGGGCGTCCTCACCGCGCCGTCCCTCGCCTATCTCTGGCCCGCCATCCTCGCGCGCAACGGCATGCTGAACGACCCCACGTTCTACTATGCCAAAAACGACCCGCTCTTCAACGGCACCTATCCCGACGCCATCCTCGCCAAGACCGACGCCACCCGCCGCACGCTCGACACCACGTTCACCGCCAACGCGGCGTTAAGCTGGGAATTTGTCGGCGGCTTGAAGATGGGCGACCCGGCCACGACGCCAGTCGCGTTCACGCGGGGATTGACCACCGCGGGGACGTGGGATGCCGCCAATGGAGTCTACAAGGAAGCCGGCGGCCAGGTCGTGTTTCTCGGCGGCAACGTCGTGTTCTACCCCGACACCGTGCAGAAGTTCGTCTCCAACAGCTCGGGCCGACTCGTGGACAGCGTCCTGCAGGCCATCCCCGCCAACAGCGGCAATCCCGCCCGGGTGTATGCCACCGCCAACGGCGGAACCGGCACGCCCGACGGCGCCGTCGCCGAGGCCGGGCCCTGAGCGCTCAACGGCAGGCGCGACTGTGAAACAAGCTCACGGGCGGGCCATTTACCGCTTTCCCCGGGCGGGGGCGGTCGTCAACCTCCCGGGTCCGCATGACGACTGCCGCTTCCGCGACCGCCAAACCCGACCTAGCCGTCCCGGCTCCCACTCCGATCTACGTGGTCGGACACAAGAACCCGGACGCCGACGCGATTTGCTCGGCCATCGCCTACGCGGCCTACAAAACCCAGCGCGGCGAACAGGGTTACGTCGCTGCGCGGTGTGGCAATTCCAACGCCCGCATCGACACCATTCTCGCGCGCTTCCACCAGCCCCTGCCGCTGTATCTCAGCGATGTCAGCCCGCGCGTGCGCGACCTCATGACGACCGACGTCGTGTCGGTGCCCGAGTCCGCCACCTGCGCCGAGGCACTCGAGCTGATTGACCGCCACGACATCCGCTTGCTGCCGGTGCTCTCGCCCCGCCGCGGCATCGTCGGCACCGTCTCGCTCGCCGCGCTCGGCAGCAATTTCATCCCCCGCGCCCACGAGCCGCGCCTCATGCGGCAGGTTAAGACTTCACTCGCCAACATCACCCGCGCCCTCCGCGCCCGGCCGCTCCACCTCGTCGGCGAGCGCAAGATCGAGGATTTGTTTGTCCGGCTCGGCACGATGGACATCCGTTCGTTCTGGAGCATTTCCGAGCGCGAGAAAATCCCCGCCGATCAGTCGCTCATCATCGTCGGCGACCGCCGCGACGTTCAGAAGCGCTCCATCGAACTCGGCATCCGCGCCCTCGTCATCACCAGCAACCTCGAGGTCGAACCCGAGATCATCGAACTCGCCAAGGCCAAGGGCGTCAGCCTCATCAGCAGCCCCTACGACTCCGCCACGACCGCCTGGGTCGTCCGCACGGCGTCCACGATGGATCGCGTCATCGACCGCAAGTTCGCCACCATCAGCGCCGACGCCCGGCTCACCGACGCGCGCAAGAAATTTGCCGCCGGCTCCCCCCACGCGTTGCTCGTCACCGACGACGACGGCACGCTCCAGGGCATCCTGACCAAGAGCGACCTGCTCAAGCCCGTCCGCACCCGCCTCGTCCTGGTCGACCACAACGAAATCACGCAGGCCGTCCCGGGCGCGGAGGAGGTCACGGTTACCGAGATCATCGATCACCACCGCCTCGGCGCGCTCAACACCCAGCAGCCCATCCTGTTCATCAACGAACCCGTGGGTTCGACGTGCACGATCGTCGCCGACCTTTTCCGGCGCGAGGGCCTCACCCCGTCGCGCGAGATCGCCGGCATCATGATGGCGGGGCTGATTTCCGACACGCTCCTGCTCAAGGGGCCAACCACCACGCCGAAGGACGGCGCCATTCTCTCCTGGCTTTCTGGCCTTGCCGGCGTCGACCCGCTGCAGCTCGCCGACGAGATTTTCAGCTCCGGCTCCGTCATCCTCGCGAATCCACCCGCCAAGGTCGTCCGCTCCGACTTCAAGATTTATGAGGAGGAAGGCGTCCGTTTCGCCGTTTCGCAGGTCGAGGAACTGGGCTTCGGGAATTTCTGGCAACACGCCCGGCCGATCGCCGACGCCCTGCAGGAACTGCGCAACGACGAGCGCCTCGCGTTCGCCTGCCTGCTCGTCACGGACATCAACACCCAGAATTCGCTCATGCTGGTCAAGGCCGACGAGGGCGTCATCCGCCGCATCTCCTTCGCGCACGTCGAGCAGGACGAGATCTTCGACCTGCCCGGCATCGTCAGCCGCAAGAAACAGCTCATCCCCTACCTCGGCAGCCTGCTCCGCGAAATGGCCGCCGACGGCCAGCTGCCCACGCCCGCTGGTCCGTCCACGGCGCCGTTCCGCAAGAAAAAGTAGCGACCCGGCCGGTTCCCCGCCATGCCCCGTTGGCTCAAACTCACCCTCATGATCGGCGGCGGGAGCATAATCTTGGTGGTCGGCGCAATCTTCGCGCTGGCCTGGCTCGCATTCAAACTGCGCCCCGATCCCGCCCGCAATGCCGCGCCCGCCGAGGCTTCCGCTGTCGGTCCCGCAGTGATTGGCGCGCAGGATCTCGGTGCCCTGCTCGAGACCATCCGCGTTGACGCGAAGGTCCCGGCCCTCGCCGCCGTCGTCCTGCGGGGCGACCAAATCGTGGCCGCAGGCGTGACCGGGGTGCGCGAGGCGGGCCGCCCAGAGCGCGTGACGATCAACGACCAGTTTCACCTGGGTTCGGACACCAAGGCGGTGACCGCGACGCTGATCGCCCGGCTCGTGGAAAAGGGAAAATTGCGCTGGGACACGACGATCGGCGACGTCTTCGGCCCGACCGTTTCACCGCTGGATCCCGCCTGGCGCGCAGTGACGCTCACGCAATTGCTGCACCATCGCGCCGGAGTTCCGGCCGATTTGAGCGCAGACGGCCTCTGGGGTCGGCTGTGGAAACAAAACGGAACTCCGGTGGAGCAACGCATGGAACTGGTTCGTGGCGTGCTCGCTCGTCCGCCGGTGAACACGCCCGGCACACAGTATCTTTACAGCAACGCTGGCTACTCCCTCGCCGGCGCGATGGCCGAAACCGTGATGCACCGCAGCTGGGAAGACCTGATTCAGGCCGAGGTTTTCGAGCCGTTGGGTATGAAGACGGCGGGTATCGGCCCGCCCGGAACGCCGGTCAGCCACGACCAACCGCGCGCCCATGATTTTCTCGGTCGCGCCGTCCAGCCCGGCCCCGGCGCCGACAATCCTGCCGCCATCGCTCCAGCCGGGATGGTCCACGTTTCACTGCCGGATTGGGCCAAGTTCGTGGCACTTCACCTCCGCGGTGACACCGCCAACCCGCACCGTCAGGTCGCGCTGTTGTCCGCAGACTCCTTCGATTTTCTTCACCGGCCCGCTGACGGTGCCGGCATGCGCTACGCCTGCGGCTGGGGCGTGGCCGAGGCACCGTGGGCGAAGGGTGACGGGGCCGGCGCGCGCGGGATGCTCCTCTCGCACGACGGGTCGAACACGATGTGGTATTGCTCCGCGCTGCTGGTGCCCGAACGCGACTGCGCCATCCTCGTCGTCTGCAACCAAGGCGGCGCCCACGCCACCAAGGCCTGCCACGCCGCCCAGTTGGCGCTCCGGCAGCAGTTTCTGCCATCCGCCCGCTGACGCGCCGCACGGTTGCTGAGACGCGCCAAAATGTGGCGTTGCCTCGCGCCCGCGGGCCCCGCAATTTGCCGCGTTATGACCGACGACTCCAACGCCGCCGCGCCCGCGCCCAGTGACTTCATCCGCGACATCGTCGCGCAGGACGTCGCGCAGAAGCGTTATGCGAAGATCGTCACGCGCTTTCCGCCTGAGCCGAACGGCTACCTGCACATCGGCCACGCCAAGGCCATCTGCATCGATTTCGGCATCGCCAAGGAAAACTCCGGCCAGTGCAACCTGCGGATGGACGACACCAACCCGGCCAAGGAGGAGGTCGAGTATGTCGACGCCATCGTTGACGACATCAAGTGGCTCATCGCGGGCTGGGCCGATCAGTGCCTCGGGCTCAAGCCGAAGGGCGCCACGCCGTCGGTGCAGACGATCAACGGCCAGCCCGACTACCACCTCGCCGCCGCGTCACCCGGCGCCGGCCAGGCGAACGCGGAACCGTTCTTCGCCAGTGACTATTTCGAGCAGCTGCACTCTTACGCCGTCACGCTGATCCAGCGCGGCAAGGCGTATGTTTGCGACCTGTCGCCCAAGGAAACCGACGAATACCGCGGCGCGCCCGATCGTCCGGGCAAGGACAGCCCGTTCCGCAACCGCTCCGTGGCGGAAAACCTCGACCTGTTTGCCCGCATGAAGGCGGGCGAGTTTCCCGACGGCGCGCGTTCGCTGCGCGCCAAGATCGACATGGCGTCGCCCAACATGTGGCTGCGCGATCCGCTGCTCTACCGGATCCGGCACATCGCGCACCATCACACCGGCGACGCCTGGTGCATTTATCCGCTCTACGACTACGCGCATTGCCTCAGCGACTACCTGGAGGGCGTCACGCACAGCCTCTGCTCGCTCGAATTCACCGACCACCGCCCGCTCTACGACTGGGTGCTCGAGAACCTCAGCCTGCCGCGGCCGCTGCCGCACCAGTACGAATTTTCCAAACTTCGCCCGACCTACACCCTCGTCTCGAAGCGCAAGCTCATCCAGCTCGTGACCAGCGGTGCCGCCGACGGCTGGGACGACCCGCGCCTGCCGACGCTCCGCGGCATCCGCCGCCGCGGCGTGCCCGCGAGCGCCGTGCGCCGTTTCGCGATTGGCGCGGGCGTGACGAAATTCATCAGCACCACCGAATACGCCGTCTTCGAGCACGCGATCCGCGAGGAGCTCAACACCCTCGCCCACCGCCGCCTGGCCGTGCTCAAGCCGGTCAAGGTCGTGCTGACCAACATTCCTGCCGGCGAAAAATTCGAGTGCGCCGCGACGAATGACCCGCAGTCCGAGAAGCCTGCCACCCGTCCAATCCAGCTCACCCGCGAGGTGTTCATCGAAAGCGACGATTTCGCCGAGGTGCCGCCGCCGAAGTATTTCCGCCTGAAACCGGGCGGCGAGGTACGGCTCAAATACGCCTGCATCATCAAGTGCGACGAGGTCATCAAGGACGGCGCCGGCCAGATCACGGAACTGCGCTGCACCGCCGACCTGAGCACCCGCGCTGGCGGCCCCAACGTCGACCGCAAGGTCAAGGGCACGATCCACTGGGTCAGCGCCACACTCGCGCTCGACGCGGAGGTGCGGCTCTACGACCGGCTGTTCACCGTGCCCGAGCCCGACGCCGACGGCGACTTCATGAAGCACCTCAACCCGCATTCGCTCGACGTCGTGAAGGCGAAGGTCGAGCCGTCGCTCGAGGGCGCGACGTCCGGGCAGTATTTCCAGTTCGAGCGCCTGGGCTATTTCGTGCTCGACGCGAAGGACGCCAAGCCGGGCCGGCTGGTGTTTAACCGCACCATCACGCTCCGGGACACTTGGGCCAAGAGCCCTTGACCCAGGTGAGGCCGCGCTGCGTGCGCGTCAGGACTTGGGCGCCGGCGTCGCCGAGTCGGTCGACGGCGTGGTGTCGCTGGCCTTTTTCTTGTGATGCTTTTTGTGGCCCTTGTGGCCGCTCTTTTTCGGTGTGGCATCTCCCGCCGGGGCCGGGTTTGCGGCAGCGGGCTCCGGCGCCGGCGTGGGAGCCGTGGGAAGCGACACCGTGGCGGGCGCGTCCTCAGCCCGAAGGCCGATCGACGAAACGCCCACAAAGAGGGAAATGAGAATGAGGATTTTTTTCATGCGAAAACGAAGACGATGGAACGGGCGGAAAGTTACCCTGTGAGCGGCCGCCGGCGTCAATGCCCAATTCTCCCGGCAGCGATTTGAGTCCGCCAGGGAAGCACCCGCTGGCTTTCCCCAGTCGCCCGTCAGCTATCGCCTGCGGTCGCCAGCAGCCGGGCGAGCCGTTGTTCCACCCGCTCGCGGCCGAAGACCCGGAACATGCCCGTGATACTCGGGCCGACGTTGGTCCCGGACAACGCCAGTCGCGCAACTGCCTGGTAGTCGCCAAAGCCGAGGCCACCCTTAGCCGCAAGTTCCTTGATCGCGGCCTCGATGGCTGCATCGCTCGCGAAGTCCATGGCCGGCAGGGCCGCCATCAATTCCTGCAGTCGCTCCTTCGGCGCGCCCTTGGTCATGACCTTTTCGCGCACCTTGGCGTCGGTCGGAAACTCGTCCGTGAAAAAATAAACGGTGTAGGCCGGCAACTCCTCGAAGCTCTTGAGCTTGGACTGGCAGAGCTGCATGACCGCCTGAAAATACGCTTCCGGCGCGGCCAGCGCGGCTTTCGCCACGGCGTTGTCGCCCAAGCTGCGGAAGAAATCCCGGGCGCGGCCCAGGAACTCCTCCGGCGGCAACGCCAGCAGGTAGGCCATGTTCATGTGCGCGAGCTTCTTCTCGTCGAACCGCGCATTGCTCTGATTCACGCCGAGCAAATCGAACAGCCGGATGATGTCCGCGATCGGCATCTTTTCGCGGTCATCGCCCGGATTCCAGCCGAGCAGCGCGAGGAAATTGACCAGCGCCTCCGGCAGATAGCCGCGCTTCTGGTATTCCTCGACGAGCGCGCCCTGGTCGCGCTTGGACATCTTGCCGGGGCCGTTCTGCTTCAGGATCAGCGGGATGTGGGCGAACTTCGGCACCGGCGCGCCGAACGCCTTGAAGAGCTCCACGTGCTTGCTCGTGTTCGACAGGTGATCCTCGCCGCGGATGACGTGCGTGATCTTCATCGTCAGGTCGTCGACGACGTTCACGAGATGAAAAACCGGGTTGCCGTCCGAGCGGACGATGACGAAATCCTCGTCTTCCACCCGCTCCACGCGGCCGCGGATCAGGTCGTCGATGACCGTCGGGGCGACTTTCACCTTCGTGACGGTCTTCTTGCGGTGCTCGTCGTAAACCTCCGAGCGCTCCCCGAGCAGCTTGAACCAGACCGCCCCGTCCTTCTCATAGGTGCGGCCCGCAGCCTTCAGTTTGCCGAGATAGTCGGCATAAATTCCTGCGCGCTCGCTCTGCAGGTAAGGACCGAAATCCCCGCCGCCGGACCCGCCGACCTTGGGACCCTCGTCCCAGTTGAGCCCCAGCCAGTTGAGCGCGTCGTAGATGACGTTGTAGAACTCCGCGCTGTTGCGCTCCTTGTCGGTGTCCTCGATGCGCAGGATGAACACGCCGCCCGTGTGCCGGGCATACAGCCAGTTGAACAGGGCCGTGCGGGCGCTGCCGATGTGGAAGAAACCCGTGGGACTGGGGGCAAAGCGGACGCGGACTTGGGACATGGCTCGGGAACTCGATTGTGGCTTGTGCTTCGGGAAAACGGCCAGCAAGAACCACCGCGTGTCCCCTGTCAAAGCCGCACCCCTCGACCCCGCCGCCGTGGCCGCCCGCTTCGCCGCGGCCGGCAGCGCCGCGGGTTTTCGCTTGGAGCGCTACGGTGACACCACCGCCGGCCCGTTGATCGCGCTGACGAAGCGCACGCCCGGGCCGCGTCCCCGGATCTACTTGTCGGCTGGCATTCACGGCGACGAACCCGCGCCGCCGCTCGCCCTGGTGGAGTTGCTGGAAAGCGGCTTGTTCGACGAGAGGGCCAACTGGTTCATCTGCCCGCTGCTCAATCCCAACGCCCTCGCACGCGGCGTCCGGGAAAACCTGGATGGCCTCGATCTCAACCGGGATTACAAGGATCTCGCCTCAGCCGAGGTGCGCGCCCACGTGGCCTGGCTGCAGCGCCAGCCGCGTTTCACCGTCACGCTGTCCGTGCACGAGGATTGGGAGTCGGTCGGCTACTACCTCTACGAGCTCAACCCCGACCAGCGTCCGACGCTGGCCGAGTCGTTGCTCGCCGCCGTCACACCCGTCTGCCCGATCGACCCCAGCCCGTTGATCGACGGCCGCGAGGCCCGCGGGGGCATCCTGCGTCCCGTTAGCGATCCGCTGCTGCGCGAGAAGTGGCCCGAGTCGATCTACCTGCGCGCGCACTACACCACCCTGACCTACACGCTGGAGTCGCCCTCCGCGTTCCCGCTCGTGCAGCGCATCGCCGCGCACCGGGCCGCGTTGGAAACCGCCATCGCCCTCACAGTCGAGGAATTCAAACGCCACCCTGCTTCGTAGCTACGGTTTGATTCCTCGCGCGGCGCAAAACTCCCGCAAGTCCTCCGGCAGCGGAGCGGTGAAGACATACGGCAACCCCGCCTTCCGCAGGTCGATCTCCGCGCAATGCAGTGCCTGCCGGGGCAACAGCAGCCGGGCCGCCAAGGCCTCCGTCCATCCGTGATCGATGAAATCCAGATACAGCCGGGCGTCGGGGCCGTAGATTTTATCGCCCACAATGGCATGTCCCAGCCATTGGGCGTGGGCGCGGATCTGGTGCTTGCGGCCGGTTTCCGTGACGACCCGCGCGAGGGTAAATCCGCCTCCCCGGTCCAGCGGCGCGAAATGTGAAATGGATGCCTGTCCGTCGTCGCGCACTGTCGATTTCACGAACACCGGGCTGGACGTGTCGTCGCCCAGCGGCTGGTTCACCGTCACGGGGCCGGCCAGTTCGCCCGTCAAAATTGCCTCGTAGGCTTTCCCCACCTTGCGCTGCTGCATCGCGGTCTGCAGCCGGCTGGCCATCTTCGCATCCTTCGCGAGCACGACGATGCCGCTCGTTTCGCGATCGAGCCGGAACACGAGGTGCATCACGGGGAGCTGCGTGTATTCGCGGGCGGCGCCCACCAAGCTCGACCACGGGCCGGCCTTGGACGGGTGGCAGACGGCATCGCCGGGCTTGGACACCACCAGGATCCGCTCGTCCTCGAACACGATCCAGCGGCGAACCTCCTCGAGCGTGATCATGCGCACCGGCCCTTGCTTCAGCCGGCGCGGCCAGGCGCAGGCGCGCCCGGAAATCGCCATGAAATCCACCCGCTCGACCGGTTGCTCGGTGCTCACGGCCGCACCTGCTTCGGCTGGTAGCGCGCCAGCACCTTCGCCGCCGCGCGGGCGACGAAAGGTTTGGGCAATTTGGAGCCGACAAAGGCCGTGACCTTGTTCTTCCACCCCGTCACGAGTTGGCTTCGACCGGAGCCGAGGGCGCGCAGAGAGAGTTCCACGACTTCCTCGCTGGTCATGCTCAAGGCCGGTGAGACCGAACCCGATTGCAACCCGGCGCGCTGAGAAAAATTTGTCGTCGTCGGCCCCGGGCAAATCGCGAGCGAACGCACGCCCGTGCCGCGCAGCTCCTCGTTCAGCGCGAGGCTCCAGTGGAGCACAAACGCCTTGGACGCGCCGTAGGTTGCCATGTAGGGCGTGGGCTGGAATGCCGCGGTCGACGCGACGTTGAGGATCGCCCCGCCCCTCGCCTTGAGCACCGGCAGCAACCGGCCGGTCAGGTCGACCAACCCGCGGATGTTCACTTCGATCAGCTCAAGCTGATGCTCCAGATTGGGTTCGGGAAACCGTCCGTAGGCCCCAAAACCGCTGTTGTTGATCAGCAAAACCCGGCCGGGCGGCACAGCCTGTGCTAGCCACGTCGTGACATCCCCGGCGACCCGGGCGATTTCGGCCGGGTGGGACAAATCACAGCTCAAATGGTTCAATTTTAGGCCGATAATATTTATGTCCGGCGTCCGCCTTGAGAGGTTGCAAACGAACAGCGCTGGATTCAGTTTCCCCATCAGCTCAATGAACGATTTTCCAATACCGGAAGATCCCCCCGTTACCACGGCGGCCGAAAAGGATTGGAGCACTTCACGCGGTGAGGGCACAAAATTGAGCGGGACTTTTCCGTCCGGCGGGCATTTCCCACCGGGCTTGGTTCAACCCAGACTAAACCCAGAAACATGAACAGCCAAAACAACCACGAACTGATCGTCTCCGGCATTCACCTCGAGCTGACCCCGTCGCTCAAAACCTTTGTGAAGGAAAAAGCCGACCGATTGTTTCGACACCAGGAGCGCATCGTGCGCATCCGGGTGGAGTTGGAGTGCGACGCCAAGGCCGACGTCGGCGCCCGGTTCAAGGCCAAGGGCCACATCGCCCTGCACGGTCCGGACATGAACGCCACCGTGGAGGCCGAGGAATGCCACAAGGCCGTGGCCCTCCTGATCGACAAGCTCGATCGCATGCTCGAAAAACGCCACCTCCTGCACAAGGTGAAGCGGAATCATCCCCACGCCGTGGAGTTCAACGGCGTCGAGTTGCCCAAGGCGGTCTGACCTTCCCGCAGTCGCTCGCAGTTTCGAAAACCCGCCGGAAGCCGGCGGGTTTTCTTGCGTCCACCCCGCGCGCCGCCTGACATGCCCGACGTGATTGGCGACGTCATCTGGTCCACCCCCGGCCAAGGCTCGGCTGACTCCCTGCCGCTCGGCAACGGCAACCTCGCCGCCAATGTCTGGACCGAGCCCAGCGGCGATATCGTCCTCTACTTGGCCAAGAACGACGCCTGGGACCATTTCGGACGTCTCATCAAGCTCGGCCGGCTGCGCCTGCGGGTGGCGCCGAGCCTCACCGCCGCCGGCAAATTCGAGCAGAAACTTTCCCTGGCTGACGCCGCGATCACCGTCACCAACGGCGACGCCAGCATCCGCCTCTGGCTCGACGCCCACGGCTCCCGCTTGGTGATCGAGGTCAACGCCACCACGCCCGTGCACGTCACCGCCAGCCTCGACCCGTGGCGCACCGCTGCGCGCGAGATCGGCGACAAGGAAGCACACGGCGCATGCGGACTCGAGGGTGGCCCGGTCAAACTTATCGCCCTGCCGGACCAAATCGACGGCAGCGATCCCCACGCCGTCATCTGGTTTCAGCGCAACGAAACGTCTATCTGGTCCCTTACGCTCGACCAGCAAGGACTGAGCGACTTCAAGCCGCGCGCGAAAGATCCGCTGCTGAACCGGACTTTCGGCGGCTGCATGGCGGCCACCGGCTGGGTGAAGACCAGTCCCTCCAGCCTCGCCACCCCCGCAGCCGTGACGACGGCGACTTTGATCGTCACGGCTCACGCCGCGCAAACCACCACGCCCGGCGAATGGGTGGAGCAGGTTCGCGCCGCCTCGACGGCGAACGCCGCGCAATGGCCCTCAGAATTGTGGCGCGACCATGTGCAGTGGTGGTGGGAATTTTGGGGCCGCAGCCATATTCGCCCCCGCGCCCGCGCCGCCGACTGGGGTCAGGCGGACATGGTCGGCCAGCAAAGCGCGTGGCAGCGCTACCTCGTCGCCTGCTGTGGCCGCGGGCTTTACCCGGTGAAATTCAACGGCGGCCTTTTCACCGCCGACTGGGGACTCAAGAACGAGGCGTTCGATGCCGACTATCGCCGCTGGGGCGGCGGCTACTGGTTTCAGAACACCCGCCTGATCTACTGGGCGCTGCTCGCCAACGGCGACTACGAGCTCATGCGTCCCTTGTTCCGGATGTATCGCGACATGTTGCCGCTGGCCGAGCACCGCACGCAGGCGTGGTATGGCCACGGCGGGGCGTTCTTCCCCGAGACGCTCTACTTCTGGGGCACGCACCTGCCGTCAAATTACGGCTGGGACCGCACCGGCAAGGCCACCGGTGAAATCGAGAACCGTTACATCCGCCGTCACTGGTCCGGCGGGCTGGAGCTCGTAGCGCTCATGCTCGAAACCCATGCGCACACCGGAGACACCGCGCTGCTCACGGACGAACTGCTGCCTATCGCGCGGGCCGTGCTAGATTTCTACGCGCAACATTACACGAACGACGCCGCCGGAAAACTCTATGTCGTCCCGGCGCAGGCACTCGAGACCTGGTGGGATGCCGAGAATCCCATGCCCGAGATTGCCGGCCTGCACTCCGTGCTCCCGCGGCTTCTCGCGCTCGACTCGATTTCATCCGCCGACGCCGAAGCGTGGCGCGCACTTGCCTCTCGGCTCCCTCCCCTGCCGACCGGCCCGCGCGACGGACGGAAAATTCTCCTGCCCGCCGCCAAGCACGAGGCGGTGCCCAGCAACTCGGAAAATCCCGAACTCTACGCCGTGTTTCCCTTCAAGCTGTTCAGCCTCGGCCAGCCCGACTTGGACGTGGCGCAGTGGACCTTCGCGCGGCGGATGTTTCCCGACACCGGTGGCTGGCGGCAGGACGCGGTGCAGGCCGCGCTGCTCGGCCTCACGGAGAATGCGACATTCTACGTCGCCAAAAATTACAACGACCCCGCGAACTTCGCCGCTACCTTCAAGGGCTTCTGGGGCCCGAACTACGACTGGGTGCCGGACTTCGACCACGGCAGTGTCACGCAGCTCGCGCTGCAAACGATGCTGGTGCAGACCGTGGGCGAAAAAATCCATCTCTTCCCCGCCTGGCCCGCCGACCGCTGGGACGTGAGTTTCAAGCTCCATGTCAGCGGCCAAACCACCCTCGAGGGCGAGCTCAAGGATGGCGCGCTCGTCCACCTGACCGTCACGCCTGAATCCCGCCGGAAGGATGTCGTCGTGCTGCTGGGCATGGACAAGTCCGCCCTTTGAGGTGAGTCGCGCGCCCCGCGCGACATTCCGATTTGCAATTTTGCCGCGCGCGGAGCGTCCGGCCCACCTCAGTCATACGTCATCCCAGCATTGCACACCCGGCGCGGATGACTACCAAGCTGGTCATGGCCAGCGCTGAAACCGCCGTTCCCGGCGAATCCCATCCCATCGAGCAGACCGTCCTCCCGGTGCTGCTTGCGATGAGCTTTTCCCACCTACTCAACGACACGATCCAGTCGCTGCTGCCGGCCATTTACCCGCTGCTGAAGGAAAACTACCACCTTACGTTCGCGCAGGTCGGGCTGATCACGCTCTGCTTCCAAGCCACGGCCTCCCTGCTCCAGCCGGTCGTCGGTTTCTATACCGACCGCAAACCCAAGCCCTACTCCCTCGCGGTCGGCATGGGGCTCACACTGACCGGTTTGGTCATGCTGTCCCGCGCCTCGGACTACCACCTGATCCTCGTGGCCGCGGCCATGGTCGGCATGGGTTCGTCGATCTTCCATCCCGAGGCCTCGCGCATCGCCCACATGGCCGCGGGCGGGCGCCACGGGTTTGCGCAGTCACTGTTTCAAGTCGGCGGCAACCTCGGGTCCTCGCTGGGGCCAATCGCCGGCTTGGTCATCGTGGCCCACGGCCAGACCTCGATCCTATGGTTCAGCGCCCTCGCCGCGCTCGGCATCTACATCCTCTACCGCGTGGGCGGCTGGTATCAGCGTAACCTGGCCCGCCACCTGGAGCGCACAAAGGCCCGCCGAATGGCCGCCGCGAACCTGATTCCCCGCCGCACCGTCATCTTCTCCATCGCAATCCTGCTGCTGCTCATCTTCTCGAAATACGTCTACCTCGTCAGCCTCTCCAACTACTACACGTTCTACCTCATCGATCACTTCCACCTGACGACGCGGGAGTCACAGCTGTGCCTGTTCGTCTTCCTGTTCTCCGTCGCCGCCGGCACGTTCGCCGGCGGCCCGCTCGGTGACCGTTTCGGCCGGAAATACGTGATCTGGTTTTCGATCCTCGGCGTCGCGCCGTTCTCGCTGCTGCTGCCGCACGTCAACCTGGTGACCACCGTCATCCTCACCGTCTTCATCGGCGGGATCCTGTCGTCCGCGTTCTCGGCGATCCTCGTCTATGCGCAGGAGCTGATTCCTGGCAAAGTGGGCCTCGTCGCCGGGCTGTTCTTCGGCTTCGCCTTCGGCATTGGCGGGCTGTCCTCGGCGGCGCTCGGCAAACTGGCTGACCGCACGAGCATCGAGCACGTGTTCTTCCTCTGCGGCTTCCTGCCGCTGATCGGCATTCTCACCGCACTGCTGCCCAACCTCGCAAAAACCAAGCCCTTGCCCCTGACCACCTAAGCGCGAGGGGGCGCGGCAGCGGCGGCGCGGGCCTTGGCCAACATGGCGTCCAGCACCAGCCGGGCCGCGGTCGCGGGCAGGATGCGCTCCGTGTTGATGACCAAGTCGTAGGTGCAGGGGTCGTTGATGGCACGACCGAAGTTGGCGAGCACGTAGCGCTCGCGCGCGCGATCGGTCTCCTCGAGGGCCTTCTTCGCGGCGGCGCGCCCGCAGTGCTGCAACTCCTGCATGCGCGAGATGCGTGTCTCCAGCGGGGCCACGAGACGCAGGTGGAAGCCTTCGTGCAGGCTCCGCGTGACGAGGTGCGCGGCGCGTCCGGCAAAGATCACGCAGCCACGTTGGGCCAGCTGGTAGATGCCTTTCGACACGCGCTGCTCCAGTTCCCAGAGCGGAGGATGCAGCCCCACGACCTCCCCGATAATGGCCTTGATCTCCGAGACTCGCTCCTCGGGGAGGAATTTCGCCAGGTGCTCGGGCAGGCTGTCCGTGCTGAGCACCTGGGTCAGCAGGTTCTTGTCGAGAAACATCCAGGAGCGGCCTTCGTGCGCCATCTCGGAATCCAGGAGCGGCAGCAGGTGCTGGCCGAGCGTAGTGGCACCGGCGCAGGCCTCGCGGGAAATGGTGAGAAACGGGTAACCGGAGTCGCTGAACGCGGGATGGGTGCCACTGGCCGGGGCGCCCAGGCGCGTGTTGAAGATCGTGAGTCCGTGTTCGAGGTAGGTGTGCGAGCTCATGGGGCAAATGAGTTGGGGAAGTTTCTGGGGACCAACGGGCGGCCGCGCACGGGAAGGAATCTCGGGTGATCGGTCTCCCTCACTGGGCAGTATAGTCCGCCCGCCACCACCCCGCCACAGGATTTGCTGCGCATCCCTTGCTCTGGCTCAGGCCCAATCGCAGGGCCGGCGCCTAGCGCGCCGCCCGGAAACAAGAAAACCCATCGAGGCGATGGGTTGAAAATGGTGCGGCCATAGGGAGTCGAACCCCAAACCTCCAGATTCGTAGTCTGGCGCTCTATCCAGTTGAGCTATGGCCGCGCGAGGGTTGGAAAAAGCAGGGATTGGCACCCAAGTGCAAGGATAAGTTTTGCGGGCTCGGCGATAAGCACTAAGCGATAAGCGTTAAGCCCGAGCCATCGCGATCGGACCTACTGGGCTTACAGCTTTCCGCTTACAGCCTAGAGCTTTCTAGCTCGCCGCCGGGCGCCAGTCGATGAGTTCGAGCTGCAGCAACTTGCGGTCGTTGAAGTGATTCCACGTGATCTCCACGGCGAGATCGAGCGGCACGTTCACGGGAGGCAGCCGGTCCGCAAGTTTCCACGCCACGCCATGCAGCCGGCGGCCCTTGCCGTTGTCGAAGTGAAAGCGGAAGTGCAGCGTCTTGAACACCTCGGGCGGCTGCCGCAGGACCACGCCCTTCACGCCGAAAACCGGCTCGGGATTGCCCTGGCCGAAGGGATGGAGGACTTCGAGTTCCGTCATCAACTGCTCGCACACCTGGTCCGCCTGCAGCCACGCGGCGAGGTCGAGCTGGCGCTCGAGGAGGTCACTGCCCGCCGCGGCCCGGACCGCCTCGGCAAAGCGCTCGCGGAACGCCGGCAACCGCGTCTTCTGGATCGCGATGCCCACTGCCATCGGGTGCCCGCCCCAGCTCGCCAGCTCGCCGCCGCAAACGCCCAAAATCTCAACCAGGTTAAGCCCCTCGACGCTGCGACCCGAACCCTTGGCCAGGTCGCCTTCGTTGCCCAACACAACACACGGGCGGTTGTATTTGCGCGATACGCGGCCTGCCACGATGCCCACGACGCCCGGATGCCAGGCCTCGCTGAACAGCACGATGCCGGGCGACGCGGCATACTCCGTCTCGATCATCCGCTCGGCCTCTTCCGTGATCTTGCGCTCGATGTCCTGCCGCTCGCGGTTGAAGACGTCCAGCTGCCGGGCGGTCTGCTCGCAGAATTTCACGTCCTGGCTCAGCAGCAGTTCCACGGAAAGCGCCGCGTCGGCGAGTCGGCCCGACGCGTTGATACGCGGCCCGAGCCGGAAGGCGATGTCCACGGGATGAATGCCCTGTTCCGGCTTCACGCCGGCCACGCTCATCAGTGCCCGCAATCCCGGTCGCGCCGCTTCCTGCAAAATTCGCAGCCCGTGACGCGCGAGGATCCGGTTCTCACCGATCAGCGGCACGAGATCGGCGACCGTGCCGAGCGCCACCAGGTCGAGTTGGTCGCGCAGCTTCATGGCCAGCGCGACGGGATGATTCTCGGCGCGCAGCTGCTTGAGGAGCCCGTGGGCGAGCTTGAAAACCAATCCCACCGTGCACAGGTCCCGCCACGCCGCATCGGCGCCGGAGTCGTCGGCGTGGACGTGCGGATTGATCAGCAGCCCCTGCGCCAGCGGACGCTCGGTGGAGCGATGGTGGTCAATAACGATGACGTCGATGCCCTGTGCGCAGAGGTAGGCAACTTCGTCATGTGAGTTCGTGCCACAATCGAGCGCGACGAACAGCGCGGGTTTGCCGGCGGCGAGCGCGCGGTCAATGGCACTGCGGGACAGGCCGTAGCCGTCTTCCGAGCGTCGCGGCACCACATACTGCGGCGACAACCCGAAAACGCGCAGGAACCCCACCAGCAGGGCCGTGCTGCTCACGCCGTCGACGTCGTAGTCGCCCAGCACGGCGACGGCCTCGCGGCGTTCGATCGCCCCGCGCAGGCGCGTGGCGGCGGCCTCGAGGCTGCGGAGCAGAAATGGGTCGTGCAGCCCGGCGAGGGTCGGCGCGAGGAACTTGGCTGTGGCGGCGGGCTCATGATGGCCGTTGCGCAGCAGCAGCTCGGCCAGCACGGCGCTCACGCCCGCATGGGCGCGGACGGCCTCGATCTCGGGGGCCGGGAGCGGAGTGTAGATCCAGCGCATGGTGCCAAGTTCGGGCGCGTTATCCTCAAGTCGCGACGGCGGCCGGAACAATTCCGAAAGCCGCCGCGCGTCAGGCAACCCGCCCTAGCTGGTTAATGCGAGGCCTTGCTGGAGCCGGTCCACTCGTATTTCGGGGCGACGTCCGCGTGGGCTTCCACGTGCTTCCGGTCGCCCTTGTGCCACCAGTAGAACACCTGGGACGCGATGAAGATCGCGGAGAAGGTGGAGGTGACGATGCCGACGAGGAAGGTGAACGCGATGTCGCTGAGCTGGCCGGAGCCGAAGACGAAGAGCGACATGGCCGCCAGGAACGTCGTGGTCGACGTCATGATGGTGCGGGCGAAGACCTTGTTGATCGCGCTGTTGATGATGTCACGCAGCGAACCCGTGGGGTTCAGCTTCAGCTCCTCGCGGATACGGTCGAACACGACGACGGTCTCGTTGATCGAGTAACCCGCGATACACAGGATCGCCGCGACCATGGGCGCGTTGAACTGGCGCCCGGTCAGCACGAAGATGCCGATGGTCATCAGGATGTCGTGGAACGTGGAAAACATGGCGCCCACGCCGAAGCCGAACTCAAAGCGGAAGGCGATGTAGAACAGGATCGTCAACATGGACACGCCCACCGCGAGGAGGGCGTTCTGCTTGATCTCCGAACCGACCGACGCGCCGATGTGATTCTGGCCGACCTGCTCGATGCCGGAGTTGGGAAACGCCTTCTGCAGCGCCTCGAACACGACCCCGGATTTACCCTCGGGCGTCTCGATGTTGAGCGTTTGTTTGCCCTCGGCGAGGGACTTGACGGTGGTGATGCTGATCCCGTTGACGCCGCAGGCGGTCGCGACGGAACGGATCTTCGCCTCGTCGGGCGTCTGCGTGAAGCGGACGCTGACCGCGTCACCGCCCGCGAAATCGATGCCGTAAATCTTGTCGCCCTTGAACAGCACCACGGCGACGCCGATGGCCACGAGCGTGAAGGAGCCGATGAAGGCCGCCTTGCCGTATTTGATGAAGTCCACGTGGATGCTCTTCAGCAGGTGCCGCATCGTGATCTTCTTGAGCGTCTGGGATTCGATCAGCAGCTCGAGCACGAGGTGGGCGGTGATCAGCACGGAGAATAGCGTGGAAAGCACGCCGATCGCCAGCGTGATGCCGAAGCCCTTGATCGGGCCGGTGCCGAGCCAGATCATGATCGCGCAAATGATCAGCTGCACGGCGTGGGCGTCGAGGATGGTCCACAACGCCTTGCTGTAGCCGACCTGGTTGGCGTTCAGGAGCGACTTGCCGAGGGCAAGTTCCTCACGCATGCGCTCGAAAATCAGGATGTTCGCGTCCACCGCCATGCCGACGGTAAGCACGATGCCGGCGAGGCCGGGCAGCGTCATCGTCGCGCCGAAGCTCGCCATGACGGCGAGGATGACGAGCAAGTTGACCGCGAGCGTGATCACGGAAACGAGACCGCCCGTGGTGTAGAAGGTGATCATGAACGCCGCGACGAGCACGGTGCCGATGACTGCGGCCTTCAGGCCGCTATCGACGGCGTCCTGCGCGAGCGTGGGTCCGACTTCATACTGCTCCTTCACGACGAGGGGCAGGTCGAGCGGGTTGTTGAGCACGTTCGCGAGATCGAGCACCTGGCGGTCGGTGAACCGGCCGGTGATTTCCGCGGACGGGCTGTCGATTTCCTGCTGCACGGTCGGCGCGGAGTAGAGCTGGCCGTCGAGCACGATCGCCATCTGGCCGGGCCGGCCGGAAGCGCCGAGGGCGGCGATTTCCTTGGTGACGGCGGCGAAGCGTTTGCGGCCCTCGGGGGTGAACTGCATCGTAACCTTGGGACGGCCCGTCATCGGGTCATTGACGGCGCGGGCCTCGGAGATGATCTCGCCGGTCATCTCGGGGATACGGCGGATGAAGAGCTCTGGCGGCTGGCCACCGTTGCGGCCCTCGTCATCGCGCTCGGTCATGATCTCGTAGCCGGGAGGCGTGTCGACGCCGGGCCCGGGGACTGCATTCGGGTAAACGAGGCGGAAGCTGAGCTGCGCCGGCGCCTTGAGCACGTCGACGATGTCGGGGTTGTCCTTGATGTTGACGCCCGCGAGCTGGATCTCGATGCGGTTGGTGCCAACGGGGCGGATCAGGGGCTCTGCGACGCCGTAGCGGTTGATGCGCTTTTCGATGATCTCGATGGCCTTGGTGAGCTTTTCCTTGCGCTCGTCGCCCTGGTATTTCTCCGCGGCCTTGGGATCGACCTCGAGCGTGACGGCGACGCCGCCCTTGAGATCGAGACCGGCCTGAAGGCGGCCGTTGCCGGAGCTGGGAAAGCCGATGGCGAGCATCGCCTCGTCGAGCGAGCTGCCCTTGGTGCGGCGCAGGAGCTCGTTCAGGACGATCTCATTGCGGCGGTCGACGTTCTTCAGGCTGGCCTCGAGCCGGTAGTCCGGGAAGTGGGCCGAGAGGTCGATGGTGCGCTCCTTGGCGATGCGCTTGAGGGCGACAAAATCGCTGGGGGCGGTGCCGGCCTTGGTGCGGGCGGCGGCTTCGTCGAGGAGGGATTTGAACTCGGGGGCTTTCGCGGTGACATGCGCGCGCGCGTAGTCGGCGAACGGCGTGTCATGGAGGGGCAGCAGGGTTGATACCGCCCAGGCCACGAGGAGGAGGCTGAACGTGATCTTCCAGAGGTTGCGTCGGAACATGTTGGGATGTGGTTAAAGCGGGGGTGCAACGCCCGGCGCACGCGCCAGGGCCGGTGCCAAACGGGGAAACTTACTTCTTGTCGCTGCCGGCCTTGTTGACGACGGCGGTGACGAAGCTCTTGCCGACCTCGATCTTGGTGTTCTCGGCAATGCGCACGACGAAACGATCGTCCTTCACGTTGGTGATCGTGCCGTAGATGCCGCCGCTCGTGACGATTTCGTCACCGGTGCTCAGCGCCGCCAGCATCTTTTCCTGTTCCTTCTGTTTCTTCCGCTGCGGGGCGATCATGAAGAAATACATCGCGGCAAACAGCAGGACGTAGAAGATGATCATCGTGCTGCCGCCGGGGCCGGACGGGGCGGCGGCTTGGGCCAAAATTGCGGGCGCGTCGGTGATGAGGGACATTTTCGTCATTGCGTGTTGAGGGTTTTGAAAAAAGAAAACATACATCCTAACGGGCTCCCCTTGGGCCATAGCAAGCCATAACTCCCCCACCGCCCCGCGTTGAAAAGCAAAGCCGCATCCGCTTGGTCCGCCGCTAAATCCGAAGAACACTACGGGTTCAAGCGCTGGGGCGCGCCGCACATCTCCGTGGACGATGGCGGATTCGTCAACGTCCAGCCCCGCGCCGACGGCCGCGGCATCCGTGTGCTCGACGTCGTGGACGAGGCCCTCGGCATGGGCCTGAAGGCCCCGATGGTCATCCGTTTTCAGGATCTCCTGCGCCACCGCGTCATCCAGCTCAACGAGTGCTTCATCCGGGCAATCAAGGAGGAAGGCTACAAGGGCGAATACCGCGGCGTCTTCCCCATCAAGGTCAACCAGCTCCGCGAGGTCGTGGACGAGATCGTGCTCGCCGGGAAGGACTTTCACTACGGGTTGGAGGCCGGCTCGAAGCCCGAGCTCATGATCGCCCTCGCGATGCATGAGGGTGCGTCACGGCTCATCATCTGCAACGGCTACAAGGACGACGATTACATCCGCCTCGCCCTGCTCGGCCGCAAGCTGGGCAAGAAGATCGTCATCGTCGTCGAGCAGCTCGCCGAGATCGACGACATCATCCGCCTCTCCCTCGAGACCGGCGTCAAACCCATGATCGGCTTCCGCGCCAAGCTGCTCACCCGCGGCGAGGGCAAGTGGGCCATGTCCACCGGCGAGAACGCCAAGTTCGGCCTCAACACCGCGGAAATCCTCTTCGCCTGCGAGAAGCTCAAGGCCGCCAAGCTCAAGCCTTGCCTCCGGCTCGTCCACTTTCACATCGGTTCGCAGGTGCCGAACATCATCACGATCAAGAACGCCGTCATCGAGGCCACGCGGTTCTACTGCCAGCTCGCCAAGATGGGCTTTCCCATGGGTTACCTCGACGTCGGCGGCGGCCTCGGCATCGACTACGACGGGTCGCGCACGAACTTCGAGAGCTCGATGAATTACTCGATGGAGGAATACGCCCGCGACGTCGTGTTCAACATCCGCGAGATCTGCGCCGCGTCGGGCGTGAAGGTGCCCGACATCGTCAGCGAGTCCGGCCGTGCCGTCGTCGCCCCCCACTCCATGCTCGTCGTCGAGGTCTTCGAGCGCATCAACAAGCGCGAGTCCCTCGCCAAGCAGCACGACCCCAAGGTCCGCCACAAGGTCGTCACCGACCTCGAGCTGATGCTGAAGAACAAGTCGAAGCTCGGCCGCCTCGAGCGCTTCCACGACGCCCTCCAAAAGAAGGAGGAGGCCTTCTCGCTCTTCAACCTCGGCTACCTCGACCTTGAGAATCGCGCCGCCGCCGAGTCGATTTACTGGCAGATTTGCGAGCAGATCGCCAAGGAGGGCCGCGATTCCGGTTACCAGCCGGAGGAACTCCACGATCTCGACGCCCTGCTCGCCGACCAATACGTCTGCAACTTCTCCGTCTTCCAGTCGCTGCTCGACCATTGGGCGCTGAAGCAGCTCTTCCCCATCGCCCCGCTCCACCGGTTGAAGGAAGCACCCACGGTGAACGCCATCCTCGCCGACATCACGTGCGACTCCGACGGCAAGATCGACCGCTTCATCGACCTGCAGGACACGAAGGATTTCATCCGGCTCCACCCGCTGAACGGGAAACCCTACTACCTCGGCGTCTTCCTCACCGGCGCCTACCAGGACATCATGGGTGACCTGCACAACCTCTTCGGCCGCGTGAACGAGGTGCACGTCTTCCTCGAGAGCGACGAGCCCGACGGCTTTTATATCGAGGAGGCACTGAGCGGCAGCCGCATTGCCGACGTGATCGAGGGCGTGCAATACCAGCAGGAGGATCTCTGCCGCAAGATGAAGGCCCAGATCGACGCCGCCACGCGCAAGGACATGGTGAAGCCCCGCGAAGGCGTCCGCCTGCTCGAGCTCTACGAGAGCCAGATGCTCAACAAGACTTACCTGAACATCGTGCCAAAGAAGGGCCGCAAGAAGAAGCCCTGACCCGCCCGCCGCGGGGCGCCGCATTCATGGAAACGACTGATCCCAAGGCCGGCGAACGCGCCTACTACGCGAACCTGAGCCCGGAGGGCCTGCAGCACGCCCGGAAAAAGCCGTTCAGCGACGCCCGCGTCGGCCAATACCTTTCCGACATGGCCGCGCTGCTCGCGATGCTGGAGCCCGCGCCCCGCCGCATTCTCGACCTCGGTTGCGGCACGGGCTGGACGTCCCGCATGCTGGCGCGTGCCGGCTACGAGGTGACCGGCGTAGACATCTCGGCCGACGCCATCGGCATCGCGCAGGAACTCGCCAACGAGGAGTGCCTGCCCAACGCCACCTTCCTCGTCGGCGACTACGAGACCGTCCTGCCGGCCAACACCTACGACTACGTCCTCTTCTACGACGCGTTGCATCACGCCGAGGACGAGGCCGCCGCGCTCCGCACCGCCTGCAATGCGCTGAAGCCCGGCGGGGCCCTGTTCGCCTTCGAACCCGGCAAAGGCCACCATCACAGCGCCGGCTCGCAGCACGCGATCAAGCAGTATGGCGTGCACGAAAAGGACATGCCCCCGAGCCACATCTGGGCGGTGGGGCGCAAGGCCGGGTTCACGCGCAAGCTCGTCCTTCCCACCCCGCACGACATCAACCGCCGGCTCTACCGTCGCGATTACCACGCTTCCTCCGCCGCCGGCCGCGGCTGGCTGGAAAAGCTCTGGGGCTACTACCGCGCCGTCGGCTCGATGCTGTTTCCATCGAAGGGCGCGCTGACCATCCTCTGGAAGTGACGTCGCTGGGCTGAATGTTCGCCACGCGTGACTTGCGTCGAAGGCGGTCGAGGACTGCGCTGCGTCCATGTCGCGCCTCCCCTGCCTCGGCCTGATTTTGCTCAGCGTGTCATTGTCCGCAGCGGAGACGCCTCCGCTCCCGCCCACGCCCGCTCCCGAGTTTGCCGAGGCGCAGGCGTGGTTCGGCCAATTCCAAACCACCCCGGCCACGACGTCGGCGAGCCTGCCATTCACCTTCACCTACGACGGCCAGCCGTCGGCGAAGCTCCTGTCCGGGTGGACGGCCACGCACTCGGAACGCGCGCTCGACGCCCAACGGCAGGAATGCGTCCTCACGTTCACTGATCCGAAATCCGGCCTGCAGTTGCGGTGCGTGGCCGTCAGCTATCGCGACTATCCCACGATCGAGTGGACGCTCTATTTCAAAAACACCGGCTCCGCCGACACCCCAATCCTCGCCGACATCAACGCAATCGACGCCCGCTGGGCCAGCGAGGGCGCGGAAGACCCCGTGCTGCACCACGAAAACGGCACCTTTTTTCCGTTCTCGGCCACGGACTTCATGCCGCACGACACGCCGCTCGAGGCCGGCAAGCCGCTGCGGCTCATCCCGCTGCTCGGCCGGCCCAGCGGCGGCGTCATGCCGTATTTCAACCTCGCGCGCAGTCCCGCCAGCGGCGTCATCGTCGTCGTCGGCTGGCCGGGCGCCTGGGTCGCCGAATTCGCCCATGGCGAAAAGGAGGGCGTCCACGTCACCGCCGGCCAGGAGCGCGTGCACCTGCGGCTGCATCCCGGCGAGGAGATCCGCTCGCCGCTGATGGTGGTGCAATTCTGGCGCGGAGACTGGATTGGCGCGCAGAACACTTGGCGGCGCTGGATGCAGGCCCACAATTTGCCGAAGCTCTTCGGCGGCCCGCTGCACCCGGTGCTGTGGCCCAGCAGTGGCGGGCAGACGGACAACATGGTCCAGGCCACCGAGGCGAACCAGCTGCTCTACATCAACCGCTACCTCGAGGAAAAATTCCCGATCGAGGGTTGGTGGATGGACGCCGGCTGGTATGAAAACGCCGGCCGCTGGCAGGAGCCACTCGCGTTTCGGGTGGACCGGAAGCGCTTCCCGCGCGGGCTGCGCTACGTCACCGACTACGTGCACCAGCACGGGCTCAAGACCCTGCTCTGGTTCGAGCCCGAGCGGATCATGCCCACCAACGAGCTGTTCAAGACGCACCCCGACTGGCTCTTCCCGAACCTGATCACGAAGCGACTCTCAAAGTTGTTTTACTTCGGCAATCCCGCGGCCTTGGCGTGGCGCACGGACGAGGTCAGCCGCGTCCTCGATGAGGAGGGCATCGACGTTTACCGGAACGATTTCAACGTCGTCGAACCGGTCGAACTCTGGCGCAGCCACGACCCGGAGGACCGGCAGGGCATCATGGAGAATCACCACGTCGTCGGCTACCTCGCCTACTACGACGCGCTGCTCCGCCGCCATCCTGGCTTGATGATCGATTCCTGCGCCGGTGGCGGCTCGCGCAACGACCTCGAGACGATGCGCCGTGCGCTGCCGTTCTACCGCTCCGATTACCTCTTCGATGTCGTTTCGAATCAGTGCCAGAGCTACGGCCAGGCGCTCTGGCTGCCGTTCAACGGCACGGTTCCCGGTGAAAAACAGTTCAGCACCTACGAACTGCGCAGCGATTTCGCCTGCCCGGCCGTGTTGCCGTGCTGGAACCTGCCGGATCGCACCCTGCCCTACGACCTCTTGCGCAAGACCGTCCGCGAATGGCAGGAATACGCGCCCAACTACTTCGGCGATTTCTACCCGCTCACCCCGCCCAGCCTCGCGCCCGATGTCTGGGTCGCGTGGCAATTCAACCGCCCCGAGGCCGGCCGCGGCGTCGTGCAGGCCTTCCGCCACGACCAAAGCAGCTACACGTCCGCGCATTTCAAACTCCGCGGCCTCGACCCCGCCGCGCGCTACCGCCTGACCGACGTCGACGCGCCCAACACGCCAAAAACCTTCACTGGTCGCGAACTCATGGAGGCCGGCTTCGACGTGCTCGTGCCCGAAAAGCCCGGCGCCGTGATCATCAACTACCAGAAATTGTAGGTCGGGCTTTACGCCCGACAGGTGGGCTCGTGCCGCGGGTAGCGCCGCGACGACTCGGGAATTCAAACCATCACCGGTGCCACCCGGCGCAGCCGATGGACGTTCGCCGCTGCAACAAACACCAGCACCCCCGCCACCGCACACGCGGCCTCGGTCACGAGCATCCCACGGTGCCCCAGCCGCGTGTCCACGGCGGCCAGCACGAGTCCCATATACCAGATCGGCGAATTCGAGAGGGACGCGAAGCCGTTGTATTTTGTCGCCGCATTGCCGGCCCCGATCGCATCCAGCACAAACCCGGTGAACGCCGCATAGGTCAGTCCGGTCGTGAACGAATAGGCCATGTTGCCCCCGATATAGACCGGCAGGGTCGCCGGCAGATAAGCCATCGCCAGCGCCACCCCGGCCATCACCAAGCCGTAACCGATGTAGGCGCGCCGGGATCCCCAGCGATTGCAGCCATAACCGCCAATGATGCAGCCCGCCATGCTGACCAGCCCGGCCAGCAAACCCTGCACCCACTCGACCGTCTCCGCCCCGGCGCCCCAATGCGCCGCGATCTCCGCCTGGGTGAGCACGGCCGACGCCGCCCCGGTGCCCACAGGGATCACGCAGAGCACCGCACAAAGGAAACCCGTGCGTGACCACATCACCGACCAGAGATCGGTCCCGAGATTGCGAATCGCCCCGCCCAGCGAGGTCCCGCGGGATTCCGCCGGAACATCCGGCAGGAAAAGCAGGGCAAAATTGCACGCCAGCATCACCGCCGCCAAAACCGCCCCGGCCTGCCAGGCCGCGGGGAGAACATTCAACAGCCAGAGGCCGAGCCCGCCACCCAGGGCCGAACCGCCGAGATTGCCCGCCTGAAACCAGCCGCTCGTCCGCCCCCGGTCACTTTCAAGCGTGAGGTGGGCGACAAAGGCTTCGACGGCAAATCCGACAAACGTGCAGGCCACGCTCGTGGCCACGATGATCGCCTGCATCAGCGGTAAGGTGGCGGGCCCCAGCGGCAGCGTCGCCATCGCCATGAGTCCCACCGCCACGGTGCTGCAGGCAATCAGATACCAGCGACGACGCGTCAACGTCGTGTCCGCGACCGGCGCCCAGAAGAATTTCCACACCTGCGGCAGCACCGAGAGCGCCACCAGCTCCGCACCCTGCTGCACCGACAGGCCGTGATTCGTCGCCATGAACGCCAGCGCCACCGTGACAAACCCGGTGCCCGCCCCGAACGGGATGATCAAAATCGTGTAGACGAATGGATGACGCGAATCACGAGGCGGAGGCTCCAGCCCGGCGGCATGTGGCATCCGGGCAGCGTGCGGGCCGGCAACCCGCGCTCAAGGCAATTTGCCTCCGGCCGGCTCCATCACCGCCACTCGTGTCGCGGGTAGCGTCGCGACAACTCGGCTTTGATCTTCGGATACTGCTCGCGCCAGAAATTGGTCAGATCGTCCGTCACCTGGATGGGCCGCTGGTTGGGCGCGAGCACTTCGATTTTCACGGGCACGCGGCCGTGTCCAAGGGTGAACTTCCCCTCGATGCCGTAGAGCTCTTGGATCCGCGCACTGAGCACGGGCGGACCGGCATTAGCATAGGTGATCTTCGAGCGCCGGCCGTTGGCCATGGTGAGCTTCTCCGGCAGGTAATCGTCGAGCACGGCCAACTGCTCTGCTGTCAGCCAGTCGCGGAGCACCGGCATGACCGGCTTGTCCTTGATGTCGCGGTAACCGAGTTCGCCGTAGCAAATCTGCTCGATGAGCGTCGCGCGGTCGGCGTCGGTCAACGGGTTCACTTCCAACTCGGGAAACCACTCCGCCAGCCGGTTCACCCGCGTGATCCACTGCTCCACCGATTCGTCCCACGCCTCCAGCTTCAGCCGGCCCGCCAGCACTTCCTTGGTGAGAAGCGCCGCGGCCTCGTTGAGTGGCGCCTCGTCGCTGCTGCTCTTCGCCTCCAGCACCAGGTCGCGGAAGCGCCGCTCGCGACGGGACACCACGCGCTTGATGGACTCGTCGAACGTCACCGCCCGGACCTCGCAATAGTCGTCGGGGAAAATCTCCTTCAGCCATGCCTCGTCGATGGCGGTGGCGAGGGAGAGCAACACGCTGACCTCGCCGCCGCGTCCACCAACTTCGCTGATCTCCGCGGCCACGAACAGCGGCACTTTCTGGATCCCGCTCTCGCGGGCGAGCACGCCCTTGCGGTGGTGTACCAGCTCACAGCGCAGCGTCCCACCATCGAGCCGCTTCGCCAGCTGGTCGGAGAAGCCCGCCAGCACGCACTTGCGCACCTCCGCGCCATCCGTGCGGCGTTCGCTCACATCGAGACCCTCCTTGGCCGCGATCTCGAGGAACTGCTGGAACAGCGGCCCCACCTGCCGCGCACCCTGCGCGTGCAGGCCGAGCCGGCGGCACGCGTCGAGCGAGTAGTTCGCCTGGTCCGCAAACCGCCACGCCCGCATCAGCAGGAAAAAGTCGCTCTCGTGTTCCTCGCCCAGCGTGTCTTCGCGCGCCTGCTCCACCGCCTTGGGCACGCCGCGCAGCAGGAAATTCCGCCCCTGCGTGAGCGCCGCCATCAACGCCACCGGCCGCACGCAGCCGCGTTCCTGCGCAGCCAGGAACATCCGCGCATACCGCGGGTGCACCGGGAAACTCAGCATCGTCCGCCCGATTTCGGTGATGGCTGTAGGAGCGGCTTTACGCCGCGATTCCTCCGTGTCGTCGCGGCGTAAAGCCGCTCCTACAGCGCCCAAATCCGCTAGCAGGGTCTCCGCGCGCTCCAACGCCTTCGGATCGGGTTTCTCGAGCCAGGGAAAATTGGCGATGTCATCGATTCCGCTGGCCTTCAGCGTCAGCACGACCTCCGACAGATCGAGCCGCTTCACCTCCGGCAGCTCCTGCAACGCCCGCTGACCGTGCTCGCGTTCCGTCCACAGCCGCACGCACACACCCGGCGTCGTGCGGCCCGCGCGACCCGCGCGCTGGTCGGCGCTGGCGACGGAGATTTTCTCGATGAGCAACGTGTTGATGCCGCGGTGCGGGTCGAAACGGGCCATGCGGGCGAGGCCGGAATCAATGACGGTGGTGACACCGTCGATCGTCAGCGAAGTCTCGGCCACATTCGTCGAGACGATGATCTTCCTCGTCTCGTACCGTGCCACCGCCCGGTCCTGCTGTTCCGGCGGCAATTCGCCATGCAACGGAAACGCCACAAAATCGCGCAGCGCCCGGGAGCCCTGAATCGCCTGCACCGTCCGGCTGATCTCGTAGGCGCCGGGCATGAAGACGAGCATGTCACCCGCCGACTCGCCCGCGACGCGCTCGCACTCGCGCGCGGCGACGTCCCAAACGGGCTCGTCGTCGAAGTTCACCGCCTTCGGCAGATACTCGAGGCGCACGGGAAAACTCCGACCCTGCGAGACGAGAATTTCGCACGGCGCCAAGTAGGTCTTCAGCAACCCCGCATCCAGCGTGGCCGACATGACGATCAATTTCAGGTCGGGCCGCGTCGACCGCTGGAGCTGCAGCGCCCGCGCGAGCGAGATGTCGCCGTAGAGATGGCGCTCGTGGAACTCGTCGAAAACGATCGTGCTCACGCCGCGCAGCTTCGCATCGAACGACATCTGTCGGAGGAGAATGCCCTCGGTGACGAAGCGAATCCGGGTTTTTTCGCTCACCCGCGACTCCAGCCGGATCTGATAGCCGACGACTTCGCCCAACCCCGTGTCCATCTCCTCCGCCACGCGCTTCGCCAGCATGCGCGTCGCCAGTCGGCGCGGCTGCAGCACCACCACCTCGCCCTTTTCGCCCAGCAGCCCGTGGCGCAGCAGCATCTGGGGAATCTGCGTCGACTTGCCCGAGCCGGTCGGCGCCTGCACGATCAACCGCCCCGACGCCCGCAACGCCGCCACGACTGCGGACTCGAGTTCGTAGATGGGCAGGTCGCGGGGGGACATCGCAGGGGGAATTCAACAGCGAGCCCGCCAAGCGCAAGGAGAACGACGCTCTGGCCGCCGCCCGGCCGAATCGCGCGTTGACGCCGCCGGTTCGGTTCCGCCTAGATTGAAATCATCGTGATGATCGATCGGCGACGCGCCACGGGCCTTCTTTTCAGCTTGGTGGTGGTCCTGCATGCCGCCGTGCTGCCATTGGCGCACTCGGCTTCGATCAGTGCGCAGCTCACGACCAAGGAAAAGAACCAACTGCAGCGCGAGGCCCGCATGGTCGTGGATCTCGTGCAGAACCTGCATTTCTCCGGCGGAACCTTCTATGACATCAAGAACCAGGAGATCATCGACCGATACCTCAGCGAACTCGACCCCGCAGGGGAAATCTTCTCCCCCGATGACGTGAAGTTCATTCACCAGCGCTTCGACCGCAGCCTGAAGTCCGTCTACCTTTTCCGCGGCGACCTCGAGCCGGCCTTCGAGATTTTCGACCTCTACGCGCAACTCGCCCGCGCGCGCTTTGCCTGGGTCAACCGGCGCCTTAGCGGCGACTTTGATTTTACCGTCGACGAGACCTATTCCGAACCGCGGCCGGGCGTGCCCCCCTCATCAGGGCTGAGCCTGGACAAACGCTGGGAGCTGCGGCTCAAGGATGAAATGCTCCACGAAATCCTCTCGGGCCGCACGCCCGACGAGGCCCGGGCGAAGCTGCGGGAAAACTACGCCGAGGTGGCCAGCACGATCAGCGCCTTCGATTCGTTTGCCGTCCGCGAGCACTTCCTCGACGCCGCCATCCGCTGTTTCGATCCCCACAGCGGCTACTCGTCCGCCGACTCCACCCGTGAATTCGCCGTGAACATGAAAGGCACGATCACCGGCGTCGGCCTCGCCATGCGCAAGGAGCACGGGGATTGCATCGTCACCGAGGTCAACGCCGGCGGACCGGCCGACCTCCACTCGAGCGTTGCCCCCGGGGACCACATCGAGGCGCTGGCCCAAGGCGATGGGCCGTGGGTGGAGACGCACGGCCAGCGGCTGCGGGAAACCGTGGCGATCATGCGCGGGCTCGACCATGAAAAGCTGCGCATCGCCTACACGACGCCGGGAAAACCGGAGCGCAAGGAGGTCACCTTGGAACGAGGCCGCGTCGTGCTCAGCGGCGACCGGGCCCACGGCGCCATCAGCCAGGTGCCCGTCGACGCGACGCATTCCATTGCGATCGGGTGGATCGTGCTGCCCGCATTCTACGCGGGCGGGGAAGGCGACGACACCACGAGTGCGTCCCGCGACGTCCGCGAGCTGATCGACCAAATGACCGCGGCCAAAATCAGCGGCTTGGTGCTCGATCTGCGCGGCAACCCCGGCGGCGCGTTGACCGAGGCGGAGGACATGTGCCGGCTCTTTCTGCCGCAGGGAACCGCCCTGCTGAGCCGTGGCATCAACGGCGCCCTCAAACGCCACACCTTCAAGGAGGACAAACCCCACTTCGACGGGCCACTCGTCGTGTTGACGTCACCGTTCAGCGCCTCGGCGTCCGAAATTTTCGCCGGCGCGATGAAGTATCACCATCGGGCGCTCATCGTCGGCGGGCCCGCGACCTTCGGCAAGGGTACCTCACAGAACTACATCGACCTGGCCAAGGCCCAGAACCTGACCGGCGACAGCGTCAAAGACTGGGGCATGCTGCGACTCACCGCGGAACGTTTTTACCTGCCCGATGGCACGGCCATCCAGCGCCGTGGCGTCCCCTCGGACGTGATTCTGCCTGGCTTCGTCTCGCCCGGCCAGCTGCGCGAGGCGGACCTGCCCCACGCATTGCCCCCGGAGGACGTGACGCCCCCCGCTGATCCCTCGCCCGAGCCTGCCGCGAAACCCGCGTTGTCCACGGAGCAGCTGCGCGCGCTCGAGGCCCTCGCCACCGAGGATTTCGGGACATTGCCCGAGTGGAAGTCGTGGCAGAAGGATCACGAATTGCGCTGGGTCAAAGCCGACCGGCACACCCGCAGCCTGCTGAAGGAAAAGCGCAGCAAGGACTGGGAGACGTTGTTGACGGAGTTCAAAACCGCCCGGCAGACCCGGCGCGAATTTGCGACCCATTCCGCCTATCCCACCCAGCGGGTGGACCTCGCGCTTGTCCGCGACGCCGCGGATTCCCATCAGGCCAAACTGCGCGCCCTTCAGGCGGCCGGGAGCCAGACCGCGCTGCACCGCCTGCAAAACGGCGTTTTCCTCGTGGACACGGAGCACGGGCACCTGCGCGATTTGCGGCTCCAGGATTTCGATTTCCTCCCGCTGGCGAGTGACGCCGAATCCCTGGCGGAAGCGTTTAGCCAAGGCAGCGGCCGGAAAGTGACGCCCGGGGACATGCGGGCGACCCTGCAGCAACTGGCGTTGTTGGACCCGAAGACGGATGAGGCGGTGCTGGCGGTGACCGCAAAACTGGCCGGGGCTCCCGCGGATTCACCCGCCACGCGCAACGGCACCGAGGCCCTCCTGCTGCGCATCACGGAGCTGGAGCCGGAACTGCGCGAGGAGCTTCCGGGCTTTGACGTCCCAATGCGCGAATGCCTGCGCCTCTCCGCGCGCTGGGCCAATCAACCGGCCAGCTCGCAACCTTGACTCGGTCGCGGACCTCCCAATTCACTTCCTGCTCTGAGCGCTGACTCCCAGCCCACCCGTTCTGCCCTCCTGATCGCAGCAACTGCGACAGCCCTGGCCGTCCTCATCTCGCCGCTGCGCGGGTCAGTCGCCGGCGCCCCGTCAGCCATCGACGCCAAGGCCGGCAGCAGTGACGCAAAAGCGGCGGCAGCCAAGCCGAAGCACGACCCGGCGGCGGAAAAATACTGGGAAGCGGTCCCGCTCATGCAGAGCAAACGGGCTGACGAGCGGGCCGCGGGTCTGGCAGCCCTCAAGGTTTCGTCCGATCTCGAATTCACGCACGCCCAGGTGCTGCTGGGGAACTGCTACCTCACCGGCTTCAACGGCATGAAGAAGGATCCCCGCAAGGCGGCCAACCTCTTCCGCCTCGCCGCCGAGCGCGGCAACGCGTTTGGCATGGTCAGCCTCGGGGTGTGCTACTTCATGGGCGAAGGCGTCAGCAAGGACGAGGGCAAGTCGATGAAATGGCTGAACGCGGCGCTCGCGCCCGACGCGGACTATTCCTCGCCGCAGGCACCCGTGGAAGTGATGAAGGCCGAAATGACGGCCCATGCCGACGCCGACGTCGCCGGCTCGATGGAAGCTGACCCGGTGAGCGAGCGCCAGGCGGCGGCACACAGCATTCTGGGTGTCCTGTATACCCAGCAGAAAAAGCTGCCGGAGGCGCAGGCGCATTTCGTGGCGGCGGCGACCGCCGGGCCGAACGGACGAAGCGGCATCCTGATGGCGTCGGTGGCGGCCGCCGTGAACTATGCCTTCGGCCAGGGCGTGCCGCGCGACATGGCCAAGGCGAATGAAATGCTCGAGCGCAGCAAGATGCTCAGCACCCGGCTGGGCGTCACCCTCGTGCAAAACTCCGTGGCGATGAAGCTCACGGACAGTTTCGCAGCGGCGGAGGTGGAGGACCAGATGAAGGAAGTTTTTGGGCGGCTGCAGAGCGAACTCCAGTTGAGCATCGCCAACTCGCTGGCCGACAAAAAATCGAAGACCTACGACCTCGCCGAGGCGGCCAAGTGGTATGAAGTCGCGGCGGAGAACGGCCAGGTCTGGGCGATGCTGCCTCTCGCGTTCATTTACTACCGCGGTGATCTCGGCCGCCCCGAACCTGAGAAGGCCTTCAAGTGGTTCGAGGCGTCCGGCAGCGGCAACAAGCCGAAGCATTTTCTCGGCGTGGCCAACCTGGCGATTTGCTACCAAAACGGCCTCGGGACGGCGAAGGACACCGACAAAGCCGCCGAGCTGTTCAGGAAATGGCGCAACACCGACATCGTCTGCTACCTCGGATCCATCGGCCAGTGCCCGGCGAAGCCGATGACCTACGAGGAAGTCTTCGCGCTGAACGAAACGTGGGCCAAAAAAATGAAGGACCCCCAGGCGCAATACCTGATGGGCGTGAGATATCGCCGGGGTTGGGGCGTGCCCACGGACTATGTTGAGGCGACGAGCTGGTTCAAGAAAGCCGCCAAGACCGGTCACGGCGAAGCGCTCAACCAATTGGGCGAATTGGTGGACTTCAGCACGATCATCTCGGTCAAAGGCTCGGGTTCCAGCGACAAGATGTTTAAGGCGCCATTGGAGTATTACCAAAAGGCCGCCGCGGCCGGGAGTGTCCCCGGGATGTTGAACTATGCCCGCATGCTCCAAAACGGTTTGGGCGCCCCCGAAAATGTCCCCCAGGCGGAGGCACTCTACCGTCAGAGCCTGACCTTGGATTCCTCCGCCGTCTTCGCCCACCTGAGCCTGGGCATCATCGAGGAAGCGAAATTACGGGCCGCCATCGCGGCGCACCAAGATGCCTCCGCCGCAGTCGCCCGGTCCGAAATGCTCGAGCACTACGAGGCCGCACGGGCCTTGGACGATCCACGCGCCGCGACCAATTTAGGCATCATTTACCTGCAGGGCGAGCTGGTCGAAAAGGATCTCCGCAAGGCGTATGCCTGCTTGGAGGATGCCGCCGCGCGCGGGTCCGCCATCGCGCATTACGCGCTGGGACTCATGCATGAACGCGGCGAAGGCGTGCCCGTCACCTACACCGAAGCCGCCTATCATTACCGGCTGGCCGCGCTGGAAGGTAACGCCGACGCGCTGCGCCGCCTGATCAATTTCTATCTCTCGGGCCAGGGCGTGTCGCTCGACCTCGACCAAGCGGCGTTCTGGCTGGATCGGATGCAAAAGATGACGGGCAGCCAGCAGGTGCTGACCACCTATTGCGATGTCATGCTGAAAAAGCACGCCTACGAGAACGCCCTGACCATGCTCAAGGATCTCACGAATTCGCGCGATCCGCAGATCGCCGGTTTCGCGTATGACCGGCTTTCCGTCTGCTACACCGAGGAATTGGGCGTCAAGGCCGACCCGTCGCAGGCCAGGAAATACAGCGAGAAAGCCATCAAGCTGGGCTTTGGCGATGCGCTGACACGGCTGGCCATCCGCCAGAAGAACGAAGGCCACATGGCCGACGCGGTGGCCAATCTTCGCAGGGCTCTCCCGACTTCGCGCCTGGCGAATTATCACCTCGGGCTGATGTATTACAACGGCGACGGCGTGCCGAAGGACGAGGCCCAGGGAGTGAAATACCTGCAATCGGCTGCTGAAGCCAACCACACCGGTTCCCAGGTCTTCCTCGCCAACCTCACGTTGCACCATTCACCCTCGGCGCCCTCGCTGCAGCAAGCGATCAACTATGCCTCGCAAGCCGAAGCCAACGGGCGCGCGGAAGCGGGGGCGGTCCGTGAGGAATTGGAAAAACGCCAAAGAGGCGCCGAAGACGGATCCGACGCAGTCGCACGCCCCCGATCTTCCTAGGGTCTCAGCAGTTAAAACAGGGCGTCTGGGCGACAATGCTTCGTGCAACCCGGGTGCGGTTGGAACCGCGGCGGCGTGAACAACCGGTGAGCCAGTTTATGCCCAAGTTATTCACCGGCGGGCGCGGTGAAGAAGTTGTTAAGAACAAAACCTTCACTTCGGAAACGGACGTCACAGGTTCGTCACGTTCCTTGATAGAACAGTCGCAGCGCGGCGGCCTGAAAAACCCGCCGGATGCACGACTGGGATAATCCCGGGCGACCGGGGAATGGTCGGTGGCAGCTGGTGCCGCCGTCCCCTTCAGCGCGCGTTAGCGGGTTGATAGGCAGATATCACCAGCTCCTCTGGCCGGAGTCGTGTCCGGTCAGTTCATCCACGAATCAGGAGCTGAGCGGCCAGGCGCGATCAGAAACCGCGTCCAAGCCGAGTTAGGCCCACGGCCCGTTTCGAGCCGTGCGCCGACACAGTTACCCCAGAGGGTTATGGTTGCTACTGTGCAGACCAGAACGCAGTCGCGTTTCCCGGCGGGCCAACCCCCGCCAAAAGGCCCGGTTCGCTTCCGCGAGCAGGGCGCGCAAGGGAAGCACGGCAGCGGGGAGTGAGCGGGCCCGGCAAAGCCCGTCAACCTCCTCAATGGGGCAGCGTGAAAAAGCACGCCGCCACACTGCAAAACGAACGCAACCTGAGAGTTAAGAGGTCAGACCCGTAACGCAGGGCCAACGGCCAGCCAAAAGCTGGCGCCGTCCCAGTGGTAACGGTGCCGACGCGAAGTAAGAATTGCAGACGTGTCCGCACCACGTCCGGCGCGCCGCTCCCGGCAGGGGGCGTCCGAACTGGGCGAAGAGGCCTCACTCAAAAGATCCCGGCCGGCAACGGCCAGGACGGTCCCGCCATGAGACCGAAACATCCGCATGCCGCGGAGAGTGGCGTCGGGAAGCACACCGCCCGCGAAAGCGAGCGCGCCCAAGCGTGTGCGATCGGGAAAGAGCGAGTGGCGAACGCCCACCCCCAAATTTGGCCTCGGGACCGCAAGGTCCCGGGGCCTTATTTTTTTCCGCGGCCGCGGAAAGAAATAAGGCGATGACCGGCGGCCAATGACTAATGCCGAATGGCTGTCTGCCACCTCACGGCGCCTGGAACTGCCGCGAGCGCGCAAACGCGGCTTGCATGCGGGACCCGCAAGCACCTGTGCTACTGCTGCGTTGATTTCGACATTAGACATTAGTCACTAGTCATTCATGCCCCCTCTTCCACTTTGGCCCAATGGCGCTCCCGGCGCACTGGGCGATCAGCCGCAGGACCAGCCCTCCCTCACAAGTTTTCCGCCGACATCAAAATCCCCCGGCGCCAGCGTCATCGTGTTCCCCGGCGGTGGCTACGGCATGCTCGCCCCACACGAGGGCGAAGGTTACGCGCACTGGCTCGCCGCGCAGGGCATCCATGCCTGGGTGCTGCAGTATCGCCTCGGTCCGCACGGCTACCGTCATCCGGCCATGCTGAACGACGCCGCGCGCGCGGTCCGCACTGTTCGCCATCTCGCCCGCCAGCAGAAGCTCGATCCCGCCCGCATCGGCGTGATGGGTTCGTCCGCCGGCGGACACCTCGTCGCCACGATCCTCACGCAATTTGACGCCGGGCAAAACGGCTCCGCCGACCCGATCGAACGCGAAAGCAGCCGGCCCGATCTCGGCATCCTGTGCTATCCCGTGATCACCCTGCGTGAGCCGCACGCGCATCTCGGCTCGCGGGAAAATCTCCTCGGTCCCTCGCCCAGCCCCCAAGCGATCGACGCGCTGTCCGCCGAATTGCAGGTCCGGGGCGACAGCCCTCCCGCTTTCATCTGGCACACGGTCGCCGACAATGCCGTGCCGGTCGAAAATGCCCTCCTTTTCGCCGCGGCGCTCCGCCACGCCGGCGTGCCATTCGCGCTGAGTCTCTACGAAAATGGCGTGCATGGCTTGGGGCTCGGCACACCCGAGAACCCCGCACCGCCGTGGACGGTGGATTGCCTCCACTGGCTGCGTGAACGGAGGTTCGTGGTCTAGTTCGCGTTCGCGCACCGCGCCCACGCCGTAAGTGGCTCAACCGTAGCTTCTCGTGGACCGGGCGGGGCGCTCCGTCCGCAGGCAGCTGACGGTCCGCCACGGTGTTGCGGGCGGCCCATGTAACGAACGGATTTTCCCGCGCCTTCCGCCTTGCGTTCGCCCCACCCGCTCTGCACGTTCTTCCTTTTTCCCAAGGACAGAACGCCTCCGTGCACATGAACCAGAACATCCGAAACATCGCCATTATTGCCCACGTTGACCACGGCAAGACCACGCTCGTCGACAAGCTGCTCAAGGAGGGCGGCGTTTTCCGCGCCAACCAGCAGGTCGAGGAACGCGCCATGGACTCCATGGACCTCGAAAAGGAGAAGGGCATCACCATCAAGGCGAAGAACACGTCCGTGCACTGGCACGACAAGACCATCAACATCGTGGACACCCCCGGTCACGCCGACTTCGGCGGCGAGGTTGAGCGCGCGCTCCGCATGGTGGATGGCGTGCTGCTGGTCGTGGACGCCTATGACGGTCCCCAGGCCCAGACCCGCTTCGTGCTCCGCAAAGCCCTCGCCCACGGCCTCAAGGTCGTGATCGTCATCAACAAGATCGACCGCGAGAACGCCGAGCCCGCCAAGATGTATGACAAGGTGCTCGAGCTGCTGATGGAGCTAAACGCCAGCGAGGAGCAGTTCGACGCGCCCGTCGTCTATGGCTCCGGCCGCGACGGCTACATGATGTTCCACCTCGGCGAGGAAAAGAAGGACATGAGCCCGCTGTTCCAGACCATCCTCGACCACGTACCGCCCCCGTTCGCCAAGCCGAGCGAGCCGTTCCACATGCTCGTGTCCAACATTGATTGGAGCGACTACGTCGGCCGTATCGCCGTCGGCAAGATCCTTGGCGGCACCGCCCGGGTCGGCGACCCGGTCTTTGTCATCCGCCACTCGGACGCCAAGCGCGTGCGCGCCAAGATCAGCAAGATTTTCGAGTTCACCGGCCTCGGCACCGCCGAGGCAGAGACGGGCATCGCCGGCAACATCGTCGGCATCGCCGGCTTCGAGGATGTCGACATCGGTGACACCCTCACCGCCGAGGAGAACGGCCACGCCCTCCCCTTCACCCAGATCGACCCGCCGACCCTCGAGATGCAGTTCTGCGTCAACGACGGCCCGCTCGTCGGCAAGGAAGGTAAGCTCGTCACCTCGCGCCAGCTGCGCGAGCGCCTGTTCCGCGAGCTCAAGACCAACGTCTCGATCTACATCGAGGACTCCGACAAGGCCGGCGTGTTCAACGTCAAGGCCCGCGGCGCGATGCAGATCGCGGTGCTCGTTGAAACGATGCGCCGCGAGGGCTTCGAGCTCCTCGTCTCCCGCCCGACCGTGATCGAGAAGACCGTGGACGGCGCCCGCCATGAGCCGTTCGAGACCGTCTGGATCGAAGTGCCGGACGAGTGCGTCGGCGCCATCATGTCCAACCTCGCCAACCGCAAGGGCATCCTCACCAACATGGAGAAGCTGTCGCACTCCACGATGATCGAGGCGACCATCACCACGCGCGGCCTGATCGGCATGGAAATCGACGTCGTCAACGCCACCAGCGGTCGCGGCGTGCTCAGTCACTTGTTCAAGGAATACGGCCCCTACGCGGGCGAGGTCCTCACCCGCATCACCGGCACGCTCATCGCGACCGAGGCCGGCGAGACCACCGCCTACGCGCTCGTCATGTGCCAGGAGCGCGGCAAGCTCTTCGTCGGCCCCGGCGAGCAGGTTTACGAGGGCATGATCGTCGGCGAGAATCCCCGCAACGAGGACATCTCGATCAACGCCGTCCGCGAAAAGAAGCTCACCAACTTCCGCTCCCAGGGTGAAGGCGTCGGCGTCGGGCTCACCCCCGCGACGAAGCTCTCGCTCGAGCGCTCGATCGAATACATCGCCGCCGATGAATTCGTCGAGGTGACGCCGAAGAACCTCCGCCTGCGCAAGCGCATCCTCAGCCAGACAGAGCGCCGCAAGCACGAGCGCTCCGGCAAGGCCGATTGATCCGCCGAACCAACTAAAAAAGGCGCGCCCGCAACGGCGCGCCTTTTTTGCGTCAGGCGCGGGATCCGTGATCCCGCCCCACAACGTTCAGCTGACCGATTTCTCGTACGCCGGCGCGTCCATCAGCGCATTCGCGTCGGCGGGATTCGTGAGCTTGAGCTTCAGCATCCAACCGTCGTCGTAGGGCGACTTGTTGACCGTCTCCGGGGCGCTTTCCAACGCGGGATTCGTCGCGATCACCGTGCCCGCCGCTGGCGCGTAGAGATCGCTGGCGGCCTTGACCGACTCGACCACGCCAAAGGTTTCGCCGGCCTTCAAGACCGCGCCCACCTTGGGCAGCTGCACGTAAGTGATGTCACCGAGCGAGTTCTGGGCATAATCGCTGATGCCAACGGTCGCTGTGCCGTCGCCGGCAACCTTTAGCCATTCGTGGGATTTTGCGTAGCGGAGACCGGGGGGGACGTTACTCATGAGGTTTTCTTTAGTTCCACGAAGGGAGGTTTGACCAGTTGCAAATTGAGTTTTGTCCCGCGGATATCGACCGCGAGCGGGGCGGAGACTGCAGCGGACGAAATGAGCGCCGACCCGATCGCCTCGTTGAGAATGGGTGAAAGCGTGCCGGAAACGACTCGGCCGACGGCGGTTCCATCGGCGCCCACCACCGGCGTGTCGGCGCGCACGATCCGGCGGTCACCGGTCTTGAAGTAGATGATCTTCTGTTTTGAGCCGGCTGCCTTCTCGGCCACCAGCGCCGCGCGCCCAATGAAGTCGACGCCCTTGTCGAGCTTCACGGTCCAGCCCAAGCCGGCCGTCAGCGGCGAAATATCCTGCGTGATCTCGTGCCCGTAGAGAGGATACCCTGCCTCCAGCCGGAGGCTGTCGCGGGCGCCCAGGCCCGCCAGCTCCAGTCCGAAAGGTCCGCCGGCCGCCAGGACCTTCTCGGCGAGTTCGACGACGTTGCCCGCCGGGCAATACAGCTCGAGGCCATCCTCGCCGGTGTAGCCTGTGCGGCTGATCAGGCAGGGCACGCCCGCCACGTCGTCCGACGTGAAGTGATAGTATTTCAGGTCGGCCAGCGGCGCCGCGGTCAGCGTTTGCACTAGCGCCACCGCCTTGGGCCCCTGGATCGCCAGCTCGCCGTATTCCTCCGAGAGATCGTCGATCGTGCAGTTGAATCCCTTCACCTGCTGCTTGATCCAGGCGACGTCCTTCGCGATGTTGCCGGCGTTGATGCAGAGGAGAAAATCGTCCTCCGCGCGCTTGTAGATCAGCAGGTCATCCACCACGCCACCACTTGGGTAACACATCGGGGTGTAGAGCACCCGGCCGGGAAAAAGTTTCGTGACGTCGTTGGTGACGAGATGATTGAGAAACTTGGCCGCCTCGAGGCCGTAGACGTCCACTTCGCCCATGTGGCTGACGTCGAACAGCCCGGCGGTGCGGCGCACGGCCTTGTGCTCCTCGAGGATGCTCTTGAACTGCACGGGCATCTCCCAGCCGGCGAAATCGACGAGCCGGCCGCCGTGCGCGGCATGAAAATCGCGCAAGGGAGTGCGCTTGAGGTCGCTCATCCCGTCAGACTAGGCGCGCACGGCGGAACCGCCGCAAGGCTGTTTTGGACCCTCCTCCCGGCCTGCAGTTTGTATTCGCAACGCCCATCCACTGCATAAACTGGGGTCATGCATTGGCTTGTCACCGCGATCATCCTGACCGTCGGCCTGTCGTTCGTCTGCTCCCTCTTCGAGGCCATCGTGCTGAGCACTACGATGGCGGACATCCAGTCCCTGAAGCGCAGCCATCCGCGCCGGGGCGAGCTGCTGGAAATGCTCAAACAAGGCGTGGGCCAGACGATCTCCGCCATCCTCACCCTCAACACCATCGCCAACACCCTCGGTTCCCTCCTCGTCGGCGGACTCGCCGCGCACCTGTTGAGTGACACTGGGCTGGGCATCCTCACTGCCGCCCTGACGCTCGTGATCCTGGTCTTTTCCGAGGTTCTGCCGAAGAGCCTAGGCGTTGCCTACTGCAAGACCTTGCAACCCTTCGTCGTCTACCCGCTGTGGTGGCTGCGCCGGTTCCTGTCGCCCGTCACCTACCTGTCCAATCTCATCGTGCGGCCCTTCATCCCGGCCAAGCACGATGGCCACGCGTCAGACGAGGAAATCATCCTGCTGGCCGAGCGCGGCGCCCAGCAGGGCACGCTCAGCAAAAGCGAGTCGAGCATCATCACCAACGCGCTGGCGCTCGATGACATCCGCGTCGGCGAAATCATGACGCCCCGCACGGTCGTGACCGCCCTCAAGAAATCTGCGACCATCGGCGAGGTTTTCCGTGAATTTCCCAACCTGCCCTTCGGCCGCATGCCGGTCTATGGCCGCAATCTGGACGATATCACCGGCCTCGCGCGTCGCCGCGATCTGCTCAAGGCGAAGGCCAATGACCAGGACCTCGCGCTGGTCGAATCGGTGGTGCATGAGATTCATTTCATCCCCGACACCGTGACGGTCGCCAACGCCCTGCAGGTTTTCCTGAAAACGCACCAACAGCTGCTCGTGGTGGTGGACGAATTCGGCTCCACCGCCGGCGTGGTCACGATGGAGGACGTCATGGAGCAGCTCCTCGGCCGGGAGATTTTCGAGAAGGACGACGTGGCCGTCGACATGCGCGAACTCGCCCGGGCCAATCAGCAGAAGGTGGCGCGCAGCCGCCGGAACGACGCCCCCAGCGTCCCGCCGTTCGCGCCCAAGAACTGAGCGACCCGCCATGTTCCTCGCCTATTGGGTCGACGACCTCCCGCCCTTCCTCGGCCCGCACTGGGGCAATTTTGGCATTCGCTACTACGGTCTGTCCTACGTGCTCGGCTTCGTCGTCGGGGCGTGGCTGCTGATGCGTTACGCCCGTGCCGGTCGCTCGCAGCTGCCCGCGGACAAGGTCACTGATTTCATGGTGGCGCTGGTGCTCGGCGTGATGCTGGGCGGGCGGATCGGTTCGTTCCTTTTCTATCACCCGGAGCAACTGCTGCACGACCCGCTGAGTTTTTTCCGCGTCTGGGAAGGCGGCATGGCCAGCCACGGCGGCATGATCGGGGTCGCGGTGGCCGTCGCCTGGTATAGCCGCGCCAGCAAGATTCGGTTCCTGCATCTTGCCGACCTGGTCTGCTCGGTGGCGCCCGCCGGCCTGCTGTTCGGGCGCATCGCCAATTTCATCAATGGTGAACTCTGGGGCAAACATACCCGCGTGCCCTGGGCCGTGATTTTTCCCAAGAGCGAGGAGCCCAGCATGCCCGTCCGCCTGATGTTTCCCCGCCATCCATCGCAACTCTACGAGGCCGCGTTGGAGGGCGCGCTGCTGCTCGCCTACCTGCAGTGGCGCTTCTGGCGCAGCGACACGGTGGCGATGCGCCCCGGTCGCCTGTGCGGGGAGTTTCTCCTCGGCTACGCCTTTGCTCGCATTTTCTGCGAGGTGTTCCGGGAACCCGACGTCGGCGTCGACCTCATCCTCGGCCTGAGCCGCGGGACGTTCTATTCGCTGTTCATGATCGTCGCCGGGCTGGTCCTCATCCTGTGGCCTTCGCGGCCCCTCGATAAAGCCGCCCGCTGACTCAAACCACCGTTCCTGCCGGGATCGTCGTGCCCTTGGGCACGACCAGCACGCCATCGCGGATGATCACGGCGCCGTTGGCATAGGTGCCGTCGGCTTTGCCCTCCACGTTCAACACGCAGCCGTCGCCAATGCGGGCGTTCTTGTCGATGATGGCGCCCTTCACCCGGCAATTGCGGCCCACGCCCAAGTGCGGCCGGCCGCGCGCGAGATTCGCCGCCAGCTGGTCGTCCGTCTCGTAGTAGTCCGCGCCCATCAGCACCGTGTCCTCCAGCGATGAGCCTTCGCCCACGTAGGAGCGGATGCCCAATACGCTGTGTTTCAGGGTCGAATCCGTCAGGATGGAACCATCGCCGATGACCACGTGGTCAATGGCACACTTGTTGAGCTTCGACGCCGGCAGGTAGCGGTCCTGCGTGTAAATGGGCGCCGTGGGATCAAAGAAATTGAACGGCGGCAGCGGCTGCGCCAGCGCCAGGTTGGCCTCGAAGAACGCACGCACCGTGCCGATGTCCTCCCAGTAACCTTCGAAGATGTAGGCGAAGAGCTTCTTTTTCCCGAGCAGACCCGGGATGATCTCCTTGCCGAAATCGGTCATCGTGTTGTCGAGCGCATCCGCCATCGCCTGGCGGTTGAACACGTAGATGCCCATGGACGCCAGGCAGCGCCTCTCCGTCGACGGCGTGGCCAGGCGGGCCTCCACCGCCGCGCTGAGCGTCAGGCTGTCGATCACGGACTGTTCCTTCGGCTTCTCCACGAAACGCTCGATGGCCAGGTCATCGTGGACCTGCATCAGCCCCAATCCCGCGATCTTCGAGACGGGAAACGGCACCGCGGCAATCGTCACGTCGGCGCCGGTGGCCAGGTGCTGCTCGATGATCTTCCGGTAATCCATCCGGTAGAGCTGGTCACCCGAGAGGATCAGCACGAGGTCGTGCGGGAAATTGCGGAAGTGAATCAAGTTCCGGCGCACCGCGTCCGCCGTGCCCTGATACCAGTGCGCGCCCTTCTCCGTCTGCTCCGCCGACAGGATGTCCACGAATCCGCCGCCAAACGCGTCAAAGTGATATGTCCCCTGCACGTGCCGGTGCAGCGACGCGGTCTGGAACTGCGTGAGCAGGAAAATCCGGTTGATGTCCGAGTTGAGGCAGTTGCTGATCGGAATATCGACAAGACGGTATTTTCCAGCGAGCGGGACTGCCGGCTTGCAACGCTCCGTGGTCAGCGGATGCAGACGTGTGCCTCGACCGCCGCCCATGATGACGGCCAGCACTCGTTTTTGGGTGGTCATGGTGGAATACAAGATGGGAATTCCTAAAGCCTTGCTCCACGTTTGCGCGAGACCCTAATTTCGCCAGTTTATTTCTCACCATGTGCGGCATCGTCGGCTATGTTGGAAAACAAAAAGCGGCTCCGCTCATCCTCGAGGGCCTGAAGCGGCTCGAATACCGCGGCTATGACTCGGCCGGTGTGTGCGTCGCCCAGGGCGGCCAGCTCGAGGTCGTGAAGAAAGCCGGCCGCGTCGAGATCCTGGCCAAGGAGGTCGCCGTGCACCGACTCGCCGGCACGACGGGCATCGGCCATACGCGCTGGGCCACGCACGGCGGCGTCACTGACGCCAACGCCCATCCCCATCTCAGCAGCGACGGGAAGTTCGCCCTGATTCACAACGGCGTCATCGAGAATTACGCGCAGATGAAGACCTTCCTCGCGCGGCGCGGGTTCACTTTCCAGTCCGAAACCGACACCGAGGTGCTGTGCAACCTGATCGCCTATCACTATGGCAAGGAACCCGCCGCGCCCGGCCAGAGCCGTTTCCTCGAGAGCGTCCGCAAATCCCTCCGCCACGTCGAGGGCACCTACGGCATCGCCGTCCTCTGCCTCGACGCCCCCGGTGAAATCGTGGCCGCCCGCCTGGCCTCGCCGCTCATCCTCGGCGTGGGCGACGGCGAATTCATCCTCGCGTCCGATGCCTCCGCGCTCGTGAGCCACACGCAGAATGTCGTTTACCTCAAGGACGGGGAACTGGCGCACGTCACGCCGCGCGGTTTTGCACTCTCGACGCTCGACGACGTCGACGTTTCGCCCGTCGTGGACCGCATCACGTGGTCGGCCGCCGACGCTGACCGCGGGAAATTTCCGCACTTCATGCTCAAGGAGATCTTTGAGCAGCCCGCCGCGCTGGAAAACGCGATGCGCGGGCGCTTCTCCGCCGACGGCAGCACGGCCAACTTCGGCGGGCTTAATATCACGGCGGACGAACTGGCCCGCGTGGAGCGTTTCATGTTCTGCGCCTGCGGCACGGCGTGGCACGCCTGCCTCGTGACGGAACACCTGATCGAGCGCTTCGCCCGCGTGCCCGTCGAGGTGGATTACGCGTCGGAGTTCCGCTACCGCAACTCGCCGCTCGACCCGCACACGCTGTTCTTCGTCATCAGCCAGTCCGGCGAAACCATCGACACGCTGGCCGCGTTGCGTGAAGCCAAGCGCAAGGGCCACCGCGTACTCGCGATCAACAACGCCGTCGGCTCCAGCATCGCCCGCGAGGCGGACGGCGGCATCTACCAGCATGTCGGCCCGGAAATCGGCGTGGCCTCGACGAAGGCCTTCACGTCGCAGCTCCTTCTCGGCGCCATGATCGCGCTCTACGTCGCGCGCCTGCGGGATCTCAGTTTCAACGACGGCGTGGAATACGTGAACGCCCTCAAGTCCGCCCCCGACCTCGTGCGCCAGGTGCTGAAGCAGGCGCCGCGTATCAAGGCGATCGCCAAGCGATATGCGCAGTCCCGCGACATGCTGTTTCTCGGCCGCCTCGCGCTGTTCCCCCTGGCGCTGGAGGGCGCGCTGAAGTTGAAGGAAATTTCCTACATCCACGCGGAGGGCTATCCCGCAGCGGAGATGAAGCACGGCCCGATCGCGCTCATCAGCGAGCATTGTCCCACGGTTTTCTTCGCGCCCAAGGGCGAGCTGTTCAACAAGCTCGTTTCCTCCATGCAGGAGATCAAGGCCCGCAAGGGCCCGATCATCGCCATCGTGACCGAGGGAGCCGACCTGCCCAAGGGCCTTGCCAACGAAGTCATCACCCTGCCCGCCTGCCACGAAGCGGTGCTCCCCATCGTCGCGTCCATCCCGGTGCAGCTGCTGAGCTACTACATCGCCGTCGAGCGCGGCTGCGACGTGGACAAGCCCCGCAACCTCGCCAAGTCGGTGACGGTGGAGTAAGTTTCCTATAACATACTCCAGCCGGAAGTTGTGTGCGGAGTTCTCCGTCGAGGTTGAGACGGAACACCTCTCCCTGAACCAGATTCCTGATGCCTATCAGGAGCGGCACGACATTATCCTAAGCCTTTACTGGCATGGTTATACGCCAACCACGATCGCCCACTACCTGAACCGTATCGGAATGAAAACGCCACGCGGTAAGGCGTACTATCCGAAGTTGGTTTCGGTCACTAGGGACAAGCTTCTGAAGCGAAAGAGGCGACGGAAAAACGTGACCCTAAAGTACTCTAAAGTGACTTTTGGATACTTCGAGTAATAGGCGGTAGTACGTCGAGTTCTGGGCGCTCGGGATGACGAATGAGGGTCGGATTATAAATATCCGATATTAAAGCCCGTTGTGACCTCTCAAAACGAACAGCTCCGCACCGTAATTCAATCATACTTCCGAAACTGTGAATTGGATCAATGCCTAGGCGTGTCCTTGACGCTCAAACAATGCGTTGACGGCACATTCCTCGACGAGATCAAGGCGTCCCAGAATCTGCGCCACTTCATGAACCGGCTGAACAGTTCGGTCTTCGGCAAGGCATATCAACGGTTTCAGAAACGCCTGAGGGTGATTCCAGTGTTGGAGAGATCTTCAACCAACCGCCTTCACTATCACCTGATCCTTCAGTCCCCCTACCCTCACGATCCAATCAAGGCTGTGGCTTTGATCGAAGACGAATGGGGAAAGACTCGATTCGGATACCGTCAGACGCACGTCCACCAGCAGATAGACCACGGTTGGACCGACTACATCACCAAATCCGCCAGCGATGGCGTCGACTGGGAGAATTACCACTGGAGCTGACGGGTACAAACCCCTGCTGCCATCCCTCAGTCCCCCAAGGATTCACTTCGGCGATCCCTTGATAGAATCTATTACCCATTATCCAGATCACTCCAGAGGGGATCAGATCACTAACAGTCACTATCTGATGAGACTGATCCAACCTGATAACACCAGAACAGCACTGATCACCTTTAACCCCAGATAAGACCCTACCGATGACAGAGACCTCAATTACTCGTCTGATGAACTTCAGAATACCGATAGACCTAAAGGATCGGTTTCAGGATACCTGCCGTAGGAATAGGACCAGGATGTCATCCGAACTAGTCCGACTGGTGAACCATTACTTGATCGAGGACTTAAAGGAGCAACAGGTCTACCAGACCACTTCGATTCCGACTTATCCCACTAAGGCGAATAAGAGCACCCACCTCGACGCGAGCACGGGACTAAGCGTCGGCAGTCAATCTCGATGGGAGGACACCTATTGATGAAAGCGACCAAGCAGACCAAGACCGACCTCCTGACACTGATTCGAGAGTCCAAGCAGACACAATTTGAAGTGATTGAACCAGTCACGCCCGAGACAGTGGGCAAGATCCTACCGATGCTGAAGAAAGAGGCAGGACAGTCAGCGTACCTGACCGTGATCGTGATCCGGCACGGTTAACCACTTTTTGGTGCCTTGGGATCGTACAGGAATGTGGGTTCACCATCCTTCAAACGTAGCAGTAGGACGCCGTTTTCCTTCACCCATTTCAGGGGGATGGATTTTCTGTATCTCTGCGGATAGGGATCTGGGAAATTAGCCAACCAATCTGAGAAATGCTCCTTGGATGCCGTCCCGCCATGGACGTACCTCAACTCCACATTGCTAAGGTAATCCGAGTGATTAAAAAACAGATGTCCGACTTGCATATCAGTATTCAACTTCTGGAGTCCCGTTTCCTTATGATACTGATATTCGTAGGCTCCATCATCTATCGCGGACTTAACTTCGTAGTCCTTTAAATCCGTGCCGCTTGTTCCCTTTAGCCCTGAATCTTGGACCAAAAGTGAAGCTAGAACCTCCCAGTCTGAAGGCGTAATAACGCTGCCGACACGTATATTCCGAGAGATATAAAAACGAAGCTTACCCTGTAGCGGTCCAAACAAGTAGGCGTGAAAAAACATCAACGATTTCTCGAGCTCAAGGACAGGTAATCCGCCTCTAATCAAGACAGGCATGTTCATTTTGACACGGCGTAGCAACTTCGTGCAAAACAAGCGGCTCGCTCCCCAAAACGCGAGCCCGCATTGGCGCTAACTCAATGCGGATTACCAGTGAGCAGCGGATTCAGCAGCGTATCTCTGATAAAGCTGACAACAGGTACAACAACCCCATCACCGGCAAAGTGGTATGCGGCATTGTAGTTAGCCGGGAGCTTAAAGTTTTCAGGTAGCCCCATCAGCCGTGCTGCTTCTCGTGGAGAAAGCAGTCGTGATCTAATCCTGCGCGGACTCACAACCATAATTGTCTGCCGGGAAGAGCCTCCGCCCGGAGTTCGCAAACAACCTGCAACCTCATCAAATCTTACCTCTGCTCGCTGATGCTTTTTCGAGGTCACTCTTTTTGTGCGGGGATCAGTTTTCTTCTCGCTTCTCGTTCGCCGGTAGATGGCACCGATCTTCTTCGCTCGTTCTGTTCTGGCTGCAGCCACGGCGGAATCTACCTTCATGCGGTTACGATCACTCATCATTCGCAGCAGATTTCTTGTTTCAGCCTGCGTATGCCACTTCACTCCTGTTGGTCTGTCTTGAATCAAATCCGCAAGGACGTTTTCACGAGGAGGAGGTAATGGCAAATTCCACCATACCCAGTTTCGCCGAGCTCGACGGGAGAATTTCTTAACAGCCTCAACAAGCCCCGGGGGATGCCAGTGAGTATTCGGCATTGGACTGAGCAAATTGTGCGGGATTTCTACTTCAGGGCTTACGCCAATGGCAAAGAACCTTGGACGCGATTGTGGAACAAAATCGACTGCATCAATGATAACAAAACCGAATCGGTAATTTGCCGCTGCGAAAGTGTCGGCGATTATCGCTACGTCCTCCTGATCATTGGCGGTCAAAGTCCCAGAAACATTTTCGACAGCGATAATCCGCGGACCGCGATCTATCGCGATAAGCTCATTCAACAAGTCCCAGAAGGGATAAAAACACCCGCTCCGATGACCATTTAACCCAAGTTGCTTACCAGCTTGAGAGAGGTCTTGGCAGGGGAACGATGCCCAGGCGAAGTCTGCTCTACGTGGCAATTGCCCCAATTGTCCATCCGCGTGAATTTCCCTCGGAAGGTCGGCTAAAGTGACCAAAGCAATGTCCTTACCATTCGGCTCATGCTTCCAGTTTCGGCGATAAATCTCCCGCTTCTTCTCATCGAAATCATTCGCGAAAAGGCATTCCCACTCAGGTCCAAGACCTGCTCTGACCATCCCACCTCCAGCGAAGAATTCGAAATACGACGGCATTGTGAAAACAGTTAACCTAGAAAGTTATTTTCAACCAAATTCGCGCCGAGCATCGAAAGATCCTTTGGAATCAATCTGCTCAAAGACACATCAATTCCTGCCTTTTTCCTGCCCGCGGTTGATCAGGATGCCGAATTCCTCTTCAAAGCGAAGCCGCAGAATCTGATTCGATGAATTGGGAGTTACGGCGAAGACTCCTTCCTCACCAGCTGGACCCAAACAGAACCCTTCTAGCCCTGCGAAATCACCCGCAAGGATGATAACGCTCTTGTTGGTCGGGTCTGGTAATTTTTCCGAGGGCATGGTTTAACGGGAGTCGATCTTACCGGACCGGGAATGAGGTTTCCTTCTCGGACTTGAGGACAAGACCCATGTCTTCAGCCTTCTTCTTCGTCTTCTCGATTAGCAAGTCTAGCCCTTTACGGTTATGAGGAGCTGTCACTGACCATGCTGGATAGTCCACTTCTGATTCTGTGATGTGTGGGCACAACGTAGCCTTAAGGCGTTTAGGCGTATACTTGTCCCAAAATATTGAACCAAGGACCTTGCCCCCATCAGGGTCGATGAAGGAGAGTGAATAGACGGTGACAGTCATTGAAGAATGTGCTGATTCTTAACCAACCACAAGTAACTGTAAATCAGTTATTTCCAGCAGCTCTTTTCGGCGCAAACATTCACAAATACCAATGGGTATGGTAGTCTAGAATTCCCAAATTGCCCAAGGCATCGATGCCCTCCCCTGTTGTCAAATCCCCCAGACAGCATCTCCGCCTTTCCGTAAACCCTGCGTTGGTCGACAAGATTGCGCCAACGGACAAGAGGTCGTTCAGCAGAGGATTTCAGCCGGAGATGTTCACGATTCAGGAACTGGCAGAAGTCGTCAGTGATCTTGGTTACGCCTTCAGTTACCAGTTCATCGGAGGCGTCAGGAAGACACGCAACTTTCTTGCCTCTGATTTTCTGGCGGTGGATGTCGATGAGAACTGGAGGATTCCGGAGGCTCTGAAACATGAAGTTGTCCAAAAGTACGGGTCCCTACTTTACACGACCCCTTCGCACACTCCCGACAACCATCGATTCCGCGTCGTCTTCGCCTTACCGAGAACGATCACCGATTCCCGAGAGTTACGCGCCGCTGCGTATGCCCTCACAAGGCACCTTGGTGGCGATACCTCGGCTACAGATGCCGCCCGTATCTTCTACGGATCGAGCGGTTGCTCCTGCCATCTACTAGGCAGGCAGATTTCAGATTCCTTCCTCAAGGAACTTATCGACGACGGATATGCAGCTCCTGCTCCCGACTCGATCGCAAGGTTAAACCAATTGGTGACAGTTCGGTCCCGACTGAGGCTTGACCGAAGCCACCAGTTCAAGACCCGTGACGGCAAAATGGTCAAAATCGGCGAGGTTAAAGACCACGTAAGCGTCTATTGCCCGTTTCATCCAGATACGAATGCCAGCGGTTTCATCGCCCGCAGCATCAAGCGCCGGACATTCTTCCACTGTTCCACTTGCCGCGCCACATGGTACATCAAGGGGCAGACGCCGGACGACTACGACTTCAATGGATTTGAAGCCCTCGCCAGAACTGCAAAGGCAAAGACTCAACTCAAAGCTGCTAGTGACCTTGGGGGACTAGAGAATTTCTCAAAAGAAGCCACAGCATGGGAAGTCCAGGGGATCACTATCTCTGAAGACCGTTACCTGAAGCTCGATTCTATCCCCACCGGATTGACCTTCATCAAGAGCCCCAAAGGTTCAGGGAAGACAGAATTCCTCCGCAGGGTAACCGCCAAGGCGACTCAGGGCAAAAGTGCCGCAGACCTGTTGGATTACGTCTCGATTGGGGATAACCGTGCTTCAAAACAACTTTTCCCGAGTCCAAACGTTCTCCTGATCGGGCATCGGCAGGCACTGATTCGAGAGCTCAGTCAGAAGCTTGGATTAAATTGCTACCTCGATGACGTGGCGGACAAGACTCTCTCCGATGGTCAGCAAGATCGAAAGCGCCGTTATGCCGTCTGCGTGGACAGTCTTTGGAAGGTGAGGCGCACCCCAGAAGATAAAAAGAAGCCTTATGCGGTTAAGCCCTATGATTTGGTGGTAATCGATGAGGTGGAGCAAGTCCTCGCCCACTTCATGTCGGACACTCTGGGCGAAGGACGCTTCAAGATGTTCGGCTACTTCTGCGAATTGATCAGTAGAGCAAACGTGGTCGCTCTGGACGCCGACCTTGGATGGATCTCCTTCAACACCATCGTCTCCATCGCGAAGCACTGGCACCCAAACCAGCAAAGAAAGATACCCGTTCAGGTGTACTTGAACGACTGGAAGAAGAAGGGGGACACGCTTCACTTCTACAAATCGCAGTCCCACCTTGTCGAACTGCTGAAGCTACGAATCCTAGCTGGCGAGCGGGTCTTTGTGACCTCGAACTCCAAGAGGAAGATCAAGGCTATCTCCAAGGCAATTGAGGACCTATTCGAGAAGATGCCAAAAGATAAGCCGAAGATGCTGGTGATCACGTCGGAGAATTCCAAGTCGGCACAGATTCAAGAGTTCATTATCAATGTGAAGACGGAGATCCTGAAGTATCAGGTGATCCTGACTTCACCCTCCCTCGGCACTGGTCTTGATATCACGTTCGAAAATGACTCACGGGAGATCGATGCCGTCTTCGGATTCTTTGAGAACCTCATCAATACCCACCTAGAGATCGACCAGCAACTGGCGCGAGTCAGGAACCCCAAAGAGACGCACGTCTGGGTATCTGCCACCCAGTACAACTTCGAAACCGAGTTTGCGGCAGTGAAAGAGGATTACCTTCTTCACAGCTTTAGGTCATCGTTCTTCGGCGGATATCCCGAAGAAGACGTTTCGGTGACCCCTGATTGGCTACGCCTCTTCGACACAATGGCAGCGATGATCGTTGCCCATCAGAGAGCATCGAAGAACCGCCTGCGCATCAATTTCCTCGATTACCGAAAAAGCAGGGGCACCAAGATTGAAGAAGTCACCACCGACGATGACCTCGCAAGGGAAGGCTCGGCGTTCTTGTCCGTTGGGAAGGCTAAGCTGGCAGACGAAGAGATCGCTGAGGTCCTTAATGCGACGACACTCTCGGCAGAGGAAATGGACTCCATCAAGGAGAGGATGGACAGCAACGATAGCGTGGTGGATCGCGCCGAGATACTATCCTACTACCGCACAAATCTGGAGAAGTTCTATGGGACCACTGCAACCAAGGCACTCGTTGTCCTAGACGACAGCGGACGGTTTAGGAAGAAAGTCCGAGCTTTTGAAACTCTAGTGAGCCTAGACCTCATGAAGAAGGCTCAAGAACGGAAGGAGTCGCTTAAGTCGAAACCCGAGGCTCAGGCGTTCAAGGAGTCGCTCTATCACAGTTGGGACAGCGCCCATCTGCTGCTCCATGAATTGCTCTCAAGCACTCCGATCTTCCGCAACAATGCCTTCAGTTCTGGCTTGTTCACCTTCAAGGATCTGAAGCGCTTCGCCGACATATCGCTCAAGAGAAAAAAGTTCACGGATACCCATCTGGGAATAAAGGTCCGACGCGATATCAGTTCGAAACCTGTCCAGCAGTTGAGGGAGGTGCTTGATTGCGTCGGATTGGATTACTGGAGGGCAAAAGTGAGGGTAGTCGCAGGAAAGAAGCACTACAGTTATCGCCTGAACCCAAAAACCCTCGCGCTGATGAAAAACATCCTGACGGTTCAGGATAAGGCACGCCGTCGGCAGATTGGTGCCGATGTCAGTCCGATGCCTGTCGTGATCCCTTCGGTCCTTCGGAAGAAGGAGAGGCTAGAGCATTTGAAGAGGATAAGTGGGTCCATTTTGGTTTAAATTATTAATTATTGATTAGTTATCCTTGAGGGTCCCGGTGGGGTTCTAAGGTCTGATTATCTACTGTATAAAAGATAACCAGATGCCCTAACGCATTGGGGCGCATCTGTTAGAAATAGCTCACTTCGGGATTTACGTTTGGACTGATGTTGTTATATTAGTTATTCACTAAAACATACTCAGTTAACCCCACCACCCTCTATGCCCCTCGGAAAGCAATCAAAGGTCCTCTCGGACAAACAGGTAGACTCCATGGCAGACTACCTCTGCAAAGGCAGGAATGGGGTCAGAAACCGCACTGTGTTCCTTCTGTCGGTTAAGGCAGGTCTCCGCGCCAAGGAGATAGCCGCCGTCCAATGGTCCATGCTGATGGGACCTGATGGACAGCTCGGGGACACGATCAACCTTACGAACGTCGCCTCCAAGGGTAGCTCCGGGAGGGTCATCCCAATCAACAAGGTCCTCCGGCAGTCACTGATGACCCTCTGGGAGCAGGAGTCGCAGGAGCCAGGGTTCAGCCCCAAGTGGCAGGTCCTCCGGTCAGAACGCTCAGAAAGGGTCTCTGCCCAAACCGTGGTCAATATGTTCCAGCGTTGGTATAGGACCCTAGGCTATGTGGGCTGCTCCTCACACTCGGGACGTCGGACCTTCATCACAAACACATCGAGGAAGATTTCCTTGGTTGGCGGTTCACTTCGGGACATTCAGATTCTAGCCGGTCACAGGAACCTCCAGACCACTCAGCGTTACATTGACTACGACACCGACAGCCAAAGGAAGGTTGTTAACCTTGTCTGAGGGTAAACTTCAAACACGCGAGATCTGGTAGGCTACGGGAACAGCTTCCCAGCCATTGATATCCCAATTTAACCACGCCTCTAGGTTGCCGCCTTCTGCCCTCAATCCTTGAGGATCACGAATTAGCCTTATCGCCGAGACTAGAATCAAACCCGTGTTACCTTTCTCGCTACGGTGTAATTCCACTTCATTTCTTGTCATGAGGAATGAGTCACAGAGATCACTTGTAGTGCCTTTAACCTCAATTTTTAGTGTTTTCTCATCACGCGTAGCGAGCAGATCGAACGAGTTTCCCGATGACAAATTGGTACACTCGTACCCCTTGCCCACCAAGTATTGGAATGCTAATTCCATCGCACGAAGTTCAACTTCCTTACGCTCAGGAGCGGTGAGCCCGAATCCCTGTCTACGGCGAGCAGCAATTAGTGGGCGAACGAGCGTGACGATTGCTTCGCGATCTTGCTCTCCCTGGGAGACGTCCCTCTGATTTAATTGAGCCAGGTAAATCTCCCCCAGCCTCTCAGCCGCCCCAAAGAGAACTGAGTCTAGATCGACCGAAGACAGCTTATCGGAGGGAACCCTCCGGGCTATCGCGGTAGCTTTTTCGAACGTCCTGGGTAAAGCCGCATGCGCTCCGAGAGAAATCTCATCACCGTATGGTTCTATGGTCTTCCATTTTTGTAGGATTACCGATCTAGCCCATAAAGTTCGGCGCTTCAGCTCTTCGTCAGAAACGGCGCGCAGATCTCCGTTTTTCCAGATGGTACTACCGCAACCAACAGTAACAAAAACGCCCGATCCATCAGCCGCGAAATGAATCACCAGATAGAAGCCTTCTCGCGGATTTGGTGACATGGTCCTGGAGAACATGCGGACCCACGGAGCTTCCGTTTTTCTACCTATTCCATCCGATCCCTCGACCTCGAGATCATCAAATACTTGATCGAACGCTTTGCTAAGGCGAGGCAGTCGGAATTCTATCGCCTGCTTTAGGTCCTTCCTAATCAGGACTCCGCGCTCCTTCATTTCGTCTGTATTTGACGATGAATACTTTAGCTGAAGCTGGCATATCTTTACCAGGGTTTCGACAAGGCTGGATGCCTGAGTGTGATCAGAAGAAGCATCCGTAGTGGAAACCATACCACTTTCCCAATCTCACAGATCCGGTTCCCATGGAAGCCAAGAAACCATCTGTAAACTAGCATTCAGTGTAATAAGACCTCAAACCCACTAGAGACAATTAATCGGAATTTACATCGAGCTCGCGCGAGTTAAATTTACTAAATTGGACACTCTCCACATTTACACTCGGGTCAGTTCGGCGGCGCAGGAGGACGATGGCACGTCGCTGGACACGCAGAAGGACCTTGGCACCAAGAAAGCAAAAGAACTTGGGATGGTTCCAAAGGTTTGGAATGAGGGTGGTGAATCCAGTCGATTCGATGACCTCAAGAACCGGGAGGTTCTACGCAACCTGCTCGAAGCCGTAGACGCGGGAAAGGTTCAGCACCTATGGGTCTATAACCCAGACCGCCTATCTCGCAATGAGACGACTTGGGGGCTGATTCGCCTCAAGTTGGTCAAACAGAACGTCAATCTGTACACGCCGACGGGCAGATTCATCCTATCAAGTCCCACGGATAAACTTCTGCTGGGCATTCTCAGTGAAATCAGCTCCTACGATAATTCGTTGAGGGCGGAACGCAGCCGCCACGGAAAGTTCAGCCGTCTAAAGCAGGGTTATTGGATGGGCGGTCCCCCACCCTATGGCTACCAGATCGAGAAAAAGAAGCTCGTCGCCAATACGGATGAGGCAAAGTGGGTGAAGTACATCTATGTGAGCTACTGTGAAGGCGTGACGGTCCAGAAGATCAAAAAGCACCTGATGGAAAACGGTGTCAGGACGCGCCGAAAAAAGAGCGTTTGGAGCAATGGATCGATTGAGGCATTGCTGACGAATACGCATTACTCCGGGCACTACGTGATCCGTGACAAGAAGACCGGAGAGAACATCCGCTGCCATTGCCCCACCATCCTCTCACCCACGCTCGTTCAGGAAACTGCCAGAATTCGAGCACTACGGTCCAAACGCCGGGTTCGTGAGAGTAACCAAAAGCATTTCTATTTGCTGAGGGACTTCCTCGTCTGTGATCACTGCGAGAGTCGGTTCAGTGGCAGGACCTACGCGAAGCAGTACAGATCCGTCTATTACTGCCCTAGGAAGGAACGGAACTTCGTGAACCTCGGCACTGATAAGGTGAAGAAGTGCTCAAACAGTCGGTACCTCAAGATTGCTGAGACCGATGACCTTGTTTGGAAGACGGTGGTTAAGGTGCTTTCGAACTCAGCTCAGTTCAAAGAGTGGTTCAAGAAGGATACCCTTGGAACGAAAGGCTCCTTCTCGGACCGTACCATTGAGGCGAATCGCCTTCAGACACAGCTGAAGAAATTGGACGCCGAGATCCAGAGCGTCGGCGAGTCCCTGACAACCCTTGAAGCAGACAGGCTCATTGCCCGTAGATCCCCCGACGAAGTCACGAAGATCATTACCGAGATTGAGAAGCATCGAGTTGGTCTTCGCGCCAAGCGTCAGGACACTGAGGGTAAGATTCGGGCTCTAGAATCTCGCCAGAAGTGGATCAACTGGGTCACCGAGTTTGGCGAGAGGATCAACCAAATGAACGATTTCACCCCCAAGGAACGCCATGAACTCTTGGGACGGGTTGTTGAGGACATCCACGTCAGGACCCTTGGGGTCCGGTCCCACCGCTTGACCATCCAGTTTAAACTGCCGTACCACGGAGACAGGTTCAACTGGATCGACCCCAAAAACCGCTCCAAGGGGTTCAATATCGCAGGCGGAACTAACGTGATCGAGGTCGCCGTAACAGATGCTAAAAAAAAGCATTAAATTCGATTCTCTCATCGGAGGACGTATGTTACAGGAGACTCAGATTACCACGGTGGAATGAGTTCCGCCGAGTCGGGCTCCTCGATGGAAGGGCCCTCATTCGCCTTGCCGCTGCGCACCCGGCCACGCATAAGCCACAGCCTCCGCCGATGAACATCCACCCTACCCGTGAAGCCTTTCTCCGCCTCGCTGCGCAGGGCAATGTCATCCCGGTTTACACCGACTTGATGGCGGACTTCGAGACTCCGGTCTCGGCCTATGCGAAGCTCAAGGAGGCCGGGCCCTCCTACCTCTTGGAGTCGGTCGAGGGCGGCGAGCGTCTTTCGCGCTACAGCTTCATCGGCTGCCGGCCGCGCAAGATCTTCATCTGCGGTCCGAAGACGACGGAAATCCGCCAGCCCGGGCTGCAGACGCAAACCGTTCCGACCCCGCAGGATCCCCTCAAGCTGATCGAGGCCGAGATGGCGGGCTACAAGCCCGTCACCCTGCCCGACCTGCCGCGCTTCACGGGCGGCGCCGTGGGCTTCGTGGGCTATGAATACATCACGCGCATCGAGCCGACCGTGCCCGCCGCGCAAACCGATGACCTGAAGGTGCCGCTGCTCTATTTCATGCTTTCGGATTCGCTGCTGATCTTCGATCGCGCCAAGCAGACCCTCCGCCTCTGCGTCAACGCGCACGTGCGCGGCGACGCCGGGCACGCTTACGATGCCGCCGTGGCGGAGGTCCAGGCGCTGCACGACTTGCTCAAGCAGCCCAAGGAACTCACCCCCGCGCCGCTGATCGAGCCGGCCAGGATCGAGGTTCCGCCGGGCAATTTCACGCGGGCGCGCTTTGAGCAGTGCGTGGAGGACTCCAAGGAATACATCCGCGCCGGCGATATCATCCAGGTCGTGGGCGCGCAGCGTTTCGCCAAGCCGTTCACCAAGTCCCCGCTCGATCTCTATCGGGCGCTGCGGACGGTCAACCCTTCGCCCTACATGTTCATCCTGGAGGCAGGCGATTTCTCCATCGTCGGCGCCTCGCCCGAAGTGCACGTCCGCCTGACGGATGGATTGGTGGAAATCCGGCCCATCGCCGGCACCCGCCGCCGGGGCGCCACGCCAGCCGAGGACGCCGCGCTCGAGAAGGAGCTCCTCGCTGACGCCAAGGAAAAGGCCGAACACCTCATGTTGGTCGACCTCGCCCGCAACGACATCGGCCGCGTCTGCCAGTTCGGCAGCGTCGTGGTGCCGGATTTCATGACCGTGGAGCGCTACTCACACGTGATGCATATCGTCTCACAGGTCGAAGGACGCATCTCGCCGGACAAAAATGCCTATGACCTGATGCGCGCCACCTTCCCCGCGGGGACGGTCAGCGGTGCGCCCAAGATCCGCGCGATGCAGATCATCTCGCAAATCGAGCAGCTCCAGCGCGGCTTCTACGCTGGCGCCCTCGGCTATTTCGGCTACGACGGCAACATGGACACCTGCATCATGCTGCGCACCGCCCTGCTGAAAAACGGCCAGGTTTACATCCAGGCCGGCGGCGGCTGGGTGGCGGATTCCGTTCCCGCCGAGGAGTATCAGGAGACCATCAACAAGGCTTCGGCGCTCTTCAAGGCCGTGGCGATGGCCGAGCAGTTCTGAGCCTCAGAGCCGGCCAGATGTGCGCCACCGTGGCGCTCGATCAGGGGTAATTGTGCCAAATTCGCGCCCCGCGTGAGGGATTTGTCGCGTCCTTGCCCGGTATTCCCCCGTAACAGGATTGGAACGGCCTAAGCTCTCGTCCCGGGAACAAACCGCCCGCTTTGGGCCTCTACTCTACAACCCGTTTCCCAGCATTTTACTCATGCCCGCTAAATCAAAGTTCCAAGACACCGCGGTCGAGATCGATGAAGCTCCCGCTGCCCTGCGCGCCGAACTGCCCGACGCTCCCCCTTCTTTCCTGGAAAAACCCGATCGTTCCGCGCCCGAGGCGCCCATCCCTCACGGCGAGCGCAGCAACCTGCAGCTCTATCTCCAGGAGATTGGCAAGACGCCCCTCCTGACGGTGGCCGAGGAAATTACCCTCGCCCGGCGCATTCGCCGCGGCGACAAGGCGGCCCGCGATCACATGATCTCGGCCAACCTGCGCCTCGTGGTGAAAATCGCGATGGACTACAAGGACTTCGGCCTGCCCCTCCTCGACCTCATCAGCGAGGGCAACATCGGCCTGATCAAGGCGGTTGAGCGCTTCGACCCCCGCAAGGGTGGCAAGCTCTCCACCTACGCCGCGTGGTGGATCAAGCAGTCCATCAAGCGCGCCCTCGCGAACCAGTCCAAGACGATCCGCCTGCCCGTCCACCTCGTGGACAAGATTTCCAAGATGCGCCGCACCGCCATGAAGCTCACCGAGGAGCTCGGCCGCGAGCCCACCGATGAGGAGTTGGCGATCGAGTTGCAGATTCCCACCAGCAAGGTCGCCCACCTCAAGTCCGTGAGCGTGCGCCCCGCTTCGCTCGATGCCCCCGTCGGTGAGGACGGTGACTCGGCGACGTTCGGCGAGATCGTCGGCGATGACAACGCCATCAGCCCCTACGACGGCCTGCGCGACAAGAACCAGAACTCCGATCTCTACGCGATGGTCGACTCGCTCGACGAGCGCGAAGCCGAGATCATCCGCCTCCGCTTCGGCCTCGACGGCAAGGACGAGCTCACGCTGGAGGAGGTCGGCAAGAAATTCCACGTCACCCGCGAACGCATCCGCCAGCTCGAATACCTTGCGCTGTCCAAGATGCGCCGCGCCATGGCCAAGCACGAGGCGGTCCGCACCTCCGAGGAAATCGAGGAGGATGAGCGCGTGCGTCAGCGCAACGCTGTCATCCGCGACTTCATCGAGGCCAAGTCCCGCAAGACCCCCAAGGCCGGGCGAAACTGAGCGAGTTCATCAGCCAGAATTAACAAGGCCGGCAGCCATGCCGGCTTTTTTGTGTCCGCCCATCCGATCACCGAAAGAACTTCCTGACCTAACCTGATTGTTGCCCGCGGACGGGCAAAAAAAGCCGCCCGCCCCGCGAGGCGGGACGGGCGGCTTGAAGTTTCGCGAAGGAACTCGCGCGGGCTTATTCCTTCTTGGACGCCTCGTCCAGGATGTCGCCGAGGTTCATCATGTCGGAACCGCTCTGGCGGTTGAGCGCCTCGTAGGCCGTGGTCTCAGCGGCGAGCTGCTCGGCGCTGTAGTTGGCGGCCTTGATGCTCAGGCCGAGGCGGCGTTCGTCGCGATCGATCTTAATCACGCGCGCGCTGACCTCCTGGCCGGGCTTCAGGACATCCTTCACCTTGTCGATGCGCTCCTCGCTGATCTGCGAGATGTGCACGAGACCGTCGATGCCGTCCTTCAACTCCACGAAGGCGCCGAACGACGTGATCTTGGTGACCGTGCCCTTGACGACATCGCCAATGCGGAAGAACGAGTCGATGTCCGACCACGGATCCGTCGCGAGCTGCTTCATGCCGAGGCTGATGCGCTGCTGCGAGGAATCCACGTCGAGCACGATCGCGTCCACTTCGTCGCCCTTCTTGAGGACTTCGGAGGGATGGTTGACCTTGCGGGTCCACGACATGTCGGAGACGTGCACCATGCCGTCGATGCCCTCTTCGAGTTCGATGAAGGCGCCGTAGGTGGTCATATTGCGGACCTTGCCGCGAACGCGCGCACCGATCGGGTAGTTATGACGAACCATGTCCCACGGGTTGGGCTCGAGCTGGCGGAGGCCGAGCGAGATCTTCTGCTCGTCCTTCTGGATGCCGAGGACCACCGCATCGAGCTCCTGGCCGACCTTGAGCAGCTCGGAGGGCTTGGTGATGCGTTTCGTCCAGGACATCTCGGTGATGTGCACGAGGCCCTCGACGCCGGGTTCGATTTCCACGAACGCGCCGTAGGGCACGAGGTTGACGACCTTGCCGTGAACCTTGGCGCCGACCGGGAACTTCCGGTCGATCTCGTCCCACGGATTCTTGGTGGTCTGCTTGAGGCCGAGGGAGACGCGCTCTTTCTCGCGGTTCACCTCGATGATCATGACCTGGATCTCCTCACCCTGCTTGAGCATCTCGGAGGGGTGCGAGATGCGGCCCCAGCTCATGTCGGTGATGTGGAGGAGGCCGTCCATGCCGTCGAGGTCGATGAACGCGCCGAAATCGGTGATGTTCTTGACCACGCCCTTGCGAACCTGGCCGGGCTGGATGCTCTCGAGCAGGTTGCGGCGCATGCCCTGGGTTCAGCGCGCGGCAGCATGCTCGCCGTCCTGTCGCTGGGCGTCGCGGGTGCATTGCTCGTCTTCGTTTTCATGAA
>CAIPAH010000007.1 GCA_903862955.1 uncultured Opitutia bacterium
CGAAGAATCTTGGTCTGCGTGGCGGGCGCCATGTAGCAGATCTCGTCGAGGAAGATCGAGCCGCCGTCGCACAGCTCGAACTTGCCGATGCGCTGCCCGGTGGCGCCGGTGAACGACCCGCGCTCGTGGCCGAACAGTTCGCTCTCGATCAGGTTGTCCGGGATGGCGGCGCAGTTGACCGCGATGAAGGGCTTGGCGGCGCGGTGGCTGTGCTTCCAGATCGAGCGCGCGACGAGTTCCTTGCCCGTGCCGCTCTCGCCAGTGATCATGACTGTGACGTCGCTGGCCGTGACCTGGCCGATGATTTTGAAGACCTCCTGCATCACGGGCGAACTGCCGACGATGCCCTCCTTGTAATCCTCGGTGTTGATCGCCGGCTTGTAGTCCGCGGTGGCCTGCAGGTCGGCGTGGGTCTTCAGCGCGGCTTCGGCGAGCGCCAGCACCTTCGGCGGATCAAACGGTTTCATCACGTAGTCGAACGCGCCGTATTTCATCGCCTCGATCGCGGTCTGGGCCGTGCCAAACGCTGTCATCAGCACGACAAGCTGGCGCGGATTCACGGAGCGGATCAACCGCAGCGCCTCGATGCCGCCCATCCCACCCATGCGCACGTCGAGGAAAACCAAGTCCGGCGTGGGGCCTTTTTTGACCACGACGAGGCCCTGCTCGCCGCTGGCGGCCTCGCTGACCGTATAGCCGCGGGAGGAAAACACGCGGGTCAGCGAATACCGGATCTCGGCATCGTCATCGATGATCAGGATCGTCGGGGGCTTGGCGGTGGTGTCGGGCATGGCGAAAAATGGCCCGCGAAACAGCAATGAACGCTGGCGCTTTTGGCAGGCGGGCTTTGATTACTGCGCATGTTTGGCTGGTCAATCAACTTGTTCCGCATCCGCGGCATTCAACTCGCGCTGCATTTCAGCTTCCTGCTGCTGCTCGCCTACGCCGCCATGGAGGGCTGGTCGGATGGCGGCTGGGTACAGCTGCTCTGGAGCGTCGGGATCCTGATCGCGTTCTTTGCCTGCGTCGTGCTGCACGAGCTCGGGCACTCGTTCACGGCGATGCACTACGGCATTCGCGTGCGCCGGATCCTGCTGATGCCCATCGGCGGGATGGCCGAACTCGACTCGATCCCGCGCCAACCCTCGCGCGAGTTGCTGATCACGCTCGCCGGTCCCGCCGTGAATTTCGCCATCGCCGCCGTGCTCTGGGCGCTCGTGGGCGCGGGCGGCGATGACTATCCGGCCGATGCCATGGGGTTTGGGCAGCTGCTGCTGCACGCCAACCTGTGGATGGGCTGCTTTAACCTGCTCCCGGTTTTCCCGATGGACGGCGGGCGTATCCTGCGGGCGCTGCTCGCGACGCAGCTGCCCTACCTGCGGGCCACTTTCTGGGCCGCAACGGTGGGCAAGGTCCTCGCGGTGCTAGCCGGCTTGATCGCGGCGCTGGTGTTTCACAATTATCTCTCGGCATTTCTCTTCGCGTTCATTTTTGCCGCCGGCGATGCCGAATACCGCGCCGTCCGACGCCGGGAGATCGAGGATGCCCAATGGCGGGAAATGGCGAACCGGCTGTATCCGGTTCCCCCGCTCTCAGACGAACCGCCAATCCTGGGCCCGTGAGCAGCCCGCCGGGTTTTGGCACAAAAAAAGCGCCTGCGGCCGGAGCCGAGGCGCTTTCTTAAAGTGGTGGACCCTAGCGGGTTCGAACCGCTGACCTCCTCAATGCCATTGAGGCGCTCTACCAACTGAGCTAAGAGCCCACTGCGAGAGGTGAGGAAAATCGAAGTTCCACGCCTGAACGCAAGGACTTTTTAGCCGCTGTCCTCCTCCTTCATGCGGAAGGTCAGGTCGACCGTGTCCCCGCTCCAGCTCTTGGGCGGCGAGATGCGCTTGAAATGGCGGATGTCGTCCAGCACCGCGCGGTCAAATTCGTCACTGCCGGACGACCGGGTGATCCGGGCGCCGGAGATGGAACCGTCGGCGTTGAGCTGGAACTCCGCCTCGGCCGTGATCGAATCGCTCAGCCCGGGCGGCTTCTCGAGGTTTTCCTGCAGCCGCTGTTTGACCAGGGCGAAATAGGCATCGAGCAGGTCGCCCTCCTCGCGGGTCAGCGCCTTGCCGCCCGCGCCCGTCTTGCTCGCGGTGGATCCGCCATACACCCCGCCGTTCACGCCCTCGGTGTCGATGTGCTTGACCTTGGGATTGCCGCTGCCCGCGGCGCGGGCGGCCTTGTTCTCGCGGTCGAATTCGGCCTTGGAAATGCGTTTCTGCTCGGCCTCGCGCGCGGCGCGGTCCTTGGCCTCGATCTTCGCGCGGCGCTTCGCCTCGATGCGCTTCACGCTCTTGGCCAGGTCGGGAATCGCCGACTCGGGCTTCGGCGGGGCTTTGGTGACGGCCTTCTGGACGGGAGCCTTGGTGATGACGGGCTCGGGCTCCGGGGCTGACACCGGCGCCGGAGGAGTCGGCTTGACGGGCGTCGGCGCCGGGAGGTCGGGCATGGTGACCTTGACTCCGCCCGGCACGCCGAGGGCAGGCGCGGCGGTGGAGCCGTAGTCATCGCCCGGCCCAGCGACCAGTACTAATATTTTCGGCGGCTCCTTCATCTGCACCTGCGCCAAGTAAGAAAGCAACACGATCACCGCCACGACGAGTCCATGCAGGCTCGCGGACAGGAAAAAGGCGCTCGGCGAACGGGCGGTCATGTCGGCAAAGGGATGACGCGTGGCAGGCGGAAACCTTAGTTCGGCGACTGCGTGTCGAAGGTGAACTTCAACAGGTTGTTCTTCTTCAGCTCATCCATCAACAGGATGATCTTTTCATACGGCAGCTTGGCGTCGCCGCGGATGCGCATGACCGGCGGCTTGGATTCCGCGGCATAGCCCCGCAGGCGGGTCTTCAATTCAGCGTAGGGCACCGGCGACGTGTGATTATCGAGGTAGAAGTTGCCGTGGGCATCGATGGAGATCGCCACGAAGCGCGCGTCCTTGTCGGGCTTCTGCTGCGGGCTCTTCGACTCCGACGGCAGGTTCACGGGGATCGTCTGCTCCTGCTGAATCAGCGGCGTGGCGATCATGAAGATGATCAGCAGCGTGAAGCCGAGATCGATCAGGTTGGTGACGTTGAGCTCCGAGATGGGGCTCGCGGTCTGTCTGCGGCGGAAGGTCCGTGCCATGGCGGGGCCTATTTGCTCTCCAGTTCGATGCGGTCGGCGAGGGAGCTGGCGTAATTCTCGAGCTCGGTGATGAGCTGCTTGGATTTGCCCAGGAGGAAATTGTAGCCGAACACCGACGGGATGGCGACGAGCAGGCCGGCGATGGTGGTAAGCAGCGCGGCCGACACGCCGGGAGCGAGGGTCTTGATGCTCGCCGATTCCTGCACGGCGACGGCGCTGAAGGCCTCCATCACGCCCCACACCGTGCCGAGCATGCCGAGGAACGGCGCGCCAGTGACGATCGTCGCGAGGAAGATCATGCTCGATTCATAGCGCAGGATCTGGCGGGACAGCGCGCGCTGCAGGGCGTTTTCCGTGTGTTCCATCCGCGCCCGCAGGTCGGTGTCGCCCTTCTCCTTCCCGATCGCCGCGGCGCGCCAGTAGGACTCGACGGCGTCGGAGAAGAGGTCGGCATACGGGATCGCCCGCTTGTTGCGGAACGACTCCGGCAGGTCGAGGACCGCGCGCTGGTCGTGCAGGTGCGACTCAAACGCGTGGTTGAGCTCCCGGAGCCGCTTCAGCTCGAAATGCTTCCCGATCATGACGGACCAGGCGAAGATGCTGACGACCGCCAGGACGCTGGTGATGACCTGGCCTACCGGGTCGCAGCGGGCGAAGACGTCGATGATGTTGGTCGTCGCGAGGACGGGTGGGAAAAGGAGCGTGGCAACCATTGCAGAAAGAGTTGGAGAGTTTGGCGGGCGCATTCAACGGAAATTCCGGGCCGGCGGGCCCGATTCTGTTTGCGGCGCGCGACGCGGGATTTTCTCCTGACCGTTGCCGACTCCCCATGGACTTCAAAACCCGCACGCTCCAGGAACTGCGCGACCGCCGCGGCACCCTGCCCTCCAAGCAAGCCGTGCTCGGCTTCGACGGCTTCGTCGACACGATCGTGACGCCGGTGGCGATGCGAGCCGGCCAGGGCGAGAATTTCACGCCGATCGCGACCATCACGGAGTTCGGCCAGCGCATTCTCGGCGCCGCGGGCAAGAGCACGAACCTCGAGTTCTATCCCCGGATGGACAAGCTGGGCGGCAACGGCCCGATCATGGCCAACGCCCTCCTCGCGCAAGGCGCGCCCGTCACCTACATCGGCGCGCTCGGACGCACGGCGATCCACCCGGCGTTCGCGGACTTCGCGCAGCGCGCCAAGGTGGTTTCCCTCTGCGACCCGGCGGCGACGACCGCGGTCGAGTTCACCGACGGCAAGCTCATGCTGGGCATGATGCGCAGCCTCGACGAAATCACGCCGGCCCAGATTACCGCGGTCATGGGCGACGCCGCCTATCGCGACGCCCTCGGCTCCGCGGACCTCGTCGGCCTCGTCAACTGGACGATGATTCCGAATTTGACGTCGGTCTTCACCGACCTCGTGACCCGCGTGCTGCCCCGCGTGGCGGCCCGTCCCGGCCGGATTTTCTTTTTCGATCTCGCCGACCCGGAAAAGCGCTCGTCCGCCGACCTGGCTTACGCGCTGGATACGATCGGGAAATTCGAGCAGTTCGGCCGCGTCACGCTCGGGCTGAACCTCAAGGAGGCACAGCAGGTGTTCAGCGCGCTGGGCTTCGGCACCGAGACCGAGTCGGAGAACGGGCTGCGGGCGATGGCGGAGAAGATTCGCGCCCGCCTCGACCTGACGACGGTCGTGGTTCACCCGAAGGAATCGGCGGCTTGCGCCACGCGCGAAGGCACTGCCTGGGTGCCGGGCCCCTATTCGGCCAAGCCGCTCATCACCACCGGGGCCGGCGATCACTTCAACGCCGGCTTTGTCGCCGCGCAGCTCATGGGTCTCGCACCCGAGTCCTGCCTCGGCCTCGGCGTCTGCACCAGCGGTCATTACGTGCGCACGGCGAAGAGCCCCTCGCTCGCCGATCTCGAAACTTTCCTCGCGAATTGGAAATAGACATTTAAATTCCCACCATGCCTCTGAAATCCAAACCAGCCGGCAAGCTCATCTCCTTCGAAGGCTCCGAGGGCAGCGGCAAATCCACGCAGATCATTCGCCTCGCTGCCCGCCTGCAGCAAGTCGGCCGCGAGGTCGTCTCGACGCGTGAGCCCGGTGGCACCGAGATCGGCGAGCAGATTCGCAACATCATCGTCCACAATTCCAAGGGCGACGAGATGTGCGCCGAAACCGAACTCCTGCTCTTCACCGCCGCCCGCGCGCAGGTGGTGCGCGAGGTCATCGCCCCCGCCCTCGTCCGCGGCGCGGTGGTCCTCAGCGACCGCTTTCTCGACTCGTCCACCGTCTACCAGGGCATCGGTCGCAACCTCGCGGCGGACCCCGTCTCGCAGATCAACCGCTTCGCCGTCGGCAACGTCATGCCCGACCTCACACTCGTCGTGGACGTGCCGACCGAGGTGGGACTCGCCCGGATCCAGCAGCGCGCCTCCGATTTGCCGGATCGCATGGAACGCGAGAACATCGATTTCTACAAAAAGATCCGCGAGGGCTACCTCGTGCTCGCCCGCGGCATGCCTGACCGCGTCGTCGTCGTCGACGGTACGCTGAGCCAGGACGCGCTCGAGAAAAAAATCTGGGCCATCGTCAAGGAACGCATCGGCTGATCGGCGCGTTGCGCCCGTTGAAAGGTGAAAGTTGAAAGATACTGGTCTCGCAGCCCGTTCGCCAGATTCGACCCGTAGCCCTGCCGATCTTTCAATTTTAACACTCAGCTTTCAACTCCGCCCCCCCATGCCCACTCCCTGGCCTCCCGCTCTCGCTGGCACCCCCGCGGTGACGGTGATCGAGCAAGCCATCGCGAAACAGCGGCTCTCGCACAGCCTGCTGTTGCACGGGGACGACCCGGGCACACTGGTGGCAGTGGCGCTGGCGATTGCGGACCGGTTGCTCAACGTGAAGGGCGCGGCGGCGCATTTTCCGCCGGAGCAGCACCCCGACTGCTTCATGCTCCGCCCCGCGGGCAAGATGCGCCAGATCTCGGCCGATGCGACGCGCGAGCTGATTAACAAGGTCCAAGTCTCGCCCGCCGTCGCGCCGCGAAAGGTGGCCATTCTCCACGAGGTCGACCGGATGAACCACGCGGCGTCCAACATTTTTCTCAAAACGCTCGAGGAACCGCCGGCCAACACGACGCTGCTGCTGCTCACCACGCGGCCCTACGCCCTGTTGGCGACGATCCGCAGCCGCGTGCTGCACTTCCGCTTTCCCGCGCCTGCGACGGTCGTTGCCGCGGATGGCTGGGCGGCGTGGCTGGCCGATTACCAGGCGTGGCTGGCGCGTCTCGGCGAGGGCGTCAGCGGCAAGACCGCTGTCGCCGACCAAGTCTTCACGCTTTACGGTCTGGTGGCGCGCTTCAGCGCCGTACTCGATGCCGCCACGGCCGAGGTCTGGAAGCAGCAGAAGGAAAAATTGCCGCCGGACCTGGACGATGACGAGCAGGTCGCGATCGAGACGGGCATTGCCAACGGGCTGCGCGCGCGGCTGTTCGCCGAGATCGAGACCGCCACGCGGACCTTCGCGCTGCCCCGCCTCAAGGCGGGCGACGAGGGCACGCGGCGCATGTTCACCGCGGCCATCAGCAAGCTCGAGCACAACGCCGGCCTGCTCCGGCTGAATTTGAACGAGGCTGCTGTGTTGGAGGATTTTTTGCTTACGTCGCTCCGCCTTTGGACGAAACAGTGAAGTCCAGCGCGTGTCGCCCGGGCTGGATCCGGTAACGCGGCAGCGTGTCCGGCCCGCAGCTCGCCGTGCCGAGCCCACGCTGGGCGAAGTCGAGGTTGACGTGCACTTCGGGCCGCGGGCGCAGGTCGGCGGTGTGTTTCGCCACATAAAGATCGTGCGCGGTGAAATGGCTTGCTGACGCCTCCATGGTGCGGGCGGCCGTGAAGCGCACGCCGGCGCCCGTGTCGTCCGCCAGGCTGAGCCAGCGGACTCCCGTGTGGTTGCCGTGCTCCTGCGGGACGATGTAGGGCACGTATTGTGCCGTCACGGTGCTGCGATGACGCGCGAGCATCGAGCTGCGGTTGCGATCGGAGTAGTTTTCGAGCGGACCGAGGCCGAACCACTCGAGCTGCTCCAAACCCGCCGGCGCCACCAGCGAGACGCCGAGGCGAAGCAGTTCGGGCAGGCGCGAATCCACGTCGAAGACGTTGGCGACGCCGAGCGAACCATCGGGTTTCACTGTGTACGTATGTGTGTGCGTGATGAATCGCTTGGTTCCAGGACACAGCCAACGCTGGCGGATGACAAATTCCGGGACCCCGTCGCGACCGGTCTTCAGTGCGGTCTTCGTCGCGCTGAGCTCGATCCTGTCGTAGCCGGCCTTGAGTGCCTCCGTGAGGAGCTTGGCGCCGCCCCAGTTGACCACGGTGAAGAGTTTGAGCCCGTCGTTGTCGGTCGGCGCCCGCCAGATGTTGAGCTGCGGTCCGCGCGTGAGAACCTCGCGGCCTTGCACGCAGAGATGCTCGAGCACACCCCGCTCGCGGTGAACGGCAAACTCGATGCCGCCGGCCTTCACCTGCCAGCCATCAGTGGTTGAATCCACGACGACCGGCGAATGACTTGCTTCGACGCGAGCGGGTCGCGGCGCCCGCGCAAACGTGGCCGCGGGCACGGCTAGTTGCTGCCACGCGACTTCGTGCCCGGCGTCGCACCAGGAGGTCGCACTGCGGGTGAAGAAGCGGAACGTCACCCTGACATCGTCCTTGGCCTCGAGCGTGAGCTTCGGCCAGACGAGATTGAGATTTTGCGTCGCGCGGGGCCCGGCGGTGAGCTTTGGCAAGGAGCCGGTCTTCACCGTCTCGCCGTTGACCAGCAGTTCCCAGGTGCCGCGAAGGTCGGCGACCGAGTTGAACCAGCGCCGATTGAGCAGCTGGAAACGCCCGCGCCGTGCATCGGTTGCCGTCACTCGAGCGGGTTGCGCGAGGTGTTTGTATTCGAACAGGCCCGGATGCGGCGTGCGATCCGGCCAGACGAGGCCGTCGCAGACGAAGTTGCGGTCGTTGGGCTCGTCCCCGAAGTCGCCGCCGTAAGCCCAATGTTCGCGCCCCGCGGCATCGCGGCGCTTGATGCCGTGGTCCACCCACTCCCAGATGAATCCGCCTTGCAGGCCCGGGTTGCTGTCGAAGGCGTCGAAATAATCGGCGAGGCTCCCGTTGCTGTTGCCCATCGCGTGCGAGAATTCGCACATGATCAGCGGCCGGCGCTGGTCGGGCGCCTTGCGGTCCTTCGCCCAGGTCACGAGCTTTTCGATCGGCGGATACATTGGGCACACGAGGTCCGTCGCCGACTGGCCGCCCTGCCAGTCCCAGGTGATCGCACCCTCGTAATGCAGCAGCCGGCTGGGATCCCGAAAGCGAATCCAGCCCGCCATCGCGTCGTGATGCGCCCCGTAGCCGCTCTCGTTGCCGAGTGACCAGGCCAGGATGCACGGGTGATTCTTGTCTCGCTCCACCATCCGCAAGCCGCGGTCGAGGAAGGCCGGGGCGTAGCGGTTGTCGCGGCAGATCTCCTGGTAAAACGCGTGCGATTCCACGTCAGCTTCGTCGAAGACGTAGAAGCCGTATTCGTCGCACAGGTCATACCAGTGCGCGTCGTTCGGGTAATGCGACGTCCGCACGGCGTTCACGTTGAACTGCTTCATCACGCGCACGTCCCGCAGCATGCCCTCGCGCGTCACGGCCTTGCCATACGTGTCGTCATGCTCGTGGCGGTTCACGCCCGTGATGCGCACGGGCGCGCCATTGACCAGCATCTGGCGGTTCTTCACTTCGACGCGGCGGAAGCCAATCCGGCAGGCGGTGTGCTCCACCTCGCGACCATCCGGCGCCACCAGCGTGGTCACGACCGTGTAGAGGGTCGGCGTCTCGGCCGACCAAAGCCGTGGCCGCCTCACGGGCAGGTCGAATTCGACGAGCTTGCGCGGGTTCCGCCAGACGTCCTCGGTGGCCGGCAGTCCCTCCGCAGGCTTCCGGAGCTGGGCCTTGCCCTGCGCATCATACAGCTGAACGCGAACTTTGCAGCCCTTTGCTTCCAGATCCGGCGCGCCAAGGCGCACCGAGACGCGGAGGCGGCCGTCGCGGAGATTTGTCTCCAGGTCGCCCCGCGCGAACACGTCCTCGAGGTAGTAATCCGCCTGCGAGTAGAGATACACTTCGCGGTGGATGCCGCCCATCCACCACTGGTCCTGATCCTCGACAAAGCTGGCGTCCGACCATTTCACCACCGCCGCCGCCAGAAGATGCGACGCGCCCGCGCGCACGAACGGAGTCAGGTCAAACTCCGAGGGCAGCCGCGTGTCCTTCGCGAGCCCCACCGGCTGGCCATCGAGCCAGAGATACAGCACGCTCTCCGCGCCGCCGACGTGCAGGATGACACGCCGCCCGGCCCAATCCGCTGGCACCTTCAGCGTCGTGCGGTAGAGCCCCGTTGGATTCTGCTCCGGTACCGACGGCGGCGGATTCGAGAACGGCATGATGACGTTCGTGTAATGCGGCCGGTCGTGGCCGTGCATCGTCCAGTTGCTCGGCACGGGGAGCTTCGACCACCCCGCGCCAGGGACGAACTCCGGGCGGACGAATTCCGCGGGCACGGTCTCGGGCTTCGCCACCAGCTGGAAATCCCAGTCGCCGTTGAGCGATTTCCACCACGGTGACGCGCTGCGATCGTAGCCCCTCGCCGCGGCGGCGGTGGGATACGGGAAAAGCGTCGCGCGGGCCGGCAGGCGGTTGCGCGAGAGCGTTTCGGGGGATTGCCAGGTCTTGAGCGTGCCGGTCTGGAGCAGGTCCATGGGAAGGAAAATTATGAGGGCGGATTGGGTACGAGCGCAACAAACGCCTCGCGCGCCTCGATGTGCGGATTGTGTCCGGCCGTCGGAATCACCTCGATCCGTGCCGCCGGGAAGTGCCGCCGGATCGCGGTGTGATCCACCGCCTCCACGTAACGCGACCGGCCGCCGGCAATGAACAGCGTCGGCCCGGCGAAGCGATCCGTCGGCGCCAGTGAATTCGCCTCGAGCGCGGGCAGCGCCGCGGTGAGCACCGGCAGGTTGATGCCCCAGCGCCAGTGGCCTTCCGCGTCGCGCACCAGGTTGGTCAGAAGAAATTTCCGCATGGCCCATTCGGGCACGCGTGCCTCGAGCGCCTTCTCCGCGGCCGCGCGCGACCCGAGGTGGGCAAGGTCGAGTTCGTTCATCGCGGTGAACTCCTCGCGATGCGCCGCCCAGCGGTAGTCGCGAGGCGCGATGTCGACGACGATCAACTCCACCACGCGCTCGGGGTGATGGCAGGCCAGCCGCATGGCCACCTTTCCGCCCATGCTGTGACCCAGCAGGGTGACACGATCCAGCCCCTGCGCATCAAGCCACTGTAGGACGTCGGTCACCATGGCCGCATAGGTCATTTCCGGCGCCTGGGGCGAGTCGCCGTGATTCCGGAGGTCGAGCGCCAGGACGTGAAATCGGGCCGCCAAGTCCCGCCCGGTTGTCTGCCAGTTGCGCGACGTCCCCAGCATCCCGTGGAGGATGATGAGGGGCGGCCGGCCGGCGCCGCCGAGGTCGCGATGGAAGAGTTGCACCGGCTTGGTTTCGCGCAAAGCCGCCAAGTCGCCAAGCCAAACCCTAGCCATCGGTGGTTTTTCCTTTGCGCCTGCGCGCCTTTGCGTGAGCGTTTCCAGACCAGCATGCCCGCCGAGACGAAAGTCACCCCGATGATGCAGCAGTATTTCGAGGTCAAACGTGGCCTGCCGCGCGACACGATCCTGCTCTTCCGGCTGGGTGATTTCTTCGAGATGTTCTTCGACGATGCCGTCGTCGCCTCGCGGCTGCTCGGGCTGACCCTGACCAAGCGCCAGGAGCACCCGATGGCGGGCATTCCCGCGCATTCCCTCGACAATTACGTCAGCAAGCTGCTGGCGCACGGCAAGAAGGTCGCCATCTGCGACCAGGCCGAGACCGCGCAGGCCGGCCGGCTCGTGCGGCGGCAACTCACCCGCATCCTGTCTCCCGGCACCACACTCGCGGCCAACCAGCTGGAGGCGTCGCGCAATCACTACCTCTGCTCGCTCACGCTCGACGCCCACGGGCTGCACGCGGCGTGGCTCGAGTTGTCGACGGGTGAGTTTCGCGTCGCGACCGACGTCCACATTGCGAACCTGCTGCCGGTGCTGACGGCCCTGGATCCGGCGGAGATCCTCGTCGTCGAAGGCGCCCTCGCCCGCTGGGCCGCCGCGCCGCACGAGCAGATCGAGGTGCACGCGCTCCACGCGTTCTGCACGGGACGGCTCTGCACGGAGCTGTCGGGCTATCATTTTGAAACGGCCACCGGCGCAAAGACCGTGATGGACACGCTCGGCGTGCTCAACCTGCAGGGTTTCGGCCTCGCGCAGACGCATTCCGCGCTCGGGCCGGCCGGTGCGATGGTATTTTACGCGACCGAGAATCTCTGCGCCAAACCCGAGAATCTTCGCGGCCTGCAGGAATACCGCAGTGCCGGCACGCTGCTGCTCGATCCCGCAACGCTGCGGAATCTAGAAATCTTCGCCTCCGTGCGCGGCACTCGCGAGGCGTCGCTCTTGGGCGCCATCAACCGCACCACGACCGCCACGGGCGCGCGCCTTCTCGAACGCTGGCTCGCCGCGCCCACCCTCGACCTCGGTGAAATCAACCGCCGGCAGGCCTTGGTGGGCGAACTCCTCGCCCAGCCGTCCCGGTTGGCGGCGTTGCGCGAACTTTTGGCCAGCGTGCGCGACATCCCGCGCATCCTCGGTCGCCTGCAAAACCGCCTGCGCAACCCCCGTGAGCTCGGCGGCGTGCGCGACACCCTGCTGCAGATGCCCGCGCTCCAGGCGGAGCTGGCCGGCTTCGGCGGGCAGTTGGCGGCGGGCTACCAGCCACGGCTCGCGGAATTGCCCGCGCTGCGCGACCTGCTGCAACGCGGCCTCGCCGCAGAACTGCCGACTGATTTGGCGGAGGGAAATTACATCCGCGCCGGTTACGATGCACGGTTGGACGAACTCCGCTCGCTCACCAGCAACAACAAGACCTGGCTCTCCGAGCTGGAACGCACCGAGCAGGAGCGCACCAGCATCCGCAGCCTGAAGGTCCGCTTCACGAACAATTTTGGGTATTACATCGAGGTCACGAAGGCCAACCTGCACCTGGTTCCCGCCGACTACATTCGCCGCCAGACGACCGTGGGCGGCGAGCGCTACGTCACCGAGGCGCTCAAGCTGAAGGAGAAGGAGATCTTCCACGCCGAGGAAAACGCCCTCGCGCGCGAGCTGGAGCTGTTCAACGCCCTCGTGGCCGCGATCCTCGACGAGTCCGTGGCGCTCGCCCAGACCGCGGACGCCGTGGCGGAGTTGGACGTGCTCGCCGGCTGGGCGGTGTTGGCGCGCGAGTGGAATTACTGCCGTCCATCACTCGACGAGGGCGACGTGTTGGAGATTTCCGAAGGCCGTCATCCCGTCGTCGAGCAAATGCTGAAAGCCCCTGACGCTGCCCTCGCCCGCGGCGCCAGCCAGGCCTTCGTGCCCAACGACACTTTGCTGGCCAGCACCGACGCGCAGATCGCGCTCATCACCGGTCCCAACATGGCCGGCAAGTCCACCTACATTCGCCAGGTTGCGCTGATCGCCCTCCTCGCGCAGGTCGGCTGCTGGGTGCCGGCCAAGTCCTGCCGGCTGGGACTCGTCGACCGGATCTTTTCCCGCGTCGGTGCGAGCGACGACCTCGCGCGAGGCAACTCCACGTTCATGGTCGAGATGAACGAGACCGCCAACATCCTCAACAACGCCACCACCCGCTCGCTCATCATCCTCGACGAGATCGGTCGGGGCACCTCCACCTACGACGGCCTTTCGATCGCGTGGGCGGTGGTCGAGCACCTCCATCGCGACCCTGAGAGCGGCCCGCGCACGCTCTTCGCCACCCACTACCAGGAACTCACCCAGCTCGAGAAGCACCTGCCACGCCTGCGTAATCTCTCGGTGGCGGTGAAGGAATGGAACGAGGAGATCGTCTTCGTCCGCCGCGTCATCCCCGGCGCCGCGGATCGCAGCTATGGCATCCAGGTCGCGCGGCTCGCCGGCCTGCCGCTCAGCGTGATCGACCGCGCCAAGACCATCCTCAGCCGCCTCGAAAGCGACGACGCCAATGTCTCGGTCCCCTCGCCCCAGGCCCGGCCGAAGAAGAAGATCACCGTCACGCCCCTCGATGACTCGCAGATGAATTTACTCTAGTTCGAGACTGCGAAATGAAGTCGAATCTAGGCCAACCCACGAACCCGACCGACCCGGTGACGGTGCTGCTGCTAGCGGCGCGTGAGGACGCGGACTTTGGCAAACGTCTTCGCGCCGTGCTCCGGCTGCCGAGCTTCCAGCGAAAGTCCATGATCAACACCGCGCTCTACGAGATGCAGGCCAAGGGCGAGCCGCCGCTGTTGATGCAGGCGATCGCCTTGCTGTCCGACGATACCGCCGCGGAAAAGATGCTGCGCTATCTGGAAGAGTGAACGAGGTCGCGCCGGCTTCGGCGCGGCAGTCCGGCTTATTTCACGGCCGTCGTGCGGCGCAGCGTCCAGAGTTGCTTCGCCTGCGTGATGATCAAGGCGAGCACGTCGGGCGTCACCGCCTGCTTCGGGTCATCGCCAATGCCGTGGCTGGGGCTGACGTGGGATTCGATGCAGAGGCCGTCGGCGCCGTAAGCGACGGCCGCGAGGGCGCAGGCGGGAACGTAAGTCGCCTTGCCCACCGAGTGGGACGGATCTACCACGACCGGCGCCCAGGTCTTTTCCTTGAGCAGCGGGGTGATGCTCTCGTCCGGATGATTACGATAGCCGTCGAGCGTGGGTGTCGTGCCCCGCGGGCAAAGGATGACGTTGGGATTGCCGAACGCCGCGATGTATTCCGCCGCGGAGATGAACTCGGCCAGCGGGCCCATGTGAATGCTGCGCTTGAGCAGCACGCAGGTGTCGCGCTCGGCGATCGCGCGCCCGATGGCTCGGAGTAGCGAGTAATTGAGGGCATTGCGCGCGCCGACTTGCAGCGAGTGCACGCCGGCGTCGAGCGCGAGCTTGATGTGGCTGTCCTCCATCACCTCCGTGTCGACGGGCAGCCCGGTGCGGCGCGAGGCCTCCATCAGGATGTCCAGCGACTTCACGTCGCCCTGGAACGCATACGGATTGGTGCGGGGTTTCCAGACGCCGCCGCGCAGCACGTGCGCACCTGCTTCCTTCGCGGCGGCCGCCGTTTCGTAGAAATAGTTGGGGTTCTTGGGATCGATCGTGCAGGTGCCCGCAATCACGAGCAGCTCCTCGCCCAGCGTCACACCTCCGAGCTTGATGCGGTGGCTGGCGAGGTCGGACCGCTTGTCCATCAGCTTGAACGGCGACTGGATCCGGTCGATGCGGTCCACGTAGTCGAGACCCTCCAGCCGGTTGATCATCAGCTCGTCGCGCTCGTCGCCCACGATGGCGTAGATCGTCCGCACCGCGCCGACGATGGGTTGGATCTTGCAGCCAAACTCCCCGACGATCGCGGTAATCTCGGCAATTTGCTCGGAGCTCAGGCGGTTGGACTTGGGCAGGATCATGACGGAGGCAGGCTGGGGTTAATAAAAAAGCCGCCCGATTGGGCGGCTTGGTGGCGAAAGTGGTTGGACTCAGGTTTCGCGTCAGCCGCCCATGATTTTCCGGGTAAAATAGCCCCAGAAACCAAAGCTGTAAAAATAAGCGGGGAAGCGATTCACGGGTGAAGGAGTGGCGGCGACCCACCGTCTTGTCAACCCAGCGTGCCCGACGGGTGTTTCCCGCACTGTAGGAGCGGCTTCATGCCGCGACGGTCCCCGCCAGTCGCGGGGTAAACCCGCTCCTACAGTCGAAATGCCAGTCTAGCTACGGAGCGTAAATTCCTCGGGCAGCGGCGCGGCGGCGGAGAAGACGTGCGTGCGGCCCTTCCACTCGTAGTCGAACCGGGTTTCCAGCGAGTGCAGAAACATGCGCTTCGTGCCGGCGGACTTCGCGAACTCGCGGTTGCGCGGGAAATTTCCATAGGTCTGGTCGCCCACGATCGGCAGGTGCCGCTGCGCGCACTGCACGCGGAGCTGGTGACTGCGGCCCGTGTGTGGCTCGAGCCGGAGCAGCGACACGCGAGGCTCGCCCCGGCTGGTGCGGACCAGGCTCATCTTCGTCTCCGCCGGCACGCGTCCGGTGTTGAGCTCCGCCCGCAATTGGCCGCCCTTCCGCTGGACCGCCAAAGTGTCCTTCCATAGCTCGATCGGCGCGCGCGGAGCGCTGAAGACCAGCGCCGCGTAAACCTTGTGCACCCGCTTCCGCTTGAACTGCGCGCGAATCTCGTGGGCGAGGGCTTCGTCCGCGCACACCAACACGACTCCCGATGTGGCCGAATCGAGCCGGTTGAGCAGCCAGAGCCGCCGGGGCGCGGCTTCCGCCGCCGATTTCCACTCGTAAAACTCGCCTTCCAACGTGTAGCGCACCGTGAGCAGCGAGCGGGGTTCGTCGCCGCCGGCATTGGGGTGCGAAAGTACTCCAGCCGGTTTGTTCAGGGCGGCCAGCCCGGACGCGTCATGCGCCAGGAGGGTCACGTCGCGGCCGAGCGGCAATGTGGACCAGAAATTCTCCTTCTCCGCGCTCACCGATAATAGAACTCGTAGGTGAGTTCCTGCTCCTTGCCGAGCATGGCCTTCATGTCGTCGGTCCACGGCGGGTACGGCGACGGGATCGTGATCGAGCTCGTGCAGAGGCGGCCGGCGGCGTCGGTCGAACGGTTGTCCACGCTCACGATCCGGGCGATCTTACCCTCGTCGTTGATGACAAACTTCACGATGATGATGCTGCCGGGCGGAGGATAAATCCGGCTCTCTTCGTTGAGCCGGTCGAACTGGGCCTGCACGACCTCGATCATCTTCTGGAGGTAGGCCCCGTAGTTGCTGAACTGGGCGCTCACCCCGATGAGTCCGGTGTTGGAGGTGCCCACCTTGTTTTCCTCGAAAATCGCCGGGCGCGACTGGATCGATTTGACGATTTGGGGCCGGGGACGCGGGTGATGCGGGTCAACCTGGGTATTCTGCAGATCGGTCGCCCCCTCGACCAGCGGCACGTTCCGGGTGCCGTCGACGCGCTCCGGGATGTTGCGCGCCGCGTCGGAGGGATTGGCAATGTTGCTGCCGAACGCATTGGCGTCGGCGCCCATCTTCTTTTCAAAGCCCGTCAGCGGAACCTGTTCTTGCTTGGGCGCCATCAGCTTCGACGTCACCGGCTTCACATCTGGCGTGGGCGGCACGGGCGTCTGCTCAATCGGTTTGTTCAGCTGGCCGTCGACGATCTGCGTCGAGTGAATGTCCTTTTGGCCCTCGAGCGCCGGGCGTTCGCTCTTGCCGTTGGGGGTGGGCTTTTCCTGTGCCACCTGCTGGTTGCGCGCCGCGAAATTGTTGGTCTTGTCCGGCACGTTTTCGGGGGCGTTGGGATTCGTTTCCACGAACTGCTTCGGCGGAGCCGGCTTGGGCGGCACCTTGAATGTGTCCGGCGCGAGCTGGATGCTGAACTGCTGCGGCCGGGCGTGCGGCCGCTGGAGCGCGTGCGACCGGTCGTCCTTCAGCACATAGGGCCCGACGAACAGCAGGAAAAGGTGAACCAGGATGGTCCCGACGATGCCGATCAGGATCGACCGCGACTCAGGCTCCTCCCACATGCGCGCGGCGGCGCGGCGCATCGTGTGCGAGAGAGGCGGTGTGACAATGGTTTGGCTCATTTTTGCCCGCTGGACAGGGGCTCAGTCAGCCCACCAGACCCCAAGTCGTCAAAATTTGTTTCGTCCGTTCCATCGGCAGGCCCATAATATTCGTAAACGAGCCCTCCCAGCCCGCAATGATCATCTCGCGGCCCTCCTGGATCCCGTAGGCGCCGGCCTTGTCCAGCGGGTTGACCACGCGGAAATAGGCGTCGATCACCGCGTCGTCGAGCGGTCGAAAGGTCACCTGGCTTGAAACACCCTCGTCCACCGCCACGCCATCGCGCCCGCGGCGCAGTGCCACGCCGGTGAACACCGTGTGGGTGCGCCCCGACAGCTGCTTCAGCATCGCCCGCGCATTCGCCAGGTCCCGGGGCTTGTTCAGCACCGTGCGGTCAATGAACACCGTGGTATCCGCGCCCAGCACAAACGCATCCGGATGGCGTTCCGCGACCCAATCGGCCTTCAGCGCGGCGTTGTGGGCGACCATTGTCCGCGGGTCGGTACTGGGATCCTCGTGCTCCGTGATGCCCGCGACCACGACGTCGAACTTTACCCCCAGCTGGGCAAGGAGCTCGCGGCGCCGCGGCGAAGCGGAGGCAAGGATGAGTGGGACGGGAGCGGCCATGAGGGCGGCCAGCAAAGCTGGCTGCCCCACCTCTGCGCAAGCACTGTCCGTGAGAGACTGAATCCAGCTCTGTCATTGCGAGGAGCCCCGTCGGACGGGACGACGAAGCAATCCAGCTGGATCGCCACGGCGCGCTTCGCGCCCTTCGCGATGACAATCCTTTGATGCGCGCACAGCTTGCGAGTTGTCAGACCCGGAAAACGCGTCCACGTTTTCCGGCTCTCCTTTCCCACCCATGCGCCTCGGCCTAGCCCAGATCAATCCGATCGTCGGTGACCTCGCCGGCAACCGCCGTCGCATCCTCGACGCCTATACCGCGCTGGTCGCGCAAGGCGCCGAGCTGGTGGCCTTTCCCGAACTCGCCGTCTGCGGCTATCCCCCGCGCGACCTCCTGTTCAAGCGCCGCTTCGTGGCCGACGTGGCCGACTCGCTTGCCCAGATCGCGGGCGTCATTGGCGAAGTGCCGGCGCTGATCGGCACCGTGGAAGTCAACGCCGCCGGCTCCGGCCGGCCGTTCTACAACTCCGCCGCCTTCTGCCACCGCGGCAAGGTCGTCACCACCGCCCGCAAGTGCCTGCTGCCCACCTACGACGTGTTTGACGAAGACCGCTACTTCGAGCCCGCCGCGTCGGCCACCGTCATCGTCCATAACGGCCGGCGCATCGGCGTCACGATCTGCGAGGACATCTGGACGCACCCGATGCTCAGCACTCGCCGGCTCTACAGCGGCCTAATGCCGCTCGAGCAGCTCGCCCAGCAGAAGTGCGACGTGATGCTCAACCTCTCGGCCAGCCCGTGGCACCACGACAAGGAAAACCTCCGCGAGAAACTCGTGATCGACGCCGCCCGCGGACTGCACTGCCCGGTCGCCTACCTCAACACCGTCGGCGGTAACGACGAACTCATCTTCGACGGCCGCAGCCTGGTCTGTGACGCCAAAGGCAACATCATCGCCGGCCTGCCGGCCTTCGCGGAAGAACTGCGCGTCGTCGACACTGCGCAACCCGCGTCCCATGCCGCCATCGCGCCCAGCTTCGCCCAGGCGGAGATGCCCGACATGTATGCCGCCCTCGTGCTCGGCCTGCGCGATTACGCCCACAAGAGCGGCTTCCAGCGCGCGCTCGTCGCCCTCTCCGGTGGCATCGATTCCGCCCTCGTCGCGGTCATCGCGGCGGACGCCCTCGGCCGGAACAACATCATCGGCGTTTCGCTGCCGTCGGAAATCTCTTCCCAGCATTCCCGCGACGACGCCCGCATCCTCGCCGCCAACCTCGGCATCCGCTTCGAAACCATCGGCATCGCCGAGGCAGTTGCGGCCACCGAGCACTCACTGCACTACGTTTTCGCCGGCCGGCCCCGCGACGTCACCGAGGAGAACATCCAGGCCCGCATCCGCGGCGTCCTCATGATGGCGTTGTCGAACAAGTTCGGCTCCTTGCTGCTCACCACCGGTAACAAGAGCGAGGTGGCGGTCGGCTATTGCACGCTCTACGGCGACATGTGCGGCGGGCTCGCGGTAATCTCCGACGTCTTCAAGACGCAGGTCTACGCCCTCTCCCGCTGGATCAACCGCGAGCGCGAGATCATCCCGCAGAGCACGATCGACAAAGCCCCCAGCGCCGAGCTGCGCCCCGGCCAGACCGATCAGGACACGCTCCCGCCCTACGACCAGCTCGACGCGATCCTGCAGGGCTACGTCGAGGAAGGACTGTCACGCCGCGACCTCGTCGAGAAGGGTTTTCCCGAACTCGTCGTCTCCGACGTCATCCGCAAGGTGGACCTCAACGAATACAAGCGGAAGCAAGCCGCCCCCGGCCTGAAGATCACCCCCCTCGCCTTCGGCGTGGGGCGGCGGATCCCGATCGTGCAGAAGTATGTGAGCTGAGCTTGAGAGTTCAGGCGAAACCTACCTTTCCAGCTTTATGGGCCCTATGGGTCCTATATGACCCATGAGTCCCATGCCATCGACTTCCGACCAACTCTTCGCCCGCGCTCTCCAACTCATACCCGGCGGTGTAAACTCCCCCGTCCGCGCTTTCCGCTCTGTCGGTGGCGCGCCGTTCTTCGTGAAGAGCGCCCATGGCGCCACGCTGACGACGGCCGATGACAAGGAGCTGATCGACTTTGTCTGCACCTGGGGACCGGCGATTCACGGACACAACCACCCGCGGATCAAAGCCGCCATCGCCGCGGCGCTGGAGAATGGCACGTCGTTCGGCACACCGAATCCCTACGAGGTCGAGATGGCCGAGCTGATCGTGAAATTCTTCCCATCGATCCAGAAGGTCCGCATGTGCAACAGCGGCACCGAGGCGACGATGTCCGCCATCCGGCTCGCCCGCGGTTTCACCAAGCGCGACAAGATCATCAAGTTCGCCGGCTGCTACCACGGCCACTCCGACTCGCTGCTCATCAAAGCCGGTTCCGGCGCCCTCACGCACGGCAATCCCGACAGCGCCGGCGTGCCCGCCTCGTTCGCCCGCGAGACCGTCGTGCTGCCCTACAACGACCCGGCCGCGCTCGACGCCGGCTTCGCTGCCAATCCCGGGCAGATCGCGTGCGTCATTCTCGAGGCCTACTGCGGCAACGTCGGGTTCATCATGCCCGACCCCGGTTATCTCGCGCACGTCCGCGCGGCCTGCACGAAGCACGGCGCGTTGCTCATTTTCGACGAGGTCATGACCGGCTTCCGCATCGCCAAGGGTGGCGTCCAGGAGCGCGAGAAGATTACCCCCGACCTCACTTGCCTCGGCAAGATCATCGGCGGCGGCCTGCCCGTCGGCGCGTTCGGCGGCCGGGCGGATGTGATGAACTACCTCGCGCCGCTCGGCCCGGTCTACCAGGCCGGCACGCTGAGCGGCAACCCGCTGGCCATGGCCGCGGGCATCGCGTCGCTGAGGATGCTCGAGGAGCTGAATCCCTACGCGCGCCTCGACACTCTCGGCCGCCAGCTCCGCGACGCCGTGCTCGCCGCCGCCAAGGCCAAGGGCCTGCCCGTGCAGGTGCCGCAGTGCGGCTCGATGTTCAGCATTTTCTTCACGCCGACGCCCGTCCGCGACCTCCCCACGGCGATGCAGGGCGATGCGAAGGTCTTCACCCGCTTCTTCCACGGCTGCCTCGACCGCGGAGTCTATCTCGCCCCGAGCGCCTACGAAGCCGGTTTCCTCAGCACCGCCCACGAGGGCAAGGCCATCGACCGCGCTTGCGAAGTGTTCGCTGAAGTGATCAAGGGTTTGTAAGTAGCGCAGGCGTCCCTGTTCTCCGGCGTGGCACGGGTCTCCGGCCCGTGATTCCGTTCCCGTCCCAACCCATCACGGGCCGGAGACCCGTGCCACGCCGGAACACTATGCCCGCGGGTGCGCCTTGGCGTGGATTTCCTTCAACCGCGCCACGCTGACGTGCGTGTAAACCTGCGTCGTCGCCAGCTGCGCGTGGCCGAGCAGCTCCTGCACGAGCCGCAGATCAGCCCCCGCATTCAGTAGGTGTGTCGCATACGAATGCCGCAGCTTGTGCGGCGTGAGGTCCATCGGCAGCTCCGCCAGGGCGAGATAACGCTTCAGCATCAGCTGCACCTGCCGCACGGGCAGCCGGTAATGATGCCGGTCAATCACCACCGCCGAACCCGGCCGCGGCTGCCCGGCGAACTCGGCCTTGAAACGCACCAACAGCGCCGTCGCCACCTTGCCGAGCGGGCACAGCCGCTCCTTGCGCCCCTTGCCGAGCACGCGCGCCACACCGGATTCGTAGTCGATCGCGCCGTAGTTCAGCCCGACCAGCTCGCTCACGCGAAGTCCGCCGCCGTAGAGCAACTCCATCACCAGCCGGTCGCGCAGCGCGGTGAACGCGTCGATCTGGCCGTTGGCGAGCAGCCGCTGCGGGCCGGCCAGCAGCCGCGTCATCTGCTCCTCGGTGAGGAATTTTGGCAGGCGCCGCTCCAGCTTAGGCAGCGGCACGGCCGAGAACGGGTTGCGCTTCACCTTCTCGCGCGCGAGCCAGAACTTGAAGAACGCGCGCAGGCCCGAGACGTGGTTGTGCAGCGTCCGCCGGCCAAACCGGCGCTGCGCCTCGATCACAAAGTCACGCACTTCCCGCGAATCGAGTTCATCAAAGGGCTTTTCCATCCCGGAACGAGCCAGCCACCGGTAGAAATCCTCAAACGCCTGCCGGTAGTTGCGCAGCGTGTAGGGCGAATAGCGCCGCTCCTTGGCGAGATAATCCGCGTAGGGCAGCCACCACTCCGCCAGCACGGCCGGCGGAATCTCAGGCGCGGGCGGTGTGGAGGCGGGCTTCGACATCGCGCATGACCTGGGTCGCGTGTTTCCGCAGGGCGTCCTCCGGATCGAGTCCTTTCGCCTGCGCCGCGGCCGTCAATTCAAACAGCATTTGGCCCAGCGCCGCCTCGTCGAGATGTTTGGCCAGCGCCTTCACTTGGGCCACGTCGACGGCCTGCTCCGCGGGCAGCTGCTTCTTGCCAATCTGCTTCCAGACGGCCTCGGCAAACATCAGCGCGGGCAAGCGCGGCGGCAGATTCTTGAAAGTCGAGGTCTGCGCCGGACCGAGCTTCTTCTCACCGGCCTTGATCACGTCCCACTGCGCGAGGACCTGCTCGGACGTCTGCAACTTGCCGGCGCCGAAGACGTGCGGGTGGCGCCTCACGAGCTTCTCGTTGATGTCGCGGGCGACGTCGTCGAAGTTGAACTGTCCGGCCTCCTCTGCGAGGCAGGCGTGGAACACGACCTGGATGAGCACGTCGCCCAACTCCTCGCGCATGTGCGGCAGGTCGTTGCGGTCGATCGTGTCGATCAGTTCGCTCACCTCGTCAATCAGGCAGCGCACCAGTGTCGCGTGAGTCTGCTCCTGGTCCCAGGGGCAGCCGCCCGGCCCGCGCAGCCGCGCCATCGTCTGCCGAAGATCGTCAATCGCGCTCATGCGGGGAAGTTGCCCACGGAACACACGGAACACACGGAAATATTTTCGGCTTTGTCTTCCGTGTGTTCCGTGTGTTCCGTGGGCCGAATGTCCGACAAGCTCACCGAGATCATGGCATGGAAGCGGCGCGAGATTGCCCCGCTGCTGCGGCCGGTCGCGCTGACCGAGCTGGCACTGCTCAACGCCACCCTGCCCACGCCACCCTCGTTCTCGGCGGCCTTGCGGCGGAAGGACGGCCGCCTCGCCATCATCGCGGAGATCAAGCGCCGCTCCCCGTCCGCCGGTGACATCAAGGCCGGCGCCAACGCCCTCGACCAGGCCCGCCGCTATCAATCCGCCGGCGCCGACGCGCTCTCAGTGCTCACGGACGAGAAATACTTTGGCGGCTCCCTCGACGATTTGCGTGGCGTGACGGAACACTTCCGCCAGCTCGCGCCGGCGATTCCCTGTCTGCGCAAGGACTTCATGGTGCATCCGTTCCAGGTCGAGCAGGCGCGCGAAGCCGGCGCCGCTGCGATCCTGATCATCGTGCGCGCGCTCACCGATGGGGAGATCGACGCCCTCGCCGTCGCCGGGGCCGCCGCCGGGCTGGACGCGCTCTTCGAGGTGCATGACGAGGCCGACCTCGCCCGCGCTGTGAAGCACCAGGCGAAGATCATCGGCGTCAACAACCGCGATCTTGCCACGTTCACGACTGATCTCGCCCTGTCGGAACACCTCATCCCGAAATTTCCGCGCAACGTCATCGCAGTGAGCGAGAGTGGCATCCATACCCGCGCCGACGCCGCCCGCGCCCGCGCCGCCGGCGCCCACGCGGTGCTGGTGGGCGAGGCGTTGATGCGTACGCCCGATCCCGCGACGCTCGCCGCCGAATTGCGGTCCGCCTGATGCCCCTCTCCCCCACGGCCACGCGCGAGTTGCTCGCCAAGCTCGGCCACCAGCCGAAGCGTTTCCTCGGGCAGAATTTCCTCGTGGACGGCAACATCGTCCGCAAATCGCTCGAGCTCGCCAGTGTGCAGCCGGGCGATGCCGTGGTCGAGATCGGTCCCGGGCTCGGCACGTTGACCAGCGCGCTCCTTTCCGCCGGTGCTGAAGTCTGGGCGGTCGAGAAGGATCGCAACCTCCACCTGCACCTCGAGGAGTCGCTCCTGCCCACCGCCAACGGACGGCTGCACTTGCTCGAAGGCGACGCCGTGGAGCAGCCGCTCGCGGGCCTGCCGCTGGAGCGCGCGGCGGCCGGCTTCAAGGTCGTCGCCAATCTCCCCTACGCCATCTCGACGCCGTGGGTGGACGCCGTCCTTTCCGGCCCCTTGCCCGAGCGCATGGTGCTCATGCTGCAGCAGGAGGCCGCACAGCGCTACGCCGCCAGCCCCGGCGGCAAGCAATTCGGCGCGATCTCGGTTTTCCTGCAGTCCGCTTACGACATCGCGCCCGGGCACAAGGTGGATGCCGGCTGTTTTTATCCGCGGCCCGAAATCGAGTCGTATCTGCTCGTCCTCGTGCGTCGCCCGCAGCCGCACGTCTTTGCGCCGGAAGTGAAGACCCTCATTCGCGCCTGTTTTCAGCAGCGACGGAAACAGATCGGCGGCCTGCTGCGGACGCTGCAACCCGACGCAGGCGCGGCCTGGCTCGCGCACCTGGCTGCGGCGGGTATTTCGCCGCAAGCGCGGGCGGAGGCCATTCCGGTGGAACATTGGCGGACTCTCGCGGTTTGAATGCCAGCCGCGGCTTGAATGCCGCGGCGACCTTGCCTACAGTGATAGCAATGCGGTGGTTACCATTAGTCGTCGGTTCGCTGCTGGCCGGATCCTTGCTCGCCCAGCCCCCGCCGGGTTCGTCCGCGGGTTTGGCGGGCCGTGTCGAGAACCGCGTGTATTTCTCGCCGAGCGGCACCTACCACATTCCCATCCCGGTGCTCCCGGAACTCGGCGGCAGCATCAACGACACGCCGAATGTCGTGACCTTCCAGGACCAGTTCAACGTCCACGTCAGCATCGGCACCTTCCCGATGGACGCGACGCAGCGGTGGGAACTCGCGACCCGCGGCCGGAAGGACTATCTCGTCTATTTCTTCGACAATTTTGTGCTGGCCGACTTTCGCCGCCTCTTTCCCGACACGCGGATCGAGAGCGCCCGCTATGTGCCCGGCGTGATGAACGGATGTCTCATCGCCTACACACTGCTGCCCGGCGGCTCAATGTTCTCCGACCGCCATGCCGTGCTCGGGGCGGACACCAACCCGCCGGTCGCGAAACGCGGCAACCTGATCTTCGTGCGCAATGGCTACATCTACATCATCAGCACGGAGCTCGCCGAGCGGGTGATCGAGCGCAGTTCGTATCGCAAGAGCACCGAGGAGGAGGACGCGATTCTCCGCCAGCGCCTGTCCGACATCCTTGAGAAACTCCAGTTCGCCCAGCCGGCCTCGGATTCGTAAGTTTTCGCCGCCGCTGTTCGCGCCCCGTGTGAACAGTCTCCTGCCTGCTCCCGTGGGCCGGATTTTCGCTCGCGCGAATCCCGTCGTCCCACAGACTGAGCGCGATGAACAACGTCCAAAACTTCCTCATCTTCATCGTGCTCGGCGCGCTGGCTGGCTGGATCAGCGGGCTGCTGACCAAGGGCCAGGGTTTCGGGGTGCTGGGCAATATCATTGTCGGCATCGTCGGCGCATTCCTCGGTGGTTTCATTTTCGGGCTGCTGGGCATCTCCGCCCATAATTTCCTCGGCCAACTGATCTTCGCCGTCCTCGGCGCGCTGCTGTTTCTGTGGCTGTTGCGCTTCATCAAGAAGTAACCCGATGACCGTTCGCGACGCGACCGAGGCCGACCTGCCGGCCATCGTGGCCATCTACAACTCGATCATCCCGGGACGGATGGTCACCGCGGATCTGGTGCCGGTGACCGTGGAGAGCCGGTTGGCGTGGTTCCAATCCCACCAGCAGCCCAACCGGCCGCTCTGGGTCGCAGAGGAAAACGGCACGGTTCTCGCCTGGCTCAGCTTCGACACGTTTTTTCCGCGCGCCGCTTACGATGGCACCGTGATGCTCGGGCTGTATGTCCACGAGCACCACCGCCGCGCCGGCCTGGGACGCATGCTCCTCGCGAGGGCAATCGCGCACGCGCCGACCATCGGCGTTCACACGGTCCTCGGCTACATCTTTGGCCACAACGAGCCGAGCCTCCGTCTGTTCGAGAGCTTCAACTTCGAGCGTTGGGCGCACCTGCCACGCATAGCGCGACTCGACGCCGACGAGCGAGACTTGGTGATCCTCGGGAAGCGCGTGAGCTAAAAGCGCAGCGCCTCGGTAATCGAACTTCGCGAATCGAAATTCGAAAATTACCGATACCCCGGTAGGAACGCCTTCTCCGCGGCGAACATCTCGAGGGTCATCTTCTTGATCTCCTCCGGACTGCACACGGCCGACGTCAGCGGGTCGAGCATGAGGGCGTAGATCGCGAGCTCCTTGCTCTTCTCGATGCAGGCCTGTGCGCCGAGGTCGAACATGCGCATGTTCGAGTCGCACACCGCCGCCATCTGGCGCGGCAGCGCGCCATAGCGCGTGGGATTGATGCCGTTGCGGTCGATCATGCACGCCACCTCGACGCAGCCGTCGGCCGGGAGGTTGGTGATGAGCTGGCCCGCGCCCTTCACGTTGTTCATCACGTTGCCGTGGATGCGGAACGGGGTGTCCTTCTCACGCGCCTCGATGATCCAGCTGGCGTATTCCCAGCTGCGCTCCCACTCCATCGGCTCCTTGCCGGCGAGCATGCGCGCGCGCTGCTTGTCCGCCATCTTGCGCCAGGTCGGCCAGTTGTCCGCGTAGAAACTCGTGCCGCCGTCGTAACCTTCGCGGCTGTAGCGCTGGATCAGGTCCGGGCGCTTGCGGTAGTAAGGCAGATACTCCGAAAGGTGGCCGCTGGACTCGGTGATGAACGCCCCGAAGTGCAGCATCATGTCCTTGCGCACGATGTCGCGGTGCCACTCCGGCGCCTCCCACTGGTGGTGGTTCAGCTTTTTCGGCTTCTTGGCGCGGCCGTCCTTGATCGCCCGCGCGAGGTCGGCGGCGGCCTGGCGCTTGAGGCGCGGGTAGAGATCGCGGCCGTTGTGCTCCAGCTTGGTGAACCACGCGAGGTGGTTGATGCCCGCGCACTCCCACTCCATCTCGTGCACCGGCACCCCCGCGCGCTCGGCGAGCAGGTGGCTCGTGCCTTGCACCGAGTGGCACAGGCCCACGATTTGCATCGAGGACGAGCGGCCCGCGGCGAGGCACATCATCGCCATCGGGTTGGTGTAATTGAGGACGATCGCGCCGGGGCAAAGCTCCTCGGCGTCCTTCAGCACCTGCAGGAAAACGGGAATCGTCCGCATCGACTTGAACAGCCCACCGGGCCCGATCGTGTCACCGATGCACTGGTCGATGCCGTATTTCGCGGGAATGTCGTTGTCGAAGCGCACGCACGCCGTGCCGCTCACCTCGATGCAGTTCACGATGTAGTCGGAGTCGGCCATCACCTTGCGGCGGTCCGCCGAGCCGATGACCTTCCAGTTCGGCTTCCCAATCTGGACGGTGAGTCGGGTGATGAGTTTGCCCATCGTATCGAGCCGCTCGCGGTCGATGTCCACCAGCGCGATCGTGCCCCCCTGGTCGCCCGGGATGCGCAGGATGTCGTTCATCAGGCGCGGCGTGAACGCGCTGCCCGCGCCGAGCATCGTGATCTTGATCGGACGCAGGAGGCGGCCGGGCAGGCCGCGCGCGGCGGCATCTTTGGTGTGGTCGGCGTGGCCGATGAGGGTCTGTTTTTTGCTCACGATGTTTGGGTAAAAGAGTGCCGCACTAAATCCTGCGCCGCCGTCGCAAGGCAAGTGTGCAGTGTTTGAATGTTCGTTCGAGCGCGGTCATCACCCGGCCAGCTTGCGTTGCGCCGGGAACACGTCGCGCAGCGCCAGGCTCAGCTGGTCCTGCAACGCCTGCAACGACCGGTAGCGCGCGACGTTGGCGCGGTTGGGCAGGCAGCGCGTGGCCTCGTTGAGCGCCACCGTGCCTTCGGTAAACTCCGTCAGTTTCGCCGTGGCGTTGCCGTCAACGCGCGCCACGCACCAGGCGGCCTGCAGTGCCCCGCCGAGCGCGGCACCTTCGTCCTCCACCATCGCCACTACCGGCACGCCAAAGATGTCCGCCATCAGCTGGCGCCAGACCGGCGACTTGGCGCCGCCGCCCGTCACCCGGATCTCCTTCGCCTTGACGCCCAGTTCCGCCAGCCGGCGCAGGCCGTAATTCATCCCGAGGGTCACGCCTTCCATCGCCGCGCGCGCCAGGTAGCCGCGCGAAAACGTCTGCTGGTTCAAACCCAGCAGCACGCCCGAACCGTTGGGCACATTTGGCGTCCGCTCGCCGGCGAGATACGGCAGCAGCACCAAACCGCCCGCTCCCGGCGGTGTGGATGCCACGCCAGCTTCGAGGGCCGCGTGATCCTGCCCGAACAGTGCCCGCACCTGCTCGGTGACGGTCGTGACATTCATCGTGCAGAGCAGTGGCAGCCACCCGCCGGTCGAGGAACAGAACGCCGCGATCTCGCCATGCGGGTCCACCACCGGCTTGGCCGAGTAGGCGTAAATTGTTCCGCTGGTGCCGAAGCTCGCCGTCACCACGCCCGGCGCCACGTTGCCCGTGCCGATCGCGCCCATCATGTTGTCGCCGCCGCCCGCGCTGACGACCACGTCGTCGCCGAAGCCGTATTTCCGGGCCAAGGCCGGCTTGAGCACTCCAGCGGCCTCGTGCGAGGCCGAGAGCGCGGGCAGCCAGTCGGCCAGGTTCTTGTCGATGGCGTTGAGTGCGTCTCGCGACCACACGCGTTTCCGCACGTCCATCAGCGCGCTGCCCGACGCGTCGCCGAACTCCATGAAGTAATTCCCCGTCAGCCAGAAATTCAGGTAGTCATGCGGCAGCAGCACATGCCGGAGACGCCGGTAGTTGGCCGGCTCATGTCGCTTCAACCAGAGGATCTTCGGCGCGGTGAACCCTGGCAGAATGAGATTGCCGGTCTTGCGGATGGCCGCCTTGGGGCCGCCGAGCTTGCGCGTAATGATCGTGCATTCCGCCGTGGTGCTGGTGTCGCACCAGAGCTTGGCCGGCCGGATGACGGCGCCTTTTTCATCCAGCGGCACAAAACCATGCTGCTGCCCCGACACGCCGATGCCGCGCACGCGCGCGCCGTCGATCATGCCGGCAACTTCCTTCAACACCTCGTCGAGTGCAGCCGTCCAGTCATGCGGGTGCTGCTCCATGTGCCCGACCGGCAAGCCGGCGATGAGCGTGTGCGGCGCGCGGGCCTCGGCGACGACCTTGCGCGTGGCGAGGTCGAGGACGACCGCCTTGACGCTCTGCGTGCCGGAATCAATGCCGATGAAAAGGGACATGGGAGGGGCGTGTTAGGTGCTAGGTTATAAGTGTTACGGGCTGCGCGGACAGCGCGCTACCCAAAACCGCGGGTGCTGGCCGACTGGTCCTGTGAGGCATAAGGCCTAAGATGTGACACATCCGGATTTCGCTCACGAAATCCGGACCACTTCCAGCTCAGTCGCGCCTTTCGGAAACTTGAAGGTCACGCGCTGGCCCAACTTGGCGTTCAGGAGCGCCTTCGCAATCGGCGACAGCCAGCTGACCTCGTTCCGTGCGAAATCCGCCTCGTCCACACCCACGATCCGGTAAACCGACTCCTCGCCGCGGCTGTCGCGCACGGTCACCGTCGAGCCGAACTGCACCGCGGCGGCGTCGGCCTGCGGAGGCGGCACGATTTCGGCCTGGGCCAGACTGGCCTGCAGTTGCCGGATGCGTTGGTCGAGCTGCGCCAACTCGCGCTTCGCGTCGCGGTCGGCCGCCGCCTTCGCGAACAGGGGCGGACGTTTGTCTCCCAACCGCGCCAGTTCGCCGCGGAGCCGTTCCGCGCCTGCGGGGGTGAGGAGATTCTTCGTCCCAGGGGGCAGCAGTGACACCGGGGCCGGCAGCACCGGTTCGTCATCCGCGTCGTCCTCGCGCGTGAAGGCTTTGCTCATGCGGCCACAGTAATCGAAATTCCTTTTGCTACAACCCATCCGGTGCCCGCGAGGGAGGCCGAGACTTGGAAAACAAAGCGCTTAACAGCGCTGGATTCTTCTGTAGTTTGTACCTTACATCCAAAACCGAGCCTCCCCCGCACATTACCGCCTCATGAGTTCCAAGCTGGTTATCCCCGACGCCCTGAAAACCGATGTGCCCGAAAACAAGTGGGGCAAGGTTCTTGCCGCCACGCCCGTCATCATGACGGTCATCGCCACATTGCTGGCGGGCCTGTCCTCGGGCGAGATGACGCGCGCCCAATATGACCGGTCGCTCGCCGCCCAGCTCCAGTCGAAGGCCGGCGACCAATGGAATTATTTCCAGGCGAAACGCCTCCGAGCCGCCCTGCAGCGCAACACCCTCGATATTCTGCACTCCGCAGGAGGCATCCATCGGCTGAATCCAGACACCCTCAAGACGTATGCTGCCTTCCTGCACCCCAGTGCAAAGCTCCAAAGCGTCACCCAGGAAACCGCACTACTGACCCTAGCTACGGGCCAACTGCCCGATGCAGACCCGGCTGGACCCATGCCTCCGCGAATATTGGAAGCTCGGGACGCAATCGATTCCGCGCAGGCTGATTCCGAAGTGGCTAAGTTGCTTTCGTCGATTAGTCCAGCGGACTTGGAGAGCTCTCTGCAAAGTGCCAAGAAGAACGTCCGCGAGCTCGACGCCGTACTCCGGCCTGTAGAGGCAACGATTCGCGAAATTGAAGTGGCCATTGCCGTCAAGCCACCTGGGGGCAATGACCCGTTTACCCGGGATTTCATCGCGGCGCGCCTGGATTTCGCCGCGCAGCGCTACGACCTCGAGTCGCGCCAGAACCAGGTCATCGCGCAGCTCTACGAATTGCAGGTCCGCCAGAGCAACATCTCCGCGGAACGACACCACCGCCGCAGCGAGCGTTTCTTCTACGGCATGTTGGTCGCGCAGATGGGCGTCATCATCTCCACCTTCTCGCTGGCCGCTCGCCAACGCAGCATCCTGTGGGCCCTGGGCGCCGCCGCGGGCGTGTCCGCCATCGCGTTCGCCGCCTACGTTTACCTGTTCGTGTGAAGTGGGCCTCGGTCTCCGACGGGAACCTGTCGTCGATGCGCCCCTCGGCGGGCGCGGAGCCTGGACGACGCCCACGCGGCCCTATCAGCCACGCTCATGCGCGCACAACGTCAGGTATTAGGGCATTCCCCGACTTAGCGCTTCCCCTTTCCATCTTCCAATGGAATCAATCACCGCGCTAGGTTCCCTTTCCCTTTCCATGAGCAATCCCGCGACCCCGACCATCATCTACACCAAGACCGACGAGGCCCCCGCCCTCGCCACCTATTCCCTGCTGCCGATTATCCAGGCATTCACCAAGCACTCGGGGATCGCCGTGGAAACGCGCGACATCTCGCTCGCCGGTCGCATCCTCGCCGCCTTTCCCGAAGACCTCACGCCGGCCCAGCACGTCCCCGACGATCTCGCCGAACTCGGCGCCCTGACGCTCAAGCCCGAGGCCAACATCATCAAGCTGCCCAACGTCAGCGCCTCCGTCCCCCAGCTCGTTGAGGCCATCACCGAGCTCCAGGCCCACGGCTACAAGATCCCGAATTACGCCGCCGACCCGAAGACCGACGCCGAGAAGGACGCCCGCGCCCGCTACGCCAAGGTGCTCGGCAGCGCCGTCAACCCGGTCCTCCGCGAGGGCAACTCCGACCGCCGCGCGCCGAAGGCCGTCAAGGAGTACGCCCGCAAGCACCCGCATTCGATGGGCGCGTGGTCACCTGACTCGAAAACCACCGTCGCCACCATGGGACACGATGATTTTTTCTCCAATGAGAAGTCCGTCACCGTGACGGCGCCGACCACGGTGCGCATTGAGTTTGTCCCGGCGGCGCCGTCCGAAGCCTCCACGAAGGCCGGCCTCGTCCAGCAGCCCACCGTGGTGCTGAAAGAAAAGACCCCGCTGCTCGCGGGCGAGATCCTCGACGCCACGTTTATGAACAAGAAGGCCCTCGGCGCCTTCTTCGCCCAGCAGATGATCAAGGCCAAGAAGGACGGCGTGCTTTTCTCGCTCCACCTCAAGGCCACCATGATGAAGGTGTCCGACCCGATCATGTTCGGCCTCGCCGTGCGCGTCTTCTTCGCGTCCGTCTTTGCCAAGCACGCTGCCACACTCACGGCGCTGAATGTCGACCTGAACAACGGATTCGACGACCTGCTCGCCAAGATTGCTGCGCTGCCCGCGGACCAGAAGGCCGCGATTGAGGCCGACATCGCGGCCGTCTACGCCGCGCGTCCCGCGGTCGCCATGGTCAATTCCGACAAGGGCGTCACCAATCTCAACGTCCCCAGCGACGTCATCGTCGACGCGTCCATGCCCGCGATGATCCGCGCCGGCGGCAAGATGTATGACCGCGCCGGCAAGCTCCAGGACACGCTGGCCGTCATCCCCGACAGCTGCTACGCGGGGGTCTATCAGACGACCGTCGAGTTCTGCAAAAAGCACGGCGCTTTCGACCCCAAGACGATGGGCACCGTCCCCAACGTGGGCCTCATGGCCCAGGCCGCCGAGGAATACGGCTCGCACAACAAGACCTTCGTCGCGCCGGGCAACGGCGTGATCCGGGTCGTCTCAGCGACGTCCGGCGAGACGCTCCTCGAGCACACGGTCGAGGCCGGTGACATCTGGCGGGCCTGCCAGGCCAAGGACGCGGCCGTCCAGAACTGGATCAAGCTCGCCGTCTCCCGCGCCCGACTTTCGAACACGCCCGCGGTGTTCTGGCTCGACGAGAAGCGCGCCCATGACGCGCAGGTGATCGCCAAGGTGAAGGCGACACTCGCCACCCTCGACACGAAGGGACTCGACCTCCGCATCCTCGCACCTGCCGCTGCCACGCAGCTCACGCTCGAACGGCTCAAGGCCGGCCAGGACACGATTGCCGTCACGGGTAACGTCCTGCGGGATTACCTCACCGACCTCTTCCCGATCCTCGAGGTCGGCACCAGCGCGAAGATGCTCTCGATCGTCCCGCTGATGAACGGTGGTGGCCTCTTTGAAACCGGCGCCGGCGGCTCCGCTCCGAAGCACGTCGAGCAATTCCTGCAGGAGAATTACCTGCGCTGGGACAGCCTCGGCGAATTCTTCGCCCTCGCCGCTTCGTTCGAGCATCTCAGCCAGACCTTCAACCACGCCAAGGCCAAGGTGCTCGCCGACACCCTCGACGAGGCCACCGGTAAGTTCCTCGAGTTTGATCGCTCCCCGGGCCGCAAGCTCGGCACGACCGACAACCGCGGCAGCCATTTCTACCTCGCGCTCTACTGGGCGCAGGCTCTCGCAGCGCAGACAAAGGACGCCGAGCTCAAGAAGCTCTTTGTCCCAATCGCGGAAAAGCTGACCGCCGCCGAACAGACCATCGCGGCCGAGCTGATCGCCGTCCAAGGCAAGCCCTGCGACGTCGGCGGTTACTACCAGCCGGATGACCAGAAGGCCTCGGCCGCCCTGCGTCCGAGCCAGACGCTGAATACGATTCTCGCGACGCTCTGACGCCGCGAGACGGCTGGGCTTCCCCATGGACAAACCCATGGGCGTCGCCCAGCTTCCGCGCATGCGTGCCACGCTGCGTCCCCTCGGAGCTTTTCTGCTCGGGCTTCTGCTGCTTGGCGTGGCTCGCGCGCTGCCTCCGGTGGCGGCAAAGCTGCAGCTCTTCATTGACCGGCACGAGATCTCCGGCGCGGTCACGCTGATCGGCGACAAGGACAATGTGCTCAGCCTTGAGACGGTGGGCTTGGCCGATGTGGCGGCCAAGCGTCCGATGACGGACGACACACTCTTTTGGATCGCGTCGATGACCAAGTCCGTGACCGGCACGGCGGTGATGCTGCTCGTCAGCGACGGAAAGCTGAGCGTCGACGACCCCGTTGAAAAATATCTTCCGGAGTTCAAGGGACAACAGGTCGACGCCGGCCCGGGCAAGCCAACGGTGAAGCAGATGCGGTTGATCACGATCCGCGACCTGCTCACCCACACGAGCGGTGTCATCCCCCACTCTGTCGCGGAGGATCACTCCCTTGATCGCGTGCCACAGCGGGAGGCCGTCGCCAGTTACGCCCGGGTTCCGCTGCGCTTTCAAGCGGGCAACCGCTACGAATACAGCAACGGCGGGATCAACACGGCCGGGCGGATTGTCGAGGTGGTCAGCGGGATGCCCTTCGACCGTTTCCTCGAGGAGCGCCTCTTCCGTCCGCTTGGCATGAAGGACACGACCTTCTGGCCCAACACAGAGCAGCTCAAGCGACTGGCGAAATCCTACCGACCGAGCGCCGATGGAAAGTCGCTCGTCGAAACACCGATTGACCAGTTGACTTATCCTTTGTCCGACCCTCGCCGCGGCGGCGCGCCGGCGGGTGGGCTCTTCTCCACCGCCCACGACCTGTATCTTCTCGGGCGCATGGTCCTCAACGGCGGTAGCTACGGCGGTCGCCGCTATCTCACCTCGGAAGCTGTGACGCAGATGACCTCCAACCAAATCGGGAACCTGCCGATGAACGGCCCTGACCTGACTTACGGCTACGGTCTTGGCTGGATCGTCCATCGGCTGCACCCGGCCGGTGATCCGACGGGTCCAGGGACCTTTGGCGCGGGCGGCGCCTACAACACACAGATGGGCATCGATCCTGTGCACAACCTGATCTCGGTGATGCTGGTCCAGGAAGCCGGCAGCCCGGAAGCCGACCGACAGGCGCTGCGCGCGACGTTCACCCAGGCGGCGGAGGATGCCGCTCAAGCCAGGCTCGCGGAATATGCGGGCGTCTACGCACTCGATGCGCACCGCCACTTTACGGCGGTCGTTGACCCGGCCGGCGGATTGCGCATCCGGCTGACGGGCCAGCCATTTTTCCACTACGGCTATGTCGGGCAGGATCGCTTCTACAGCCCTGGGTTCGCGGCGGAATTCACCTTCAACCGCGACGCAGCTGGCCACATCGAACGCGTGACGATGCGCCAGAGTTGGATGGAGATGATTGCACGGCGCAGCACAGGACCCGCCCCCACGGTGCTGTTTCTGGCGCCGGAGAAGCTGCAAGCCTACGTCGGTGTCTATGAGTTCTCCCCCGGTTCGAGGTTCGAAATCACCGCCAAAGGTGACCAGCTCTACGCCCAGTTGCCGGGGCAGCCTGCGTTCCCCGTCGACTGCGATCGTCCCGACCACTTCGCCTACGAGGTGATCAACGCCACGGTGAACTTCGAGCGCGACGCTGACGGCACGATCACCGCCCTCAGTCTTGACCAGGGCCCGCGGTCCACCCGCGCCACCCGGATAGTAGCTGGCCGCTGAACCGGAATCCGCCCTCTTTTCTGGCTCCGCGCCCCATGTCCAAATTAGAACTCAAGATTCCTCCCCCGATCGTCATGATCGTCACGGCTGCGTTGATGTGGTGGACCGCGAGCGCGCTGCCTTCACTGGGCATAGCATTTCCCGGGAGACAGACCGCAGCGATCGTCATCGGACTGGCTGGCGCGGCCGCGGCGTTGCTGGGGGTCGTTTCATTCGGGCGAGCCGACACCACGATCAACCCGCTCAAACCGGAGAAAACGTCCGCGCTCGTCGTGACGGGCATTTTTCGGGTCACCCGCAACCCGATGTATCTGGGCCTCCTGTTCGTTCTCATCGCTTGGGCACTGCAGCTGGGCAACTTTGGCGTGCTGGTATTTCCGATCCTGTTCGTTCTCTACATGAATCGTTTCCAAATCGCACCCGAGGAACGCTTTCTTGCCGCCAAGTTCGGCTCCGATTTCGCCGCCTACTGCCAGCGCGTCCGGCGGTGGTGAGCCGGCGGGCTTTTCGTTCCCACACTTTCGAGTCGTGGTTTGGGGCTTGGGACCGGGGTGTTATTTCTGCAACCCTGCCGGCATGCCTCACGTTCCTGGGCTCCGCAGTGTTTACGCCAAGGTGGGCCGGCTGGTTTATTTCGGCCGGATGCTGGACAAGATCCGGCTGCACGCCGCCGGCCAGCTGCCCGCCGACTACGTGAGTAATCTAGGCGACAGCCAATTCTACGTGCTCGACGGACGCTGCTGCCGGTTCCTCGGCGTGCTGTACGTCGATCTCCCGGAACGCACCTTGGCTGGCGGAACCGACGAGGAAATTCTCGCCTGGGCGCACGCGCGCGGGACATCGCGGACCGACGAGGAGTGCCACATGTTCAACCGCTTCCTCGTGAAGCTCGGCTGGCGCGACGAACGTTCGGCCGTCCTCGCGCAGCGCGTCCAGGCTGCGGGCGGCTATCCGGGCAAGAGCGTCGAAACCATCGTCGATCAAATCGAATTCGACGAAGGTCGCGACCCCGTCGCGGAGCGGGCGTGGGAGAAGCTCTAGCCGCGCTGACGGCTCAACCTTTTTTTTCCGGCGCCAGCAGCCGCAATCCCTAAACGGAGGGCGCCGGCTTTTGGGCGAGCTCCGTGCCGGGATTGTCGGCGGGTGGCAGGGCCCGCCACCAGAAGCGGTGCACCCCTACGAGTGCGACGAGGAAAAGCGCCAGGGTCCACGCGAGGGCGGCGTAGGCGTGGATCATGAACTGCATCGTCAGCAGGAACAACGCGACCTGCGCCACCATGATAAACGGAACGGCAAGGATGTCCTGGCGGTGCTCGTGCGCGTCGGTCGCGCGCTGCACGGGCGTCAGCTCCGCCCGCAGCGGTCCCCACGCGCCGAACGGCCGCGTGGTGCGGTAGAAATGCCGGAGGGTTTCGCGCGGTGTCGGCGCGGTAAGCAGCGACCCGATGATGGTCCCGCCGAATGACAGGGCGATCATGAGCAGGAACTGCTGCCATTCCACCATGGTCGGGGCGACGAGACGCTGCACGATGGACCCGACGCCTCCCAGCGCGGTGCCGGCCACCACGCCCCAGCCGTTGCACCGCCACCAGTAGAGCCGCAGGACCTGCGGCGCCAGCATGCCGGCGCTGAGGCTCATGACAATCCAAGCCCAGAGGTCGTTGATGCTGCCGGCATTCACGCCCATCCAGAACGCTACGACCAGGATAAGCAGCGACGAGACATACGACGCGATGATCAGCTCCCGGTTGGCGGCGGCAGGTCGCAGGCGGTCGCGGTAAATGTCATTCACCATCATCGCGGCGGCCTGGTTCACGGTGGCTGTGAGCGTGGACATCATCGCGGCCAGCATCGCCACGAGGAAGAATCCGCGAAGCCCCGCGGGCACGCTGTGGAGCAGGACGGCGGGCAGGATCTGCTCGGGATTGACGATGCCGTTGACGCCGACCAACGGAAGCTTGGCTGACCAACTCGGGCCGAGCACGCCGCGCAGGTCGTCGACCAGGCCAGCCGGGGCGGACTCGGGATGGTTGATCACCGCGCTGGTGAGGTCGTGCCAGTAGGCTGGGTTTGCGTCGGGAAAATGCCGATGGACGATCGCCGCGGCCTGTTCCACCAGTTCCGGCCGGGGAAAGAAGCGGTCCACCAAAAGGAGCCCCAGCACGGCGATGCTGATCATCAAGGGCCAACGGAACGCGATCATGAGGCCCTGGAACATGGACTGCAGCCCGCACTCCCGGTCGCTGCGCGCGCCGAAGTAGCGGCTGTCGGCGCCGGTGCCGAGACCCCCGATGACGTTACGCAGCAGGTAAAAAGCCGCGAACATGAACAGCGACTGATACATTTCGTAGCCCCGGGGCATGCTGGTGTGGAAATTGGGCGTACTGGAGGTCCAGAGTGCGTTGCCCGTCACCCGGTTGGCCAGCACCCCGAGCGCAGCGGTGTCCGGCACGGCGTGAAACGCGATGAAGCCAATCAGGATGCAGGCCGCGATGATGATCAGGCCCTGCACGAAATCGGTCAGCACCACGCCGTAGAAACCCGACATCATCGTGTAGACGGCGCAAATCGCGACCAGCACCCCGGTCACCAGCATCGGCGGATACGGCACAAATTGGCCGACGAACAGGCTGGTGCCCCGGACAAGATACGCGAGCAAACCGATGCTGAGGACGGTCCACATCACCGCGGTGAGCAACCGCATCCAGCCCGCGGCGCGGTCGGAACCAAAGCGATAAGTGATCCACTCCGCCGCGGTCAGACAGCCGGACCGCCGGTGCCACTTGCCCGTGAAGGCCATCATGAACGGCAGGACCAGCACGGCGCCGCCGCGAAACTCGATGAAGAGCCCGCGCGGGCCCAGCAAGTAGAGGAACGACGTGATGATCATCGTGCCGGTCAGGTCGAACCAAGCCGTCATGCCTGCGATGCCGAGCAGATACCAAGGCAGCGTGCGGCCCCCGAGGAAATACTCGTCGAGGTTGCGGCCGGCCCTCCGGGTCATGATCACGCCGACGACGAGCGTGAGTAGGAAATAGAGCGCAATGATCCAGAGATCGGTCCGGCTGAGCTGGGGCATGGGGGTGATGATCGCATAGACCGAACCCCCGGTCGGCTCAAGCGTTCCGTCCCCTGCTCCGCCCGCCGTGGTGAGCCCCTGGCAATTATCGGTTCTGTTCCGGCACGACCTCAGGTGAGCCGACGTCGACGTGACCAATCGGCAGAGGCCTATAGAGGTCGATTTCCTTATCCGCCACTTCCTTGTCGAAGAGTGGCGCCCCGGCTTTGAGCATGGCTTCGGCCAGGCTATTGAGATCCCGGTTGTCCGGATCGTCCGCCACGATGATGGTTTTCCAGAGCATTTTGGACTTGTCCGTCGGAATTTGCGGGTAGGCCCACGCGGTCACCCGGATGAAGAGTTTCTCGTATTGGGCTTTTTGCTGTTTCGCCATGTAACCCGCCTGCATTTCGTCGAACAGCTGCGCTCCGTCGCCGACTACGGTCATTTCCGGAATCCCGCCCACTCCCTTTTGAACTGCTCCGAGGTCCCGATCGTAAGGATTTCGCACGTAGCCGCGGCCATAGCTCACCGTCAGCAGAATGTCCGGTTTGCTCCCCTTGGCACACGGTTTGAACCCGTTGGCGGAAAGTTCGCGATTCAGGATCGCCAGCATCGCATTCGCATCAACGGGTCGAATGAGTTTTTGCTCCTGCTTCACTTCAGAGACGGCCAGCACGGCATAAACCTTTGAATGCCCGCCTTCAGCTGAATGTTTGCCATCCAGGTGCAACCAACCGTCGATGACCTTGGTGCGCACGCCGATGTTAGCTTGCTCCGACTGCGCGCGGGCGACGTTTGTCCCAAGGCTGAGACAAACCGCGGCGAGCAGGCCGAGAAGACGTGTGCGCCTAGAAAAACGGAAGAGACTGATGCTTTTGACTAGCTTGCCGGGTAAGGATCGGACGGCTGCGATCTTCATGGAGTTCAAGGGTGATGCCTAGAAGGTCTAGGTTTTATCCCTAGACAGTCAAGGCCTATGCGACATCTGTCGCTGGAGAACCCCGATGGCCACAGCCTCGAACTCGGCCTCATACTTACCGGCAAGCCTGCACGGCTACTTTTTACTGGCCTGCTCTTGTGTCCGCGGCGGGTGCTGTTGCTATCCGCCCGGACTCAGCCCGTGCCGTCGTTGTTCATCGCCTTCTTCGTCTCGAGCAGCATGCGGAGATTGTCCATTTCGCTCTGCATCGATTGCTGCTGGAGCTGCTCGTATTGCTTGCGCGCCTGTTTTTTGTGGTCCTCGGACGCGTTCGGGTCCTCGAGTTGCTTGCGCGCCCGCGCGTCGAGCCGCTGCTGTTGCTGGTCAATCTGGTATTGCAGGTAGCGGGCGTGGCACACGCGAATGAGCTTGTAGACGACCACACTCGCGCCGACCGACACCGTCGGGATCATCAGCAGGAAATTCTTCTTGGTCTCCGGATCTTCAATATTGGCCGCGAGATAGGTCATGACGGTACCCACCGTGGCGCCGGTGACGCCCGCGCCGATCTTCTTGGCCTGCGGTTCCTTAACGGGCTTCGTCATACCTCGGTGGCTGGCGCGCGGCCCTGCATGTAGTCCCGGAACATCCCCAGGCCATACGTGAGCGAGCGGAGCGCCCGTTCGAAGATGGGCTTGAAACTGTCCTTGTCCGGCAGGAACGCCTCGAAGCTGGCGTTCACGTTGCGCCGGGGTTTGGACACGGCGAGCTTCACGACCTTTGAGACGCGGTTGGCGTAGTTGCAGGCGTGCAGCGCCTTCACGAGATCCTCGTCGGTCGCGAGCGGCCAGAAGTTCGGCAGGATCACGCGGAAGAAACCCTCGTCGTCGTTCAGCGTGGAGATGTAGCACGTGAAGCCCTCCTTCATGAATTCGACGTCGCCGTCGGCATCGATCTTGGGGCGGTAACCCTGCTCGCTGAGATATTGCAGGAAATATTCCCCCCGCGCGGCGCGGGCGGCTTTGACTTCAGCTTCGGTTTTTTCGGCCATGGCGGAAGAGGTTTGAGGTCCGGTCGGAAACGGGGTGATCCCGGGGAAGAGAGTCCGACTCGCTGTCGTTTTTCCTAACGAGTGCCGCGTCCGGCGCGAGTGAAAACCAGCGGAATTTCGCCCTTGCAGGATGCAATCGCTGCCGCGCAATCGCCGTCGTCAGTCACCATGCGTGACGTCCACGGGCGACTGGGCGATCGCGCATTGCACGGGCTAACGCAGCACGCCGCGGCGGCTCATCGCACGGGCGTAGAACCAAAGCAGGAAGGCCGCGATCCAGATGATTGCGCTGAAAACGAGCGGAGCGGCGCCCCGCCCCATGACTTTCAAGCCGTCCGACAGCACGTAATTGTAGAGCGTGGTGAGGACCATCGCGACGATGGACATGAGAAAGATTCCCACGGCGAGACGCCGGCGGGCGAGCAGCGCGAGTGATCCGAGCACGCTGCCCCAGGTGGCGATGCCCCAGGTGACAACAGCCCACAGCGGGAAGTGGTTGAAATAATCGAGCTGTGCCGGGGTCAGGTTCTTCAGATACGCGGTGTTGTGGGTCTCGCTCATGAAGAAGTCGAACGCGCCGCCCATGTTCCAGAGCAGCGAGAGGACGCCGACAATCCAAAGGTGCCACGGCATTTTTGGCAGTTGCGGGGTGTCATCAGCCATGGCCCGAGGCAAATCGGCCAGGCGTTTTAGTCAATCCTCGCTCGTAACAACCGGCCTGCGGTGCCGGCCTCCCCTCACCGGCCGATTAGCTCGGCCACGGCTGACAGGCGCGGAATGCGCTCACACGCCACCTTGATCGCCACGAGGATCGGCACCGCCAGCCAAGCGCCGGGAATGCCCCAAAGCCAGGTCCAGAAGATGAGCGAGATGAAGATCATGACTGGGTTGAGCAGGCAGCGCCGCCCCAGCAGGACGGGCGTTACCAGGTTCGACTCCAGCAAGTGCAGCAGCAAATACCACAGGCCAGGCAGGACCCCCGTGCCAAAGTTGGGGAAATTCAGCAGGCCGACGAGGCTGACCAACAGAATGCCCGCGTAGGGACCGAAATACGGGATGAAGTTCAATACGGCGGCGCAGACTCCCCACATTGCGGCGTTGGGCACACCGAGCAGGGCGAGGCCGGCCCCGACAAGCAGTCCCAAAGAAAAGTTGATCAACGTGACGGCAAAGAGGTAATCGGAAATGCCCCGCTGGATCTCATGGCTGATCTCCACCGCCTGGATTTTGCCGCGCAGCGTGGGCGTCATGGTCACGAGTTTTTCCAATGGACGGCTGCCTGCCGCAAGCAGCAGGTAGGTCAGGATGATCGTGGCGACCGTCAGTTCCAGGAAGGCGCTGGTCCATGTCACCCAGCCGGTGCCCGCCGCCGGCGGTTTGACCTCGACGACGGTCGGGGCCTTGGAACTCGCCGCCGGTGCCTTTTCCGGGGCGGTGGAAACGAGCTTGTCGACGGCCGCCGCGGCCTCGTTGAACCGGGGCGCGAGCGCGAGCAGGGATCGCGCGCGCTGCCGCAGTTGGTCCACGTGAATGGGTGCGTCCTTCATCCACTGCATCGCTGGGTGGCTGAGGCGAACGAAACTGAGGGTGACCAGCGTGAGCACGCAGGCCATCACCAGCGCCGCGCCTGCCGGCGCCGGGATGCGAATCACCTCCAGCCAGCGCATCACCGGTCGGAACGTCATCGTGGCGAAGCTCGCGAGGAAGATGGGCAACAGCACGGGCCGGCCGAAATACAGGAAGGCGATCAGCCCAAGTGCCGCCAAGGTTGTGACCGCCCAGGTGATCCGATTGCGGGGGCGAACCGACGCAGGCTTTTCCGCGGCCACGCCATCGGGCGGCGCCGGCGGGGGCGTCTGTTCGGTGGGGAGCGGAGCGGTCCGCGTTGAGTGCACGGCTACACCGTCCGTTTTTTCATGCGTCGGTTCCGGTTAAACACGGTCCTTCAGCGCGCACTCATGGCCATCATCCCGCTGGACGACGGGCCAAAATGTGCGCGGAACTCCGCATTAATTGCTCAGTTGCGAGGCCGGGCGGGGATTGCGTGCGTGCCGCGCGAGGTCAAGCATGCCGGGCGGAGGAATACCGATGATCATCCCAACCATCTATGCCAGCCAGACCGGAGCGGCGCTGAATTCGAACGTGGAGACGGGCGGCGGCACCGATGACACCGCCATCCTGCAGCAAGCCCTCGACCAAGCCCAAGCGGGCGGCGGCGTGCGCCTGATCATGGACGGGGCCGCACTCGTCACCGGCCTCCGCATCCACTCCAACACGACGATCGAATGCCTCAACCCGGCCTGCGGCTTCTTCCAAGCCAGCCATTCCAACCGGGCGTTGCTGACCAACGCGCGGCCGTCCACCGGCGACATTCTCGACCGCAACATCCAACTGCTCGGCGGCACGTATAACCAGAACTGTCTCAACCAGGCGCACCACGTGCCGTCGGAGGTGCATTACTCCAAGGCGGACTACCTCGTGGTGGCGCTGGCGTTCTTCGGCGTCGAAAACCTGCTCATCCGTGACGTGACCGTGCGCGACCAGCGGACCTTCGCCTTCCTGATCACCAACTGGCTCAAGGTGACGATGGAAAACATCCGGCTCGAGCTGCCGGGCTTCATCCACGGCGGAAACCAGGATGGCATCCACGTGCAAGGTCCGGGGCGTTTCCTCGTCCTGCGCAACATTCAGGGACGCACAGGCGACGACTTCATCGCGTTGAATGGCGATGAGGAAACCATCGGCGAGAAGAGTTTCATGAATGCCTACGCGACCGTGGGGCCGATTTCCGATGTGCTGGTCGACACCGTGATGGTGGACGACGCGTCGCAGGTCCTGCGCATCTTGTCGCGCCAGAGCCGGATCGACCGTGTCACCGTCCGCAACGTCACCGGCTATTACCGCAGCTTCGGGTTCTACCTCAGTGCGTGGGACTACCGTAGCAAGAAGCTGCCGGGCGACTTCGGCACGCTCGTGTTCGACAATATCGACCTGCGGCAGACCAAGCCGAACTACACTTACACCGAGCCGTTTCTTTTCCGTGTCTCGGGCCGGCATGAGAGCCTGACGCTGCGGAACGTGCACTACCACGACCCGTCGGACGACCGCTACCTGCTGCACCTTGAGGGACACAGTGACATCCCCGAAATGGGCGACTCGCCCGCGGACGTCACATCGCTGGTGATCGAGGGACTGCATATCCAGGATCGCGGACCGACCCCGCAGACGCGGCCCTACATCCGCGCGAGCGGCCATGTCCGCAGCCTGGTTATCCGCAACAGCGAGATCCTGGCCGCGCCCGGAAAGAATGCGGTGTTCCTGGCCACGGTCGGCGACCTGGCACGGATCGACCACCTCGTACTTGCCAATCTCGTCACCCAGAATGTGGACGAACTGGTGTCGGATGTGGGCAGGCAGATCACGCGGACCGACGCCCAGGGCGTGGTCGCAGGGTGAGCCTGCGACCGGCCCAGTTCATCCGGGCGCGCGCCTGCCTAGAGCTCGTTGATGATGTGCGGATCGATGGCGACGCGCGCGCCTGTGCTGTCCTGCACCAGGTTGGCGGTGTATTTGTGGGCACCCACGTCTGACGGCAAATTGCGATTGAGCACGCGGACGCGGTCCTTTCCCCGGCCGCTTCCCGGGTGCTTGCCGTCCGAGAAAATTCCGCCGGCATTGTCCAACACGACGGGATCCGGCGACTGGGACCAGCTCCAATCGCCGGCCGCGGACGGATCGATCACAAAGAAGATGGCCACGCCGCGGCCGTGGGCCTGCGTGATATGAACCTGGTCCGGCGTGCAGGTATGGTTGACCGGGTTAACGACGACGGTGGGAGGCTGCGGCATGGGAATCAGTGGTGTTGTGGTTGGACGGCCGGCGGTCCCGCACCGACGGCCAACAGGCGTTTGAGTTCGGCGTAAGCGGGATGCCGAAAGGGAGTGGATTCAATCCGTTGCGCCAGCGTATGCGCCTCGGTAACGGAGCCGAGCAGATAGTGCGCGGTGGCCAGCGTGGTCAGGGCGACAAGATCGCCGTTGCTGCCGGGCCTCTGCAAGCGTGCAACGACCGCCAGCCAGTGAACCCGGTCAGCCCCCGGTGGTCCGGTCTGCGCCATCAAGCGACCCAGGGCCAGCTCCGCTTGGGCGACGATGACGTTGCGGGCTTCCGTGAGCGCGCGGTCGGTGGTGGTGAATTCGCTCACTTTCCGCAGGTAGTCGGTTAATTCGTCAACCAGCGCAGCCCGGTCGGCGTCGCCGGCCAGTTGGACGGCGAGAACCAGCATGCGGCCGCGGAGGTTCACCTGCCACTTGGCCGCCTGCGGGTCGAGTGCCAGCAGCCGGGCCGTGCCTTCCCGGATTTCGGCAAGCATTTGCCGGGCCCCGGCCCGGTCACCGGTAGCCAGCAGCGCCTCCGTGAGGTTCGCCTGGGCCAGGCAGCGTTGCTCCAGCCAGGTTTTGTTCTTGGGGTCGACGGCGACGAGGGCCCGGGCCTTCTGCACCGCATCGAGAGCGAGGGCGCGCGCGGCCTCCGCGCGCCCCAGCGCAAGCTCCAGCCGGGCCAGCTCGCCGGCGATCGTGAAGCGACTGCGGCGGACCTGCTGGTTGGAGTCGGCATCGGGCATCCGCTCGAGCACGCGGCCTTTTTCCAACTGCGTAGAGATGGCCCGTTCGTAGTCACCCCCGGCCTCGTGGGCCCGGGCGATCCAGCCGAGGGTGTTGGCCAGCTCGAGCATGTGCCCGGATTGCGTAACCGTGATCCGCTGCCAGAGGTCGCGCTGCTGGGACAGGATCTCCAGCGCCTCCCGCGGGCGCGATGTCTCCAGCAGCACCACGCCGACATTGTCGCGCGCATAGGCCGCCTCGATCTGCCAATCGAGATTCTGCCCATCGAGCTGCACCAGTAAGTCGGCCAGGCGGACATATTCTCGAAAAGCCCGCTCCGCCTCCGGCATCCGGCCCCGCAGGCGTGAGAGATAGCCGACCCAGTAAACGCTCTGCGCGTGGTCAAAGATCCGCTGGGTGTCACGGGGCGCGCGCCGGAGCAGCTGCGCGGTTGACTCCGCCGCGCGCTGGAAGGCCGCCTGCGCGGCGTCGAGCTGGCCGCGCTGCTCGCGCAACTCGCCGATCAGGTGCAGGGCGCGCGCCCGGCGGCCGAGCGAATTCGCATCCAGCCGGTCCGCCTCCTGCCGGGCGTAATATTGCAGGGCCCTTTCCCCCACCCCGTCGAGCACGTCGAGGCGACCGACGGAATCCAACTGCTTGCGCAAGTCCCCGAGCATGAATTGCAGCAACTCCTCGGCCTCGCCCCGCTGCAACTGGGCTTCGTTGCGTGCGCGGACCGCACTCACGGCCAGCACGCCCATGGCCGCCATGCCGGCCAGGGACGCCGCCGCGATGAACACCAGCTGGCGGATGCGCCGGCGGGCATCTCGCTGCAGCAGTTCATCCGCGCCTACACCGACCATGCCCGCTATCAGCTTGAGAGTCGCCCGGCGCTTGCCATCGGCGTGCGGCCGGAGATCCGCGGCAATGGGCTCGAGCGGCGCGCCATCGGCCCTGCCGGACGCCGTCAGTTCCCGCCGGAGCGCCGGGGGAAAGCATTCCTCGGCTTGCCGGCCGGGTTGGTTGCTCGCAAAGGGCTCACCCGCCGTGATGACCGCCAGCACGCGGGAACCGCCATGCTGCTGCTTGAACTCGATGATTTCACGGTTCACCCACTCCGAACGAGCCGCATCCGGCGAGCAGAGCACAATCAGGAACCGGCTTTGCGCGAGGGCGTCGCTGACCGTCGCCTTGAGGTCCGTGCCGGCCTGCAATTCATCCCGGTCGAGAAAAACCGGCCGGAGACGCGCCGGCACTTTGCCCAACTGGGTCGCCTGGCCAACTAGCCTCCCTGGCAGCCGGTAGGTCTCGAGCGCCCGCTGCAAACCCCGGGCGACGCGGGCATCGCGGTGGCTGTAGCTGATGAAGGCCCAGTATTTCGGTGAGGTTGCTGTCATGCGGAAGAGAACCGGCGGCACGCGTGGGTGTGGTCAAAGGCGGGCAGAGGATGCAGCCGGTCCGCGTTGGAGAAATCAGCGGGCGGTCCCAGGAGGCCGGCCCACGGCTGAGAGCAAAAGAATCGGGGGTCCCCTGCTTGTAAACAACAGACGGCGACCCGGTTCCGCCCAGGCGACCGCGCTATTTTCCGACGCAACCGTGACGCGTCACGGTTTCTTGGCGGGCTTGGACGGCAGTTTGTCGGCGGGCTTCTTGAAGAACGGCAGCGGGCGCTGCTGCTTCAGGAAGCGCTGGCCGGCTTTCCGGTCGCGGTCAGTCGGCAAATACTTGGTTCCCATGGCGGGAAACGTGGAGGCATCGCCGTCCGAGTTAAAGGGCAAATCGGGCGCGGGCGGCGATGCGCTCGAGCAAGGCGATCCGGTCCTCCATCCTGACCTCGTGGCGCAGCGGCGGGTGCTCACACTGCAGCACATCACCGCGCCGGACCAGCAGCCCCCAGCCGGAGGGAATCTCGTGAAGGCTGGCCAGATCCGCGGTTTCGACCACGAGGTAAAAGAAGTTCGCGGCGCGCCAGCGCGTGAGGCGCGAGAATTTGGTGCCTTCGTAAAGCGCCGCCTGGGCGGCGCGCAGCGACTTCGTCAGCGCCGTGTGCGTGGCATGGCGGGTGCCCCGCAGGTCCACGCAGTCGAACTCCGGGAACAGGCCGTCTCCGCGGCGCAGGTCGGGACGATGCCCGCCGATCAGCCGATTGAGCGCTTCCAGCCGCTCTGACAGCGTCCGGACTTTTTCACGCGTCGATTCCTCGACTGCCGCGTCGCGCAGGAAATCGGCGCGGCTGACCTTGCACTCGAAGACGGCAGTGACGGCGTGGGATCCCAACTGTCGCGGGGTCGCCGCAGCCAGGTCGGCGCGATACGACGAGCGCGGCAGGCGCACTTCCGTGGCGGTCAAGTCCAGCCGGTTGGCGCGGGCCCAGGCCGACGCGAGAAGCTTCAGGCCGCGGTGGGCCGCGCTCTCGCCTTTTGCATCTTGGGGAATCGGCGCCGCCATGCGCGCAAGGCCCGAGGCACGTTGTTCAGCGCCCGACGCCCTTGGCCCGGACGGTCAGGGAAATGGGCAGCCCGACGCAGAAGAGGTGGACGAAAAACTGCGACCAGCGCAGTTGGGGCCAGGCGTGGTTGAAGACGCGCACATAGTGGGTCTTGAGCTCGAGGGTCAGGGGCAGCACGACCCGATACATGATCAGGAACACGATGGCGCCATAGATCAGTCCGCTCACGACCGGGTGCCGGAGCAGCACCGGAAAGCCCCGGGCCAAAAAGTAGAAGATCGTGGTGAAGGTAAAGGCCACGGTGAAATGCATCACGAGGCCCAGCGCTGCCGTGGACGCGCCGCTGTCGTAGGCCACCGGTCCCATCAGCGAACTGGCGACATTCTGCAGCAAATGCACCGGGGTCATGTTGAAGTTCACTTTTACGTCAATCAGGGCCGCCGTGATGTCCAGGGTGCCGCAAATGAGCCCGCCCCACAGAATCGCCTTGGGTATTTTTTGGAGGAACATGCGCAACAAGATGAACGCGGCAAGCCGGGGTTAAAGCGCAATCCGGCTCCGATTTGGTGAGGGAAAAGCGTGGGTAAAAATTTACCCCGATCAGGCCGCCTCTCATTGACTCCGGGAGTCTACCCTTCGCCATGCGCACCTCCCCTCCCTGCCCCGTATTCAGACTTCCCGGCCTAGCCGCCTCGGGCTCGGTGTTGGTCGCTGCAACCTGCTGGGCCGTGCCGTTGCTGGTCGCCGAGGTCGTTATGCAGGGCCGCGCGGTGTTCCAAAAGCGGACCTGATAACCAGGTGAGTGTCCACAGGCCTATCGCTAAGTGACTTTTAGCACCCAATCCAAGGCCAACATGCAGCACAACAGGAACGAGCCGAGCAGAATACCGCTGGTCATGCGCCAGCCACTCCGGGGTGGATTCGGCTGAAAGTCGGTTTTCCTTACCACGACGGTCTCGCCCCAGACGTCGCCGTATCGCTGTTGGAGCCGCCCCTTCGACATCGAATGATATCCCACCAGACCGAAGAACAGCGCATCGATATGGTAACCCAGGTCCCGAATCAATGCGCCTCCGAGTGTCGCCGGGCTCCCGTCAATCTGCACAACGCGCAGCCGGCAAATCGCCTTCCCCACCGTGACCGTGCCGATCCCCTCGGCAAAAGCGTGGTAAAGAAAGAAACCAACGATCCCAAAAAGATAATCCAGGCCCGACTTCTGGTTCAAGCGCTCCAGCCAGTCGGGTGCGAGCTTTCCGAAGTGATTCAGCACGGCAAAAATAATTCCTGCAAAGAAGCCGGCGAACATCGATAACACCGTGCCGTAGGCCAAATCAATGAACCGAGCCAGGAACCGAATGCCGAATCCTGCTCCTCGGGGGATTGATGAGTCAGCCGCCTGCATGGTGGGTTGGCTGAATGCTGATGCCGACCGCGCAGGCCAATGGCGAGTGAGTTTTTGAAAACGCGCCTGTAGACGGGCCATCATGCTGCCGTCGCCGCCTGCGCGTGCCGGTAGAGGCGAACCGGCGACCCAATTGCCGGTCCATGATGGGAATCCCTCAACTCCAGCGACTTCCTTCCCACCATGGCCGACGATCCACTAGCCTCCTCCACTCCGCCCAGTGCCGCCAAACCGGCCCCCGCGGCCGCCGCCAAAGTCGGCGAGCCTGCCCCCACCGCCGCCGCTGCCCGGCCTGCGGCAACCGCCGAAAAGAGTCGCGACGCCGGTCTGCCGGAATCGCCGTCCCGCGATGAATCCGAACCCGTCGAGTCCAAGAGTTCGCCTTGGCTGATCGTGCTGGGTGCGCTCACGGCCATCCTCATGGTCACAACGATCATGCTTTCACTCAAGGTGAGCGCGCGCGACCGGACCATTATCGAAAACAAGAACCGCACCGACCAGGTTCAGGCCGCCTCCACGCAACTCCAAACGCAACTCGACGACCTCAACGCGGACAAGGCAGCTCTCCAGAAAAAGCTCGATGAGGCCGTGACCGAGACCAATCAGTTCAAAGCCGACCTCGACAAGAACAAGCAGGCGATGGTCGAACTGCAGGCACGCCTCGACAAAGCCCGTGCGTCGGCCACCTCGTTTCAGACGTTGGCCGAGGAGGCCAAAGTTGCGTCGCTCAAGCACCAAGGCGAAGTGGAAATCGCGAAGGCCCAGACCGCCGTCATGCTGGAGCAACTCAGCAAAGCCCGTTCCGATGCCGCCGACCTGAAGCAAAAACTGGACGACTCAGAGGCTCGCGTGGCAGCCGACGAGAAGGAAATCGCGCGGCTAAAATTGCCGCCGCCGCGGAAATAACTGACGCAGTTGCCCGGGTGGAGCCTCAGCGTTTTGCCCACCAAGTCCGCAGGGAGTCCAAGGCCTGATGCAAGGCAGGCGGCACCTGCTGCAACGCGTTGTGGGCGCCGGGGACATAGCGGTCGGCTGTCCAGACCAGCAGAATCAGCACGCCCAGCCAGACAAAGGAGTCCGCGAAGCCCGTGACACCATGCACGCCGTAGCCGCTGTGCCAGCGGCAGGCATGTCGCGCGGCACGCACGGGCCAGAGGATGAAACGGTAGGCGACGAAGAGCACAATCAGGCCCAGCCACAGGGGCATTCCAGCGGGCAACGCCAAGCCAAACACCGCGCCGGTGGCGAGGAGCGAGAGTGTGGCGAAGATCCACACAAACGTGATGATCGCCTTCGTCAGCGAAAGCAGCAGCAACGCCGGCCACAAGCCGGCACCCGGTTGAGGCCATGCCCACCAATAGCCGTGTCCGGCGACACCGGTCTGCGCCGCATGCGTGGCCATTTCCCGGCGAAACTCCTGGCGCCAATCCCGCATGTCCCGCCGGAACTTGCGCTTCCACTCACGCCGCGACTCACGGTCATGGAACGACTTCATGCCCTCGTAATAACCCGCCTTGGCGCGCCGGATGAACTCCTGCGCCGTGGACGGCCCGCCAAACGCCGCATCCTTTTCCGCCGGGGTATCCGCCGTCGGCAGGAGGATAGCGAGCAGCAGGTAGAGCAGACCGCCGCTGCCATAGGTGAAGACCGTCAGCACGGCGAACAGCACGCGGATTACGGTAACGTCGAGCTGCGTATAGACGGCCAGGCCGTTGCAGACGCCCGCCAGCATCGCGCCATCGCGGATTTTGAACAAACGCTTTGGAGGGACTGGCGTGGTCGAGCCCGCCGGGGTGGCGCCGCCTTGGGGTGCAGTTGAGGCCGACGCGGCGGCGGTGGCATCGCCCGCGCCGGGCTTGGCGTCTTCGACGGGGCCCATCTCCCCGATCACCTCGGCGACTTCGCGACTCACGATAACCGTCTTGTGGGGACCGAGCCGCGCGCGGAACTTGTCCGCGATCGCCTGCTCGATATCCGCCATGATTTCCGCCTGGTCGGGGTTGCCCTCCAGGCGGCGCGAGGCCGTTTCCAAGTAGCCCCGCAAGGCCTCGTAACCGCTCTCCTCGAGTTGATACGCGTTGCCGTTCAGATTGAGGGTGATGACTTTGTTCATGGGATGATTGGCTGACTGCGGTTGCGGTTACTTTTGCCCCAGGTTCTTCACGGTGCCGCTGATTCTCGCCCAGTAGTCCGCCGTTTCCTGGAGCCGTGCGCGACCCTTCGGGGTGAGTTCGTAGTATTTCCGCGGCGGACCGGACTCGGATTCCTTCCACTCGTAATCCACGAGGCCGTCCCTCCGGATCTTGCTGAGCAGCGGATAAAGCGTCCCCTCCTGCGTCGCGAATTCGGTCCCGCTCAGCTCCTTCAGGATGTCGGCGGCGTAAACTTGGTTCGCCGCCACGATCTTGAGCACGAGGAACTCAAGCAGGCCCTTGCGGATGGGGGTGAACTTTTCGTCGAGACTCATGGCGGTGGTAACAAGCTACCTTGTAATATAAAGGTAGTAGGCCCAAACCCGCTTGCGTCAAACGAATATTTTCGCACCGCCGACGACGCCTGTGTTGACGGTCCGCCTAGCTCTGGCGCTTCAGTCCCGCACAGAATCGCGTGAGGCGCTCCACGCCCTTCCGGATGATCTCATCCGACGTCGCGTAGCTCAGGCGCAGGTAACCCTCGGCGCCGAAGGCCGATCCGGGCACTGAGGCCACCTTCTCCTGCTCCAGCAGGCGGGCACAGAATTCCGTGTCCTTCAGGCCAAAGCTCGAAATATTGGGGAAGAGATAAAATGCACCCTGCGCGAGGAGGCAGGTGATGCCGGGGATGCGGTTGAGTTCCGCGTGCAGGTATTTGCGGCGACGATCGAAGGCCGCGAGCATGGCCTTGAGCGAGGCGGCCGTCTGGTCCTTTTCCGTCAACGCGGCGAGCGCACCGTATTGCGCGAATGAATTCGGGTTGGAGGACATCTGGCTCTGCAACTCGACGCACGCCTTCGCGACCGCAGCAGGCGCCACTAACATGCCGAGGCGCCAGCCGGTCATTGAGTAGGTCTTGGAGAATCCCGCGACAGTGATGGTCCGGGCCTCCGCCTCGGGGCTCAGCGTGGCCACGCACGTGGGCGTCACCCCGTCATAGACGAGATGCTCATACATCTCGTCGGACAGGATGTAGAGATTGTGCCGCACCGCCACCGCCACGAGCGCGGCCAGCTCGGCGCGCGTGTAGACGGCGCCGGTGGGATTGGACGGGGAATTGAGCACCAGCAGACGCGTCTGGGGCGTGATAGCCTGCTCCAGCTGCGCGGGAGTGAGCTTGAAGCCGTTGGTGTCGTCCGTGAGCACGAACCGCGGGATCGCGCCTGCGAGCTTGGCCATCTCCGGATAGCTCACCCAGTAGGGCGCGGCGATGATCACTTCGTCGCCAGGCGAACACGTGGCGAGGATGGCCAGGTAGCAGGAATACTTTCCACCGGCGCTGACGACGACCTGCGCGGGCAACACCTTCAGGCCATAATTGGTGGCATAGCTGTCGGCGATGGCCGTGCGCAGCGAATCCATGCCCGGGGTCGGCCCGTATTTGGTCTTGCCGGCGCGCAGGGCGGCGATGCACGCCTCCTTGATGTGCTCCGGCGTGTCGAAGTCCGGTTCACCCGCCGCAAAACTGCAGACATCCTGCCCGGCGGCGATCATCGCCTTGGCCTTCGCATCCACGGCGAGAGTCGGCGAAGGCGAGATGTTGCGGGCCCAGGTGGAAAGTGAACGCGGGGGGATGGTCATGATGCGCCCGTCACTACAAAGTGGCGCGCCGCACCATGGCAAGCCCCGCGCATGGCATGAACGACGGCCGGCCGGCGGGTGGGCCTCAGCCCCGTTTCGGGCTGCGGGGCGGCTTCGCGGGCAACGCTTCCAGCGCCAGCCGCAGCAATTCCCCCACGCTGGCGTCCTTGGTGCGCGCGTAGCGCTTCAGCATGGCGCGCTGCGGGGCGGCCACGCGCACCGAGATCTGCCGGTGCGGCTCGTGGCTCGGGGAGCAGCCGTCAAAGTCGAATTGCTCGATGGCCAGCCGGACCACCTCGCTCGCAGTGCCAAGGGCCCGGGATTTCCGCAGCGCCTCTATCTTCGCAATCAGTTCGAGCGGCAGATCGAAGGTCAGAGGGGCGGATTTTTTAGTGGAGCGGGTGGCCATGAGGACGCGGCGGAAGGGAGGAAAAATCGCCCGCAATCTGCGCCGGGTGAGGAAGGTGGAGCAACGAAAATTTGGCTGCGTAAAAAATTGACTCAGTGCGGGATTACCTGAGTTTCACGTTTAAGTTTTCCCTCCCCCACCCCATGGCCAAAGTCATCATTGAGAACCTCGTCAAAACGTATGCGGAGAAAAACGGCCCGGGAGTCCGGGCGGTCAATAGCATCAACCTGACGGTGGAAGATCGCGAATTCATGGTGCTGGTCGGGCCGTCCGGCTGCGGTAAGTCCACGACGCTGCGCATGATCGCCGGCCTCGAGGAGATCACGGGTGGCACGATCACGATCGACGGCCGGGTGGTGAACAATGTCCTGCCCAAGGACCGCGACATCGCGATGGTTTTCCAGAATTACGCGCTGTATCCGCACATGTCGGTCTACGACAACATGGCGTTCGGCCTGAAGCTCCGGAAATTTCCCAAGGCCGAGATCGATGGCCGCGTCCGTGAGGCCGCCACCATGCTGGGCCTGACCGATTACCTGGAGCGCAAGCCCAAGGCCCTCTCCGGCGGCCAGCGCCAGCGCGTCGCCGTCGGCCGCGCCATCGTGCGCAAACCCAAGGTCTTCCTCTTCGACGAGCCGCTGTCCAACCTCGACGCGATGATGCGCGTCTCCACGCGCACCGAGATCTCCAAGCTCCACGCCCGCCTCGGGGCGACGATGATCTACGTGACCCACGACCAGATCGAGGCGATGACGATGGGCGACCGCATTTGCGTCATGAAGGACGGTAACATCATGCAGGTCGCCGCGCCGCTCGACCTCTACAACCACCCGCAAAACCTCTTCGTGGCCGGCTTCATCGGCAGCCCGCCGATGAATTTCTTCAAGGGCACCGTGAAGCGCACGGGCAACCACGTTTCGTTCGTCGAGACCAACCTCAAGGGCACGCCGATCAGCGTGCAGCTCGGCGAGGCCCTCGCCGCCAAGGCCGCGGCCTACATCGACAAGCCCCTCGTGCTCGGCATCCGCCCGGAGGACGTGCAGGACTCGCTCACGCTGACTTCCCCGAATCCCGCCCACACCGTCGAGGTGACCGTGGAAGTGTCCGAGCCGATGGGCGCGGAGACCTACCTCTACCTCGACACCGGCGCGCACTCTTTCATCGCGCGCGTCCGCCCGACGGATCGCTTTGAGGTCAACCAGAAGGTCAAGGTGACGCTGCGCATGGACACGGCCCACCTCTTTGACGCTGCCACCGAGCAGGTCCTGAAGTAGGCCGGGCCGGGATGGGCAGCGACGCCGCGCGGCGCAACGTGGCATAAGCCCTTTTTCCGGGTGGCCACGCAGTGAATAATTCGTTTCGGTCGGAAGACGCATCCGCTCCGCCCGCTTCACTCGCGTGATCGAATTACAGTCTGATGAACTGATCTTCGCCTTCCCGGAACTGCTCGACCAGTTGCGGACGAAGGTGCGCGTCTGGGTGGACGACCGCTTGGAGAGCGCCACCAACGACGAAAAAAACCTGCTTCCCTCGTCGCGCGAGGAAGTTCACCGGACATTCGCCGAGTGTTTGCCGCGGGTCAGCTCCGCCGTCTCGTTCCAGCGCACGCTGCGCCTGCCCGACACCGGCAAGGACTACGCGGTGCCGCTCGGGATGGGACGTTTCCCACTCTACCCCGTCGACGTGTTTGCCGGCGTCCCGGAAAGCTGGCGGCAGCGCGGCGGCATCATGATGCCGTTGCACAAGACGGAGGCGATGTGGCTGAGTTTTTACGCGGATTACCCGATGGCGCTGCGGATTGGCGGCGGTGGACGCTGCGCGGTGACGGGGGGGCCGTGGGTTCCCGGTCTTGTGGCGTCGCCGCAAAACTACGTGATTCTCGGCTCCCAGCCGTGGCTGGACGGCTTTCATGTCGGACCGGTCGAGGTGCGGCAGTTCGCCGCGCAGCCCCAGGGCCAGGGCCTGCTGAGCGCGCACGCACTCTCTGGGGAAGAACGTTGGGGTGGCCTGCAACTGCAGGCGTGTCCGCTGCAGCCGGACGAATTTTGGCGGCAGATCCTCCGCGACGCGCTCAGCCAGCGCTGGGACGAGCTGATGACTCCGGTCGCGTTCCGTCCGCTGCGGCAGACGGCGGTTTCGTCTGGCGCGGCGGAATGGACGACGAAGACCAACGGCAAGCTCCGCCTAAAAATCCTGGAGGATCCCTACGGCTTGCGGAAATGGGACTCGACCCACTCTAGCCGATGCTTCGCTCACCTCTGCCTCGCCGAGGACTGGCAACGACTCACCGGCATCCGCCCTCCGCAGCTGCCGCCCACCATGGCCGACTACCGCGCGGCGGGAGTTTCGCTCGCTGATCTCGAGGGCAACGAGTCCGACAACGGCGGTGACTCGATCCTCTCCGAGCTGCTCGCGGAAGGCGCCTCGCGCAGCCGCTCCCCTTTCTCGGGTTCAAATCCGCCCCAAGGCACCGGCCGGATTGTGTTCCGGCTCAACCCTGATCTGCGACAGCACGTCCGGGAATTCTAGGCGCCGCGCACGCACTCACGCTCCGGGGAGTTCTGCACGCAGCAGTGCGTAGGCTTCCGCCGGCGTGTTCACGGATCGCCAGGCTTTCGCCCGGATGGCCGCGTCCACCTCCCGGTCGTGGCAGATGAGCAGCGTGCGCACGCCATGGGCGGCGCCGGCAAGGATATCCACGTCGGCGTCTCCCACGAACAGGGCTTCGTCACGGTCCACGCGCAGTTGCCGCAGCGCTTCCTCGAGGCCGCCGGGATGCGGCTTGTGCGTGGGGAGGTCGTCGCCGCAGACGCAGCTGTCCAATTTCGTTCCCATGCCGTGTTGCTGGAGGATCCACAGGGTGGATTCGCGCTCGCGCCCCGTCCAAAGTCCCAGCGACTGCCGTGCCCCGCGCAGGTGGTCGAGCAACCCATGCGCGCCGTCGAAGGGCCGGATCAGTTCCCGGTGATGCGCGTCGTAGTCCACCAGCCGCTCCATCGCTTCGGGCAGCTTCGCCTCGTCAGCGATGAAGCTGCGCAGCGTCCGATCCGGCGGGCCGCCCAGGCGCTCGGTGATCTGCTCTTCGGTCAACGCCCCGCAATACGGCAGCAGGGCGTGGGCAAACGCGCGCAAGACCAGCGGCATGCTGTCCACCAACGTGCCATCCAGATCAAACACGACCGCGCGCGTACGCCGGCCCGGCTTCATGGCGCGATCCGGGTCAGCTGGCCCGGCGACGGCGAAGCGATGTCCTCGCTCAAGTGCGCGGGCTCAAACACCGCGCCGGCAAATTCGAGGCCCAGCGCGGCGGCGGTCACCTGAAAGCGGGTCTTGTCACGCGTCTGGTCGTTGCGCAGGTCGACCGTCTTCACGATGTATTGGTCCCCGACTTTTCTGAGGTCGACCAGTGAGAGCGTCCGCAGCGCGCGGCCGGTCGGGTCGAGCAGTTCGCTCTGCACGGGCGCGTGATACTGCGTGTCGAGGCTCGCGCGCACGGCGGAGATCTCCGGATGAGCGGCGGCCCATGCGGCCGGTGGGCGGAAAAGGAAGACATGGGCGGGCCGGCCGCGCACCCGGCTCACGGTTTCCAGGCTCGCATCGGGCCAGTAGATGTAGGGCATCTGCAGCTCAAAGGCCGTGAGTTCGACGCCGTCAACGAGCGGCGCAAATGCATCAACCTGGCGGGGTGTTTCCGCGCCGGAATCGCTGCGCCAGACGGCGGGGTTCTCGCCGTTTTGCATGAGCAACCGGTGCTCGTGCCCGGCTTCGTCGGTGATGGCGACGCGCAGGATCGCGCCCTGCCCGTTGCGTCCGCCCCAGAGTTTTCCGTGGAGAACCCGTTCATCGCCCCGGCGTGGCATCACGCGCAGATCGAATTCGAGGTAGTATTCGCCCTCGATGCCGACCCGGCGAAATTCTTCGAGCGCCTTGCGGCCCTCCGCCTGGTCCGGCTGGCTCAGCTGCAGAAAAGTCGGGTTCGACCCGCCTGCGCCAGTCGTAGGAGCGGCCGCGACTCCACCAGCGACGGCGCCGGCGACCAAAAAAAACGCCCGCCATTTTGGGGCGAGCGTGAGGGACGAAACCGGCATGACGCAGACTTCAGGGCTTCTTGGGAGTTGCCGGAGTCGGGGTCGGGGCCGGATGAGCGGCCGCAGGGGCCGCGATGCTCGGGAGCGCGTCGCCCGTCGCCACCGCGTGTTTACGGACGTAAATGTGGCCGAGATAGAGCACGAAGCTGAGGACGAAAAAGGCGATGGCCGCGTTGATCGTGGCCTTGCTGAGCACATTGCCCGTGTCCGCGCCGAAGGTGGCTTCCGTCATGCCGCCGCCGAGTGCGCCGCCCATGCCGCCGTCCGTCTTGGCCTTCTGGGCCAGCACGACCAGGATCAGGAACAGCGAGACGAGGATCAGAACCACCGTCAGGATATTGAGGAGAATGCTCATGTGAAAGGGTCAGAAAATCAGCCGAGCGAGGGCTTTGTCAATGCCAGGCTCGGCCTGCGGCTTCCTGATTGCGAACCGGGAAAAAGCCGGTCTCAGGTCTCGACGCCGAGCTTCTCCAGGAGGCGCTGCAAATCCTCATTGCCTTGATACTCAATGACAATGCGGCCCTTTTTGGCCGAGTGCAGGACGGCCACCCGCGCGCCGAGGTGGGAGCTGAGTTTCTTCTCGATGCCGGCCACGGCTTCGGCGTCTTTGGCGGAAAGACCGCGACCCTTGCCCTTCCGGCCCGATCCGGCCGCCGTCTTGCGCTCCTGCACCAGCTTCTCGGTGTGACGCACGTTCAGGCCTTCCTCGATGATCCGGCGGGCCAGGAGATTGCGATGCGCGGTGTCAGTGACGCCGAGCAGCACCTTGGCGTGGCCGACGCTGAGAAGGTTTTTGGCGATGAAGCCCTGAATTTCCGCGTCGAGCGCGAGCAGGCGCAACGAATTGGCCACGGTTGCACGGGCTTTGCCGACGCGGTCTGCGGCGGTTTCCTGGGTCAGGTCAAAGTCGCGAATGAGGCTGGCGAACCCGTGCGCCTCCTCGATCGGGTTGAGGCCCTCGCGCTGCAGATTTTCAATGAGGCCGAGGGCCGCGGAAGAGGCGTTGCTCGCGTCGACGACGCGCGCGGGGATGGTCTTGAGCTTGAGCTGCTGGAAGGCCCGCCAGCGGCGTTCGCCGGCGATCAGTTGAAAACTGTCCCCGGTCTTGCGCACGACGATGGGCTGCAACAGTCCCTCGGACCGGATGCTGTCCGCCAACTCGGCAAGCTGCTCGGGCGAAATCTCGCGGCGGGCCTGGTAGGGACTCGGCTCGACGAGGTGAACCGGCACCTCCTGGTAACCCGGCGCGGCCAAGGTCGCAGCCACGGGTAGAACCGGGTCGGCCTTGTGGGCGGTTGCGGCGCTGGCGATGAGGCCGCCGAGTCCGCGGCCTAGACGTGATTTGGGTGCTGCGGCCATGGAATTATTTTCCTGCGGGGGTTGGGATGAAAAGCGTCTGCCCGGCCTGGATGCGCGAGGGGTCGGCGATCTTGTTGGCGTTGATGATGTCGGTGGCCTTACCGCCGGTCTTCTTCGCGATCATCGCCAGCGTGTCGCCCTTCTGCACGGTGTAACTCACGCCTTCCTTCGCGTAATTTTCGCTGAAACTCGTCTGCACCACCGGCCGGGTGGCGAGGCCCTTGGCCATGGAATCGAGGGCGGCGTTCGTCGCCTCGCCCAGTTTCTTGATCTGCGCGGCGGTGCGCTCCGCGGTCGCGGCGTCGCCGGAGCGGATCGCGAGGTTGAGCTCGGCGACCGCATCGTTCAGTTGCGCGACCGTGACGTAGGTCTGAGCCGAAGCACTGGCCTTCTCGCGCAGCTCACCGTTCTGGCGCTCGAGCTGTTCGACGCGCAGGGAAAGCTCCCCGACGCGTTGCGTGAGGCCCCGGACATCCTCGCGCAGATTGGCCAATTCCACCTCCGGCGTCTGCCCTGCCACCCGCGCTCCGGCCATCAGCAGCAGGACGGGAACGAGGAGGGAGCGCTTCAACATAAGGCCGGAGTTTGAAGAAAGGGCTTTCAAAAACAAGGAAGACCTAGCGCTTGAACGGCACCGGCGAAACCAGCGCCGCCATGGGACGTGAAGCAACCTGCGCGCCCGCCGGCACCGGAAACCCCCGCAGAAAATCAGCCGCGCCCAGCATTTTCGCGCCGGGACGCTGAAGCCGCCGCAGCCGCAGCAGCCCCTCGCCTGTTCCGACCAGCAGCCCGTGCGCGTCCGCGCCCATGACATCGCCGGCTGCGCCCTTCCCGGGCACGAAATCCGCGAGGCCGATTTTCACCTCCGCCCCGCGCAGCGAAACGCTGCAGGCGGGCCAGGGAAAAAGGCCGTTGATCCGGGCGGAGAGGACCACCGCCGCCTGTGTGAAATCAATTGCGCCGTCCGACTTTTCCAGGCGCCGGCAATAGCTGACGGAGCTCTCGTGCTGCGGCACAAAAGCGAGGGTTCCCTCGCGCAGGCGCGGCAGCGTCCGGGAAAGCAAGGGAATGCAGGCCTCGGCGAGGCGCATTTCCAGTTCCCTGGCGGTATCGAGAGGATGGATGTCCACGCGCTCCGCGTCCGCTAGCGGTCCCGCGTCCAACTCCCGCACGATGCGCATCAGCGTGACGCCCGACTGGCGCTCCCCGCAGGCGATCGCGGTCTGGATGGGCGAGGCCCCACGATATTTCGGCAAGAGTGACGTGTGCAGGTTCAGCGTGCCGCAGCGCGGAGTTGCGATGAAATCGTCCTTGAGGATCTGGCCGTAGGCCATGACCAGGGCCGCATCCGCGCCGCTTTCGGTCAATCGTCGGCAGTCCTCCGGGCCCAGCTTCTCGGGCTGGTGCACCGGAAGTCCGTGCGCGATGGCCCACGTCTTGATCGCGTTGGCCGCGATCACCTGGCCGCGTCCGGCTGGGCGATCGGGCTGGGTCCAGACGGCACCGACCTGCGCGAGGTCACGCCCCTCTCCTGCCAGCCAATTGAGCAGCGGTAGCGCGATGGGATCCGAACCCAGGAAGGCAATTTTCAGCGGCTGAAGCATCGTTGGGTCTGGCGTTGGGGCAGGGCGAGGATTTCAGCGAGGGTTCTGGCTTGGCCCGCACGTCACTCCACGCCTTGGCAGGAATGCGCCGGATGGCGGCTCAGCGGAGCTTCTTGAGCCACGCGTTCACCGTTGGCGCCAGAGATTTTGTGAACGCGGCATCGGTGGTCGGTTTGGACAGGCCGTCGAAGACGCCCCAGTACTCCACGTGGCTGGTGGTCCGGCCGGGGGCGAGCGTCGCGAGCGGCCCAAGCGTTTCCAGTTCGATCATCGCTCCGTTGGTGAAGAGTTCAAAACAGCTGCCGAGGTCGGGATACTTCGCGCCGGCGATCACAGATGAGTATTTCACGAAGGTCGTGCCTTCGAGCCAGTACGCGGCCCAGCCGGGGTAATTCGTGATCCCGAGTTTCTGGGCCTGCTTGGCCTTGGCCACATTGACGCCGATGAAATCCCGGTGCGGCTGCCACACCGGCAGCGCGAGGTCGGTAAAAGTCCACGGGACGAGTGCGTAGGTCGGCAGCAGGTCGCCGCGCGCATGGTCGCCCTTGGGCATCAGCGGCAACACGGCATGGCCCCCGGCGCGAAACATCGTCAGCGCCCACGGCGCGCACTCCACCGGCCAGAGACCACGATTGGTGAGCGTGTGGGTGACTTTGATCGCACGGTCGCCGAGCACCTCCACTTTCAAGCCCTTCTGCAGCCCGGTCATCTCTTCCACCGGCGCGGACAAAGCCACGCCTTTCGCCAGGGGCTTCACCGTCAGCGGGTCGTCGTCCGGCTGGTAGCTGCGCACAATGTCCTCGGGCGCATGCCAGAGGCGGTGGCCTCCGCGCAGGAAGAAACCGTGGTAGCGCTGCTCATCCGCCGGCATTTCGAGGAAAAGATTGCCGGCCTTGCCGCGCAGCGAACGAAACGACGAAACGCGCGGACCGACGTCCGTCGTGATCACCAGTTCGAGGGCGCGGGTCGCAAGCTTCAACGCCCCCCCGCCGCGATACTCAGTCTTCGAGAGTTTCATGGCGGAAATCGTCGTCCACGGTTTCACTGGCCTTCCACTTCGGCGTGTGGGCCTCGGCGCGCGCGGCCTTGCCGGAGTAAGGCGTACCGGGCTCGTGCTTCGCCTTGCCCACGAGGTCGAAATAGACCGGGCAGCCCGCGAGATCGAACTCCTTCACCAGGCCCGCCTCGAGGTAGCGGCGATACTGCTCAGTGAGCTTCTCCTCGCGGTTGCAAAACAGCTTGATGCGGAACGGGCGGTTGCCGGTCTGCGTCGCGTAGTAGATTCGGAAGCGGCGTCCGCCGACCGCCGGGGGCGGCATGCGCTCGGTGAGGAAGCCCAACACCTGGTTCAGCTTCGCGGTGGGCAGCTTGATATCGAGCTGGCGGTTGAGCTTCACGGCGGCGTTCAGCATACGATCCACCTCGTAGCCGTTCATCGCCGACACGAAAATCAGGGGCGAACCGGGCGTGAAATAGAGTCGCTCAAACAGCGCATGCTCATACTTTTCGCGGTAATCGCGCTCGCTCTTGTAGGGCTCGAAGCCCCCTTGTTTCGTGAACGCGTCCTGGATCAGGTCCCACTTGTTCACGACCACGACGATGGGCTTGTGCTCCTTCACCGCCTCACCGGCGATCGCCTTGTCCTGCTGGGTCACGCCATCCACGGCGTCGAGCACGAGGAACACCACGTCGGTGTTCTTGATCGCATCGAGCGAGCGCAGGCGGGAGAAATACTCCACCGGGGAGGCCAGCTTCGTCGCGGCCTTGATGCCGGCCGTGTCCACGAGGCGGAAGGGATACATCTTGCCATTGCGGCCCTTGAACGTGAACGGCAGCTCCACCGCGTCCCGCGTGGTGCCGGGAACTTCGCTCACGATCAGCCGGTCGCTCTGGAGCAGCCGGTTGCTGAGGGAGGACTTGCCGACGTTCGGACGACCGATGAAGCACACGCCCAGCGCCTGCGCGGCGTCGCGGCCGCGGTCCACGTCGTCCACCGGGCCCAGCACCGCCATGATGGCGTCACGCAGGTCGGCTTCGCCGCGCCCGTGTTCGGCGGAAACCCGCAGGGGTTCGCCGAGGCCGAGCCGGTAGGCTTCCTCGAGCTGGATCTTGTCGTCGTCAAAGTCCGCCTTGTTGATCACCAGCCGCACGGGTTTCTTGCTTCGCCGCAGCAGCGCCGCGATCTTGGCGTCGAGCGAGGTCAGGCCTTCGAGTCCGTCGATGATGAACAGGATCAGCGCGGCCGCATCCATCGCGAATTTCACCTGCGCCTCGGACGCGGCGGTGAGCGCCGCGGGCGTGTCCGCGCCCTTGTAGCCGATGCCGCCGGTGTCGAGGAGCGTGTAGTTGCCCTCCGCCACTTCGGCCGAGATGACGTCGCGCGTCACGCCCGGCTGGTCGTGCACGATGGAAATGCGCTTCTTGGCCAGCCGGTTGAAGAGGCGGCTCTTGCCGACATTGGGGCGGCCAACAATGGCGACAGTGCGATTCATGGGGAGGGATTACAGGAGAAACCGCGGGCAACCGAGAACGAAAATCACCTCGGGCGCCCTTTCGGGAAGATTACTTCCGCTTGGACTGCACAAACCGCTCAATCCGGTCGCAGGCATCGATGAGCTGCTCGTAGCTGGTGGCGAAGCACGCGCGGACGTGGCCGGTGCCGTTCACGCCGAAGGCCGTGCCGGGGACGAGCGCGACTTTGTGCTCCTGCAGCAGGCCCACGGCGAAGTCCTTCTCGGAGAGTCCCGTCGAGGTGATATTGGGAAACGCGTAAAACGAGCCGCGCGGCGAGTGGCACGTGAGGCCGATCTCGTTGAAACGGCGCACCACGAGGTCGCGGCGGCGGTGATACTGCGTGCGCATCTGTTGCATGCTGTCCCAACCATGGCGCAAGGCCTCGAGGGCCGCGTCCTGAGCGATAATCGAGGCGCACAGCATCGTGTATTGGTGGACCTTCATCATCGCGTCGATGAGTGGCGCCGGGCCGCAGGCGTAGCCGATGCGCCAGCCGGTCATCGCGAAGGCCTTCGAGAAGCCGTGCAGGAAAATTGTCCGCTCCGCCATGCCCGGTAGGCTGGCGATGCTGGTGTGCGTGCCGTCGAAGGTGAGTTCCGAATAGATCTCGTCGGTCAGGACGAGCAGGTCCTTCTCCCGGCAAAATTCCGCGATCTTCAGCAGCTGCTCGCGGCTGCACGTGCCGCCGGTCGGGTTGCACGGGAGGTTCAACATCAGCATCTTCGCACCCGGTTGCCAGGCAGCCCGGAGCGACTCGGCGGTGAGCGCGAAGTCATCTTTCGCAAACGTCGGGACGGCGATCGGCGTGCCGTGCGCGAGTGCGATGCTCGGGTGGTAGCTCACGTAGCACGGCTGGTGATACATCACCTTGTCGCCGGGGTTGATGAACGCCCGGCACGCGAGGTCCAGCGCCTCGCTCACGCCAACGGTGATGATGATCTGGTCCTCGGGACGGTAGGTGGCTTGAAAATGCTTTTCGACGTATTTGGCGATCTCCTGGCGCAGCTCGAGCTCGCCGAGGTTGGAGGTGTACGTGGTGCGTCCGCGGTTCATGCACTCAGTGGCGTAGTCGCGGATGTGCTGTGGGGTCACGAAGTCCGGCTCACCCACGCCCAATGAAATGACCCCACCCAGTTTCTTGAGCTGGGTGACCAGGTCAAAGAAATCGCGGATTCCGCTCTTCGGCAGCGCGGCCACATGGCTCGCGATCCGGGCTTTCGGGTCAGTGCTCACGATGAAACCTCCTTCGCGACCATGGGGCATGGCCGCAGGTTGCGGAAGGACAGGAGAACCGGGTTCATAGTGAGGGCCAGACTCGCAGAAGTTGAGTCAAGGAATCCACCCTAATCTTCGCCGGGCAGTTTGCCAAAATTAGCGTGAACCGCTACCGATAACCCCTTTCAATTCCCGCTCCATGTTTGAATCCCTGACCGAAAAGCTAGGCAGCGCACTCCGGAACCTCCGCGGCGTCGGCACCCTCACCGAGGCCAACATGGCGGACGCGTTGAAGGAAGTGCGCACCGCCCTGCTCGCCGCCGACGTGCATTTCAAGGTCGCGCGGGATTTCGTCGAGCGCGTGCAGACCCAATGCGTCGGCCAGGAGGTGCTCAAGGGCGTCGCGCCCGGCCAGCAGGTGGTCAAGATCATCCACGACGAGCTCGTGCGCCTCCTCGGCGAGGGCGAGACGAACCTTTCCGCCGCCCGGCCGCTCAAGATCCTGATGGTCGGCCTCCACGGCTCCGGCAAGACCACGTCCACGGCCAAACTCGGCAAGCTGCTCAAGAAGCGCGGCTATCGTCCCCTCGTGGCTGCGTGCGACATCTACCGCCCTGCCGCCATCGACCAGTTGGAGATCCTCGCCAAGCAGGAAGAACTGAGCTTCTACGCCGACCGCGCCTCCCGTGACGTGCCCGCCATTGGCGCGGCTGCGCTCGCCGCTGCGTCGGCTGATGGCTCGGACTGCGTCATCTTCGACACCGCCGGACGCCTGCAGATCGACGCCAACCTGATCGAGGAGGTCAAAAAACTCCGCGCCAAGGTGCAACCTGACGAGGTGCTGCTCGTGGTGGACGGCGCCCTGGGCCAGGAGGCGGTCAATGTCGCCAAGACCTTCCACGAGGCCCTCAGCCTCACCGGACTGATCCTGACCAAGCTCGACGGCGACGCCCGCGGCGGCGCGGCGCTTTCGATCAAGTCGATCACCGGCGTGCCCATCAAATTCATCGGCATGGGCGAAAAGACGGGCGACTTCGACACGTTTTACCCGGACCGGCTCGCCTCCCGCATCCTCGGTATGGGCGACGTCGTCTCCCTCGTCGAGAAGGCGCAGGAGCACATCGACCAGAAGGACGCCGAGCGCATGGCGGAGAAAATGCGCAAGGCGGACTTCAACCTAGAGGACTTCCTGGCGCAGATGCAGCAGGTCAAGAAGATGGGCTCGATGCAGAGCCTCATCGGCATGATGCCCGGCATGAGCGGCGTCGAAGTCGGCCCCGACGCCGAGAAACAGATGGCCCGGACCGAGGCCATCATCCACTCGATGACCTACCAGGAGCGGCGGAAACCCGAAGTCCTGAACGGCAGCCGCCGCCAGCGCATCGCCAACGGTGCCGGCGTGAAGATTGTCGAGGTCAACCAGTTGCTGAAGCAGTTCCAGCAGATGCAGAAAATGATGAAGATGATGAAGGGCGGCGGCGGCAAAAAGATGATGCGCCAGATGGAAATGATGCAGCGCCAGGGCAAGGGCGGCTTCCCGGGGATGTGAGTGATTGTCTCGCGACGCTCGCAAAGAGCGCGACGATAGGATTTGAAACTTCGCGTTCGTCGAGGTCGTCGCGCGACTACATGCCTTTTTGATTTGTACCCAACACCCACGATGCGCGAAACCTGCTACCGCTGCTTCTGGCCCAAGAGCCTTTGCTGGTGTTCCTCGATCCAGGCGATGCCGACGCGAACCAAGTTCGTGTTCCTGATGCATCCAAAGGAATACAAGCAGGAGAAGGCCGCGACTGGCCGGCTCACGCACCTTTGCCTCGCGGACAGCGAGGTTCATGTCGGCACGGACTTCGATCACGACGAAGCGGTGCAGTCCCTGCTGCGCGATCCGCGCCACCTGCCGATGCTCGTTTATCCCGGCGCCGAAGCCCGCGATTTGTCTCACGGCCGCCTCGCACCGTCCGATCTGGCTGGCCGCCGGTTGGTGCTCCTGCTGCTCGACGCCACATGGGCAGGTGCCCGCAAAATGCTCCGGCTCAGCCCGTCCTTGCAGCGTCTGCCGAGGGTGATGCTGACCACTACTGCGCCGAGCAGATACGTCATCAAGCAGCAGCCGCAGCCGGGCTGCCTCTCGACACTCGAGACGGTGCACGAGCTGATGCTCGCGCTCGAGCGGGCCGGCCTCGATCAGTATCCGCTGCCGGAGCAATTGCTCACGCTGTTCCGGCGGATGCAGGATTACCAAATCAGCTGTGCTACGGACCCTGCCCGCCCGGGTTATCGGCGCAAACCCTACAGCCAGCCCAGCGACCGCACGCCCCATCGCGGCGCGAGCGCAAAGCGGAACCGCTTCATCCCCGACACCCCGGGCGTAGTCTAGCTGGGCAGCACGACGGACAGGGAACGAACGTCGCGGTGCTCCTCGGTCTGGCTCGTCCCGCCGGAACGGGACCGCAGAACAAGATGCGGAATGACACCTGCGCCAACCGCCGTGCATTTGAACGCCAAGCCTGCGGCGATTCGTTCCATCTCCAAATTGACCTGCACCACGCCAGTTTCTGTCAGCACTGGCCAGTTGCGGGCCTCGATCCGCGAGATGCAGCGGGGCAGCCGCGGCGCGATCTGCACTTTGCCGCGCGCCGTCGGATCGACGCCGAGCATAAGCCGGGCGACTTTCAGCGGCTCGGTGACGTTCACGAGATTCAGCGCCCCGCACCCTTCCTCAAATTCCACGCGGCCCTCCGCGTCGGGGGAATAGGTTCGCTCATAGAAGTGATACGGCGAATCGCGGTGGAGGCGATTGAACGGCTGCGGTGTCGCCTCGAAGGTGGCCTTGGCGAGCCAGCGTAGCGACTTGTCGGCCAAGTCGAGGCAGTCAAACAGCAGCATCGTCTGCAGCGCGTAACCCTCCCCATACGACGGGCCGCTGCTCAGCCCGCCGCGGAATGGCGGGTCCCACTGCGGCCAGAAACCGTATTTCTCAAACTGTGACCGGCGCAGCGGCGCGGCGAGAAGCCGATCAAAGGTCTTCCGGCACGCATCTGCGAGCGACCAGCCGGCGCCCACCGGATCGAGTCCCAGTACATCCGCATACATCGAGGCCACGCCGTTGTGCAGGCCCGAGCCGCGGTTGATCGGGGCGTCGAGGATCTGCGGGTCGGGCTGATGCGTGTCCGGTCGGACACCCCACATCCACGAGCCGTCGGGATAGCGCATGATTGCCGAAATCCTCTCCACCAAATCGTAGGCAGCGGCGCGAAATTCCGCTGCGTCGGTGGGTCGGCCTGCCTCGTCTTCGCGATTGCCAGCCGCCTGGAGCGCCAGGGCCGCGAGGTGGTTCTGCACGACGGAACAGTAAGAGCCATCGAGCGAACACCCCGGGCCAAATTCGCCGGTCCCGGCGATCAGTCCGTCGCGTTTCGCCATGAAACGCAGATACCGCACCGGTGAACTCGGCCCGTGCAAAAACAGATCCAGCGGTTCACGAAACGGATGCCCGGCCGGGAGGTGCCGCCAGAGCAAGACCATCCCGATGATGATCGCCGCCGTCCCGTCGATCTCGTCACCGGCCTCAGGCTGGCCGGGACGCAGCTTCTCCGGGAAAGCGTGGTAGCCGTCGTGGTTCAACGCCACGCCTTGGATCAGGCAGTGCGAGACCAGGCATCCGTGCTCAAAATATCCCCATGCAACCAGCTCGCGCAGGAAGGTGCCCGCATCTCGCGTCCACATCGTGTCCCACCACGGCCGCGGCGGCACCGACGCGCGCGTGAAACCCGGCGGGGAGCCGTCGGCCGTCCGACGCGTTATTAGATTTTCGCGCAACACGCCGGCCAGTGACTCAGCCACCTCACGGGTGAACAGGTCGGCTTCCGGCGAACCAGAAAAGATGAGGGAGCCGGGGCGATCCGCGGCCAGGTCCAGCGTCTCGGCGGCGGGCAACGTCAGAGCCATGCGCGATCAGGCGAGGCGGACCACGAGCGTCTGTCCGTCGAAGCTCACGCGGTCACCCGCTTGGAGCTTTTTGCGCTTCTGGGTTTCGGTCACGCCGTTCACCTGAACCTTGCCCGCGCTGATGTGCGCCTTGGCTTCGCCGCCGGTTGCGGCAAGGCCGCCGAACTTAAGCAGCTGGCAAAGCTCGATCGGGACGCCACGCACGGGCACGTCGCGCGGCACAGTGGATTTTCCGTCGTTCATGGGCAACGGGGGTCAGGGCAGCTTCGCTTGGACCAGCTTGCTGACCGCGCCGAAATCCAGCAGCGGCGCCTCGGGACGCTGTTTCAGTGCGCCGATGACCTTGCCCATTTCCTTCTTGGATGCCGCGCCAGTGGCCTTGATGACCTCGTTGACCAAGGCCTCGAGCGCCGCGGGATCCAGGCCCTTCGGCAGGTATTTTTCCAGGATGGCGATCTCCGCGTTGTTCGCAGCGACGAGGTCAGCGCGGCCGCCTTTTTCGAACTCGGTGCGGGCGTCGGTCAAATTCTTGACGGATTTGCGGAGAGTCGCCGTGGCGAGGGCGTCGTCGATGGGTTTGTTCGTGTCCATCGCCGCGCGCTGAATGGCGGCGTCCGCCGTCCGCAGGGCCAGCGCCGTGCCGCTGTCGCGGGCTTTCATGGCGGCAATGATGTCGGCGCGAAGCGTTTCGTAGATTGAAGGCATTCTGAAATCGTGTCCCGGCGGCGCGCCGGTGTCCAGCCGTCGCATCGAATACGCTGATCGGTAGCCAACAGCCCATCGCCCATCACCCCTCGCCGCTCACCCGCCTGCGCAGCGGGCCAATTGCACCGGAGAAATCCGGACGACAGGCACGCCGGCGTGTGCTAAGGTGGGTCATGCGATTGACCAATGCCACGATGTACGCCCGGGTGCTGGCGGAGGACGCGTCCTACAACGGGCGCTTCTTCACCGGGGTGTTGACGACGGGCATTTACTGCCTGCCGGCGTGCAAGGCGCGCAAGCCGAAGCTCAGCAACGTCCGCTTCTTCCCAACCTGCGAGGCCGCCCGAGCCGCCGGGCTGCGGGCCTGCAAAAAGTGCCATCCCGACGATTTTGCGCGGGGCGCCGATCCGGTGCTGGAGACCATTGAGACGCTCGTGGGCGAGGTTCGCGCGCGGCCCGCGGCGTTTGCCGACGCGCGGACGATCGTCCGCCGTTCGGGCTTTGGCGCCACGCGGGTGTTTGAACTGTTCCGGCTGCACTATCACACGACGCCGGCCGATCTGCTGCTGCGCGCCCGACTGGACCAGGCCAAGCGGCAACTCCTGGACAGCAGTGCGTCACTGGCGGTCATCGCCCAGGACGCGGGCTTCGAGTCGCTCTCGGCCTTTCACGAAAATTTCCGCCGGTGGAACGGCCTGACTCCCGCAGCGTATCGCGAATTGGGTGATTCCACCGCGTTCACCGTGTCCCTGCCGGAAGGCTATCCCCTGCCCTACCTTCGCCGCGCGCTGAGTCGTGACGTCCACAGCGTGACCGAGCGGCTGGTCGGCGACCGCTACATCGCCGTCGTGCAGCTCAGCGATGGACCGGCGTTGCTCAAGCTGCGGCTATCCCCCGACACACTGCACGCGGAGATTTTCCGGGGCTCAGCCGCTGAGGCCCATGCCATCGTGGTGGGCTTGGCTGGACTCGACGAAGACGCTGCGGCGTTCGCCCGCCTGGCCCGCAAGCTCGGCTTGGGGCGGCTCGTGGCGGGCCGCCCGGAGCTCCGCATCAGCCGCACGCCCACAATTTTTGACGGCTTGCTCTGGGCCATCATCGGCCAGCAGATCAATTTTACGTTTGCCTGCCTGCTCAAACGCCGGCTGATCGAGCGCAGCAGTGCGGTGTTCGCCGACGGCCTGCATGCGCCGCCCACTCCAGTGGCGGTGGCGGCGTTGGAACCGGCCGACTTGCTGCCGCTCCAGTTTTCCCGGCAAAAGGCCGACTACGTGGTCGCGACGGCACGGCTCATCACGGGAGGTCAGCTCGACCTGACGGCGTTGCGCACGATGTCCGCCACGCGCGCAGAGCGGACTCTCCTGGCGGTTCGCGGCCTCGGGCCCTGGTCGGTCAACTACCTGATGATGCGGTCGCTCGGGTTTCCCGATTGCGTGCCGCTCGGCGACACCGGCGTGACCAGCGGACTGCAGGCGCTCTTGAAGCTCGACGAGCGCCCCGACATCGACGCCACGCGGCGGCTGATGGCCGTGTTTTCCCCTCACCGCAGTCTCGCTACCACCCACCTTTGGCAGTTCACTCAACCCATCCCAACATGAGACAATTCTACGACACCTTTTCCACGTCGCTGGGCGACTTCTCCATTGCGGTCGATGCCAACGGCTCCGTCATCGCCACCGCCTTCGGCGGCCTGCCTGAACTTCGCGAGCGCTTTGCCGCCGATGAAGTCACGCACGATCCCGCCCGCCTGGCATCGGCCCGAAGTGAAGTGACCGAGTATTTCACCGGGAAGCGCGAGAGTTTTACCCTGAAACTTGCGCCCAGCGGCACCGCGTTCCAGCAAAGCGTGTGGACCGCATTGCAGCGCATCCCGTTCGGCGAAACGCGCAGCTACGGCCAACTCGCGACGGAACTCGGCAATCCCGGCGCGTCCCGTGCCGTGGGTCGCGCGAATGCGACGAATCCCATTGCCCTCATCATACCCTGCCACCGCGTGATTGGCAGTGATGGTGCGCAGACGGGCTTTGCCTTCGGCGAGGAAATCAAGCGCCAGCTGCTCGCGCTCGAGCGCGCCTCAAGCCCGGCTCTCGTGTAGTCGGGCCACGAAGCGCCGCAGTTTGATCGGGTCCTTCTTGCCCGGCGCGGACTCCACGCCGCTGTTCACGTCGACGAACCGCGCGCCGGTTTCCTGCAAGGCGGGTCCGATGTTGGCGGAATTGAGACCGCCCGAAAGAATCCAGGTCTTCTTGGGATGCGCCCGCCGATAGTGCGTGTATTTCAGCCAGTCGCCGGTCTCGCCCGTGCCGCCGAATTTCCGGACATGGAACGTGTCGAACAGGAAGGTCTTGGTCAGCGGCAGCAACTCCGCGGGAAAAGCGACCTCCGGCGGCAGCTTCGGCGCGAGCCACACCCGCGCCATGCCCACGGCTTCCACCCAACTTTCCACAGTCGCGATGGGCAGGTCGTGGCGGAAGTGGATCTGGAAAAGATCGTAGCCGGCCGCCGTCATTTCGGCCAGCTGCGGCAGCGTCGGTTCGACGATGACTCCGACTTTGCGGCCTGCAGGTAGCCGGTCGGCGAACGCGCGGAATTTCTCCAACGCGATGTAGCGGGGCGACTCTGGATGCTGGATGAACCCCAAATAGTCCGCGCCGGCCTGCACGGCCATCTCGGCATCCTCCAGCGACGTCAGGCCGCAGATTTTGAGGCGGATGCCGTCGGTCATGGAGCAAAGGAATTGATGCTCGCGATGACGTGGTCCACCTGCGCGTCGGTCAGCTCGGGAAAAATGGGCAGGCTCACACAGTTCGCCGCAGCCTTCTCGGAAACCGGGAACGAGCCCGGCCCGCAACCGAGACTCGCATAGCACTTCTGGAGGTGCAGCGGCACGGGGTAGATCAAGTCCGTGCCGATTTCCGCTTTCGTGAGATGCTCCCGCAACGCATCGCGCCGCGGATGGCGGATGGTGAACTGGTGAAACACCGACTGGCCGTAATTGGGCTGCTCCGGCAAACGCACGCCCGCGAGCTTGATGCCGGCGAGATAGCGGCCCGCGATGGCCTGGCGGCGGGCGGTCCAGGCGGCGAGGTGCGGCAGCTTGACGTTGAGCACGGCGCCTTGGAAACCGTCCATCCGGAAGTTCCCGCCCACGATGTCGTGATAGTAGCGCCGGTCCGAGCCATGCACGCGGACGTGCCGGGCGCGCGTGTGCAACTCCTCGCGGCGGGTGACAAACGCGCCGCCCTCGCCGCAGCCGCCGAGGTTTTTCGTCGGATAGAAACTGAACGTGCCGACGTCGCCGCTGAGGCCGACCGGCGTGCCGCGGTATTTCGCCCCGACCGCCTGGGCGCAGTCCTCGATGACGAAGAGATTGTGCTGCTTCGCGATGGCCATGATCTCGTCCATCCGGGCGGGCTGTCCGAAGAGGTGCACTACGATGATGCCCTTGGTCCGGGGGGTCACCGCCGCGGCAACCTTGGCGGGATCGAGGTTGAACGTCCCTTCCTCAATGTCCGCAAAGACGGGCTTGGCGCCGACGTAATTGATGCCCCAGGCCGACGAGATGAACGTGAACGGCGCCGTGATGACCTCATCGCCCGGGCCGAAGCCCGCCAGCATACACGCGACGTGCAAGGGCGCCGTGCCGCTGTTCATGCCGAGCGCACGGGGATACCCCAGAGTCGCGGCGAAGTTCTTCTCGAAATCCTCCACGTCTTTCCCGAGACAAAATCGAGTGGCGTCGTAAGTCGCCGTGAGGGCCGCGAGGGCCGGCTCCCGGATCGCCTTGTGCTGCAGGGACAGGTCGAGAAAGGGCACTTTCATGCGAGGAGACCTTCAGGAAGGCAGCCGCGCCGGACCATTGCAATCCGGCAAAGACGAACGCACCGCAGCTAATGGCGCGCAGTCAAATCCGGTGCGTCCCGCATATAGGAATCGTAGACCAGCGAGGCCGCCGCCCAGACGAAGGCCAGGAGCATGATGCCGCGCGCCACCGTGGCCACGTGCGCCGCAATCGTGATGTCCCGGCTCAGGATGTGCCAGTGATCGAGCAGGTATTCCCAATCGTGTCCCTCGACTTCCCGCCCCGTGCCGCCGCTCAGCAATTGCAGGTTCAGCATGCGCGCGTCCTGGATATACGGCGCCACATCGAGCAGGGCATGGCCGGTCCACCAGAGGCCGAGTGCCGCGGAGAAGGCGTCCTGGTTCACGAGGTAAAACGACAACATCACCACGAGCGGCATCAGCACCTGCAGGCCGCTGCCCATGAAGACGACCGCGGTGTGGTTCTCCGTGAGCATCGCGGTGATCGTATGCCCCGCCTCGTGAATCACCAGGTGAACGAGATGCATCCAGCCCGGGTTGTTGCCGAGATCGACGAGCCGGATCGTGAAATACCGTGCCGACCAAATCACCAGGAACAGCAGCAGCCCGGCGCGCAGGGCGATCTCTCCGCGGGAGCGGCGATGGTCGCCGGGAAAGATCAGGGCGAGCATGGTCTGCATGCGGGCGCGAGGCGAGGCTACTTCCCGGTCGTCCCGAGCACTTTCACCGTCGCGGCCACGAGGGCGTCGAGGCCGGGCTCCTTGGCGATGAAGTCCACTGGCAGGCCGATCTTCTTCATCGTCTCGCTGGTCTGCGGCCCGATGCTGCCCGCAAGGGGGCGGTGCGCGTCCTTGGCCAGCTGGAGCGCGGCCGCCTGGTCGGCAAAAGACTGCACGGCGGACGAACTCGCGAAGAGGATCGCATCAGCCCCCAGCGCGCGGAAATCCTTGGCCGCGGCGTCCGCGCTGAGGTCGTTCTTTTCCGTCTGGTAAACCTGCAGCGTGTCCACGATGGCGCGCGCCTCCTCGAGCTTCGTGACCAGCGTCTCGCGGTTTTGGTTGCCGGTGACGACGAGCACCTTGGCGTGGTCCAGGCTGCCAGTGGCGATGAGCGCCGCGGCGAGTGCCTCGGCGGTGGCCGTGGCTGGCTGGCATTCGACGTCGAGATGCAGCGCCTTGATCGCCCGCGCGGTGGCTTCGCCGACGCAGGCGATGCGAATGAGTCCGAGCGATCGAATGTCCGCGAACACCCGGAAGAATTCCTCGAAATAATACTTCACGCCGTTCGGGCTGGTGAAGGCGATCCAATCGTAACCGCCCAACTCAGGGAAGACCTCGGCGAGGTCGTCGTTCTTCACGGACTTGCTCACCCGGATCAACGGCAGCTCGATCACCTCGGCTCCGAGCGCGGCGAGCTTGGCGTGCAGCTCGGAATTCTGGTCACTGGCCCGCGTCAAAACGATGCGTCGGCCGGCAAGGGGCTTCGCGTTCATCAGAGTCCGAGTGATTTCAGGATGCGGGCGGCCGTCGCGGCTGGGGCGGCGAGATCCGCCGGAGTAATGGGCATCTGGCGGAGGTCGGTTTTCTCGTGGAAAAAATAGAGCATGCCGCCCTCGACGTGCGCACCAAACGCCGTGTGGCAGCCGCCGCCAAGCGCGTTTTGGAACGCCCGCTCCAGCGCGACGCTCTGAGCGGTGGCAGCGTCAAAGGCCGTGGCGAAGCGCGCGGCATCGGCCGCCCGGCACTGCACCGCGATGGCGCCCTGCCCCACGGCCGGGACCATCTCGGAATACGCCAGCGGGCGAAATTCCAAGCCCGGCCAGCCGGCGATGCCCAGGCGCTTGAGGCCCGCCGCGGCCAGCACGGTGCCGTCGGCGACGTTCTGCTCCGCGATCTTCTTCAGGCGCGTGTCGACGTTGCCGCGGATCTCGGTGAACTCTACGCTCGGGAACTTGCGGGCGATCTGCAGCCGGCGCCGCGGGCTGCCCGTGGCGATCTTGGCAGGCGCGGTCAGGCCGGCGCGAATCACCAACACGTCCCGGGGATCGACGCGGGGCATGTAGCCCGCAATCGCCAGACCGGCCGGCATCTCGCCTGGGAGGTCTTTCGTGCTGTGCACGGCGACGTCCGCCTGCTTGTTCAGCAAGGCGGCTTCCAGTTCGCTCGTGAACAGTCCTTTCCCACCCTTCTGCTCGAGGGACCATTCCGCCTGCTTGTCGCCCGTAGTGACGATTTTGAGGAGTTCGGTCTCGGTCGAGAGGGCCTGGGCCAGGTGCGCGGCGACCATGTTGGTCTGCACGAGGGCGAGCGGGCTTTTGCGCGTGGCGAGGATGAGTTTGGACATCGGGAAAGAAAAAGGGCGCAGAGCAATGTCTGCGCCCCAGCTTAATTTGGCAATCGCGGCGATTAGTTGTAGGAAGCCTGGACGCCCTTGAGGTTCTTCTTGGACATCCACGGCATCATGCTACGGAGGTATGCGCCGGTCTTCTCAATCTGGTGTTTTTCACCCTTCTTGAGGAGTGCGTTGTATTTCTTCAGGCCGCCTTTGTATTCCCTGACCCACTGGCGGACGAAGAGGCCGGACTGGATTTCCTTCAGGATCTTCTTCATCTCGGCCTTCGTCTGCTTGTTCACGATCCGCGGGCCGCGGGTGATGTCGCCGTATTTGGCGGTCTCGGAGATCGAGAAACGCATGCCGGCGATGCCGCTTTCATACATCAGGTCGCAGATGAGCTTCAGCTCGTGGAGGCACTCGAAGTAGGCCATCTCGGGCTGGTAGCCGGCCTCGACCAGGGTCTCAAAGCCGGCCTGCACGAGCGCACTGGCGCCGCCGCAAAGGACGGATTGTTCGCCGAAAAGGTCGGTCTCGGTCTCTTCCTTGAAGGTGGTCTGGAGCACGCCGGCGCGGGTCGAGCCAATGCCCTTCGCCCAGGCGAGCGCCTGCTGCTTGGCGGTCTTGGACTTGTCCTGCGCGACAGCAATGAGTGCCGGCATGCCCTTGCCCTCGGCGTAGAGACGGCGGACCATGTGGCCCGGGCCCTTCGGCGCGACCATGATGATGTCGATGTCCTTGTGCGGCTTGATCAGGCCGAAATGCACGGCGAGGCCGTGGCTGAAGATGAGCGTCTTGCCCTTCTTCAGGTTGGGCAGAATGTCCGTCTTGTAGACGTCGGCCTGCTTCATGTCGGGGAGGCCGACCATGATGACATCGGCGCGGCGCACGGCCTCGGCAGTCTCGTAAACCTTGAAGCCGTGCTGCTCGGCGACGGCCTTGGACTTGGAGCCGGGATAGAGGCCGATGATGACCTTGCAGCCACTCTCCTTCAGGTTGATCGCGTGGGCGTGGCCCTGCGAACCGTAGCCAAGGATGGCCAGGGTCTTGTTCTTGAACACGCCGAGGTTGGCGTCCTTGTCGGTGTAGACTTTAGCGGGCATGGATGAAGCGGAGGTGTTGGGTTTTACGTGTTAGGTGTTAAGTTCTGGGAGGCTCAGCGCTTCAGCGCCAGGCGGCCGGTGCGGGCGAGTTCGAGGATGCCGAAGGGCTCCAGCAGGCCGAGGAGCGCGGTGACTTTTTCGTCGTCACCCGTGGCCTCGATGATGATGGCGTCGAGCGAGAGGTGCACGATCTTGGCGCGGAAGATGTCCTTGATCTGCAGCAGCTCGAAGCGGGTCTGGGCGTTGGCCTTCACCTTCACCAGGACGAGCTCGCGGGCGACCGCCTGGCCTTCCTTGAAGTCGAGGACGTCGACGACGTTGACGAGCTTCCGCAGTTGCTTGATGACCATGTCGAGCGCGGCGTCGTCGCCCTTCAGGACGACGGTGATCCGCGACGTCGACGGGTCGTGCATCGGGGCGACGTTGAGCGAGTCGATGTTGAAGCCGCGGCCGGAAAACATCCCGGAGACGCGCGCGAGGACGCCGAACTTGTTTTCAACGATGACGGAGATCGTATGTCGCATGGGTCGGTTTTTGGGTGAAAGGGATGGTGGACGCCGAGGGACTCGAACCCCCGACCCCCTCGGTGTAAACGAGATGCTCTAACCAACTGAGCTAGGCGTCCGCGCCGAAGGTGGAGCTAATCGTTCGCCGGGTGGTTATGACAAGGAATTATTCCGCGCGGGGCCACGGGCCATCATGTCATAACCGCCGCACTCTTGGGCCGCAGCAGGCCGTCGCGGATCATGAGTTCGGCGTTCTGAATGGCGTTGAGCGCGGCACCCTTCCACAGGTTGTCGCCGGTCACCCAGAACGAAAGGCCGTTGTCGAGCGCGGTGTCCACGCGGATGCGCCCCACGCCACACTTCACCTTCTGGGCAAAATCGAGCGGCGTCGGATACTTCGTCTGCGCGGGCTCGTCGACCAGCTGCGCGCCGGAAAACGCCGCGATCGCGGCCCGGGCGGCGGCCACGCTGACGGGGCGCTCGAACTCGGCTTGGACGGAAATCGAATGCGCGCGGACGACGGGCACGCGCACGCAGGTGGCGGACACGCGGAGCTGCGGGAGGCCCATGATCTTGCGGCTCTCGAGCATCATCTTGGTCTCCTCGCCGGTGTAGCCATTGGGCCCGAACGTGTCGACCTGGGGGATGGCGTTGAATGCGATCTGATACGGGTAAACTTTCTTCGTGATCGGCGTGCCCTTGACGTGCGCCTGCACCTGCTGCTCAAGCTCGCGCACGGCTTCCGCGCCGGTGCCGGAGACGGACTGATACGTCGAGCAGAAGTAGCGCTTGAGGCCGAATGCCTGGTGCAACGGCCACAGGCCCATGAGGGTGACGGCGGTCGAGCAATTCGGGTTGGCGATGATGCCCTGGTGGGTGCGCAGCGCCTCGGGGTTGATCTCGGGAATGACGAGCGGGACGTTCGGGTCCATCCGCATCGCCGAGCTCTTGTCGATGACGAGGCAGCCGGCCTTGACGGCGTCCGGCGCGAGGGCGCGCGTGACAGTGCCGCCGGCGGCGAAGAACGCGACGTCGATGTCGCCGAACACACCCGGCCGGGCTTCCTCGATCGTGATTTTCTTGCCGGCAAACTCCACGACCTTGCCCGCCGACCGCGCCGAGGCGAAGAGCCGCAGCGTGGCCATGGGGAAATTCCTTTGCGCCAGGAGCTGAAGCAGCTCTTGACCCACGGCGCCCGTGGCGCCGACGATGCCGACTGTGAAGGATGAGTTTTTCACGATGGATTCTCCGATGGAACGGGTCACCAAAACCTGCCTCCGCCTCGGTATCAAGCCCGCAGCGCGGATTATCGCCGTCCGCCTGGGCCCCTCCACCCTGCAGTTTTTCCACGCCGGCAAGTTGGTAAAGAGCTACGCCGTCTCCACTTCGAAGCGCCCACCGTCCAACGTGAAGGATTCGCTGGGCACCCCGCGCGGCCTCCACGAGATCGCCGAGCGCATCGGCGAAGGCCAGCCGCCAGGCATGGTCTTCAAGTCGCGCGTGCCCACCGGGAAGCACTTCTCCGAGTTCGCCGACGCTGACACGAACACGAACTTCATCACCACCCGCATCCTTTGGCTGCGCGGACTCGAACCGGGGGTGAACCGCGGCGGCAACGTGGACACCTACGATCGCTACGTTTACATCCACGGCACCAACCACGAAGACCGCATCGGCGCGCAAATGAGCGCTGGCTGCGTCCTGATGCGCAACCACGACATCATCGAGCTCTACGACCAGGTCCGCACAGGGGATCAGGTGCTGATCACGGACTAGGCGTTCCGGCCGAAAAGCAGCCGCAGCGAATTCAGGCACACCACCAGCGTGCTGCCTTCGTGGGCAGCGACGCCGATCGCGAGTGGGACTGCGCCCCAGGCGGTCGCGACGACCATCACGATCACGACTCCCAGCGAAATCGTCAGGTTCTGACGGATGACGGCGCGGGCGCGGCGGCTGAGGCGCTCGGCGGCGAGGAAGTTCTCGATGCGGTCATGCATCAGGATGACCTCGGCCTGCTCGAGCGCCGCATCACTGCCGCGGGCGCCCATCGCCACACCAACGTCAGCGGCTGCGAGACAGGGCGCGTCGTTCACGCCGTCGCCCACCATCGCCACCTTGCGCCCGCCGTTGCTCTTCCGGAGGTCCATGATGGCCTCGACTTTTTGCTCCGGGGTGAGGTTGGCGCGGACTTCAGCCAGGCCGAGTTCCTTGGCCACGGCCTCGGCGGCCTGGCGGCGATCGCCGGTCAGCATGACGGTGTGGATGCCGAGGCGTTTCAGCTCGGCCAACACGGCGCGGGACTCGTCTCGGATCTGGTCGCGCAGGAGGACGCGCCCGATCATGCCCTTGCCCACCACCCAGATTTCCGCGAGCTCGGCAGGAGCTTGCGGGAGTTTGCCCGCCCAGGCGGCAAGCGGGCCGGCTTCGAGCAGTTCGCGGCGGCCCAGCAGCACCGGAGTGTCGCCGAGTTGGCCATGCACACCGGCGCCGACGATGTTCTTGAAATCCCCAATTTCGATCGCCTTCACGCCATGGGCGCGGGCGTCACGGACGATGGCGCGGGCCAGCGGGTGTTCGGATTTAGCCTCGAGCGCAAAGGCCAGCTCCATCACCTCGCGTTCCCGGCCGGGCGGGAAACTTTCGTAGGCCACCACCGCCAGCTCGCCCGTGGTGAGCGTGCCGGTCTTGTCGAGCGCGACGACGTTGATCTCGGCGAGCTTTTCAATAGCCGCGCCACCGCGGAAGAGCACGCCGTGCCGCGCGCCCCAGGCGATCGCTGCGAGGATGGCGGATGGAATCGAGAGCACCAGTGCGCAAGGGCTGGCGACGACCATCAGCGTCATCGCGCGATAGAATGCCGACCGCACTTCCGGAGTGTTCTCGAACGGCGGCAGGTGAAAGCCCAGCCACCAGACCAGGAACATCAGCGCCGAGCCACCGATGACGGCGTAAGTGTAGCCGGTGCCGAAACGATCCGTGAACCGCTCGCTGGGCGCCTTGAGCTTCTGCGCGGTCTGGATCAGCCGGATGATCTTTTGCAGCGTGCTCTCCGCCGGCAAACGCACGACGTCGAAATCGAGGGCGCCCCAGAGGTTGATCGTGCCGCTGAACACCTGATCGCCGAGGCCTTTCTCGACCGGCGTAGCTTCGCCGGTGAGCGTAGATTCGTCGCTCGCGCTGCGCCCGTGCACAACCAAGCCGTCGGCGGCAAACGCATCGCCGGGTTTCACGCGCACGCGCTGACCGACCTGCAGCTGGTCCACGGCGACCTCTTCCTCTGTGCCGTCGGCGAGCACCCTGACGGCCCGTTTAGGCGAAGTTTTGAGGAGGGCGCTGACCTCACGCTGGGTGCGGTCGAGGGCGTATTCCTCCATCGCGCCGGACGCGGAGAAGAGAAACAGCAGCAGCACCGCCTCGCTCCAGGCATTGATGAGCACGGCGCCGACCGCGACGGCGAGCATGAGGAAATGGATGTCGATTCTCCCCTTCCGGAGGTTCTCGCGCGTGTCCACCACGGCGTCCCAGCCGCCGGTCACGAGTGCGACGCCAAAGAACAGCTTTGCCACCCATGGAACCCCGGGCAGCGCATGCAGTGTCACAAACCCGGCGACGCCAAACAAACCGCAGAAGGCCGCCAGCCAGCCCAGCGTGCGCCATTCCTGATCGGCCGCCGTCGGCTCGGCTTTGATCTCCGGCCACTCCATCTCGCGCCAGAGCCAGAGTTTTTGCGCGGTTTCGCACGACTCGCGCCCGATCACCGTGGCCCCGCCCTCGGTCCGCAGCTGATAGCCCGCGGGGGCGGCGCGGGGAGATTTCGCGGCGAACTTGGCCTCCGCGGCGGCGATTGTCTCGGCGAGCTTGGCTTCCAGGGCGGCGACATCCACCGGCCCGAGGGTGGCGAGGGAAATCTTCCGGGACGCGGGATCGACGCGCACGGCGCTGACCTCCGGCTGCGTGCGCAGAAACTGCACCAGCTCCTCCACCCAATCCACGCCTTGGTTCTCTGACGACATTTCGCAAAAGCTACTGTGGGAACCGGACTCCGCAAATTCAATTGCACCGCGCCAGCCGCGACCCCTTGGTGTGCAGCCTGACTCATGATTGGTATTCGCGACGACACTGACTCCTCTGCCCCGGCCCCGCCGCCGAGTCGTGCGCCCGAGTTTGCCGCGAAGATTTTCGCCGAAGGCGGCTGGCTCCAGGACGGCCTGCAGCTCGAGCACCGGCCCCAGCAGGAGCAGATGGCGCGCACGGTCGCGGCGGCGCTCGAGGCGGACGAACCGTTGCTGTTCGAGGCGGGAACGGGCGTCGGCAAGTCCCTCGCCTACCTGCTGCCGGGCATTATCCACGCCGTCGACCAGTCGCGACAGCTGATCGTTTCCACCCACACGATTTCCCTGCAGGAGCAGTTGGAAACGAAGGACCTGCCGTTGTGCCGCCGGGTGTTTCGCTCCACGCCCGAGTTGAAGCCCTACGCCGACTTCAAGAGCGCCGTGCTCGTCGGCAAAGCCAACTACCTCTGCACCACGCGCCTCGCCGCCGCCCTGCGCGACAAGCAGGAGCTGTTCGCGTCGCCGGAGCACAGCGAACTCCAGCGCATCGCCGCGTGGGCCGAGACCTCGCGCGACGGACTGCGGCACGAGCTCTCGCCGCCGCCGTCGCCGGACGTCTGGGAGTGGGTCAACGCCGATTCCTCCGGCTGCTCGCGCAAGCACTGCGACGGCGAGCGCTGTTTCTACCAGCGCGTGCGGGCCCGGCTGCGGCTCGCGCAGGTGATCATCGTCAACCACTCGCTGCTCTTCGCGCACCTCAACGCCGGCGGCGCCACGGAACGGGGCGCCACGCGCGGCGTGCTTTTCCCTGACGATTTCGTAGTGCTCGACGAGGGCCACACCGTGCCCGACGTCGCCACCGAGCATTTTGGCCTCCGGCTGAGCAGCTTTGGCACCGAGCGGATGCTGAAGTATCTCTACAATCCCAAAAACCGGCGCGGCCTGCTCGCCAAGCATGGCGGCGCGTTTGAGCAGCAGCTCGTGGTGGATGCCCTCGACGCGGCGGAACAGTTTTTCGGATTCCTGCGCGACCGGCTCCTCGACAAGCAGCCGGTGGTGCGTGTGCGCGACGAAACAAAATGCGATCCCTGGCTGGATGGGCCGCTGCTGGCACTGATCAAGGCGGTGGGCGCGCGCGCCGACAAACTCGACGAAGGCCAGGAGCGCGACGAACTCCTCGACCAGAAGGAGCGGCTCAAGAGCTACCAGACAAACCTCAAGCAATGGCTGTCCGTCTCGGACGAAAAATCCGTTTACTGGCTGGAGCGTTCCGGACGGAGGCAGAACATTGTGACGCTCCGCACGGCGCCGATCGATGTCGCGCCGCACCTGCGCGAGGCGCTGCTCGAGCGGAACACCGCGGTGGTCTTCACGAGCGCCACGCTCGCGGTGGGCGGACAGATCCTGCCGTTCCAGGAACGCGTCGGCGCCACGGACGTGCGCACTGCCATCGTCCAGTCGCCCTTCGATTTCGCCAGGCACATGCGCGTCTACGTTGCCGCCGACGTTCCCCTGCCCTCGCCCCAAGGCGCGCGGCTGGCGATCGAGTCACTCGTGGACTACATCCGCTTCTGCGCGCTGCGCGTGTCCGGCGGATCGCTCGTGCTGTTCACCAGCTACCAGGACATGCGCCAGGTGGCGGACATCCTGGCGCCCGAGTTTACGCGCGAGCAGCGGCCGTTTTTCATGCAAGGCGAGGAGCATTCGCGCACCGAGCTGACGCGACGACTGCAGGACGCCGGCAACGGGATCCTGTTTGGCACGGACAGTTTCTGGGCCGGCGTGGACGTGCCGGGGCCTTCGCTTTCACAGGTGATCATCACGCGGCTGCCGTTCGATCTGCCCACCCACCCGGTCACGGAGGCACGCAGCGAGTGGATCCGAGATCAGGGTCGCAGCCCGTTCAATGAACTCACGCTCCCCGACGCTCTGATCAAGTTCCGCCAGGGCGCGGGCCGGCTGATTCGCACGGCGACGGACCGCGGGGTGATCACGATCCTCGACGCGCGCATCCTCGCCAAGTCATACGGGCAACTGTTTCTCGACAGTCTGCCGCAGTCCCAGTTTACCAAGTTGACGCGCGGGACCCGCGGCGAATCATTTCATCCTTTCGCTTAAGCTCCCACCCGGCCAACCTCAGTAAACCCTTCATGCCTAAGCTCCGCGCCGCTGCGCTTACTGATATCGGCCGTGTCCGCCAACGAAACGAAGATCGCTTCGTCTGCGACCTTCCCTCGATGGTCTTTGGCGTGGCTGATGGTGTCGGCGGGTTGCCCGGTGGCGCGGACGCCGCCCAATGCGCCGTGGACGAGGTGGTTACGGCCGTGACCGCGCAGCCGGTGGATCCAAAGATCGATCTCACCGCCGTGGTTCACCACATCAACCTCAGCGTGCACAATCTCGGCATCAAGTTGAGCCCGAGCATGGGCATCGGTTCGACCCTGACCTTTGGCTACGTCCGCGAGAAGACCCTGCACATCGCACACGTGGGTGACTCGCGTTGCTACGGCCTGCGTGCGGATCGGTTTCACCTGCTGACCGAGGACCATTCGGTCGAAAACGAGGCGCGGATGCGCCGGGCGCGCGGCGAAACGGTTTATTACCACGAGGCCAACCGCAATGCGTTGACGCGGTGCATTGGCCAGCCCACGCCGCCGCTGGTGGATCTCGTGGACCGTCCGCTGCAGGCGGGCGACCGCTATCTTTTCTGCACCGACGGCGTGACCCGCCTCGTGCGCGATTCCGAATTGGCCGAGATCGTCGAGCGCGATGCCACGCCGGAGGAACTGCTGCACGAGATCGTTACGCTGGCCGTCCGCCGCGGCGGGCCCGACAACGCGACGGGAGTTTTGGTTTTCGTCGACGACGTCTCGTGACGCATGGCGTCGCGCGTGGAGCAGTTCCAGGCCCGCGTGGCGCAACAGCCGCAAAACGCGCTGTTTCGTTTCAGCCTCGCCCAAGCCCTGCTCGCAGAGTCGCGCGGAGCGGAGGCGATTCCACACCTTGAAATCTGTGTCGCCAGCGACGCGAACTGGATGATGCCGCGCATCCTCCTCGGGAAACTATTCCTGCAGCTCGGACGCCCAGTCGATGCTAAGCCACTGCTGACCGAGGCGCTCCAGCTCGCCCGCGCCCAGTCGCACGAGGATCCCGAGCGGGAACTCCTGGCGCTGCTCGCGGAAATCTGAATCCGCCGGCGCACGCGCCGATTTTGCGGCGGCTCGTGGCGGCAAAGATGCGGTCAGCCGCCAAGGCCGTCTCGACCCGCGCTGACGGCCCGAGTTGCGTAACGCATTCTCCTGCCGGATCCAGCAACGGCTATCAGCGACTTATGCAAGGTAGTGGGTCTGCTACTGTGGGCATCGTAAGAATCGCTACCTCCTAGGCCACAGCATCTACCGAATCATTTCGATGCGATTCGTAAAGGATGTGTAAGTTATCGCAGGACAGCTGCATTTCGCTGGCACCAAGCCGTCAGGAAGTGGAAATTCGAGACAAAGGTTCAACGCTCAACTCCACTTACCCCATGCACATTCCAACTCTCGCGGACTCTTCGGTCCCCATGCTTTTCTGGCATATGTTGGCCATCTTCGCGGCCCTCGTGCCCATCGTGCTGATCGAGGCGTATTCGGCCAAGAAACTCCTCGGTCTCACCCTCGGCCAGGCCATCGGGCCGATCTCGGCGTCCAATTTCACGTCCATGCTGATCGGCTTTCCGGTCCTTTGGACGCTCTGGCTCTCGGTCCAGCAGATGGTCGGTGGCAACTACGTCCACGGCCTCAGCACGTGGTGGAGGAAGCTTTACGCGGTCACGGTGCAAGCCCCCTGGCTGATGCACAGTGGACGCGATCTCTACTGGATGGTGCCGGTGGCCGCGATTGTGATGCTCGTGCCCGCATTCTTCCTCTCCGTCTGGGTCGAGCGCCTGGTCCTGCAGTGGTTCTGGAACAAGGAGGACAAGAGCCGCCTCACGACCTTCTCGTTCAAGGCCCACGTGCCGTCCTACCTGACACTGGTGTTCTTCTGGTGCGTCTTCGGCGCCTACTCGATGACAAGCTGAACGCCGGCTGGCTGCCGAGGCAGCAGATCGAAACCAAGCGGAGCTGATGCTTCGCTTTTTTGTTGGGCGACCCGGGAAAGTGGTGCCAGAGGCCGGGATTGAACCGGCGACCAAAGGCTTATGAGTGGATTACGGCCATTTTGCCCTCTGTCAAGGCGCTGGACTAAAACACCTTAAGATCCGAAAGTAGTGCTCACAGGACCGATACGTGAGCACTGATCACAAGCCAAAAAAGACCGTTGCGAAAGTGATTTCGCAAATTCCCGCCGACGATAAAATCCGTAGGTGGGAGCCACAGCAAAGGTCACGCTTGCTCAGGCCCTCGGCCTCAACAGCCGAGGTATGCTGACCCTACGCCAACGCGGGAGGTACTGGTGGGCCTACTGGCGGGATGCGCAGCACCGTCAGCGCTTCCGTTCAACCAGGCAGGAAGACTACGCCAAGGCCATGCGGGCCGCCGCCTTCATGGTGATCGAGGATACGGCAGCCCTTGCCCCCGCCGAAGATGAACCGCGCACCGATGCATCGTTAGCCGACATCGTCCTTTGGTATCGGGAGTTCATGGCCGCCCCGCCAAGGAATCTCCAGGAATGCCGTCCGATTCCGCAAACCGCCGCTTCGTACATGCGCAACACCACGCGACTGGCTAAACTGGCCAAAATCGTCACGGTACGCGACCTGCAGTCCAGGGCCCCTTCACTCACCGCTAAGGAGCTGAAATTGACCGAACCAGCCTATGTGTCGCTTATGCGGGCGGTAGGAGCAGGCCTGTTCAGCACAGTGTTTCTGTCGTGGTTGAAAGACGAGAAGCAGGTGGATATCCCGAATCCTCTGCTGGCCAATATTCCTCCCGTTCGGCAGCCAGAGCCATTTTACGCATGGGGTGATGCCCAGTTGGCCACGTTGAAACAAAGCGCGCGGGAAACCCTGTGCAAATCCGAGCCGAATGGATACGTCCTTTTTCTGCTCTGTCTCGGGGCCGCACTGCGGCGCAGTGAGGCGACATTCCTGCGTTGGGAAGACATAACCGATGTGGGGGTGAGGGTGACTTGGCGATCTAGTCGTCGCGTGAAGAGCGGCACGAGTGCTCGAACCATTCCTCTCAACCCCAAGCTGCTGGAAGAAATTCGCTCATTTAAGGGGGATGCAAAGGCAACTGACTACGTGATCCCCGACGGCGTCATCCACAACCGTCCACGGACCAAATACGGCGCACCGCAGCTACGTGCTGAACGCGTTTGCGAACGCCTCATGATATGGCTGCGCGAAAACGGGATTGGCGTCCGCAATCCGATGCACCACCTGCGGCGTTTGTGCGGGTCGCGCTGGGAACAGGAGTTCGGCTTGCGCCAAGCCTCCTACTGGCTTGGGCACGCTGACATTATTGTCACCAGCAGACACTACGTTGGCTTGCGACCCGAGGCGGTTGCTGGGTGGTAGGTGCGCACTCCGGTCATTCTGGGCTGAGTCGCCATGCCCAATAGGACCAGATAAAAACTTGGGCGAGCGTATCGGTACCGCAATAAGCCAGCAATTGCTGCCGCGCAGCCACTCGGTCCTCGGGTGCCCCCGACTGCATGGTCAGGTATGCCTCCATCGCTCCACACCCTTCGCTGACTGCTCCTGAGCGCTGCAATATCGCGTAAGGATCAACGTCGAACTCCATTTCCGAAAACGGAGGCCACTGCTTCACGGGTGAACGTTCACTCCAAGTTGCTCGCAGGACTTTCTTGATCGAGCACGACCCACCCATCAGAGGATGCCAATAATGATCGTAGCACATCCGATGTTGATCCACGATGCGGCCACTTTGCAGCAAACCGTGCAGCCACTGCGCGTCACCGTCCTCGATTCTATCGCTCGGCAGCTCGCGAAGGATTTCGGAGAGTGACTGAGCTTCATATTCCGACCACGTCAAAATCGAGCCCTCGTCGCCGACAACGCTGCGCAGCGCAGTAACAAAAGCAGCATTGGGATCTACTTCGTCGGCATGGAGCCATTCGTGGTGAACCAGCGGACTTCCAGGCGCGACGCAGGTATGAACACTTAGCTGAAACAAAGTCAGTCCGTTAACTCGTCCGCCGCTTCGCGGAGGAATTACCGTTCTGAGCGACTCTAGATCGATGAAATACAACGGATACTCGACCTGCGCCATGTCTTCGAGCAGTTCGGGAGAGATTTGCTCGCGATCGGTGAGCAATCCCACGAGTTGACGTTCTATTCGTTTGCCGTGCTCCCCTCGGCATCGGTCGCGGGGCAAGTCAAAGGCGCTCGCTTTACCGGCCTGCGCCAAGGCGTCAACCACGGGACGCCGCGCCTCATCTTGGAGGAACCAGACATATCCCAAATCCAACATGTGCGGCTGCACCTGAGCGAGTGCGCCCCAGCACCGCGCATAGCCACTATTCTCTACAGCAACGCGGAACTCACACCTGAGAAGAACTCTTTCTGCGCTTTACTCTCTTCTGTGTGAAGATCGATTCGTATAGTAAAGTCCCGCTTCAATCGTCTGCGTTCATGCAATGCGGGAAGAAACTGCTCAATAATTCGCTCCTTCAGGGAACTGGGCCTTAAATCATCATAGGATTTAACCCGATCTTTGATGAAATTCGAAAAAACGAGCGTGGTCGAATTTGGCTGCACCGACTCTAGTGTCTCAAGTTGGTTGTCGCCCTGGAACGATTCCGAGAAATTAAAGACGCGCCGCTTTGTCCCCCAAACGCTTTCAACTGCGATACGACCAAAGTAGTTTAGAAAAACCAGCCTACCGAGGCCTTTGTGAAAAGAGTCTTGCGGCTTCAGTAACCGTTTAAAACGTTCGAAACTTTCGTCTGTGAAAGCATTGCCGTTATCGCTTATGGAAATCTTCAGCGTTTCTGGTGTGGTGAAGCTCTGTATCTCGATCTTGATAGAGATCTCAGACGCCGCGGCATCGAGCGCATTGGCTACAGCCTCGAAAAACACCTGCACCAATGAGGGGTTCGGGAAGAACAGCTTAATCGCATTGGATGTTTCGATGTCCATGGCTTAAATAAAATGATCCCATTCGCTCCTAACAACGGCACGCTCAATCTGGGAGGCGAGTTGGTTCATCTGGGTGCGCTTGGACGCCCTTTTTTCAAGATTGCCATAACACCACGTTGAAATTCTGGCGCAACACCACATTCGCGTGCTCCAATGGCTCTTTAGGAATGCCGCTAGGAACGCATCTCAGGATGGAAAAGTCGGCACTCGATGGGACCATAGGGTGATGGAGCCACCCGATTTAGGCCGTAACAAGCGATTCCAGCCGTTCCTCGCCTCTTTAAAGCGGTCCCGACGCATGGATGGCACCTCCCCGATGCCGCCGCCCACGGCCTGCGAAATTTTCTATGTAGCTGCGCGGCTCACACCCGACCCAAGGGCAAAATCATGCGACTGGCTTTTTCGGCGAAGCCGCTCTCAGGCCTTGAATATCGGCCCCGCAAGCAAGCCCTCTTGGTGCCCGAAAAGGCACCCAAGAGGGCGAGAGGGTCGAAACTATTTTTCCACTCGTGCTCACGATTGTGAGCACCTTTTCGACCCTCAACTTGCGTAAGTAATTGGTGCCAGAGGCCGGGATTGAACCGGCGACCAAAGGCTTATGAGTCCTCTGCTCTACCACTGAGCTACTCTGGCGGAATGCGACCTCGGACCGAGGGAGCGAGCGGCGGTATTACGCTTCGCGCCCGAAAAGTGACAAGCAATTTCGCGTGCGCCACAAGGCGCGGGCGGGCGCTCAAGACGAAGCTCCGCGGGCGTTGGCCGCACGATGTGGACGACAGGACGGCGAGTTTCTCCCCCTTGACAGTCTATGAGAGTCGTTTTTCGATGGGTGCGTCATGTCGCGTGTCTCGACCTCATTACTTTTGCTCTGCGTCGCCCTGGTTCCTTGTGGCTGCTCGACCGCCCCGGATACAAAGCCCGAGGACGTCTATCATCCGCCGGCGGCGAACGCGCCCAGTGCCTTCCTCAAGGGCATGCAGATCAGCGAAGGAGGCCTGTTCGGCACCGACCACGTGGGGTTTGTCTTCATGGTCGACCTCAAGACCGTCGACGCCGCGGCCGACGGCTGGGACAAGCCCCTGGCCCTCACCCCGGGGCCCCACACGATTGGCGTGGAATACCGGCAATCAAACTTCCACACGCGGGCGCATCTGCCGCTGCAGGCCCAGGCGGGCGTCACTTACCAGCTGATGATCAAGCCCGGCCGCGACAACCCGCCGGAAGGGCCGCTCTATAATGAGTTTTGGATCGTGGACACGTCTACCAACCGCCCCGTCACCCTCGTTTACCACCGCGAGTTGATGGGCGGGAAAAAAGGCACGATCTTCTACATGAATAAGTGACCGGCCCGTCCGGGGCGGATGTTTAGCCGGCAGTCGTGGCGGCGGAAGCGGACGGCTCGGCTGTCTTAACCGCCAGTTCCACACAGACGACGGTCAATTGCTGCGCGCTCCCGTTCTCGACGGTGATCTCGTTCCAGCCGTCACGAATGAGCGACACCGGCAGGATGTAATCGTAGCCGATGTGCTCGGGCGCGTGGTGCGTCAACGACCCGCAGGGAAACAGCAGGCGCTCGTTCGGGCGGCTCGTCGTCACTGGCCAGCAACCATTGAACGATACGGGCACGAGGTTCGCGGGAGCATCTTTCTTAAGGACGACCTGGATGACGAGTTGCAACCCGCGATCCAAAGGCTCGGCGCACATGGGCAGGCGGAAGGTGTGGCGCCAATAGTGCTCTAGGAGTTGCGGCACCTGCGGCGCGGCCTCGAACGGCGGCTGGGACAGGTCGCGAAAGCCGAGATCGGCAAACGTGTAGTGCTTCGGCCGCCCGCGCAGCTGGTCCAAGCGGTGGATGTCGCGGAGAAACGTGTAGTCCGAAACCAGACCCGGGATGCGGGCTTGGTCGGTGCAGTAGAAGTTGAACCACTCGATCCCGTCGGCGCCCAGCACCAGCTTGCCGGCGGCATTGGCGGAGAGCATTTCTCGGCTGGAAGAGATCAGGCGGATGTCCCGCCGATAGCCCGTGGCCGGGTTCAACGTGGGGATCGCATTGGCACCATCTTCGATCACGCCGTAGATCGCGGGCCCCTCCCCCACGGCCCGGCGGATTTCGTCGTGTGGCATATCCCACGACGTCCGCCAAAACCCCGATGGACACAGAAAATCCAGCGTGCCGTCGCGGCAGAGCGCGACGACGTCAATGCCGATGGTCCGCAACGTCGCCAGCTTCCCCGGCAGGCGCATGCCAAAATAAAAGGGTCGCCCCGTTTTCGCGGACCGCCGCCGGGTAAGGGCCCGGATCTCGCGGAACCAGTCGGACATCATCGCCACCGTTTGCTCGGAGGCGTTCGGCTCGCAGCAGAGGGGCTGGCGCCACCAATCGAGCTCCAGACCGTCAAAATCGTAGTCCTCCACCACCTCGCGGATTTGCGCGAACAACATCTCCCGCACTTGGGGCAGCTCGTAGTTGAGGCCTTCGCGATAGGTGAAATCGCCCGACATGCCGGGATACGTGCTGTGTTGCAGCCGGTTTTCGCGGCGCTTGAGCAGCGGGTGGTTGAAGAAGCTCCCCTCGAAATTGTGGTGCCCGTGCAGGTCGTTCATCCGGACGCTCACCCATGGGGCAACCCCGCGCTGGCGGCAGGCGACGGAGGTTTCCGCGAGCCAGTCCACCCCGGCCTCCACCAAATCCAGATACTGGTTGAAGAAGGTGACCGACGTGCCGAGAAATTTCTCCACGTCGTCCGGCTTGGTCAGGCCCATGCAAATCGCGTGGCCGCGAAAGAACTCCCGGTCGCCCCGCCGGTAGCCGTCGAGAATGGTCGGCAATTTTTTGCTGGGATACCACGCCTTCGAGGCGTTCGCATTGATCAGGAAGGTGTCGATGCCGTTGCCGGAGAGTTCCTCCACGTAGCGGTGAATCGCCCGCGCCGAATAGGGCCCACCCTCAGGCTGCCACCGTTCGGGATTGTAGAAATACACGCAGGTATCGCCGTTGAACAGATTGCGATGACGCGCCGCGACTCCCTCGCCGAGAATCGCTGCCGCGGGTGCCGCAGGCGCGGTGGCCGCGGGAGTCGGGCTGGCGCCGTAGGACATCCGTGGCAGCAAGGTGGCGGCCGTCGTGCCCAGCGCCGCGGTGCGAATGAAGTCCCGGCGGGTGTTCATGGGGTGAAGATCGGGAATGCGCGGAAGCTGATCGGCCCGGGGTGCTGGGGGGGCCGAAATCTTGTTCCTGCGCCGATGGGTGTGAAAGCGGGCCGGGCCAGCCGCGAGCTTTTTTCCCGCGCGTCTGGCGCTGCGGATCGGCCGTTGCAACCCTCTCCGCGCCGCCTCGTCCGGCCGGGTGGTCAGTTCCTGCTCGCGACAACCGCGGGACGCTGCAGCAGCTCGGAAGTTTTTTGCAGGAGACTTTCGATTTTGAACGGCTTGTGGAGGAACGCGCCGGTGAACTCGCCCGCGCGAAAATCCGGTCGGCCTTCGCTAGGCGAAGCCATGCCGCTTACGACCAGCACACGCACATCGGGATTCATCCGTTTCAAGACGCGGGACAGCATCGCGCCATCGAGGTTGGGCATGTTCAGGTCCGAGACCACCAACCTGATTTCGTTGGCGTGTTTCGCAAAGAAGGCGGTCGCCTCGGCGCCATCGCTCGCGGTGAGGACGCGGTAGCCATGCCGCGTGAGCATGTCGCCGATCATGTCGCGGATCGGCTCCTCGTCGTCGACGACGAGGATCAGCTCGCCATTTCCCCGGGGCGCGCTGGGGGCGTTGGCGTGCGCCGGAGCATCCTTCGTGCGGGCCGCCGGCAAATACACTTGGAACGATGTGCCCTGCCCCGGCTTGCTCTCAACCTGGATGAAACCGCGGTGGTGCATGACGATGCCGCGCACGGTGGAAAGCCCCAGGCCGGTGCCCTTGTCGCCGCGCTTCGTGGTGACGAATGGCTCCCACAGCCGCGCCAGGACCTCGGGCGCAATGCCGGTGCCCGTGTCGTCGACCCGCAGCAAGACGAATTCCCCTGGCCGGCCGCCGTCGATCGCGGCAGCCGTGGTGCGATCCAGCCGGCAATTTTCGACGCACAAGGTTAGCGTGCCACCCGTCGGCATGGCATCGCGCGCATTAAGACAGAGGTTGAGCAACACTTGGTGAAGCTGGGACGGGTTCGCCTCGACGGCCCAGACCACGGGGGCGAACTGCTCCACCACCTTGATGGTCTTGGGAAATGTCTCCGCCATAAACATCCGGATATCGCCCAAAAGTGGACGCAACTCGACGCTCTGGGCCTCGCCCACAGCGTCCTGCGAGAAAGCTAGAATTTGCCGGATCAGCGCCGCGCCGCGGTCGGCGCTCGTTTCGAGAATTTCCAGCAACCGGAGGGCCACCGGGTCGGTCACGGCTCCGCGCAGGACGGGCGTCGCCATCAGCATCGGCGCGAGCATGTTGTAGAGATCGTGCGCAATGCCGGCCGCGATCAGGCCGATCGTCTCGACCCGCTGCACTTTCAACAGCTGTTCCTCGAGGCGTTTCTGTTCGGTCACGTCGCTCGCGATGCTGAGGTGAGCCTTGCCGCGGCCACTCTCGTCGCGGATCAGCGTGCGGCGAACTTCAATCATGCGGGGCTTGCCCAGCCGGTCCACGACCTGCTTCAGGCCATGCCAGTCGCCCTGGGCCCGCGTGACCTCACGGGCCGTGCGCAGCCACTCGATGCCCTTGAATTGGGGAAAAAGTTCCTCCGCCGTCTTGCCGATGGCCTCGTCGCTCTGCCAGCCGTAGATTCGCTCCGCGCCCGCGCTCCAGTAAATGATCCGGCTCTGCATGTCCGTGATGATGATCGCCTCGCGGGCCTGATCGAGCATCTCGGCCTGTTCGCGCACGCGGCGCTCCGCCAATTTCTGCTCTGTCAAATCGGAGCAGATCGCCAGCCGCGCCTGCGGGCGCCCGCGGTCATCGTTGATCAGGGAAATCCGGAATTCCATCAGGCGGTCACCAGCGGCTTTCGTGGTCACCTCGAGTTCGCCCATCCACTCGCCCTGGGCGGTGGCGATCTTCAGCCCATTCGCCAACTGCTCAGCCACGGACGTGCCGAAGGCGCGATCCGTCGTCTGCGTCGAAACCTCCGCGGCCGACCAGCCCAGCAGGCGTTCGGCGCCCTGGTTCCAAAACGTGATCCGGCCGTTGAGATCGATGACAACGATCGCCTCGCGGGCCTTGTTGAGGAATCCCGCCAGTTCCCGCCCGTAGCGCTCGGCCTGCCGGCGTTTTTCGTGCTCCTCGGTTTCCTTTAACGCGCGATGAATCGCGACGGTCAGGCGCAGAATTTGATCCTTGAGCACGTAATCCCGTGCCCCGGAGCGCACCGCCTCGATGGCAATGTCGTCGCTCACGGTCCCCGATAGCAGGATGAAGGGCGTGTCGGGCACCCACTGCTGTGCCAGGGCGAGCGCCTCAAATCCGTCGAAGGATTCGAGCGTGAAGTCCGACAGGATTACGTCGAACGTCCGCAGATGCAGTTCGCCGGTGTAGGCAAACCGCGTCGCCACACGCGTGAGCTGGCACGTCGGCCACTCCGCGAGCACCAGCTTGCGCACCAAGGCCGCATCGAGGTCATTGTCCTCGAGATGGAGGATGCGCACGACCGGCGAGCCCCGCTTGGGCTCCCCGATGGTGGGCCAGGGTTGCGGCGACGAGCTGTTCGAAGTCGGTGCTGGGACGGGGCTGAGCATCACCAGAAGAAGTAATCGTTCCCGGCATGCAGGAAATCATCGGAGGGCGGACGCAGCGCAAAGCGCCAGACCGTGGCGTAGTCCGCCCACGGGCCCGGGATGTCCCGGTCAGAGGCGACTTCCGGCCGCGGGGCAAGCCCCGAGACCCGGCCGTCGACGCGGCGTAGGAACTGTTCATGTCCCTCGGGTGAGGAAAAATGCAGGCAGCGCCGTTCAAACAAGTCGGTCGGCACGGGCTTGGCGCCCGAAACGAAGCTCAGCCACGTCGAGCGGAGCACCCACTCGTGACGGGCGAGTTCGACCACCGCGCGCTCACACGCGGCGCCGAAGGACTCCTCGGCGGCATGGCCGTAGGCATAACCGCCGTAGTCGGTGCGGGCGTAAGCGACGACGGTGACGCCGCCAAACGGGCCGTCGATGGCCACCGCCGACACGCCGGGCCAGTCGGTTTCAAACTTCCGGCCGGCCGTGCGTCCCTCCCACCAGGCGATCAGCGAGAAACGTTCCACCGCCTCGAGCATCGCCTTGCGGCGGGCCTGCGTGCGCAACAAACCGGGAAACGCGGACATGCCGTTGGAGGACGGGTCGACGTCAAAACCGAACTCGGCGGCCCGCTCCGAGCGCACCGTCGCATGGAAGGCCCAGCGTTCGAGCGCCTCGGACACCGCCATGTGCCGCGCGACGCTGGCGCGCGGGTGCGTGCCGCTGCCGTCGGCGTCGCTGTAGATGCTCAAGGGGCGCTTCGGCGTGAGACCGGCGGAGAGGCGGGCATTTGCCTGGATCATCCGCCGGCCGCACACCGGAAACACCCCTGACTCAATGCGCTCAATGGGCCCGCCGTGCACGGCAAGCACGCTCCGATAACGCAGGGCGGCAAGGCTGAGCATGGCGGGAAGACGTTATGTGGCGTTCGACGCGATTTCGCAGGGCATGGTGCAAGGTGCCGTGACACCCACACTGTTGTTGGAGGAGCTGCGTAAGACATTGGTCATGGGATCGAGGCGATCCGCTGCCCGCGTAAAACCAGCGGCGAGCAGGAGGCTGGAGACAAATCCAAGGACAAGGCGATTTAGTGAATTCATAACGAGGTGAACTCTCGTTTAGATCGGTCCGCTTGCGATGGCCTTAACTACCGGAATTCCGGTAGGGCTTCGCAAAATTGAAATCGCCACTCGGGGGGAAACCCCCCAAGCTGGCCCGAAGTGAAACCTACTGTCCTCTGGCGCGCGCGCTGTGGCCATGTGCTTTCCTGCCTGACCATTTTCGTCGGCGGATTACTTCCCGTTTCCAAGTCTCTGGCCCAATCGGTGGGCTATCCCCAAATCAGGGCATATTCCGCGGCAGAAATTGGCACAGATGCAATGGGTTGGGTTACCGTGCAGAGCGCGGACGGGGTGCTGCATTTCGGATGCAACATGCTCGTGAGCTTCGATGGCGACCGCTGGCAGAGTGACTCTATCAACGGCGCCTACGCCCTGCGCGGATTAGATTTTGGGCCTGACGGAAGACTGTGGGCTGGGGCGGCCAATGAAATCGGGTGGTTTGACCAACCTTCGGGGGGAAAGACCTGGAGCTATCATTCACTCAATCGAAATCTTCCGAAAGAGCACCAAGTGCTGGGCGAAGTGTGGCAGGTTTTCGCGGGCGGCAAGGGAGCCACGTTTATCACAGCGGACAACGTGATCGTGTGGAATGGAGATAAGATGCGGGTTTGGCCCATGCCGGGAGTCGCGGCACGTCGTCTTCACGCAATGCGCATCGATGGGCGGATCTACGTTCATCACCGTGCGTCAGGACTCTACGAATTGGGCGAAACAGGTCCGCGCTTGATAATTCCTGCGGCAGCATTGGGGGACGCTGTGATTTTCTGGATGGAACCTCGGCCCAACGGCTGGCTTTTCGCATCGTCACGAGGGCTCTTCGTCTTCGAGAAAGGACAACTGCAGACTTTTGCCCCCGACATTGCCCAATTCATTTCCGATCAAAAACTCACCTGTGCTGCGCGCCTGGCCGACGGTCGACTCGCGTTGGGAACGTTCAACGGAGGCATCGCATTCATCACTAGGGAGGGAACCATCGAAAGGATTTTGAACCACGCAGACGGCCTGCCCTCCAACTCCGTTTTTTCTCTCTTTGTCGACCGAGAGGACAGACTTTGGGCCACGTCGAATTCCAGCATTTTCAGCGTCTCCGCGCCTGCTCTTGCCTCGATCTACGACAGTCGGGCGCTGTTACCGCAGCAGCCGATTCAAAGAATTATTCGCGCCAACGGCCAAATTGTAGCGGCCACCGACAACGCCATCTTTCGGCTCTCCGAGCACGGCAAACAATTCGCCGCGGTGGGCGGTGCCCTCGGACATGTGTCAGACATGGAGTTGGGCGACCAAGGAGTCCTGATTTCAGGGATCGGCGCAGTAAGGAATCTGGAAGACGATAACCTCTCTGTCTTCTATTCGACCCTTCAAGACGCTTTTGTCGCCAAGCCGTCGCGGCACTGGCCGGGCTCCGTGCTCATCTCGGAAGGGCGCAATATTGTTCTCCGCGATCCGAACGGCAGTGCACGCGTCCTGGTGCAGGACCTGCCGGATATCGCGACGTCCATTGCCGAGGACCATCTCGGTCGGCTGTGGCTGGGAACCACGAGCCGGGGCGTGCTGCTGGCCACCCCGACCGAGACTCCGGTGGGAGCCGTGCGTGGCGACGCGGCGCATGGTCTTCCCAGCTTTGATGGACCGGGCATTGCCGTCGCCGACCGCAATGGCCGACTGCTCATTTTCTCTCCCAGCGGCGGTTGGTTGCTCGGGGAGGATTCGCCCGCTTTCGTGCCGGTCGCCGGCCTGCGTCCCGGCGAGATCCTCGCGACCTCCGACATCAGCGCTGGCGGCATGCTGTGGCTCGCGTACCGCGAGAACGAGAGTCGGCCTCCCTGCATTGGCCGCATTGCGATCGCCGGCAATCACGCGAAATGGCAACCTCACTCGGTGGAAGGCCTGTGGAACATCGGCAGTCCGAGTTCCATTCTCGCCGAGCCGACCGACACGGGTGACACGGTGCTTTGGATCGGAGGGACGCAGGGTTTGCTGCGGCACGTCGTCTCAGGCGGCCCGCTGGCGCCCCAACCGCGGGCGCCGCTGTTGCATGCGTTCGCGCAGGGCGCCAATGCCGACACGTTGACGCCGATCGCCGGCCCCCTGCCCTACGCGACCCGCGCGGTGCTCTTTGAATTTGCCGCCCCGGAATTCGCGATGCGCCCGGCCCTGCGGATGGAGACGCGCATCGACGGCATCGACGACCGATGGGTGCCGGCCGATTCGTCGTCGCGGCGCGAACTCACCGCGATTCGCGACGGGCGCTATATCTTCCGCGTGCGGACCGTGGCGGAAACGGGCGCAATCAGCGACGAGACGAATTTCAATTTCGAAATCCTCGCCCCATGGTGGCGGACAACTCCTGCCATCGCTGGACTGCTGCTCGCACTCGTGCCGGCCGGCTACGGCATCTATCGCCTGCGCGTGCGAGCCCTCCAGCGGCACAACGCCGAGCTCGAGCGCAAGGTCAGCCAGCGCACCGAGCAGTTGGAGCAGGCCAGCGCGGCGAAGACCCAGTTCGTGGCCACGATGAGCCACGACATTCGCAATCCACTCAACGGCATCGTCGGCCTCGCCCTGGCGCTTGAGAACACCCGGCTTGATCCCCGCCAGCGCGAGATCGTTGCGACGCTGCGGGAGTGCACCACCTACCTCTCGACCCTGGTGGACGACGTGCTGGACTTTGCCAGCATCGAGGCCGGGCGCGTGGAACTCCGGCCCGGTCCGTTCACTCCCGGGGAATTACTTCGCTCCGTGGTCACGATGCTCAAGGCCGACGCGGCCGTCAGCGGGGCCTCGCTCACGGTCGAGACCGACCCGGAATTGGATACGCCGCTGCTGGGCGACGCGGGGCGCATCCAGCAGATTCTCATCAACTACGTCTCGAACGCCCTCAAATACGCGGGTGGCCGCGTCCGCCTGATCGCGACCATTCCCGCCAACTCCCCGGGCGAGATGGAGTTCGCCGTGGTGGACGAGGGCGCGGGCATCAGCGGGCCCGAACAAGCCACGCTCTTCACCAAGTTCACGCGTCTCGCACGCGCCCAGCGCAGCGAGGTCACCGGCACTGGACTGGGTCTCGCCTCCTGCCGGCTGCTCGCCGACCTGATGGGAGGCTCCGTCGGGGTCGAAAGTGATCCCGGCCACGGCGCGCGTTTTTACCTCCGCCTGCCCATTGTCGCAGCGCAAGTCCCCGTCGAGGCCCCGAAACTCTCCCTCGCTAACACGTCGGTGCTGCTCGTGGAGGATGCCGATTACAATGCGTGGGCCGCGACCGCCGTGCTCGCGAAGCTGGGATTATCCTGCGAGCGCGCGCACACCGGGCAGGAAGCGCTGCGCCTTTTTGGGGAGAAGCGTTTCAACCTGGTTTTACTGGACCGGAATCTGCCCGACATGGACGGAACCGAGGTGGCCCGCAGTATTCGTTCGCTTGAGGAAGACGGCCCGCGTTCCATCCTGCTTGCGGTCACCGCCTACTGCACCCCGCAGGACCGCGCGCTCTGCCTCGAGTCCGGCATGGACGCCTTCGTGGGCAAACCGCTGACGCCGGACAAGCTGAGGAAGATCCTGATCGCAGCGGGCCGCCGGCTGCTCACCGCCGCGACGATGCACGTTTCACCCGATGCCCCGAAACCGGCGGTCGATATTTCCCTCTTGGACTACATGTCGGACGGCACCGAGCAGGGCTTGGTCAAGCAGGTCGCGTGCTTCCTGGACGCGTTGGCCGAAGGCGAGACGCGACTCACGCACGCAGCCACGGCGCACGATTTCGCGCGTCTCGGGGACGCCGCCCACTACCTACTCTCGCACGCGAAACTCATCGGCAGCGCCTCGCTGGAGGAAGCGGCCCTGAGCCTGGAGCGAGCCGCCCGCGCCGGCGATGGATTCGCCTTTGACGAGTTGCTGCAGCGGGTTCGGCGCGAGGTCGGCGCCGTCACGGAAGCAATGCGTCGGCATCGTTCCGCGGCACAACCAGCGTAAAGCCGTGTTCGCGGGCATACCGCGAAAGCTCGGCAGTGGAGGACATCCCGAGCTTGCCGAGGAGATTGAAGCGGTGTTTCTCCACCGTCTCCGCGGAAATTCCGAGGCGCGTGGCGATTTCGCGGTCGCTCTGCGGCTCGCCGATGAGCGTAAGCACCGCCCGCTCGCGATCCGTCAGCAGCTTGTCAAAGGATTGTGGATCGTTGTGCCGCGCCGCCTTGATGCGTTGAAACGTCTCCGAGAAATACGTCTTGCCCTGCCCGACGGCGGTGATGGCCGCCTTGAGGATGGTCACGGTGTTGGTGTTCTTGTCGACGAAGCCCTGCACGCGGCTCTTCTCCACCCGGAAGACAGTGTAGTCGTCGCAATGGGAGGACAGCACGAGGATCCGCGCCTTGGGCACAGCCTCTTGCACCGCTTCGACGACGCCGAATCCGTCCAAGTTCGGCAGGTGCAGGTCGAGCAGCACCAGATCGGGCTGCGTGGCCGTCACCATTGTCACCGCCGCGCGGCCATCGGCCGCCTCACCCACCACCTCGTGGCGCAGATCGCGGGAGCAGACCTTCCGCAGCACCTCGCGGAACATCAGATGGTCCTCGATTATGGCGATCTTCACGCGCCCAACTTGGACGGGCCAACCGAAGGCCGCAATCCGCGGATTTACCCAAGCGAGTATATTCATGATCCGTGCTTTGCCCCGCCGCGGCTAGTTCTGCAGCAGCCGGAATTGAACCTCGAGCGTCCCCGGGCGATATGGCGGCAGCAGAATGAGCAGCGCCCGACCTGTTGGTCCGAGCGAAATCTTGTCCGCAAACGACTGGAAAACCCGCCCGCGAAATCGCGTCTGCAGCAGCACCTCGGCGGTTTCGCCCACGCGCGACGGTTCGTTAAGCCCTTCGCGGAGCGTGAGGGTCCGGCCGTCAATCACGCCGCTGAGTTCAAGCCCGCTGGCATTGAGAATGACCAACGTTCCAGCCGGCATGTGCTGCTCGCTGTCCTCGAGAACTTGGACGCGGTAGCGCAATCCGTCCGCGCCACGCTGCGGAAGGGCCGAGAAGAGAAACAAGGCGCGACGCAAATCCGCCGGGGGTCTCACCTCGGCAACGACCTCGCCCGTCTCACGGTCGCAAAACGTGATCGGGTCGCGCCCGACGTAAGAATAGACCGGTGAACGTGCGGTCGGATAGAACTGCAGGGTCACGGGCTCGGCGTCGGCATGCGACGAAAACGCGACACCGGAAACGGGGTCGGCGGCGAACACGGTGAATTCGCTCCGTCGTTGCGGCAGTTCGGCACCCAGACCAGGCAGCGCTACCGCCAAAGCGAGCCAGAGTCGCCGGGAAATCAGATGTCGGCGGATGTTAGCCATCGAAATGTCACCACCTTAAACCGGCGACCGAGAGCTTGATTTGTCGCATTTAGCTGATCGGGCGAGGTTTCCGCGGGCTGGGTCGCATCGACGTAGTTGGGCAGTCGCTGCACCCGCGCCTCGCACCATGCCCTCTTCACCTGTTGGCGCGGGCCCAGCGGCGCCGCATCGCCGTAAGCACGGATCACGAACGTGTCGGACCGGGAAAACAACACGGGCGCCAGCACGCCGAGCAAGTCGCCCTGCGTGAGCCACTGGGAGCTGAATTCCGGCACGGCCGCCGGATCATTGAGATGGAGGCCATCCGCCGTGACTGCGTCTGCGAGCGCGCGTTCCAGCAAGCTCATCCCGCCAAACAACGGTGACGGACCGAGGAATTCCTCCAGCGAGCGATAAGGACCTGAGTCGGCCAGCTTCGTCTGCAGAAGCGCAGCGATGGCATTGCTCAGGGCGACCGTTTGCTCGGCCGAGAACACCCGCACACCGCGGCGAAACAAGTGGGTGTTGGCCGCCGAGGACACGTTGGGCATGGCAGGCGGAACCGTCGTGCTGGCCGCATAGCCGACGTCTGTTAGGTACGTTTCCTGCGCCGAAAACGGAAACCGGTAGAACACCGCGTCGCCCTGCGCGGCGACTGACGCCACCACATCACCGCTGGTGCCGGTGGCGGCGAGCGCGGCAAGGAAGTTGAAGTCGTCACCGGTTGTCCAACGTCCCGCGCGAAGGATCGCCAGCCAAGCCGGGGAACTCGTGGAGTTGAGATTGAATGCTCCGCGTTGCAGGAGGTATTTGGACGAGTATCCGTCCAGTATCGGATCGAGCAAATCGCTCGCGTCCGGGATCGGTCCATCCGGCTTGCTGCCTTCAATCCGCAGCAGCGGATTGGGCAAGGCCGGGAACGCCGGCGAACTTGGCGGAGACACACCTGTGGCCAAGCCGGAAAAGAAATAGCGATCGAACCAGGCATTCGATCCTCCAGCCGCCCCCCAGGAGTTGCCCGAGGCAAACGGACGCGCGCCGGACAAGGGAAGCTGCTGGAGCCCGCCCAGCGAGAGCAATGGTCCTCGAGGCAGTTCGAAGAGCGGCGTGTCCTCGTTGTAGGACTGTCCGGTGGCAGACGACAAGGCGGCCGGCAGGGCGCGATCGAGCAGCCGGTCCGGAAACGAAATCGCGGTGTAATTGGGATACAGCTCGGGCCGGGGTCCGTTTGCGGCCGGTGAGAAGGCACCGGCTGGCAGGATGGCTTCGCGCGGATCCTGGCCGGCCGTCGTCAGCCAGGTCTCGGGCGCGGCGGGCGTGTCGGCACTCTCCGTCAAATGAAAGACGCAGGTAAATTGATAAGTGGCAGCGCCGGCCGCGGTGGGCGTTGTGGCGAAGGCGGGAAAGCCCGGGCTGATGAAGCTGCGCAGGAGCTCCTGTCCTCCGCCCGAGAGAGTGCGGTAGAGCCGCACGGTCAACTGGCTCGCGGCGCCGTTCAGGTGCAGCTGCGCAGAGTTCGCCACGCTCGCGGATGGCACGGCCCGCTGCACGCCCTGGCCGGCGGCGGTGCTGAGATTCCGGGTATAGAACACGCTCGCGAACCCACCCGCGGGCGGCGGTGAGCCCTTGTTCAAGTCTTCCTGCGCGGCCCAAGTGTAAACGCGTCCTGAAAGCCATGACTGCTGGTCGTCGCGGCCCGCGGGCACCCAAGGAAGACTGATCCGCAGTGGCGCGCCGTAGAGGGAGTCGAGACTCAGGCTCGCGACGGAAACGCCGAGCGTGTCGTTGATGACATTCACATTGGGCAATCCCGAAATTTCCAGCTGGAGCGGCTCCGGAACCATCGCGCTGGTGTAGGGATTCCACAGTGAAACCAGCCAGCGCGCTCGCGCTACCAGCGGGCGCAGGCTTCCGCTGGCCGAGGGGTCGGTGCGGACATTGAATGTGATCAGAAAATACGAGAGCACGGGCGCCACGCCGTGTTGGATGCCGTTCGCGACCAACGGCGCGGTCAGACGATAGCGACGCCGCAGCGCATTGCGCGGATCCCCGGAGGGATAGACTGGCGAAATGGCCGGCCCCACCGGTGACGCCGGATCCTCCATGTAAGCGGGGTAATTCGCCCACGCCGCAAAAGCCGGGCCGAGAAGGTCCGGGCGCAGGGACAAATCCCTCCTTAATCCGCCCGGATTCGTCGTCGCGAGAACGGCTTCGTTGCCGGGTGACCAGTCGTGATACGCGACTCGAATCGGGTCCGCGCCCACCGGCGTCGCACTGCCAACCCGATTCAAATACGCGATTTGTCCCAACGTAAAGATGCGCGAGAGCACCGTCGCATTTGCGCCGTCTCGCGGTTCCACGACCGGCTGGCCGGCGGTGCCGGCGGGCCCAGCGCCCAAGGGAACCTGTTGTCGGATGCGTTCGCGCCCTTCCGCAAAGTCGAACGGTGGATAGTTGATGTCGCCCACGGAAGCGGCATCGACAACGGCGGCTTTGACGCCTTCGTCCCCCACCCACCAAGCATAGTGCCCGTCAGCAACCCCATCGCTGGAGAGAGGTTGCTTCGGCGCCAGCACGTCGCCTGCGGCGCCAGCCGTGTGCAACCCCACCAATTCGACTGTCTCGCCGATGTCCGACGGCGATCGGGCCAGGGAATTCGTTCCTTCATTTCCGCTCACGAGCCAGGTGAGCGGTGTCACGCCGGGCGCTGTCGCGTCCCATACGCCCGTGTAGTGACTCGTCCCAAAACCTTCGCCGAAGGACTGCGCCGTCGCCGTGACCCGCGTATCCGGGCCGGCATATTTTTGCAGGCAGCCCAAACCCAGTTGCAGCGCCATGAGCGCATTCCGACGCGCCTGAGTTTCCGCGACCGTCGCTCGCGCGTCGCGGGCTTCGATTTGCGCCAGAGCCGCCAGCGCCAGGAGCAGCACAATCAGGATCGTCAACAGTCCGATCACCAGCATCAGTGCAAATCCGCCCCGGTGAATCCGCGCCCATTCGTATGTGCCCTTGGGTCGAATCATACGTCTGTCGGCGCGGCGCGGAGCCAGATGCGCCGCGTGAAGACCCACGAATGCGCCGTGGCAATCTTCCACCAGTCTCCGCTGAGTCGACCGCCCTCCAGCGCCTCCAGCTGGCGGGCACCTTCGGGCGAGACCACCCGCACAAAGACATCGACGACCTCCGGAGCAGGCGATGCGGACGGGCCGGCCTTCGGTCCGGATGCCACGCGGTATTCCAGCGTCAGGCTGTTCCGGGGAAAAATCGAGACGAGTGACACGTTGCCGGAAAGTGGATCCGTTTCCCGACGGTAAAAACGCACCCCGAAGTCGATGACGTTCCCGACCAGCGCCTGCGCGTAAGCCGGACTGACCAGGTTTCCGGCTGTTCCGATTTCGTCAGAGGGAGTGTTGTAGTTGGCGGCACTCAGGTCGTAGCCGGCGTCAAAGGTGGCCTTCGGGCCAGCTTGGGCTCGATAGATCGCGTAGCCCACCGACTGAGCCGACGGTGACGCGGGGCGACGGATGAGTTGGTAGGAAACGGCCACGGGCACGTCCGTTCCGTTGCCTTCCGAGTCCGGAGCAGAATTGGCCGTGATGAAGCGCAACCAGACTCCTCCGACGCCAAAGCGAGCGTCGTCCAGGACGGACGCAGCTGGGTCGAGCGAGGTCGCGGCGGGCTTTGTACCCATCACCCAGCTGCCGCTGACCCCGGGGGTTTGCTGCACGGACACCGCCAGCCACACGCCGCCATCGTCTCGAAAAACGGCTCCCTGCAAGTCCTGCTCCAACTGGTCGAACACGCCCCGCACCGCCGCTTCGACTGCGAGCAGCCCCTGCGCTCGATTCCATCGCTCAAGCGAACTCGTCAGGACAGTCAGGCAGAGCATCGCGATCATCATCGTGAGTCCCGCCGCGACCAGTAATTCGACCAAGGTGAAAGCTCCTCGCCCGGTACAGAGCCGGCCGACCGGCTTTCTTTTTGAGTTCATGGCGCGATGGCGGCGTTGAAGACGAGCGACGCCCCTCGGCTGGGCGAACTCCTGTCGGGCGGGCCTGGTGAAGGCAGATACGGCCACGAAATCTTAAGCGTCAAAGCCAGGAATCCGGAGCCGGGCACATAGTCGAGCGGCGGCGGTTGCTGCCTCACCTCGACGAGATAGAACCGTTCGGCGGCGGCGATCCGTGTAGGAGGGGCATCCATGTCCGTCTCTCGGAAAACCACCGTCCCGTTTTTCGCGCCGACCAACCGCAACGAGGACGGGGCCTGCGCACCCGGAATGATGGCCGCCAACGCTTGCAGCCGGTCTCCCGGCCCGTTCCCCACGGGAGTGTCACGGATGCGCTGCAACTCGACGTGGATCGCCTCGACCAACTGGGCCGCACGCGCGGACTCTGCGGTCTCAGCGATGGAACGGCTGATCGAGCTCTGCAGCGAGACCGTGAACATCACCGATGCCGCCAGCAGTCCGAGGGCAACCACGGCCTCGATAAGCGTGAACGCGGATGTGCGCCTGGCGGGCTTCATTTCCAGCTGAAAATCAGGTCCGACGCACTTTGCCCCCGTCCCGCCGAATAGAAAATGACGCCGCCTCGCAATCCGGCCGCGAGGTCCAGATCCTCCATCGCCGGTGAAAGCGAGATGCCTGTTTCCCTGCCCGTTACCGCCACGACCGATCCGTCCGCTTCGTTGATCACACCGTCACCGTTTCGATCGTAGAGCACAGCGATATCGCTGTTGCCAAAGGCGTCACTCAATGCGGTCCGGTTTTCGCCCAACTCGCCGTCCGTGAGCACGTAGAAGCTCAACAGCCGGGTGTTCCCCGCCAGATTTCCCGGCAATGCGTCCGCTGTGCCATCCAGCGTCCGGCCCGTGAGCGCACCGGCAAAGACTGCGGGAAGTACTTTCCCGCCGCTGCCGCCGTCAATGGCCGGATAGAAGCCGTATTCCTGTCGAAACTGTTCCATGGCCCCGGTCCACTGCGCAAATTGCACCTTCGTCTTCACCCGCAAGGCGTAGGTCCGTGTCGCCGCCAGGCTGGGAACGAGGATCGCCGACAGGACGGCAATGATCGCCAGCACCGTCAGCAGTTCGATTAGAGAAAATCCCCAGCTCTTTCGGAGAAAAAGAGACTGGCTTCGCATCGCGTGGCGCATGGCGAAACAGCATGGCGCCACGGCCCGTCAGCACGTCTCCTCTCCCGGCGTAAGAATTGCGTCTTCCCAAAGACGACGCCGTGGAGCGACAGCTGCACGGCGTCGCGCTCAGCACTCGTGCTCTGTCCACGCCGCCGCACTGGGCCCGACTTCCCAATGCGCCAACGGGGAACGTTGCCGATGCTTACTCTTCTTGCTGCAGGGTCGCGACGACGCTGAAATCTTCCAGCGTGGTCGTGTCACCTTTCACGGTGCCGCCAGCGGCGATTTCCTTGAGGATGCGCCGCATGATCTTTCCGCTGCGCGTCTTCGGCAGGCCGGCGGCAAACCGGACGTCATCGGGCCGGGCCAGGGAACCGATTTCCTTGGCGACATGCTGGCGGAGTTCCTCCTTGAGCTCCGGCGAAGCCGTGGCGCTGGCCTTGAGCGTAACGAAGCATACCAAGGCATGGCCCTTCAGGTCGTCGGGCCGGCCCACCGCCGCCGCCTCGGCGACAGCGGGATGCGACACGAGCGCGCTCTCGATTTCCGCGGTGCCGATGCGGTGGCCCGAGACGTTGAGCACGTCGTCGATGCGGCCGACGATCCAGAAATACCCATCTTTGTCCTGCCGCGCGCCATCGCCCGTGAAATAGATGCCGGGAAACTCGGTCCAGTAGGCCAGCTTGAAACGGTTGTCGTCGCCCCAGAGCGTCCGGAGCATCGAGGGCCACGGTTTCGTGATGACCAGCTTGCCGCCGGTGTTGCGAGGAACCTCGCGACCCTTGTCGTCCACGACCTTGGCGACGACACCGAAGAACGGGTGGGTACCGGAGCCAGGCTTGAGTGCCGTGATGCCGGGCATCGGGGCGATCATGATGGCGCCCGTCTCGGTCTGCCACCACGTGTCCACGATTGGGCAGCGCTTCTTTCCGATCATGGTGTAATACCACATCCACGCCTCGGGATTGATCGGCTCGCCGACCGAACCCAGCAGGCGAAGGGAATCGAGCCGATGCCGCAGGACATAATTATCGCCCCAACGCATGAAGGCGCGAATGGCGGTCGGCGCCGTGTAGAGAATGGTCAGGCCGTGACGGTCGATCATCTGCCAGAACCGGTCGGGCTCGGGCTGATTCGGCGCACCCTCGTAGAGGAAGACCGTGGCACCGTTGGCGAGCAGGCCATACACGACGTAGCTGTGGCCCGTGATCCAGCCGATGTCGGCGGAGCAGAAATACCGGTCATTTTCCTTCAGGTCGAAGACATAGCGGGCACTGAGCTTGGTCCCGAGCAAGTAACCGGCACTCGTGTGCAACACGCCCTTCGGCTTCCCGGTGGAGCCGCTGGTGTAGAGAATGAAGAGCGGGTGCTCGGAATCGAACGCCTTTGCCTGGTGGCTGTTCGGCGCGCCCTCCCAGGCTTCCTTCCACCACACATCGCGGCCTTCCTGCATGGTGACGGGATTGCCGCACCGCTTGACGACGATCACGGTTTGCACGGTCGGCGTGTGCTCGAGGGCCTTGTCGACGTTGGCCTTGAGCTCGATGACCTTGCCCCGGCGCCAGCCGCCGTCGGCAGTGATCACGAGCCGCGCCTTGCAGTCGTTGATGCGGTCCTTGATCGCCTCGGCACTGAAGCCGCCGAAGATCACCGTGTGGACCGCGCCGACCCGCGCGCAGGCCAGCATGGCCATCACGGCCTCGGGAATCATCGGCAGGTAAATTGCCACACGGTCTCCGGCGCCGATGCCCATATTTTCAAATATATGAGCCAGGCGGCAGACGTGGAAATGCAGCTGCTTGTAGGTGATCGTGCGGACGTCGCCCGGCTCGCCTTCAAAAATCAATGCCGCCTTGTTTTCCCGCGCGGTCCCCAAATGTCGGTCGAGGCAGTTCTCGGAGATGTTTAACTTGCCGCCCACGAACCACTTGGCGTGCGGCATTTGCCAGTCCAGGACCTTCTTGAAGGGTTTTCGCCAGACTAATTCCTCTTTGCCCATGCGGCCCCAGAACTTTTCTGGGGAGTTGACAGACTCGGCATAGAGCTTCTTATAGACGGCTTCACTCCCAAGATTGGCTTGGGCTTTGAACTCGGCCGAGGGCCTGAACTTCCGGTGTTCCCGGGATACTGAGGTAATCGTCTGGTCTGTCACGTTAGTGGCGGATTTGGGGTTAGGAACGCGAACCGCGGCTCTTATCCCGCTCTGAGTTTCAAGCGTCAAGCGCGGGTGTGCCCCGTCACTCATTTTGTATGGAAAAGAAAACCGCGTCCGCTCCGGCGGACACTCCCGCGCCCACCCCGGCCGCGGTCCCTGCCAGCCCTGAATCGGCCGCCGCTCCCGCCCCTGCGCCCGTGGAAACGATCCACGTCGAAGGCGTGCTCGACGTCGACCTGCAACGGGGTGGCAACGGCCAGCTGCTTGACCTCAACCGCGGCGGCAAGCGTCGTCCCACGGATCCCTTCGTGCCGAAGGAGCTCATCCGTCGTTTCAAGCTGCGCACCGGCTCCATGATCGGCGGCACCGCCTTCCCGCCCGACGGCCGCTTTCCCAACCCGAAGATGCGCTTCATCGAGACGGTGGACGGCGTGGCCCTCGAGGACCGGCGCACCCGCTTCGAATTCACGGCGCTGACCACGATCTCGCCCAACCAGTTCCTGAAAATGGAAATGAAGGATGGCCGCATGACCACGCGCGCCGTCGACCTCTTCTGTCCCATCGGCAAGGGCACCCGCGGCCTCATCGTCGCCCCGCCCCGCACGGGCAAGACCACCCTGCTGCGCGACATGGCCCTGGGCGTCCTCGAAAACAACCCCGAGTGCCACGTCATGATCCTGCTCGTCGACGAGCGCCCCGAGGAAGTCACCGACTTCAAGCGCAGCGTCACCGCGGCGGAAATCTGGGCCTCGTCCAACGACGAGCAGATCGAGAATCACATCCGCATCGCCGATCTCTGCATCGAGCGCGCCCGGCGCCTCGTCGAAGTGGGCCGCGACGTCGTGCTCTTCGTCGATTCCATCACCCGCCTGTCCCGCGCCCACAACACGGCCCGCAACAGCGGCCGCACCGGTTCCGGCGGCCTGGATGTCCGCGCGCTGGAGAAACCCCGCCAGATCTTCGCCTCGGCGCGCAAGACCGAGGAGGCCGGATCGCTCACCATCATCGCGTCCGTGCTCGTCGAAACCGGCAGCCGCATGGACGACGTCATCTTCCAGGAATTCAAGGGCACCGGCAACATGGAGCTCGTCCTCGACCGCAAGTGCGCCGAGATGCGCCTCTGGCCCGCCATCAACGTCGCCGCCTCGGGCACCCGCAAGGAGGAGCTGCTGATCGACGCGAAGACGCTCGAGGGCATCCACTTCTTCCGCCGCGCCCTGGTGCAGCAGAAGATCGAGGAAGCTACCGAAACCATGATCGCGCGGCTCTCCAAGACAAAGACCAACGCCGAGTTCCTCAAGTTGATCGCCCGCTAACTTCACTCTTGCCGCCCGCGCCCTGCGCGCGGCAAAGTTTCCTTTCTCCGTCCGCCCGCCGCCGTCCCCCTCCACCACCACCGCATGCACAGTTTTTCCGAGCAATGTCTCGACATGGCCCGCTCAATGCTGGCCCACAATCTCGACTCGATCCAACCTGACGGCACCCTCCTTCCGGCCAACGGCGAGCAATCCCGCCCCGACGAGCCTGGCCATGTGGCCTTCGCCCTCGGGGAATTCTATCGCGCCACGGGCGAGACCACGCTCAAGGGCTTCGACCTGATCGACCTCGCCGCGCGCTGCATCACGGCGCAGATGTTCACCGAGCCGCCCGCGGAAAACGGCCTCGCCTACGCCTCACTCGGCCTGCTCGCCTTCGGGCCCTCCAAGGAGCGCAACCCGGTCTGGGAGCGGCTCGTCGAGGAAACCCGCGAGCGCATTGACAAGCAGCTGCTCCATCGCAGCGACTACGACAATCACTGGCAGGCCTTCAACGTCGCCCGCGCCGTCGCGCGCTTCAGCCTCGGCCTCTCCAAGAAAGATGAGACTTCGCGCCTGATCGAGCGCATGGTGGAACGCATTAGCGCCACCAGCTCGGCCGGCTTCTTCGACGACGCCACGTCCGGCTTCGGCGGCAATTTCAATCTCTACGGCGTGATGACCTTCGTGTTCATCCGCTCCGCGCTCCAGCTCCACGCCAACAGCGGCGTGCGCGACCGCAAGCTGCCCACGCTGCGCACCTACGCCGAGAAATACATCAAGATGATGCCCGACCTCGTGCGCGCGGACGGGCTCGGCTGGGCCTTCGGCCGTGCCGCGGGCGCCTACGGGCAGATGCACTGCATCAGCTTGATTTTGCAGGGCCTGCGCGACGGCTGGATCGCGGACGACCAGAAGTCGAAATACTACGACATCCTCCGCCGGCTCTTCCTGTTTTTTTACGAGACCTACCTCGACCAGGAGCAGGGCTTTCTCGACCTTCGCGACGACGAGCGCACGGCCTACGCGCACCACACCACGCGCATGGCGAATTTCGACGCCGCACGCTACCTCTGCCAGTGGTCCCGCCTCGCGAAGACCGTGCACATGCCGCCCGGCACGCCCAAAATCGAGCCGCCCCGCACGTCGGGACGCTTCGTCATCTTCGACAAGAGCAACCGCAAGGAGCAGGGCCTGTTCCTCTATCGCGACGCCGACAGCGGCCTCCACCTGCAGATCCCGCTGGTCAGCTCCGGCAAGACCCTGACGAGCGACTCGCTGCCCTTCCCGCACTGCCCCGGCGTGTTCGATTGGCCGAACAACATCTACCTGCCCGTCATGCTCCCCGAGCTGACCTTCGGCGAACACGTCACGATCCCGGCGTTTTACGGGAAGAACTGCGTCACCGGCCTGGGCCTGCGCAACAGCTTCTATTTCCGCTACGAACAGCCCGAGCTGATTTCGACCAAGGAGGAGTTCATCAAAAATCTCGGCAGCGTGAAGGTCCAGTGGACGTTCACCGGCAGCAAGGTCAGCTGCGAGTTCGCCTACACGGTCAAGCAGGCGGTCACCCTCGACAAGTTCCGCTACGTTCTCGCCATCGCCGCCCCGCACTCGAAATACCACGTCAACGGCGCCCTCGCCCTCGGCCCCCTCGGCCAGCGCTGCAGCGTGGTGAAGGACGACTTCCAGGGCACATGGCAGGAAACCGAGGTCGTCAGCGCCGACGCCGGCTATCGCACCAATTACGGCAAGATTCACTATCTGCAGTATCTCGTGCGCGATCATCCCCTGATCATGCGTCCGGGCCACGTCTACCGCCTCGCGGTGAACTTCGACCCTGACGTGACTCACGTCTGAGACGGCAGTGGCGAGGGACGAATAACCAGGGTCGAGCCGGAGGTAGGCGCCGCCCGGATCGCTGGTTGCGACGGTTGCTTCTTCCAACTTGTCACTTGTCACTTGTTACTCGTCACTTCATCCCATGCTCCGCCGTCGCATCATTCCCTGCCTGGACGTCAACGCCGGCCGCGTGGTGAAGGGCGTCAAATTTCAGGCCCTGCGCGACGCCGGTGATCCCGTCGACTGCGCACGCGCTTACGACGCACAAGGCGCCGACGAGCTCATCTTTCTCGACATCACCGCTTCCAGCGATGAGCGGCGCATCATGCATGACGTCGTCGCCGCCACCGCGGAGCAGTGCTTCATGCCGCTCACTGTCGGCGGCGGGCTGCGTTCGCTCGCCGACATCGAGGCGATGCTCAAGGCCGGTGCGGACAAGGTTTCGCTCAACACCGCCGCCATCAAGAATCCCCAGCTGATCGCCGAGGCCGCATTGCGCTTCGGCAGCCAGTGCATCGTACTGGCGATCGATGCCAAGCAGGAGCCGGGCAAGAAATCCTGGCGCGTTTACACCCACGGCGGGCGCAATCCCACGGATCTCGACGCCGTCGGCTGGGCGCGGCGCGGGGTGGAACTCGGCGCGGGGGAAATCCTGCTCACCAGCATGGATCGCGATGGCACCGGCGACGGCTACGATCTTGAACTCACCCGCGCGGTCAGTGACGCCGTGACCGTGCCCGTTATCGCCAGTGGCGGCGCCGGCACCCTCGCCCACCTGGGCGACGTGCTGGACCGGGGCCATGCCAGCGCGGTCCTGGCCGCGAGCATCTTTCACTTCGGCACGTTCACAATCCCGCAGGCGAAGGAATACCTGGCCTCGCAGGGCGTCCCCGTGCGTCGGTAACGCGACGCGTGGCGGCGAGGAAAAGCCGCTGTAACTTTTGCGTGACTCGGCCTAATCCGCTCGTGTCCGGGGCAATCAGTGCCATCGTGCCCGCAAAGACATGTCTGTGACCCGTGGCGAACCACCGTGCACCCTTCGGCACCCTTCCCTTGCCTCGGTGAGGCATTCTTCCTCGGCCGACCAGCGCCGAAGCTCTGAGTCGGGCGCGCCTTGGGCGGCTTCAGCTCGTACTGGGAACTGCTTCCGCGGGCGCCTTGGGCGGACCCATCAACAGGTCGAGCTGGCCTTGGATCTTCATGAAGAACTCCGCGTCGAGCGTGCCGACGGGAACCTCATACATTTGGTGCGTCCGCACGTGTTCGTAAACTTGGCGCTCCCCGTCCGCGCTGCGTCCGCGCACCCGCAACAGGCGCTTACGCTCCAGCATGAGCGCGAGGAATTGCAGCAGCGGCGTGTTCGCCGGGTCCGGCGTCGCGGCCGGGTCAGCCAGGGTCACGAAGAGATTTTCCGCCGTCAGCTTCAACGCGCGACCCGGATTCTCCTCGGCCCGCCGGGCCTTGAAATTCACCGTCCAGCTGCAAAACACGAAACTCGGGTTCTCGTAGGTCGCGGCTTCACTGGCCAGGATGTCATGCCGCGCGACCTCCCCGGTCGACTCGCGCACGAGATAGGAAACCACGCGGTCGCCTTCGGCAAACTCGCGGTGCGAGGCTCGGCAGACCTTGGCGGAGGGATGCAGCGTCAATTCCATCGGCTTCAATTTGTAGGGGGCCCAAATTCGAACGCTAGCCAAATTCCCCGCTGTCCATGAAAGGCCGTCTCATTGCCATCGGTGACATCCACGGTTGCCACCGCGAATTCGAGGACCTGCTCGAGAAACTGGAGCTGGAGCGGCATGACCGCATCGTGCTTTTGGGCGACCTCGTGAACCGCGGACCCGATAGCGCGAAGGTCATCGCCCTGGCCCGGAAGCACGCGAAACTGTCGCTGCTCGGGAACCACGAACTGCGGCTGTTGAACTACCGCAAAACCGGCGACCCCACGCATCTCAAGAAGAGCGACTACGAGACGTTGAAGCAGCTCAATCACAAGGATTGGGCCTACTTGAGCACCATGCCGCTCACCTTCCACGATCCCGCGCACGGCGTGGTGCTCGTTCACGGGGGGTTCCTGCCCAACCAATCCTGGCGAACCCAGCCGGCACGGATTGTCACACGCATCCAGGTAATCGCAAAGGATGGCACACCGCTCAAACGCGCCGAGGATCCCGCGGCGCCACATTGGTCCGAGCTATGGATCGGACCTCCGTTCGTGATCTACGGCCACACGCCCCGGCCCGATGTCTCCCGTCTAAAATGGTCCCTCGGCATCGACACCGCCTGCGTGCTCGGTGGCAGCCTGACCGCCTGCATTCTGCCTGAGAAACGGATTGTGCAGGTGCGGGCGCGTGAGAAATACTACGAGCCGTGAGCCGCTCCGGCTCCGCCGCCATGCCTGACGCCCCCGTTCAACTTTCCTCGGTTTGCGAACTCAAATCGCTGGAGAATGGCAGCGGCCAGCCCTTCACGAGCCTGCTCGTCGTCCGCAAGCTCGCCGCCAAAACCGCCTCGAATGGAAACCCGTTCTTCAGCCTGGAACTCGGCGATCGCACCGGCTCATTCGGCTGCACGGTTTTCAACGACCACCCGGCGTTCGAACTCCTCCGGAATGCCGGCGAAGGCGCGGTCATTCGCGTCGAAGGCAAAATCGACTACTATCAAGGCCGCCTCTCACCCAAGCTCGGAAAAATTTCCGTGCTGTCCGAGACGGAACTCGGGGCCCCGGGTCTGCTCGACAACCTCGTCGAACTCGCGCCCGAAAACGCCGACGCGCTGTGGCAGGAACTGAACGGCTTCATCGACGGCATCGCTCAACCCGGCTTGCAAGCCACGACGCGCGCGGTCTTCGAGGAGGTGGGCGATGCCTTCCGGTGGACGCCGGCGGCCGTCTCCATGCACCACGCTTATCGCCACGGCCTGCTGGAGCACACGGTGCACATGGCCCGCGCCTGCCGCGCGCTGTTGCCGCTGTATCCCGAGGTCAACGCGAGTCTCGCGATGGCGGGCATCCTCCTGCACGACACCGGCAAGACCATCGAATACGAGGGAACCCTCGCCACCAAGCGGAGCCGCCGCGGCATTTTGCAGGGACACGTGGTGCTGGGCTACCAACTGGTGCGCAAGGCCGGGAAAAAGGCGAAACTGAGCGAGGATCTGCTCGAGCGCCTGGAGCACATTGTCCTCAGCCACCAAGGTGAACCCGAATGGGGCGCCGCCGTCTATGCGGCCACACCCGAGGCCGTGTTTGTTTCGATGATCGACAATCTCGACGCAAAGATGGGCATGGTCCAGCGGGCGCTGCGCCAAGCGACGGAAGGCGACGGCTTCTCCGAGCGCCTGCCCGGCCTGAATTCGCAACTCCTGACGCGCCCACCGGAAGCCTGAGGCCGCCCGGCCGGCACAAAAAAAGCCGCCCGTTTTTGGCGGGCGGCTCGAAGTTAAACCGGGAAAACCGGAATTACGGGGCGTACGTGATCGTACGGGCCATCGCGACACCGGAGATGGTGATCGCAATACCCTGCGTGTAAGCGCTCGGATACGTCTCGTTGGCCACCAGGTTGAGGGCCTTCACGTAGTTCGTGGTACCGACGAGGCTGC
>CAIPAH010000008.1 GCA_903862955.1 uncultured Opitutia bacterium
CACGGCGCCTTCAAGTTCAAGGGCAAGCAGTCCCTCCATTTCGACGTGCTGCAGAAGATCAAGGCGCTCCTGCCCGGCTATCCGCTCGTCATGCACGGCTCGTCCTCCGTCCCGCAGGACGAGGTCGCGCGCATCAACGCCGCCGGCGGCAAGATTGCCGGCTCGATGGGCGTGGATCCCAACGAATACCTGCCCGCTGCCAAGCTCGGCGTCACCAAGGTCAACATCGACACCGACGGCCGCCTCGTCTGGACGCGCGTCCACCGCGAGTTCTTCCGCGACAAGCCCGCCGAGTTCGATTTCCGCCCGCCGGGCAAGATCTTCATCGAGGAATACGCGAAGTTCATCGCGAGCCGGAACGTCTTCCTCGGCAGCGCCAACCAGCTCGCCGACGTCCGGAAGAGCCTCGGGAAGTAAGCGCGGCACGGCACGGGCCGCCGATCCTTCCGAATCCATCGGCGGCCTCCTCGCTTGGCATGGTCTGACTTGTCTGATTGATTTCGCGGCGTGACCGATCCTCGCCGGCATTGCGCCCTGATCTTTTCGCTGCTGGTCCTCTCGTTTTCACCCGCGAGGGCGGAAAACATCGTGGACGACGCGGGCCGGTTTACGGTTGATATTGCCCAGCCGGTCACCCGCAGCACGACCGAGTCGAACTCGGCTTCGGGGAAGATTAAAACTTTCATTCTCGCGCATGGCACCGGAGCTAAAGCCGAGATTGTGCAGTACACCGATTTTGGGGCTGGCTCGCTGGCAGGAAAGGACCTGACCAAACTTTATGACGCCGCAGCCAAAGGAGGGGCGGCTAACGTCCGAGGTGTCATCCGCTCACTGGTCGTCCATCGCCTGGGCGAAGTTGACGGGCGCGAGATGCTCGTCGATTTTACGGCCGATGCGACCAAGTATGTTTGCCGGTGCCGATTCTACATCGCGGGCGACCGGCTTTATGCCCTCATCTATGTCGGTCCTTTCGGCTCGGAGAACGACGTGGACTTGATGCATTTTTTGAACTCGTTCCGGCTGCTGCGCTGACCTGGCCGGCGTCGTGGAGTGCGAGTTTCCCGACCGCGGAGGGCAATGGCGCCAGCCACGTCTCACAGCGTCTTCCTGAAATTCAGTGAGATCTTGGTGACCTCGTAGCCCAGACGCTGGTAGAAGCGATGGGCGTCCTTGCGGATGATATTGCTGCGCAGCGACAAGACCGCGCCACCGTGCTCTTTGGTCCAGCTTTCGGCCGCCTGCAGCAGCCGCTGGCCGACGCCGCGATTACGCGCGGTGGAATCCACGATCAAGCCCGCAATCTCGCCGCGCACATCGGTCGCCAACCAACGCGTGAGATACACGTGCACCCAGCCAATCACGCCGCCACCAGCTGATTCGGCGACGAACACTTGGTGCTCCCGGTCCGGTGCGACGCGCTCAAATCGCAGCCGCATCTGCGTCTCGTCGGTGGGATACCCAAGCTCGCCCGCGAGCCGCGCCAGCGCCGGCACGTCCTCCACCCGGGCTTCACGGACCGTGACGCTCCCCACTCCGCTCACGGCAGCCACGGGAACTTCTTCGCGTTGGGTTTGCGCTTCTCGCGCTGCGCGGAGTGAAACTCCTTCGCTTCCTCGCTCATGTAATAGAGCAGCGTCGCGTTGCCCGCGAGTTCCTGGATGCCCGCCTGGCCGTCCAACTCGGCGTTGAATCCGCTCTTCAGCAACCGGATCGCGAGCGGGCTGTGCTCCAAAATCTGCCGGGCCCACTTCACGCCCTCGGCCTCGAGTTCGCCCACCGGGACGACCGCGTTGACGAGGCCCATCTCGAGCGCCTGGGCGGCGTTGTATTGGCGGCAAAGGAACCAGATCTCGCGGGCCTTCTTTTGGCCGACGATGCGCGCGAGGTAGCTGGCACCAAACCCGCCGTCAAAGCTGCCCATGCGCGGGCCGACTTGGCCAAAGATCCCGTTGTCGGCCGACAATGTCAGGTCGCACACGAGGTGCAGCACGTGCCCACCCCCGATGGCGTAGCCCGCCACGAGCGCGATGACCACTTTCGGGATCGAGCGGATGAGTTTCTGCAGGTCGAGGACGTTGAGCCGCGGCACGCCATCACCGCCGACATAACCCGCCGGACCGCGCACGCTCTGGTCGCCGCCAGCGCAAAAGGCATACTTGCCGTCCGTGTGCGGGCCGGCGCCCGTCAGCAGGATCACGCCGATCGACTGGTCTTCACGCGCATCGGCGAAGGCGTCGAACATCTGCGAAACCGTTTCCGGGCGGAAGGCGTTCCGCTTCGCCGGGCGGTTGATGGTGACCTTGGCGATCCCGTCGGCCTTGTGATAGAGGATATCCGAGTAGGTCTTCGCGACCTTCCATTTGGGCAGGCTCATGGCCCCACCGTAGAAAAAAAGCTGCCGTTGTCGATGGGCGTCGCACGGCCGCCCGGGCCCTGTCGCCTCTTGGGCATTTTACTGGAAACCGGCCCGAAAGACCGCTTCCCTGTCCGCGACCATAACGAATGTCGACCCGCCCCCCTCTGCACTTGAACCCCAGCGCCCGCATCGGGCTTACAATCGGCGCCCTCGGCGTGGTCTTCGGTGACATCGGCACCAGTCCGCTGTATACGATGCAAGTGTGTCTGGAGTGGCTCGGCCACCGGACCGACGTCACCCCGTCGGAAGGAGTTTTGGGGATTCTCTCCCTCATCTTCTGGTCCCTGTTCCTCGTGGTCAGCGTCAAGTATCTCTATTACGTGACGCGGGCCGACAACCACGGCGAAGGCGGCATTTTTGCCCTGCTCGCGCTGATCCATGCGAGTTCCGAGACCAAGGCCGCCGCCGGCAAGAAACGCACCTCGGCGGTCGCGATTCTGCTCATCCTGATCGGCGCGGCGCTGCTTTACGGCGACGGCGTGATCACGCCCGCGATTTCCGTGCTCGGCGCCGCCGAGGGATTCGAGGCCGTGAGCCCGCTCTTCCGGCCCTTCGAGTTCATCGGCACAATGGTGAACCCGATCGTGTGGATCGCCTGCGCGATCCTCGCGGGGCTCTTCTGGTTCCAGCACAAGGGCACCAAACAGATTGGCGGGGTGTTCGGGCCGATCATGCTCGTGTGGTTTGCCGTGCTGGCCGCGCTCGGCGCGTGGCACATTGCGCAAAACCCCGAGGTCTTCCGCGCGCTCCATCCGAAGTATGGCCTCGCCCTCCTCGAGCACAGCCCGCGCGTCGTTGCGGCGTTGCTCGGGGCCGTCGTCCTGGCGATCACCGGCGCCGAGGCGCTGTATGCTGACCTCGGGCATTTTGGCCGCGGCTCAATCACGTTCGCCTGGTATGGCGCGGCGTTTCCCGGGCTCGTCCTGAACTACTTCGGCCAGGGCGCCTACATCCTTTCCCATCCCCATTCCGTGGAAAATCCCTTCTTCGTCCTGGCTCCGGCGGGGGTCATGCGCGGCGCACTGATCGGGCTCTCCATCGCCGCGGCCGTCATCGCGAGCCAGGCGCTGATCTCCGGCGCGTATTCCCTCACCCGGCAGGCCATCCAGCTCGGCTATTTTCCCCGCCTCATGATCAAGTATACCAACGCCGAGCACTCGGGGCAGATTTATGTGCCGCTCGTCAACACCCTGCTGGCGTTGGGCGCCATCCTCACCGTCGCCGCCTTCGGCTCCAGCAGCCATCTCGCGGCGGCCTATGGCATCGCGGTGACGGGCACCATGGCGATCACGACTGTCGCCTTCTTCATCGTCACGCGCAGCAACTGGAACTGGCCGCTATGGTTCACGGGCCCGCTCTGCGCCTTTTTCCTGCTCATCGACCTGGCTTTCTTCCTCTCCAACGCCCACAAGATCGCCGACGGCGGCTGGCTGCCGCTCGCCATCGGCGCCGCCCTGCTCGCCATCATGTATACCTGGAAGACGGGCCGCACCGAGATCTTCCAGCGGGTCTACGGCAACAACGTCACCGAGGCCGAGCTCACGGCCATCGCCCGCAGCAAACATGTCACGCGCGTCGGCGGGAGCGCCGTCTTCATGGTCGGCTCGCCCAACGGCACGCCGATCGCGCTGCTGCACCACGTGAAGTCCAACCGCGCCCTCCACCAGACCGTCGTGCTGCTCAGCATCATGACGGAGGAGGTCCCCACCGTCCCGACCAGCGAGCAGCTCACCCTCAACGAGGTCGGCGAGGGCATCTGGCGCGCCGTCGGCCACTACGGCTATATGCAGTCGCCCAACGTCGCCGCGCTCATGGATGAGATCAAGGCCCGGCACGTTCCGATCAACCCACAGGCCACGACGTATTTCTTCAACCGCGAGATGATCATCACCGGCGGCAATGCCCGCATGTGGGAATGGCAGAAGAGTCTCTACGCCTTTCTCGGCCGCAACGCCCGCCCCGCGAAGGATTACTACCAGATCCCGCCCTCGCAGATCATCGAGATCGGCCTGCCACTGCAGCTCTGACGCGCCGCCTAACCCAGCGCCGCACCGGCCGCGCTCGCTGCGGCCGCCAGGATTTTCTTGCGATAGGCCGCGTCGCGTTTCCGGTCCGTGCGGACCTCCAGCACGCGAATCCCGCGAGTCGGCAATCGGGAAACCAAGCCGGCAAAATGCCGCCAGTCACGCACTCGAACGTGCTTCACGCCGTGGGCCGCGCAGAGTTTCTTGAAATCGGCCGCCTGCGGGGTCGCAAAGAATTCCTCGAACGGCGGATCAAATTCCGCGACGGGCAAATGTTCAAAGATGCCGCCACCCTGGTTGTTGATCAGCACGATGGTCAGGCTGCCCTTGAATTTCGGCCGGATCAAAAAGCCGTTGGCGTCATGCAGCAGCGCCAGGTCGCCGGTCAGGAGCACGGCCGGCCGGTTGCCGTGGGCCACGCCGAGCGCCGTCGACAATGTGCCGTCGATGCCGTTCGCCCCGCGATTGCAGAAAAACTGCACCCCGCGTTCCGTCGCCGGCCAGAAATACTCGACGTCGCGCACCGGCATGGAATTCGCAACCACCACGGGCGTCAGCTTCGGCAGGTTCTGGGCCAGTAGCACTACTGCCTGTCCCTCGAAGGCGCGCCGGGGGTTCGCCAAGGCCCGCGCGAGGCTGCGCCCCGCCGCTCGGTCGGCCCGTTGCCACGCGGCAGCGTAGCCGGCGAATCCGCGACCGACCACTTTCACCCCCGCAGCAAACGCCCGAATTCCACCACGGCAGTGGCGCGTGGCGAGGTGCAGGGCATCGAGATTCTGGGCTCGCTGCGTCAGGAGCCAGACTTCCGGCGCGGACTGTTCGAGCCAGGCCCGCAGCGGCTTGCTCGTCGGCCAGCCGCCGATGCAGAGCACCGCATCCGGTCGCAGCTTCCGCCCGGCCTCGGCGTCGCGCACGATGGAGTCGTAGTGGGTGACGAGGTTGGAAAAATGTCCGGCCGCCCCGCGAAGCCCGCAGAGTCCATCCGCCAGCACCGGCCAGCCCAGCTCGCGAGCCAGAGCCGCGACGAGACCGATATCCACCGGCGAAAGACTTCCCTCCGCCGGTCCGACCACGATGATGCCGCGCCGGGCGGCGGAAAACTCCACCCGCGTGACTTCCTCGACTAGCGGAACGGCGGGTTGCACGGCGGCGAAAAACTCCTTCTCCCTGAGCGTCGACCGCAGCCCTCGCGCAGAGGCGTCGGGCGTCGGAGGCAGCGGGTCGCGGAAGGGGGCGTTGAGATGGACCGGTCCCGCGGACGGCCATTGGGCTCGCTCACACGCATGGACCAGCGTCTGCCGCAGGTAGCGCAGCATCGGCAGGCTCGCGACGGGCACCGCCAGCTCGTGATGGAAATTCACGTGGCCACCAAAGAGCTTCTGCTGGTCAATCGTCTGGCCGGACCGGCACTCGCGCATCTCCGGCGGGCGATCCGCCGTGATCACCACCAGGGGAACACCCGTCTCCTGTGCCTCGATCACCGCCGGAAAGTAATTCGCTCCCGCCGTCCCGCTCGTGCACAGCAGCACTACGGGACGCTGGTGTTGCCTGGCCAAGCCCAGGGCGAAATACCCCGCGGAGCGCTCATCGAGCACCGGGATCGCCTCGATCGCGGGATGCCGCGCAAACGCGATGGTCAGCGGCGTGGACCGCGAGCCGGGGGAAATCACCGCGTGCCGCACTCCCAGGCGATGCAGGGTCTCGACCAGCACGCTGCCCCATAGGCTGTTGGTGTTGCGAAAGTCGAGCATGGCGCGGCGGGGATCAGGCGCAGAGCGCGCCGAGCATGGCTTTAAACTTCCACTCCGTTTCGGCAAACTCCTTCTCGGGATTCGAACCCGCCACGATGCCGTTGCCCGCATACACCCGCGCCGTCGCGCCCTCGACCAGCGCCGAACGGATGCCGACGAAAAACTCGCCACCGCCGCGGGCGTTCACCCACCCGATCGCGCCCGCGTAAAGCCCGCGGGGAAATCCCTCGAGCTCACGAATCCGCGCGATCGCCGCTTCCGCGGGAAAGCCGCCCACGGCTGGCGTCGGATGCATCAGGCCGAGCACATCCATCAACCGGACCTGCTCGCCCATGACCGCGCGCACCGGCGTGTGCAGGTGCTGCACGTTCGCCAGCCGGCGCAGACCCGGCGTATCCGCCGCCTCACCGATCAAGTCGAGTTGTGCGAGCCGCCCGAGAATCGTATCGAGCACCAGGCGGTGCTCGCGCCGGTCCTTCTCGCTTTGCAGCAGCGCCGCGCCCAGCGCCGCATCCTCGCTCGCGCCCGCGCCGCGACGGGTGGAGCCGGCGAGCGCCTCGGTCTCCAGGACGCCCTTGCTCACCCGCAGCAACCGCTCCGGACTCGCGCCGATGAAGCTCTGCCCGCGGCCGTTCGCGAGGGAGAAGGCATAGCACTCGGGGAACCGCTGGCGCAGCCCATTGAGCATGCGCAGCGGGTGCAGTGGCCGGGGTGTCGAAAAGTCGATGGCACGCGCGAGGACGATTTTTTTGAACTCACCGGCCTCGATGTGCCGCAGCGCACGGGTCACCGCGCCGCGATAGTCGCCGCTCTCGTGCGTGGAGAAGTCCGGCGCGAGCATCGGCTCCGTCCCACCCGCGTCGCGGTAGAGGAACTGCGAAAATTTCCCGTGCGCCCGCCACACGCGGTTCGCCAGCGCCGGCAGGTCGGAGTCCGCGGCGATCAGCAGGTTCGCCACGGCCGTCGTCGTCGCCCCGGCCCGCGCCACTTGCCAGCGTGGCACAAAAACGCCGGCGGACGGAAACGCCTCGCCCGGTTCCACCTCTGAGTTGAACGCAAAAGCCGTGAAGAAATGCGGCCCCCCGAACGGCGCATCGACGTCGCCGACGGCGATCGTGCGGGCGAGCGTCTCGTCGATGAAGCGCTGGACGCTCGCAAAGCGATCCGGGCCCCGCGCCTCATACCGCACGGCAACTTCCGCGCCGGAAATGGCGGTCTCCAGATTCGGTCGCTCCGCATAAAAATGTGGCTCACCGGGCTCGAAGATCGACTCCAGCACGGCCAGCGGATCGAGCGCACCCACCGCCAGCGAGATGCTGACGAGCTTCGGGTGACCGTCCTTCACCGCGGCCACGCGGCAATGCTCCAGAAACGCCTGCAGCGCTTCGGGCGAGGCATTGTGCGCCGGATTCAGCGGAAGAATCGTCACGATTTCGCAGGGGCCTTGTCCGCCGGCAACGGCCGCGGGAACAGCACCAGGGCCTCCGCGACTTTCCGGCCGGTCAGCCGCGCGCCCCAGGCCAGCTCGTCCGGCCAGCCGACCGGCGTGTGGCCGAGCACGGCGTTGATTTTCTCCGTGGTCGTGGGCATGACCGGCGAGATGAGGGCCGCGGCCAGGCGCAGCGCCTCGGCCATCGTCGCCAGCGACGTCCGCAGCAGCGCCTGGTCCGCCGCGGTGGTGGACTTGCCCAGCTTCCACGGCGCACGTTTTTCGATGTAGGCGTTGGTGGCGGTGACGAACGCAAAGGTCCGTTCGAGGGCCGCATGAAACTGGAACCCTTCGCAGAGCGGGATGACCTCATCGCGCGTGGTCGTCCAAAGCGCTTGCAGTTCCTGCTCGGGGGCTTCCGCCGGACCTGCGGCCGGGATGACGCCGGCGGCGAAACGCGTCGTCATGTTGAGCGTGCGGTTCACCAGGTTGCCAAGGTTGTTCGCCAGCTCGCTGTTGTAGCGCACGAGGAATTGCGCGCGCGTGAAGTCGCTGTCCTGCCCGACGTTCATCTCGCGGATCAGGAAGTAGCGCAGCGCGTCGGTGCCAAACTCCGTGGTGTACTCGGCCGGCTCAATGAAGTTGCCCGTGCTCTTGGACATCTTCACGCCGTTGACCGACCACCAGCCGTGCACTAGCAGCGACTTCGGCACTTCCAACCCGAGCGCGTGAAGCATGATGGGCCAATAGACCGCGTGCGGCGGCACGAGGATGTCCTTGCCGATGACGTGGATGTCCGCCGGCCATTGGCCCGTCTCCGCCACGACCGAGTAGTAATTCACCAGCGCGTCGAACCAGACGTAGGTCACGTATTGCGGGTCGAACGGCAGTGGAATGCCCCAGGCCAGCCGCTCACGCGGACGAGAGATGCAGAGATCGTTCAGCGGCTCCTTGAGAAACTCGAGGACCTGCTTCTGGCGGAAGCGCGGGAAAATGAAGTTCTCGTGCGTGGTCAGGAACTCCACGAGCCAGGCCTGATACTGCTTCAGCTTGAAGAAATAATTCGTCTCCGTGATCTCGGTCACCTCGCCGTAGATCTCCGGCCACGTCCCGTCCGGCTGGCGGTCCTTTTCCTGCAGGAACTGCTCCTGCCGCGTGGAATAGAAACCCGAGTATTTCGCGAGATAGATGTCACCCTTGTCGAAGAGCTGCTGGAGCAGCCGGGTCACGACGCGCTTGTGCCGGTCCTCAGTCGTGCGGATGAAATCGTCGTTGGAGATGTTGAGAAGCGGCAGCAACGCGCGAAAGTCCGCGCCGGTCTCGTCCACATACTGCTGCGGCGGGATGCCCCGCTGCTGGGCGGCCTGCTGGACCTTCTGGCCGTGTTCGTCGACGCCGGTGAGAAAAAAGACCCGGTCCCCACGCAGCCGCCGGAAGCGCGCGATGACGTCGGTCAGTACCTTTTCATAGGCGTGGCCGAGGTGCGGCGCACCATTCACATAATCGATGGCGGTGGTGAGGTAGAACGGCTTCATGCGGGAGCCGGCCAACAAAAGCCTCCCCGGGCGAAATGTCGAAAGTTTTGACGTCGACCGGCGGCAGCCACAGCTTCGGGCGGGTTTACCCGCGCATGACTTCCCTCACCCGCCTTATTGGCTATGCGCTCCTCCTGTTGCTGGTGTTCCTCGCGGCCACCTTTGGCGCCCAAAGCTGGCTGCGGCAACAGACGCAGCGGCTGCGCACCGAGGCCATCGACGCCCGGCGGGCGCAGTTTGAAGCCGTGCTCGCGGCCCTGCCCCGGCCAGTCGAGGCGTGGGACGATGCCTACCAGCAGCGGCTGGGGGAAATGATCGGCGGCACGGTCACGCTGCAACTCGCCAGCGCACCCGCGCCGGCGCGGGACCCGTCGTCGTCGCTTTCCTTCGAGCGCGAAGTGAGCCGCCCGGGTGCAGCCCTCCACACTGCCCGCGTCAGTTTTCCCGCTCCGCCCACCGCCCGCCTGCTGGCCACCTACCAGGAAGTCACGGTGGGACTGCTGCTCTTCGGCGTTGTGTTGCTCATGGCCGGCGCACTCTTTGCCGTCCTGAACTGGCGCTCCGCGGAAGTCGCGGCCAACGCGCCGGGGGCGGCGCTGCGGGAGAGTACACGCCTCGAGATGGGCAGCCTCGAGCATCTCGCCAAGACGTCCGTCGCCCGCGGCGCGCAGCTCGACCTGGAGCGGGACGGGCGGCGCCTCGCGGAGGAAGACGCCCTGCTGAAGCAGAAGCTGCTCAACCAGTCGCTCGAGGATAAAATCCGCCTCGGCCACGATCTTCATGACGGCATCATCCAGTCGCTCTACGCGTCCGGCCTGACGATCGAGACGGCGCGCGCCCTGGCCAAGACCGACCCGGCCGCCGCTGACCAACAACTCGCCGGATGCCTGCAGCACCTGAACGCCACGATCCGGGATGTGCGGAGTTACATCACGGGCCTGGCGCCGGAAAGGTTGCGCACCTCCGGTTTCGCTCAGGCGATCGAGTCGCATCTCGCCGAGTTGGGCGCCGGCCGGGACGTGCGCTCGGACCTGAAATTCGACGACGAGGCGATCGCCCGTCTGACCCCGGAGCAGAGCACCGAGACGCTGCAGGTCGCCCGCGAGGCGATCAGTAACAGCCTGCGCCACGGCGGCGCGTCGTTCGTGACGGTGCGGTTGCACCAGAGCGACCGCGAGCTGGGTCTACTGATCCAGGACAATGGCGTGGGCTTCGATCCCGCGCGACGGGAAGGCCTCGGGCATGGCCTTGGGAACATGCGCCAGCGCGCCGCGCGCATCGGTGCCACCGTGCGAGTCGAAAGCCAGCCCGGCCGCGGCACGCGCGTCATCTTCACCCTGCCGTTCATTCAACCCACTTCATGAAAACCTCCCCGAAACCCCGCATCCGCCTCGTCCTCGTGGACGACAGCCAGGTTGTCCGCATGGGCCTGCGCGCCCTCCTCAGCACCGAGCCACGCGTGGAAATCCTCGGCGAGGCGAGCTCGGTATCGACCGCGGTCGAAACCTGTCTTCGGTTGAAACCCGAGGTGGTGCTGCTCGACATTCGCCTGCCCGACGGCACAGGCTTCGATGCGTGTCGGCAAATCCTCGCGAAACTTCCGGACACGCGCGTGCTCGTGCTCACATCCGTCGCCGATGAAACGCTGGTGGACGAAGCTCTCCGCGCCGGCGCCCACGGCTACCTACTCAAGGAAATTGACAGCCGGGGTCTCCTGCAGGCGGTGTTCGACGTGGCCGAGGGCAAATCCACCCTCGACCCCGCGGTGACCGCGCGCGTGATCCAGCTGATCAAGGGCGGCTCCAGCGCCACGCGCGATGCGTTGGCCGTGCTTTCACCGCAGGAAAGGAAAGTTCTGGCGCTGATCGCCGAAGGCCACACCAACAAGGAAGTCGCCAGCCAGCTCGGCCTGGCGGAGAAAACAGTGAAGAACTACCTGAGCAATATTTTCGAGAAGCTCCACGTCTCGCGTCGCTCCCAAGCCGCCGCGATGTTTGTCCGCGAATCGCGCTAGCCGCCACCCTGCAAGTCCTTGGTCTCAGGGCCGAATGGCCCTGAGGTGGTAGGGCCTTATTCCGGCGAGATGCCCCTAGGCAGGGATGAATAATTTAAGTAGCGTCTTTTGTTAAATAAGTATGAATCGCTGATTGACGGTAATCATTTCGCTTCTGAATTGGTCATTTTCGTCAGCTTGGTCCTCAGCCTGCGCAATTTGCATCAGTGAATGAATCCAGCTCCGGCCAGCGGAGATTTTCCTCCGCCCTCTTTTTTCATGTTTGATTTACATTCCAGCGCATCGCAATTCGCGGGCGATAACCAGCGGTCAGCGGGAACATCCGGGCTGGAGTGCGGAGCGGCGGCGCGTAGACGATGATCGCGGAAACGTTCCAGTCAGCTTTCCGGATGCGGCCGCGGCGGGGTTTCACCCTCGTGGAAGTCCTCGTGACGCTGACCGTGGCGTGCATGTTGCTTTTGTCCGTGGCGCTGATTGCCGTGATGTCGGCGAAGGTCATGCGGAAAACGTGCTCGCGGGCGACGCCGTGACGGCGACGCGGTTGTTTCAGGAGCATTTCAACAAGGAAATCACGATGGCCGTGGCCACGCCCGCGTCGGTCGCGCCGCAGTACACGGGCGGCAACGGCGCCACCCCCCAGCGGTACACGCGTCTGACTTACCGCATCATGGTTGGTCCCGCCGGCAAAGTGACCAGTGGCGGCCATCAGGCGGACCAAACGATCGTGGTGAATTGTCCCGCCTCACTGACTCCCCAAATTGGCGATTACGTGATGATGGACAGCCCGAACTTGGGCGGCGGCAACCAGATCACCGCCGTGGACGACCCCAGGGCGGCCAACACCAGCGGCGATGTTACCCTGACCTTGGCCCTCACGATGGCGGCGGCCACCACGGGACCGACGTCCGACGCCATTCCCGGCAGCCTCGTCTACATTCACCGCCAGCGCGCCTACCAGACCTACGCCTCCACGAAATATCCCGGCCTTTACGAAATGCGTTGGTATATGTCCACCGACACCACCACGCCTCCCGGCGTTGGCGACCTGACGCCTTATCTCGTCATCTCGAGCAATCTCGCCCCATCCGCCCAATACGCCTTCATCCAGGTGCCCGGTCCCAGTTCGACCCCGGAGCCCGCGGTCGGTTGGGAATTCACGTATGCCGCCGCCGTTGATGAAGGCCAATTCGCCGGCGGCCGCAGGGAATTTTACGAGGCCAACCATACCGAAGGCCTGATCATGCCGAAATCGGGCAACCCGATGAGCGCGGCTTCCTTCGTCGGCAGCACGACGTCGACGTCGACGACCAGCACCTCGACGTCAACCAGCACGTCGACCACGACCACCAGCACGACCAGCACTTCGACGTCAACCAGCACGTCGACCACCACGTCCACGTCAACCTCCACTTCGACCAGTACGTCGACCTCCACTTCCACTTCGACCAGTACGTCAACCTCCACTTCGACCAGTACGTCGACCTCCACTTCTACTTCGACCAGTACGTCGACCTCCACTTCCACGTCCACCAGCACGAGCACGTCGACGTCCACGACGACCTCGACCAAGACCACAACCTCGACTTCGACCTCCACCTCCACCTCCACGACCTCGTCAACCTCGACGTCGACCAGCACGTCGACCTCGACGTCCACGACGAGCACCTCCACGACGTCCACGTCGACCACGTCCACGTCGACGACCTCGACTTCGACCTCCACCTCCACCTCCTCGTCCACCAGCACGGCGTCCACCACTACCACGACGACCTCGACGAGTACGGTGACGACCACCTCGACATCCACTTCCACCAGCACCTCGACGACATCGACAACCTCGACGAGCACGTCCACGACCACTTCCACCAGCACGTCCACCACTTCGACCAGTTCGACGAGCACGTCCACTTCGACGAGTACGAAGACGACCACCTCGACTTCCACTTCCACCAGCACCTCGACGACCTCAACGACCTCGACGAGCACGTCCACGACCACTTCCACCAGCACGTCCACTTCGACAAGTACGAAGACGACCACCTCGACTTCCACCTCCACCAGCACCTCGACGAGCTCGACGACCTCGACGAGCACGTCTACCTCAACGAGCACCAGCACGTCCACTTCGACGTCCACTTCCACCAGCACTTCGACGTCCACGAGCACGTCCACGAGCACGTCGACGACCACCTCGACCTCGACGTCCACGACGACGACGACTTCAAGCACCAGCACGACGACCGAGGAATTCGACGGATAGGCCAAGGCCAGCGACCGCGGGAGGTTATTTCCGGACGACACAAGCTGTCCGCTGATCCGATTGCGCTAGGGCCGAATGGCCTTAGCGGCTAGGGGCGTTTAAACCAGTGTATGCCTCTAGGCGTTGCCAACCGATTGCTGTATGCTCGGGGGGTAATGCCTGTTTTCCCCATCCGAATTCAGTCGCTCGATCCCGCCAATATCGCTCGCGCTCCCTCGTTGGTTCGCTTGCGGCTGCCGACCCGCGGTCATTTCTTTTTGATTCGCCTTCACGGTCTGCGAGTTACAGTTTCGGCTCGTTGATTTTGTGCCGAAGCAAGACGACCCACCTTCCCCGCTCATGAGCCGTTCCCCGTCCTTTACGTCCCGTCCGCCGGCCACGATTCCGTCGCGGTTCCGCCGGCGCGTTCAGCGGGGATTCACCCTGGTCGAAACCATGATCGCGACGATGGTCTTCACCATGGGAATTCTCGGGGTGTATGCGATGATGATCAAATCCTACCAACTGGTCACCCTCGCTCGCCACCGCGACAACGCCCGGGCGTTTCTCGTCTCGTTTTCCGACCAGTTCCTGCGGCTGCAAACGACCGACATGATATCCGGAAGTCCGGTGCTACGCCCGCTTTTTGACACGGGTGGAAGTGGAGGCGACGGCCTTACTTGGACCGACCCGGCCGGGAACGTATACGGCGGAGGCGTTCACCCGGCAAATCTCCAGGTGCCTTTAGGCGACGCTCAAAGCAGCCGAGTCATGGCAACCGTGACGCGCCAAGTGACTTACTTGGATACGACCGGCACCCCCGCCGGCGGCAACGTGGTTACGGCCGCCGGCTGGATTTTGCAGGGCACCTTTACCATCACGTATCAGCCCCAAGGGCAGCCCATTCAGTCGCAAAGCATCATCGTCGCCCGCACCGTTCCATGAGACTTCCCCGCTTTGCCCCGCCCGTCTCAGTCACCCGCCGCAGGCGGGGCTTCACCTTGGTGGAGGTGATGGCGTCGCTCGCCGTCGCCGGGCTGCTGATGGCCGCCATTGCGACGATCATCGTGACGTCCTCCAAGGTCATCCGGAAGAACCGGATCGCGGACGACGCGGTCACGGCCACGCGCCTTTTCCAGGAGCATCTTAACCACGAAATTTCCATGGCGGTTTCCAGCCCCGCCGCGCTGGCGCCGATTTACTCAGACCCGAGTGCCTCCACTCCGGTGCGGAACGCGCGTCTCACCTATCGCGTGGTCATCGGCCCCTTCGGCAAGGTGCGGGACGCCACATCGATGAGCAGCACCACGCTCGTCCTCAGCTGCCCCGCCGGTCTCAACCCCCAGGTAGGCGACTACCTGATGATGGACAGCCCGAACTTCGGCAACGGAGCGCCGTTGGTGGCCGTCAGCGACAGCCGCCCGGCCAACACCCAGGGTGATATCACCGTCACGCTCGGAGTAAGCATCGCCAATTCCACCACGGGTCCGCAAACGGACGTGGCGCCGGGAGTGCTGATTTCTGTCCAACGCCAGCGAGCCTACCAGGTCGAACCTTCCACGCTTTATGCCGGCTTGTACGAAATCCGCTGGTATCCCACCACCGCCCGCACCGGACCACCCCCGGTTGGCGACGCCGAGACCTACGTCGTGCTGACCAGCAATCTCGCCACCGCCGCACGCTATCCGTTTGTCCAGGTGCCCGGGCCCAGTGCGACCCCCGAGCCCGCCGTCGGCTGGGAGTTTACCTACGCCGTTCCCACCAGCGTCGCCCAGTTCGCCGGCGGCAAGTCCGGATTCTACGAGTCCAACCACACCGAGGGCCTGATCATGCCCAAGTCGGGCAATCCCATGAGCGCCGTGTCGATCATGGGCAGCACCACTTCGATCTCGACCACCACGACGTCGACGACATCCACCAGCACGACCAGCACGACGACGTCCACCAGCACATCCACGTCCACGAGCACCAGCACCTCGACCTCCACGTCGACGTCTACCTCCACCTCGACCTCCACGAGCACGTCCACCTCCACCTCGACCTCCACGAGCACGTCCACCTCCACCTCGACTTCGACGAGCACGTCGACCTCCACGAGCACGTCGACGAGCACCAGCACGTCCACGAGCACCAGCACATCCACGTCCACGTCGACGTCGACTAAGACGACTACCACGACGTCAACCTCCACCACGTCCACTTCCACCACGTCGACCTCGACGACCTCCACGTCCACCTCGACCAAGACCACCACTTCCACGACGTCCACGTCCACGACTTCGACCTCGACGACATCCACGTCGACGACGTCCAAGACCACCACGTCGACGTCGACTTCCACCTCCACCAAGACAACGACGTCCACCTCCACTTCAACCAAGACGACGACCTCGACGTCCACCAAGACCACCACGTCGACCTCAACGTCGACGAAGACGACCACTACAACCTCCACGTCCACCTCGACGTCGACGAAGACCACGACCTCGACGTCCTCGACTTCGTCAACCTCCACGTCCACCTCGACCAAGACCACCACGTCGACTTCCAGCACCACCACGTCCACGACTTCGACCTCCACGTCAACGTCCACCAGCACCTCGACTTCGACCTCGACGTCCACTTCGACTTCCACGTCGACGTCTACCTCGACCAGCACGTCCACGACCACCTCGACTTCCTCGACCTCGACGATCGAGTTCGACGGTTAGTCTCCCGGGCTCCTGTCCCTGTCCTGTCATCTCCCGCCATGAACATCCAATCCCGCAGAGGCAGCATCCTGCTTTCGACGCTGTCCTTCATCATCCTGTTGGCCGTCGCCGCCGCCTCGATCTTGGAGCTCACGATGAACTCCTACAAGCTGACGATGCGAAACGAGATGCGCGTCAAGGCCCGCGCGGTGGCCGAGAGCGAGCTTGAGAGCATTTATTTCCAATGGGTCTCGTTGGTCATGACGGGCGTGCCCGCCTCCCAGAGCCCCGCGGCCCTCTCGACCGTGTGCGACGTGGATCCGGCCCCGATGACCACGCCGTTTACGGCATTCCTCGCCGCGCATCGGACTCAGGGCTGGGTGATTCACCGGGGGATCAGCTACAATTCGAACTACGATTACTTTGACGGCATCATCCCCAGTACCACGAAACACGGCCAGGTGACCTACATCACCGTGAAAATCGAGGTGCTGCCCGATCCCGGCAGCCCGTTCCGGAACGAGCTCGCGGTGCGCGTGGGCCGGCGCTTTGCGACGTCGAATTCCACCATCTTCCAATACGGTGTGTTCTACCAGGGCGACCTCGAGATGGCCCCCGGCAACAACGTGATCATCGACGGCGACGTGGCGGCCAACGGCAGCATCTACATGGCAGCCGGCGCGGGTCACACCCTCACCTTGGACAAGCAGGTGCGCTACCTGACGGGCGACTACTTTAACGAGGATTCCCTCGGCAACACCGTGCTGCGCAAGCCCGGCACCCCGGTGGGCGGCGCCCTCGTCGCCCCGATCTTCGGCACTTCGCAGGCCACCCAGCTTGAGGTGCTCACCCAGCCGGAAAACTTGCTTGGCGGCGTCGACGCCAGCCTGGAGGTCAGCCTGCATCCCACTCTGTTTGCGACCGAAAACGACGTTTACCGCGCGGCCATCGTGCCGCCCCCGGGCCAGACGGACGAATATCCCAACATCGCGGACGACCCCACGATCGCCGTGCAGCGGATGTATAACCGCGCCGGCCTGATAGTGACGGTCAACACGGACAACTCTGTCGTAATCACCAAGCCCGATGGCACCGACGTGACGGCGAATTACGCCGGCGTCATCAGCGGTGTGGTCAACAAGCCCGTCTACGACCAGCGCGAGGGCAAGAACGTGCTGATCACTACCGTCGACATGGGCGCACTAACGACCGCCCTGCAGAATCCCCTGAACTACGTCGCGGGCCCGAACGATTTCAACGGTCTCGTCTACTTCAATGTGAAGTCGAGCAATACGACGACACCCCGCGCCATCCGGATGATCAATGCCACCAACGTCACCGGTCGTAAGGGTAACGGCATGTCCGTCGCCACCAACGGCGGCATGTATGTCCAGGGTAATTTCAACACCGCCAGCACTCCGCTGGCGGACGGCTCCACCAACCCCGGGATGATCATGGCCGACCAGGTGACGGCGCTCTCTGCCGGTTGGAACGATAACAACGCCGCCCTGCCCCGCACGTCCCGCACCGCTTCGGGCCCATTGGCTATCAACGCAGGCATCCTCACCGGCAACACGCCGGCGACGTCGACCCAGTTCAGCGGCGGCGCCCAGAATCTCCTCCGCTACCTGGAAAACTGGAACACCATCCCCGTCACCATCACTGGATCGCTGGGCTGCCTGTTTCAGTCCAAGACTTTCAACAGCTATTGGCAGCAGCCGGGCAACATCTACGGTGCACCGTCCAGCCGTAATTTCACCTTCGATGCCGGCCTCCTGAGCCACCCTCCGGCGGGTTCGCCCCAAACCACCGCCTTTCAGCGCGGCAGCTTTTTCGTTTGGTGAGCGGCCGGACCACTGGGGATCGGGTTTTCGTCGTGAACCTGCACGGCGCAACTCCTCCGTCTTTCCCCGCACGACTTTCCCATGGATGACGCTGGCGACATAATCCGTTTCGGTGAGGGCGAACGCCTGTTCGTCGTCCGCCGCGCGCGCCGGTTGCTCCGCCAGGGGCGCGCCACCGCGGACGATCTCGTGCGTGCCGAGGAGCAGCCGGATCCCGACGTCACCGTCATCATCCCCGCGCGGAATGAGGAGCTCACCGTCGGCCTGGTCGTCCGCGAATGCCTGAATTTCGTCGCCCGCGTGATCGTTGTGGAAGGCGGGTCGACGGACCGCACGGCGCAAATCGCCCGCGAAGCCGGCGCCACGGTCGTTCGCGACCTGGGCCTGGGCAAGGGCGCGGCGCTGCGCCTCGGCGTCGAGCACGTCACCACGCCCATTTGCGTCTTCGTCGATGCCGACGGCTCCCACGATCCCATCGACATCGCCATGCTCGTGGCCCCGATCAAGGCGGGCGTGGCACCACACGTCACGGGTTCGCGCCTGCTCGGTGGCTCCGACGAGCTCCACGGCGGCGGCGACGAATTCCTCCGCCTGGCCGGTTCCGCCTTCATCACGTTCATGTTCAACTGGCGCTTCGGTTCCAGCCTGTCGGACTCGCAAAACGGCTTTCGCGCGATCCGCACGGACTTGTTTCGGTCCCTCCGGCTGCGTTCGCGCCACACCACCATCGAGATGGAGATGATCGCCGCCACCCTCGCCGCTGGCCTGCGCATCGCGGAGGTGCCGACGCACGAGCGCCGGCGCGCCGCCGGTTATTCGAAGATTTCCCTTTCCAAGCCGTCGATCTGGCTGGCTTATGGCTGGCATCTGGTGGCCGGACTCTGCCGGTCCCAAAAGGCCGCCGGTTCCGCCCGCCCATGAGCAAGACCTACGACGCAGTGATCGGTGTTTGGGACGGCCACGACGCGGGCGCCGCCCTGATCGTGGACGGCCGCGTCGTCCTCGCGCTCAACGAGGAGCGCCTGTCCGGCCGCAAGCTCGATGTCGGGATGCCCGTCCGCGCCATCGCCGCCATGCGCCAGGCCGCCGGATCGCGGACGATTGCCTGGGCGCCCTGCACCTCCGATTTCGCGAAGTCGCTCACACGCGCCTTCCCGTCGATGAAGGAGAGCTATTACAAGCTCCGCCGCCGTCTCGTGCGACCCGGCGCGTTCCACAACGTGAAACAGAAGGCGAAATACCGCCTCACGCAGTGGCCGACCAACGGGCTGATGCGCGCGTGGACACGGCGCTGGTTCGCGCGGAAACTCGGCGTTCCGCTGGAGGATATCTTCCTGGTCGATCATCACGAAGCCCACGCCGCGTCCGCCGCGCTGTGGCCGGTTTGGAGCGGCGACGCCCTCATGGTCACGCTCGACGGCATCGGTGACGGGGAATCCGGCTCCGTCTGGGAGTGGTCCGAGACCAAAGCGTCGCTACGCAAGCTGGTCTCCATCCCCGGTTCCGCGTCGCTCGGTCTGTTCTTCGAGCACATCACCAACGAACTGCAGATGCGTCCGCTCGAGGACGAGGGCAAGGTCATGGCGCTCGCCAGCTTTGCCGCCGAAACGCCGGCAGCCACCAATCCGTTTCTCGCGTGGTTTTCGCTCACGCCCGACGCCGGTGGCCTGCCTGTCCTGCGCTGCTCCATCTCGCCCAACCGCATGGCCCGCGAAGTGGCCAGTGTGATCTGGTGCACACCGCGCGAGCAGGTCTGCAAGATGGCCCAGCAGACGCTGCAGATCCTCGTCCCGCAATTTTTTGCCATGCTCGCCAGCGCGACGCATTGCGGCTCCTTCGGTTATTCCGGTGGCGTCGCTTCCAACATCAAGGTCAACCGCCTCATCCGCGCCACGTCCGGCATCGAACGCCTCGAGGTGTGTCCCGCGATGGGCGACGGCGGGCTCGCCTTGGGCGCCGCGCAGACCACCTGGCTCAAGCTCTTCGGCCGGCGGCCCCTGCCCTTCAACGATTTTCGCCTCGGCACGGACTTCGGCGACCTCGGCGTCGGCGCCGAGGCGATTGCCCAAAAACACGACGCCGAGTGCGTGCGCCCCGCGGACATCGCCCAAGCTGCCGCCGAACGCGTCGCAGCCGGCGAGATTGTGATGTGGGCACAGGGCCGCATGGAACTCGGCGCGCGCGCCCTCGGGGCCCGCAGCATTGTTGCGCGGGCCGACAGCGTCGCCGCGCGCGACGACCTGAACCTCCGGCTGAAGCGGCGGGTTTGGTTTCAACCCTTCTGCCCCTCGATGCTGCTGTCTGAGGCCCCCGAATTGCTGGCTGATTACCGCGGGCCACGGGACACCAACCTCCACATGACCACGGGCTTTGCCACCACGCCGCGCGGCCGGGCCGCCCTGGCAGGCGCGATCGGTCCCGATGGATCCTGCCGGCCGCAGATGGTCGTCGAAAACGAGGCCGATCCGTGGTATCGTCTGCTGGCAAGGGTGAAGCAACTCACCGGAACCGGAGCCGTCATCAACACCAGCCTCAACATGCACGGCAAACCCATGTCCGATGCCGCCGACGGCGTGGTGGAGGCCTGGCTGGAAAGCGGCGTGCAACATCTTGCCTTGGGCTCGGCTCTCCTTTCCAAGAAAACGTCCACCACCGCTCCCCGGCCATGATGTCCACGTCCCGCACCTCCCGCCTTATCTGGCTCAGTTTTGCCGTGGCTGCGCTGCTGTTCTCAGCCTTCTGGGCCTACCGCGTCGTGTCGCTCCCCTCGATCGACGAGCAGCGTGCCGTTGTCCCGACTTCGACGGTCTGGGGCATGCACGCCTGCGTGATCGCCTTCCTCGCCGGCTTCGGGGCCATCGCGATCCCGCTTTACCGCATTCTCGGCCGCCGGCGCTGCCTGACCGCGCTGGCGCTCGCCGTGGCGGGCTACCTCGCCTGCGGCCTCGCGCCGAGCACCACGCGCATCCTCTTCGACGAACATATTTACGCCCAAATCGGGCAGACCATCGCCCACACCGGCCGCGCCGAAAGCGCCAACTACGCGCGCGTCGAATACGGCCAGTTCGAGATGTATAGCCCCGTCGTCAACAAGCAGCCCAACGGCCTGCCCTACCTGCTGTCGTGGGTTTACCGCATCGCGGGAGTTTCCGACACCAGCTCGCATTTCCTGAACCGGGCGCTCGTCGGCATTGCCGCGGCGGCACTGTATATCGGCCTCGCCCTCGTGCCCTGGGCGCTGCCGGCAGGCGCGGGGCTCGCGGCCGCGCTATTCTTCATGTTCACGCCGCTGGTGATGTGGTGGGGTCACACGGTGTCCGTCGAGCCCAGCGCCGCCGCCACCGTGGTCCTGGCGTTTTTCGCCGCGTGCGCCTACGCCCGGCTGCGTGACTCGGAAACCGCGCAGGGTTCCGCGGCCTGCGGCCTCATGCTGGCGGGCGCCACCGCGTTTGCCGCGTATTTCCGGCCGGAGTCCTTGCTCGCGTTCCCGCTGGTGGCCGCGGTGCTTTGGTCCACGGATGATCGGTTCATCGAGGATCTCTCCGCCTGGGCCGCCCTCGCCCTGGCCACGGCCCTGACCGTGCCGACGCTGATGCATCTCTGGTCGGTCCGGAATGAGAACTGGGGCGCAAACGACGGCCGCCGCTTCGACTTCGCCTTCATCGGGAAAAATTTCCACAGCAACGCCGGCTATTTCGTCAACATGCAGTGGTTCCCGCTCGCCGGCACGCTGCTGGCCGTGGCCGGCATGATCTGGCTGCTCGGACGCAACCGCACCGCCGGCCTGGCCCTGGCCACGTGGTTCACGTTCTCGTGGGGCATCTTCATCCTTTTCTATGCCGGCGGCTATTACTACGGCGCGAGTTCACGTTACGGCGTGGTTTCCTGCGCCCCAGTGGCCGTGTTCATGGGTATCGGCGGCGCCGCGCTCTACGGGGTACTAAGGCGCGTGCCCGTGCTGTTCTACGGCCTGGCAGCGTGCGGCTTGGTCAATTGGGCCGCCGCCATGCACTACGTCCCGACACTGAGCCGCGAGGCGATCGAGGCGGTGGCGGACGTGGACTTTGTGGCGCGGGAAGCACCCAAACTTCCCGGCGGCTCACTCGTCCTGTCTCCGGACCCCTGCATGTGGCAATTGCAGGGCGTGAATGCGTCGCAGTTTTTCACGCTGGACCAGATGGTCCACACGCAGCTGCGCGAACTGGTCAACCAGTATCCCGGCGGCATCTACTTGCACTGGAGCTTCTGGCACAACGCCGAGCCAGCGATGGCCCGCGAAACCGCCAAGTTGCTCGTCGAGACCCACGCGGTCCTCATCGACCGCACACAGAGCCACACGCACAAGCTGGCCCTCTTCCGCCTCGACACCCCGGAGGGCCTCGCGCGGTTCGGCGGCCCGCCGCCGCCCCCGCCCGCCCGCGATTCCGACCTCGACCGCATGCTCAGCCAGGCCAAGGCCGCCGCTGTCGCGCCGCTTCCCGCGCCCGCCAAATGAGCGCACTCTATTCCTGGAGCCGTTTCGGTTTGCGCACCGCCACCGCGGCGGCCGGCGCGGCCGGCTGCCCGACGAAGCTCATTTTCGTGGTCACCAAGCGCTGCCATTCGCGCTGCGTTTACTGCGACATTTGGAAGGTGAAGGACACGCCCGGCGGCCTCGACAACGAGCTCTCCCTCGATGAGGTCAAAAAGGTCGCCGCGGCCAATCCCTTCCTGCAGTGGATCGATTTCACCGGCGGGGAACCGACGGACCGGCCGGATTTTGTCGAGGTGGTGCAGGCGTTTTCCGCTGCGTGCCCGGACCTCTTGGTGGTGCATTTCCCGACCAACGGCATCGCCACCAAGCGCATCGAGCAGGCCGTCAAGCAGCTTCAGTCCACCGTCAAGGCGAGGCTGGTCGTCACGGTCTCGATCGACGGCCCGCCGGAACTCAACGACCGTCTGCGCGGCATCCGCAACGATTTCGCCCACGCCGTGGACACCTTCGCGGCCCTCCGCCAGCTGCTCGGCGAGGACCAGGTGTTTGTCGGCATGACACTCCACGGGCACAAGGCCTCGTGCGGATCCACCACGTCCGAGCTGGTCGAGTCCACCTTCGCCGCCGTCAATGCCGCCCTCGAGTCGCGGCAGGAGGCCCCCATCGACTGGGGCACCTTCCATCTCAACATCCCGCACCTGTCCCAGCATTACTACGGCAACGCCGCCAGCGAGGAGAAGGACGGCTTCGGCGGCGCCGCCCACCGCGCCGAGATTGCCGCGGCCCTGAAACTCGCCGCGAGCAAGCCCAAGCGCGGCGGCGCCCCCGTCATGCGCGCGGTGGAGCGGATTTACCGGGCCGAGGCGATGAAGTATCTCGCGACCGGTCGGACCTCGATCACCTGCTCGGCATTGCTGCTGACATCGTATCTTTCCGAGAAGGGCGAGGTCTATCCCTGCACCATCTGGGACCAGCCGCTGGGCAACGTGCGCAACTCGAATTACGCGTTGATGCCCATCATCGAGGCCGCGCGTCGCAAGGGCACGCGTCAGGCCGTCGTGGACCAGAAATGCCCGAATTGCTGGACGCCCTGCGAGGCCTACCCTGCCATCGGCGCCTCGCCCGGGCGCGCTCTTCTCGCCCTGGTCCACGGATGATTCCCCCACTCGCTTTAACATGAATGATTCCAATCGCCCCAAAGACTTCCTGACGCAGGCACTGCCCGTGCTCGTCATCGCCGCCGTGCCCCTGGCCGCGTTCCTGGCCTTTTCCATCCAACCGATCATGGGCAAGCGCCTCCTGCCCATTTACGGCGGCACGTCCGGCACGTGGCTGGGTTGCATGGTCTATTTCCAACTCGCGCTGTTGCTCGGCTACAGCTGGGCCGCCTGGCTGGTACGGAAGACTCCGTCGTTCCAGATGACCGCCACGATGGTGCTGGCGCTGCTGGCGGTGATCTCCTTTCACCTTCCATCGGATGAAATCGCCGAGGCCGCCGGCATCGGCCGCGTCGTCTGGCGTCTCGCCCTCGCCACCCTGCCCGCCATGATGCTGCTCTTCAGCGCGTCCCCACTCCTGCACGGCTGGATGCGCCGGCAGGGCGAGGAAGTGCCCTACTACCTCTATTCCATTTCCAACGCGGGCAGCCTGCTCGCCCTGCTCCTCTATCCGTTCTTCATCGAGACTAGCCTCGGTCTCAGCGACCAGACCACTTACTGGCATGTCCTGCTCGTCGTGGTCGCCCTGGCCTTGGCCGGCGCCGGTTACATCTTCCGGCAGCTGTCCGCCAAGGCCCCCGCGCCGGCCGCCGAGCCGCCCGAAAACCTCTCGGTCGGCACCGTCCTTCTCTGGCTCTGGCTGAGCGCCCTCACTTGCGTGGGCATGCTCGGCGCCACTTACCATCTCACCGCTGAAATCGGTTCCAGCCCGCTCGCGTGGGTCGGGCCGTTTGGCCTGTATCTGTTCAGCTTCATGGTGACGTTCTCCAGCCACTGGCGCCGGTGGATGACCATGACCGCCATCGTTTTTTTGGCGCTGGCGATGACGTGGTTCATGGTCGCGAAGGGTTTCACGGCCGTGACCGTCAACGGCACCACCGCGTGGTGCCTGCTGGCCCTCACCGCGATGGGCAGCCTCCTCGGCAACGCCCTGCTGCACAGCGTCCGGCCCGCGCAGCGTTTCGAGCGCTACTACCTCGTCCTCGCCGCGGGCGGTGTCATCGGCGGCCTGCTCTCCAGCGTCGTCATCCCGTATGTCTTCAACCGGCCCATCGAATTTGAGCTGGCCTCGGTCGCGCTGCTGGCCACCGGCATCGTCTGGCTGACGGGCCGCCGCGAGCCCAGCGTGGTGATCATCATCGGCGTGGTCCTCGTGATTCCCGTCCTCGGCGTCGGCATGCACCAGGCGTATCGCGAGTCCGTCGACAACGGCAGCATGCGCCACACCCGCGATCTCTACGGCCACATCATGGTCAAGACTGACAGCCGCAGCGTGGTTCTCTCCAGCGATACCACCACCCATGGTTCCCAGCTGACCGCGACCCCCGAAGCACGGCGACGCCCCACACTCTATTTCACCGAGAGCAGCGGCGCCGGCAAGGTCATGGAGCACCTGCATGCCACCCAGCCCGCGATGTCCGTCGGCGTGATCGGCCTCGGCGCCGGCACCCTCGCGGCCTATGCGCGCAACGGCGACACCTACGATTTCTTCGACATCGATCCCAAGGCCATCCGCGTCGCGCAGGAGAATTTCACGTTCATCGTCGACGCCCGCAGCACCGGCGCCCGCGTCAATCTCCTCCAGCGCGACGGCCGCAAGGCACTCGACGAGTCCAAGGCCAACTACGACGTGCTCGTCATCGACGCCTTCACTGGTGACGGCGTGCCTTCGCACCTGCTCACGCGCGAGGCGATGGCCATTTACATGCGCCGACTCTCGGCCCGCAACGGCCTGTTGCTCGTGCACGTCTCCAGCCGTTACTCCCGCTTCTATCCCGTGGTGGAAGCCACCGCCCGCAGCCTGAACCTCTCCGCCGTCGGCGTGCACACGGAGATCAAGCACGACATCGTTGAGCCCGGCAAGGAACGCGACTGGGACCCCACCACCACCGATTACATCATCATCTCCAAGCCCGAGCAGACGAAGGACATCGTCGCATGGTTCCCCGACAAGGAAGACGGCGACCGGGTCACCCACCTGGTCAGCACCATCACCTCACCGCTCGTCGACCGTGACTTGATCTGGACCGACGACCGCAACGCCGCGATCGACGTCCTGGAACTCGGCCGGTTCCTCTCGAACTGACCAGCGGCAGTCGCTGCGCAGCCCGATCCACCCTGTACTTCTCGCACCGTCCCGACGGAGGGTGCGGGCGATGGCCGCTAGCTCGCGCCCCGCTCCCGCATCCACGCCGCCAGCTGCGCCCACGCCCGGCCCCGGTGGCTAAGGGCATTCTTGTCCGCCTCGGGCAGCTCGGCGAATGTCTGGGTTCGGCCAGCCGGCACGAACAACGGATCGTAGCCAAATCCGCCGGACCCACCCGCCGTCTCGCGCAGGGTGCCTTCGCACCGGCCCTCGAACTCATGTTCCCGGCCCTGCCCGTCAATGACGACCAGCACGCAGACGAAATACGCTTGGCGACGCCCTTCCGGCACGCCGCGCATGCACTCCACGAGCTTGCGCAGGTTCGCCGCGCCATCGCCCTGCGGCCCGGCAAAATAGGCCGACTCCACGCCTGGCGCGCCCCCGAGTTCGGCCACGCACAGGCCGCTGTCGTCGGCGAGCACCCATGAGCCCGCCGGTAGCAACTTCCCCAGCGCGCGCGCCTTCAGTCGTGCGTTGCCCGCAAACGTCCCGGAATCCTCCACCACCGCCGGCATGGCGATCGCTCCGCGGGCGGGCACGACTTCCACGGGCAGCCCCGTCGCACCGGCCAGCGCGGCAAACTCCGCGGCCTTGTGGGCGTTACCCGAGGCTAAATGTAGTCTCATCGATGAACATCTGCGCCGGATAAACCACCCGGCCCCGCGTCAGCGTGTCGCCACCCAAAATCTCATGCTGCACCTCCGCCAGGCGGATCGCATTCAGCAGCTTCTCGGTGCGCAGGCCGCTCAGCACCGGCTTCGACCGGTCGTCCGCCAGCAGCACAGGCGCCCGGTAAACGAACAGGTAATCCAGCTGCCGCTCCTGCAAAATCTGGCTCACCAGGGGCGAGCCACCTTCGAAAAACACCCCGGTGATCTTTTCCTGCGCGCAGCGTTTGCGAAACTCCGTCATCGGGACGCGCTGCGTGCTCGACGGCAGGATCCACACCTGCACACCCAGCGCCTGCAGCTTGCGCACGTAGCCCATGCCGCCATGCGGTGTGGTGACCACGATCGTGCGCTCGCGATAGCGGTCCGTGTACACGTCCGGCATCGACCGGTCCGCCACACTGCGCAGGAGCCCATCAAAGACGAATCGCCACGGGCACCACTCCTCCTCGCCGGGCACCCGCGCGGTCAGGCGCGGATTGCGTGCGATCACCGTGTCCGCCCCGACCGCAATCGACGGAAACAGTCGCCGCCAGCGCATGACGTCCGCCTGTGCCGCCTCGCCGGTAATGTCCCGCTCATCGCCGGAGCGACACGCCACGCGTCCGTCCAGCGTGATGGCCGCCTTTGCCGCCACCAGCGGTGAACCCCGGGCCACCCAGTGATTGTAAATGAGGTTCAGGTCGGTGCACTCGGCTTCGCGCACGCCCGCCACCACCTCGACTCCCGCCGCCCTCAACGCGTCGCAGCCCCGGCCCGCCTGCGCGGGATCGGGATGATTCGCCCCGACGACGAGGCGCTTGAGACCGGAACCGAGGAACCATTCGGCGCTTTCGCCCATGCGTCCGTCGTAAGAGCCGGGCTCGAGATTCGTCACGAGCGTCGCACCTTCGTTCGGCGGACGACCCAGCTTGGCCAGCGCGGCCTTGGTCGCGCCGACGGTGCCGGGCTGGCCGTTGCTGCCTTCCGCCACGATGTGGCCGTCCTCCACAATCAGCGCGCCCGCCATCGGACCGGGATGGGTCACGCCCCAGCCTTCCCGCGCGAGCTCCAGCGCGCGCTGCATGAAAGTCTCAAATTCAGCCGCTGACATAGGGGTTGTGACGCTTTTCGTCGCCAACCGTCGTATCAGACCCGTGGCCGGGGTAAACCACCGTTTCGTCGGGCAGCGTGTAGATTTGCTCCCGAATTGACGCCGTCAGCATCTCCAGACTGCCGCCCGGGAAGTCCGTGCGGCCAATGCTCCGGTTGAACAGCGCGTCGCCCACAAACGCGGCGCGCAAATTCGGCGAGTAAAACAAAACGTTTCCGGGGCAATGCCCCGGCACGTGGCGCACCTCGAAGGTCGCCCCCAAGGCTTTAAATTTCTCGCCCTGGCGCACCCAATGGTCGGGAAAGACCGGCTCCAACTTCATCTTCCCCGCCAGGAATGCACTCATCACCTGCGGGGTTTCGTAGAGCGCCCGGTCCGCCTCATGCGCACGCACTTTCGCCTTCGTCTCCCGCACCACCTCGGCGGCCCCTTGCGTGTGATCCCAGTGCCCGTGCGTCAGCCAGAGTTCCGTCAGCTGGCACTTCGTCCGGGCGAGAATGGGTTCGATCTCCGCCCAGATGCCCTCGGGCGCATCCACCAGCACTGCCTCGCCCCGCTGCGGCTCGGTCAACAGGTAGGCATTGGTCTGGATCGGGCCCGCAGGCAGGACATGCAACTTCATTTGCCTGACTATCCCAGCCGTTTTCACCGTCGCGCAACCGTGAAAAATGCCCTTCCCTTTCCGCGCCTCGTGTCTAGCTCATAACCCCCTATGCCCGCCCTCAAGTTCGCCGTCCTCGCCGGAGATTACATCGGACCCGAAGTCATGTCCGAGGCGCTGCGCGTACTCGAGGTCGTCGCCCGCCAGGAGAAACTCGAACTCCAGCCCGTCCCGGCCGACGTCGGCGGTGCGGCGATCGATCGTCACGGCAGTGCGCTGCCCGACGCGACAGTGCAGGCCTGCGCCGGGGCGGATGCCATTCTCTTCGGTTCCGTCGGTGGACCCAAATGGGAAAAACTCCCGCCCGCCCAGCAGCCCGAGCGCGCCGCGCTCCTGCCGTTGCGCCGGCATTTCACGCTCTTCGCCAACATCCGGCCCGGCCTGCTCTACCCCGAGCTGACCGACGCTTCCCCGTTGAAATCCGAGCGCATACCCCAAGGCATCGACATCCTCTGCATCCGGGAACTCACGGGCGGGCTGTATTTTGGGCTACCCAAGGAGACCACCACCCTGCCCGACGGCGATGTCCAAGCCGTGGACACGATGATTTATCGCCGGAGCGAAATTGAGCGCATCACCGCCACCGCGATCACCGCCGCCCGGGCGCGCCGGAAAAAACTCTGCTCGGTGGACAAGGCCAACGTCCTCGAGACCTCCGTGCTCTGGCGCAAGACGGTCACCGCCTACGTCGCCCACCATGCGCCGGATATCGCACTGAGCCACCTCTACGTGGACAACGCCGCCATGCAGCTCGTGCGCGACCCCAACCAGTTTGACGTGTTTGTGACCGAAAACATGTTTGGCGACATCCTTTCCGACGAGATGGCCGTCGTCTGCGGTTCGCTGGGCATGCTGTCTTCCGCGTCGCTCGGCGCCGGCCGGAATTCCCGCGGCCTGCCTTTTGGCTTGTATGAGCCCGCCGGCGGCACCGCCCCGGACATTGCCGGCAAGAACCTCGCCAATCCCTGCGCGCAAATCCTCTCCTCGGCGCTGATGCTGCGGTACAGCTTCGGTCTCGAGGCCCCCGCTGCCCGCATCGAGGCAGCCGTGAAGCGCGCGGTCGTCGGTGGCAGCCGCACGGCGGACATTGCGTTCGGCGGCAAGTCGGTCGGCACCCGCGCCATGACCGACGCCATCATTGCCCAGTTGGGCTGAGTCGCCTCGCCGCTCAAGCGGTGCCAGCGATCACGCCTTGCACGACCCGCAGAAGTTCGCCGGCGGCGAATGGCTTGTCCAGTGTCGCCGCGACACCCAAGGCGGAAAGCTCCCCCGACCGCGAGCCCATTTTCTTGCCGCTCATGACACCACTCGAGACGATCACCTTTACGCTCGGGCTGATCTGCCGCAGGACGCGGATCATCGTCAGTCCATTCATGTTGGGCATGTCGAGGTCGGTGATCACCAGCTTGATCTCGTTTTGGGCGAGCGCGAACCGCGACACCCCGTCAATGCCATCCTCCGCGAGGATCACGGTGTAGCCGAACTGCATCAGGATGCCCCTCACGGCATCCCGGATGTTTTCCTCGTCATCCACCACCAATACCGTCTCGCCGTGTCCCGTGGGAATCGCCGCCACCTCGCCGGCAACCTCCGCTGCGGCCGCCTCAATGTGCGCGGGCAGGTAGACCGTGAACGTGCTTCCGCGACCGACCTGGCTGTGCACGGTAAGAAATCCCCCGTGGCTCTTCACCAAGCCCTGCACGGTCGCCAGGCCCAGCCCGGTGCCCTTGCCCACCTCCTTCGTCGTGAAGAAGGGGTCGAAAATCTTATCCAAAATCTCCGGCGTCATGCCGGTGCCGGTGTCCGCGACACTGATCATCACGAAGTCCCCCGGCCTGGCGCCAGGCGTCGCCCCGGCCGTCGCCGGGGTGACATGCGTGTTCGAAGTCGCCAGCGTCAGCGTCCCGCCGCGGGGCATGGCATCGCGCGCATTGACGCACAGGTTCAGGAGCACCTGGTGAACCTGCGTCGCGTCCCCGAGAATCTCCGCGGTGCCCGGCGCGACCTCGGTCACCAGCGTGATGTCCTTGGGAAAAGTCTGCTCCGCGATGGTGACAATCTCCTTGATCAGCGGCGCCATTTTCAACCGCTGCTGCTCGCCCTCTGCCCCGCGGCCAAAGCTCAACAGCTGCCGCACGAGCTTCGCGGCGCGCTGGGCGCTGGACTCCACCATGCTCAGCATTTTGGAGGAGGCCTCCGGCGACTTGCTCAGCCGGATGATCGGCGCCGCCATCAGGATCGGGGCGAGGATGTTGTTCAGGTCGTGCGCGATGCCGCTGGCCAGCGTCCCGATGGATTCGAGTCGCTGGGCTCGGAAAAACTGCGCCTCGAGCAACTTCTGGTCGGTGATGTCCTGCGCCACGCCCGCGATGCGGAAGATCTCGCCCGCGGCATTTCTCACCGGGAAAGCCCGGTCGTGAACCCAGCGCACCGCGCCGTCCGGGCGGATGATCCGGTAGGTCACATCGTAGTCGCCCAGGGCTTGCTTCGCGGTGGCGGCGAGCACCCGCTCGCGGTCTTCGGGATAAATGGCCTGCGCCCAACTCTGCGGCGACTCAAGCAGGCTCGCGCAGGTGCGTCCCCAAACTTTTTCGTAGGCGGGGCTCGTGTAGAGCATCTTTCTCGCGTTCGGATCAACCAGCCAGAAAACCTCGTCGATGCTCTCCGCCAGCTGGCGAAACCGCGCCTCGCTCGTCCGCAGGCTCTGGCCAATGCGCTTTTCATCCTCCAGCACATCCAGCAGGGCCAGCCGGGACTTCTCGGCCAACTCCATCAAGCGCGTTCCCTCCTCCACCGCCTTGGCCAGCTCCGCGGTTTTCCGGCGCAGCTCGAACTGCACGACGGTTGCCCGGCTGAGAGCCCGGAGCGCGGCCAGCTGTTCGGCCGTCAGTTTGCGCGGAGTGTGGTCCATCACGCAGAGCGCGCCAATCGCATGGCCGCCGGGTGCCACCAACGGGGCACCCGCATAAAAACGAATCTTGGGGCCGCCCACCACCAACGGGCTGCCCGCGAAGCGCGGATCCGCCTCGGCGTCGTGCACCACGAAGACGTCATCGGCATGCACAATCGTGTGCGCGCAAAACGCCACGTCCCGCGGCGTCTGCACGTCAGTAACTCCCACGCGCGCCTTGAACCACTGGCGGTTCTCATCCACCAGCGAGACCAGCGCCATGGGAACCTGGCAGATCATCGCCGCCAGCAACGCGAGGTCGTCGATGGCCTGTTCCGGCGGCGTATCGAGCACATCGTAGCGACGGAGGGCCTCCAACCGGGCAGCTTCGTCCGGTAGTTTAGGCGCTTTCATGTGTCATCAGGGTGATGGTAACGCGGGCATTCGCCAAGACGCGAAAGCAATTCGTCGGCTGTCGCCAACCGGGCTGCCCGCTGCACCGCAGTTGAGTATAACCACCTGACGTAGATACCATTCCGTGCTTCATGTTTCGGATGCCGCGGCGATAACCTCGTCTTCTCTTGCTCCCTGTTCACGCCCACGACGCGGCCCACGACAGGTCCCAGCCGCAAGTGCCCGTCTTTCATGGAGCCCTCGCCGCGTCGCATTCCCGGAGCATCCCCAAAGGCCGGACGCCCGTGGCCCGGCCGATGTCCCGATGAACGGCTCCATGTCCACATTCCAAACGCGCCCCGCAACTCCCGCCATTTCCCCGCTTCGAACGAGAACACGTTGATGCCTCAATCTTGTCACTCCTTGCCACAGACCATCAGCGACCATGGCCGACGGTCCGTTTCCGGGTCCGCAAAGCCGGCTTGGCCTCATCGTGGGGTTCCTCCGAATTTCCCTCGACTGCGCCGAGCGCCCTGCCCCACCCACGGGCGCCGCTCTTGAAACCACCTGAGTCGCTCGCCGGCGGGGAGGCGGCCCAAGCTTGCGTCGCGTGTCGCCCCTGTGGTTTCGTCAGCCGGCGGTTCCCGCGCCGCCAAATCACCGCTTGCCAACCCGCCGATTGCCGCCTGATTCCTCGGGTTTCCCCCGTTCATGACCTCCGCTGAAATCCGCCAGTCCTTCCTCGATTTCTTCCAGTCGAAACAGCACACGATTGTGCCGTCGGCCTCCCTGATGCCGACTGCGCCCAACCTGCTGTTCACCAACGCGGGGATGAACCAGTTCGTGCCCTACTTTCTGGGCGACCAAACGGCGCCGTGGAAGCGCGTCGCCGACACGCAGAAATGCATCCGCGCCGGCGGCAAGCACAACGATTTGGAGGACGTCGGCTACGACACCTACCACCACACGCTCTTCGAGATGCTGGGCAACTGGTCCTTCGGCGATTACTTCAAAAAGGAGTCGCTTACCTGGGGCTGGGAGCTGCTGACGAAGGTCTGGGGCATCCCGCCGAAGCGCCTGTTCGCCACGGTCTACGCGCCCGACAAGGCCAAGGGCGACCCCTCCGACTTTGACCAGGAGGCCTACGACATCTGGGCCGGCCTCTTCACCGCCGCCGGGCTCGACCCGAAGGTCCACATCGTCAACGGCAACAAGAAGGACAATTTCTGGATGATGGGCGACACCGGCCCCTGCGGCCCGTGCTCCGAGATCCATTTCAACCTGCTGCCGTCCGATAACGAGGCCGCCGGCCGCAAGCTCGTGAACTCCAGCAGCCCGCGCTGCATCGAGATCTGGAATCACGTCTTCATCCAGTTCAACGCGAACGCCGACGGCACCTTCGCCCCGCTCGCCGCGAAGCACGTCGACACCGGCATGGGCTTCGAGCGCGTCGCCGGCATTTACGCCTCCAGCAAGGGCTTCACCGATTTCACCGCCGAGCCGTCCAACTACGCCGCCAGCCTGTTCGCACCCCTCTTCGCCAAGATCGCCGAGCTCTCCGGCGAAACCTACCACGCCACCGTTCCCCGGGAGCGCACCGGCCTGAATGACCAGGAAAACGTGGACGTGGCCTTCCGCGTGCTCGCCGACCACGCCCGCTGCGTGACGTGCGCCGTCGCCGACGGCATCCTCCCCGGCAACGAAGGCCGCAATTACGTCATCCGCCGCATCCTCCGCCGCGGCATCCTCTACGGCAAAAAGCTCGACCTGGAGCCCGGCTTCTTCTCCCAGCTCGTCGACGCCGTCGTCGACACGCTCGGCGGCGTCTTCCCCGAGCTCAAACAGCAGCACAAAACCATCCGCCGCGTCATCCTGGCGGAAGAGGAGTCGTTTGGGCGGACGTTGGAGCGAGGATTACAGGAGTTTCAAGATGAAGCGTCGAAGCTCGACCAAGAGTGGGAAACACAGCGCAAGAAATTTCCTAATGAAGGCGTCCCTCCGAGATACCTCTTCCCTGGGGATCTAGCGTTCAAGCTCTTCGACACCTATGGGTTTCCGCTCGACATGACGCAGTTGCTAGCGGCAGAGCGCAATTTGACAGTAGACATCGATGCTTTTGGCCAGGCCATGGAAAAGCAGCGCGAGCGCGGACGCGCGTCCCAAAAGAAGGACGTCATCGTCGCGACCACCGAGGGCGCTGTCACGGCAGAGGCGACCAAGTTCGTCGGCTACGAGATCGATGCCACCCACCCGACCCACGCGACGCTCGTGGATATCGTCAAGGGCGAGAAGGCCACGTTCCTCGTGTTCGACCAGACTCCGTTCTACGCCGAGATGGGCGGACAGGTCGGCGACGCCGGCCACGCGCTCATCGGCGGCACAAAAATCGACCTCGTCGACTGCGTGAAGGACAAGGCCGGCCGGCACCTGCACAAGGTGGCGGTCAGCGATCAGCTGTCAGCCGTCAGCGTGGGCGAGGCCGCGACGCTTTCCGTCGATCTCGCGCGCCGCCGGGCGATCACGCGCCACCACTCCGCCACTCACCTGCTGCAATGGGCGCTGCGCAAGGTTTTGGGCACCCACGTCCGCCAGTCGGGCACGCACAAGACGCCCGAGCGCCTGCGCTTCGATTTCTCGCATTTCGAAGCCGTGACCGCCGCGCAAATCCTCGAAGTCGAGCAGCTGGTGAACGCCAAGGTGTTGGACAATTCCCGCGTCGTCTCCGCCGAGATCGAGTTCGCCAAAAAGCCCGAGGACGTCCTGGCCTTCTTCGGAGACAAATACGGCAAATACGTCCGCGTCGTGGACATCGGCGGCTACTCCAAGGAACTCTGCGGCGGCACGCACGTGGCGACGACGGGCGAAATCGGCATCATCAAGATCGCCGCCGAAATGGCGATCGCCGCGGGCACCCGTCGCATCGAGGCCGTCGCCGGCCAGCCCGCGCTCGACTTCATCGCCCAGCGCGAGGCGGCCCTCGCCGCCGTCAGCGCGCACCTGTCCGCCGGGCCGGTCGATGTCGCCAAGAAGCTGGAGTCGGTCCTCGCCCACCAGAAGGAATTGGAAAAGCAGTTGAAGGTCTTCCAACAGAAAGCCTCCGCCGGCCTCGCCGAGGAGCTGGCCGCCAAGGCCACCGAGCGCGACGGGCTGAAATTTGTCTCGGCCGTGGTTGCGGTCGATACTCCGGAGTCGCTCCGCTCGCTGGGCTCGCAAGTTTTGGCCAAGATCGGCGAGGGGGTCGTCACGGTCGGCGCGAATTTCGAGGGACGCGCGAGTCTCGCCGTCTTCGCCTCGCCCGCCGCCATCAAGGCCGGCCACCAGGCCGGCAAACGTGTCGCCGAACTCGCCGCCAAGCTGGACGGCAAAGGCGGCGGCAAACCCGACTTCGCAATGGGTGGCGGCAAGGATGGCAGCAAGCTCGCCGAAGTGTTGCGGCTCTGACCATGACGACGGCCACGGCAGCGCCCGACGTTTTCGCGCTGCTCGCCTTCAATGCGAGCAACCAGCTCGCCGTGCGCCGCGAGGCCGGCCGCCTCGACCTCGCTTTCAGTGGCCGCAATCTAGCGGCCGCAACCGCGCAGCTGGAGGCGGTATTCCCTGCCCACACGGCCGTGGTCGAGGAGTTCGCGTTCGATGCCGCGGGTGCGTCGCAGCGCGTCTATTTGATTCAAGTCAGCGACTCGAGTTCGGATCCACGCGTGGAGTTTCACTCGCTGGACGACCTGGCGTCCCAGCCGCAGGCCTTGTCGCACTTGCTGGCTGCGCTCCTGGGTCAGCTCGATCCGTATCTGGTCGACATCCCCTATCTCCACCTCGGCGAGAACGATTTCATCTACAAATTTCGTCCCGCCCAGGAGCGCAACACGGCGATCTACGCCCAGGATGCCGTGGCCGGGGCGCTGTATCAGTCCCAGCTGTGCGCCGCGATCAAGGCCATCGCCCGCCAGCACGAGCGCTCCGCCGCCGCGCCCGTCACGCTGGATTTTGGGCCGGTGCAATACATCATCCCCAGCCATTTCGGCTTCTGCCTCGGCGTGAAGAACGCCATCGAGCGGGCCTACGAGACGCTCGCCGAAAACCCCAGCCGGCGGGTGTTCATGCTCTCCGAGCTCATCCACAATCCGTTCGTGAATGAAGACCTGCTCCGCCGGGGACTGCGTTATCTCCAGACAGACCGCGGCGAAGCCTACACGGTTGACGGCCGGCCGGCTTCGGTGTGCCCGGGCGTCCCGCTGCTCTGGGACACGCTCACGCCGCAGGACATCGTCATCATCCCGGCCTTCGGCGCGACGGATGACGACAAGCGGCGGCTGGTGCGCAAGGGCATCGCCGTCTGCCTCTACGACGCCACCTGCATGCTGGTGGAAAAAGTCTGGAAAGCCGCGCGCACCTACGGCCGCGAGGGCTTCACGGTGATCATCCACGGCAAGCGCGAGCATGAGGAAACCAAAGCCACGTTTTCCAACACCCGCCGGTATGCGCACGCCGTCATCGTCCGCAACCTCGAGGAAGCCCACCAACTCGGTGAGATCATCGCCGGCCGCGATCCAGCCGCTCGCGCCAAGTTCTACGACCTGTTTGCCGGCCGCCACACGCCGGGCTTCGACGTCGAGCGCCACCTGGAGCGCGTGGCCGTGGTGAACCAAACTACCCTGCTGATGAACGAGACGCTCGGGATCATCGAGTACCTGCGCCAGGTCTATCGCACGAAATTCGGCGACGACACGCGCGTGGGAGGTGGTGGACGCCGCGATACGCTGTGCTACGCGACGCAGGTCAACCAGGACGCCCTCAGCCGCGCCCTGGCGGAGCCGCTCGACGCGGCGTTCGTCCTCGGCGGAAAGAATTCCTCGAACACCTACCAGCTCTACCGGCTTTGCGAGCAGCAGCTGGACGGAAAGGCGTTCTTCATCCAGTCCGAACGCAACATCCTCTCGCGGGCGGCGGTTGAGCATCACCATTACGTCGGCGGCGGCGCCGGCCGCACGGATCCGCGACCGCTGTGGCCCGCCGGCGCCGAGCCTATGGCGGGCAGGCCCGCATCCAAGCCCGCACCGAAGCGCGTGTTGATCACGGGTGGCGCGAGCTGTCCGGATGGGATCATCCAGCAGGTGATCACGCGCATCAACGGGTTCTTTCCGGCCGCGGAACTCCGCAGCGTCGGCGACGTGCTGCGGGACCTCGAGACTCCGGCGCGCTGATCCACGCAGCGTCAGTCAGCCGCACGGCGCGACCGCACGTGCTGCAGATACCACGCCCAGAACGCGGCACTTACGACCAGCGCGATGGGCAGCACCCACAGCGCCGCCACCCGCAGGTCGCCCACGCGGTCCGAGATCCAGCCCACGAACTGCGGCGACCACAAGTCGCCGAACATGTGGATCATGAAAATCGAGGCCGCCATCGCCCGCGCGCGCATCAGCACCGGCACCGTTTCAAGGATGAGCGTGTTGACCGGCCCCGTGCTCAGAAACAGGAAAAACATGGCGGTCACCAGCGCGGCTTTGGACGCAGCGAGGTCGTGCAGCGCGAAGGCAGCAAACGCCGCCGGCGCCGCACCCACGGCGCTGATCAACAGCACCCACGCGTAGCCCGTCGCCGAACGCCGCTGCCACGTGGTGGCCAGAAAGCCGCCGATCAGCGTAGCCGTCAGGCCGGTGAGGACCAGCGAGCTGCCGAAAAACTTGCCCGCGGCCTCCAAGTCCAGGCCATGGACGCGGTGCAGGAAAGTCGGCGCCCAGAACGCAAACCCACCCATGGCGAACGTTTGCGCCACATAGCCGGCAATCACCAAAACGTAATCCGGGTAGTGCAGCAGATCGCGATACAGGCCGCTCGCCTCGGTGGCCGGCGGAGCTTCACCGGCGGCCTCGGTGGCCGGCTCCGACTCGCCCCGCGCCGGTTCACGCAGCCAGAAGAGCACGCCCGCCAGCACGAGTCCCGGAACGCCGGCCCAGAGAAAGGCGGTGCGCCAGCCGTAGCGCGCCGCCATGATGCCGCCGAAAATGTAGCCCAAGGCCGAGCCGATCGGGATCGCGAGATAGAAGATGGAAATCGCGTTGTTGCGGCGCGCCGGTGGAAACAGGTCGGCAATCCACCCCGGGCTGATCGTGCCAAAACTGGCCTCGCCAAAGCCCACCAACACCCGGAAACAGACCAGCGCGCCATAACCGTGCGCCTGCCCGGAGAGGACGGTGCCCAAGCTCCAGACAATCACCCCGGCGGCGATCAGCCACTTGCGCGGCAGGCGATCACCCAGCCAGCCGAAGATCGGGGCCGTGAGAAAATAACCGAGCATGAACGCCGCGGCAACGGACCCGAGTTGAGCATCCGACAGGTGCAGCTCATCCTTCAGTGGCGTGAGCACGGCCGCGAGCACCTGCCGGTCGAGATAATCCAACAGGTTGAGCCCCGTCAGCGCCAGCAGGGCAGCGACAGGCCAGTGGGGTTTCACGTGGGGCTTCACGCCCCGCGAGCAAGCCCCAAGGACGCGGCGTTGGGAAGCCAGAAGGGGCAAAAAAAGGGCCGGACATCGGCGTCCGGCCCCGGCAAATGCCACTCCGGCCGTGGGCGCTCAGAACTTGAACGTCAGGCCCATCCGGAACCCCTCGAGGCTCGAGAGGTTGATCAGGGCTTTGTAGCTGCCGATGCTGCCGGTGTTGGTGTCGTTCAAATTGGAAGTCTGGGTGTAGCTGCCGTTATCCTGATATTCCACGCCAGCGTAGAAACCCGCCCGATCCGAGAAGTCGTATTGCACCTCCGCCTCGGCGTAATAGCCGGGCAAAAACTTCAATAAGTCGCTCGTGTCGTCCGAGGTCAGCGCGGCGCCGACATCCGGCTGGAAGGTCGAGGTGACGTCGAACGTCGCACCGGACAACACGATGGAGGCGCCGGCGCCCACCGTGACGCGCAGTCGGTCAGTCACCAGGTAGCTGATCGAGGGGCCCAGCTTAAACGTGAAATAAGCGCCCTTCAGTTCCCAGTGGTTGGAGATCACCCCGGCGGTCGTCGTGACCGTCCGGTTCAAGGGGACATTGCCCAAGTAAATGGTCGTCTCGACGTAGTCGATGATCTGCGTGCCCGTGGAATCGTAAATGGGATTGCCGTTCGCATCCACCGACGGGATCTGCTTGAAGGACGGCGCCGTGTAAGGAGCTGCGCTGGGCAGGCTTGGCTGGCCGTTGAGATTCGGCACATATGTATCCGTGAGCGTTGTGATCATGGCCGTCGTAGACGTGTCGGTTTTCGACCGCAGGTCGGTCAGGCTCACCCCCAGGTCAAGCTTCCACTCCATCCGCTTGCCGAGCTTGCCCATGTCGCGGGAAATCATGAGCTCGATGCCGCCCCCACCCTTGACGCTCGGGTCATGCGCGCCGGAGTCGGCCACGTTGGCGCTGTAGGCATGGAAATCCATGTTTCCATCGGAACGGATCTGGTTCACGTCGAGAAAACTCCACGTGTTGGTCGTGCCAGCCGGAGTCGGGCCGGCCGTGTGCGTCGTCGTCGTTCCGTCGGCATTGCTCGTCGGGAAGCTGTAGGGCTGTGTGTCATGCAGCACATTGCCATCGTTGTAAACGCGGGCAAGACCTGGCGTCGTGAAGTCGCTGCCGGGCTGGAAGGATGACAGGAAGCCAGAGCCGCTGAACGATGTCTTGGCCCCACGCAGCGTGTGCACGCCGATCTTCAGGTTGTTCGTCGGGATGGCGAGGTATTCGTCGATGCCGAAATCCGTGACGATCTCGTCCGGGGACTGCGCCAGGTTCTGCCCGGTGTCATCCTGCGCGCGGGATACGGCGCACAGGGCCAAGGACAGGAGACCAAGCGTAAGGTAAAGTGATTTCATTAATTGGGTTGGCAGGAAAGGTCTTGGGACGGGCACAAAGCCGAAATGTTTCAAAAAAGACTCTAGGGGGGCCAACGGCAGGTCAACCCCGGGATTAGTGCGGAAATCCGGTCGGGCTACTCGTTGAATTCGTCCACCTTCTTGGGTGGTTCATGCTCATCCTTGAGCGCCGCGGCCGCGGCCGGGTCCACGGCCGCCAGTTTGTCGCGAAATTCCCGGGAGCGCTGGCGGAGGTCCTCTTCCCGCTGTTCCAGCTCGGTTTCCTTCTCCTGCTGGGCCTGCACCTTCTCGAACAGGCGGGTTTCGCTCTCCTCCAGGAATTGCTCGCGCTCGCGCACCGCCGCCCGGGCCTCCTTCAACGTGGCCTCCTGGCGCTCGAGTTCCTCGCGCAGGCGTTCCAAGGCGGTCTGCTCCTCCTTCGACAGGGCCGCCTTCTTGGGCGTGGCCTGGCGCGCGGCCATCAAAAGCTGTTCGCGGGCCATCAGCAGCGCCTCCATTTCCGCCAAATCCCGCTCGTGCTCCGCGAGCTTGATCTCGGTTTCCACCACGAGGCGCTCGCGTTCCGCCAGCGAAGCCTCCAGGTGCCGGAGCGAACGCTCCAGCTCACTCGCCTGCGTGCGATCCAGCGCCGGCCCGCCGCCAAAGGGCGAGCGCGTGGCCGCCACGACCGCCTTGATCGATTCGCGGGCCGCCACCGAGGTCTCCGAGATCTCGTAGGGCGACTTGCTCATGCTCCGCCGCCGGCGCGTGAGCACCAGCGGACGGGGGCCGCCGCCGGGATTGGTGGCTGGAAACTTGATCGGCCCGGGCGGCGGTATCGGTGAAGGCGTGTCGGCCATACCCGGCACTATTTACCGAAAATGCGCCCAAGCGAACCGAAAAGACCGCCCTTTTTCCCGGGAGCCGCGCCCCCGGACTTGAGCAACGGGGTGATCATCTCGGTGGCCCGCTTTTCCGCATCGACGTTGCCGAGCACCTGCAGGTAGCGCTCGAGCGAGCCGCCGCTCTTCAAGTCCTTCTTAAGCGCTTCAAATTCATCCTTGAACCACTCCACCGCCTGCTGGGACCGCTTGAGCGGAGCCGTCGCGCGCGACGCCTGCACGAGCGCCTCGGGGAGGTGCAATCCCTTGGTGCCGGCGCGGAACGGGAGCGACTCGGCCAGCGACGACTCGTCGATGTGCGACAGGGCGTTCAGCAGCTTCCGAAAATCGCCGCCCACGATGACGTTCTGCGACATGCCTTGGGCGAAGATGCAAAACTCTCCCAGCGTCGCCAGCTTCTCGAGCTTGCAGAACTCGATCGTGTCGGAGGAAAGCGCGGTGAGGCCGATCGGGAAATTTTCCGGGATGCCCAGCTTCGCCAGGTTCTTCAGCAGCTGGTTGTCCTTCTGCGCCGAGGCCTCGGCCTGCAGCACCATTTCGCCAAACGGATTGTCGAACGCGAGGGTCTCCTTGAGCAGCGTGATCAGGAAATCGGCGCGCGACGGCGACATGCCCTTCATCGCCAGCATCGCCTGCAGCTCGTCGTAGCTCAGGTCAATGTAGGCCGCCGGCGTCTCCTCCTTGCCCCGCACCGGCCAGTCCGGGCCGTCCAGGTTCTGCGCCAGGCTGCTGAGCGGCGTGTTCACCATGATCGAGGCGGCGAAGGCCGAACGGACCTCGTCCCAGTCCTTCGCTGTGAATTTGTTGGTGGAGTCGGACATGAGCTTAAAATCTGGGAGGGTTATTGGCCGTGCCGCACGATCTCGGTGGCCAGCTTGCGGTAGTCGTTCACGACATTGTCCGCAGTGCCAACGGCATCCGGGCCTTCCTGGCTGACCAGGACCACCGGCAGGCCGAGCGTGACCGCGCGGCGCACGATCATCGCGTCGCGGATCTGCGTGTCGAAAATCTTGGCGGTGGGCGCCACGCGTTTCGCCGCGCGAAACTGGTTCATGCGCAGCTGCATTCTCATCTTGGGCACCTCGATGTCCGTGCCGGTCTTGATCGAGTTGAAGATCGCGCCCTGCACCTGCGCGGGGACGCCCATCGACGCCTTGCGGAAGCTCGCCGACAGCTGGTGAAACTTGCCGAGCTTCTCGATCAGCAGCGTGAAACCGATGAGACTCAGCGCGTCCGGGTTGATCGGCACGTAGATCTCGTTCGCGGAAAACACGCCGCACTGCGAGGCGCGCAGGATGTTGGGCGGGCAGTCAAACAGGATGAAATCGTAGTTGCCCTCGATCGCCGCGAGCTGCTCCTGGAACACGACGTAGGGCGGACGCTTGGGGTCGCCCTCGTATTCGCTTTCCAAGTCCACGAGATTGAACGTCGTGGGCACGAGATCGAGGCCCGGCAACGCCTTCAGGCCGTTCTTGTCCTCGACGACATCCTTGATGATGAGGTCCATCACCTTGGCCGTCCCAGGCTCGAAAATGGAGAAAAACGAGCCTTCGCCGCTCGAGTTGATCTTGTTCCAGCGTTCCAGGCGCAACAACCAGATGCTGCTGTTCGACTGCGTGTCGAAATCGAACAACAGCACGCGCTTGCCGAGCTTGGCCAGGCAGGCCGCGGTGTTGACGATGATGGAGGTCTTACCCACCCCACCCTTGTAATTGATAAAACAGATTTTGCGCGCCATGCAGTAGCTTCGTTGTCAGAATTTACCTAACTGAGTGTCAAAATGCGGCTTGTTACGCACTCCGCGAGCCAAAAACTCGTGCTAAATTTACGGTAAATACCCACTTATTTTTGATCACCATGGACAGTTCTTCCGCCTGCCTGCAAGAACGCTATTCACCGGCCAGCATCTGCTTCGGTTGCGGTCCCGCCAATGCCTCCGGTCTCCACATCCGCAGTTTCGCGCGGCCTGACGGCTCCGTCTTCGCCACCTGGCGCCCGAGCCCGCATCACGCGGCATTTCCCGACGTGCTGAACGGCGGCATCATCGGCACGCTGCTCGATTGCCACTGCAATTGGGCCGCCACGTGGTTCCTCATGCAGCGTGACGCGCTCCCCGCCCCGCCCTGCACCGTGACCGCCAGCTACGCCATCAAGCTCCAGCGGCCGACTCCCGTCGACACCGACCTCACCCTTGAAGCCAGGGTCGTCGAGTCCGGCCTCGACCGCGCCCGCGTGGAGGGCTCCCTCTCGGCCAACGGCCAGGTGTGCGCGACCTGCACAGGCACTTTCGTCGCCGTCAAACCGGGCCACCCGGCATTCCACCGCTGGTAAACGCCGCTCCCTGTGACCAAAACCGATCTGCGCGAGCGCATCCTCGCCCAACTTCGCGCCACCCTCGCGCAGCAAGTGAACGCCGCCCAGCTGGCGCGCGACGAAGCCATCAGCGAGGAAAGCCGCGCGGAAAACCAATACGACACGCACAGCCTCGAGGCCGGCTACCTCGCCGAGGGACAGGCACGGCAGGCGGTCGAGATCGAGGCCAACCTGAAAAGCCTCGCCGCGTTGCCGCTCCCGGATTTGCCCGCCGACGCGCCCATCGCCCTCGGCGCGTTGGCCACGGTCCGTGATGCGACCGGCGGGATCACCGAGTATTTTTTGAGTCCCTGCGCCGGCGGACTCGAGCTTTCGCACGACGGCCACACCGTGCTCGTGGTGACGCCGCAGTCACCGCTCGGGCGGCAGCTGCTCGGCCGTCGCGTCGGCGATGCCATCCAGCTCCCAGGCCGGAAACCCGCCGCCGCGTCGCTCATCGTGACCGTGACGTAGGCCAAATCGTTCCTCCGGCGATTGGGCCCGCGGTAACGTCACGCAATACGTGACATCGCCGGACGGCCGCGGCAGCGCTGCGACCGCCCGGACTGCAGTGAACCTACTGGTTGACCGCGAACGCGACCGGCACGGCCATGCGGAACCGCACCACGCGGCCATCCTTGCGTCCCGGCTCGAACCGCCACTTCGCCACGGCCTGCAAGGTGGGATTTTCAAAGACAGAATCGGTGGACCGCAGCACGTGCGGATTCCGCACAAGTCCCGATTCGTCGACGGTGAATTCCACCCAGACTTCCCCCGGCCGGCCCGCGAGACGCGCTTCATACGGATACACCGGCGCAATCTGCGCGCGGGTTCGCGGCGTATGGTCGAGGTGCGAGGACAGGACGGTGACGGGTCCGTGGGTGCCGATTCCAGGACCGTCGCCGCCCTCGATAGGCCCAAGGATATCTCCCGGCCCGGTCGGCAATGTCACGGGTACGCGGTCGGAGGCCGGGATGGGGATCTTGCCGACCGTGTCAGGCGCCGGCGGTTCGACGATGTCGGGCAGCGCATTCGTGACGTGGCTTCCCGCATTGACCTCGGCCGGATCGTCGGGGTCCGGCACAGGTTCAACTCGCACGATGTCGGGAGGCAACGGGTCCAACGCTGTTCCCGGCCGGACGGGTGCCGTCAAGCTGGGCCGGCCGGTGCGGAAACCGAAAAGCAGCAGCGCATGCAGGCTTAGCGCCACTGCCACAGGGAGAACAAATTGTCTTTTCATGGGTGCCTCCAGGTTGGGGTTCAGGAGGATAACGAACCACCCGTCGATTTCTTAGTAAGCCCGCCTCCTCTACCACCCCGATATTCGGTCAGGATCGGCAGGAGCGGTGACTTCACGCCATTTGGTTATGATGTAAGCCTTATCAACGCCAGCGACCGCCAGATGCTGCAGTGCCACATCGTAATGGATGGGCCCGCCAGTTATGGTCACATCAGTCGCTGAAATCGCGCCATACAATATTCCTCCATCCCAATTCATTGCTGCATTCGGAGTGTAAATGGCACCGTAAAAATCCAGAGTGGAATTAAACGTATTCGCCGACGAACCCGTGCCGACGAAGACCAACTTCAACGGATCGAGGCTCTGATTTTCGATTCCGCCGCCGGTCACATCATTGCACGAGAATGTACCCGTAAAATGTATTTCAGCCGAGGCCCATGGTTTGATCACAATTTTGGCGCCGCTCTCAAAATTGCCGAGATCGACGTTACCCGAAACGTTAATCACCACCGGGCCGTCAATTGTAAGTACGGTGAGTGGGTCGGTGAATTCTAGCCCACTTAGAGCTCGGTATACGGTGGGCGCGGTTGCGCCTGGACTCCCGACAATCTGAGTGACGCCCTGAGCAAACGGGAGATCGATACCGCTCAGCCCAAGATTCGGTGCAAAAGCCGGCATATACGGGCTGCGACTGACGCGCGAAAGATCCGGTGGCGCGGGTGGTGGCGTCGGAATAACTCCCGTTAGCACTGTTGTACCCACCGTGTAGCTCCAGAGGGGCAAAAACGCTGGCGAGGCTCCAGAGGGCACAGCCACATAGCCATTTACCGACACGGTGCCTAAAAGTCTGACCGCAGAGGCTGCGTTGTTTCCTCCAGCCAAAACCGCAGAAGAGCCCCGATTTGGGCTGCCCGCGCTGAAGGGTGAAGTGATTTGGTTGTAAGTGCCTAATGACGAATCATAGCTATCCACCGCCACCCCAGAATTGAGCGTGACAGTGGAGGTGGCGGCCAAAGCGTTCACGAAGAGAGAACCGTAGGTCAGCGTGGCGACAAGCTGGGTCTTAATCAAACGGCTCGGGTCCGTGCTGACCGGGCCCGGAAGAGTTACCATGCCTCTCGCATGTACCTTCGGCGAGGTCGCTGCACTCCAATATGCTGAAGTGAATGGTGGAAGCAGAGGGGCCTGATTAGAATTTCCAGCCGTGCACGTGAACCAATAACCACCATACGTCACTACTTCACCTCCGGTATATGTCGCTCCGGAATCCCAAGGATGAGCATTAGTCGCGACATTGTAATTCTCGATCATCACGTCGATCTGCCCCGTCACACCCATGTCGCCGAATTTGTCGACTGGAAAGGTCACGACACCAATCACAGTTGTTGCGTTCAATAGACTCCAAGTCGCCGTCGTCCCTCCGCTCGTCCAAGTCGCAGGGAACGAACCGGCATTCATCGCCGCGATGCCGTATTCCAAACCCATCTCGGCCAAATGCTCGCTCAGCGTCGTCTGAAAGGTTCGATTGCTCAGCCTCATCGACTGCGTGCTCAGCGCGAGGTAGCTACCGATCGTGATCCCAAGCACGGCAACGAAGCACAGCGCAACGAGCACGACCGATCCGGAAACTGGAGAGGGGCGAATGCGCATCAGGGCGGCGTGGTTTTGTTCCGCAGAATGATCCGGGATGAAATCACTGGGTATTTAAACGCGGGCTGGGTCAGGTTCCAACTGGCGGGCGACTGCGCGGTGAAACTTATCGAGACTTGCTTGATGCCGATCAAATAGTTGGTGAGCGCAGGATACGGATTCCCGTACACATCGTAGTAAGTGAACGCAAAATCGGTCAGGTTAATGAGCGTTTGGTTTGCATCGGTCGGTGTCGTCCGGGTGAAGGTACCTGTTGCGCTATCGTAGGCATAACTCACCGGGCTGCTCGCAGGTGCAGGCAGGATAAAGGTCACGCTTGATGCCGTCGGAGCAGTAACATTGATGGCCATGCGTGCATCCTGCGCAAAAACTAGGAGCGTCCGACGGGCTTGGGATTCGAATTTCTGCTGGATCTGCAATCGCGTCAGATTCCGGGAAAGAAAAACAAAACAACTGATCACTCCGGCCATGACGATCAGACCCAGCGTCATGCCGACTAGCATTTCAACCAGCGTGAAGCCGGATCTGTGTCGGTAAGGCAAGGCGTTCACGACCGCTGATAGGTAAGGTTAAGGCCATATTTGCCAAAATAAGCCGTTACGACGCGCATGTAGGTCCGCGAGACCGGGCTGCCACTTGGCTTTGCGATCCAAGTTACGGTGAAGGTGACTTCAACCAGGCCGTTGGGTCCCGCTGCAAACGTTCTGAACACGCTGAAGGTGGCAGCGGAATCGATCCCGGATTTGTCGATTGGTCCGTCGTAGATTGTCCAAGACGAGGGATTCGACGCTGGGGGTTGATTAGTGTTATTGGCGATGCAACGATACCAAATTCCGCCCGACCGAACGAGATCAGTAATCCGATACGCTATCGCAGCATTCCATCCCATGTCTGCTGCCCAATAGGTCCCATTCGGCGGAGGCTGATTGGAGTTCCCACTGATGCACCGATACCAAATCCCTCCTGATCTCACCAAATCAGTTGCTAAATAAGTCGTGCCTGCGTTCCACGTCGTATAACTGGTTCCAAGAGGAAGAGTTGAAATGGTCGTCCAATCTTTTAGTCGCAGCAGTTCGATCTCGTTGCTAACTATTTGCGCTGCGGTCGTCTGTCGACGCGCCGTAGCCTGCATCTCCGATCCGATGAGCAAGGCTTCAATCAAACCGATAAGCCCAACCCCGAGGATGACCGCTCCCATCATTACATCAACGAGCGTGAAGCCCAAATGGGCTATCGACCTTTGTCTCGGCATGGCAGTGATTATCCTCAAACGTGCCATTCAACATCGCTCCCAGAACACCGACAAGTCTTGTTTAGTCCCCACATCCTTGGTCCCGTCCCGGTCGCAAGTCCGAGTTGCCTCAGATTTCCGGGAAATACTGGTAGGGCACTAGTTTATGAATGACCGAAATCGACGCTACCAGGCGTCGAACCTTTGGCTTGTGTCCTAGAAACCCGTGCCGATACAACTTCCACACCCCCTCCATGTTCAACCGCCAAGCGCGCCCCGGCGCACTGTTTCACCAGACGGATAACTTCATCCAGCTGGCGCGTTTGGTTCGCCTGGATGAGAAACCCCTGCATGTGGACGCCCTCGCGGAGATCGCGCCCAACGACGAGGACGCGCTCACGCGCTGGCTGGGCGCCAATTTCAACGACTACACGGGCAACGGTTTCCTGCCGACCTACTGCGGCTTCCACCCGGCCCAGCGCGTGTTCGCGCGCGAGAGCGTCTACACCCGCCGCTTCGCCGATCCGGGCTACCTCGCCGGCTTGATTGCGGAACAGGCCAAGGTGTCGTCCACGCGCGACTGGCAGATGACGGCCCTCAATCCCATCGAGGGCACGATCATGTCCACCGACGGCGTCGCCCGCCCCGGCCTCCTGTTCGGCCTGCCCTACGCCGCCATCCGCGAGCAACAGCAGCGCCTGCTCAAGCTCGGCCTGCGCCCCCGCCGCCTCGAGGTGGGCACCCTCGCCCTGCTGGGCTCGCTCAGCCGCCATCTCGCCCGCACCGGGTTCACCAACTCGATCGTGGTGTGCGAAATCGAACACACCCAGACCCGCACGTATGTCGTGGCGAAGGACGGCGTGCACACGCTGCCGCCGCTGCCGCACGGCCTGCTCTCCATCCTCGAGAGCGCGATGAAGGAACTCGGCGCGCCTGACATCGCCACGACGATTCGCCAGCTTGAGAATCCACCCGAGGCGATCCTCACCCACGGCCGGCGCTTCGTGCGCGTGGTCTCGCGCCATCTCAAGCCCGCCGTCGATCACTTCGAGCTCAAGACCGGCCAGCGCATCGAGACGTTCTTCTTCTCGCACGTGCCCGCAAAGCTCGATTGGCTCGGCGTCGCGCTGGGCGCCGCGGTGGGACTCGAGGTCCTCATTCCCAATTTCGAGGCCTGGGCGCCCACCGCCGGCTTGAACATCGACCCGGGCAGCGTGACCCTGAATTCCAGCTGGCTGGCCACGCTCAGCCTCGTCTCCCAGCTCGCCCCCCAACCCAATGAGTAAGAGCCGCGATCCGCTCGCCCTGACTCCCCACTGGCATGTGGACTGCCGCTTGGAAAACGAGCTGCCCGACGATCGCGTGGTCAGCAGCCGCTTCCTCGTCAACCTGCCCTTCGGCGCCGTCACCCTCGCCCTGTGTATTTTCTTCGGCCTCGAGCTGTCCAAGGATCTCAGCCTCCGCTCCTTCATCGCTGACTGGAGCCGCCGGCTCGCCGACTCCCGCGTGCAGGTTGCCTCAATCAAGCAGATGCAGCGCGATTACGCCGTCGTCTCGTCCAAGATCGAGATGGCCCACCAACTCGTCCGGAACCGCCTGTTTCTCTACGGGTTCCTGTCCGAGCTGGGGCGCACCCGCCCGGACCAGATGACGGTCAGCACCATCGAATCGACGCCCACCGGTGTCGTGGTGCGCGGCACTCTCGGCGAATCGTCCGATCGGGCGACGCAGCTCATCGGCCAGTATGTCGCGCAACTGGCCAAGGATCCCGAGTTCGCGTCGCTGTTTGAAATCACGGTGACGTCCTTCGAGCGGGACCGGAACACCGACCAACAAAATTTCGAGCTGACCTTCCGCCTGCTGCCCGCGCCGGCCCCGGCCACATGAACCCCTTCGATTCCACCCAGCTCTTCAGCGTCTTCCGGCGAAACCTCTTTTCGTCGGTCTGCACAGTCTTGAGCGTCCTGCTGCTCGCCGGACTTTGGATCGTGCGGGAGGACGTGCATTCGCTCGAGATCCTCAATCGCGAGCGTTCCCAGGAAGGCGCCGCGATGGATTCCACGCTGGTGACGGGTCCCCTGATCAAGACTGAGTTGGCCAAGGCGCAGGAGTATGTGCAGCGGATCGAGAGCAACCTGGTGATCGATAAAAATCTCCCCGACAACCAGTGGTATTTCTACAAAATCGACCCCGACTCCAAGGAGATCCTCACCAACCTGCGCTCGTTGAACGCCGATCCCGTCTCGGATGACCTCGATTACAAGCTGGTCCCCTTCTCCTTGCAGCTCAATGGCACCTACCAGCAGGTCGCCGGCTACGTTCTCCAGCTCGAAACCGGCCCGCGCCTAGCCCTGATCAGGTCCTTCAGTTTCCGGCGCAAGGGCGTCAATTCCCCTCAGCTCACGGTCAACCTGGACGTCCGGATTCTCGGCAAGAAATGAAGGCCCTCTTTCAGCGCACCCTTTTCCTTGCGACGCTCGCCGGCGCCGCCGTGGTCCCGCTGCGTGCGGCGACGCCCGTCATTGGGTCCCAGCTTTTCCAGGACACCAACGCGCGCATCGAGGACCTGTTCCAGCATCGCAACAACCCGCCCAAGCCGCCGGGCACGGTTGATGACCCGTTCCGCGTGGGCGACGCGCCCCTCGCCAGCAACCTAAATCCCAACGGGAATCCTGCCGCCGCCGAGACCGGTCCCGCGCCGGGGACGTCCGACGAGTCCATCCTCCGGCAGGCCGCGGGCGTCCTCGTTTTCGGCGGCATCCTGCAAATCGGCGACGTCCAGGTGCTCGTGATCAACAAGGCCAGTTACAAGGAGGGCGGCATCCTCAGCGTCCGCCTCCAAGGCACCCCGGTTTACCTGCGGATTCTCAGCATCACGCCCAACAGTGTCACCCTCGGCCTCAACGAGGCGCGGCTGACCCTGCATTTCTGAGTCCGCGTGGGTGCTTTTGCCGCCCGTTCTCGGCGGCTTTCGGACGATTTGCCCGCTGCGGACGGAGCATCTTTGTCCGCAGAATCATTTGACAGTCACTTGCTTCACGACCGTAGTGGCGGCGTAATCCTTGGAAAAATTTCCAACTTTTGGGATGCCCCCTTTTTCGCCGCCCACCGGCCGTTCGCCGCTTGAACTGCGGCGTGCGGCGCCCACCACTTTGCCTTATTGATCATGTTTGACCGCATGCCCTTACGCTGGCGGCTCACGCTGCTGATCACGTCGATCTGTGCGGTCACGTTGCTCGCGGCTTTTAGCGGCTACCTTACGGTGGAGTTGTTCAAGATCCGGCAAAGCGTGTCCGATCGGATGGAGGGCACCCAGCGACTGCTGGTCGAAAACGCCACGGCGATCCTTTCCCGGGATCCGACCGCGACCAATTTTCCGCTCAAGAGCCTCGCCGCCGACCCCACGATCGTGGCTGCCGCCGTCTATTCCGCCGATGACCACCTGCTCACGAAGTACATCCGCACCGGCGTCGTCGAATTCATCCCGCGCCCGCGCGCCATCACGCTCGATTTCTCGAAACCCGACCAGGTCGTCATCTTCCGGCCGTTGCGCTACAACGGCCAGCAAATCGGCACGCTCTACCTGAAGGCGGAATTCGGCGGCCTGGAACGCGAGCGGTTGCTGGAGCCCCTGCGCGGCATGGCCATCCTCTTCCTGCTCTCGATGCTGTTCGCCGTCCTCGCGTCGCGGTTCATGCAGCGGGGTATTTCCGATCCGATCAGCAAGCTCGCCGAGGCCGCCCGCCGCGTGGCCGTCGATGGGGACTACAACGTGCGCGTCGACAGCAAGGCCGGCGGCGAAACCGGCGTGCTCGTCGAGGCGTTCAACTCGATGCTCACCACGATCCAGCAGCGCGACGCTGAGCTGGTCGTCGCCAAGACCACCGCCGAGACCGCGCGCGAGCGGCTGGCGGAAATCAACGTCATGCTCGAGGAGGTCAACCACACCCTCGAACAAAAGGTCCAGGACCGCACGGCCGAGTTGGAAAAGATGATGCTCACGGCGAAGGACGCGAACCAGGCCAAGAGCAGCTTCCTCGCGAAAATGAGCCACGAGCTGCGCACGCCGATGAACGCCATCATCGGCTACTCCGAGATCCTGCTCGAGGACGCCACGGACACGGGCAACCAGAGCGCCGTGGACGACCTCGGCAAGATCCTCGGGGCCGCCCGCCACCTGCTGGGGCTGATCAACGACGTGCTCGACCTGTCCAAGATCGAGGCCGGCCGCATGGATCTTTTCCTCGAGAATTTCGACGTCGGCACGCTCGTCCGGGAAGCCACGACCACCGTGGCGCCGCTCATCGAGAAGAAACACAACCGCCTCGTGATCGAGTGCCCGGCCAACATCGGCATGATGGTGGCCGACACGACCAAACTGCGGCAGGTCCTGCTGAATCTACTCAGTAACGCCTCGAAGTTCACCGCCAACGGCCAGATCACCCTCGTGGTCAGCCGCGAGTTCGCCGGCCCACAGGAGTTCATTTTCATCAAGGTCAAGGACACCGGCATCGGCATGACCACCGAGCAGATGAGCCGGCTGTTCCACACGTTTTCCCAAGCGGATGCCTCCACCACCGCGAAGTTCGGCGGCACCGGGCTCGGTCTCGCGATTTCCCGGCAGTTTGCGCGCCTCATGGGCGGCGACGTCACCGCGGCGAGCGAGCCGGGCAAAGGCTCCGTCTTCACCGTGCGCATTCCTGTCCAGGTCGCCCCGGTCCGCGCCACGGCGGTTCCCTTCGAGATTGTTTCGTCCCGCACGCCGGCGCCCTTCGCGATGCACACGCCTGCCGCGCCGCCGCCTGCGCCTGCGCCGGCCGCCGTCGTCCCCAAGCCCCCGGCCCCGGCGCCCAAGCCCGCCCCGGCAGCGCCCACGCTCCCCGGCGCCCGCGTGCTCATCATCGCCGATGATCCGTCGGTGCACACGGTCCTGAACCAGCTGCTGGGCAAGGAGGGCTACACCATCGCCGGCACCGCCACGAGCAAGGAGAGCCGCACGCGCGCGAAGGAATTCCGGCCGAACATCATCATCCTCGATACGCTGGCGCCGGAGGTCGAGGGCTGGAACCTGCTGGCCCAGTTCAAGGCCGACGCCGAACTCTCGTCGATCCCGGTCATCCTGCTGACGATGGTGGACGACGTGAAGACCGCCGGCACCGCCCTCGGCGCGGCCGACTACCTGATCAAGCCCGTTGACGGCAACAAGCTGCTGCCCGTCCTCGATCGCCTCTGCGCCGCCCAAAAGGAAACGTCCATTTTGGTCGTCGAGGACGACCCGCCCACGCGCCTGATGGTCTGCCGGCTGGTCGAGCGCGAGGGCTGGATGGCCGTGCCTGCGGAAAATGGACGGCGCGCGCTCGATCTCCTGAAGACGTTCACGCCCTCGGTGGTGCTGCTCGATTTGCTCATGCCCGAGGTGGATGGCTTTTCCGTTTTGCGCGAGATGCGCGCCCACCCCGAGTGGCGCGAAATCCCGGTGGTCGTGCTCACTTCCCTCGACCTGACCGGCGAAGTTCGCCGCCTGTTGCAGCAGCAGGCGGAGCGGGTCCTGCAGAAGGGCCGCTACACCAAGGAAGAGCTGCTGAAGGAAGTGCGCGATGCCGTCCGTGAATTCGCAGGCCGCTCAATCCGAGGCTCGCGACCCCCGTTGGACCTGACCCGCATGCCCACCACCCAAGCGCCGCCGGCTCCTCCCCCCGCATGAAAAAGATACTCCTCGTCGAGGATAACGAAATGAATCGCGACATGCTCGCCCGCCGACTGCAGAAACGCGGGTTCGAGCTGCTGCTGGCCGAAGACGGGCTCGTCGGCGTGAAACTCGCGCAAACGGACAAGCCGGACTTGATCCTGATGGACATGAGCCTGCCCGGCATGGACGGCTGGGAGGCCAGCCGCGTGCTGAAGGCCGACGCCGCCACGGCGGGCATTCCCATCATCGCGCTCACCGCGCATGCGATGGCCGAGGACCGCGAAAAGGCCCTCGGCGCCGGCTGCAACGAATTCGAGACCAAGCCCGTGGACCTCGCGAGCTTGCTCGCCAAGATGGCCACCCTGCTTGGTCCGCCCACGGCGTGAGCGATACTCCCCCCACTTCGTCCACGACGCCGGCGCGCCTCGCCCCGGCCCCCTCCGATCCCGCCCTGACGAGCGAGGCGATCAAGCACCTGCGGCACGACCTCCGCACGCCGCTCAACCAGATGATCGGCTACTGCGAGATGATCATCGAGACCGTGACGGAAAGCGGCCCGCCCGAGATGCTGGACGACCTGCAGCGTCTCTGCGGCGCCGGCGGCGAGCTCCTTACCGTGCTGAACGAGTCCCTCGCCCAATGGAAGGTCGAGACCGGCCAGGTTGACCTCATCGGTCTGCGCCGCGCGATGCTCGGCCCGCTCAACGCCTTCGTCGGCTACCGGGACCTTTGCACCGAGAATGCCCTGCAGCAGGAGCGCAACGAGATCCTGTCCGACCTCGCGAAGATCGACCTCGCGACGAACAATCTCCGCAAGCTGCTCGAGGATGGCACCTTCGCCCAGCGCAACGCCGCGCTCAGTCAGGCCACGATGGCGCCGTTTCCCACGAGCATCACGGTCGCGCCCATGGCGCCCGCCGCCCCGATCGTGGGCTCGGCCACCACGCCGGCGATTCCGCCGCGCGGGCGCATCCTCGTGGTCGACGACGAGCCGCTCAACCGCGAGATGCTGCTGCGCCGCCTCGCCAAGATGGGCTTCACCACCAATGGCGCGCCGAACGGCCAGGTCGCCTTGGAAATCATGGCGCATGAGCCGTTCGACCTCGTGCTGCTCGACATCATGATGCCCGTGATGGACGGCTACGAAACCCTCGACCGCCTCAAGGCGGACCGGCGGCTGAAGCACATTCCCGTCGTCATGCTCACCGCGCTCGACGAAGTCGCCAGCACCGTCCGTTGCATCGAGGCGGGCGCCGAGGACTACGTTCCCAAGCCCTTCAATCCCGTCATTCTCCGCGCCCGCATCGGCGCCTCGCTGGAAAAAAAGCGCCTGCGCGACCAGGAGCGCTCGTTCCTCGATGAGATCCAGGCCGAGCGCGCCAAGTCGGAGCGCCTCCTGCTCAACGTGCTGCCCAAGGCCATCGGCGAGCGCCTCAAGGCCGGCGAGCAGACCATCGTCGACGCCGTGCCTGTCGCCACGGTGATGTTTGCCGACATCGTCGGCTTCACCCGCATCGCCGCCGAGTATCCCGCGGCCCGCACCGTCAGCCTGCTCAACGAGATTTTTTCGGAGTTCGACGCGCTCAGTGAGCTGGCCCGCGTCGAAAAGATCAAAACGATTGGCGACGCCTACATGGTCGTCGGCGGCGTGCCGCTGCCGCAGGCGGACCACGCGGTGCGCTGTGCCCGGCTCGCCTTCCACATGCTCGAGGCCATGCGGCGCTTTAATCTCCGCCATCAGTTCAAATGGCAGATCCGCATCGGCATCCACACCGGCCCGCTCGTCGCCGGCATCATCGGCTCGACGAAGTTTTCCTACGATCTTTGGGGCGACACGGTGAACATCGCCAGCCGCTTGGAATCCCACGGCGAACCCGACATTCCCCAGGTTTCCCAAGCCACCGCCGACCTGCTCAAGGATCGCTTCGTGCTCGAGGTGCGCGGTGATGTAGATCTCCGCAACCGGGGCGTCACGAAGACCTATCGCCTGCTGCGCCCGGCCTGACTTAGCTGGACGGCGTCGGCTTTGCTTCCGTCCACTCGAAGATCAACGTGCAGAGCGGCGGCAGGGTGAAGTTGATTGACTGCGGGTAGCCGTCGCTGACTACGTCCTCCGTCTGGCGTCTGCCCTCGTTGCCCAGCCCGGTGCCGCCGTAATACTGGCTGTTGGTGTTGATCACCTCGCGCCATGCCCCCGCCCGAGGCACGCCAATGCGGTAGGTGCGCGTTGCCCCGGAGAAATGCCCGAGGACCAGCAGGAAACTTCCCTCGCCCGGTTCGGTACGCAGGTAGGAAATGATCCCGGCATCGGCATCCTGGCACGAAATCCAGCGGAAGGACTGCGGGTTGAAGTCCGCCTGCCCGAGCGCCGGCTGGGCGCTATAGAGCCGGTTGAGATCGCGCACCAGAAGCCGCACGCCTTCGTGGTCGGGATACTGGCAAAGATGCCAGTCGAGACTCGAGTCATGGTTCCACTCCCGCGATTGCGCGAACTCCCCGCCCATGAACAGCAGCTTTTTGCCCGGATACGCCCACATGTGGGCATAGAGTGCGCGCAGGTTGGCCGCCTTCTCGGCGATGTGCCACGCGCCCATCTTGTAAAGCATCGAGCCTTTCCCGTGCACCACCTCGTCGTGGGAAAACACCGTCACGAAATTTTCCGCGTATTGGTAAAGCATGCCGAACGTCAGGTCGTTCTGGTGCCATTTGCGGTATACCGACTCCTTGCCGAAGTAGCGCAGCGTGTCATGCATCCACCCCATGTTCCACTTTAGGTCGAAGCCCAGCCCGCCGTCCGCGACCGGCTTGGTCACTCCGGGGAATGAAGTGCTCTCCTCCGCAATCATCAGCGCGCCGGGATGATACTGGTGCACGCGCTCATTCACCTGCTTGAGGAAATCGATCGCCTCCAGGTTTTCGCGGCCGCCGTATTTGTTCGGAATCCACTGCCCCGCCTCGCGCGAGTAGTCGAGGTAGAGCATGGACGCCACCGCGTCGACCCGCAGGCCGTCCACGTGGTAGCGATCCAGCCACGCGAGCGCATTCGCGACGAGGAAGCAGCGCACCTCGTTGCGGCCGTAGTTAAAGATCAGCGTGCCCCAGTCCATGTGCGCGCCTTTCCGCGGGTCCGCATGCTCGTAGAGATGCGTGCCGTCGAACTCCGCCAGCGCGAAGCTGTCCCGCGGGAAATGCGCCGGCACCCAGTCCAGGATGACCCCGATGCCGCGCTGGTGGAGAAAGTCCACCAGCCAGGCGAAATCCGCCGGCCGCCCGTAGCGGTGAGTCGGCGCAAAGAAACCCGTTACTTGGTAGCCCCACGAGCCGTCGAAGGGATGTTCCGCCAGCGGCATGAACTCCACGTGCGTGAAACCCATCTCGGTCACGTAATCGGCGAGCACCGGCCCGAGTTCGCGGTAACTCAGCGGGCGGTTCGCGTCCTCGGGCTTGCGGCGCCACGAGCCCAGGTGCACCTCGTAAATTGAAATCGGCCGGTCGAGCCGGCCCGCTTGCGCCCGGCGCCTTTCCATCCACGCGACATCGCTCCAGGCAAACCGGCTCACGTCACAGACGACCGACGCGTTGTTCGGCGGCGCCTCGAAATAGGTGCCATAGGGGTCGGTCTTGAGCCGCACCGTGCCCTGCTGGTCGCGGATGGCGAACTTGTAGACCTCGCCCTCCCCCACGCCCGGCACGAACAGCTCCCACACGCCGGAACTGCCCAGCGAGCGCATGGGGTGGTAGCGCGAATCCCAGTGGTTGAAGTTGCCGACGAGCGAAACCTGGGTGGCCGACGGTGCCCACACGGCGAACGAGACGCCGTGGACGTCATCCATCACGCGGACCTGCGCGCCGAGTTTTTCATAGATCCGATGCTCGTTGCCTTCGTTGAACAGGTAGAGGTCTTGCGCGCCCAAGGTCGGCAGGAAGGAATACGGATCGAAGAACTGGCGCAGTTCGCCCCCGGGCCGCGTTGTCCGCAACTGATAGCGGAACACCGCCGGGCGCTTGGGGATGAAGACCTCGAACAGCCCCGCCGGGTTCACCGCGGTCATCGGCCACGCCTGGCCGCTGGCCAAATCCACCACGGCGCAGGTCTCTGCATGGCTCAGGAGCGCGCGGACAACGACACCCGCGCTGCGACCTTTCGTGTGCGGATGCATCCCCAGCACGGAATGGGGAGCCGCATGGCGGCCCTGCAGAAGAGCTTGGAGGTCAGTCTGGGAGAGAATCACGCGGGCCGGTGGTTACCGCCACGGTGGGCCAGACGCACGCCCCGGTCTAGCCCGTATTTTTCAAGCCGCCGCTGATGCCGTTGATCGTAAGCTCGATCACCGAGCGAACCGCGTCGGCTTCGCTGGCCGGCATCTTCCGATCATGGCGCAGGCGCCGGAGCATTTCCACCTGCAGATAATTCAGCGGATCGATGTAGGGATTCCGCAATTGCACCGACCGACGCAGCACGGGTTCGCGGGCCAGCAGCTGGCGTTGTCCCGTCACGGCCAGGATCGCCGACTCGGTCCGGGCAAATTCCGCCTCGAGCAGCCCGCCAATGCGACGCCGGATCTTGGCGTCCTCCACCAGCCCGGCATAGAGCGCGGCGATGCCCATGTCGGCCTTCCGCATCGTGAGTTGTGCGTTGTCAATCAGCGTGGCGAAAAACGGCCACTGCGCGTGCATTTCCCGCAGCATCCGCCGTCCCACGGGGCCGCGGTCGAGTACCGCGTGGAGCGCAGTGCCGAGGCCGAACCACCCGGGAAAATTGAAGCGGCTCTGCATCCAGGAAAACACCCACGGGATTGCCCGCAGGTCCGACACGGACTGCGTGGCGCGGCGATATGTCGGGCGCGACCCGAGCTTGAGGTTGCTGATCTCGTCGATGGGCGTCGCCTGCCGCCAGAAAACGAGGAATTCGGGATCGTCGTGCACCAGCCCCCGATACGCCGCAAAACCCGCGTCGCTCATCGCCGCCATGGCCTCGCGCCAGGCGTCCGGCACCACCGTCGTGACCTCCGCCGCGTGCGTCCCGAGCATCACGCCGTAGGCCATCTGCTCCAGGATGCGGTGCGCCAAATCGGGGTCATGATAACGCGTGGAGAGCACTTCGCCCTGCTCCGTCACCCGGATGCTGCCGTCGCCCAGGCCGGCCGGCTGCGCGAGGATCGCCTTCGCCGCCGGCCCGCCGCCGCGCGCGATGCTGCCGCCGCGACCGTGGAAAAACGTCAGCCGCACCCCACGCTCCGCGCACACGCGCGCGATCGACTCCTGCGCCCGGTAAAGCGCCCAGTTCGCCGTGAGATAGCCGCAATCCTTGTTCGAATCCGAGTAACCCAGCATCACATGCTGGTGCTCCGGGGCGCGGCGACCCGGCAGCGCAAAGAGTGACGCGAGAATCTCGGGCGCCCGCTCCAAGTCGTCGAGCGTCTCGAACAGCGGCGCCACCGGCAGCGCGGCGCCGGTGAGTTTCTGCAGCAACTCCACCTCCAGCACGTCCGAAACGCCGTCCGTCATGCTGATCACGTAGATGCCCAACGCCGCCGGTCCGACCGTTTCCACCGCCCGCGCGGCCAGCGCGAGCGGGTCGAGCACATGCCGCGTCGCCGCCGTGAATTTTTCCCGCATCCGCGCGGCCAGCGGCTTGGCGTCGACAATCGCGACCAGCAGCAGCTTGGTCTTCTCACTTTCGGTCAACCGCGGATAAAAGGGCTGGCCCAGGACTTCGGCGACGGCGGCTTCGTGCAGGGATGAGTGCTGCCGCAGGTCCAAGCGGGCCGTGTGCAGCCCGAAGACATCCAGCTGGTCACGCATCGTCCGCAATTCCCCGCCGGTCAAGAGCTCGCCCTTGCCCGCCAAGAGGCTCGTGCGAATCGTCTCCAGCGTGTCCGCAATCGTCGCGACATTCAGGCACGCACCCGTCGTCGCATCGGCGGCGAGGAGGCTCCCGTCCTGCACCTCGCCGACCGCCTGGGTCAGGCGCTCGCGGAGGATGCCGAGTAACAAGCGGTAGGGCTCGTGGGGATAGCGTTTGCCGAGCTCCTCGAGGTGACGCGAGAGGTGCAGGTTGTCGCTCAGTTCCTTCCGCAGCCCCGGCACCACGACGTCGCGCCGGTCGCTCACACTCAACGTGCGGGCCAGCTCGCGCGCAGCGAGACGCAGCTTCTGAATCGCCAGGCGTCGATGCAGCAGCAGCACCTCCGCGGTCACGGCGGCCGTCACATTCGGGTTTCCATCGCGATCACCACCCATCCAGGAACCGAACGCCAGCCAGCGCCGGGGCGGGCGGACTTCCGGGTAGTGCCGCGCCAGGGCACGCTCCAAGTCGATCTGCAGCCGTGGCACCGTCGCGTAGAGCGTCGTGTCGAAATACCACAGCCCGGTGCGCGCCTCATCCGTCACCTCGGGACGCGACGCCCGGCTGCGATCCGTCAGCCAGAGCGAGGCGATTTCGCGCTGCACGCAGTCCGGGTCCAGCACGCCCGTGTCCTCGACCAACTCCGGTTGCGCCCGCGCGCGGAGAATTCCGCCCAGGCGCTGGAGTTTGGTTAGGAGCGTGCGGCGTTTTGCCTCGGTCGGGTGCGCCGTGAAAACCAGCTCGATCGCCAGTCGGTCCACGAGGCGCTGCATCGCGCCGGAGTCCACCCCGCGCGCCTTCAGCTCCATCACCGCCGCCTCGATGGATTCGCGGATGGGCGCGGCGGCCGCAGCGTCTTCCAGCCGCGCCGCCCGCCGGCGACGGAGCAGCGTCACGCGAAAATTTTCCTCCGCAAGGTTAACCAGCTCGAAATAGAGCGTGAAGGCCATCGCCTGGTTGAACGCATCCACCGGCGCCAGCGCCGCCACGGCCGCGCCCAACTGGCGGTCCGCAGTGGTGTCTCCGGCGCGGCGGGCCTTGGCCAGGCGGCGCAGCGTCTCGACGGTGTCGAATGTCCCCTGCCCTTCGATCCGCACGATCACCCGGCCTAACGCCTGGCCCAGCTCGCGGATGTCGACGCCCAGCCGGTTCATTTCGCGAAGGGCACTTGTGCGGCGTGGTCGGTGTCGGGACATGTGGGCGCCGAACGATGGGACCGCCCTCCACCATGCAAAAGCCAAAAATGTGTCACGTCCCGCCCCGACGCGGAGGCTTGCTTGCGCGCGCCGCGCCGACTTTGCTGCGCGCCGTGACCCGCCGCCTGTTCCTCGCGCTCTGCGCCCCCTTTCTCGCCCTCCTGCCGCTCGTGCAGGCGGCCGACAAGTCGCAGATGGTGTTCACGAGCGACCAGCCGACGTATTTCGACGGCCGGACGAAGGAAGCGGTCGGCATTGGCAACGCCCAGCTGACCTACGGCGAACTGCTGCTGACCGCGGACGAAATCCGCTACAACACCGTCACGAAAGTCGCCGTCGCCCGCGGTCACGCCATCCTCACGCAGGGTGCCCGTCGATTGCTCGCGGAAACAATCACCTACCGCCTGATGGACGGCACCTACGACGTGCAGGATCTCCGGATGGGGGAATTCCCGCTCAATATCACGGGCGCCAGCGCGACCGGCGACAAGCACGCCATCACTCTCACCGAGGCTCGTGCCACGTTTCACGAGCCGGGACCGTTCGTGCCGACGCTGCGCGCCGATCGGCTGATCTATTCGCCGGGCCAACGGCTCCAAGCCGAAGGCGCCAGCGCCGGCATCGGCTCGGTTCGGCCGGTCATCTTCAGCCTGTTTCAGCAGAATCTCCAGGAACCCATTCTCTCCTACGTCTCGCTGACCGCCGGCTACCGGGCCTCCTTGGGCGCCTACCTCGAAACGGGCCTGCATCTCCCGGTCGCCGATGGCTTCAAGTTCGGCGCGGACCTCGGGATTTACACAGCCCGCGGTATCATGATTGGGCCGGCGGCCAACTACGGCAGCATTTCGGGTGACTCGTCGGTTCAGGGCATCATCCGGTCGGGCTACATCCACGACCACGGCGACCGGCTCACCGACGTTGTGGGGAACCCGGTCCCGGCGGACCGCAGCTACCTCGAATGGGAACACATGCAGCAAATCGGCGAGAACCTGACCCTCGTCGGGGAATTCAACTATTGGCGGGACTCGGAAATCCTCCGCGACTTCCGGCCCAAGGAATTCTTCTCGGTGCAGCAGCCCGACAGCTTCCTCGAGTCGGTTTACAGCGGGAATAACTACCTCGCGTCCGCCTTCGTGCGCGTCCAACCCAACAACTACCAGTCGGTCCAGCAGCGCCTCCCGGAAGTGCGTTTCGACGTGCTGCCCACCGCCATCGGCTTGGGCTTCTACGAGCGAGTGAATGCCAGCGTCGCCGTCCTGCGCGATGATCCGCCCGCCGGTGGCCCGACACTCGTCAGCGACCGCTACGACGCCTTCTACTCGCTCAGCCGGGCGTTCGCGCCCCAGCCGTGGCTGAGCTTCACCCCCGTCGTCGGCGGGCGCTTCACCTACTACGACAAGGCCACCGGCGGCCAGAGCACCTACACGCGGACGCTGGGCGAAGCCGGCTTCGATCTGGCGATGCGCTCCAGCGCCGTCTGGGACTACAAGAACGAGGCGTGGGGCATCGACGGCCTGCGTCACCTCATGACCCCGCGACTCATTTACCGCTACATTCCCGAGGCGGACAAAGGCCAGCCCTACATCCCGCCCATCGACCGCCAAACGTTCACCACCTATCTGCCGCCGCTCGACCTCGGGGACGTGCGCAACATCGACCAGCTGCACGCCACCAACACCGCGCGGCTCGAAATCGACAACACGCTCCAAACGCGGGACCCGATTTACGGCTCGCGCGACCTGGTCGTCCTGAATTTTGCCGACGACTTCCACCTCAACCGCAAGGCCGGCGATCCCGACGTTTCCGATCTGCACGCCGAGTTCGCCTTCATGCCCGCGCGCTGGCTGCAATACGACATCTACACGACGTTCGCCCCGCAGACCTTCACATTGTCGGAGTTCAACTCCGGCTTCACGATCCACGACGGCGACCAGTGGTCGGTGCGGCTCTCCAACAATTTTCTGCGGCACCAACTGGATGACGTCTTCATCGAGGGTCGGTGGCGCCTGAACGAGGCCTACGAAGCGATCGGGCGCCTCCAGTATGATTTCCACACCGAGCGCTTCAACGAGCAGTTCTACGGCGTGCGGCAAAACCTGTCCAACATGTGGGTCGTGGAATACGCGGTGACGCTCTACGACGGACCCCGGCGCGAGAGCCGCTTCGGCTTCAACGTCCAGGTGCAGGCGCTCAGTTTCTGAGCCCCGTGCTGCGATGAGCGTCGCGACCAGCCAGCAGCAGGTCTTCCTGCGCCTGCTCCGCCAGCTGGCGCCGCACTGGCGCCGGGACGCCGCCCTGCCGCGCCGGATCCAGCAGCTCCTCTCCGGCGAGCGTTCCTTCGGCTCCCGCGATCGCCGGCTCTACCGCGAACTGCTTTACACCACGCTGCGCTACTTGCCATGGATCGAGCCTGACCTCGAGCGCGAACCCGCGCGCGTCGTCAAGATCGTCGCGTGGCTGGCCGCGGACACGCGCGACACCCGCGCCTACCGCGAGGAAACCTGCGCCGACTGGCCCACGCTGTCCTCGCTCGCGGAACGCGCCAGCTTTCTCAAGGCCCATCCGGAGACGCTTCTTCCCGCGTGGTTTCGCGACGACTGCCCCGAGATTTTCACCCCCACCGAGCTCGCCGCCCAGCTAGCGCGGGCGCCGATCTGGCTCCGGCTCCAAACAGAACGGCCCGAGGACGTCCGCAGCGAATTCGAGGCAGTCGATTGGCGCATCAAGGAGGCTCCCGCACTTCCTTCGGCTTGGCGAATTCTCGGCGACGGGGACGCCACAAAATCCAAAGCCTACACCCGCGGGCTGATCGAGATCCAGGACCTCGGTTCGCAACTCGTGCTGGAGAGCGTCGGCATCGAGGACGGCGAACACTGGCTCGACGCCTGCGCCGGCGCCGGCGGCAAGACCCTGCAGCTGGCCCGCCTCCTCGGCGGGGACGGGTCCGTTGATGCCCACGATATTCGCGCGACCGCCCTCGACGAACTGCTCTCGCGCGCCGAGCGTGCGGAGCTCGAGAACGTCCGCACGGTCGACGCCCCGGAACCGGCCGCCTACGACGGCGTGCTTGTGGACGCGCCCTGCAGCGGCTCCGGCACGTGGCGGCGCTCCCCGCACCTGAAGTGGACCACCACGCCCGCGCAGATCGGTGAAAAAGCGTGGCTGCAGCAAACCCTCCTGGCTAAATTTGCCGGCAACGTCCGCCCCGGAGGCCGCCTGGTTTACGCAACCTGCTCCCTGAGTCCGCAGGAGAACGCCCGCGTCGTGGACGCCTTTCTGGCCGCCCACCCGGAATTCCAGTCGGTGCCCTTGGCGCGGAACTTCGGCTTCATCCCGGTGCAGAATGCGATCACCCTCCTGCCGGCGCGCCATGACACGGACGGCTTCTTTGTCGCGTCGCTCCGGCGGCGGTGATTTTCCCTTGCCGCGACCCGGCCGGGCCCAAGCATTCCCCCGTGGTTCCCGACTCCGATTATCGCATCAAGCTCCAGGTCTTTGAAGGCCCGCTCGACCTGCTGCTCTTCCTGATCCGCAAGAACGAGCTGGATATCTACGACATCCCGATCGAGTCGGTGACGCGCCAGTATATCGACGCACTGCACGCGATGCAGGAGCTGGATCTCGACCTCGCCGGGGATTTTTTCGTCATGGCCGCGACGCTGATGGAGATCAAAAGCCGCATGCTCCTGCCGAAGGGGCAGCACGCGATCGATCCCAATGCGGACGACGAGGAGATCGATCCCCGCTGGGAGCTGGTCCACCAGTTGCTCGAATACAAGAAGTTCAAGGAAGCCGCCACCGAGCTGGGCAAGCTGGCCACGCTCCGCCAGGACCTGATGGAGCGCTACGTTTCCTCGCTGTCTGGTGACCCGCTGGACCGTCCGCTGAAGAACGTCGACCGGATCGAGCTCTGGAACGCGTTCAATATCGTCCTCCGCCGCCTGGCCGAGAAGCTCGTCGTCGGCGAAATCCACGACGAACAGGTCACGGTGGCCGACCAGATGGAATACCTGCTCGCGCGGCTGCAGACCGAAAAGACCTTCATGTTCTCTCACATCTTCCCGGACAAGGTCTCCCTGCGCAAACTCGTCGCCACGTTCCTCGCCGTGCTCGAGCTGACCCGGCTCAAGAAACTCCGCCTGCAGCAGGACGCCGCTTTCGCCGACATCGCCTGCTCCGCCGTGGAGGAGGAAATGCCACTTGAAACCGCGACAAACCCCAGCACGGTGACCGCGTGAGCAAGAAAAAGCCCAAGTCCCCTACCAAGGTCGCCGGTCTGCTCGGCGTGGGCTTGGACAACGCCGACGGCCACAAGCGCATCACCACCGGCGAGCGCTTCGCCATCGTCGGCGGCTCCGAGGAAACCCACGGCCGCATGACGGAAACCGTCGTGAAGACCTTCGAGGTGCTCAAGACCCGCGGCAAGAAGCTCGAGCAGGTCGAACCCACCGAGCTTGCGGAAATCCTGCACCGTTCGACGCCGCGCTGACCCTCACCTGTGTCACAGGGTTGCAACGCCGCCAATTTCGCATCTCTTTCCTTCAACCATCCATCATGTCCGACAAAATCACCAACCTGACCACCGATACTTTCAAAGCTGCCATCGCCTCGGCCACCACGCCGGTGCTGGTCGATTTCTGGGCGCCCTGGTGCGGCCCTTGCAAGGCCATCGCTCCGACGCTGGAGGAGCTCGCCACCGAACTCGACGGGAAGCTCAAGATCACGAAGGTCAACATCGACGAGAATGACGCCGTCGCCGTGGAATACGGCATTCGCGCCATCCCCACGATGCTCCTCTTCAAGGGCGGCCAGGTCGCCGAGCAGATCGTCGGCATGATGCCGAAGGCCGCGCTCAAGGCGAAGCTCGCCGCGCATATCTGAGCCGGGCTTTCGACTCCAAGTTTTACCGGGCGGGTCTTCGGACCCGCCCTTTTTTTGCTCCCGTCGCGCCGGCATCGCTCGTGTGCACGCCCCAAATCCGAGCGCCTGCAAGTGAGCGGCCTACAGCACGAGACCGGTCGTCAGCAGCACGGCGTAAAGCGCAAGCAGCTTGCCGGTGTCGCCCAGCAGCGCGATTTGCTGCAGCGGCTCAGTCCTGCTCTTCAGCCGGACCATATGCCACCACGCCAGTGGCAGCAGCGCCAATGGCAGCAGACGCCAGGCATTGTGATCCCGCCACGCCAGCCAAAGCGGAATCGCAGCGACAGCTACCGCTAGAGACGCAGCAAACTGCGCGCGGGCGAATCCCCGGCCAAACCGCACCACCAGCGTGTGCTTACCCGCCGCGGCGTCGGTTTCGGCATCGCGATAATTGTTCACCACGAGGATGTTGGCCGTGAGCAGCCCCACCGCGACCGCGGTGACCACGGCATCGGTGACGACAGCGCCCGCCTGCACAAAGTAGGTCGCACACACCGCCACGAGGCCGAAAAAGACGAAGACAAACACATCCCCCAACCCGTGATAGCCGAGCGGCCACGGGCCGCCCGTGTAAGCCAAGCCGCACAGGATGCTGAGCGCACCCACGAGCAGCAGCCACGGCCCGCCCCAAGCAATCAAACTCAGCCCGCACAGAAACGCCGCCGCAAAGACCCCCCACATCGCCCGGTGCATGGCGACGGGACTGATCAGGCCTGCCGCCACCGCGCGTCGCGGGCCGACCCGGGCCGCGGTGTCCGCGCCCTTCACGAAATCGTAATAGTCGTTGGAAAAATTCGTCCCGATCTGCACCAGCAACCCAAAGCCTAAGCACAGCGCCGCGGCCCGGCCGTCGAACTTCCCATCGCGCCAAGCCAGGCCTGACCCGACCAACACCGGCGCGATGGCCGCTGGGAGTGTGCGCGGCCGCGCCGCGGCCGCCCAGATTCTCCAGTGCGGCTCACTCATGACGGGGCTCCGATCGATTCAGGCAACGAGGCATGGTGCGACGATTGCCGAATGACTGACCGTGCCCGCCAACCGTGTCAAAGCCCGTGATACGCCCGTTCCGCCGGCACGCCCAGTTCGCGCTCCAACGCCCTGATGCGCGCCAGCACGAGATCCGCTCCCGCCGCCTCGTCGCGGGCCGGCAGCGTCGGGTGCAGCCGCGCCAGCCAGGCGAGCGCCGCGGCCTTGCGCCCCAGCCGTCGCAACAACTCGGCGTGCAGCCGTGCCGCAAAATACGGCGCATCCGGCTGAGCCGCGGCCTGCCGATAGCTTTCCGCTGCTCCAGCGACGTCGCCCAGTCGGTTGAGCTGGATGTTCGCGCCCTCGATCCACAGCGCCGCGCACGCCGGGTGAAATCGCCGCGCCTCGTCCAGCAAGTCCAGCGCCCGGCGCGCTTGATCATCCTCGACGCGTTTGCGGGCGACCCGTGAAAGCACCGGCTCGCCTCGCGGCGCCGCGAATCTGAACGCGGGCACGTCATAGGCCGTAATGCGTGCCGCGTTGAGCCAGAAGTAAATTGGTCGCGGGTCCACGGCTGTGACGAGATGCAGTAACTCCTCCATCGCGGGAAGGTCACCAACCTCGGCCCGCTCGTTGGCTTCCAGCCAAAGCAGATCCGCCACTGGGGCGCGAAACCCGCCTAGCAACTCGCCGATGAAAGGCGACTCTCGGGCAGAGACTGTCGGCCGGCACCGCCCTCTGCTCGCCGGTTCAAGACAAGTCGTCCCCGGCGTCGTCTCGACCGGAAACAGCAGCAGGTTTGTCGCGGCGAGAATGCCGGCAGCCACGAACGCCGTGACCACGCTAGAGCTCACGGCGCTGGAAGCAAATGACCGCAAGCGCGCAGGCCGCGGCCACATGCGCTGACGCGTAGATCGCCACCCGCGCAACCTGCCCGACTGTCCACGCGCTGGGGCCCAGAGTTTGGAAGCAGTCGAACGCTTGGAAATTGGGCAACAGACACACGAGCAGCCCGGCCACGGGAATTCCGGCGCGAGCGCTGGCTGCGTGTGCGAAATGCTGCATGTGACAGGCGACGCCAATGAGGAAACCTGTGGCCATCGCGAACAGCTGCGTCCGGGCGTAACTCGCCACGAGCAGGGTGAGCGCGGAGAGTACCAGCAACTTGAGCCACTGCAGCACGCCGGCGAACGCTACGTGGCGGTAGTCCACCACGCGTCCCCGGTCGAACACCTCGGGCAGCTCGCGCATCAGGGTCGACTCGCGCGTCCACAAAACCGCCGCCAGCACCAGCGTGAGACCCGCGCAAAACCCGCCCGTGATCACGGCCACGCCCGCGAATTTTCCCAGCACGAACTCCGCGCGGCAAACCGGCTTCGCGAGCAGCGTGAGCACGGTCTGGCGCTCCAGCTCGCCCAGGAAAAGCTGCGCCGTTGTCACCACCGCCAACACCGAGCCAAACAGCGCGATCGCACCGAAACCCAGATCGGCGATGAACTTCAATTCCGGCGAACCGAAGTGCAGGTCGCGGAAATACTGCGCGCCCAGCAGGAACGCCAAACCCAGCAGCACCAGGAAGTACACAACGCGCTGCCGGATCGCCTCGCGCAGCGTGTTCGCCGCGATCGACCACGTCCGCCGAAGTGAAAATACCGCCGGCGTCATGGCTCGGGTGAGGCGCTGTCTCTCCTGGAACGCTGTGTGGCTTCCCTGACAACCTGCTGGAGTCGTCCCTGGAGCGGATTCACCGACTCCAACACCCGTTCCCGCTCCGCCAGCCACTCCCGCAACTCCGCGAGCTCGCCCTCCGGCAGCCGGCTGACCGTCAGCACCTGCCATTCCGGATCCTGCGCCAGTTCCGCCACCGCGCCTTCCACAATGAGCCGTCCGTGGTCCAGGAGCGCGACCCGGTCACACAGCTCTTCCATCTGCTCGAACAGATGTGACGTGAGTAATACCGTCTTCCCGTCGGTCCTGAGCCGGCGGATCAATCCAATGACGGCCTCCGTCCCTTCCGCATCGAGCCCCGCCGTCGGTTCGTCGAGGATGATCAGCCGCGGATCGTTCACCAGCACTTGAGCCAGACCGATCCGTTGAAGCATACCCTTCGAATACGATCCGACGCGCCGTTCCGAAGCCTCTCCCAGCCCGATCCACGCCAACACTTCATCGATGCGCGCCGCGAGACGCCTCCCGTAGAGCCCGCCCATCTGCCCATAAAACCGGACCAGCTCATAGCCGGTCAGATAGTGATAGAAGTACGGCGACTCCGGCAGATAGCCGACGTGGCGCCGTGCCTCCACTTGGTCACTCGGAGCGCCAAAGATCGAGCAACGTCCAAGCGTCGGCGTCAGCAGCCCGAGGATGATCCGGATCGTCGTGCTCTTGCCCGACCCGTTCGCGCCCAGCAGGCCAAAGACCTGCCCCGGCGCGATGCGCAGGCTGAGGTTGTCCACGGCCCGCAGCTTCACGCTGCGCAACCCCAGCGCGAAATCCTTGGTCACGCCCTCGAGCGCGACCGCCGGCTCAGCGGATGTTGAAGCCGTTGAATTGGGGAGCGCCCTTCCGGGCGGATCGCTCGGTCTTTCGGATGTAGCCATGCATCCGCTCCTCCACCGCCGTCACGAAGGCCGCGACCTCGTCGGCGCGGCCCTCCGCCTCCAGCTGGACGCGCCCGTCCGGCAGGTTGCGGACATGGCCCGCGACCTCGAATTCCTTCGCCACCTGCAGCGTCGTGTAGCGGAAGCCCACGCCCTGCACCCGGCCGGTGAAAAAGACGGATTCCTGGTGGATTTCACTCATCGAGGCATGGCGGCATAATCGGCCCTCCGCGGAGCTTCAACCCGCAAAATATCCGTAACCGCCCAGCCCGGATTTTGATTTGCTTTCCCGGAATCGGAGGACTCAGTTTCCGCCTACCTAATGAGCGACTACGATTCCGATGGCGGGCCGGAGAATGAGTGGGAGGAACGCGGCGAACTGGCGTGGAACGAATTCGATTGGGAACGCTATTTGCGCGAGCAGGACGACACCATTCACCGCTACCTCGGCTTCTACGAGGCGTTCCGCAACCACCCGAATCGCATCGACGCCGTCGCCGAGCAGATGGGCTGGGGCCAGGGCAACTGGAGCGAAGCTCCCGCCGAGGAAGAGACCGCCGAGGTCGCCGAGGAGGACAGCGCCGCCGATGTGCCGGAATACGGCGAGCCCGAGGTCTACACGCTGCACAAGAACCCGATTTTCGTCGCCACCAAGGCCATTTACCTGGGGGTGAAGCGCCAGTGGGAGCTAAGCGCCGGCGACAGCGCCAAGGTGCCCGCCGCGCTCGCGCTGGCCCTGCTGGCCTCGCTGCACCGCGGCGAGGAACAGGCCGTCCAAGCCATCCACGCCCTCGATTTCGGCGACTACGCCATGGCCGTCAGCCTCTTCAAGCGCGCGCTCAGCGGGCTCAACGAGTCGCTCACGCTGCTCAACGCCGCCGAAGCCGCCAAACACCCTGCCGTGATGGCCTATCGCGAAGCGACCCTGCCCCGCCTGTTTGACCTCCGCGAAATCTGGCTCCGCGTGATCGCCGAGTGCCGCGAGGAACTGGATCGTCCGGTGGACGAGGAGAGCTGAGCCAGCGCCCTCCAGCTTGCATGCTCTCGCGCGACGGCATCACCGGAGAGCGTGGTGCCGGGCTGATTTTTGGAAGACTTTTCCTCCCGCTAGTGATGCTGGTACTGGCTGGTTGCGGAGCCCTCACGTTGTCGCCGCTGACCAGCGAAGATCGTTCCGTTTCGCCCGTGGTGGATGCGGGAAAGTCGGTCATCTTGAAGGAATCGATGGTTTGGTATGATCAAGAGGTGGCGACTCGTGGGATCAGGTTCCCTGAAGGCCAGTACCTGCTCGAAGCGGAAGACGCCGAGTATTACTATTTTCGTTCCCCGTCGCCGCTCGAATACCGGATTTTCCAGAATGGAAGCCTTACCGACGGACGGTTCATGCCCGGCGGACTGTTTCTGAGCAAAGCACTTATCAACATGGTTCCGGCAGGAGCCTATCTGTCCGTCGAAGACCCCAAGCAAAAGACCCTGACCTGGAAATTGGGCAGTAATTTTCTCCGCAAGGAAGGATCGCTTTGGACAAAGAATTTCTGAATCAGGAGCCGTCTGGGTCGAAATCCGCCTTGCACTTTCCTGTCCGCGGGTTTCGCTCGACCCCCTGATTCCGGAGGGGTGGCTGAGTGGTCGATAGCGGCGCTTTGCTAAAGCGTTATAGGGGTTTAAATCCCTATCGGGGGTTCGAATCCCCCCCCCTCCGCCATCCTTCGCCAAGGCTACGGATGGCACGGCCATCCTTACGGTGTACGGGCTCCAAGGATGTCGGTGGGGAAACAGAGGCGAAGGATGCCCTCCGAAGCTTCAGCGCAGGAGGGCTGGCACGGGGGCTACACCAGTTTCGAGATTTTTACGGTGCTCAGATGGCCTCGACGGGAGGACCATCTGGGACTCAGGCATGCATTACGTGTACCTCATTGAGAGCGGGCTCGTCTCCGATCACCGCTACGCCGGTTACACCGATGACCTCAGGAAGCGGCTTGCCGAGCATAACACCGGCAAAAACGTCAGCACCGCCGACTTCAAGCCGTGGCGTCTCCGCACCTACCTCGCGTTCACAAGTAAACGCCAAGCCCTCGCTTTCGAACGCTATCTGAAATCCGGTTCTGGCCACGCCTTCTCGAACAAGCGCCTCTGGTAATTTCCACGGAGGTTGACGTGCCTCCCGTCCGTCCTACGCAAAAAACCCGCGCCGTTACCGGCGCGGGTTTGAAGTTGGCAGAGGCAGCCAGAGCCGCCGGCCCGGAGGCTCAGTACCGGTAATGCTCGGCCTTGTACGGGCCTTCCACCGGGACGCCGAGATAGGCGGCTTGCTCCTTCGTGAGCTTGGTCAGCTTGGCGCCGATCTTCTCCAGGTGCAGGCGGGCGACTTCCTCGTCGAGGTGCTTCGGCAGGCGGTAGACGCCGATCTTGTAGCTGTCCTTGTTCTTCCAGAGGTCGAGCTGCGCGAGCGTCTGGTTGGTGAAGCTATTCGACATCACGAACGACGGGTGACCCGTCGCGCAGCCGAGGTTCACCAGCCGGCCCTCGGCCAACAGGTAGATGCTGTTGCCCTTGGGGAACGTGTAGAGGTCGTATTGCGGCTTCACGTTGATGCGCTTCGCATCGGACGTGTTCAGGCGGTCCACTTGGATCTCATTGTCGAAGTGGCCGATGTTGCAGACGATGGCCTGGTCCTTCATCGCGCGCATGTGCTCGAGCGTGATGATGTCCTTGTTGCCGGTCGTCGTGACGTAGATGTCGGCGGTGCCGAGCGTGGACTCGATCGTGTTGACCTCGAAGCCCTCCATCGCGGCCTGCAGGGCGTTGATGGGGTCGATCTCGGTGACGATCACGCGGGCGCCAAAGCCCTTGAGCGAGAACGCCGAGCCCTTGCCGACGTCGCCGTAGCCGCAGACGCAGGCGACCTTGCCGGCGATCATCACGTCGGTAGCGCGCTTCAGGCCGTCGGCGAGCGATTCACGGCAGCCGTAGAGGTTATCGAATTTCGACTTCGTGACCGAGTCGTTGACGTTGATCGCGGGGACACGGAGCTTCCCCTTCTCGAGCATCTGGTAGAGGCGGTGGACGCCGGTGGTCGTCTCCTCGGAAACGCCGCGCCATTCCTTCGCGATCGTCGTCCAGCGCAGCGGGTCCTCTTTGTGGACGCGCTTGAGCACGTTCTTGATGACCTGCTCCTCGTGGGAGCCGGAAGGCGTGTTGACCCAGTCGCTGCCCTCCTCGAGCTCGCAACCCTTGTGGATCAGGAGCGTGACGTCGCCGCCGTCATCGACGACAAGCTGCGGGCCCTTGCCACCGGGGAACCCGATGGCCTTGAGCGTGAGATCCCAGTATTCCTCGAGCGTCTCGCCCTTCCAGGCGAAGACCGGCGTGCCGGCCTGGGCAATGGCGGCGGCAGCGTGGTCCTGGGTCGAGAAGATGTTGCAGGAACACCAGCGCACATCGGCGCCGAGCTCCTTCAGCGTCTCGATCAGCACGGCCGTCTGGATGGTCATGTGCAGCGAGCCGGTGATGCGGACGCCCTTGAGCGGCTTGCCCGGACCGAACTTTTTGCGGACGGACACGAGGCCGGGCATTTCGTGCTCGGCGATGGAAATCTCCTTGCGGCCCCACTCGGCCAGCGAGAGGTCCTTGACTTGAAAATCGTGCGCCTTGGGCGCTTTGGATGCGGTAGCCATGATGGTAGGGTTTGAAAGTTGGGTTACTTCACCGCCGCACGGAGCGCGGCGACCTTGTTGGTTTGTTCCCACGGGAGACCCGCCTTGCCGAAGTGACCATAGTTGGTCGTCTGGCGGTAGATCGGACGGAGGAGATTGAGCTGCTGGATGATTTCAGCGGGCTTGAAGCCGAAGACCTTGGTCACGGCGCGGGCGATACGCTCATCGGAGACCTTGCCCGTGCCCATCGTGTCCACGTAGACGCTGACCGGATCAGGATAACCGATGGCATACGCGACCTGCAGTTCGGCGAGGTCGGCGAGACCGGAGGCGACGATGTTCTTGGCCACCCAGCGGCACATGTACGCGGCCGAGCGATCGACTTTCGACGGATCCTTGCCCGAGAACGCGCCGCCACCGTGGCGGCCCCAGCCGCCGTACGTGTCGACGATGATCTTGCGACCGGTGAGACCGGAGTCGCCCTGCGGCCCACCGACGACGAAGCGGCCGGTCGGGTTGATGAGGAATTGGGTCTTCTTCGTCAGCATCCGCTTCGGGATCACCTTCCTGATCACATTGTCGATCAGGTAGCTCTCGATCTGGCGGTGCTCGACGTCGGCGGTGTGCTGCGTGGAGATGACAACGTTCACGACCTCGACCGGCTTGTCGTTCTCGTAGCGGATCGAGACCTGCGACTTGGCGTCGGGACGCAGCCAGTCCACCTTGCCGGACTTGCGAATCTTGGTCAGCAGCCGGCCGAGCCGGTGCGCGAACATGACGGGCGTCGGCATCAGCTCGGGCGTCTCATTGCATGCGTAACCAAACATCAGGCCCTGGTCGCCTGCACCCTGCTCGGCGGTCTTCTTGCCCTTCACTTTCTTCGCGTCGACGCCCTGCGCGATGTCGGGCGACTGGGCCGTCAGGTAGTTGTTGATGAAAACGCTGTCGGCGTGAAACACGTCGTCCTTGTTGACGTAGCCGATCTCGCGGATGGCCGCGCGCACGATCGCCTCGTAGTTGAGCCGGGCCTGGGTGGTGATCTCGCCGGCGAGGATCACCATGTTAGATTTCACCATGGTCTCGCAGGCGACACGGCTGAAGCGATCCTGCGCCAGGCAGGCGTCGAGCACGCTGTCGGAAATGAGATCCGCGACTTTGTCGGGATGTCCTTCACCGACGGATTCCGAGGAGAATACGAATTTGTTGGCCATAGGAGGGCGAAAGCGAAAACCCGCCGCCCCGGGCTAGCAAGCTCAATATCAACGCATAGTGATTTCCTGATACGTTAGACCAAAGTCCAATATCCTCCTTGGCATCAATCCATTGCATTCTTGGCCCGCCACCGGAACATCCCATTAACCTCCGTCTTTCCTCGCCCCGGCCCGCCCCTTCCGCCACTGTTTCTGCCGCATGCCCCCGCCCCTCGTCATCGATCCGGCCGCCATCGAGAGTTTGCGGCAGCTCAACCCGGGAGACCACGACGAGTTTCTGCGCGAAATCGTCGGCATTTTTTTCGAGGACACCCCGCGTCGCATCGCCGAACTGGACCAGTCATTCGCGGCGGGCAACATCCCCGTCTTCACCCGCGCGGCGCACAGCATCAAGGGCAGCGCGGGCAATGTCGGCGCGATGGCCCTGCGGGAGATCGCCGGCGTGCTGGAACATCGCTCCAAGAACGAAGGCCTCGGTCAGCTCGACGCTCCGCTCGCCCAGTTGAAGGCGGAATTCGGCCGCGCCCACGACGAACTGGCGAAAATCATCGCCCGCTGAGCCCGCCACCGCGCGCCTGCTCAACCGCGGTCGAGGAAGAATCCACGCTGCTTGTCCGAGACCGGCAGCTCCGCGCGCTCCATGACTTTCAACAGGTCCTCCCAAATCAGCCGCTTCGACTGGTTCGACTGGTTGCGCAAAATGTAGCTCGGGTGGTAGGTCACCATCAGCGGCTTGCCGGCAAACTCCTTCCAGCGTCCGCGGATTTCCCCCAGCGCCTTGAACGTCCCCACCCCGAGCAGCCCCTGGGCCGCCGTCGAGCCCAGCGCCACGAGCAGCGCGGGGTTCACCACCTCAATCTGCGCCTTGAGATACGGCAGGCAATACGCCAGCTCCTGCGGCGTCGGCGGACGGTTGCCGTATTGCACGCCGCTCGCATCCACCGGCATCTCCGGCCGCCAGTTCATGATGTTGCCGATGTAAACGTCGGCGCGCTTCAGGCCCATCGCTCCGATCATCTTGTTCAGCAGCTGGCCCGCCGGCCCGACAAAGGGTTCGCCCTGCACTTCCTCGTCCGCACCGGGCGCTTCCCCGACGAACATGATCTTCGCGTCGAGGCTGCCGACACCAAACACCACCTGCTTGCCCGGCCGCGCGCGCGCGCGGCACACCGCGTCCGCCAGCACCCGCTCGCGCAAAGCCGCCCATCGCTCCGCCTTGCTGCCTGGCGGCAGCGCGAACGGCGTGGGCTCCGGCACCGTCGACACCGGGGTCGCAACGGGCTTGATCGCAAAACTTTTCGCCGGCGGCTGGTAAGCCGGCACGCGATCGGCTTCCGGTGCGGCTGCCGGAGCGGGCTCGCTGGCTGCCGATTTCGCCTTTGCCGTGCCGCGTCCAGCCAGGGCGGCTCGCAGCTGGCCCATGGCCTCCTCGGAAACCGCCAGCGACTTCACCCCGCTGGCCTTGAGCCGTTTCAGCTCGTCGGTGATGGCGTGAAGGGAAGCGTGCATGAGCGGCGCCTACTTCAATTTCACGTGCAGTAGCGCCGTCTCGTTGCCCCGGCCGACGAGCAACACGAGTTCCGCGCGCTGCTGGTCCGCCTCGACCTCGTCGAGCTTTCGGGCCGCGTCGGCGAACGTCCTGACCTCCACGCCGTCGATCTCCTTGATCCAATCGTCCGTGCGCAGCCCCGCGATCGCAGCAGGACTGTTGGGCTTCACGAAATGCGCGATCACGCCGGTCAGGTTGGTCGTCTTGACGCGCAGCCCCACGGCATCGCCGTAAACAAACTCCCGCGCGGTCAGCCCGATGCGGTCGTAATATTTCCGGTCAGCCTCCGTGGTCAAACGCGGCTCCTCACCCAGCACCACCGGCAGTTCCAGCCGCGTCTCGCCGCGCAGCACGGTGATGCTCATTGTCTGCCCCGGATTGCGCCGGGCCACCTCGCGCTCGAGATAACCCACGACGACGTGGTCGGGCTTGAGCCGCGGAAGCGGCGCCTTGTCGACGGCGAGCAGCACGTCGCGCGCCTTCATCCCGGCCTTTTCCGCCGGGCTGCCCTCGAGGACTTCACTGACGACGACGGCGGACTGGCCATCGAGCTTGAGAAACTTGGCCACGTCGGGATCAACGGGCTGCAGGCCCGAAGCGCCCAGCCAGGCCAGCGGACGCCCAAAGTAATTCGTGGGCACGCGGCCCAGATACGGCAGCACCTCGCTCGTAAGCTGGAAAGCACTGCTCTCCTCGACATTGACGAGGATCACGGGCGAGCCCCCGCGGTCCGTACGCGTGAATTGCACGAAACTCTGCCCAAACGAACTGGCCGCCAGCCCGACAAATTCGCCGGCGAGATTGAAAACCGGCAGACCCGGCCCCGCGACTTCGTGCAGCGCGATCGCGGTGCGCTGCGGCAGCGACTGGATGAGCGCCACCCGGCTCGCGAGGAGATAGGGCGCGAAGTCCTCGTCTTTGTTGCGCAGCCCAATGCCCCAGACCTCCTGCGCCAGCGCGGGCTCACCGGCAGTCTTGGCGGCGTAAGTCGTGATCGGCACGAGATCAGGCCACAGCGACTTGTCCGCGCGCACGAAGTGCCAGCCCGTCAGCGAATCCTGGCCCAGATAGACGCCCGGCACGCTCTGCGAACTGCCGGGAAGGTAGACCTTGAACTCCTTCAACTGCGACGGCGTCACCCGCGTGTTCACTGCCACGGGCGGGAGAATGATGGTGCCGTTGTGGTCGATCACCGTGCCGTAGCACACGCTCGGGCGGCGGTCGGTTTCCGTCTCGGTGTAATATTCGACGGCCACGACCGTCTTCACGCGCTCAGCCCAGAGGACCGGCAGGTCGGCGGCCCGGCCGGTCAGCCCGGCGAGCAGGAAAAATCCAAGGAGACGCAGCTTCATGGTTTGAGAATGTAGAGTGAGACTTCGCGATTGCGCAGCGCCTCGACGAGGACCGGCTGCGGCTTGGCCACGTAGGCAGCGTGCGTGCGCTGGACGGTTGCAAGGTCCGGGATCGGCTCGCGGTTGATCTTGGTAATGATGTCGCCACGCGACAGCCCCGCGACGTCCGCCGGGAAGCCCGGCTGCACGCCGATGACCTGCACGCCATTCGCATCATCGAGCTGGTGGTCCCGCGCAAAGGTCCGCGTGACTTTGCGCACGCTCAGGCCCCACTTCTCCAAAACCCATTCCTCGCCCACCTGGCTTTCAAGCTTCTCGGTTACGACGGAGTAATCCGCCACCGACGCGCCGCGCTTGACGGTAAGTTTCAGCGACGTGCCCACGGGTACGCTCGCAATCTGGTTCTGGATCGGCGGCAACTGCTCGGGGAAACGCCCATCGACTTTCTGTCCGTTAATGGCGAGCAGGATGTCGCCGCCACGCAGGCCGGCGCGATCGGCCGGTGAGCCGCGATCGACGTTGTCGATCAGCATGCCGGTGTTGAGCGCGAGGGAGTAGAAATTCTCGAAATCCTGCAGCGCGCGCGGCACCAAGCCGACGTAGCTGCGGGTGATGGAGCCATTGCGCACGAGGCCGTCGGCCACGCGGCGGGCGGTGCTGACCGGGATGGCAAAGCCCAGGTTGTTGGCGCCGAGATAGCCACGCGAAGAGATGCCAATGACCTTGCCGTCCTCGGTCACCAGCGGGCCGCCGGAGTTGCCCGGGTTGATGGCGGCGTCGGTCTGCAGCCAGGTGTTGAACGCGCCGGTCTCGTAGCCGTTCACGCCGTGGCTGTCCTCAAAATAGCGTCTATTGTTCGAAATGATGCCGCGCGTGGCCGTGCGCGTCAGGCCGAACGGCGTGCCCACCGCGTAGACCGTTTCGCCGACGTAGAGGTCGTCACTGTTGCCGAAGTCCGCGTGGGTGAACTTCAGCCCGCGGCGCTTCACCTCCGCGAGGTCGATCTGCAAAACCGCCAGATCCGTCCAGTGATCCCAGCCCACCAGGTGCGCGCTCACGCGTTCGAGGCTGGCGAGCGTCACGGACAGCTCCACCGCCCGCGGGCTGGCGACGTGGGCGTTGGTCAGGATGAGGCCGTCCTTGGAAAAGATGACCCCGGAGCCGATGCTAGCCGACAGGCGCTTCGCGCCGTCCTCGAACGCCACTTCCCGGACATCGATCCGCACCACGGCGTCGAAGAGCTGGTTGAACCCGCGGCTCATCGCGGCCCGGGCCGGGCCGGCCAGCACCAGCGCGGGCACAACGAACCTGAGCATGATTGACCGGAAGGATGAAAGGTTCACTGTGGTAAATTCTACGCGATGGCTACCAATTGCAAAGATTACAACTTCCTTGAGATCGAGCCGTACTGGCAATCTTTCTGGGAAAAAAATCACTCTTTCCGGGCGGAAACGGGCGCGGCAAAGCCCAAATACTACGTGCTCGACATGTTCCCCTACCCGTCGGGTACCGGCCTGCACATCGGCCACCCGGAGGGTTACACGGCCACGGACATTGTCGCCCGCTACAAACGCGCCCGCGGGTTCAGCGTGCTTCATCCCATGGGCTGGGACGCCTTCGGCCTGCCCGCCGAGCAGCACGCGGTGAAGACAGGCACGCATCCGTCGTCCAACACCCAGAACAACATCGTCAACATCAAGCGCCAGATCAAGGCGCTGGGGTTTTCCTATGACTGGGACCGCGAGATCGACACGACCGACCCGAAATATTTCCGGTGGACGCAGTGGATCTTCCTCCAGCTTTTCAAGAAGGGCCTGGCCTATGTCGATGAGCGCCCTGTCTGGTGGTGCCCGGAGCTGCGCACCGTGCTCGCCAACGAGGAAATCGTCGATGGCAAGAGCGAGGTCGGTGGTTTTGCAGTCGAGCGCCGCAACCTGCGCCAGTGGGTCCTGCGCATCACCGCCTACGCGGAGCGCCTGCTCGCCGACCTGAAGGACGTCGATTGGCCCGACTCGACCAAGCGCATGCAGGAAGCGTGGATCGGCCGCAGCGAGGGCGCCGAGGTGCTGTTCAGCCTGGAGAACAAGGCGCTCGGCCCGTTGAAGGTTTTTACGACGCGGCCCGACACCCTTTTCGGCTGCACCTACATGGTGCTCGCCCCGGAGCACCCGCTGGTCGACGCCCTCACCACGCCCGCGCAGAAGGCCGCGGTCGAGGCCTACAAGAAAAAGACCGCAGGCAAGAGCGACCTCGAGCGCACGGACCTGGCGAAGGACAAGTCCGGCGTCTTCAGCGGTTCGTATGCGATCAACCCGATCAACAACGAGCGCGTTCCCATCTGGATCGCCGACTACGTGCTCATGGGCTACGGCACCGGCGCCATCATGGCTGTGCCGGCGCACGACGAGCGGGATTTCGAATTTGCCACGCAGTATTCGCTGCCGGTGGTCCAGGTCATCGACGCCGGTGACCCCGACGCCAAGCTGCCCTACGTCGGCGACGGCAAGCTCATCCACTCCGGCGCCTACAACGGGCTGCCGTGGCCCGAGGCGAAGAAGAAAATCACCGCCGACCTCGCCGCGCGCGGCCTCGGCCAGGCCACCGTCAACTACAAGCTCCGTGACTGGCTGTTTTCGCGCCAGCGCTACTGGGGCGAGCCCTTCCCGATCGTCTGGCTGAACGAGGCCGACTACCGGCGCGCCATCGCGAACCGCGCGGGCGACGTGCCGGCCAAGCCGGTGACTTTTTCCAGCGGCGGCGTCACCCAATACGCCCTGCCTCTCCCGGCAAGCGCGCTGCCGCTCACACTGCCTGACGTCCAATCCTACCTGCCGAGCGGCAACGGCGAAAGCCCGCTGGCCAACGAGACCGCGTGGCTCGAGATCTGGTTCAATGTCGACACCGGCGCCGCCGTGCCCGCCTCACAGCCAAAACCCGCCGGTGACGCCTGGGTGCGCGGCCATCGCGAGACGAACACCATGCCGCAATGGGCCGGCTCCTGCTGGTATTACCTCCGTTTCACCGACCCGAAAAACCCGACCGCCCTCGCCTCGCCCGAGGCGCTGAAATATTGGGGCGTGCCCGACCTCTACATCGGCGGCGCGGAGCACGCCGTGCTCCACCTGCTGTATGCGCGGTTCTGGCACAAGGTGCTCTTCGACCTCGGCGTCGTGCCGCAGAGCGAGCCATTCAAGAAGCTGTTTCACCAAGGCATGATCCTCGGCGAGGACGGCGAGAAGATGTCCAAGAGCAGCGGCACGGGCCTCACGCCCGACGCGCTCGTCGCCAGCCACGGGGCCGACACGCTGCGGCTCTACGAGATGTTCCTCGGTCCGCTCGAAGCGGCCAAGCCGTGGAATTCCCAAGGCATCGAGGGCGTGCACCGTTTCCTCCACAAGGTCTGGCGCGAGTGCGTGGGCCGCGAAGGCGAGGTGCATCCCAAGATCTCCGACGATCCCCGCGCGGACTCCGCCGAGCTCATCCGCCTGCTGCACGAGACCATCAAGAAAGTTGGCGACGATATCGAGGGGCTGCGCTTCAACACCGCCATCTCGCAAATGATGGTGTTCTCCAACGCGCTGCAAAAAGCCCCGTCTGTCAGCCGTACGACCGTGCTCGCATTCCTCCAGGTCCTTGCGCCGTTCGCGCCCCATCTGGGTGAAGAGCTGTGGGAACGCGTCGGCGGCAAAGGCTCCGTGATGCAGGCTGCGTGGCCCAAATACGACGCCTCCAAGCTCGTCACCAACGAGGTCAAGCTGGTGTTTCAAGTGAACGGCAAGCACCGCGGCGACCAACTTGTCGCGGTCGGGCTCCCCGAAGCCGAGGCCATTAAGCTCGCCCAAGCCAACCCTCGCGTGGCTCCGTTTCTGGACGGTAAGACCTTGAAACGAGCGATTTACGTGCCTGGCCGGATCTTGAACTTGGTGGTGGAATGATGGCATGCGACTATCGTATTGCCAGCTAGGTATTTTACCCTAGTTTACATTTCCACGTTTTCTCATCACATTACGCCATGAAATCGACCTCGTCACTGCCCCATGTCCGCCTGATTCGCGGCGGCTTATTCGCCACCGGCGCCTGTGCGTGGCTCGCGATGCTGATGGTCGGTCCCCTGGCTTCGTCAGCCTTGGCCGCGAAATTTCCCTCCCCGAAGGTCTACGTTTCCAGTCTCAAGGGCGATTCGCAGATTGTTTCCGGCGGCCGGGTGACAGCATTGTCGCAGAAGTCCGCCTTCCCCGCGCAGGGCGCGCAGATTGAAACGATGCCCCAAGGCAGCGTGGCGATGGTGTTGTCCAATGGCTCGGGCTTCTTCCTCGATCACGACACCCACATCGACATCAAGCGCTTCACGCAGGAGCCCTTCGTCGCCAGCCGCACCGACATGGAACGCGAGCCCTCGGTCTCCCACACCGAGATCTTCCTCAATCGCGGCACCCTCGCCGTCAGCACGAGCAAGCTCGCCGCCGGCAGCACCTTCACGATCCTCACAGCGCTCGGCTCGATTCATCTCCACGGCGGCAACCTCGTCGTCGAAATCGACGGCGGCGATGTGAAGATCAGCCTGCTCGACGGCGAAGGCACCGTCTACGGCGGCGAATTGGACCTCGGCGGCCACGTTCTCCGCAGCGGGGAACAGGCCATCATTCGCGCCGGGCCCCCGGGTCACGCCAATATTGTGACGATCGGAAAGATTCCCGCGGACGAGTTGCCGCCGCTGCAGGAACGCGCGGACACGGCCTATGCCGCCCGCAAAACCGTGCTTTTCCAGACCGATGAGTCGGGCGAAATCAACGCGCTTCCCGTCGTGGTGCCCAGCGTGCCCGTGCAAGCCACGGTCAGCCCCTCGCGCCTGCCGAATTGATCCGCGCCTCGACCGACCCTATCGCGTTCATGGCACCTTGGCCCAAATCCCGTGCCGCAGCCATCGGTCTGCTGGCGGCGCTGTCGTTATCCACGCCGCTGCGGGCCCTGTTCACGTTTAGCGACGGCACGGACCACCTCTTTGTCACGGGGAGCGCGTCCGTCGCCTACGACTCCAACATTTTTGCCCACAACGGCGGTGATGGCGACACGATCTCCAGCGCCGGCGTGGTCCTCGAATACACCCGGCATGCCGGCCTGATTGCGGTCGATGCGACCCTCGCGGCCAACGCCTCGCGCTTCGGCAACAACACGACGCAGAATTTCAACAACCCAAGCTTCATGTCCGAGTTCAAGAAAGCCGAGGGACGCACGACGGGGTCGTTCGTCGTGGGGGTCTTCCGGCAAAGTGAAGCCGACGCACTCGCCAACCTCCGCACCGAGTCCTGGAATTACAATGCGGACCTCAACTTCAAGTATCCGGTGATCGAGCGTTATTCATTCGCCGGCCACCTCGACTACACCGACCGGAATTACGTCCACACCGACATGCTCGCGGACCTGCGCACCTACACGGCCGGCACGGATCTCCTCTATGCCGTTGATTCGGGACGAAACCTGCTGGCCGGCTACCAATACCGGCGGGAGAACACTTCCGAGAATTCCTCGTTCGCCGACCAGTCCTTCACAGTCGGCGTCAGCGGCCGCGTCTACTCCAAGGTCACCGGCTCCCTCCGCGCCGGCTACCAGGTCCGCTCCCCGCTGGGCGCGACGACCGACGGCGGCTATCGCGGCCTCACCGCGTCCGCCGAGCTGACCTGCTCCATGACCAAGCAGCTGATGGTCTCCCTCCGGCTGTCCAAGGACGTGAACGTCACGGCGGACAACCAGTCCACCAACAGCCTCTCCTCCGGGTTGGCCGCGGATTACACCTTGAACGACCGCCTGTCCGTCACCGGCAACCTCGGGGCGGGCCAGAGCGACTTCCTCAGCGCGGCCTCCGCCGGCCGCCACGACACATACTTTACTTGGGGGACCAGCTTGAAATATAAGGTGAACGACCACCTCGATTCGTCACTGGCCTACACCTACGACGAAAACTGGTCGACCTTGAGTTATTCTGATTTCACCCGGCACATCGTTACCCTTACTCTTTCGTCACGCTGGTGATTTCATGAGTGTCCCAATGCTGCCCTTCCGCGCCTGGTGTCTTGCCCTTGGACTCCTCGTCGGCCTTGCCGTCCCCGCGATTTCGCTTCGGGCGCAGGACGGACCGCCGAAGCCTGATTCCCGCCGAGCACTGCTCTACACCATCGCCGTCACGGACAGCCTCCAGGTCTCCGTCTTCGGCGAGGAGGATCTCTCACGGGTCACGCGGGTGGACGCGCGCGGCATGATCAACCTCCCGCTGATCGGCGAGGTGCGGGTTTTCGGCCTCACACTCCGCGAGGCGGAACAGGCGATCGGCAGCGCGTATCGCGACGGGCGTTTTCTCCGCAATCCGCAGGTCACGGTCACCGTCGAGGTCTACGCCGTCCGCGAGATTTCCGTCCAAGGCCAGGTGAAGAACCCCCAGCGGGTGGTGCTCCCGGCCGAGTCCTCCATGACCGTACTGGAGGCGATCACCAAGTGCGGCGGGTTCACCGACAGCGCCAAGGGCACCGAGGTGCGCATCACCCGCGTCGGTTCCGACGGGAAGGTAAAGGTCTTTACGGTGGACATCGACAGCCTCATCAAGGGCAAGGACCGCGCCAAGGCGGAGGACGATTCCCTCCTGCTGCTGCCCGGCGATATCATCTATGTGCCCGAGCGCCTGATCTGAGGACCCCCCCGATGGCCGACACCACCGCCCGCCCCTTCCCGCCGCACCACGACAAGGAGGAGACCGCCATCGAGCGGAGGACGCTGCGCGACTACTACATCATCCTGCGGGAGAAACTCTGGATCGCGCTCCCGCTCGCCTTGCTGGTGGCCCTGGGCTTCGGCTACTGGAAGGCCAGCCAGCCCAAAATGTATCTGGCGGTCGCGACGATGCAGTTCGAGAAAGCCGACACGCTCGTCACGACCCAGGGCGTGGTCGATCCCTCGGTGCGCAGCGAGATGGAGCTGCACGCGAACCTGGAAAAGCTCACCAGCCAGCGCCTGCGCACGCGCGTCGTCGAGTCCTTCACGCCGGATGAGGTGAAAATCCTCCAGCGCCCCTACACCGAACACCTCGCGCCCGGCGGCCGGGTGCCATCCGCCGCCGAGGCGCTCGGCTCGGTCTCGATCGATTCCACCCGCAACAGTCTCCTGATCAGCATCTCCGTCCGCCACCCCGACCCCGTCGCCGCCGCCCTCGTCGCCAACCAGTATGTCAGCCAGTTCTTCGGCTACCTGGCGGACTATTACGGCGGGCGGAATGAAACGGGCGTCGAGTATTTGCGCACGCAGGCGGATCGGCTGGGCCGGGACGCCGCCGACGCCGAGCAAAAGCTCATGGCGTATAAAAAGGAGCACAACCTCGTCTCCCTCGGCAACAGCACCAACATCGTCGGCACGCGCCTCACCACGATCAACGATGCCCTCACCAAGGCCCGGCTCGCCCGCATCGACCTCGAGACCCAATTCAACCAGGTCGAAGCCTACCGGAAGGAGCACCGCAACCTCGTCGAGATCGCCTACATCGCCGACCACGCCACGGTTCCCACCCTCAAGAACCAGCTGTCCAACCTCCGCCAAACCCAGTCCGTCCTCGGGGAGCGCTACTTCGAACGACACCCCAAGATGATCGACCTGGCCAACCAGATCACGATCGTCCAGGAACAGCTCGACAAGGCCATCGAGCTCGCCGTCGCCGACCTGTCCACGCGCCTCAACGAGGCCCGCCAAAGCGAGGCGAACCTCCAGATCGAGTATGATCGCGCCGAGAAGGAGTCGCTGCACCTCGGCGACCTCAGCGTCGAATACAACTCCCTCGAAAACCAGGCGAACGTCGCCAAGGCCAATTACGTCCAGATTCTCAACCGCCTCAACGAAACGACCACCACGCGCAACCTGGAGAAAATTCCCCTGCATCCACTCGATGCCGCCGTCGTGCCCGGCGCCCCCTACGAGCCGGACCTGCGCGGCATCCTCCGCACCTCGGTTGCCCTTGGGTTGCTGGTCTTCTTCGGTGTCGCCCTCGGCCTCAGTTTTCTCGATGACCGCGTCAAGAGCTCGTGGGACGTCGAGTCGTTCATCGGCGCCAACCTGCTCGGCATCATTCCCGACCTGTCCGGCGTGAAGGAGGACGAGAAATACGCGCTGCTCCTCCACGGCCAGCAGGCCCCGGGCGTCGAGGCGTTTCTCAGCGTCTACAGCTCGGTCAAGATCCACTCCAAGCTCGATTTCCCCAAGTCCATCCTCGTCACCAGCACGATTCCCGGCGAGGGCAAGACCCTCGTCTCGTGCAACCTGGCCGGCAGCTTCGCGCGCCACGGCAAGCGCACCTTGCTGATCGACTGCGATCTCCGCCGTCCGATGCTGCATCGGAACTTCAAGCAGGAGAACATCCACGGGCTCATCCCGTGGTTCGAGGCTGGCGCGAACCTCGAAGCCGACCTGACCACCGATGCCAACCTGGGCATCATCAAGCTCGGGGAAAACCTGTGGCTGCTCTGCTCCGGCGGCCGGTCCAAGAGCCCCACCGAGCTCCTGGAAAATCCCATCTTTGGCCAGCTGCTCGAAAAGCTGAAGCGGCACTTTGACCTCGTGATCGTGGACTCGCCCCCGTTGGGCGCCGTGTCGGACAGCCTCCTGATCGCCGAGCGCACCGACGAGGTCATCTACGTCTGCCGCTTCAACCGCGCGTCCAAGAAGCACGTCCGCCTCTACATGAAGGCCCTGCGCAACGGCAAGAACGAGGTCCTCGGCGTCGTGCTCAACGGCCTCTCGCCCCGCCGCATCGAGTATTACTCGAATTACCGCTACTACCGCAGCTACAAGAAATATTACGGCTCCCAGGGCTGAGTTTCCGATCTCACCTTTCAACTTTCAACTCCCCTCGTGCCCGCCCTTTCCGCGTTCCTGCCCGCCGGCTTTGATCCCCAGCGACCGATCACGCTGATCGCCGGCCAGGGGGTATATCCGCAGCTCGTCGCCGCCGCTATCCGTCGCGCCAAGATCCCGCTCCGGCTCGTCGCCTTCGAGGAGGAAACCCCGCCCGAACTCATTGCCTCTTTCCCCGAGTCGGAACGCCGCGTCCTTCTCGTGGGCCAGCTCGGCAAGATGCTTCGGGCCCTCGAGGACTTCAACGCCGGCTATGCCCTCATGGCCGGCCAGATCACGCCGCGACGGCTCTTCAAGGGCCTCCATCCCGACCTCAAGGCGACGAAAATCCTTCTCACGCTCAAGCGCCGCAATGCCGAGACCATCTTCGGCGCCATCGCCTCGGAAATCACCGCGCTCGGCGTCACGCTGCTCGACGCGCGGGCTTTCCTCGATGACCAGCTCGCCACCGCCGGCGTCATGACGGGCCGCAAGTTTCCCATCGATTCGGAATACGTCGACCACGGCATCCACATCGCCCGCGAATGCGCCCGCCTCGACATCGGCCAGGGCTGCGTCGTCCGCAAGGGCACCGTCCTTGCCGTCGAGGCCTTCGAAGGCACCGACGAGATGCTCCGCCGCGCCGGCGCGCTCAAGGCCGACGACGCGCTCTTCGTGAAGACCGTCAAAGCCCGCCAGGATTACCGCTTCGACGTCCCGTGCTTCGGCCTGCGCACGCTGGAGACCATGCGCGAGGCGGGCCTCAAGGCGGCCGCCCTCGAGGCCGGACGCGTCATCATGCTCGACCGCCCCGCCGTCATCGCGCAAGCGAAGACGTGGGGTATCAGCCTCTTGGGCTTCGAGTAACCGACGGCCCGCGCCGGCGCCGCGCGCGGGACCTCGCCTCCGCATTTCTTGTGCCGTGCCGCCGCTTGCGCTTTCGCCGACGCCGTCCCATGTTCGCCCCATGAAACCGGATGTCGTCGCCGTCGCCGTCAAGGGCCTCATGCCCACCGCCAACGGGTGCGCTGTGTTCCTCGGCGACGACAGCAAGACCTTCGTGATCTACGTCGACCACGCGATCGGCAATGTCATCCAGCTGACGCTCGACGGCGTGAAAAAGGAGCGCCCGCTCACGCACGACCTCATCGGCAGCATCATGCTCGGCCTCGACACCAAGCTCGACCACATCGTCATCAACGACGCCCGCGACGGCACGTTCTTCGCCCGCATCATCCTCCGCATGGAAAACGAGCTCGGCAAAAAGATCGTCGAACTCGATGCCCGCCCCAGCGATTCCATCGTGCTCGCCCTCCAGCAAAAGCGCCCGCTCTTCGTCGCGCGCACCGTGCTGACCGAGGCCGAGGACATGACCGAGATCCTCGACCGCGTGCGGCGCGAGCAGACGGAGGAGCCCGGCGAGGATGAAGCCTGACCCGGTGCCTGCTTCGCTTCCTGCCGGACACGTGGCCGGCCTGCCACTCACCGCCTTGGCGCCGATGCAGGACGTGACCGACCTGGCGTTCATGTCGGTCGTCTCGCACTACGGCGCGCCGGATTTCTTCTTCACCGAGTTCTTCCGCGTCCACGCGCAGTCGCATCCTGAAAAACACATTCTGCGTTCCATCGAGGAAAACGCCACCGGCCGGCCGGTCTTCGCGCAGCTCATCGGCGAGGACATCACGCACCTCACGCGTACCGTCGCTGATCTCCTGCGTCATCCCGTCGCCGGCATCGACCTCAACCTCGGCTGTCCCGCGCCCAAGGTTTACAAGAAGAACGTCGGCGGCGGCCTGCTCCGCGACCCGGACCGCATCGATGAGATTCTCGGCGCGCTGCGCGCCGCGGTGCCGGGTCTCTTGACGGTGAAAATGCGCTTGGGCTTTGACGACACGGTGAACTTTGACCGCATCCTCGAGCTGGTTAACTCCCACCGCGTCGATCTCCTCACCATCCACGGCCGCACGGTGAAGGAAATGTATCGCAGCGAGGTGCACTACGACGCCATCGCCCACGCCGTCACCCGCGTCCGCTGCCCCGTCCTCGCCAACGGCAACGTCACTTCGGCATCCCGCGCCGCCGCCATCCTCCGGGAAACCGGCGCCGCCGGCGTCATGATCGGCCGACACGCCATTCGCAATCCGTGGATTTTCCGCCAGTGCCGCCAGCAGTTTGCCGGGCAGCCCGTCACGCCTGTGACGCTCGGCGACGTCCGTGAATACGTCGGGCGGCTCTACCGCGCGACGACTATCCCCGGCCTCGCCGAGCGGTTGCACGTGAACAAGATGAAGAAATACCTGAATTTCGTCGGGCAAAGCGTGGATCCGGCCGGCGCCTTCCTCCACGACATGCGTCGCGCGGAGTCCGAGGCTGCTTTGTTCGAGGTCTGCGACCGCCATCTCCTTGCCGATCCCAACCGCACGTTTTCGCCCGAACCCTTCGCCGGCGTGATCGCGCGGCCCAATTGCGAGACGCCCTCGCTGCTGACGGACGGCTGCTCGCTGGATACCATTACCGCATGAAAGTCCGACTCGACTACGGCACCACGGGACTCGAACTCGACCTCACCGGCCTCAACGCCACGGTGCTCGCCCCCAAATTCCTCGATGGCCTGCCCGACGAGGCCGCGGCCTTCACCGCCGCCGTGCGCGCCCCCATCGGCGGCCGGCCGCTCCGCGACCTCATCGCCGCCCACGAGCGCGTGGCCGTGGTCATCCCCGACGGCACGCGCCCGCTGCCGAACGATCGTCTTCTGCCATGGCTCTTCGCCGAGCTCGCGCACGTTCCGAAGGAGAATTTCACGATCATCGTCGGCACCGGCTCGCACCGCGCCAACACGCCCGCAGAACTCGACGCCATGCTCAGTCCTGCGGTCGCCTGGGCCTACCGGGTCGTGAACCACTCGTCCACCGACGCCGCCACGCTCGCCTCCGCCGGCCGTTCCGCCCTCGGCTATGACGTGCGCATGGCCAAGGACTACGTCGCCGCCGACCGCCGGATCATCATGGGCTTCATTGAGCCACATTTCATGGCGGGCTTTTCCGGCGGCTACAAAGCCGTCTTCCCGGGCATCGCCGCCCTCGATGCGATCATGCATTACCATGCCGCGTCCGTCATCGGCGACCCGCGCAGCACGTGGGGCGAACTCGAGAACAACCCCACCCAGGACCATGTCCGCGCTGGTGGCTCGGTGCTCCCCGTGGATTTCTGCGTCAACCTCACGCTGAACACGCACCGCCAGATCACGCGCTTCTTCTGCGGCGAAACCATGGCCGCGCATCGCGCCGGCTGCGCCTTCGTGAAGCAGACCGCCATGGCCGCCTGTCCCAGCGCGTTTCCCATCGTCGTCACCACCAACAGCGGTTTTCCCCTCGACCAGAGCCTCTATCAGACCGTCAAGGGCATGGCCGCCGCCTCCCGCATCGTGACGCCCGGCGGACTCATCGTCACCGCCGCCCGCTGCAACGATGGCTTCCCTGCCCACGGCAATTTCCGCCAGCTGATCGAGGCTTCCCACTCTGCGCAGGAATTGCTCGACCGCATCATGTCGCCCGGTTTTGCCGTGCTCGACCAGTGGCAGGCCCAACATCTCGCCATGATCCTGGTCAAGGCCCGGGTCGCCCTCCGCAGTGAGCTGCCCGACGCCGACGTCCGTCGCGCCCACCTTCAGCCAATCTCCGACGTCCGCGCCGCCATCGACGCCGAACTCGCCCGCATCGGCCGCGACGCCCCCATCGCGGTCCTCCCGGAAGGCCCGCTCACAATTCCATATCTGGCGTAGCCCGGCGCAGCTGGAGATGAAAGCGCCGCGCGCTCACTCCAGGCCCAGCACCTTGCGACCCTCGGGCGAAATCATCTGCGGCGTCCAAATGGGATCCCAGACGATGTGCACTTTCGCGGCGGCTACAGTCGGCAAAGCGGCAATCTTTCGGCGGGCGTCTTCCGCGATCGTCGGACCCATGCCGCACCCCTGAGCCGTGAGGGTCATCTTCACGTCCACGGTGTGCTCGGTGCCGGACTTCTCGACCGCCATGTCGTAGACCAATCCGAGGTCCACGATGTTGACCGGGATTTCCGGGTCGAAACAGGTCTTCAATGCCGCCCACACCGCGGCCTCACTGAACTCGCCAGCAGCCGCCGTCTCCTCGGTCTGGGCCGAGTAGCCGCCCAGCGCGTCGGCGTCTTCCGCCGCAACGCGCAACAGGCCGTGGTCGGTGCGCACCGTGATGCTGCCGCCGAGGGACTGCGTGACGTAAACTTCGGTGCCAGCAGGCAGCACCACGGCCGTGCCGGCGGGAATCGCCGTCGCCCGGCACTCACGGACCAGGGTGTGGTTCATGGTCGGGCTCAGTGGAGGGCAAGTTCGAGCGGCAGGCGGGTGTAAATGCCCTGCGGATCGTTAAAGGTTTTCAGCACGGCCAGCTCGGCCGTGACGCGCTGCGTGATCTGGGCGACGAGTCCCGTGGACTCCGTGGACGCGCCCTGCGGGTTGATCCGCCGCACCATGTCGGCGATCTCCTCGCTAAACTCCTTGCGGCGCGGATATTCGACCAGCCGGTAATTCGAGCCCAGCCCGGCTTTCTGCGCGGCGTATTTGATGGCCGCGTCGAGACCGCCGATCTCGTCAACGAGGCCGAGCTTTACCGCCTCGGTACCCGACCAGACGCGCCCCTGCGCGATCTCCTTCACAAAATCCAGCTTGAGGTGACGCGCATCGGCGACCTTGCCGACGAACTCGCCGTAAATCCAATCCACCATCCGCTGGAACACGGCCAGCTCCTCGTCCGTCTTCGGCCGCGAGATGGTCAGCGTGTCGGCGAATTTTCCCGTCTTCACGCTATCAAAGGTCAGCCCGAGATTGCCGGTCAGCTTCTGCACGTCGAACTGGATGCCGAACACCCCGATCGAACCCGTGATGGTGGTCGGCTCGGCAAAGATCCGGTCGCCGTAGGCGGAAATCCAGTAACCACCCGAGGCCGCGTAGCTGCCCATCGAGACGATCACCGGCTTCACCTTGCGGGTCAGGCGGATCTCGCGCTGGATCGCTTCCGACGCGCTGGCGCTGCCGCCGGGGCTGTTCACCCGGAGCACGATCGCCTTGATGCTGTCGTTCAGGCGAAGCTGGCGGAGTTCCCGCGCAAACTTCACGCCGCCAATTTCCCCGGGCTCGCCCTCGCCGTCCACAATGCTGCCCTCGGCATAGACCAGCGCCACGTGGCTGCCCCGCACCGGAGGCATCCCCCGCCGCGCGGTGTCCACCGGGTCGGGCGCAATCCGGGCGTAATTCACGAGGCTGATCTGCTTGAAGGAGTCCTTGCCCTTGCGGCCGGTCGCGACCTTGAGCTCGTCGATGACCTCGTCGCGATAGGCGATGCGGTCCACGAGCTTGCCCGCCTTCGCGGCCTCCGCCCGGATCAAACCCTCCGCATCCACCGTCGCCTGCACCGCCGCCGGCGTGAGGCCGCGGCTGGCCGCGATGTCGGACACCAGGCTGCCCCAGACGTCATCGAGCAGCTTCTGCACCTGCTCGCGATTCTCCGGGCTCATGTTCTTCCGGGTGAACGGCTCGACGTAGGACTTATATTTGCCCACGCGCGTCACCTGGATGCCGATGCCAAATTTCTCAAACGCGCCTGCATAAAACATCGGCTCGCTCGCCAGCCCGGGCAGCAAAATCATGCCATAGGGATCGAGCGTCACCTCGTTGGCGACCGACGCGAGGTAGTAATCCTTCTTGTCCGCGAACGTCAGGTAGGCCTTCACCGGCTTGCCCGACGCCTTGAAATCCTGCAGCGCGGCGCGCACTTCCTTCAGGGCCGCGTAACCCGAGCCGTAGCCGGACGGCGCCAGCGAACCCGTCAGCAGCACGCCTGCGATGCGGTTGTCGGTCGCCGCGGCCCGAAGCGCGCGGGTGACGTTGCGCAATTGCAGCACGCCGGGACGGTTCTCCCCGCCGCTGAAGACGCTGAAGTCCACCCGCGGCGGCGCATCGGTGATGTTGGCGTCGAGGTCGAACACCAGGTAGGACCCCGTTTCCAGCGCCGGCGTCCGGTCCTGGCCGCTTATCGCCGCGATCGCGCCGATAAAGCCGATGAAAAGCAGCAGGCTGCCGCCCGCGAAAATGACCAGGGCCACCAGCGAGCCGAGCATGGAAGTGAAGAAATTCTTCATGTTGGGCCAAGCTACGTGCTTTCGGCCATTCCTCCAGCCGAAATACGACGAGCGGTTCTAAAGCCCCGCCGAGCGGCGCCCGGGTCCGGCTAATATCACGCGTTCGTCACCCCGGAACGCTCAAGAACGGTTGCCGCCGTCCGATCAGAGGTCTTTTATTCGCGCCACTCCATGAGCGATCCCAAGGACCTCCTGACCACCAACGCCAAGGCCCTCGCCATCAACTTGGACGGGAAGAAATATGGCACCATCGCCGAGATCGGCGCGGGGCAGGAGGTCGCGCGCTATTTTTTCCAGGCCGGTCACGCTTCGGGCACGATTGCCAAGACGATGTCAGCCTACGACATGTCCTTCAGCGACGCGATCTACGGCAAAGCCCCCCGCTACGTCTCCAGCGACCGCCTCGTCCACATGCTCGACCATGAGTATGGCCTGCTCACGGAGCGCCTCGACGGCACGCGCGGCGAGCGCACCGCGTTTTTCGCCTTTGCCGACACCGTCGCCACCAAGAATTCCAAGGGCAGCAACGAGGCCCACGGCTGGATGGGCGTCCGATTCCAGATCAATCCCCGCGAGGAAACGAATGACATCATCCTCCACGTCCGCATGTGGGACAAGGAGAACGTCCTCCAGCAGCAGGCCCTCGGCATCATCGGCGTCAACCTGATCTACGGCGCGTTCTTCTACCGCGACGATCCCAAGAAGCTCATCCAGTCCCTGATCGACAACCTCAGCGCCGACCGGATCGAGGTCGACATGCTCAAGTTCTCGGGGCCGGCCTTCGCCAACGTCGACAACCGCCTCGCGTCGCTCCACCTCGTCCAGTGCGGCCTCACCAACGCCGTCATGTTCGGCCCCGACGGCGGCGTCCTCCAGCCGTCCGAGGTCCTTTATCGCAAGGCCATCCTTGTCGAACGCGGCAGCTTCCGGCCCGTCACCCACGTCAACGTCGACATGCTCCGCTGCGCCTGCGCGCAGTTCGTCCAGGAACCGTCCGTCAAGGGCAAGGACTTCATCGTGCTCATGGAAATCACCATGCACAACCTGCTCTCGTCCGGGGAACTCGACCCGAAGGACTTCCTCTCGCGCGTCGATCTCCTCGCCGACATCGGGTTCACCATCCTGATTTCCAACTACTCGGAATACTACCGCCTCACCTCGTATTTCCGCCGCTACACGAACGAGATGATCGGCGTCGCGATGGGCATCAACAACCTCCTCGAGGTCTTCAACGAGAAATACTACGAGAACCTCGAGGGCGGCATCCTGGAGAATTTCGGCCGCCTGTTCCGCCAGTCGGTCAAGCTCTACATCTACCCGATGCGCCAGGAGGCCTACGACCGCTACCTCACCGGCGGCGTCGCCCCCACGAGCAAGCCCGCCGACCCCACCGCGCTCCTCGGCACCAGCGTGCTTATCACGGCCAAGAACCTCACCGTCACGCCGCACCTGCGCAATCTCTACGACCACCTCCTCGAGAACCACTACCTCGAGTGCATCACGGGCTTCAACTCGGAGATCCTCGACATCTTCTCCCGCGACGTCCTCGCCCGCATCAAGTCCCGCGACGCGACCTGGGAAACCATGGTCCCCACCCGCGTGGCCGCCGCGATCAAGAAGCGCCGCCTCTTCGGCTACACCGAGACCGCGGCAGCGTGAGCCAGGAGTTCATCGCGAGAGCCTGAAGCAGTTTTTAGCCGGAAGCCAGGAAACCAGGAAACAGAACTCCGGAGGTTTGATTCCTGGTTTCCTGGCTTCCGGCTAAAAAACTCCGGCTTCCGTAATTCCGCGCTTCCGCGATCCGGTTTTTTCCGCTTTGTTGGGCGCTTCGCCCATGCGCTTCTACAAGTATCACGCCCTCGGCAACGATTACATCGTCCTCAATCCCGCTGACTTCCCCACGTGGAAGCCCGCGCCCACGGTCGAGCAGATCCGCGTCGTCTGCCACCGTAACTTTGGCGTCGGTTCCGACGGCATCCTCTGGGGCCCGCTGCCCTCCAAGCAGAGCGAATTCGGCCTGCGCATCTTCAACCCCGACGGCTCCGAGGCCGAAAAGTCCGGCAACGGCCTGCGCATTTTCTCCCGCTTCCTCTGGGACCAGGGCCTCGTCAAGAAGCCCGAGTTCACCGTCGAGACGCCCGGCGGCCACGTGAAGACCGTCATCAAGGACGGCGGCAAGCTCCTCACCATCGAGATGGGCCGGGTCAGCTTCGACAGCGCCAAGATCCCCGTCACCGGCGCGCCCCGCGAGGTCCTCGGCGAGAAGATCAAGATCCAGGACCGCGAGTTCACCTTCAACGCCGCCACCATCGGCAACCCGCACTGCGTCATCGTGCTGCCCGAGATCTCGGAGGCGCTCGCCCGCAAATACGGCCCGGATCTGGAGGTGCACGCCAACTTCCCGCGCAAGACCAACGTCCAGTTCCTGAAGGTCATCGATCGCAACAACGTCCAGATCGAGATCTGGGAGCGCGGCGCCGGCTACACGCTTGCGTCCGGCAGCAGTTCCAGCGCATCCGCCGCCGTCGCCCACAAGCTCGGCCTGGTCGACAGCAAGGTCACCGTCCACATGCCCGGCGGCCAGATCGGCGTCGAGATCGGCCCCGACTTCTCGATCCTCATGACCGGCACCGTCAACAAAGTCGCCGAAGGCACAATGCACCCGGAGCTGTTTTTGGTGAAGGTGTAAAACGTGCGGGACGCGGCAAACCGTGATCGCGGAATATCATCGTTTGCCGGAGTGGCTGCGTTGGATACTTTTGCTTCCACTCATCCTGCTCTGCACGGCGTGCGTCTGCGAAGCGGCCGCGTGGATCGCTGGCTCGTATTATTTCATCATCCGACAAGGCGTCGCGATCGGCGCCTTCGTCCTGTTCACCTACCTATTTGTACCGCGATGGCAGAAGTGGCTTGCACTGGGCGTGTTGGTCGCGCGCGTCGTAATTTTCACTGGCCTGTTTCTTCTCATTTTGGCCGGTGGACAGAAGATAAGCCACGAGCTGTGGATCGAACTCGACCACGAGTTGCTTGGCTGGGCCGCAGGGTTCTTGGCCTTCTGGATTTTAGTTTTCCGCTCTCGCCTCCGCCCGGAATCACTTAACACAAGCTGCGGCTCCAGCTGATGGACTTAGCCAAAGGGGTCATACCTTGACTCTTGACAAGACGAAGCCCGCTGCGGGCCGGCTGCGACGTGATCAGGAAGGAGAACGGACCTCCCGGTCCGTTGTTTGAAAACGGGGACGATGGAAACGGACCGGGAGGTCCGTTCTCCGCCGATCAAGCTGCGCTCAAAGGCCCGAAACGCTCCCAAGGTTTCGGACTTGGGGCTAACCCCTTCGCCTGCTAGCAATTCTCTGCCCCGTTTCCCGACCCCGACCCGCCCCCCCAGACAAAATGAAACCCCAAAAAACCTACAGTGAACAGCAGCTGGAGAGTATCCGCAGTGGCCAGCAAATGGTCATCGCCGCCATCGCCTTGAACCTCGGCAGTCTGCTGCTGCGCTTCGCCAGCCCATCGGGCGGACTGACGATGATCAGCAGCCTGTTTGCCCTCGCGGCGCTCTGCCTCGGGGTGATTGGCATTCTCCGGCTCGGCACCGGGCTGCAATATCCCGTCATCGGCCGTGTGTTTTGCTGCCTGGCGATGATCATCCCGCTCATCAACATCATCGTGCTCGGGATCATCAACCAGGAAGCCACGACCGTCCTCCGCAAACACGGCTACGTCGTAAAGTTGTTTGGCGCTGACAAAAAACAGCCCAGTCCGCCCCCGCCGCCCGCCGGGCCGGCCTGAGCGACCGCCACGTCGCCGTTCGTGTGCCCGGAGGAAAAGCGAGGAAGCGATCACCCGGCTTCCCCGTCCTCATGACCAGCGCCGTTTCCTCCATCCCCCACCACCCATGACCCGCCGGAAGAGCATCACCGGATTCCTCATTTGTTTCATCGTCGCGTTCGCCGCTGCGGCGGCCGGCTCCATCGCGTCGATTCGGGCGGTGGCGTTCTACCAGGAGCTCACCCGGCCGGGCTGGTCGCCGCCGGCGTTTCTTTTTGGCCCGGTGTGGACGCTCCTGTATGCCTGCATGGCGGTCGCTTCCTGGCTCGTCTGGCGGGAGAACTCCCCGCGCCGGTCCACGGCGCTCGCCGTTTACGTGGTCCAACTGGCGCTGAATGCCCTCTGGTCCTGGCTGTTCTTTGCCTGGCGACGCGGGCAGTGGTCATTCGTCGAGGTGCTCGTGCTGTGGGCGGCGATCCTGCTCACCGTCGTGCTCTTCTGGCGCATCCGCCGGGCCGCGGGTCTCCTGCTCGTGCCTTACTTGCTCTGGGTTTCCTTCGCCTCGTGCCTGACTTACTCCGTCTGGCAGCTCAATCCCGGTCTGCTTCCCTAGCTCGAACGGGAACAAAGCGGCCGCTCCGCAACTCCATCGCATCGCCATGAAAACGCGCCCGCAAAAGATCATCCCCTGCCTCTGGTTCAACGGTCAGGCCGAGAAGGCCGCCCGGTATTACGTCTCCCTGCTGCCGAATTCGCGCATCGACAATATTTTCCGCTCCCCCACCGACACGCCCAGCGGCAAGGCCGGAACGGTTCTGACCGTCGAGTTCACCCTCGCCGGCCAGCGCTACCTCGGGCTCAACGGCGGGCCGCAGTATAAATTTACGGAGGCCATTTCCTTCCAAATCTTCTGCCAGACGCAGCCCGAGATCGACCGGCTGTGGGCGGCGCTGAAACGCGGCGGGAAGATTCTCGCCTGCGGCTGGCTGAAGGACCGCTGGGGCCTCACCTGGCAGATCATCCCCACGCGCCTGACCGAACTTCTCTCGGACCCCGACCGTGCGCGCGCCCGCCGCGCGATGGAGGCCATGATGGACATGGAAAAGCTGGACGTCGCCACGCTGGAGCGCGCCGCCGGACCCGCCGTTAGCCGCCGCCGAGCGCACTCCAAGCGGTGATTTTCCTTCGTGAATCGGGGTTAAACTCCGGCCCACGGCTCACCGGTCCGCATACCAGTAGCTCCATACCTGCCGGCGCATGGCCCCACGGGCGAACAACATTTTGAACGGCACGCCGAACATGATGCGGAAATAGTGCCAGTCGCCATGGTTGTCGAATTTGCGCGTCGACGTGATCGCCCGGGCCGTGGGTGTGCGCATGAATTTCGCCCCGCGCTTCCGTCCGAGCTTCTTCAGCCGCCACATGAAATCCACGTCCTCCGCCACCATCATCGCCTCGGTGTAGCCACTGATCGCCGCAAAATCCTCCCGCCGGCAAAACACCACCCCCGTGTCCACTCCCGCCACCCGCGTCATCGGCACCATCAGCAGCCACGTCAGCCAGATGCCGAGCGACATGCGCTCCATCTTCACCCCTGTCGCCCCAACCGCGCAGCGCCCGGTCCGCATCGCGTCGTCGATCTCGTTGAACGTCTCGGGGTGGACGATCGAGTCGCCGTCAATGAAACAAAGGATTTCGCCCCGCGCCGACGCCGCCGCGCCGTTCCGGGCCGCCGCAATCGCGCGCTTCTCCACGTCCGCCACCACACACCCCCGCGACCGCGCGATCTCCGCCGTCGCATCCGTCGAACCGTTGTTGCCTACCACCACCTCGATCGCCTCCGCCCCGCCCCGGAAATTCCGCCGCGCCACGTCCACGCTGTCCAACAACCGCGGCAAAAGCGCCGCCTCGTTGTAAGCCGGAATGCAGAGGGAAAAGTGCGGAACGGTCGCCATGGCGGCGGAAGTAAGAACGAGGAAGGGGAAATTAAGAAGTCCGGAAACTTCGGAAGATGGAAGGGGAAGCCAGGAATCCACGAAAAGACCGCCCGATGCCTTGTTCCTGGCTTCCTGGCTTCTCCTTTAAACAACCTCCCTTCCGGCCGTCCCTCTCCTACCTCCTTCTTAATTCTTTCTTCTTACTTTCGGAGCACCTACCGTGCTGGGTGTGACCGGCTGGCTCGCCGATTTTTTCCGCCTCGCAGGAGGCCTGTTTTATTGGAACGCACGCAAGTCCTGGTTCCAGCTGCGGCGCGGCCGCGTCCGTTGCCCCTGCCAGAGTCCCAGTGACTCCGGCCGCGCCTTTGAAACGCAGTGCGAAGCCTGTCTCCACTGGTCGTCCGTCGCCCGTTTCCGCCGCGTCTGCCCGCTGCTCGTCCAGACGCCCCAGGGCTGGCGCTGCTCCGCCAACACCGCGGACGTCCGCCCGTTCTGGGGCCGCGCGTTCGGCTACTACGGGGGCGCGCTCGGCGCGGTTTATCTGGCCGGAGCCATCGCGGTTTTCGTTTTTCTGCGCTCCGTGGGCTATCCGGTCAGCATCGTCCACGTCGTCTGGCCGCCGTCCTGGCACCGCGTCGGCGAGGCGCGGGGTTGGTATTTCATGGAGAAGGCCCGGCGCGCGTTTGCCGCCAACCACACCGCGGAAGCCATCCTCTACCTGTCCAACGCCTACGAGTTCGACCCGTCCAACTACGCCGCCGGCCTCGCCCTCGCCCAAACCCTGCAATCCGGCCAACCCGCCATCTCCAACCGCGTTTACGACCGCCTGCTGCACGAACATCCGTCCGAGCATGCCCACACAGCGCAGGATTGGTTCCGCGCGCTCCTCGCCCGCGGTGACTTCGCCGCCGTGCAATCCCTCGCCCGCGCCGAGGTCCTCGCCGGCGGCCCACACGCTTCCGTCTGGATGCGCGCCTTGGTGTTCGCCACGCGCCAGACCCGCCAGGACGCCTCGCTCCGCGCGCTGCGCGATTCACCCGACCCCAACGCCGCCACTTGGCGGCCGCTGATCGACGTGGAGCTCCTGCTGCTGGCCGGTCGCAACACCGAAGCGCATGCCGCGCTCGCTGCGGCGGATTGGGGCCGGATGCCGGCCTACGGTGTTTTCTATCAAGTCAGTGAACTCACCAATCTGGGCGACGTCTTCACCGCCCTTGACCAGCTCGCCCGCAACGGCGCGTCGCTGGACGATGAGGCGCGCGTGACCTTGCAGCTCGCAGCGTACGCCCGCCAGGGCGCGCAGCGTCCCTTGCAAGCCTTGGTCGACCAACTGCTGGGCCCGCGCCTGACGCTGCCCGTCGTGAAGATCCTCTCGGCGCAACTGATTCGCTCCCCTGATCCCGCGCTGCTCAACCAGCTCTACGCCCGCTTCCACACCGAAAAATTGCCCTTCACCACCGAGAGCGCCGGCACAATCTTTTCCCTGCTCTGCGCCACAGGCGTCAACGGCGACTGGGAAAAATTCGGCGAACTGCGCACCATGATCACCGCGCACGCGGCCTCGAGCCAGGCGTTCCTGGCCGCCGTGGAGGCGTTTTTCCGGGGACGCAGCGGCATCACCCGCATCACGTCCCTCCTGCCCGCGCTGCCGCTGCCGCTCGAGGTGAATTACGCGTTGATCTCCCGTTACCCCGGCCCGGCGCTCCAGCCTGCCGTCCACCTGCCATGAGCGCCGCACGCGTCCTCACCCCCTTCACGGCGCTGCCCCTGGTCGTCCGACTCAGCGTGATCCTGCTCGTCGCGCTGACGGCCGCGCTGGTCGTGCGGCTCTGGCCCCAATGGTTGCACAACCCTGATTTGTCCCACGGGCTCTTCATGCCCGTGGTCTTCCTGCTGCTCCTGCGCGAAAGCGCCAGCGGCCCGTTTCGTTTTCTCCCGGCGAATCGCCTGAGCTCCCTGGCCTCGATGGGCCTGTGGCTGCTCGGCCTGCTGACGCTTGCCGCGGGCGGTCTCTACGCCGCCGCGCTCGGTTGGTCGCACGATCTCGTCGGCTTCACGCTGACTGCCGCTCTCGTGCTCCTGCTCGTCGCGGGTCTGGTTGTTTTCTCGCTCTCGACCGTGCGTTTCCTGCCTTTCAACTGGAGCGCGCTTGTCGCAATCGGCCTGTGGCTGCTGTGCGCACCCCTCCCGCCGGGGACTTATTCGCGGCTGACGCTCAGCCTCCAGTTGATGGTCACGGAAAACGTCCTGCGTACCCTGCACCTGCTCGGGATCGGTGCGGTCCGGCACGGCAACATCCTCGAACTCGCCACCACGTCCGTCGGCATCGAGGAAGCGTGCAGCGGCGTCCGCAGCCTCATCTCCTGCGTCTTCGCCGGGCTCTTTTTCTCCGCCAGCCTCGTGCGCCGGCCGTGGTCCCGCGTCCTGCTCATCGGGCTGTCCGCCCCGCTGGCGCTGGCCATGAATTTCCTCCGTTCGCTCATCCTCACGCTGCTCACCAACTCCGGCGTGCACATCGCCGGGCTCTGGCACGATCTCACCGGTTTCGCCGTCCTCGCCGTCACCGCCGCGCTGCTCGCCGGCCTCGCGCTTCTGTTGGAACGCCGGTGCACGGACCTCCCGGTCTGTGGGTTGGAAGCAACGGGCCGGGAGGCCCGTTCTCCGTCTGCCACCGATTCGGCGCCCGGCGCCGCTCGACTCTCGTCTCCTCGACTCCTCATCGCAGCGCTGGTCCTGGCCAGCGCGCTGGTCCTTTTCTTCATCGCCAACACGCGGCCGGCCCTGCGCGGTGACGCGCCGGTGCCGGACTTGGCCGCGATCCTGCCCACGTCCGCCGACGGCTGGGTCGTCGAGCCGGGAGTGGATCTCTATCAATTCGCCAGCACGCTCCAGACCGATCACCTGGCCCAACGCACCTACCACCGGCAAACCGCCAACGGGCCCGAGCAAGTCACTTTATATCTCGCCTATTGGCCGGCCGGCCAGGCGTCGGTCAGCCTGGTTTCGTCCCACACGCCCGACGCCTGCTGGCCGGGCGCGGGCTGGGAAGCCATGCCGGTGTCGTCGCCACGCGTGCACCTGAACGTCGCTGGTCGCCCCCTGCCCGAGGCCGAAACCCGCGCGTTCCACAGCGGCGGCTTTCCGCAAAACGTGTGGTTCTGGCATTTGTATGACGGCCGACCCATCACGCGGCAGGATCCCCGTTCCCCGCTCGAGCTGCTCCGACAGGCCTGGCACTACGGCTTCCGCCATGACGGCGACCAGCTCTTCGTGCGTGTTTCCAGCAATCGCCCATGGCCGGCACTCGCCCAGGAACCCCTCCTTGCCCGCTTCTTTGCCCGGCTGCAGCCGCTGGGACTTTGACCTTTGTCCATGCCCCTCGCCCTCACCACTCGCGAAAAACGTATCCTCGCCGTGCTCGCCCTGCTGGTCGTCCTCGGCCTGATCGGCTTCGCCGTGCTGTGACCACCCTGCAAATCCGGTTGATTCAATTCCGCAATTCCCGACCATGGGGCATCTTCGGATCCCGTTCATGCGTATGATGGTTGAATGTCCGCACTTGTCACCGTTTGGCCTGCGTACCTCGCCGAACCGGCGTGGGGGTTCGTCCGCGTCCGCATGAAGCCGAACCCGCCCGAGCCCTCTGCCGAGGCCGCGGCCGCCACCGAGCGCGCGCACTTCGACGCCGAACTGCTCCGCCGCATGGGCCGCAGCGATCGCGAGGCGTTCGCGCAACTTTACGACCGCTTTTCGCGTCCGCTTTTTGCCACCGCCCTGCGTGTCCTCGGCAACGCCACCGAGGCCGAGGACATCGTGCAGGATGTCTTCCTCGCCCTCTGGGAAAAGGCCGCCGCGTTCGATACCACCCGCGGTTCCGCCTTTGCCTGGGCCGTGACGCTCACGCGCAACCGCGCCATCGACCGCGTCCGCATGCGCAAACGCCGCCTGGAGATTCTCGCGACGGCAACTACCGAGGATGCCGGCGTGCAACCCGCCGACTCGGGACCGGATTCCGCGGACGACCTCGTGGCGAAGGAACAGGCCGGCGCCATCCGCAGCGCGGTGGCCGCCCTGCCCGCCGAGCAGCAACGCGCCGTGGAACTCGCGTTTTTCTCCGGACTCACGCAACAGGAAATCGCCGAGAAACTTCGCGAGCCCCTCGGCACGGTCAAGGCCCGCATCCGCCGCGGCCTGCTCCGGCTGCGCGACACTTTGGGAGGCCGCCATGATTGACGAACTGCACGAGGAACTCGCATCCCTCTACGTCCTCGGCCTGCTCGAGGGCGATGAGCTCGCGCGCTTCGAGCAGCGGCTCGCCCACGATGCCGCGCTCCAGCGCCTCGTGCACGACCTGCGCGAGACCACGAGCCAGCTGGCGTTCACCGCGCCCGCCGCGGAGCCGCCGCCGGATCTGCGCGCCCGCCTGCTCGATCGGCTCGACACCGCCGCCACCTGGCGCGCGCAGCGCAACCTCATCGCCTTTCGCACGCCGCTCTGGGTGGCCTGGGCCGCCGCCGCCTGCCTCGCCATCATGTGCGCCTGGGTGGGCCAACTTTACGTGGGCAGCCGCTTCGAGGCCGCCACCCTGCGCGACCAGCAGGCCGTGGCCGACTTCCAATTGCGCAGCGCCCGCAACCAGCTCGAGGCCGAGCGCATCATCGCCAACCACCAGCTCAGCTCGATGACCGAGCAGCTCGCCTCCCTCGACCGCCAGCTCAAGGCGGAGGGCGACCTCGCCAAGTTCAAGATCTCCACCCTCGTCTCGCTGGCCGGCAACACCCCGCAAGCCCTCGCCGTCGCCGTCTGGAACCCCGCGAAACAGGAGGGCGTCCTCACCGTCGAGAAACTCCCCGCCCTCGCCGCGGACAAGGACTACCAGCTCTGGCTCGTGGACCCGCAATATCCCATCCCGGTTGACGGCGGCGTCTTCACGGTCGATCCCGCCACCGGCGAGGCTCACATCACCTTCAAGGCCAACAAGCCCATCAAGACCGTCGCCAAGTTCGCCGTCAGCCTCGAGCGCAAGGGCGGCGTCCCCAAGGCCGAGGGACCGATGGTGCTGCTCAGCCAGTAAGCCGCTTTCAGCGATCAACCATCAGTGGCCGGCTCTCGCGTAGTGTTTTCGTAAGCAGTGCGTTGCGTGCTTTGTGGTCTGGGCGGTGAGTCGTCCATTTTTGACACCCAAACCCGCCACGGACTATTGCCTAGGACTGGCAAAATCTATCCTCGACGCCCTCCCTGACCCCTCCGAAACTCCCGCCCGCATGATCATCAGACCCAAGGTCCGTGGCTTCATTTGCGTCACGGCTCACCCCACCGGCTGCGCCGCCCATGTCCAGGAGTGGATCGATTACGTCAAGGCCAAGGGCCCGATTAAGCCCGGCCCCAAGAAGGTCTTGGTCATTGGTGCCTCGACCGGCTACGGTCTCGCTTCCCGCATCACTGCGGCCTTCGGGTCGGGCGCGGCGACCCTTGGCATTTTCTTCGAACGCCCCTCCGAGGAGGGCCGCCCCGCCACCCCGGGTTGGTATAACACCATCGCCTTCACCCACGCCGCCCGCGCCGCCGGCCTCTACGCCAAGAACATCATGGGCGACGCGTTCACGGACGAGATCAAGCAGCAGGCCCTCAACCTCATCCGTTCCGACATGGGCCAGGTGGACCTCGTCGTCTATTCCCTCGCCGCGCCCCGCCGCACACACCCGCGCACCGGTGTCGTGCACAAATCCTGCCTCAAACCCGTCGGCGTGCCCTACACCAACAAGACCGTCGACACCGACAAGGGCATCGTCAGCGACGTCACCATCGAACCCGCCAACGAAGCCGAGGTCGCCGACACGGTCGCCGTCATGGGCGGCGAAGACTGGGAAATGTGGATGAACGCCCTGCGCGACGCCAACCTGCTGGCCCCGGGCGCCACGTCCGTCGCGTATTCCTACATCGGGCCCGAAGTCACTTGGGCCATCTACAAGAACGGCACCATCGGCCTCGCCAAGAACGACCTCGAGCGCGCGGCGCGAAATATCGACGCCCAGCTCAAATCCCACGGCAACGGCCGTGCGTTCATCTCCGTCAACAAGGCCCTCGTCACCCAGGCCAGCTCGGCCATCCCGGTCGTTCCGCTTTATATCTCGATCCTTTACAAGTTGATGAAAGCCAAGGGGACACATGAGGGCTGCATCGAGCAGATGCACCGGCTCTTCGCCACCCAGCTTTACAACGGCAAGACTCCGACCTTTGACGCCGGCGGGCGCGTTCGCGTGGACGATTGGGAAATGCGACCCGAGATCCAGGCCGCGGTTCGCGAGGTCTGGCCGTCGGTCACCACCGAAAACCTCTCGGAGAAGACTGATATCGCGGGCTACCGCAGCGACTTCCTGAAGCTCTATGGCTTTGGGCTCGCCGGCGTGAACTACGACGCGGAAGTCGAGCCGCACGTGCCGATGGTCTGAGATGTGCTATGTTTTGGGGTAGAACAAAATCACCATGCCCGGCCTTACCCTCCCTTCCCTCGCCGTCGTCCTCTGCCTGGTGACACCCTGTCTGGGCGCCAATTTTTCCAAGGGCGCGGCTGCGGCCGCGGTGGAAAAGCTGATGCCGAGCGACGGTCCCAAGGAGTTTGTCATGTTCAACATGACCGATCCCAAGTCGTCCTCCGAGCAGCTGGGCTACATGCTCAAGGAAGCCCACGAGGAGAGCGTGGCCCTCGCGATTTGCGGCCCGAAGCTCCAGCCCATCCGCGAAATGCTCGCCGCGACCCTCGCGGCCAACCCCGCGGACAAGTTGGACGGGCTCTATCTCATCATCGTCGCCGACGAAAAAGACACCGCCGGGCTGCGCGAAATGGTCAAGAGCCGCGGCATCCACGTGAAGAGCGGTGTTTTCAAGTAGCGTCCTGACCGCTTGGTCCCGACTCACTGATCCCCGCCGCTCGGAGCCGCCACCGCCATCAAGTTGATCCGAGGTTCCGCCATGCCTGAGCCCGTCGTCCCATCCTTGCCGGCCGTGACCAAGCTCGTATTCGCGGTCCACGGCATCGGCGACCAGACGCAAAACAGCACGATCCTGTCCACGGCGACGCAGGTCTGCCACCATTTCGGCTACCGCGCACTGCTGCCGCTCGGTGGTTTTTATGACGCGCTGCAGGACGGACGGCCACCGTTCGTGATCAGCGATCCCTCGCCGACTGGTGTCCTCGGCACCATGGGTTTTGCCGAGATTTACTGGGCCGATCTCGCCCGCACGATCGAGACCGCAGGCTATACGCTGCAGGAAACGAAGGACTGGTGCCGCTCCGTCGTCAGCCGCATCCGCGTGCTCGCTGAGCGCCGGCAACCCGGCCGCACCGACATCCACTACGGCCAGATCGAATACGTCCTGGAGGAAGCCATCGACGCCATCAGCGTGCTCGAATCGCTCCTGTTCCTCGCGCGCAAGGCCGGGGTGCTGGACTTTGACCTCAAGCGCGTGCTCGACGATTACCTCGGCGATGTGCAGCTCGTCACCGAGTTCGCCACGGTCCGCGCCGGCATCGTCGGACGCCTGCACGACGCCCTCGGTCGCGCGCACAAAATGTATCCCGAGGCCGAAATCTATCTCATCGCGCACAGCGAGGGCACGGTCGTGTCGTTCCTCGGTTTGCTCGAAGCCGCCAGCAATCCCGTCGCGCACCCGTGGATCACGCGCGTCCGCGGCTACGCGACCCTCGGCTCGCCGATCGACAAGCACCTCATCCTCTGGCCGGACCTCTTCACGGCATTTCACGGACCCGCCGCGTCGCTTGTGTCCGCCCCGTCGTTCAAGTGGCTCAACTACGTCGACAATGGCGACCCGGTGGGCTTCGAACTCGATACGGCCCGCTGGTGGCTGCAGCAGCACGGCTACAACCGACTCTTCGACTTCACCGCGGCCGACGACTTCTACTTCACGCGCTACTACGTTCCGGGCAAGGCCCACACCGATTACTGGGAGGACGCGGACGTGTTCCAGCATTTTCTCATGAACGTGGTCGCCCCGCCGACCACGCCCGCCGATCCGCCGTCACCGGCGCGGCGACAAGAGCTGAAAAACGGACCGCGCCAGCGCGTCTTCGCCCGGTTCACGAGCTACGTGGTGGCTTACCTCATCCCGCTGACGGCCGTGTTCGCGGCGGTCTATTTTCTGACGAAAGGCGTCGAGCAATACCTCGATCCCCTCAGCGATCGCGAGCATCCCGACCTGCTGCGCAATGTCCTGGCGCTGGGCGTCCTGCTCGCGGGCGTCACGGTCTGGCTGCGCGTCAGCCAGCTCGTGCGCTCCTGGCGCTGGCATCTCGGCGGCGCGGTCATTTTCGCCGCCGCCGCCTGGGTCTTCTTTTTTGCCGCGACCCCGACGGAGGAACTCGACTGGTTCAACCTCCCGGCGGCCGTTTGCGACGAGCTGTCCGATCCCCGGCTCGGGTTGGTCGCCGGCAGCATCGTGCTGCTGATCCTTGTCCGCCTGGCCAACGCGCGCTGGCTGCGCCGCCTGCTCACGCCGCTCTTTCCCGGCTGGCTCTCCGTGAGTCCGTCCACGTCGCACCCGCCCCTGTTCCGCAACACGATCCAAGTCATGCTCGTCCTGGCCGGCCTCGCCCTGCTCACGAACGCGATTGCCTACGACTGGCTCTATCACCCGGAGCGCAGCGCGTTCTGGCCGCTCGTGCTGGCGACGGCGGCGTTTTTGTATCTGTGGCGGCTCGGGGCGCTGGTCTTCGATCTCGTCTTCATCTGGCACCGCTACATCCGCCATTCCGGCGCCCTCACCTTCCTTCGCCAAGCCATCCTGCCCCACGCCGCCACGCTGGCTCCCACGGCCACCGGCGGCAGGGGCGCCGCCCGGAAGTGAGCGTTTTTTGGGCGGTGTTAGGTGGAACGTTTTGCGTGTTACGAATCGGCCAAATCACGGTCCGCCACAGGCAGGCCCACCGCGCCGCCCTTGCGGCCTCACCTGACACCTAACACCTTCCTTTCTAGCGCATGAGTTCCTTCGAACACGCCCTCATCCTCCTCCTGCTCGTCGCCGCGCTGAGCATCGTCACGCGCTGGCTGCCGTGGTGGCCGCCACTGATCACCTACCTCGCCGGCGGCGTCGGCGTCGCCCTCATCCCCTCGTTTCCGCACCTCGCCCTCGACCCGGGCTTCTTCTTCCTCTGCTTCCTCCCGCCGCTGCTGTTCTCCGACGGCTGGCTGATGCCGCTCCGGGAATTCCTCCGCGCCAAGCGCCCCATTCTGCTCCTCGCCATCGGGCTCGTCACGTTCACCACCCTCGCCGTCGGGTTCGTCGCCCACTGGCTCATTCCGGGCCTCCCGCTCGCCATGGCCTTCGCCCTCGGCGCCGTCGTGTCGCCCACCGACGCCGTCGCGATCAACGCCATCACCGTCCGCCTCCGCGTGCCCGCGCGCCTGTCGACGATCCTCGACGGCGAGAGCCTGATGAACGACGCCACCGGCCTCGTGGCCTTCAAGTTCGCCCTCGCCGCCGTCGTCGTCGGTTCGTTTTCGATCACTACAGCACTCGCGCAATTCTCCCTGCTCTCTGTCGGGGGTTTCGCCGTCGGTCTCATCGTGGGCTATGGCATCGGACGCCTCCGTGACCTCCTCATGCATCTCCAGGTGAGTGACAGCCTCATCGAGATCACCCTGTCCCTGCTGACGCCCTACGCCGCCTACCTCGCCGCCGAGCACCTGGGCTTTTCCGGCATTCTCGCCGTCGTCGCGGCCGGACTCTACTCGGGTTGGCGCGACCCGGTCCACATGGACGCCGAAACCCGCCAGAGCGCATTCGCGGTCTGGGAACTCCTCATCTTCTGGCTCAACGGCCTCGCGTTCGTTCTCCTCGGCCTGCAATTCCCGCACCTCGTCAGCGCCGTCAGCGACAATTACAGCACGTTCCAGCTCATCCTTTTTCCCTTTGTTGTCGCTGGTGCCGCCATCGCCGCCCGCCTCATCTGGGTCTATCCCGCGACGTTCTTCCCGCGGTTCTTCAAAAAGATCCGCGCCAAGGAATCCAAGCCGTCCCGGGGCGCCGTCTTCATCGTCGGCTGGGCCGGCATGCGCGGCACCGTCACCCTCGCCGGCGCACTCTCCATCCCGCTGCTGATGCCCGACGGCCGGCCGTTTCCGCACCGCGACATCGTCATCTACCTGGCCTTCGGCGTCATCGCCGTGACACTCCTCGTGCAGGGCACGACGCTCGAGTGGCTGATCCACCGCTTCGGGATCCGCGAGGATGAGAACCGCCCCAAGGAAGACCTGCTCGCCCGCATCACCGCCGTCACGGCCGGCTTGAAGACGCTCAAGGCGATGGAGCATTCGGCCACGACACCCGAAATGACGGCGTCGCTCGACGCCGTCATCGAAGAATACGAACGCCGCCTCGCGTCGCTGACCGCCCAGGGCGAGACGCGCACCCGCGCCCGCCGCCGTCGCAGCGCGAGTTTTCACTACCGCGCAGCCGCCCTACACGCCGAACGCCAGGCCATCGACGACCTCTGGCGCGCCGGCACGATCATCGATGAAGTTCACCGTCCGCTGCAGCAGCTCCTCGACCACGAGGAATCGCTGCTCCGCGGTTCCGCCCCCCCGCCCACGCCGGAAGGCTGAGTGCCTCCCACCCAGCCAAACGCGCCTTTGGCCCCCGCGGCCTCGCCGTTCACCGCTATCTGCTTGAGCGCAATCCATCCCTTCCCAGCATCCACCCCCATGCCAAATCCCACCCGTCTCCTCGTTCTGTTGCTTGGCCTCATCGTTCCCGCCGCCTTGGTTCGCGCCGACACCAAGGTCGAATCCAAAATTGAAACCAAGGTCGACACGAAGTCGGACGCCAAGGCCGACAAGGATGATGCCAAAGCCGACGAGGAACCCGTCCTCTCCGTCACCGCCCACACCGTCATCGTCGGCGGCAAGACCATCAAGTATCACGCCACCGCCGGTTACCTCGTGCTGAAGGAGGAGGAGGGCAAGCCCCTCGTGCCCGGCGCCACGCCACCGCCCGCCGCGCCCGATGGCGACAAAGCGAAGGACGATGACAAGAAATCCAAGGATGGCCTGAAGGCCAAGGCGCGCGTCTTTTTCGTGGCCTACACGCTCGACGACGTCACCGATCCCACCACCCGCCCGCTGACGTTCTGCTTCAACGGCGGACCCGGCTCGGCGTCCATCTGGCTCCACATGGCCGCCATGGCCCCGCGCCGTGCCGCCCTCACCGAGGAAGGCGAAGCGCCGCCGCCGCCCTACAAGCTCGTCGACAACGAGTCCACCTGGCTCGACCGCACCGACCTCGTTTTCATCGACCCCGTTTCCACCGGCTACAGCCGCCCGATGCCGAAGGAGAGCGCCGCACAGTATCACGGCCTGAAGGAGGACATCGCCAGCGTGGGCGATTTCATCCGCCTCTACACCTCGCGCAACGCCCGCTGGCTCTCACCCAAGATCGTCCTCGGCGAAAGCTACGGCACCACCCGCGCCGCCGGTCTCTCGGACTACCTGCAGACCCGTTACGGGCTCTATCTCAACGGCATCGTCCTCGTGTCGTCCGTGCTCAATTTCGGCGCGATCGAGTTCACGCCGCAGAACGAGAATCCCTACATCGGCTTCCTGCCCACCTACGCCACCACCGCGTGGTATCACAAGAAGCTCACCCCCGACCTCCTGGCCAAGCCCGTGGCCGAGGTCGCCGCCATGGCGCGCGCGTTTGCCGGCAGCGACTACACGCTCGCCCTGGCCCACGGTGACAATCTTCCCACGTCCGAAAAGGAACGCATCGCCGCGCAGCTCAGCCGGTTCACCAGCCTGCCCGCCGCCTACTACCTCAAGCGCAAGCTCCGCGTCCCGGATCGTCAGTTCTTCACCCAGCTGCTCCGCGACGAGGACAAGATCCTCGGCCGCTTCGACGCCCGCTACACCGGCCCGCGCTACGAACCCGGCACGGACGGCGACGGCGAATATGACCCCAGCGACGAAGCCGTCACGGGCCCGCTCACGGCCGCGTTCAATGACTATGTGCGCCGCGAACTGAAGTTCGAGAGCGACATTCCCTACGAGACCGTCTGGGACGTGTTTCCGTGGAATTTTGGCGACGCCGGTGGCGGCTGGCCCAACACGGCCGAGGACCTGCGCAAGGCGATGACGCGGAATCCCTACCTCAAAGTCTGGGTGACCTGCAGCTACTACGACCTCGCCACGCCGTTTTTCGCCGCGGAAAACGTCGTCGCCGGCATGAACCTCGGCGCCAGCACCCGCGCGAACCTCCGGTTCACGTATTACGAGGCAGGCCACATGCTCTACGTCCACCAGCCGTCGCGGATCAAATTCAAGGCCGACTTCGAGGCATTCCTCCACGACGCCTTGAACCAGCAGCCCGTCCACACGGCAGACCGCTAAGTCCCCGAGCCGCAGCGGCCGCACCTTCAAACTCCGTGATGCCCGCATCACGGAGTTTTTTTTGGGCCTCCTTCCTCCTTCCTTCGCGCGCGGTTTCCGTTCTACTGAACCCATGACGCGTGCCCCGCTCGTCGTTGCCCTGCTCGGCGCTGCATTGGCCCTCAACGGCCGCGCCGTGCCCGGCGCACGGCTGCCCGGGCAATATCTCGCCCCGCCGGGCAACGTGATCCTTTTCCCGTTTGCCGACCTCGCCGGCGACACCACGCGGCAAGTCGTGGTGGATCGCGACCCCCGCCAATATCTCGGGCACCCCAGCACCGTCCTGCTCGAGGACGGGAAGACGATGCTCTGCGTCTATCCCGAGGGACACGGCAAGGGCGCATTGCGGCTCAAACGGAGCACGGACGGCGGCCTCACGTGGTCTGCCCCGCTGCCTGTGCCGGCCAATTGGTCCACGTCGCTCGAGACCCCCTCCATTCACCGCGTGGTCGACGCCGCCGGACGGAAACGCCTGATCGTCTGGTCCGGGCTCTATCCTGCGCGCCTCTCGGTGTCCGAGGACGAGGGCGTCACTTGGACGCCACTCACACCGGTGGGAAACTGGGGCGGCGTGGTGGTCATGGGCAGCCTCGCCGCGGTGCGAGGCGCTCCGGGACACTACCTTGCCTGGTTTCACGACGAAGGCCGGTTCCTGGTTGCGCCCCCGCAGCCAGCCACTCCTCCCCACTACCAGATTTACCAGGTCGAATCGGCCGACGGCGGCCTGACGTGGGGAACGCCCCACGCGATCGCGTCCTCCGCCACGCTCCAACTGTGCGAGCCGGGTTTTGTGCGTTCGCCCGATGGTCGGCAATGCGCCCTGCTGCTCCGGGAAAACTCACGCGAGAATCTTTCCCAAGTGATTTTCTCCAACGACGAAGGGCGCACCTGGACCGCTCCGCGCCCCTTGGGCCTCGGACTGCTGGGCGACCGCCACGTCGCGGCCTACGCACCCGACGGACGGTTGGTGGTGGTGTTTCGCGATTCAAACCGGGCGTCGCCGACCAACGGTGACTGGCTGGCGTGGGTGGGCACCTACGACGATATTGCCCAAGGCCGACCCGGCCAATTCCGCGCTCGGCTGGCGCGCAACACCTGGGGCTGGGATTGCGGCTATTCCGGCCTGCACTGCCTGCCAGACGGCACTTTCGTCGCGACGTCCTACGGCCACTGGACCGACGCCGCCGAGCCCTACATTCTTTCCGTCCGCTTCAAATTGTCCGAGGTGGAAACCCATCTGGACAGCCCGGAACACCCTGCTCCCTCGGCACAAATGCGGTAAGCCGGAGGCAGAATCGTCGGCGCCGACCGACGGGGGTGAACCGAATGGGTAATGCGTGGTCTGTCTTGGGATGAACCCACTCCTCCTGATAATCATCCTGCTGCTCCTCTTTGGAGGTGGCGGCTTCTACATCGGCGGTCCCGTCTACGGTGGCAGCGGCCTCGGACTCGTCCTGCTCATCTGTGTCATCGTCTATCTGTTCGGCGGCTTCCGCGGCCCGAAGCCCTGAGTTGCCTTCTCTTCGGCAGCGGCCGCACGGAGCTGCGGCCCGGCCGTTCGACTTTCACCATCGGTTGAGCTTCACGACGAGTGCGGCTTGCTCCAAAGCGGCTTGCCCGACACTGGCGGTTGCGGGTGCGGCCCAGTTTTTGTCGGCACTTGGGGCGCGCGCGCGTCGCGCTTCTGCAACGCAGCCTTGATCGCCTCGTCGTCGGACACTGCGGGTGTAATCTGATACTCCACCTCGCTTTCCGACGCCATTTCCCCTCTCAAACGCGTCGTCTCCGACGACGCCGGCTGGGTTAGTTCGCGCTCCGCTTCGAGCCAGATCTCCTCGTCCCGCCCGGACGGCTCGCCCCGGGACAGCCAGATTTCCCGGGCATGCCGGGCGATTTCCTCGTGCGTGGGTGTGTTTGTAATCATAGAATAATAGATGGATTTCTGGTGCGGCCAGCGACGTGACAGCCGGGAAGTTACGGACCCAGCACGGTGACAACAGTTCCGGGGCCGGATCCACCGCAGGCGCTCCCGCCCCACTTCCGGCCTTGCGCGGCGGTGGTCACTTGTTAAGCCCGTTCCGCCCTCGCTCCTCCCCTCCGTTGGCCGCCCAACCCGCTGCCTTGCCCCATGCTGACCACGCAACTCACTCCCGCCCAAGTCGCGTTCTACCACGAGAACGGCTACCTGCACATTCCGCGCGTCTTTTCGCATGCGGAAACCGATGAGCTCGCCTCCGAGTTGGACTGGATGATGGACAAGTGGGCCTGGCCCGACGCCAGCTGGACCGGACCGTGGCGCAAGGTCTACATGAACGCCGACACCGAGAAGAAATCGAAGTTGGTCGGCATGCACGATCTCCCGTTCTACTCGTCCGCGTGGTCGCGCTGCGTGACCAATCCCAACCTGGTTCGCTGCATGGTCGACATCCTCGGCCGCGACGTGGAGCTCCACCACACCACGATGCACGTCAAGCCGCCGGAAACCGGGCATCCGTTCCCGATGCACCAGGACAACGCGTTCTACGAGCACACCGACGGGCGCTACGTGGACGTGCTCATGCATCTCGACAACACCCGCCACGAGAACGGCGAGATCCGCTTTCTGCCGGGCTCCCACAAGGCCGGCTACCTGCCGCACATCACCAAGACGCCCGAGGGTCCGTGCACGCCGCACCTCCCGACCGACAAATATTCCCTCGACGACACCGTGCCCGTCCCAGCGTCGCGCGGCGACGTGGTGATCTTCAACATTTTCACGATCCATGGCTCCCACCTGAACCAGACGAGCGAGGCCCGGCGGCTGGTGCGCCTCGGCTACCGGCACGTCGAGAACCTCCAACTCGCCGGCCAGAGCAAGGGTCGCCCGGGATTGATGGTCGCCGGTCGTCGTCCCCGCCGGCCCGGCCAGGAGCTGTTCACCACCGAGATCAGCGTGGTGAATCCCGTCGCGCCGCTGAAAAAGGACCTCGAACCCGCGCTGCCCCGTTGATCGTCTCCCTGCTTCTTCCCAAAAACCCACCCCATGAAAGTTCTGACCGACGCCCAAGTGAAAGATTTCAACCGCGATGGATTCATCATCGTGCGCCGCAATTTCAACACCGAGGAAATCTCGCTGCTCGCCCGCGCCAGCCACGAGGACAAGGCCCTGGACCAGGCCGCCACCTCACGTGACGATGGCAAGGGCAAGCCCGTGCGCCTGACGGCTTGGAATCACCCCGGCACCGGCATCTACGGCATGTTCGCCCGCTGCCGCCGGGTTGTTGATGCCGTCGAGCAGCTGCTCGAGGACGAGGTCTATCACTACCATTCCAAGATGATCCTCAAGGACGCCCGCACCGGCGGCGCGTGGGCCTGGCACCAGGATTACGGCTATTGGTATCAGAACGGCTGTCTCTATCCCGATTTCATCAGCGTGAGCACTGCCGTGGACCGCGCCACCCGGCAAAATGGTTGCATGCAGGTTCTCGTCGGTTCCCACAAGCTGGGGCGGGTCAATCACATCCTCTCGGGCGAACAGGCGGGCGCCGACATGGAGCGCGTCAACGAGGCCAAGAAGCGCCTCGCACTCGTCCACTGCGAGATGGAGCCGGGCGACTCACTCTATTTCCACGGAAACCTGCTGCACTGTTCCGCGGCGAACGAGTCCGATCATCCGCGCTGGTCGCTGATCAGCTGCTACAACGCCAGGCACAACGACCCGTTCAAGGACTCGCATCACCCGCGCTACACCCCGCTGCAAAAGGTGGACGATGCCGAAGTGCTGCGCGTCGCCCGCGAACGCTTCACGGGCAATCGCGATGGCGGAGTGCATTTCGACGACTTCAACCTGGAAAAAGACACCAGTTCCAAGAGCCTGACGCAGCAGTAGAGACAGCGCTTTGGGCGCCGAATCGCGTCCGGCCAGGCTCATCTTTTCTTGGCCCGCTGAAGTTGGGCGATCTGCATCTGCGCGTCGTCCAGCCTCGCCTGCAGGTCCTTGATCGAGGCGTTGGCGTCATCGAGCTTGGCCTGGATCTGAGCGGTGGTGGAATGGGCTGCCTCAAGCTGTCTTTGCACTTGGGCCGACTCCGCCGTGGCCTGGTCCGCCTGGGTCCGGAGCTGGTCGGAAAGAACCTTGGCATCATCCAGCTGCTTCTGGAGCTGCGCCACCTCGGCCTTGGCCGCGGTCAATTGCGCCTCGGTGTTGGTAGCGCCGGCCTTGGCCTCATTCAACTGCAGCTGGAGCGCCCCAGACGCGGTTTTGGCGTCGCCGAGCTGCTTTTGCAGCTGGGCCACGTTGACTTTGCTGGACTCCAACTGGGATTGGAGCGCGGAGGTGTCGGACTTGGCCTGCGCCGCTTGGGCTCCACTCTCGGTGATCTGGGCATTCAAGTCCCGCACCTTGATGCCGTGGAAAATGAGACCGGCGACGACGATGATGCAGAGAGCCGCGATCACGATGGCCGCAGCTGACGTTTTCCTAACGGGGTCGGGTAACGAAGTGGTATCGCTCATGGAAACTCCTGTTTTTCCCGCCATCGCCGCCTCGCCGGGTTCAAGCGATCCACGATCAAGGCGGCAAATGGGGGATTATGTCCCTTGGACAAGGCGAATGGCGAGTAGTGCCGTGGCCCGGCCGGCTGAGGCGGTCGCAGCGCGAGTTCGCGTGCATAGGTCGGGCCAATCCCCAACGCAAGTATTGCACAGCTATTTCCCCCTGCCGCATGGAGTTGGCCCAAACTTTCGGTTTGCCGGCAGCCTCCGGCCTTGCGTTACTCCGGTCAGCGCCGGGACCCTTCCCCGGCTTTTCGTCCACGCTCGACCCACTACGCGTCCGTCACTTCTGGCCTGCCCCGCGCAGGCGTCCCTCATGAACAGTCAAAATCCCGCCAAAGATATCGCCGCTCCCGGGCACGAAAGTGCACCGGACCTCGGGCCCATGCACCTGAGCCGCGCGAGCTTTTTTGCCGATTTTTACGTCTACCCCGCGCTCGCCGCGATCTTCCTGGCCTTCGCCATCTTTCGGACCCCGAACCGCTGGTTCGCCATGGCCGTCGCCTTCGTCGTCGGCATGGCCGTCTGGACTTTCGTCGAATACATCATGCATCGCTACGTGCTGCACCATCTGACGTGGATCAAGGACCAGCATGCCAAGCACCACGACGACGCGAAGGCCCTCATCGGCACCCCCACTTGGCTGAGCCTCGTCGTCATCCTGATCCTGGTGCTCGGCCCCGTCTCGATGTATCTGGATCTCGGCCTCGCCTGCAGCTTCACCGCCGGGCTCATGATCGGCTATCTGGGCTACACCCTCGCCCACTACGCCATCCACCATTGGACCGCGCACAACGGCAGTTATCTTTTCAGCCTGAAACGACGCCATGCCCTGCATCACCACTACAACGATCTGGGCAATTTCGGGGTTTCCAACGGCTTCTGGGATTACGTTTTCGGGACGAACATCACCGTCCGGCCCGACTCCGACTCGACGCCGCTCCAGGCCCACTGAGGCAACCCGTCAGTCCCCGGAATAGCCGGGAATTTGGCTGACGTCCACCGGGTCGATCTGCGCGGGGTCCATGAATTGTTGCGCATAACGCAGGTAGACCCGCTCGCGAACAAAGATATCGAAGAGGTCGGGATCCACGTGCCCGTTCTTCCGCATCTGGCCGAGGATGTGCAGTGACTCCGTCAGGGTCTTGCCCTTTTTGTAAGGCCGGTCGCGCGCGGTCAGCGCCTCGAAAATGTCCGCGATGCCCATGATGCGCGCCGGGACGGACATCTGGTCGCGCGTGAGCCCACGCGGATAGCCCTTGCCGTCCATGCGTTCATGATGGCCGCCCGCATATTCGGGGACGTTCTTGAGCTCGCGCGGCCAGGGGAGCGCCTCGAGCATCTTGATGGTGACCTCGATGTGATGGTTGATGACCTGCCGCTCCGCCGCCGTGAGCGTGCCGTTGGGAATGGTGAGGTTTTCCAGCTCGTTGGGCGTCAGCAGATCGGCTTCCCGCCCAGTCGTGTCCTTCCAGCGGTATTTGCAGGAGATGTCATACACCTGCTCCCGGTCCGCGCTCTTCATCGTCTCGCTCCCCACGTTGCAGCGCCGGAGAAACTCCCGGTCGCGCTCAATCTCCTCCAATCGCGCCTGGTAGGCCGCCTGGTCGCCAGACTTCAGCCACGCAATTTCCGCCTCGCGCTTGATCACCTCGAACCGCGTGTCCACCAGCTCGATGCGGTCATGGATGGTCTGCAGTTTGGTGGCCTTGTCCACGACGTGAACGGGCGTGGTGACCTTGCCGCAGTCGTGCAGCAGGCTCGCGATTTTCAGCTCGTAACGGTCCTTGTCCGTCATCTGCCACGCAGCCAGCGGGCCCGCCGCCGTCTCGTGCGCGGCCTCCGCGAGCAACATCGTCAGGACCGGCACGCGGTGGCAGTGCCCTCCCGTGTAGGCCGACTTGTCGTCAATCGCCTCGTTGATCAGGTTGATGAATGACTCGAACAGGTTCTCGAGTTGCAGCATCAACAGCCGGTTGGTCAGCGCGACGGCCGCCTGCGACGCCAGCGATCCCGCCAGCCGCTCATCCGTCTCGCTGAACGGCACGGGAGCGCCGGTGACGGGATCCTTTGCGTTGATCAGCTGCAACACGCCGATGATCTCACCCTCGTGATTCTTCATCGGGACCGTCAGGAACGACTGCGACCGGTAGCCCGTGCGTGCGTCGAAAGCCTTGGTGCCGGCAAAATCGAAACCCTCCTCCCGGTAGGCGTCGGCGATGTTCACCGTGCGGTCGCGCAGCACGGCATACGCCGCCACCATCGTCGTGTTCTCGCGTCCCTGTGCGTCGTGCAGCGCGATGGGCTCGAACGGTATCTTCACCCCCGTGGTTCCTCCCATGGCGATCTTGAGCGAGTCCGTGCGGATGATTTCGAAATGCAGCAGGTTGCGGTCCGACGCGTGCCGCCGATAGAGCGTGCCGCCATCGGCCCGGGTGATCTGCTTGGCGGCGACCAGGATGGTCTCGAGCAGCCGGTCGATGTCGCGCTCCTGGGAGAGCGCGATGCCGACCTCGTTCAGCTCGGAGAGACGCCGGATCAGCTCCGGCACCCCCGCCAGCCTGTCTGGGCTGTTCATTGGTTCACCCTAACCCCGAGCTTGCTCGCTTCAATGCGGATGAATGCTTACCCGCCGGCCTGACAGAGACAGGATGAGGTGATCGTGAGATCCGCGCGGCTCCAGGTTTTCGTGAATTCCGCCCGCACCGCGGTGGCCTCTGCGGTCTTGTGCTCGAACGTCAGCGCCTCCGCCAAGCCGAAGAGCGACCAGCCGTTAGCCGGCAGCCGGGCGAGGTCTTCACGGTAAACCTGCTCCGCCTCGGCGTAGCGCCCGTGCTTCAACAGGGCGGCGCCCAACGAATGGCGCGTGGGAATAATCCACGAAGGCGGCTCGTCATATTTCAGGGCATCCTCGGCCTTCACGGCGTCCCGCAGTTGTGCGAGTCCCTCGTCGACCTTCCCCTCGCGGACCAGGATTTCGCCGGCCAGCATCGGGGTGACGATCGCCAGGACCGTCTGGCATGAGTTGTTGCCCGCGGCGATCTCGTCAGCCGGCACGGCCTTGGCCGCCTCGGCGTAGAGCGCCTGCTCCTTGCGCGCGCTCGCGGTGTCGCCCTTGGCCGCGAAGGCGATGCCGCGCGCGGCATGTTGAAACGCATGCGTGAACGGCTCCGTGGCCGGATGCGCCGGTTCGGCCAGCACGTCATCCCAGTGGCCGAAACGGACCATCGTCTCCATCGGCATGGCACGCCATGTCTCAGCCACCGAGCCGAATTCCTGCATGAATTCCGTGGGCAGGCCCGCCACGAGGTCCTGCATGTGCTGCAGCGCCAGCCGGCTCTGGCCGGTCATCATGGCCGCATACGCCAGCATGTGCTGGTTGTGCGCGATGTAGACCGGCAGGAAACCCTTGGGTGGACCCGCAGCACGGCGATGCGCCGCGTCGGCGGCCACGGCCTGGGTGTTGGAATCAATCGCATCCTGCCAGCGCCCCACGCGGATGTAGATGTGCGACGGCATGTGCACGTTGTGCGCGAGGCCGGGCTGCAGCGTGCGGAGGCGGTCCGCCGCCGGAATGGCGCGCTCGGGGTGCGGCGAAGCTTCGACAGCGTGGATGTAGAGGTGATTCGCGAAGGGATGCTGCAGGTCGAGCTTCAGCACCGCGTCCAGCGTCGTCAGGATCTCGTCCGTGCCCGGCTGCGGTTGTCCAGCGGGTGTCCATTGGTCCCACGGGCGAAGGTCCATCATGGCCTCGGCAAAGAATACGCCCACGTCGGTATTGTCCGGATGTGCCTGCCACACCCGGCGCATGGCATTGGCGTAGGCCAGGTCCAGCGCGCTGCGGTCCTCGGGCTGAGGGTTGGCGTAGCGGTGACCAAGCGCTTCGATCAGGTCGCGTTCGACCGGCGACGCCCGGGGCGCCGCAGCCTGGGCCAAGGCCAACTCCTTCCAAGCCAGCTCCGCGGCCGGCGGCGGCACGAAGGGAAAATTGATGTGCGGCCCGCTGGCGAGCGCGATGCCCCAGTGCGGCATCGCGGCGGCCGGGTCCAGCCGCGCCGCCTGCTGAAACGAGCGGATGGCGGAGCCATGGTTGAAACCGAACAGCAGCCGGATGCCTTGGTCGAAGTAACGCTGGGCGGCGGGCGAGTTGGTCGTGATCTTGAACGTGTGATTGCCGAGGCCTTCGAGCAGCGGAACCGGTGTCTCCCCTTGGACTGCCGGGCCACCGAGGCCCAGCGCGAGCAACAGCAGAAAAACCACGCGCAAGGAAGTTTTCATGCGGCGGGAGTTTACCTTTCAAAAGCCGCTTGAAAAGCCCGGCTTGCGGGGAATTTGCGGGTGCGTTTCGCGGATTTAGCTGTCAGTGTCCGGACCTATGCATCGCCAGCCGCTCATCGTCGAGGACCCGGTCAAGCTGAAGCATTTCGACCCGGCGTATTGCGGCGGGCTGGACAAGCATAAGACCAAGGACGCCACCGCCCGGCTCGGGCGACGCATCGATGAGCTCCAGCAGCTGTTTTATGCGAACTCCTCCCATGCACTGCTGTTGCTGTTCCAAGGCATGGACGCGAGCGGCAAGGACGGTTCGATCCGGAGTGTCTTCAAGCACGTCAATCCCGCCGGCGTCACCGTCACCAATTTCAAGGTCCCTTCCGCCGAGGAAAGTGCCCACGACTACTTGTGGCGCATCCACCGCGCGGTGCCGCCGCGCGGCACCATCGGCGTGTTCAACCGCTCCCAATACGAGGCCGTGCTCGTCGAGCGCGTCCAGGAGATCGTGCCCCCGAGGATCTGGAAAAGCCGTTACGGGCAGATCGTGGAATTCGAGCGCATGCTCGTGGAGAACCGCGTCGTCCTGCTGAAATTCTACCTCCACATCAGCCGCGAGGAACAGGCCCGCCGCTTCGAGGAACGCTACGCTGACCCGAAGAAACATTGGAAGTTTTCCAGCTTGGACCTCCGGGCCCGGCAGCATTGGAGCGACTACATCGACGCCTACGAGGACATGCTCAACGCCACCAGTCACCCGGCGGCGCGCTGGCACGTGGTCCCCGCGGATCGCAATTGGTATCGCGACTACGTCATCGCCCGCGAGGTCGCGTCCGCGCTGGCGGCCCTGAAAATGACGTGGCCGAAGCTGCCGAATGACCTGAAGAAGGTCCGGATCAAGTAGACGGAATCTCCGGGTCGGATGCGTCGGCAGTCGTTTCCGCCGGCGCTTTCATGAAGCAAAAGGAGTGGTAAACAACCCGCCCCTGCTGGAGGGCGTTGTAGACGACGGATCCGGGAATACCCGCAAAGTCCCGGCCCAGGGAATGCAGCCACTTGGGCAGGCAGCGGGTCACGAGTTCCTCCGCCCGCGCAGCGTTGCGATCCAGCCCGCGCACGACCTCGGCCGAAATGGCCTGCGAATGAATCAGCTCCAGCGGCGTGGACGTGAGCGCGAGATTCCACGCCGGCACTTCATCGTGAAACCGGAAGTCCGCATAGAGAAAATAGCCCCCCGGTCGCAGCACGCGTTCCACTTCCTTCAGGAACTGCCCGAAATCCGCGTAACAATGGGACGCCTCGATGTTGATCACCGCGTCCACGGTTTCCGCGGCGAACGGCAGCAGCTCCGCCTCGCCGCGGACGAAAGTCAGCCCGTCACCGTTGTAGCGCGCCTCGCACAGCCGGATCGCCGCGGCGTTCAGGTCGAGGGCGGTGTAGGTCGCCGGCCGCAGGGCTTGGTTCAGGTAGGCAGCGCCCCCGCCGTGTCCGCAGCTGACTTCGAGGACATGCTTTCCCCCGAGCTCCGCCTGCGTGGCGACGTGATGATACAGCTGGATGCAAGCACGGTCCGTCTCGTCCGCGGGCGCCAGCGGCAGGCCCATGGGCGGGTCCGTTTCAAAGCCGTAGTTGAGAAACCGGACCGTCTCTTCCCGCAGGCGGCGCGTGACAAAGGGATACCACAGGCGCCAGAGCATCGCGCGCACACCACCTACCGCGTAGAGTCGGGAAAAGAGGGACATTGCCGCCGAAACAGGGTCACTGTAACCGGGTGACGGGCTGCATGGCGAGCTGGATTGACGCCCTCGCCCTAGACCGCACGCTGCCGTGCACCACGCCGCGCCCGCACCTTCTCATGCACCGTTTCGCCCAAATCGCCTGCCTCGGCCTTGTCTGCTCCGCCGCCACGTTCGCCGCCGAACCCCTCAACGCGCCCCCGCCGCCATGGGCCGCCCCCGAGTGGACCGTCGAGTCCGGCGTCCTTTGGGAAATCGGCACCGGCACGCCTTTTCCCTACCGGCTGATTGAGACGCAGCTGACCTGGAAGTCGGCCGAGTTCATCACGCACGTGAACGAGGACGGCTCCCGCATCATCATCCGCCATCGCTTCGCCCTGTTCGGCGCGCGCATGCAGCAGGGACCCGAGTCGCACTACATCGCCTTCTCCGCCTCGCCGTCGCTCGAGTGGTGGAACGCCGCGGGGACGTGGTCCGTCTTTGGCGGCATTGGCGGCGGCTTCGGGGGGCTCGATTCGCAGGGCATCAAGGGCGGCGAGGGCCAGGACTTCACCTTGAACTGGATGATGCGCGGCGGCCTCGAGCACGCCATTTCCCGGAACGGACGGCTGAGCGCCGGCATCATGTATCAGCACATGTCCAATGGTGGCCAGACCAAGCCCAACCCAGGCATCGATGCACTGGGCTTCATGATCGGGTATTCGTGGACGCACTAAGCCGTCCCGCCTCCGTCCCATTCATGAATGAACCGCCGTCCCGCGATCCGCTGCACGGCGTGACGCTGGAAAAACTCCTGACCGAACTCGTCGAGCATTATGGCTGGACGGAATTGGGCCAGCGCATCGACATCCGCTGCTTCAATTTTGACCCGAGCATATCCTCGAGCCTGAAATTCCTCCGCAAAACCCCCTGGGCCCGGGCCAAGGTCGAGCAGCTCTACGTCAGCCTGAAGCAGGTCTGAACGTTTTCACGTCGCGTCCATCGCGGGCGTCGCGAGAAACCTCACTCCTCCGCCCCACCGACGCTCAGCGATTTGCCGTTGTCCTTCGCGCCCAGCCCGAGAATGAACGGCGCCGCCTGCTTGGCCCACGCCTCGGCCTTGGGATAGGCCGCCGCCCCGTCCGCCCACGCCTGCCGCAGCATATCGGTGTCGATCACGCCCGGATTGAGCGGAACCGCGGCCATGCCGGCGGGCAGCTCGGCCGCAAGGGCCTTCGTCAGGCCTTCGACGGCAAACTTCGTGGCGCAGTAGGGCGCGACGTCAGGCGACACGCTGCGGCCCCAGCCGGAGCTGAGATTGACGATCACGCCCTTCTTGGCCGCCACCATGGCGGGCACAAAATGCCGGATCACGTTCACCACGCCCCGGATGTTCACGTCGACAACCTTGGTAAACTCCTTGTCGTCCTGCTCCCAGAGTGGCGACAGCCGGTTCATCAGCGCGGCGTTGTTGATGAGGATATCCGGCGGGCTGCCCGCCTCGAGCACTTTGGCTGCCCACAGCGCGACCTTGCTGTCGAGGGCAACATCCACGACGGAGAAATCGTGCGGCGCCCCGTGCGTCATGCGGAGGTCAAAGACCGCCTCGCCGCCCCGGCCGCAGCCGAGGACCGTGTGTCCGCCCCGGATAAATTCCTCCGCCAGCGCCCGGCCCAGTCCGCGCGTCGCACCCGTGATCACGATTTTCATGGGAGAAGTATCAAGGGCCAGGTATCACCTGCCAAGACGCTAGTCGCCGGACCCGCTTGATACTTGTGACCTGCAACCTGTTACCTGCGCGCCGCGTCACTGCGACTGCAGGCTGATCTTCATCATGCCGTTCTTGCGGCAGGCGTCCCAGACGTAGGTCACCTTGCCGAGCTGCGTGGTCACGTCGGCGCGGATCAGCACGGGGATGTCCTTGTCGACGTTGTGCACCTCGGAAAGCAGGCCCTCGATCTGGTTGTCGGCGACTTTCTTGCCGTTGAAGGACATCGACCCGTCCTTGTCGATCGAGATGGTCACATTGCCGCGAAACTCGTTTTTGCCGGCCGTTTCGACCTTCGGGAGCGTAATGTTCAGTGTCGCGGCCGACTTGAACTGCATCGTGACGAATGCGAAGAAGATCAGCATCACGAGCACGTCGATCAGCGGCACGAGGTTCAGCTCGGGCCGTTTGCGCCGTTTTTGGTAAAACCCACTCATGAAGATCGCCCGCGCTGGAGGATGCGCTCAAGGAGCACGTCGAGCTGCGCCGCGTAGTTCTCGATCCGGCGCGAAAGATAGCCGCTGCCGACCAGCGACGGGATCGCGATGGTGAGGCCGATGACGGTGGCGGACAGCGCCAGCGCCACACCCTTGGTGAAGTTGACCGGGTCCGGCAGGCCGGTGTCCGGGGCGATCTGCGAAAACACCTGCAACAGGCCGGTCACCGTGCCGGTCAGGCCGATGAGGGGCGCCGCGGCATAAATGATGTCGAGATAAGGCACACCCCGCTCCATGCGGTTGATCTCAAGGCGGGCGAACGCCTTCACGGCTTCCTCGTCCGTCTTGTGCTCCTGGGAAAAATCCACGATGCGGGCCAGCACCGAGTGGTTGCCGCCGACCAAGGGCTTGCCCGAGACGATTGCATCGACCAGATCGGGGGGCATCACCGCGCCCTGGCGCAGCGCGTAGGCGCGCTCGCAGATGATGAACGCCGCCACCACGGAACAGATTCCGAGCGGATAAATGAGCAGGCCGGCGCCCTTAAACACTTCAATCATGGCAATGGACATGGGGGGAAAGGTTGCGATTAAGACGCCAGGGATTCGAAAAAGGTTCAGTTTATTTTTGCGGGACAGCTAGATACGGCAATTGGCTGGCGGTAGCAATAACGGCCTCACGGCCTTCCAGCAGCTCGCCAATCGAGTCCCAACGGCCGTGGACCAGCGCATCCCGGGCGGAATCACGCATCGTCAGCTTCACCGTCTGCACGGCGAACCGGATGACCTGCGCCGCCAGGTCGACGGTGATCTCCATCTCCGGGTGGGCGGCGATGGCCGCCTCGATCCGGGCGATGTCCGCGCGCGCGGCGCTCACGCAGGGCAGCCCGATGGTCGTGGCGTTGCCAAAGAAGATCTCGGCGTAGCTCTCCGCCACCACGGCCTTGAAGCCAAACTTCTGGATCGCCTGCGGTGCGTGCTCGCGGGAACTGCCGCAGCCAAAATTCGCGCCCGACAGCAGGATCCGGGCGCCGCGAAACCGCGCGTCGTCCAACGGATGCACCTGGCCCGCGGCGGCCGTCGCCTTCCGGGCGTCGAAAAACAGTCCCTCTCCCAGCCCGTCGAAGGTGATGGATTTCAGGAAGCGCGCCGGGATGATCCGGTCGGTGTCGATGTCGTTGCCCGGCACGGTCACACCGCGGCCGGTGATCGAAGTTAGTTTTGCGAGAGGCACGAGAGGAGGGGGGTTGCCCGCGAATTACGCGAATGGGCGCAAATCTAATGCGGTTCAGGTTTCGGGCAGATTAGCGTGATTCGCGGGAAAATGGTTTGGTTAGTTTTTCGCGATGCCAAACACCTCGCGGGCGTCAGCGACGGAGCCGGTGACCGCGGCGGCCGCGACCATCAGCGGGCTCATCAGCAGCGTGCGCCCCGTCGGGCTGCCCTGCCGGCCCTTGAAATTGCGGTTCGACGAACTCGCGCAGAGCTGGTCGCCCACGAGCTTGTCGGGATTCATCGCCAGGCACATCGAGCAGCCCGCCTCGCGCCAGTCGAAGCCCGCCTCGCGAAACACCCGGTCGATGCCGAGCTCGGCGCACAGCTTGCCAACGATCTGCGAACCCGGCACCGCGATGGCTTTCACGCCGGGCGATACGTGTCGGCCCTTCAGATATTTGGCCACTTCCTTGAAATCCGACAGGCGCGCATTCGTGCAACTGCCGAGGAACGCGACATCGATCTTCGTGCCCTTGATCGGCGCCCCGGCGGTGAGTTTCATGTAGGCCAGCGCTTCCTCGATGGCGGCCTTCTCGTCGGGCGCGGCCGTCCGGGTCGGGTCGGGAATCGCCTCGGTGATGGAAATGCCCTGCCCCGGGTTGATGCCCCAGGTGACAGTCGGCGGAATCTCGGCGCCCTGGATGGTCACCACGTCATCGTAATGGCAGCCCGCTTCGCTCGCAAAGCCGCGCCAGCGCGCCACGGCCTCGTCCCACGCGGCGCCGGCGGGCGAATACGGCCGGCCTTTGAGGTAGGCGAAGGTCGTCTCGTCGGGATTGACGTAACCGACGCGCGCGCCGCCCTCGATGGACATGTTGCAGACGGTCATCCGCTCCTCCATCGAGAAACGGTCGAACACCGCGCCACCGTATTCGTAGGCGAAGCCGGTGCCGCCATTCACCCCGAGCGTGCGAATGATGTGCAGGATGACGTCCTTGGCGTAGACGCCCGGACCCAGCCGGCCTTCGACATTGATCCGGCGGACCTTCAGCCGCCCCAGCGCCATCGTTTGCGTCGCCAGCACGTCGCGCACCTGACTCGTCCCGATGCCCAAGGCGATCGCCCCAAACGCGCCATGCGTGCTGGTGTGCGAGTCGCCGCAAGCGATCGTCGTGCCGGGCTGCGTGATCCCCTGCTCGGGTCCGACCATGTGGACGATGCCCTGGCGACCCGACGCGAGGTCAAAATAGGTGATGCCGTGCTCGGCGCAATTTTTTCGCAGCGCCTTGATCATCGCGTCAGCCAGCGGGTCGCTGAACGGCTCGGTTTGCCGGTCGGTCGGCACAATGTGATCCACCGTCGCGAAGGTCCGGTGCGGCATCGCAACCGACAGCCCGAGATCGCGCAGCATCGAGAACGCCTGGGGACTGGTCACTTCGTGGATGAGGTGGGTGCCGATGAGCAATTGCGTCTGCCCGTTCGCCAGCTGGCGGACGGCATGGGCGTCCCAGACCTTGTCGAAGAGATTACGCGGTGATGTGCGCATGTCGCGAAGGGTTGACGGTGCAACGATTCAATTCCGGCGCAACAGGAAATCCAGTCAGTGGCCCTCCCACCGGCAGCCCGGCGGGCCATTTGCCTGCGGGAGGGCTTGCAGCATCCGGACGTCCTTTCAACGCTAGCCCGGTCATGTCCCCGTTGCTCTGGCCGATCCTGGCCGCCGTGCGGTTTATCCTGGCGCTCATCGTCGCGGGATCCCACCTGCGATGGTTTTTCCCCAACAACCACCTGGCCATCACGCTGGAGCGGCTGTCCTCCATTGTCGCGGTCATTGGCTTCCTGATCATCTCCGGGTTTTCGATTGCCGCGTCATATGCGCGGCAACCCGCGGGATTCTACGGCCGGCGCGCACTCCGCATCATTCCCCTCTATCTGCTGGCGATCGCCGCGGGCGCGCTCTGCACGACGTTCTTTGGCGGCCGGGTCGCGGTGGCGGACGGCAGCGCGTTTGGCCCGCCTTCGCTTGGGCTGGTCCTGCAAAACGTGTTCTTCCTGCAAGGTTTCACCACTTCGAGCATGCTGACCAACGGGGTGATCTGGTCGCTCTCGATCGAGGTGCTTTTCTACCTGCTCACGCCCCTGCTCGCCCGCCTGTCCCAAACCAGCCTTTTGCTGCTCGCCGGTTCCTCCCTGGCGTTGTTCGTCGCGGCTTCCTGGTTCGCCCTGCCCAAATACCCGGACATGCAAGGCGGCCTGGCCTTCGTGCTGCTGGGCTGGTGCTGGCTCGCCGGCTTTATCGCGTATCGCCACGCCAAATGGCTGGAAGCATCCGCGGGCGTGCTGGTCTGTTCCCTGCTGGCCCTCACCACCTACGCGCTCAACCTTGAGCTCCACTGGCCCGTGACGCTGGTGCTCGTCGCGGTGGCCATCGGAATCGGCGACCGGCTGCGCGGTCCCCGCCGCCTCGGCGAAGTGCTCAATCTCTTGGGCGACGCGAGCTACCCGCTCTATCTTTTTCATCTGCCTTTCTTTTTCATCCTCACCGGTCTGAAGCTGCACTGGTCGGGCTTCGCTTACCTCGGTGCCGCCGTGGTGCTGGCCGTGGTGCTGGATCGATGCTATGACCAGCCGATCAAGCACTTGGCCCGACACCTTTGGCCAAGCTTGAAATAATTAACGCACCAGCGGGGCGGTTTTCAGATCCCGGAAGAGTCGGTCGAATTCGCCTTCGAGCTGGCTGCCGGGCGGGACATACAGCGCCGCGCGGGCCCGGTCGGCCGCCTGGCGGGCCTCGGCGGGGCAGTTGTGCTTCACGAGATACTGCACAAACGGCGTCACGATCTTGTCGTAAAAATCGATGCCCGCGCCGCGTCCCTGCGTATCCACGAGCGTGTTGTAGGCCTTGATCGCCTCGGCCGGCGGGCGGGTTTCCACGGTCTTCTGCAGGGATTCCTGCGCCCGCAGGAGCGCGAGGTCGCCCCGGGCGATCCGGTTCTTGGCCAGGATGCGCTGCTCCTCGAAATCCGCCGCGCTGAGCTGGCCTCGCGCGCGCAAGCTGGCGCACAGCCGGCCGGAAAAAGCCGCCTCCAGGTCGGGGTAGTTCCCAAACGCCGCGATCGCCTGGTAGAGCGTGGCCTCGATCTGTTTGGGGCCGTCGCCCTGGGCCGATTGCGCCACGAGCAGCGTGGTCCAGGCATCGAGGTTGCGGGGCTCGAACTTGACCGCGAGCCACGCCGCCTTGATCGCGGCCGCCAGGTTCTTTGCCTGCAGGTAATCGTCGGCGAACTGCCGATGCACGGTGGAGATGTGATACGCCGGCAGGGAGCGGAAGCGTTCGCTCAGGAACTTCAGCTCGTGGTCAGAGATCTCCTTCCACGTCTGCGGGTCGCGCGCGTAACCGGTGACAAAGCGCAGCTCGCCGTAGCGGCCCGCATCCAGCTGCCACTGGCCGTTCTCATCGAGAAAACCGAACCACGCATGTCTCCCATCCTGACCCTCGCCCCGAAAGAGCAGCGTGGGCACCGCGCGGGCCTTGCCCACCTGGATGGCGAAATAGGCCTGGTCGACGCAAATGCCGCCGGCGCCAAGGATGGCCGGCAGCGTGTAGGGACCGTTGGCCCAGACGTAGGCCTGGCGATTTTCGCGATCGACGCTGTAGCGGACCAGTGCGTAGGCCTTGGCCAGTTCGTGGAGGGGCACATCGACATTGCGCTGGGACCACTCGAGTTCGGTGAAGGGCGCTGCGGCATCCACCACAAATTTCAATTCGTCCGCCCGGAGGTCGGCGAGCCGGTGGTAGGTCCGGTCGAGCTGGTCCTGCCGGATCCACCAGTCGAAGGCGTTTTCCGGCGGTGGCAGCCGCCGGGTCAGATCGTCTGGCGAAGCCTGACCGTGCGGCCAGTCCGGCGGCGGCGGCAGGTCGTAGACCACGGCAATCGCCAAAGCCAGGTTGGCGTAACGCGCGAAACGCGCGGGGTTGCGCCCGTGCAATTCGTCCAGGATCCGCAACACCTCCGGCAAATAATCCAGCCGCGAATACAGCCCGAAAAACTCGGCCGAGAACTGGGCGTCGCCCACCAGCCAAGCCTGCAGCCCAGGTGAAAGCCATTGTCCCAAGTGCGCCTTCGTCGCGACGTAGCGATGAGGCAGGTTGGCATGGACGACCCGGGCGGCTTGCATCTCCTTGATCCACTGTTGAATGAACCGATTCTCCGGCTCGGCAAACAAGGCCGACCAACGGTAAACCTGATACCAGCGCTCCGCCGCATCCAGCCGCCCTTTCTCATACGCCCGCAGCGCCGCGGTGCGAAACATCGGGGTGAGTTGGTCCCAGTCAGCCTTGTTGGCGAAGTCAACCAGCCCCTTGAGGCGCTCGGTCGTGGGCGGTTGCAGCATCTCCGCCTCGCTGAGCGGCCGGTAGGATTGAGCTCTCAAGCGCAACGCGCCCGGCAGCAGGACGACAATGGCCAGCAGGCAAGCCGCGCTGAATCCACGGTTCGGCCGACGGGTTCCGCTCCAATGAAAAACCCGGTCCGTGGTCATCGGGCCGGGTTCGTCAAAGGATCACGGCCACGCGGCCGGTGCCATCAGGGCGCCACGCCGGTGTCGGCAGTGGGCGTCTTCTGCTTGAAGATCAGTGCGTCGCCCTCGCGGACGACCAGCACCGGCTCGCCGTCCTTCACGTCGCCCCGCAGGATGGCCTCGGCCAACGGGTCCTCGAGGTAGTGCTCGACGGCCCGGCGCAGCGGACGCGCACCGTATTTCTCGTCGTAGCCCTTCTCGATGAGCAGCGCCTTCGACTCGGGCGTGAACTCGAGCGTGATCTTCCGCTCGGCGATGCGCTTCGCGAAATTCGCGGTCTCGAGCTCGACGATCTTGGTGAGGTCGTCACGGTCCAGCGGGCGGAAGAACGTGATGTCGGAGATGCGGTTCAGGAACTCCGGCTTGAAGACGCGCTTGGCTTCCTCGAGCACCTTCTCGCGCATCTTTTCCGCGTCGTTGAAGTTCAGTGCCGCAGCGCCAAAGCCCATCGACGTCTGGCGCTGGAGCAGCTGCGCCCCGACGTTGCTCGTCATGATGATGATGGTGTTGCGGAAATCCACGGTACGGCCGAGCGAGTCGGTCAGGCGGCCGTCTTCGAGGATCTGCAGCAGAATCTGGATGACGTCCGGGTGCGCCTTCTCGACCTCGTCGAAGAGGACGACCGCGTAGGGCTTGCGCCGCACGGCCTCGGTCAGCTGGCCACCCTCGTCA
>CAIPAH010000009.1 GCA_903862955.1 uncultured Opitutia bacterium
ATCCCGCCCGACTCCGGGCCGGCAATGGGCGAGGTGGCCCCGGTCGCAAGCCGGCTCAGCAAGTTCGCCCGCTTGCGACCTTCGCTCATGGCCATGCAAACCGTTGAGGTCTCATGCCTGAAAAGTAGGCCCATTGAACAGGGCACCTCACTCCATGAGGGAAATGACGCCAACCCACCCTCAGCCCAACATTCTATCGAAAATCAGAGCCGATCTGACCGCACCAGAATCAACCTGGCTTATGGTCAACGTAGGCCCAACCAACAAACGATTTGTCACCTACCCGGTGAACTTTCCACCTATAAAATCAAGAACACGCCACCCCTAACGTCCGTTAGCACAATCTCGCTCCGCTACCACTTCGCCACCACTCGACCGCCCGCCGACCACCACTCCGCCACCACCACAGTAAATGCACAGGCAACATTGCCTGAAATGGCGACGAAAGGATGACCATGGGCACCAACGTCTAAGCCGACTTATTTTGACTAAGACTCCATCGATTTTACGCTCCCAAAGAAAGCATCCGCCTTAACTGAAGGATTCAAAACCCTAGGAGCATCCAGCGTAGGGAGAAGCCTCCTCAATCAATGAAAGGTGGGACGCAGAACCCCTAAGGGGTTTAGCCAGTCATAGGGAAACCGTCGTTCGTTCGCCACTCGTCCACTACTACATTGTCGCTCGTGAAATTACGCGTGCCTGAGCGCCACGTCTACGACCGGAATGAAATCCATGATGCTTGTCGGCTCATGCGCCGGATGAATTTACCGATTTGACGGAAACAGTAGCTCAGCTACGTTTATTTACCGCGTTAGAACGCCATACCCGCCCCATGAATGGGGACCGATAGTCGCCTGACCAGGCCGGGATCGCCTGCAGGCCGCGGCCGTATCAACGGCGCGACGAGATCCACGATAGTTCAACCCCATTCAGCCATGGCTATGCCTATTCATTCACCGCGTTCGCCCGTATTGCTTTCACCCGTGTCAGTCGGCTCGGAGGAACGCCTGCTTTTCACGCTCAATCAAGCCGCTCAGTCGCTGGCGATATCGAAGCGGACCCTTGAGCGATTGATCGCTGGCGGCACGTTCCCCGTGCCCCTCAAAATCGGTCGGTCATCGCGTGTCCCGCGCGAAGACATCGCGGACTACCTTGAACAACTCCGCCGGCAGCGCGGCGACAAAGTGGGCACGTCATGATTTGCTTTGTCTTCAAGCCTTGCCGCATCGTGGACGGCCAGCGGCAGGAGCGGAAATGCTATTCCGGCAAGCTGAAGCTCGATAGCTGGGCGAAGCCGCGCATCTTCGCCTTGGAAACCACCGACCGGCGCATCGCCGAGATGAAGCTGCAGGAACTGGCGAAGGACTTTGAAAAGGAAGCCCTGGGCCTCTTGCCCGCCCGGACGGTCCGCGAGGCGCTCAACCAGCCGTTGAAGGGACTCCTGGGCGAATTCGTCGCGGACCTGCAAGCCAAGGGCCGGGCGAAGGGCACGCTGCGAAAATATCAGGGCACCCTGAAGGTCCTGTTCGATCGGCTGGGCTGGAGTGATCTGCGCTCCGTCAATGCCAAGACGTTCGTGCACTGGCGCGCCAAGTCCGGTCTCAGTGCCAAGTCGGTCAATGATGTCCTCGCCAACGCGCAGGGATTTTTCCGCTGGTTGCGCCATCAAAAGCAGCTGGTTGAAGACCCGCTGGCCTACGTGCAGCGCATCGATACCCGCGGGCGGCCACCCTGCCGGCGCGCCCTTTCTCCCCTTGAATTCGGCCAGCTGCTCCGGACGGCGCCGTTTCACCGGGCCGTGGTTTATGCCACCGCTCTCTACACCGGCCTGCGGCGCAAGGAGCTGAACGAGATTCGCTGGATGGACTTCCTGCTCGATGAACCGAATCCCAGGGTGAGAGTGCCCGCATCGATCAGCAAGAATCGGCGGGAAGCCACCCTGCCGTTGCACCCGGAATTAGCGGCCACGCTGCTCCGGCTGAGGCCGGGGGGATTCGATCCGTTGGCGAAACCGTTCCGCCATCACGTGCCCCGGATTGAGACCGTGCGAAAAGATTTGGAGCAGGCGGGCATTCAGCTCCGGGACGAAGTTGGCCGGCGGGTCGATTTCCATTCGCTGCGCATGACCTTCGGCACGACCCTGCTAGCGAACGGCGTCCATCCCATCGTCGTCAAGGAGCTGATGCGGCACAGCGACCTCAAGCTGACGACCAACCTCTACAACGATTCATCGCAGTTGCCGCTCGCGCAAGGCGTCGGGGCGCTGCCGAGTATGGCGGGGGAAATTGATCTCCCCAGCCCTCAAAACCGGGGCAACCCTTCGAACGATCCTCTCCGACGCACATCAAAACGCACACACGCAGACCTGGCTGGCGAGGTAAATTCGGCTGGTAATGCGCACACAAAAATGAACGCGCAGAAGGCCGGTGAGAAGGAACTCACCAGCCCTGAAATTTCTAAAACCTTCATTTCCAATGTCCCGAATTTTCACGAGTCAGTTTTTGCACGCACATCGAAACGCACACAAAAACACGCACAAACGGGGGTCGCAGGCAGTCATGACGTGTCAGCGCCTGTCGTCGAGAGTCCGCCAGCACCTACGCTGCAACCATCGGTCAGTGTCGGGGTTAGACGCGACTTGACGCGACAAAACGCGAAGATTCGCGTCGGGTAAAATGGTCGGGCTGGTGAGATTCGAACTCACGACCTCTTGCACCCCATGCAAGCGCGCTACCAGGCTACGCTACAGCCCGAACAAAATTGGAAGGGTCACAAAGCGGCATGCCACCAACCGAGGCAAGTTGTTTTTCTGGCTCCGGGTTCGACCGCGAAATTTCCCGGCAAATTTAGCCGCGAATGGACGCACATTGACGCGAATTCGGGCGAATAATTTTAGCCCACTTGACCGAAATTCGCGTTCATTCGCGTCCATTCGCGGTTGCTTGCTTCTGCCTTGGATTTAGCGCCCCTAATTTTCCCGGTTTTGGGAAACACGTCTCCCGTCCGCGGAAAAATTAAGCGTCCAAAAACCACCCTGCCAAACGTAGATGAAATTTATTTCGTTTATGGACAATAACTAACGAACGATAAAATCGCTTGGCATGGCGCCTGCAATTACCCGGGCACAACTCAATCCCATGAAGACTTCCCTCAAGCTCATCGCCCTTCTCCTCGCCGCCGGTTATCCGGTCGCGGCTTTTGCCCAGTTCGCCGGGGCCTCGATTCCCGCGGCTGCCAACCTCCCCACCATCGCCGGCATGTTCACCGCGGTGTTCGTCGGGCTCATGCTCCTCAAGGACTACTCCCGCCCAAGCGTGAGCCTGGCCCCCAAGGCGCCCGTGATCGTGCCGCCGGCCAATTGCTTCAGCGTCCGGACCGATCGCCTCGCCGCTTGACTCCGGCGGCGCCCGCTCCGTCACATTGCCCATGGTCGCCCCGGAATCGCCGTCCCGCATCCTCATTGCCGACGACCAGCCTGACGTGCTGGAGGCCCTTCGCCTCCTGCTCAAATGCGAGGGTTACCAAATCGAGGCGGTTAAATCGCCCGCCGCCGTGCTCAAGGCCGTCGAGGCGCGCGAGTTCGCCCTCGTCCTGATTGACCTCAACTACGCCCGCGACACCACCAGCGGACAGGAGGGGCTCGAGCTCCTCAAAAAACTGCAGGCCCTCGACACTTCGCTCCCCGTCGTCGTCATGACCGCGTGGGCCAGCGTGGACGTCGCCGTCGAGGCCATGCGCCGGGGCGCGCGGGATTTTGTCACCAAGCCCTGGGACAACCCGCGCCTGATCGCCATCGTCAAGAACCAGATCGCCCTCGGCAGCGCGGTTCGCGCCTACCGCCGCCTCGAGGAGGAAAACCAACTGCTGCGCGGCAAGGGCGGCCCCACGCTCATCGCCCAGTCCGCCGCCATGCGGCCCGTGCTGGAGGTCATCTCGCGCGTCGGTCCCTCGGACGCCAACGTCCTCATCACCGGCGAAAACGGCACCGGCAAGGGCGTCGTCGCCCAGGCCCTCCACGCGGTGTCAGTGCGCGCCGGCAAGCCTTTCATCTCCGTCAACATGGGCGGCCTCCCCGAGGGCGTGTTCGAGAGCGAGCTCTTTGGCCACGTGCGCGGCGCGTTCACCGACGCGAAGAGCGACCGCGCCGGCCGCTTCGAGCTGGCCGACGGCGGCACGCTGTTCATGGACGAAATCGGTAACATCCCGATGAGCCAGCAGGCAAAGCTCCTCCGCACGATCGAGACGGGCGAGTTCGAGCGCGTCGGCTCGTCCCGCGTCTGCCACGCCAGCGTCCGCCTGATTTCCGCGACAAATTCCGATCTCCCGTCCGAGGTCGCCGCCGGCAAGTTCCGCCAGGACCTCCTTTTCCGCCTCAACACGATCCACCTGCACCTGCCGCCACTCCGCGAGCGCCGCGAGGACATCGAGTTGCTCGCACTGCATTTTCTCAAGCAGCACGTCGAGCGCTACCGGAAGTCGATCACAGGCTTCGATGATGCGGCGATCACGGCCATGCGCGACTACGGCTGGCCGGGCAACGTCCGCGAACTCGACCACGCCGTCGAACGCGCCGTGCTGATGACGCAGGGCAAGATCATCCACGCGCCCGACCTCGGCCTGAACCTCGCGCGCGAAGCCGCGCCGCGCCTTGAGGAAATGAGCATCGAGGAAGTCGAGGCGTTCCTGATCAAGAAGACCCTCGCCCGCTGCGACGGCAACGCCCGCCGCGCCGCCGAGGAACTCGGCCTCAGCCGCAGCGCCTTTTACCGGAGACTGGAAAAATACGGTCTTTGAGTTTCAGCCACAAAGAGGCGCAGGCAGCGCAAGACCCTGCCTATGAACGAAAACATTATTGCCCTTTGTGACCGAATCCGTGAAGCCAGCCTTTCGCTCCACCGTTATCTCCGCCACGGCCATCTGGAAAAGGTCTATGAAAACGGCCTGGCCCACCGGCTGGTTATGCAAGACCTCATCGTGAGCCAACAGCACCCTCTCCAGGTCAAAGACCAGGATGGAACCGTCTTGGGTGAATACCTGGCCGATCTCCTCGTTGCGCAGGTTCTCATCGTCGAACTGAAGGACTGCCGCGCCCTGGCCAGCGAACATACCGCCCAACTGCTCGGTTACCTGCGGGCGACGCGCATGGAGCATGGTTTGCTCATAAACTTTGGCTCGCCTCGGCTGGAAATCCGGAAGTTTGTGCTCTCCGAAGCGATCTGAATTCTTTTGCGCTGCTTGCGCCTTTTCGCGGCCAACCCCTCCCCATGCCCAACCGGAAGAAAAAGCTCGCCCACGAGAGGGCCGTTTTTATCCAAGTCCTCCTCGGCGGCGCGCCGGCGGTGATCACGTCGCTCTGCATCCTCTGGTTCGGCGACGGCTGGGATCCGAAGCACCAGTGGACGCTCACCCTCGTGATCGTCGGCTGCTGGCTGGGTTTTGCCCTCGCCGTGCAGAATCGCGTGGTGCGGCCGCTGCAGACGATGGCCAACCTCCTGTCCGCGTTGCGCGAGGGCGATTTCTCCGTCCGCGCCCGCGGCGCGCGCCGCGACGAGCCGCTCGGCGACGTGATGTCGGAAATCAACATGCTGAGCCGCACGTTGCAGGAGCAGCGGCTCAGCGCTCTCGAAGCCACCGCGCTGCTGCGCACGGTGATGGAGGAGATCGAGGTCGCGATTTTCGCCTTCGACAGCGACGGCCGCCTGCGCCTCGCCAACCACGCGGGGCAACTCCTGCTCGGCAAACCCGCCGAGCGCATCCTCGGCCGCGAAGCCGCGGAGATCGGCCTCGGCGAATGCCTCACCGGCGAGCCCGCCCGCCTGCTCACAACGACCTTCGCCAGCGGCGGCGGCCGCTGGGGCATGCGCCGCAGCCTGTTCCGCGAGGGCGGCCGGCCGCATCACCTGATCGTCATCGGCGATCTCAGCCGCACCTTGCGCGAGGAGGAAACCCGCGCGTGGCAGCGCCTCGTTCGCGTCCTCGGCCATGAGCTCAATAACTCGCTCGCGCCCATCAAGTCCCTCGCCGGCAGCCTCGCCAGCCTCCTGCGCCGCGCGCCCCGCCCGTCCGACTGGGAGGACGACATGCGCTCGGGCCTCGACATCATCGAGAACCGCGCCGACGGCCTCAGCCGCTTCATGCAGGCCTATGCCCGCCTCGCGCGCCTGCCCGTGCCCACGCTCGCGCATTGCGAAGTCCCCGCACTCGTCCAGCGCGTCACCGCCCTCGAGGCCCGCCTGCCCGTGACCGTGCTCGGCGGCCCGCCGCTTGAGGTTTCCTGCGATGCCGCGCAGATCGAACAGGTTCTCATCAACCTCCTCAAGAACGCCGTCGAGGCTGCCCAGGAAACTGACGGCGGCGTGCGCATCGCGTGGAAGAGAACCGCGACCCATGCGGAGATCTCCGTCGAGGACGACGGCCCCGGCCTGGCCAACACCGCCAATCTCTTCGTCCCGTTTTTCACCACGAAGTCCGAAGGCTCCGGCATCGGCCTCGTCCTGTGCCGGCAAATCGCGGAAAACCACCGCGGTTCACTCACGCTCACGAACCGCGAAGGCGCCTCCGGCTGTGTCGCGCTGCTGAAATTGCCCGTGTGACGCGTCGCGCAATTTTTTGCCCACGGATCACACGAAAAACACGGAGGTAGATGGGCGCGGCATCGCCGTTACCCGACTTTCCATCCGTGTATTCCGTGTGATCCGTGGGCACCCATTCAGGACCCTCATCCCATTTCCGGGATTACAGCGTCCCGCGAACGGCCCGTTCGATAAGTGGGCAAAGTCGGGCCTAAATTTTTAGCCTTTCCCCTTCAATGGCTTACATTGCTTCTTCCACTCTGGCACGGCGCGTGCAATTATTCGCGCGCCCATGGACATCCAGCGCCCCGACCAAACCAAAGCCAAGCGTAAGAAACGCCTCATCATCGGCGCCGTTGCCGCCGTGGCGGTCATCGCCATCACGGTGTTGCTCGCCCGGCTCAAGCCCGCGGTGCCCAGCGTGGACAAGAACCTGGTCTGGACCGGTGAGGTGAAACGCGGGCAGATGCTCCGCCAGGTCCGCGGCCTCGGCACGCTCGTGCCGGAAGACATCACCTGGCTCGCCGCGCGCACCGAGGGTCGCGTCGACAAGATCGTCCTTCGACCCGGCGCCACCGTCACCCCCGACAGCGTGATCCTCATCCTCACGAATCCCGAGGTTGTGCGCACCGCCAACGACGCCGACTCGAAGTTCAAGGCCGCCGAGGCCGAGCTGGACAATCTCAAGTTCACCATCGAGAGCAGCGTGCTCGCGCAGGAATCCACCGCCGCCCAAGCCCAGGCGGATTACGAACAGGCCAAGCTCAAGGCCGAGGTGAACGACCAGTTGTTCAAGGACGGCCTCGTCTCCGCACTCGAGCTCCGTCTCTCGAAGGTCAACGCCGACCAGGCGGGGACAAAGAACGGCATCGAGCAAAAACGCTACGCCTTCATCAAGGACTCCACCGCCCCGCAGCTCGCCGTCAAACAGGCCGAGGTCGAGCGCCTCCGCGACGAGGCCAAGCAGCGCCACGACGAGCTCGATGCCCTCACCGTCCGCGCCGGCATGAACGGCGTGCTCCAGCTGCTCGGGACGGCCACCGTGCCGGTGGATGTCGGCACCCAGGTAACCCCCGGCACCAACCTCGCCCGCGTCGCCGATCCCCTCCGCCTCAAGGCCGAGATCCGCGTCGCGGAAACCCAGGCCAAGGACATCCTCATCGGCCAGCTCGCCGAGGTCGATACCCGCAATGGCGTCGTCAACGGCAAGGTCTCCCGCATCGATCCTTCGGTTCAGAACGGCACCGTCACGGTCGACGTCATCTTTACAGGCGAACTGCCGAAGGGCTCGCGGCCCGACCTCAGTGTCGACGGCACCATCGAACTCGAGCGCCTCGACAACGTCGTCTACGTCGGCCGCCCCGCGTTCGGCCAGGAAAACAGCCAGGTTGGCATCTTCAAACTCGACGAGGACAAGGTCTACGCCGCCCGCACGCAGGTGAAGTTCGGCCGCAGCTCCGTCAACACCATCGAGGTCGTCAGCGGCCTCCAGCCCGGCGACTGGGTGATACTCTCCGACATGTCGCCCTACGACGCCAACGACCGCATCAAATTGAACTGATTCTCCCTGTAACTTTTCGCCTGCCCCGCGTGTTCCTAGTTCTCACCACCACTGCTTCGCCCGCCCCAGCGATGAACCTGAACGCCTCCCGTCCCGTGCTCTCCCTCCTTTTCATCCTCGTTTCCCTCGTCGTGCTCGTCGCGACCGATGCCGACCGCTCGGAGACCTGACCGCGCGCACCCCTTTCGTCCGATCCTCATCATCCCCAACCCAACTCCTCCTCCCATGTCCGATTCCCTGATCAAGCTCGAAGGCGTCACCAAGGTCTTCCTCACCGACGAAGTCGAAACCCACGCGTTGTCCGGCATCCACATGGACATCAAGAAGGGCGAATACGTCTCGATCGCCGGCCCCTCGGGCTGCGGCAAGTCCACCCTGCTCTCCATCCTCGGCCTGCTCGATTCCCCGACGGAGGGCTCCTACATCCTCAACGACCGCCCGGTGCAGGGCCTCTCGCTCCCCGAGCGCGCGCGCATCCGCAACCGCGAGATCGGCTTCATTTTCCAGTCGTTCAACCTCATCGGCGACCTGACCGTGTATGAAAACGTCGAGCTGCCGCTCACCTACCGCGGCATGCCCGCCGCCGAGCGCAAGGCCGCCGCCACCGAGGCCCTCGAGAAGGTCGGCATGGGCCACCGCGCCAAGCACCTTCCGTCCCAGCTCTCCGGCGGCCAGCAGCAGCGCGTCGCCGTCGCCCGCGCCCTCGCCGGCAAACCCGCCGTGCTCCTCGCGGACGAGCCCACCGGCAACCTCGATTCGAAGAACGGCGACTCCGTCATGCAGCTCCTCGCCGAGTTGCACAAGGGCGGCGCCACCATCGTGATGGTCACGCACGACACGCGCTTCGCGCGCCACGCCGATCGCACGATTCACATCTTCGACGGCCGCGTCGTCCAGGAGCAGGTCGAGCAGGCGCACTGAGTCCCGCCACGGCGGGACAGCTCTAAGCGACAAGCTTTAAGCTGTAAGCCCAACCCAGATCCCGTCCTCCAAGCGACACCACCGCTTCGAGCCTCCCCCACCATGTCCTAGCTTAGCGCTTATCGCTTACGGCTTATTGCTCCCAATCACATGTTCTCCGACTTCAAATTCGCCTGGCGCACGCTCGCCAAAACCCCCGGCTTCACCGCCGCCGCCGTCACCGTGCTCGCCCTCGGCATCGGCGCCAACACCGCCGTCTTCAGCCTGGTCCATGCGATGCTCTTCGCCCCGCCGTCTTACACCCAGCCCGCGCAGATTGTGCAGGTGTATTCGCAGGACACGAAAAATCCCAAGAGTTACCGGGGCTTTTCCTATCCGACCTACCAGGACATCCGCGGCAAGAATTCCGTCTTCACCGCCGCCATGGCGTTTAACCTCGCGATGGTCGGCGTGGGTGAAAAGGACAACACCCGCCGCGTTTTCGCCACGATCGCCAGCTCCAATTATTTTTCGGTGCTCGGCGTGCTCCCGGCCCAGGGCCGGAGTTTCCTGCCCGAGGAGGAAACCCCGGACCGCAACACGCCCGTCGTGATCGTCAGCCACAGTTTCTGGAAAAAGCATGGCAGCGATCCCGCTTTCCTTGGCTCCCAACTCACTGTCAACGGCCGCCTCTACACGGTCGTGGGCATCATGCCCGAGGGCTTCACCGGCACGATGAATCTATTTTCCTGCGAGGTCTGGCTGCCGCTCGGGGTTTACAACCAGGTCGCGGATAATTTTGCCTCGGACAATCGCAACGCGCTGGGCGATCGGACCGGCACGCAACTCCTGGTCATCGGCCGGCTCAAGCCCGGCCTCACACCCGCCACCGCCGAGCCCGCGATGAAAACCCTCGCGGCCAACCTGGAGCAGCAGTTTCCCGTCGAGCAGAAAAACCAAACCTTCCAGCTGGCTCACTTGTCCCGTTTTGGCACGAGTGACGCGCCCCATGCCGACGATGAAGGCGAGATGGCCATGCTGGGCACGTTGCTCCTCGGCATGGCGGGCGTCGTGCTGCTCGTCGCCTGTCTCAACCTCGCCAACATGCTGCTGGCCCGCGGCACCGCGCGCCGCAAGGAGATCGCCGTGCGGCTCGCCCTCGGCGCCAGCCGCTGGCGCATTCTCCGCCAGCTGCTGAGCGAGGGCTTCCTGCTTTCCTTGATGGGCGGCGCCGTCGGTTTCATCGCCGCCCTCTGGTCCGCCGACCTGCTGGTGGCCTCGCTCGGCCGGCACATGCCGATCGACATGGTTTTCCAGGGCGGCCCGCAGCCGGTGCTGTTCGCCGCCACGTTCGGATTCTGCGTGTTCGGCACGATCGCGTTTGGCCTGCTCCCGGCGCTCAAACTTTCCCGCGGCGATGTGCTCGCCGATCTCAAGGAGCACGCCGGCGAGGACACCGGCCGCCGCCGCTGGCGCTGGCTGCCGCGCTATCCGCTCGTGGTCGCGCAGATCGCGCTCTCCCTCGCGCTGCTCACTGCGGCCACGCTGTTCATCCGGGGCGCGGGCAAGGCGGCCATGGTGGACACCGGCCTGAAGACCGAGCGCGATTTCATTCTCGAGGTCGACGCCACCCTCGGCGGGCGCACCGAAGCCCAATCCCGCATCCTCTACAGCACGCTGGAGTCGCGACTCACCGTCCTCCCCGGCGTCCAGAGCGCCAGCATCGCATCGACCGTGCCGTTTGGCATGATCACGCTCGACCGCCGCGTCCAGCGCGCCGGCCGCCGTCCAGGCCCGGATGAAAAGCCCGCCACCGCCGCCGAGGGCCTGGCGTTCAACGCTTATTACAACAGCGTCGGCGCCGACTATTTTCGCACGGTCGGCCTGCCGTTGCTCCGCGGCCGCGACTTCACGGCGGTCGAAGCCACATCTGAGAAAGCGCCAGCCGTCGCCATTATCGACGAGGCGCTGGCCAAAAAGCTCTGGCCCGAAGGCAATGCGCTCGGCCAGCGAATCCAGTTCGCCAAGGCCAACGCTCCCGTGGCCAAAGGCGGGGGCACGAAGGGCGTCAGCATGAGTTCCGACGATGCCGGCGCCGTCAAAACGGACGACACCATCGAGATCATCGGCATCGCTCCGGTCGTCCGCACCGACCTCTTTCAAAAGGAAAACGGCTCCGCGATCTACTTTCCGTTCGCGCAGGGCTTTCAGGGCAACGTCTTCTTCCACGTCAAATTCGCCTCACTCGCGCCCGCCCAGGAAGCGGCGGCCGCCGAGCAGATCCGCCGCACCGTGCGCGAAGTCGACGCCACGCTCCCCATTTTGTCGCTGCGCACGTTTGCCCAACACCTCGACGCGAACGTTGATCTCTGGCTCGTCCGCGCCGGCGCCGCGCTGTTCTCCGTCTTCGGCGGCCTCGCCCTCGGCCTCGCGGTGGTCGGCGTGTATGGCGTGAAGGCCTACGCCGTCGCCCGCCGCACGCGCGAGATCGGCATCCGCATGGCCCTCGGTGCCGAGCCCTCGGCGGTCCTGTGGATGATTCTCCGCGAAGCCGCGCTCATGCTCACCAGCGGCATCGTCCTCGGCCTGCTGCTCGCGCTCGCCACCGGCAAACTCGTGAGCGGCTTGCTCTACGAAGTCGGCGCGCTCGATCCCGTGGCGTTCACCGTCGCGCCCCTCGTTCTCGCCGCCGCCGCCTTCCTCGCGTGTTACCTACCCGCCCGTCGCGCCACGAAGATCAGCCCGGTCATGGCGCTGAGAACCGAGTAGCCCGCAGCGATCAGCGCTCAGCCTTCAGCTCTTTATCCACCCGGTTCATCTCATTACCGCCGACAGCTGATAGCTGACCGCTGAAAGCTGAAAGCCTGCCAAAATGATCTCCAGTATTCTGCAAGACCTCCGCATCGGCTTCCGCGTCCTGCTCAAGGAAAAGTCCTTCTGCCTCCTCGCCGTCTTCGTCCTCGCCCTCGGCATCGGCGGCGTCACCACGATGTTCAGCGTGATCAACGGCACGATGCTGCGCGGATTCTCGTATCCCAACGCCGACCGCCTCGCCGGCGTGCAGGTCATCGACGTCACCCAGAAGAACGCCAACGTGAATGGCTTCGGCAGCCAGATCTTCACGCTCGATTACGAGGCCATCCGGGAGCAGCAGAAGTCCTTCGACCTCCTCGCCGCCTACATCAACGGCGCCACCGTCAACGTCACCTTCAACGGCGTGCCCCAGCGCTACACCGGCGCCTACGTCTCGGCGGACTTCTTCCGCATCCTCGGCGTCAGTCCCGTCCTCGGCCGGGACTTCGCCCCCGACGATGACAAGGCCGGCGCCGCCAAGGTCGCGCTCATCAGCACCCAGCTCTGGCAGCGCGACTTCGGCTCGTCGCCCGGCGTCGTCGGCAAGGCCATCCGCCTCAACGGCAAGTCCGCCACCATCATCGGCGTGATGCCCCCCGGCTTCTCCTTTCCGGTCAACGAGCAGATCTGGATTCCCCTCTACTGCGAATACCCGCCCTTCCCGCGCAACAGCCCCAACGCCCAGGGCGCCAACCCCGCCGTGCTCGGCCTGATCAAGCGCGGCGTGCCCTTCGACCAGGCCACCGCCGAGGTCACCACCATCGCCCACCAGCTCGCGAAGGCGTTCCCCGACACCAACAAGAAATTCGACACCGCCCTCGTCGAGCCGCTCATCAAGACCTTCACGCCGCCGGCCCTCACCCAGTTGCTGTGGACCATGCTCGCCTGCTGCGTCGGCATCCTGCTCATCGCGTGCGTCAACGTGATGAACATGCAGTTCGCCCGCGCCGCCCTCCGCGCCAAGGAGCTCGCCGTCCGCTCGTCCCTCGGCGCCACGCGCTTTCGCCTCATCCGCCAGATGCTGACCGAGAGCCTCCTCCTCGCCAGCGTCGGCGCCCTCGCCGGCATCGGCGTCGCCTACTGGGCCACCGACTGGCTCAACGCCCTCACGCACGCCCAGGCCAACCCGATCCCGTCCTACATCACCTTCGACATCGACCGCTCCGTCCTTTTCTTCGTCGTCGGCTCCGCCGTGCTCGCCGCGCTCGCGTCCGGGCTGATCCCCGCGTGGATCTCCTCCCGCGCCTCCGCCGTCGAGGCGCTCAAGGAGTCCGGCCGCGGCAACACCGGGCGCGCCATCGGCGTGATCACCCGCGGACTCGTCGTGTTCCAGATCTTCATCACCTGCATCCTGCTCATCGCCTCCCTGCTCCAGCTCCAGTCCATCCTCCGCCAGCAGCGCGTCGATTACGGCTACGACACGGACGGCCTGCTCGCCGCACGAATGGCGCTGATGGACGGCGACTATCCGACGCCCGAGGCGCGGAAGCTGTTTTTCGACCGCCTCATGCGCGAACTGCGCGCCAGCCCCGACTTCGAAAACGCCGCGCTGACGAACCGGTTCCGCATGACCTTCTCCGGCAATGGCAAGATCGAGATCGAGGGCCGCGCCTACAAGACCGACGACAGCGACCGCCCGCTCGCCAACTTCGAGCAGGTCAGCGAGGGCTACTTCGACACGCTCGGCGCGAAGATCCGCGAGGGACGCGATTTCAACCTCGACGACACCGACATGAAATTGCCCGTCGCGATCGTCAACGCCGCCTTCGCGAAGAAATACTACGGCACGGAGAGCGCGCTCGGCCGGCGCTTCCGGACCGTGGGCAACAACGGCCAGCTCTTCGGCCCCTGGCGCACGATCATCGGCGTGGTTTCGACCGTGCGGATGCCGGCGCCCTTCAACCAGCCCAACGTCGACGCCACGGGTTTCTACGTGCCGTATTTCTCCTCGACGTTCGGCCCCGTCCAGCCCGGCCCCGTCTCGCAGCAGTTCGCCACCGTCATCGCCCGCCCGCGCGGCGCCGCCGGCCCCGCCCGCGCCCACGCCGTCTCGGCGTCCCTCCAGCGCACCGTCAACCAGGTCGACGCCAACCTGCCGCTCTATTTCGTGGGCACACCGCGCGAAAACCAGGACACGTTCCTCGCGCAAAACCGGATCGTCGCCGCGATGTTCTCCATCTTCGGCGCCGTCGCGATCATCCTCTCCGCGGTCGGCCTCTACGGCGTCATGAGCTTCTCCGTCAACCAGCGTACGCAGGAGTTCGGCATCCGCATGGCGCTCGGCGCCGACACGAACCGCATCCTCCAAATGGTGCTCCGCCAGGGCGCAATCCAGCTCGCCATCGGCCTCGCACTGGGACTCGGACTCACCTTGCTCGCCACCTTTGCCTTCGGCGATGCCATCGCGAATTTCCTGTTCCAGATCAGCCCGCGCGACCCGCTCACCTACGCCGCCGTCGGCTTGCTGCTCACCGCCGTCGCCCTCATCTCCACCCTCGTCCCCGCCCGCCGCGCCACCCTCGTGGACCCGATGATCGCGCTGCGTGCGGAGTGACCCGCAGCGAATGCCTAATGACTAATGTCTACTGACGAATGAATTCCGAATCCCACTCAGTTTCCGAATCAGTAGGCATTAGCCATTAGTCATTCTCCCACCATGTCCCTTCAAAATTTCGCCCAGGATGTCCGCGTCGGCTTCCGTGTGCTCGTGAAGGAGAAGAGCTTTTGCGCCCTCGCGGCCGGCGTGCTCGCCCTCGGCATCTGCGCCGTGGCCACCCAGTTCGCCGTGGTGGATGGCGTGCTCCTGCGCGGCGTGAACTTCAATCGCGCCGAGCAGCTGGTCGATGTGCAGCTCGTGGACCCGACGGATTTCTCCCCGGGCAATTTCAACTCGCGGATGACGACGACGGACTTCGCCGACCTCAAGGCGCAGCAGACGTCCTTCGACGCCTTCGTTGCCTACCTCAACGGCTCGACGATCAACATGACCTATCGCGGCGTCGCGCAACGCCTGCAGGGCGGCTACATCACCTACGATTTCTTCCGCGCCATCGGCGTCGCGCCCGCGCTCGGCCGCGACTTCACGCCGGAGGACGACCGCCCCGGGGTGGGCAAGAACATCATCCTCAGCGACGCGCTGTGGAAAAAGGACTTTGGCGGCGATCCCGGCGTCATTGGACAGGCCGTGCGCGTCAATGGCCGCGCCGGCACCGTCATCGGCGTCATGCCGCCAAAATTCGCCTTCCCGCAGAACGAGGAGCTCTGGCTGCCGGTGAACACCGAATTCCCCGTCAAGCCGCGCAACGACCGGGGCATCAACTTCGTCAGCGTCATCGGCCGGCTGAAACCCCACGTCACCCTCGAGCAGGCCAACGCGGAGATGACCACGCTCGCGCGGCGCTTCGCCAAGGAATTTCCCGAGAACAAGCAATTCAGCCTGGGCTACGTGCGGCCGCTCATCGACTCGTTCACCGGCCCGCAGATCCGCGGCCTGCTCTACGTGATGCTGGCCTTCTGCGGCGGCGTGCTGCTCATCGCCTGCTTCAACGTCATGAACATGCAGTTCGCGCGCGCCACCCTGCGCGCGAAGGAACTCGCCATCCGCTCCTCCCTCGGTGCCACCCGCAGCCGGCTCATCTGCCAGATGCTCACCGAGAGCCTCCTGCTCTCATCTATCGGCTCCGTCGTCGGTGTCGCCCTGTCGTTCTGGAGCATCGACTGGATCAACGCCACGTTCCGCGCCACCGCCCAGCCGCCACCGGCCTGGATGATCATCCGCCTCGACGCACCCGTGATCCTCTTCGTCGTCGGCGCCACGATGCTCGCCGCCCTCCTCTCCGGCCTGCTGCCCGCCCTCATGGCTTCCCGCGCCAACGCCGCCGAGGTGCTCAAGGAGTCGGGTCGCGGCAACACCGGCCGCGTCATTGGAATCGTCACCAAGGGGCTCGTCATCCTGCAAATCCTCGTCACCTGCATCCTCCTCATCGGCTCCCTGCTTCAGGTCCAGTCCATCATCCGGCAGCAGCATCTCGACTTCGGCTACGACACCTCGTCCCTCCTCAGCGCCCGCATGGGCCTGATGGAGGGCGACTACCCGACCAACGAGTCGCGCGTCGTCTTCTTCGAGAAACTCCTCCGCGAACTGCGCGCCAATTCCGCCATCGAGTCCGTCGCGTTCACCAACCGTTTCGAGATGGTCTTTTCCGGCAACGGCCCGATCGAGATCGAGGGCAAACAATACAAGGACGACAAGGACCGGCCCCTCGCGAACTTCGAGAATGTCACCGATGGCTACTTCGACACGCTGCACCAAAAGCTGCTCGAGGGGCGCGACTTCACGATGGACGACAACGACATGAAGCTGCCCGTGGCCATCGTGAACGCCACGTTCGCCCACCGGCACTATGGCAACGAAAGTCCGATCGGCCGCCGCTTCCGCCCCGTCGGCAACAACGGCACGCTCTTCGATCCCTGGCGCACCATCATTGGCGTCGTCTCAGACGTGCGCATGACCGGCGTCGGGAACAACAACAACCTCAAGCTCGACAATTCCGGCTACTACACGCCCTTCACCGGTTTCGTCTACGGCGACGGCAAGCCCGTCATCAATGGCCTGCAATTCGCCACCGTCATCGTCCGCCAGCGCGGCAACGCCCGGCCCGAGAGCTTCGATCCCGAGCTGCGCCGCGCGGTCAACCGCGTGGACCCCAACCTCCCGCTGTATTTCGTCGCCACGCCCCGCACCAACATGGATGGCTTCCTCAGCGGCAACCGGATCATCGCGAGCATGTTCACGATCTTCGGCGCCGTCGCGGTCTTCCTCTCCGCCGTCGGGCTCTACGGCGTCATGTCGTTTTCCGTCAACCAGCGCACCCAGGAATTCGGCATCCGCATGGCGCTCGGCGCCGACCAGCGCACGATCCTCGGCATGGTCATGCGCCAGGTCATCTGGCAGCTGGGCATCGGCCTGGTTGCTGGCCTCGGCCTTGCGCTCTCCGCCAGCCTGCTCTTCGCCGAGGGCCTCGTGAACGCCCTGCCCGAGGTCAGCCCGCACGACCCGCTCACCTACACCGCGGTCGCCCTGCTGCTGAGCGCCGTCTCCTTCCTTGCCGCCCTCGTCCCCGCCCGCCGCGCCACCCGAGTGGACCCCATGGTCGCGCTGCGCGCGGAATGACTAAGGCCTGATGCCTAATGACGAATGCATGCCTCACACGGCGCCATCGCTCTTCGCCTCCGACATTAGTCATTAGGCCTTGGTCATTCGTCATTCTCGAAGAACCGTCCCAATCACGGGAAAGTCCCGTTTCGTTTCCGGGCGGCCCTTCGTCGTACGCTTCAGCGCAGTAAATTTTAACCCGCTTTCCTGCAGCGGTTAATAAATTCCTAGTGCAGCCGGGCACGAGCCGTGCAATCACCGGCCCGCCGAGCGCCCTCCTCTCCGACGCGCCCCACTTCCGGCTTCCATCAATCGAAATTGCCCATCGAAAATTCATGAAGCTCGCCCTCCGCTCCCTGCTCAAGACCCCGGGTTTCACGCTCGTCGCCGTTCTCACCATCGCCGTCGGCATCGGCGCGAACACCGCCCTGTTCTCCGTCTTCGACCGGCTCATCCTTCGTCCGCTCACCTTGCCGTCGCCGTCGTCCCTCGTCGCCATCTGGGTCAGCAATCCCGCGCTGAATTTCAATGCCCCCGCCGTCGCGTGGCCGCGCTTCGAGGAAATCCGCCGCCAGGCGCAGTCGTTCTCGTCCGTCGCCAACAGCGCGTTCGATACCTTCACCGTCACCGGTGCCACCGATCCGGAGCAGCTCAACGGCCTGCGCGTCACCGCGAATTTCTTCACCACCCTCGGCGTCAGCCCGATCCGCGGTCGCGCGTTCATTCCCGAGGACGATGTGCCCAACGGTCCCAATGTCTGCATCCTCAGCCACGAGGTGTGGCAGACGCGCTTCGGCGGACGCGACAGCATCGTCGGCGAAACCATCCAGCTCAACGGCCAGTCCTGGCAGGTCGTCGGCATCCTGCCGCCACATCTCAGCAACCCGTTCAACCAGGTCCAGGTCTTCGCCCCCCGCGTGTTCGAGGTCGCCTTCCTCACGTCGGTGCAGGTCCAGAACGGCGCCGGCTACTCGCAGCCGATCGCCCGGCTCAAACCCAACGTCACGCTCGCGCAGGCCACGGCGGAACTCGCCGCGCTGAGCAAGTCCTACGCGACGCAGTTCGCCGGCCGGCTCGATGCCAACAACCTCGCCGTGCCGCACGATTACGTCGAGGCCCTCGCCGGCCAGCTCCGGCCCACGTTCTACACGCTGCTCGGCGCCGTGGGCTTCGTGCTCCTCATCGCCTGCGCCAACGTCGCCAGCCTGTTCCTCGGCCGGCTTTCCGCGCGCCACAAGGAAATCGCCATCCGGCAGTCGCTCGGCGCGCGCCGCAGCACCATCGTGCGGCAGTTCCTCACCGAGAGCCTGCTGTTCTCCGCCATCGCCGGCACGCTCGGCGTGCTGCTCGCGCTCTGGGCGCTCGCCGCCATCGAGCACCAGCTCACCACCCTCGGCCTCATCACCGCCGGCACCACGCTCGCGCCCAACTGGATCGCCCTCGTGTTCACCGCTGGCGTCACCGTGCTGACCGGACTCCTCGTCGGCTTCGTGCCCGCGCTCCAGGCCTCGAAAACCAACCTCGTCGAGGTGCTCAAGGACGGCACGCGTGGCTCGTCAAGCGCGCACGGCGGGAATTTCCGCTCGACCCTCATCGTCGCCGAGGTCGCGCTTTCCGTCGTGCTCCTCGTCGGGTCCGGCCTGCTGTTGACGAGTTTCCTGAAACTGCAGCGCACGCCGCCCGGCTTCGAACCCAAAGGCGTGGCCGCGGCGTTCGTCGGCATTCCCACCGCCCGCTACAAGGCCAACCCCGAGCAGGCGCGCTACTTCGCCGCGGTCCTCGAGCAGCTCCGCGCCAATCCCCAAGTCAAGGACGCCGCCGCCGCCCTCAGCCTGCCGGTCAGCGGCTTCGGCTCACAGTCACCCTACAGCATCGGCGGCCGAACCATCCTGCCGCTGCCGCAGCGCCCGCTCGCCGGTTTCCAGGTCGTCAGCGACGACTATTTCCGCCTCATGCGTATCACCGTCCGCGAGGGCCGGCCCTTCAACGCGCGCGACGCCGACGGCGGCCCCGGCGTCTGCATCGTCAACGAGTCCTTCGCCAAGCACGTGTTTCCGGGCGAGTCCGCGCTCGGCCGGATCGTCCTGCGTGGCCGTGACGCCGACGTGAAATCCCAAATCGTCGGCGTGATCGCCGACGTGAAGAGCAACGGACTCAACGCGCCCGCGCCCGACGAGGTCTATTATCCGCTGAACCAGCTCGGCCGGCCCGGCCTATTTGTGATTGCGCGGACTGAGGCTGACGCCAACGCCCTCCAAGCCGTGCTGCGCGGCGCCGTGGCGGCCGTGGACAAGAACCAGCCCATCTCGTTTTTCCAAACCTTGGAAACCGATGTAGCCCAGAGCCTCGGCGCCCAACGCGTCGTCGCCCTCCTCACTGCGATCTTTGCCGGCCTCGCACTCGTGCTCTCCGCCGTCGGCCTTTACTCCGTGCTCGCCTACGCCGTGCTCCAGCGCACCGCCGAGATCGGCATCCGCATGGCGCTCGGCTCGACGCAGGCCTCCGTCTTGTCCCTGATCATGCGCAGCGGCCTCCGCCTCGTTGCCTTCGGCTTGGTCGTGGGCCTCGCGGCCGCCGCCGGCGTGGCCAAACTCATCCAGTCGCTGCTCTTCAACGTCACCGCACTCGACCCGCTCGTCTACGGCGGCGTGACGCTGCTGTTCGCCGTCGTCGCCGCGCTCGCCTGCCTCCTCCCCGCCCTCCGCGCCAGCAAGATCGACCCGCTGATCGCGCTGCGGGCGGAATAAACCGCCAAACTCCGGCAACCAGCTTCCAGTTTCCTACCCATCGCCTCTCACCCATCGCCATGCTTTCAGATTTAAAATTCGCGCTCCGCCAGCTCGGCAAGGCCCCGGGTTTCACCGCCATCGCCATCCTCACCCTCGCGCTCTGCATCGGCGCGAACAGCGCCATCTTCTCGGTCGTCCACAGCATCCTGCTCAAGCCCTACCCCTGGCCCGGCTCCGAGCGGCTGGTCTACATCTACAACACTTACCCGCAGATGGGCCTGCCCAATGCCGGTGTTTCCGTCCCGGACTACCTCGACCGTCGCGCCGGGGTGAACGGCATCGCCGACGCAGCGATGTATTACTTCTCGAGTTACAACCTCGGCGGCGCGAGCGAACCCGAGCGCGTGGTGGGTCTCTGCGTGACGCCGACCCTGTTCAACACGTTGCAATCGGGTGCCGAGCTCGGCCGGGTGTTCAACGAGGGCGACGGCAAGTTCGGCGCGCCGCGCGTGGTGGTGCTGAGCCATGCCCTCTGGAAAACCCGCTTTGGCTCCGACCCCAGCATCATCGGCCAGACCATCCGCCTCGCCAGCGTCCCGGTCACGGTCGTCGGCGTGATGCCGGAGAGTTTTTACTTCCCCGCCCCGCGCGTGCAGGTGTGGGTGCCGTTCGTGTTTTCGCCGCAACAGCGCACCGACGACGAGCGCGGGACCGAATTTTCCACGATGATCGCGCGGCTCAAGCCGGGCGTCACCCTCGCCGAGGTCCAGCGCGACCTCGATCTCATCCAGGCCCGCAACGCCCAGCGCCTGCCGGACCAGGCGCCATTCTGGAAAAACTCGGGCTTCGGCGGACGCGTCAAAGGCTTCCTCGAACAGAATGTCGCCAACATCCGCGGTATGCTGTGGCTGGTGCAGGCCGGCGTGGCCGCCGCGCTGCTGATCGGCTGCGCCAACGTCGCCAGCCTGCTCCTGGCCCGCGCCGTCGCGCGCGAGCGGGAACTCGCCATCCGCGCCGCCCTCGGCGCCGGCCGCAGCCGGCTCGTGCGGTTGCTGCTGACCGAGAGCCTCGTGCTCTTCCTCGCCGGCGGCGCGCTCGGCCTCATCGTCGCACTGTGGGGCGTCAGCGCCCTCGGGTCCGTCGGTCTTTCCACCCTGCCCCGCGCTTATTCCGTGGAGTTGGACCCCACCGTGTTTGCCTTCACGCTCCTCTGCGCCCTCGGCACCGGCTTGATTTTCGGCGCGCTCCCGGCGTGGTCCGCGTCGCGCAGTGACGCCGCCGCCGCGCTCAAGGAAGCCGGCACCCGCACCACCGCCGGCCGCCGCACCCAGGGCCTGCGCGCCGGGCTCGTCGTGATCGAGATCGCGCTCGCCGTCATGCTGCTCTCCACCGCCGGCCTGCTCGTGAAGAGTTTCGCCCGCCTGCAGCAGGAGAATCCCGGCTTCCAGCCCGGCGGCGTTCTCACCGCGCAGTTCCAGCTGCCCGCCGTCAAATACGATGCGGCCGGGAAACTCGTGGCGTTTCACGATGCCGCCTCCGCCGCGTTGTCGGCCTTGCCCGGCGTGAAGGCCGTGGGCCTGACCACCACCCTGCCGTTCAGCAACAGCAACAGCTCCGGCTCATATTCGAGCCCCGACATCGTCGTCGCCCCGGGCGCCCCCGGCCCGCACGCGCAGGTACGCAGCGTCGATCCCGGTTACCTCAAGGCCCTCGGCATCACGTTGCTCCACGGCCGCTGGTACACGGAGGTGGATTCGGAAAAGACCCAGAAGGTCGTCGTGATCGACCGGCTGCTGGCGGAACGCTACTGGCCCGGTCAGGACGCCCTCGGCAAGCGCATCAATCGCGGCGGCAACAACGACTCGGTTTCGTGGGTCGTCGTCGGCGTCGTCGCCCCGGTCAAGGTGCAGAACCTCGAGGAATCCCTCTCGAAGGAGACGATTTATTTTCCCTACGCACAGGACCCGCAGCTGTCCTTCGTGCTGGTCGTCCGGACCGACGGCGATCCCGCCGCGCTCACGTCCAGCGTCCGCAACGCCGTGCGCTCGGCCGACCCGGAACAACCAGTTTTCGACGTGAAGACGATGACGCAGCGCATGGACGATGCTGCGCAGCCGCGCCGCGCGCCGATGATCCTGCTCTCGCTCTTCAGCGGCGTCGCCCTGCTGCTCGCCGCGCTCGGCGTTTACGGCGTGCTCGCCTTCTCCGTCGCGCAACGCACCCCCGAGTTCGGCATCCGCCTGGCGCTCGGGGCCACGCCGGGCAACATTGCCTCGCTCGTCCTGCGCCAAGGCACGCTGCTGGTCCTCGTCGGCATCACCGCCGGCCTCGCCGGTTACCTCGCGCTCAGCCGCATCATCGCGCAACTGCTCTACGGCGTCACCGCGACCGATCCCGCCATGCTCGCCATCGTCCCCCTCATCCTCGCCCTCGTCGCGCTCGTCGCCTGCTTCCTCCCCGCCCGTCGCGCAACGAAAGTTGACCCCATGGTCGCGCTGCGCGCTGAGTAGCGATCAGCTCTCCAGGTCTTGTCATTTCGCGATCAGCGGATCGCGACATACGGCTCGATCGCCCGGAAATTCGGCCGCGCGCAGGCAGCGTCGCGCTGCTCTTGGTCGGCGAACAGATAGACCGCGTAGCCGCCGAAGCCGCCGCCGCAGTATTTCCACGCGAGCGGTTTCACGCCCGCGGGTAGCACCTGGCTGGACGCGGCGCCCGCCTCCGGGTCACCCGGGAGCGCCGCCATGCCCTCGGGACGCTGCACGTTGCCGTAGGACTGCCGCACCGCATCGGCCAGCAGCGCCAAATCACTCCGCCACACCGCGTCGCGCGCCGTCGCCGCGGCCCGGGCAATCGCGTCGTAGTCGCGCGGCAGTTTGGCGAGATCCGGCGTGTTGTGGGGCACGCCCGTCCAATACAACGCCATCCGCCCGCGCAGAAATTCCCCGTTGTGCTTCAGCTCCAGCTCCGGCCGCTGGCCGCTGCGCCAGATGCACAGGCCGGTCTCGGCGATGATTGCCGGATCCTGCCAACCCACGCCGAGATCCAGCTCGGAGCCGACGCCATCCTTGCCGTTCAGCAGCGCCCACGCGCCGCTGCCGCCGAGGCCGGCGTTGCGCTCGTAGGGCCAGTCGCGCAACGAAACCGTCGGCGAGATCGCACAGTTCACCACATACGCCCCGGGCCGCGCGAACCGCGGCACGTCGAGCCAGCCGCCCGCAAAATCCACCCGCAGCGGCGCCTCCTCGGGCGCGCGGATGAACTTCACGATCTGCGTCGTCGACACCGGCGAGAACTGCGGCGGCGTCTTCGGCAGCACCACATAGCGCCCGCCGACCTGCGCGCACAGGTCGCGCTTCGCCTGCCCGTATTTGTCATCCTCCGTCACCGCCAGGATCGCCGGCCGCAGGCGGAGAAAGTCGTCTTTGAAATCCAACCCTTCCTCCAGGCCCGTGCCCACGACGACCTCGTCCACCATGTCGAGCGCCGCGAGCAGGGCGCGTTTGTGGTCGTCCGGCAGCGAACTCCGCCGGCGCTTGTGCAGCCAGAGCACCTCCGCCGACGCAAAGCACACCGTCAAATGGTCGCCCAGCGCACGCGCCTCGCGGAAAAACTGGATGTGGCCGGCGTGGACGATGTCGTAGCAGCCGGAAACAAAGACGCGCGTCATAGGGTTCCAGTAGCTCGGGGGCGCCGGCCAGTCGCGTCAATCCGAAGCTCAGCACCGAGCTGGCCCCAACGGGGTTAAGCCGGAAGCCAGGAAACCAGGAACCAATTCTTCTGTTTCATGGCTTCCTGGCTTCCAGCTAGCCAACTCCCCATTTCCCACTTTCGGGATGACTGGGTTCCACTACCGGACGAAGCCCGCCGATCGAAGCCCGATGCCATTAATTTAATAGATTGTCGTGCAATGGTTTATGGTGATCATCGGCCGCTGGCATGAGCGTTGCTAACTAGTCCGCCCTGACGGCTGTATCGGGCCCGAAATAGCCGCCTCAACCCACCCGACTAACATGAAACCCCACGTGCTGCTGTTGCTGCTGTTGGCGATCCCCCCGCTCATCTGCAACATCCTCGCCAGCGAGAACGCTGAGAAGCCCGACGCCGCCCCCGCCTTGTCCTCTGACAGTTCCACGAAGCCTGCGCCTGCTAAAGAATCGCCCACAACCACCGCCCCAGTCGCCGTCGCGCCAGCTCCCGCCGCTGCGCCCTCCGCTCCCGCCAAGCCCAGCGCCCCGGCCCCCGCACCGCACAGCGGTGCCGCCTCGGGACTCAAGGCTTGGTTCATGTTGTGGTAACCCCACCCGCTTCCTTCATGATTTCCCTTCGTCACGTCGATCGCGTGTTTCCGCTCAAGGGCGGGCCCTTCTACGCGCTGCGCAACATCAACCTCGAGATCAAGCAGGGTGACTTCCTGTCCATCATGGGCCCCTCCGGCTCCGGGAAGTCCACGTTGCTCCACCTCCTCGGGCTGCACGACAGCGCGTGGTCGGGCGAATACGACCTGGTCGGTGAACCGGTGCACCGGGCCGACAAGAAGAAGCGCTTCGAGCTGCAGAAAAAACACATCGGCTTCGTCTTCCAGAGCTACCATCTGCTCGATGACCTGACAGTTTACGAAAACCTCGAGATCCCGCTGTCGTATCGCAACACGCCGAAGTCCGATCGCGAGAGCATCGTGTGCGACGCCCTCGACCGCTTCCACATCGTCGCGAAGCGCGACCTCTACCCGAACCAGCTCTCCGGCGGCCAGCAGCAGCTCGTGGGCATCGCCCGCGCCCTCGTGGCCAAACCCGCGCTCGTGCTCGCCGACGAGCCGACCGGCAACCTGCACTCGGACCAGGGCCGCGAGATCATGCAGCTGTTCAAGAAGCTCAACCAGGAGGACGGCGTGACGATCGTGCAGGTCACCCACTCCGAGGAAAACGCCAGCTACGGCACGCGCATCGTGCGCCTCGCCGACGGCGTGATGCTGAAATGACGGCCGCCGCCCGACTCTCCCCGTGACCCACCGCTCCCTCCGTTCCCTTCGCTTCATCCTCCTCGCGCTCGTCGCCGGCTTGGCCGTGTCCGCCCGGGCCGCCGAACAGGTCCTCACCTTGGAGGAAGCCATCCGCCTGGCGTTGCTGAACAACCAGCGGATCAAGGTTAGCGAATTCTCGCCGCAAATCACGCGCGCCAACGTGCTCGCCGCCTATGGCCGCTTCGACCCGGCGTTCACGTTCAATCGCTCGTATGGCGAAGCCGAGACGCCCGGCGTGGTCGTCCCGCCATCGCTTCGCCCGGTCACCAAGACCGACAATTACAGCCTCACCCTCGACGGCGTGATGCCCTGGGGCCTCTCCTACAGCGTCGGCACGACCGCGGTCAACGAGCGGGGCACCTTCAACGCGTTCACCGACAGCTACGACACCTTCGGGGGCGTCACCGTCACGCAACCCTTGCTGCGCGGCTTCGGCTTCGGCGCCAACCTGGCCGACCTGCGCATCGCCAAGGCCAACCGCGGCATCTCCGACTGGCAGCTGCGCCAGACCGTGATCGATACCGTCACGAGCGTCGTCTTCACCTACAACAACCTGCAGGAAGCTCGCGCCAACGTGCGCATCGCGCGCACGTCGCGCGACCTCGCGGCCCAATTGCTCGACGAGAACGAGAAGCGCCACCGCGTGGGTTCCATCTCCGACGCCGACGTCACGCAGGCGCGCGCCCGCGTCGCCAACCGCGAGGAAACCATCCTGATCGCCGAGCGCTCGGTGCATGACGTGGAAAACGTGTTCCGCCAGCTGCTCGGTGAAACCAAGTTCCCGCTCGACGGCCCGCCCGTGCCCACCGCGGAGCTTGCCCCGGCCCCAGACCTGTCTGTCGACCTCGGCACCGACCTAAAGGTCGCCTACGACCTCCGCCCGGATTACCAGGCCGCCCGGCTCGGAGTGGTCATCAATCGCGCCAACAGTTCGTTCGCCACCAACCAGCTCCTGCCGCGGCTCGATTTTGTCGGGAGCTACGGCTACGGCGGCCTCGATCCGAATTTCTCGACCTCGCGATCCCAGGTTCGCGCCGAGGACGCGCGGGTTTACTCAATCGGCATGGTCGTCCGCGTGCCGCTGACGTTCGCCGAGGGCCGCGGCAAGGCCCGCTCCGCCAAACTGACGCTCCGCCAGTCCGAGGCCGACCTCGTCCGCCTCGAAAGCGACATCGCCGTGAGCGTCACCGCCGCCGCCGGCCAGATCGCGACGACCCGGCAGCGCGTCGCCGTGACGCGCCAGGCCTACGCGCTGCAGCAGCAGGTGCTCGAGGATGAGCAGAAAAAATACAAGGCCGGCACCAGCAGCACGTATTTCGTGCTGCAGGAGCAGGAGAATCTCGCGTTCGTGCAGAGCAGTTACGCCCACGCCCTCGCCGACCAGCGCCGCGCCCAAGCGAACTACGATCGCGAAATCGGCCGCACCCTCGAGCGCTTTCACCTCACGGTGGCGAAGGACTGAGCGCGGCGGCGCAGGCCGCCCAGCAGCGATCAGCTGTCAGCCCGCAGAAAAATTTCGTGCGCCTCTGCCGGCAACTTGCCGCCCCGTTGTCCGAACCCGGCGGCGGAGCGGTGACCCCGATTCCTTTCGTCCTACAACCAAGCTGAACGCTGATCGCTGACTGCTGACAGCTCCCCCAAAACTCGCGGCTTGCGCTTCGCGCGGCGGGCACCTGATAACTTGGCCTGATGGGGCGGCGTCACGCGTCCCACGCCCTACCCCTCCCCTGCATGGCTGCCACGCTTTCCCGGCAAAAATTACTGCGCGAGTGGAAACTCTACTTCTTCGTCGTGCCGTCGCTGGTGATGGTCCTCGTGTTCGCGTATTTCCCGGCCGGCAGCGCGATCTACCACAGCTTCTTTGAGTGGGCCGGCGGCGACACGAAGCAGCTCATCGGCTTCGACAACTTCCGCCGCGCCTTCCACGACCAGGTGCTGCTCAACTCCTTCGTGACCGTCAGCGTGCTGATGGTGTTCAGCTTGTTCCAGATGATGCCGTCCATCCTGCTCGCGGTGCTCATCCACCGCCTCAAGAGCGACCGCTGGCAGTATATTTACCGCGTCCTCCTCGTCGTGCCGATGATCGTGCCGGGCCTCGTCCGGCTGTTCATCTGGAAGTTCTTCTTCGACCCGAATCTCGGCGTCCTCAACGGCGTGCTCGACTTCACCGGCCTGAAGAGCGTCCTCGTCGCGCTCGACCACACGTTCCACTGGGGCGTGTTCTACGCCAACGTGCCCATCGGCTGGCTGTCCCAGCCGGAACTCATCCTCCCGTCGCTCTTCCTCTGGGGCTTCCCGTGGATCGGCGCCGTCGGCGTGCTCATCTTCCTCGCGGGCCTGCAGTCCATCGGACAGGACGTCTACGAGGCGGCGGAACTCGATGGCATCGGCCCGATCGGGAAATTCATCTACATCGAGCTGCCGCTGATCCTCACCCAGATCCGCCTCATGCTGGTACTGCTGATCGTCGCCACGCTGGGCGGCTACGGCCTCCAGCTGCAGCTGCTCAACGAGTATGGCGGTCCCGGCGGACGCGGCATGGTGCCCGGCCTGTGGATGTATAACCGCGCGTTCTACGCCGGTGAGTTCGGCTACGCCTGCGCGATCGGCATGATCATCTTCGTCTTCATCCTCGTGCTCACGTTCATCAACAACCGCTACGTCCGCGTCGAAAAATGAGCCTCCCGATCGCCCGCAAGTCGGACCTGCGCCACGACTGGACGAAACACCTCTTCATCCTGTTCTTCATCCTGATCGAGCTGTTCCCGCTCTACATGATGTTCCAGGTGAGCTTCAAGGACAACGCCACCTTCATCCGGTCGCCGTGGCTGCCGTCGAGCCCGGTCTCGTGGCATTGGGAAAACTGGGGCTTCGCGTTCAAACTCATCCTTCCCTACATCGCCAACACCGTGTTCGTCGCCGTCACCGGCACGGTCTGCTCGCTCTTCCTCGCCATCCTCGGCGCCTACTTCTTTGCGCGCCACAAGCTCCCCGGCAGCGGCCTCCTCTGGGCCGCCTTCCTCGCCCTCATGCTCATGCCCGGCGTCGTCAACATCACGCCGCTGTTCATGTTGCTGAAATCCCTGAAGCTCCTCAACACGCTCTGGGCCCTCGTTCTCGTCGGCATCGCGGGCGGCCAGGTCTTCAGCATTTTCGTCCTGCGCAACTTCATCGAGGACCTCCCGCGCGACCTGTTTGAGGCCGCCGAGATGGACGGCGCGTCGCACCTCCAGCAGGTCTTCAACGTCGTCATCCCGATGTCCGGCCCGATCATCGGCACCCTCGCCATCCTTTCCTTCCTCGGCATGTGGAACGACTTCCTCATGCCGCTCATCGTCCTGCGCGACAAGGAGCTCTTCACCCTCGGCGTCGGCCTCATCTACCTCGACGGCGAATACGTGAAACAGTGGGGCCAGATCATGGCCGCCTACTTCGTCGCCTCCATTCCGCTCATCATCGTGTTCCTCTTCACGATGCGCCTCTTCGTCCGCGGCCTCTCCGCCGGCGCGATCAAGGGTTGACGCCCACGTAGGGCAGGGTCTCCGACCCGCCCTTTGCTGCAGGGCAAGTTTTCCTCGCGGCTCCGGGCCTTTTCGTTGGAGACGCGGCACCCTCGCCGTGTTTTTTCCACTCGAGGATCCCGCCTGTTAGCCACAGGGCCGGCAGGGGCCAAACCGCCCCCACCATGGCCTCCGCAGCGTGTGCACTGTGCACGATGGGCCCTGAACCGTCGCTCTTTTTGCACGGAAAATGCCCGTGCGCAATTGGCACATTAACCGCAGGTATTTTTTAACTCACTATGGAATAATAGCTAACACAACAACCCGAGGCGCTTGGCACGTATTGAGGTAGGTGGAGACCCGATAGCAGACACTCTCAACCTAAACTATCCTACCCGCCATGTATTCCTCTTCAGCCGGTCTCGGTACACCCGCCAAGTCTTACCGCACCGCGAAATCGTCCTCCTCGTCCGCCGTCACTCCCCCGTCCACTTCCGCCCAAGAGGCCCTCATCGATGCAGGGCTGGTCCAGCGCTTCAATGCCGGCGAGGACGCCGCGTTCGTCCAGATCATGGAGCGCTACCGCGCCAAGATCTTCACCGTCACCCTCGGACTGCTCCGCAACCACGCCGACGCCGAGGAAATCACGCAGGACACGTTCATCCGCGCCCACCGCGGGCTCGGCCGGTTCCGCGGCGACTCGTCCCTCGCCACCTGGCTCTACCGCATCGCGGTCAACCTCGCCCGCAACCGCTACTGGTATTTCTTCCGCCGCCGCCGGCAGGACTCCCTCTCGCTCGACTGCGCACTGAGCGAGGACAACGCCGGCACGTTCGCCGACCTCGTCGCCGATGTCGCCCAGGATCCCGCCCAGGAGGCGGCCACCGGCGAGTTCACCCGGCTGATCAACGCCTGCATGGAGCAGCTCGACGCCCGCCACCGTGAGATCCTTACGCTGCGCAACGTCCTGAACCGCTCCTACGACGAAATCGCCCAGACCCTCGGCATCAACGTCGGCACCGTGAAGAGCCGCATCGCCCGGGCCCGCGAAAACCTCCGCACCCTGCTCGCCGCCGCCTGCCCCGAATTCGCCCTCGATTCCGAGGCCTCCGACTGGTTCATCCCGACGCGGTCCACCTACGGCCGCCCCACGATCGCCAGCGCGTAATCGCCCTTAATTTAGTTCGCCCAAAAAAAGACAAGCCACGCGGTTTTTTGCCGCGTGGCCTTGTTTTTTGGCCCCGGCTCCACTGAATAAGCCGCGTGCCTGACGTCCTCACCGTCACTCCCCTCGCCGCGCGTCGCTTCCTGCGCCGGGCGCTGCTGCTGGACCGCCCCGCCCCCGACATCGGCACCGCGCTCGTCCACCACGGCTACATCCAGATCGACCCCATCAACGTCTGCGGCCGCATGCATGACCTGATCCTGCGCAACCGCGTGGCGGGCTATCGCGAGGGCGATCTCATGCGGCACCTGCACGGCAACGCCACCCCGCTGACCGCCGCCCAACGCACCGCGTTCGAGCACCACCTGCCCGACACCCACGTCCTCGTGGCCTTTCCCGTCGCCGCCTGGCCGCACCTCCTCGGCGCCATGCGTCATCGCACCCGCATTTCAGGCGCCTGGTCCGGCCGGCTCACGCCCCGGGAAAAGGATTTCGCCACCACGCTCCTCGCGGAAATCGCCGCGCGTGGACCGCTTTCGTCCGCTGACTTCGACGATGACCGTCGCGGCCGCCGCGTTTGGGGCGCCGCCACGCTCGCCAAGTCGACTCTGCAAAAACTCTTCTTCCACGGCCGCCTGCTCATCGCCCGCCGCGACAACAACCGCCGCATCTACGACCTGCCCGAACGCATCCTCACCGCCGCGATCCTCGCCCAACCCGAGCCCACCGCTGCCGAAACCGCCCGCTGGAGCGTTCTCCTGAAACTCCGCCAGCGCCGCCTCACCCGTCTCAAACGCGCCGAATTCGCCCTCGTGGCTGACGCTGTCCAAGCCGTTTCCCTCGGCGTCGGGCCGTTGCTCTACTGCCTCCGCGAAGACGTCCCCCTCCTCCACGCCGCGCTCGCCGAATCGAAACTCGAAAATCGAAAATTCTAGCGCCGCTCCTCCTGGCCCCGCTCGACCCTCTCATCTACGACCGCGAGGTGAGCCGCCTGCTCTGGGATTTCGATTACAACTGGGAAGTCTACACGCCGCCCCACAAGCGCGTGCGCGGTTACTACGCCCTGCCGATCCTTTCGGGCCACGAACTCGTGGGCCACGTCGACCCCAAGGCCGACCGCGAGAAGAAGAAACTGCAGATCGTCTCCCGCTCCGTCCGCCGCGGCCACCAGGTCGCCGGCGCCGTGAGCGAACTCGCCCAGTGGCTCGGCCTCCGCCGCTAGCTGGGCGCGGCCCAGTGGCATCGGCTTCCAGCCGATGAATACCGCCGGGCATCCCAGCCCCGCCTTCCCTTCTTCGCTTCCCACCAAGCGGATTTTTCACGCTGCAAGCTTGCCGGTGCGGAAAGCGGCCCCGCACACTGACCTTTCGTGGACGACCTTCTCCTCACGCTCAAACGCACCTTCGGCTACAGCACCTTCCGCCCGCTCCAGCGCGAGATCATCGCGGCCACCCTCGCCGGCCAGGACGTCTTCGCCCTGCTGCCCACCGGCGGCGGCAAGTCCCTCTGCTTCCAGCTCCCCGCCCTCGCCCGCGACGGCCTCACCGTCGTCGTTTCGCCTCTAATCGCGCTGATGAAGGACCAGGTCGATGCGCTGCAGGCCAGCGGCGTCGCGGCGACATTTCTCAACTCCACCCTCGGCGCCGAAGAGTCACGCGCCCGGCTGCGGGGGCTTCACCGCGGCGAGTTCAAGCTCCTCTACGTCGCCCCGGAGCGGCTGATGCTCGACGGCTGGAGCGAAAATCTGAAGGCGTGGAACGTCACCTGCCTCGCCATCGACGAGGCCCACTGCGTGTCTGAGTGGGGCCACGACTTCCGTCCCGAGTATCGCCAGCTCGCCCGCCTCCGCGCGACCTTGCCCGGCGTGCCGCTGATGGCGCTCACCGCCACCGCGACCGGCCGCGTGCGCCAGGACATCGTCACGCACCTGCAGCTCCGTTCGCCGGTGACGTTCGTCGCGAGCTTCAACCGCCCCAACCTCACCTACCGCGTCACCCCCAAGGACCAGCCGCTGAAGCAGATCATCGATTTCGTGCGCCCGCGGGAGCACGAGAGCGGCATCATCTACTGCGCCAGCCGCGCCGCCACCGAGCGCGTGGCCGAGTCGCTCACCAGCCGGGGTTTCTCCGCGCGACCCTACCATGCCGGCCTCACCGGCGAGGAGCGGTCCACCCACCAGGAGCAGTTCCTCCGGGACGACACCCGCATCATCTGTGCGACCATCGCGTTCGGCATGGGCATCAACAAGCCCAACGTCCGCTGGATCATCCACCACGACCTGCCCAAGAACATCGAGGGCTACTACCAGGAGACCGGGCGCGCGGGCCGCGACGGCCTGCCCGCCGACTGCCTGCTGCTGTTCAGCGCGGGCGACGTGGCCAAGCAGACGCATTTCCTCGACGAGATCTCCGACGAACAGGAACAGCAGGTCGCCCGCGCCCAGCTCCGCCAGATTGTCCACTACGCCGAGAGCTCGGGCTGCCGCCGCGCCGAGCTGCTGGCGTATTTCGGCGAGAAATTCCCTCTCGATAACTGCGGCGCGTGTGACAACTGCCTCGAGCCGCGCGACACCTACGACGGCACCGTCGTCGCGCAAAAATTCCTCTCCTGCGTCTACCGCATCGCCCAAAACAGCCGCTTCGGCGTCGGCCTCAACCACGTCATCGAGGTGCTCACCGGCGCCGAGACCGACAAGATCCGCCGTTGGGGCCACGACACGCTCAGCACCTACGGCATCGGCCGCGAACTCTCCCGGCCGCAGTGGGCCGCCGTCGGCCGCGAACTCATGCGCCTCGGCTACGTCACGGTCGCCGAGGGCGAATATGCCACGCTCCAGCTCACGCCCGAGGGCCTGGCCCTACTCAAGGCGCGCACGCCCGTCACCCTCACCAAGCCGATGGACCTGCCCAAGGCGAAGCGTGTCGTCCGCCGCGAGGGCGACATCGCGTGCGACGAGATTTTGTTCGAGCGCCTTCGCACGCTGCGCAAGAAACTCGCCGACGAGCGCAAGGTCCCCGCCTACATCGTGTTTGGCGATACCACGCTCCGCGCGATGGCACGCTACTACCCGTCCACGCTGGCAGCGATGGAAGGCATCCCCGGCCTGGGCGAGAAAAAGCGCGCCGAGTTCGGCGCCACTTTCGCCGCCGAGATCACCGCCTACCTCGCAACCAACTCCAGGCAGGCCTTTGATTGAAGGAGAAGCCCGGAAACCAGGAATGCGAACCGCGGAATTTTCCCCGCTTCCTGGCTTCCCCTTAAAATCTCACTTTTCCCGCTTCAGCCAAACCGCCATCGGCGCCAGCCCGCGGTTATCCCAGGCAAAATAGGGAATCGCCGTGAACGCCGGCGTGACAGACTCACCGGTCGTCAGCACCACGACGCCACCGAGCCATTCCTTCCGCTCCTCAGGCGCGACCGTCTTCACGGCGGGCGCCGTCAAGTCAACCGGCATGGATTCGCCGACCTTGCCCTCGACGCAATAGACCACCGGCCCGCGCTCGAACGCCACCAGCTCACGCAGCGCCGCAGCTTGGGGATGGCTGTGCACGGCGCGCACGGGCATCGGCAGGTCCAGCTCGACCACGTCGCCCGCTTTCCACTCGCGGGTGATGCCGACGTAGCCCTTCTCCAGCGCGCCGCGCACGGGCGCGCCATCCACCTTCACCGTCCATGTCCCCGGCGTGGCGTCGTCGTAGCCGTAAAGATCCGTCGGCACCGGCCGGCCCTGTGCCCAGCCGGGAATCCGCAACCGCAGCGTGAACTTGGCCGGCTGGTCGGGGCTCACCGTCAGCCGCACTTTCCCGGACCACGGATAGTCCGTCGCCTGGGTCAGCTGCACCGTCCGCCCCCGCACCACGGCGGAGCCCTCGCTCTGCGCGTAGAAATTCACGTAGAGCGAGTCGTCGCGCACCGCGTAAAAATAGCCCGTCAGGTCCGCCAGCGTGCGAAGCACGTTCGGCGGACAGCAGGCACAGCCAAACCACGCCGCCCGCCCGGCCCCGCCAAAATTGTTCTTTGCACTGCCGTCGTAAACGAGCGGGTTCGTGTAGAAAAACCGGTCGCCCGACAGCGAGACGCCGCTGATGAAGCCGTTGTAGCACGTGCGTTCCAGCACATCCATGTATTTGGCGTCACCGGTCAGCAGGAACATGCGGTGATTCCACATCATCAGCGCGATCGCCGCGCAGGTCTCGTTGTAGGCGTCGTTCGGCAGCTCGTAGGCGGCGCCATACATCTCGCCATTGTGCAGCGCGCCCACCCCACCAGTCAGGTAAAGCTTCTTCCCCGCCATGTTGTTCCAAATCCGGTCGATCGCCACGATGTAGCGCGCGTCGCCCGCCAGCGCCGCCACATCCGCCATGCCGGAATACATGTAATTCGCGCGCACCGCATGCCCCACCGCCTCGTCCTGGTCCGCGACGGCCAAGTGTTGCTGGCTGTAAAGTTTCCCGCCGGGCCCGCGCGCCTCGAGGAAGATCTTCGCCAGGTCGAGATAGCGCCGCTCGCCCGTCACACGGTAAAGCTTCGCCAGGCCCATTTCGATCACCTGGTGACCCGGTGCGATCCGCAATTTCCCGTCGCCGAAATCGCGCCACACCAACTCCGCGCTCTTCAGGCACACGTCCAGCAGCGCGCGTTTCCCCGTCGCCTGGAAATACGCCACGCCCGCCTCATACATGTGGCCGATGTTGTAGAGCTCATGGCTGAGATCCGGATCCTTCAACCAGCGCTGCGGATCGATCCACTCCTGCGCCGGCGAATCCGGGTGCATCGTGCGGAACGTGTAGAGATACCCGTCCGGCTCCTGCGCCGCCGCGATCCGCGCAATCCACCCGTCCAGCCGCGCCTCGAGCGCCGCGTCGCGCCGCATGCTCAGCGCGAACGCCGCGCCCTCGATCACCTTGAAGACATCCGAGTCATCGAAGGGATAAATTGTCACCGGCTTGTTTTGGAAAGTCGGCTCGCCCGCCGCCCGGCGCCGCAGCGTCTCCGCCGCGAGGTCGAAGTTCTTCAGCCGGCCCGAATCCTCGCACTGCTTCAGCGCAAAGGGCACCGTCACGGTGCGGTTCACTTCTTGCCGCGCCTGCCAGAATCCGCCGGTAACGCGCACGGCGGTGAAGGGCACGGGCTGGACGGGGTAGTCGCTGGTCGGCATCCCGCGAGCCCGCCAGATTCCGGCGAGTCAGGCAATCGCCGTGTGCTGAAAGAACATTTCAGCCCGCGGTCTCCGCCATTCCCATCGCTCCATTGGTCCCATAGGTCGCATCCGTCCCATAGGTCCCAGAGACCCAAAGCTCCCTCACTTCAGGAACAGCTTGTAAGCCGCGCTGTTCGTTTCCTCCCAGTAGCGGTAGCCGAGCGTCCGGAGAAACTTCCGGAACACCTTCATCTCCGCCGGCGGCACCTGCAGCCCCACGAGGATGCGTCCATAGTCGGCACCGTGGTTGCGGTAGTGGAACAGGCTGATGTTCCAGTTGGGCGACATCGAATCGAGGAAGTTCATCAGCGCGCCCGTCCGCTCGGGAAATTCGAAGCGCAGCAGCAGCTCGTTCTTCGCCAGCGCCGACCGCCCACCGACCATGTGCCGCACGTGCAGCTTCGCCATCTCGTCGCCGGTCAGGTCGAGGGTCTTGAAGCCGTGCCGGCTGAAATGCGCCGCGATCCGGCCGCTCTCCGCCCGGCCCGCCGTCTGCATGCCCACGAAGATGTGCGCCACCTTCGCATCCGCGATGCGGTAGTTGAACTCCGTCACGTTGCGGTGCCCGATCAGCTGGCAGAAGCGCCGCAGGCTGCCGCGGGCCTCCGGGATCGTCACTGCGAAAAGTCCTTCGCGGTGCTCGCCGACCTCCGCCCGCTCCGCGATGAAGCGCAGCCGGTCAAAATTCATGTTCGCCCCGCTCGCCACTGCCACGAGCGTCGCGCCTTTCAGCCGCCGGCGCTCGACATACGCCTTGGCCCCCGCGATCGCCACCGCCCCCGCCGGCTCCAGCACCGCGCGCGTGTCCTCAAACATGTCCTTGATCGCCGCACAGATGTCGTCGGTGGTCACCCGCACCACCTCGTCCAGGTGCGCGCGGCAGAGCCGGAACGTCTCGCGGCCCACTTGCCGGACGGCCACGCCATCGGCAAACAGCCCGGCGCGGTCCAGCCGCACCAGCCGGCCTGCCTTGATTGACTGATACATCGCGTCCGAATCGAAGGGCTCGACGCCAATCACCCGGATCTTCGGGTTCAGGGCCTTCACATACGCCGCGATGCCCGCCGCCAGGCCACCTCCTCCGACCGCCACGAAGATCGCATGCAGCGGTCCCTGGTGCTGCTGCAGGATTTCCCGCGCGATCGTGCCCTGGCCCGCAATGACGTCGGGATCCTCGAAGGGATGCACGAACGTCAGTTTCTGTTTCTTCTCGATCACGCGCGCGTGCACGTAGGCTTCGTCAAAATTGTCCCCGAAGAGCACCACCTCGCCGCCGCGGGCCTTCACGGCCATGACCTTCACCTGCGGCGTCGTCACCGGCATGACGATGAGCGCGTGGCAGCCCAGGCGCTTGGCCGCGAGCGCGACGCCCTGCGCGTGGTTGCCGGCGGACGCGCAGATCACCCCGCGCGCCAGCACGGCCGGCGCCAGTTGCGCCATCTTGTTGTAGGCCCCGCGTAGCTTGAAGGAGAAGACGCTCTGCATGTCCTCCCGCTTCAACAGCAGCGTGTTGTTGAGCCGCGCCGAAAGGTGCGCCGCCTTCTCGAGCGGGGTTTCCCGCGCGACGTCATAGACGCGGGCGGTCAGGATCTTCTGGAGATAATCGATTTTTGGCGGCATAGGGGGACCCCCTCCGAGGGGGTGGGTCTGGCACCTCCCACGGCCGGTGTCCACCCCGTTTTCCGCCTATGACAGCCCCGGCCGACGGATTTCTGACGCGACGCCTGCGACGGTCGCGACGCCAACGCACCGGCTGCTTGCCGTCGCGTCCTTCGCGAGCGTCGCGAGACCCGTTTTTCTTCAGTCCGCAAACCGCCAGGTCGGCACGAAATCCTTCGGCAGCTTCGTCTGCTCCAGGTGCGCCCGCACCATCTCGATTGGCATGCTGCCGCCCTGCATGATTCCGTCGTGGAACGCCCGGTCCGTCATCTTGCCCGAGTCCACCAATTCATGGTGCAACGCGCGCAGCTGCAGCGCGCCCATCATGTAGCCGACTTGGTAGAGGGGCGAATAGTCGCCGTTGAAGGAGCGGCGCACCTCGCCCGTCGCACTCGCGCGTTCGTGGCCCACGCGGTCGACCAGGAAGTCGATGCACTGCTGCGGCGTCCATTTGCCGAGGTGAAAGTTGAGCGAGAAAATGATCCGCGCGCAGCGGTGCGTGCGCCAGAAGAGCATTCCGATCCGGTCCCCCGGGGAGCGCGGGAAGCCCTTGTCCCAGAGCTGGAATTCCCACCACAGCGCCCAGCCCTCGACCCAGAACGGCGTGATGAACAGCTCCCGGTGCTGGTTGATCCGCGCGAGGTAATAGAACTGCAAGTGATGCCCCGGCAGCAGTTCGTGGAACACCGTCGCGCGCGCAAAATGGATGTTGTTCGCGCGCAGCGCCTGGATCTTCTGGTCCTCCTCCATCGTGTCGGTCGGGTATGAGACGAGGATGTCATTGCCGCCGAGGAAGAACGGGTTCGTTTTCTGCGCCTCGGGCGTCATCATCCGCAGCCGCCACATGTCGGCCGCCAGTGGCGGGATGGTTACGAGGTTGCGGTCCGACACGAACTTCACGGCCTCGAGCGCCAGGTCACGGACGAGGTCAGGCTGGCGGCCCGGTTCCACGTAGTCGTGCTTGGCCTTTTCCAGCGCCGCCTTCCAGTCGTCCCCATAACCCATCTCGCGGGCCGCGCGTTTCCACTCCGCGTCGCACCACGCAAACTCCCGGTTCGCAATTTCGATCAGCTGCTCCGGCGTGTAGGGAATCATCTCGTGCTCCAGCTCGGCCATCAGGCCGTCGCGCCCGATCGGGTCGCCGATGATGGGCTCGTCCTTGCCCGGCTCGACGCCGACCACCTTCTCGCGGAGGTATTTCACATAACCGTCCAGGTCCTCGTTCAGTGCCTTGTAGGGCGCGCGGTTCCACCAGCTGAACAGCGGGTCGTACCCGTCAAAATGCTTGAACCAGTCATCGAGCGACTTCCGCAGCTCCGTCAGCCGGTTCGCCGCGCGATACGCCACGATCCGCGTCGTAACGATGGGCGCAGCCGCTTCCGTTCCTGGTTTTCTGGCTTCCCCTTTTGCTCCCGTCTGGTCCGCCTTCAATCCCGCCTCGAGCCCCGCGCGCGCCGCCGCCAGCTCCTTGCGCATCTGGTCCAGCGTCGCCGCCGCGGCCGCGGGGTTCACCGGCTCCATCATCCGCCGCGATTCCTGCAGCGCCGCAATCTGCTCCGCAAACGGCAGCAGCGGGGCGAGCTCCTTCGTCCGCGCCTCCTCGCGGTCCAGCAGGCGCAATTCGTAAACGAGGTGGCTGCGCAACAGCGTGTAGTCGATCCGGCCTTCGACGCCGAGCGACTCAAACGCCACCTGCCCGAGCCGCTGCTGCCAGGCTTGGTAAAATTCCCGCATCCGCCGCAGGTGCAGCGCGGAGGTCCGCACGCTGTAAAACCGCTCCAGTTCGTCGCGGTCAGTCGTGAACCGCTCCACCAGCTCCCGCAGTTCGCTCGACGCAGGCTTCGTCAGCTGCGCCAGCTCGGGCGGGACGTAATCAGAAGTCGCGCGCGTGGCGACCGGCGCGGGCTCAGCCGCCCAAGTCACGCTGACGGCCGCGGCAAACAGGACGGGAAGGAGGCGGGGTAAGGACATTCCCGGATTACAGCCGTCCCGCCCGCCCGGTCAAACGCGCAGCGGCACCACCGATTGTCCCGGGCGGGCCCGCATTGAATGCCGTCGTAGGTCGGGGTTTATCCCCGATATCCGGATTCAGGTATCGGGCGTAAAGCCCGACCTACAACTGAAGTTCGCCGCCTGCTAGAATTTCCACTCCACGCCGAAGAACGCCCCGCGGCCCAGCGCGGGATAGCCATTCACGGCCTCATATTTCTCATTGAGCAGGTTTTCCACCCGCGCCTTCAGGGTGAGGCTCGGCGTCACCGCCCAAGCCGCATACACGCGCGCCACGGTGTAATCCTCGGCGTCAATCGTCGCGAAGGTCAGCGCATCCACATCCTGCCGCCCCGCCACAAACGCCACGCCCGCGCCCACGGTCACGTCGTGGCCGATCGCGCGCCACACATCCGCATTGAACGCGTGCCGCGGCCGCCGGAGCAGCCGGGTGTTCGTCGCCAAGTCTTCCGCCTCGAGGTAGGTGTAGGCGATCTTCGCCTCGAAGGCGCCGCCCAGCGTGGTCGTCGCGCTCAGTTCCAGGCCGCGCGTCCGCGCACGGTCGGCGTTGACGACCGTGCTCGGGAACACCGCGAAGTTGTAGACAATCAGGTCCGTGAAGTCCGTGTTGAACCACGTCGCGCTCAGCACGCCGCGCTTCTCTGGCAGATACCAGTCCACCCCGGCGTCCCAGCCGTGCGACCTTTCCGGCCGCAGGTTCGGGTTGCCGACGTAGTAGGTATCCTTGCCGTAGAGATCGAGGAAGCTCGGCGTGCGGAACGACGTGCCGTAACTCGCGCGCAGCTTCACCTCCGGCCCGCTCGGCAGCCAGGCCACCGTGGCCCGACCCGTGGTGGCGCTGCCGAACGTGTCAAAGTCATCGCGGCGGAGCCCGCCGGTCAGGAACAGGTTCGACAAGGGCGTGAATTCGTCCTGCGCAAACACCGCGAAGAGCGACTGCTTCTGGTCGATTGCGCCGAAGCCGTCGTTCTCGGTGTGCGTCTGCTCGGCGGTGACGCCCGCCGTAATCCGGTTGGACGCGATCCCGTCGAAACTCGTTTGTGCATCGAGTACCGCGCGGTGGTTTTTCACGTGATTGGTGTCGGAGGGCGAGAAATACGGCGGATTGGGCGCGGGCGACTCCGCCGTGAAGCGGCGCTCCTGGTCGCCGACGGTGACCCGGCCCGACCAGTGTTCCGCCGGTGCGAATTCCGCGAACACCGTGACCAGCGTGTTGTCCTCCCGGTTCGTATTGTTCGGGTCGTTCGTGTAGCGGTCGCCCGGCTCGCCGATCTCGCCGTGATACCAGCGCACCGTGCCGCCGACGCTCAGCGCCGGGGAAATTGTGCGATCAAGGCGCACCACCGCATTGTTGTGCGTGAAGGTGTTGTTCGGCCGGTCATTTTCCGTGCGGCCGGATTCCGCCGACACCGCATAACCCCACGGGCCCTGCGCACCCTGCGCCGCGATCGTGCCCGAAAACGTGCTGAAACTTCCGCCCTCGGCGCCCACGCTCGCCGTCGGCGCGCCCTGGCCGCGCTGCGCGGCAATCGAAACCACGCCGCCCACCGCCTCACCGCCGTAGAGCGTGCTGAGGGGACCGCGCGTAATTTCCACCCGATCCGTGGCGCCCAGCGTCGCCCCGCCGAGATAAACTTGGTAGTCCGTGTTCGGGTCGTTCAAGCGGATGCCGTCGACGAGGAACAGCGTCTGGTTGGAATTCGCCCCGCGCAAAAACACCGAGGTTACCTCGCCCGCGGCGCCGCTGGGCGTCACCGGCGTGCCGGTGGCGAGGCTGAAGATGCCGCTTACGAGCGTGACCTGGCGGTGCGCCAGGTCGTCCGCGGTCAGGACGTCGGTGACGGTGCCCGCCTGCGTCACCGGCTGCGGCGTGCGCGTGGCGGACGTGATATAGGGCGCGAGGGTTTCGGGCGGCGTTTGGGCGCGCACGGTCGCGAGCACCGCGAGGGTGCAGGCGAGCAACAGGGACCGGCGTGTGGAACACGCGAGGGAGGGGACTTTCATGGATTTCTGCGGGGTTGAACTCGGCAAGAGCAGAAATCCCGGGCCGCGAACGGCCGGATCCACTACTCCCACCTTCATTGTGCGATGAAGTTTGCGAATCGGCGCGCCGGCGGAGGACCGCCAGCCCACCCTTCGCGTGAGCCTCTCGGGGACAGATATTCGGACTCCGCCTTTCCCGCGGGAACGGACAAATGACACATGGGTCGCTTGCCCGCCCTCCGCTGCCTCTCCGCCTCGCCTTCACCGGTCCACTGGGGCCGATTGGCTTTTTCACCGGGACAGCCCGGTGAACGGGGGATTGTGATGCGATACCGCAGCGCAACTGTGGCCGGTTCTCACGGCCTTCCCTGTTTCCCAAAAGATACAAAAGAACGCCAGACGCCGAAACGTTGAGCCGCCCGCGGGCCGCTTGCCAAAGGAAATCAATACATCAACGCATATGGATTTGTAGATATGTGACTTGCCAAACGCCGCCCGGCCGCTTTGCTTGCCTCCCTCCCGCCATGCCCGCCTCCACCCCCCGCCCGGCTGCCTCGACCGCCGCGCTGCGCGCGCTGTTCGCGTCGCGCATCGCCGTCCTCGACGGCGCGATGGGCACAATGATCCAGCAGCAGAACCTCGCGGAGGCCGATTTCCGGGGCGCCCGGTTCGCGTCCCATCCCCAGGATTTGCGGGGCAACAACGACCTGCTTTCGCTCACCAAGCCCCGCCTCATCGAGGACATTCATCTCGCTTATTTCGAAGCCGGCGCGGACCTCGTCGAGACCAACACCTTCAACTCCACCGCCATTGCCCAGGCCGACTACGCGATGGAGCCCGTGGTCACCGAGATGAACCTCGCCGCCGCCCGGATCGCCCGCCGCGCCGCGGACCAGGCCAGCGCACGCCTCGGCCGCCCCTGCTTCGTCGCCGGCGCCCTCGGGCCCACCAATCGCACGGCGTCGATGTCCCCCGACGTCAACCGCCCCGAATATCGCGCCGTCACCTTCGACACGCTCGTCGCCGCCTACCTCGAGCAGGCCCGCGCGCTCGCCGCGGGCGGAGTGGACGCGCTGCTCGTCGAGACCATCTTCGACACCCTCAACGCCAAGGCCGCGCTCTTCGCGCTCGAGCTGCTCTTCGACGAGACCGGCGTGCGCCTGCCGGTCATGATTTCCGTGACGATCACCGACGCCTCCGGCCGCACGCTGTCCGGCCAGACAGTGAGCGCGTTCTACAACAGCATCCGCCACGCGAAGCCTTTCAGCGTCGGCATCAACTGCGCCCTCGGCGGCGCGCAAATGCGGCCCTTCCTCGAGGAACTCGCGGGCCTCGCCGAGTGCTTCGTCAGCTGTTATCCCAACGCCGGCCTGCCGAATGCCTTCGGCGGCTACGACGAAACCCCCGCCGACATGGCCGCCGTCCTCGGCGACTTCGCCGCGCAGGGCTGGGTCAACCTGGTCGGCGGCTGCTGCGGCTCGACCCCCGCGCACATCGCCGCCATCGCCGCCGCCGTGCGGCAGTCCAGGCCCCGCGCCCTCCCCGCCCACGAGTCCGCCATGCGCCTCAGCGGCCTCGAACCGCTCAACGCGGCCTGATTTGCTCACGCCAAGCCGCTAAGCCGCCAAGCCCTACCATGCCCTCCTTTGCGTCTTTGCGGCTTTGCGTGATACCCGCCTTCTCCACCCGTGCCTAACGCCGCCTCCAGTTTCCTCATCATCGGCGAGCGCACGAACATCACGGGCTCGCCCAAGTTCGCCAAGGCCCTGAAAGCTGGCGACTGGGACGCCTGCCTCGCCATCGCCCGCCAGCAGGTCGAGAGCGGCGCCAACCTCATCGACATCAACGTCGATGAGGCGCTGATCGAGGGCGAGCCGACGATGGTGAAGTTTCTCAACCTCATCGCCGCCGAGCCCGCCATCTCCCGCGTGCCCGTCATGCTGGACTCGTCGAAATGGTCCGTCCTCGAGGCCGGCCTGAAATGCCTCCAGGGCAAGGGCATCGTCAATTCGCTCTCGCTGAAGGACGGCGAGGCCGAGTTCCTCCGCCGCGCCCGGCTCGTCCGCCGCTACGGCGCCGCCGCCGTGATCATGGCCTTCGACGAGCAGGGCCAGGCCGCCACCCGCGACGAAAAGGTCCGCATCTGCACGCGCGCCTACCGCCTCCTCGTGGACCAGGTCGGCTTCCCCCCGGAGGATCTCGTCTTCGATCCCAACATTCTGACCGTGGCCACCGGCATCGAGGAACACAACAACTACGCCGTCGATTTCTTCGAGGCCACGAAGATCATCAAGGCCACCCTGCCCGGTGCCAAGGTCAGCGGCGGCGTGTCCAACGTCTCGTTCTCGTTCCGCGGCAACAACCCTGTCCGCGAAGCCATCCATACCGTCTTCCTCTACCACGCCATCGCCGCCGGCCTCGACATGGCGATCGTCAACGCCGGCATGCTCGGCGTCTACGCGGAGATCGACCCCGCGCTCCGTGACCTCGCCGAGGACGTCATCCTCAACCGCCGCCCCGACGCCACCGAGCGTCTCGTCAATTTCGCCGATGAGCTCAAAGCCGCCGAAACCGCCGCCAAGACGGGCGGCGCTGACCCAATCGAAAATCGAAAATCGAAAATCGAAAATGCCGACGCTTGGAGACGCGCAAGCGTCGAAGAGCGTCTGTCCCACGCCCTCGTGAAGGGCATCGACACCTTCATCGAAGCCGACACCGAGGAGGCCCGCCAGCTCACCGCAAAATACCCTCGCCCGCTCCACATCATCGAGGGACCGCTGATGGACGGCATGCGCGTCGTGGGCGACCTGTTCGGTTCCGGCAAGATGTTCCTCCCGCAGGTCGTGAAGTCCGCCCGCGTGATGAAGAAGTCCGTCGCCTACCTCACGCCGTTCATGGAGGAGGAAAAGCGCCTCCACGTCGCCGGCGGCGGCACCGCCCGGCCGCAAGGCCGCATCGTCATGGCCACCGTCAAGGGCGACGTCCACGACATCGGCAAGAACATCGTCGGCGTCGTCCTCGCCTGTAACAATTACGAGGTCATCGACCTCGGCGTCATGGTGCCCTGCGACAAGATCCTAGCCACCGCGAAGGAGAAACAGGCCGACGTCATCGGCCTCTCCGGCCTCATCACCCCGTCCCTCGACGAGATGGTGCACGTCGCAAAGGAGATGAAGCGCACCGGCTGCACGCTGCCGCTCCTCATTGGCGGCGCCACCACCAGCGCCGCGCACACCGCCGTCAAGGTCGCGCCCGAATACGCCGAGCCCGTCGTCCACGTCCTCGACGCCTCCCGCGTCATCGGCGTCGTCTCGTCGCTGCTCAACCCCGCCAGCAAACCCGCCTTCGCCGCCGAGAACCGCGGCAAGCAGGACCGCCAGCGCGCCGAGTTCGCCGACCGCCGCAACACCCGGAAACTCCTGCCCATCGCGGAAGCGCGAAAACGCCGCCAGCCGACCGATTGGGCCACGGTGGACATTCCCCAGCCCGAATTCCTCGGCACCCGCGTCTTCTCCAGCGATCAGCGGTCAGCGATCAGCGGTCAGGCTTCCGGCAACCTAACACCTAACACGTACCACCTAACACTCGATGAAATCGCAGATTTCATTGATTGGGGCCCCTTCTTCTCCGCGTGGGAACTCCACGGCCGCTTCCCCGACATCCTCACCGACGCCGTCGTGGGCGAACAGGCGTCCCAGCTCTACGCCGACGCCCAGAAGATGCTCCAGCGCATCATCGCCGAAAAGCGCTTCACCGCGAAGGCCGTCATCGGCTTCTGGTTCGCCAACGCCGTCGGCGACAGCGTCGAAGTCTATTCGCCCGATTCGCAAAATTCGCGGGCCACCGTCCTCAAAACCTTCCACTTCCTCCGCCAGCAGAACGAGAAACCCGCCGGCCAGTTCCAGCACTGCCTCGCCGACTTCATCGCGCCCAAGGATTCCGGCCGGCTCGACTACCTCGGCGGCTTCGCCGTCACCAGCGGACACGGCGTCGAGGAGTTCGCCAAGGAGTTCGAGGCCAAGCACGACGATTACTCCGCCATCATGGCCAAAGCCCTGGGCGACCGCCTCGCCGAGGCCCTCGCCGAGCTGATGCACAAGAAGGCCCGCGAGGCCTGCGGCTACGGCAAAACCGAGAACCTCGAGATGAAGGACATCATCCGCGAAAAATACCGCGGCATCCGCCCCGCCCCCGGCTACCCCGCCTGCCCCGACCACACCGAGAAACCGCCGCTGTTCGACCTCCTCAACGCCACCGCCGCCACCGGCATCACGCTCACCGAATCGAACGCGATGTTCCCCGCCAGCAGCGTGAGCGGCCACTACTTCAACCACCCCGACGCCAAATACTTCGCCGTCGGCAAACTCGGCAAGGACCAGCTCGAGGACTACGCCGCCCGCAAAGGTCAGCCGGTCACCGAGTCCGAAAAGTGGCTGGCGCCTTATCTGGACTATTGAGTCGCAAAAATCTGCGCGGAGTCATTCGCCATAATTCAAGAAGTCGAAACTGCCGCGCTTGCCTATACTTTGGAGGCCTGCCTATCCGCACAGGAGTTGAGGAACGCCCAGATCGAACACGAGGTCGTATACAAGTCGGGAATCAAATATCCCGACGAAACTCTTCGCAGATTCGCTTCCGTCGCTGGAACACTAGAGATCCTTGAGCGAGAGTTTCTTTCTCTCAAAGAGGAGAAGGCTGCACTAGTAAAGGCGGCTTGCGAGTCGATCACGCAAAGATTTGTTTCCACAACTAGACTCAGTCCAGTTCGGTTATGCGCGTTGCTGTCAATCGAGCGCCGGGAAGGGGTTCGATTCGCTGAAGTGGATGGACTCCCTACTGGCATTGAGTCCCTCTGCGTTGAAGCACTCCGAAGGTCTAGGATCGGAGACATTGGAAGGCTGCGCTCATGTATCCGGTCAAAGAGAATGCATAGGTTAGTTCAGCGATACGCTTCCAATACTGGCAGTTCTGTTGATACGGTTTCTGATTTTGTCCTAATCCTGCTCGTGCTTAAGCTGAATAACCCAGAAGTCTTGCAAGACCTCTTCCCGGAATTTCTGGCTGATCAGGGTCTAATGAATTGAGGATCGATTCGGAGCATTCGGTCCTCAGATTTTAGCCAGCTTTGTATCTAGAATCTCGTACGTTGTACGTCAGCCACCAGCGGGGACGTTCGTAGCGGATCTGGAGGTTGTCGGCGTAGGGCTCGAGCAGGGTGCGGAGGTCGTCGGGCGAGAAAAACGTCTTCACGATTTCGTAATCGTCGCCGTTGGGCAGGTGGCGGGTTTCGTAGGTGTCGCGCGTCGCGAGCTTGCTGTACCACGGGTCCGCGTCGTCCGGCCGGCGGATGTCGTCCACCAGCATCACCGTCGCGCCGGGTTTCAGCCGGGCGTGGAACGCCGTGAAGAACTCCGCCCAGCGCGCCAGCGGGATGTGCGACACCCAGTGCATCGCGCAGCCGAAATCGAACCGCTCCTCGCCCACCTTCTCCAGCCGGTAGGCGTCGTCGTGGAGCAGGCGTGTGTGCGGGATCTGCAGCGAGCGCACCACGCCCAGCATTTCCTGCGACACATCCGTGGCCGTGGTGCGGCGTGACACCGGCCCAACGAACCGCGTGAAGTAACCCGTGCCGCAGGCGACCTCCAACACCGCCCTGCCCTTCGCCTGGGCCGTCAGCTCGGCGATGATTTCCACGACCTGGCCGGACGGCGCGATCTCCAGGCCCTTCGCCATGTAGGGCGCCCGGTCGCAGTAGTAGGCGTGCATCGAGTCGCGCTCCGTCATCGGCCCGCCAGCAAAGCGAAATGCCGGAGCCTGACGATGCGGAAGTCGGTGGGCCGGCCACGCCGCGGCTGCGCATTAATTGCGGCAAATGTCCCTATCATTCCTGCGCTGATGGGCGTAAGTTTGGTGCAGTGAGAATCCTGCTGATCTACCCGGAGTTCCCGGACACGTTCTGGAGCTTCAAACACGCGTTGAAATTCGTCCGCAAGAAGGCCGCGCTGCCGCCCCTGGGGCTGCTCACCTTCGCCGCGATGGTGCCCCCGGAATGGGAAAAACGGCTGGTGGACACGAACATCCGCCGCCTGCGGGACAAGGACCTCGCGTGGGCCGACGTCGTCTGCATCAGCGCGATGATCGCCCAGCAGGCCTCCGTGCGGACGCTGCTCGCGCGCTGCCGCGCCGCCGGCAAGACCATCCTCGCGGGCGGCCCGCTGTTCACCAGCGCGAGCGAACAGTTTCCCGAGGTCGATCATTTCGTGCTCAACGAGGCGGAGGTGACCCTGCCGGAGTTCCTGCGCGACTTCGCCGCCGGGCAGGCGCGGCGCATCTACGCCACCGAGCAGCACGCGGACTTGAGCCAGACCCCTGTCCCGCTCTGGGAGCTGGCCGAGCTCTCGCACTACGGCTCGATGAGTCTGCAGTTCTCCCGCGGCTGCCCGTTTGACTGCGAGTTCTGCGACGTGACGGCGAAGTTCGGCCATCGCCCGCGCTGCAAGTCGGCGCCCCAGGTCATCGCGGAACTCGACCGCCTCGTCGCCGCCGGCTGGCGCGGACCGGTGTTTTTCGTGGACGACAATTTGATCGGCAACAAGCACGTTCTGAAGACCGAACTGCTGCCGGCCCTGATCGCCTGGCAGCGCAGCCGGCGCTGCAGCCTGCCGTTCTACACCGAGGCGTCCATCAACCTCGCCGACGACGCGGAGCTGATGTGCCTGATGACCGCGGCGGGTTTCGACACGGTGTTCATCGGCATCGAGACGCCCGACGCCGCCAGCCTCGTCGAGTGCAACAAGAAGCAGAACCAGCGCCGCGACCTCGTCGCCGACGTCAAACGCATCCAGCGCGCCGGGCTGCAGGTCCAGGGCGGGTTCATCGTCGGCTTCGACAGCGACGCGCCGAACATTTTCCAGCGGCAGGTGGAGTTCATCCAGCAGAGCGGCATCGTGACCGCCATGGTGGGTCTCCTGAATGCGCTGCCCGACACCAAGCTCTACGCGCGGCTGAAACGCGAAGGCCGGCTGACCGGCAAATCCACCGGCAACAACGGCGACGGCACGCTCAACTTCCTCTCCCGCATGCCGTCGGCGCAGCTGGTCGAGGGCTACAAGAGCATCCTGCGCCGCATCTACGCGCCGCGTTCCTACTACCAGCGCGTCCGCACGCTCCTCCGCGAATACCGGCCCGCCCCCATGAAGGTGGCGGTGGACTGGCGGCACGGCGTCGCGCTGGCCTACTCGGGGCTGCGGCTGGGCGTCATCGGCCGCGAGCGCTTTCACTACTGGCGGCTGATGGCCTGGACCATGTTCCACCGGCCCCGGCAACTGCAGCTCGCCGTGACGCTGGCGATTTACGGGCACCATTTTCGCCGGTGCTGCGCCGCCATCGGCGTGTGACCGCAAGCTAGTTCGCGCCTGGGCTGGGCGATCGACCCTTTCCGGGGCCGAAAAATCAGGCCTGACTTTAAGTCGCGGCCTCCGACCATGGAGACCGCTCCATGAATCCCTCCGGATCCACACGTTCGCTGTTCTGCCTGCTCCTCGGCGGCTTCCTCGCCGGCACGGGCACCTGCTTGGCTGCGGACCTGACGCTCCAGGCCAAGGCGTGGTCCGACGATCACTCCGCGCTGCTGGAACAGGCCGCCAGGCTCAGCACCGATGGCTATGCCGCGGATGGCAACAAGCTGCTTGCCGACCAGGCCGACGACGATGGCGGGGCCGCCGCCGCTTTCGCCGTCGCCAACACGCTCTACTCCGCCGACCCCGGCATCTCCTATCGCCTGCACCTCCGGGCGCAACGGGCCTTCCCCAACGATCCCGCCGCCGTCCTGCAGGCCGCGATGGAACTTCACCGCCACGGCGAATACGCCGCCGCCATCGTCCACTACCGCCGCCTCGTCGAAGCCGGCGTCATGCCCTACAGCTCCGCCCTGCTCGCCGACTGCCTCGTCCGCACCGGCCAGCTGAAGGCCGCCGTCCAAGCCTGGGACCACGCGGGCCACGCCCAGCACCACGCCGAGATTGATGCCGCAATCTGCGCCATCTACGGCCCGCTCTCTCCCTACCAGCGCCGCAGCGACCTCATCGCGAAGATCGAGGGCGGCGAACTGGCCAAGCTGGCCGACCTGATCCTGCTCGACCTCAACTTCGACACCGATTGGTGGAACGCCCGCGTCAACCACGATGCCGTGGACGCCGACTTGAAGCGCGCCGGCACGGCACTGGGCAAACGCGACGCCCGCTACCGCCAACTCGCGCTCTACGCCCAGCTGACCCGCGTCGAGGAAAAGCGCGCGAGCGAAATCCTGCGGTTGCTCAAGGACACCAACCTCATCGTCGGCACCGGCGCAGAACTCCCCGCGGATTCCCGGATCGCGCGCGCCCTCTGCGAACTCGCCGTCAACGCCCGCCTCGTCACCCCCGCCGAACTCTGGACCGCCTACGAAGCGACGCTACGCGGCCGCCTGGAGCAGCAGGATCACGACGCCCTGCACCTGCTCTGCTGGCTCGCCGCGGCCAACCACAACCCCGAGCTGACCAACCTGGACCGGATCGGCTTTGAGGAATGGAACGACCCGGTCTTCGCCTCGAGCTACCTCGTGGATTTGTTTCGCGAGAAGAAGCTGACCTCGGTCACGGACTCACAGCTGCTGGCCGCGATGGCGATCTCGCCGGACAACGCGACACTGGCCAACCTCCGCCTTGTCCTGGCCGGCGACGCCGTGACGACCGACCTGATCGCCAGCTCGATCAAGGCCGAGTTTCGCAAGCTTTCCGTCGGCGAAACCCGCCGCGATTCCGCCACGCTCGACAGCCTGTTCGCCGAGCTGGGCAAGCGGCTTTGAAGCGCCCCAACTGGCTGGCCAGCGGGAGGTTGTTCGTGCATTAACCCGGCGGCGCTGAACACCAGCCCGCCGTGTCCACGGTTCAATTCATTCACCCCCATGAAGCTTGCCGCGTCCGAACCACCGCTGGAGGTTTCCTATCCCATCGCTTACCGGCTCTTCACCGGCACCATTTACAACCGGGACTTCAAGGGCAAAGGCACGCTGACCATCCGGGCGTCGGGCCCCGCCTACATCTTCCAGGGCCAGCGCGCCGGGATGTTCTCCGGTCCGCCGATGAACCTGGAATTCGCCGCTGACGAGATTTGGAACGTCGCCGTGAAAGGCCGCCGCGTCAGCTTCAAGACCGCTTGGGGCGAAGCCGGCAAGAAGGGGTTGCCCTTCGTGTTTTTCTGCGAGGACGACGCCGCGGCCCAGCTCGTGGCCTCGCTGCTGCCGGCGCACCTCGACCCGGACTACGTCGCCACCCATGAGTTCACGACCCGCCTGAACGCCCTCGCCGATGCACAGAGCCCGTGGACGTCTGCGACCAACCTCATCATCGCGCTCAACGCGCTGGTCTTCGTGATCATGGGCTTCCTGGGCGCTGGCTGGTTCACGGTCGACAGCATGATGCCGTATTTCCTGTACGGTGCGAACAACGGTGCGGCGACCACGGACGGCGAGTGGTGGCGGCTGCTGACCAGCATGTTCGTCCACTACGGGGTGCTTCATCTCGCGCTCAACATGTGGGCGCTCTACCAGGCCGGGCATTTCCTCGAGAAGCTGCAGGGCCGCGCGCTTTACGTCCTGACCTACCTCGGCAGCGGCCTCGCCGGCGGGTTCCTCAGCATCGCCTGGCACGGTGACAAGACCTGGAGCGCGGGCGCGTCCGGCGCCATTTTCGGCGTCTACGGTGCGATCCTCGGCTACATGCTCCGCGAAAAGCAGGGGCTCCCGCCCGGCGTCTACAAGCCGATGATGAAGAGCACACTCGGCTTCGCCGCCTACAACCTCTTCTACGGCATGCGCGCCGGCGTGGATAATTCCGCGCACCTCGGCGGGCTCATCGGTGGCTTCGCGCTGGGCTGGCTGCTCGCGCTTCCCGTCGACCGCGAGGCCCGCCTTGGCCGGACGCGGCAGAAGTTCCAACTCGGGCTGGGCGCGCTCGCCGTGATGATTGCGGCCGGCATTTTCCTGACCCCGCGATTCAACTACAGCGTGGCGGACGAACTCAAATGGGAGGCAGTCGAGAAGGACTTCGGTCCGAAGGAATCCGAATTGCTGGATCAGCACCAAAAGGCGCTGCCCGGACTGAAACGAGGATCGAACGGCACCGCCCATGCCGAGTGGATGGCGGCCAATCTCGTTCCACTCTATGAACAATGGAGTCGTCGCCTCCAGGCGCTTTCCCTCGCGCCCGGTCGTCTCACCGCCCTTCGCCGCGATGCGGTCGTCAAAATCTTCCGCCTCCGCCTTGACTGCTACCGGCATCTGATCGCCGGCCTGCAGGCTCACCAGCCCGATGCGCTAGACCGGTATTCCCAGGAGGAAGACGAGATTGGGAAAGAGATTGATAAGTTTCAAAAGTCGCAGCCGCCCTCACCGTGAGCCTCGTGGCTGGCTAGCGGGGCGGGCGCCGGCCAACGTTTCGCTGCGGCCGCGCTGTAACGACAGCGGAAACGAATTTTGCGTTGTCAGCGGGTTCGCTTAAATCACCGTCTCGGCTGTGAGCGCTGCGCCCGCCCGGCTACCCTGGATCGATCACCTGCGCACGGGAATGATCGTGCTCGTCGTCAACATGCACGCGTGCGTCACCTACAGCCACGTGGGCGACTGGTATCTGACGATCGAACCCGATCCCTCGATGTCGGTGAAGATCCCCTTCATCGTCTGGCAGAGCATGCTGCAGTCGTTTTTCATGGGGCTGCTCTTCTTCCTCGCCGGCTACTTTGCCGCCGGTTCGCTGGCCCGTCGCGGCCCGGGCGGGTTCGCCCGCGAGCGGCTCTTCCGCCTGGGCCTGCCGGTCCTGCTCTACGTGCTGGTGATTCACCCCTTCATCCTCCTCGGGCTCAATCCCTGGCATCATGACTTTGGACCCCGCCCAGCGTGGTATGGGCGTTACCTCCTCTCGGGTCGCTTCATTGGCGAAACCGGGCCGCTTTGGTTTGCCGTCGCACTGCTGCTCTTCTGCCTCGCACTCGCCGGCCTCGCGCGGCTGCGGCGGCCGCGGCTAGTCGTCGCGGCGGTGGTTTTCCCGCCGTCGGCTGGCGTCCTGGTCGTATTCGGGCTGCTCCTCGGGCTCGGCACCTTCGCCGTTCGGCTGGTCCAGCCCATCGGCACGCACGTGCTCAATCTGCAACTCTGCTTCTTCGTGGAATACATCGCCTGGTTCATCGCCGGCCTCCATGCCGCGCGCCACGGCTGGCTGCTCGCGCTCGCCGATTCCCGCCGCGCCCGCGTGGCCGGTTGGATCGCGCTGATCGGCGGCCCTCTGGTCCTTCTCGGGTTGCTGGCGGTCGGGATGCGTTCCGGCACGAAAGAAATGTTCTTCGGCGGCTGGTACGGACAGGCATTCGGTCTTGCCGTTTGGGAACAGCTCACCGGCCTCGGCCTCGCCCTCGGGTCAATCGCCCTGTTTTCCCGCCGGTTCGACGCCGATCGGCCCGCCTGGCGCTGGCTGGACGACCGTTCCTTCGGCGTCTACGTGCTCCACACTCCGGTGCTGATCGCGCTGACCATGCTGTTCCGCTCGCTGCCCTACCACCTCTACGGCCTCGTCGCCTTGCTGACCGTGTCCGGCCTGGTCGCCAGTTACCTTGTTGCCGACCTCGCCCGCCGCATCCCCGGCCTGCGGGCGATTCTGTGACCGTCCTGACCCACTCCCCGCTTGCACCCGTCGACCTTCCACCCGGCTGATCTGATTCCACTGCCGGGCTACGCGCGCCTCCGAACGGTCGGCAGCTTTGAGGAACTGGCGTCGACGTCCTTCGGGGCAGCAGTAAATAGTGGCACCGGCTTCCAGCCGGTGGATCAAGTTCATCGGCTGGAAGCCGATGCCACTTCCTCACGCCCGGGCATAAACGCCTTATGCTGGCCGCGTTCGCTGGCGGGGGACTTTGGCGAAATTGTCACGCAACTCGGCGCCGGGGAGGGCGTCGAGGCCCACGATGAAACCCGGCTCGAGGCCCTCGCACTGAGCCCCGCCGGTGCGGCCGCCCGTGCGATTCTCCTCGCCGACCTGCAGCTCCTCCGCGACCGCGGTCTCGCCCCCGAGCTCAACGTGATCCACGCCTACCCGCGCGATGCCGCGGATGCCCTCGTGACCACCGACGTCCATTCCTTCCACGCCGACAGCGCGCCCGCCGAAGCCGCAACGTGGCTCTGCACTTACCACGGGCGTCCGTCGGATGGCCTCCGCAACGAAGAGGCTCGCCGGCGCGTGGATGTCCCCGCCACGCGCGCTGCGCTGCTGCGCGACTACGGCGGCCCGGACGATGCCGGCTTCCGCGAATTCCTCCGCGAGCACCACTACGACCTGCACTACGCGCCGGAGCCCGGCGCGCAGCCGTTCTCCTTCGGGCTCGGCCATCTCTGGCGCATCGCCCTCGACTGGCCGGGCAGTGCAGTCCCGCCCTGCCTGCACCGCGCCCCGCTGCCCCTCCCCGGCGACCCGCCCCGCCTGCTGCTGATCAGCTAGCGGGTCTCGCGACGAATTTCGTAAGCCCATTACCACCGATATTTTGCCGATCGCTCGTATTTTAGTTCTTGCTTAATTAAGTTTATACTTAATCATCTCCGGCATGCAAAGCCTCCTGGCCATCGCCGACCCGACCCGACGCCGGATTGTGGAACTCCTCGCCGAGGGGGACCGCACCGCGGGCGACCTCGTGAAGGAATTCGACGTCAGCGCACCCGCCATTTCTCAGCACCTGAATGTGCTCCGCGACGCCGGTCTCGTCACCACCCGTGCCGAGGGCCAGTCGCGCGTGCAGACCCTCAACCCCGCCGGCTTCGACGAGCTCGAGGACTGGCTCAGCCGCACCCGCCGCTTCTGGAGCCAGCGCCTCGACGCCCTGGAGCGGGAGCTCCGAGCCGAGGACGAGCGCATCGCCAAAACCACCAAGAAGAGGAAACCCTGAATGAAAGCCAACGACCAGCCCGGCACCTTCACCAACCGCGCGGAAGTGCGCTTCGTTCGCACCCTGCCCGGCCCCATCGAGCGCGTGTGGGACTACCTCACCGACCCCGGCAAGCGCGCCCGTTGGTTTGCCGGCGGCCCGATGGAGCTGCGCCCGGGTGGCAGGGTCACGTTCCTCATTCGCCACAAAAACCTCGCCCCGGACGAAATTCCGCCCGCGGAATTCCAGGCGAGCTACGACTCCGGCCGCACCGTGAGCGGGACGGTGACCCGCTGCGAGCCGCCGCGCGTGCTGGCGTTCACGTTCGATCACTACGGCCATTCGGAGGCGACCTTCGAACTCACCGCCCAAGGCAGGGACGTGCATCTGGTGCTCACCCACCGCGGCACCGGGAGCGATATTTCCTACCTGCCCGGGTTTGGCGCCGGCTGGCACACCCATCTCGCACACCTGATCGCGCAGTTGGAAGGCGCGCCGCGGCCGCCGTTCTGGCCGTTGCACAACCAACTCCTCAAGGCATACGAAAAAAGCCACGCCGCCGCCCCGGCCAAGTGATCCCCCGAATCACGGACAACCGCGGCCCCACCCGCATGGCCTACGCCCGTTCCCGCCTCTGAAATTTCCCGTCTTCCCTCCTCTAATCGCAGCAACAACCCATCCTCCTCATGAAAACCAACGAACAATACGGCAGCTTCCAAAGCCGTGCCGAGGTCCGCATCGTCCGCACCCTTCCCGGTCCGATCGAACGCATCTGGGATTATCTCGTTGATCCCGACAAACGCGCCCGGTGGTTCGCCGGCGGCCCCATGGAGCAAAAGCCGGGCGGCAAAATGGAGCTCTTCTTCCGCCACGAGAACATAGCTCCCGGCGAGACCCCGCCCGAGAAGATGAAGCACGTCCAGGATCCCGGCTTCAAGATGCCCGGCACCATCCTGCGTTGGGAGCCGCCCCGTGTGCTCAGCTACACGTTCGACGAGGACTCCGAGGTCACCTTCGAGCTCACGCCCCAGGGTCGCGAAGTCCTGCTCGTGCTCACGCACCGCGCCCGCGGCGAAGACCTGCCCTACATCACCGGTTACGCGAGCGGCTGGCACTCCCACCTCACCCTGCTCCTCGCGCTTCTCGAGGGCACCCCGCCCCCGCCCTTCTGGGCGACGCATATGAAACTCCGGGAAGACTACGACCAGCTCCTCGCCCAGCTTCCGCCGGCCTAATCCCAATTCAACAACCGCATTTCCTCCCATGAAAAAAACCTCCGCCAAAAAACCCACCGTCGTCTCCCCGCAAAAGTGGCTCGCCGCCCGCCGCGCGCTCCTCCGCCAGGAAAAGAAATTCAGCCGTCTCCGCACCCAGCTCACGCAGCGGCGCCAGGCTCTGCCCTGGGTGAAGGTCGAAAAGGACTACGTCTTCTCGACGCCCAACGGCACGAAGACCCTCGCCGAGCTCTTCGCCGGACGCAGCCAGCTCATCGTTTACCACTTCATGTATGGCCCCGGCTGGGACGAGGGTTGCATGGGTTGCTCATTCGTGTCGGATCACTTCGATGGCGCCATCGCCCACCTCGGCGCCCGCGATGTGACGCTCACCGCCGTCTCCATCGCCCCGCTCAAGGAATTTGCGGCCTTCAAAAAACGCATGGGTTGGAAATTTCCCTGGGTGTCGTCGCACGGCACGTCGTTCAACCACGACTTCGGCGTCACGTTCACGCCAGAGGAAGTCGCCTCCGGCCGGGCGAATTACAATTATTCGCCGCGGAAAATTGGCATCGATGAACTGCCCGGCCTGAGCGTGTTCGCCCGCGACGCCGCCGGGAACATCTACCACACGTATTCGACGTATTCCCGCGGACTCGAGGCGCTCATTGGCGCTTATTCCCTGCTCGATCTGGTGCCAAAGGGCCGCGACGAGGATGGTTTGGAGCGGAGCATGCAGTGGGTGCGCCACCACGACCGCTACAAGTCCGCGCCAGGGAAGAGGCGCTCCGCCTAGGCCACCGCCGTCCGAACAAAATGAAGCCAACGCACCACCCAGCTCGCGGCGCAGGGGGACTCGCCTTCCGCAGCCTCGGCGTAGGCGGACCTGTCCTCCGTAGCCTTGGCGTAGGAGGAGCCCTCCTGCTCACGCCCAAGTGCGCGCTGTGCCTGCTCGGCTACGCCGGCCTCGGTGCGGCCCTTGGGCTCACCCGTCCGGAGCTGTGCGGCGCGCCCGCTTCGTCCGCTCAGCCATGGCTCTGGCTCTCCTCGGTCGGCGGCGCACTCGCGTGGGTCGCGCTGCGGCGACGATAAGCTCCTCCCTTCCGTGTGATCCGTGGGCCAAGTTCCCCATGGTCGATCTCAACGCACCCGCAAGATTCGCCGGGCCGATCCGCGCGATTCCCTCGAACGATGCCCGCTGGAACGCGTTGCCCCAATGCGTTGCGACGCCCCGGCCGCACTAGGGCGCCCGCCCGCGGGACAGCCGGAAGAGCCAGACGCTCAGCCCGCCCAGCACGACGAAGGCGACGCCGCTGAAGGCCAGCGGGATTTCGCGGTGGTCGAGGATGATTTCCCACCCGACGAGGAGCCGGATGAGTTGCAGGACGGCCATGAGGCCGAAGACCAGCCCCGCGACTTTCAACCCGGTGAGTTGGGCATTCATGGTTTTTAGTGGCGTTTGAAATACTGCACCGCGCGCTCGTGCTTTTCCGCCGTCGCGCGACTCGCAAACGTGCCGAGATTCCGGCGCTTCCCCGTCTTGGGATTCTTCTTCCGCGAATACAGCCGGTATTCGCCCGACTTGAGTTTCGTGATCATGCTGTGGCCTTGCGCGAGGTAAACGAATCAAACCCTTGGACCGCATTATTCCCGCCGGGTTCGACCCGCCGGGACAGGCCGCTGCGAGGTTGACGACGTGGCGGAGGCAGACTCTTTTGTAGTCAGGGTGTTCTGGACACCCCCAGTTCGCGGAAAAGGCCCAGCCTACCAGCTCCACCCCGACATCCTGCTGTCCCGAGCGAACGACAGTTCCCACTGGAGCTATCCCCATGAACGAGAAGATCGACGCCGGCATCGCGCCGCGCGCCAGCCTTGAACACCTGAAGAACCAGGCCAAGAGCCTGTTGAAACTCGCCCGCGAAGCCAACCCCCACGCCCTCGCCCGCCTCCGCCGCGCGGGCTCCCTCCCGGAATCGTCCGCCGCCAGCCAGCCACCCCTCCAACTTGCCGCCGCCCAGCTCGCTGTCGCCCGCGAGAACGGCTGCTCCAGCTGGACGGAGTTGCGCCGCACCCTGGACCAACCCCCGACTGCTACGCCCGGCGAGGCGGCGCCGCTCAGCATTCTCGGGATCAACCAGGTCTGGCTCGACTGCACGGACCTCGACGCCGCCGAGAAATTCTACGGCGGCCAGCTCGGGCTCAAGAAGACCGGGCACGTGCCGGGCATGATGGTGATCTTCGATTGCGGCGGCACGAGCCTGCTGCTCGGGCTGCGTCCCGAGATGCGACCCAACTCCATCCTGTATTTTCGGCTCCACGATTCCGTCGAGGCCGTCCAAGCCGCCTACAACCGGCTCAAGGCGGCGGGCGTAAAGGTCGGTGACTCGCCGCACTGCATCGCCCGGAATTGGAACGGCCGTGACGTCTGGCTCGCCCACTTCCACGACCCCGCCGGCAACCAGCTCGCCTTCAAGGTCGACGTACCCGTCGCCACTTAGCCGGGCCAAAGCCCGAAATAGATCGAGCCCGTCACGCTGCCGGCGGCCGGGCCGGCGCGCGCCAGACCATCGTGCAGAAATGCGGGATGCGGTGGAAATCCTGCATCTTCGGATGCTTCGCCTTCACGGCCGGCGTCGGCATGGGTTCGTCAAAATGTTCGAGCCGCAGGCCCGCCCCGAGAAACGCCTGCACATACGCCGACAGCGGGCGGTGCCAGTTGACGATCGAAATCCCCGCCCACTCGGCCCGCCCGGGGCGTTCGACCATGTAATTGTCCATCGTCCAGTGCCGCTTGTTGTTGTCCTCGTCCCGCGCCCAGAAGTGCGTGGTGGCGGTGCTGAAGCCGTTCAGGTTCGCGATGACGCAGCGTCCGCCCGGCCGCACCACCCGCGCCATTTCGCGGATGGCCGCGCGAAAATCCGGGATATCCACCAGCGCCACATAGCTCACCACGAGGTCCATGCTCGCATCCGCCAGCGGCAGCGCCTCGCCGCCCGCCGCGAGGAACGTGCCGCCCGGTTGCTGCCGGCGCGCCTCCGCAATGAATTCCACGGTCGGGTCCACGCCCACCGTGCGCGCCCCGCGGGCCCCGAGCATCCGGCAAAACCGCCCTTCGCCGCAGCCTACGTCGAGCACGTCGCGGTCCCGCACCTCGCCGCAGAGCCCCAGCATCACCTCGTCGAGCAGCAGCACGCGGTTCGGGTCGCCCTGCTCCATCAAACGCAGCCACGCCCCCGCGGAGGTGCTCCAACCGTTGTCCGAGGGCGTGCTCATCCGCCGAACAAACTTGCCGCCCGACTCCGGCGCAATCCCAACCTCCGCGACCCACGTCCGTCCCCGGGCGAAGCGGGGATTGCAAACGCGGACGGAGGAAGCCATCCTGAAGGCGTCATGCGGTATCTGGTGAAAGCACGCGTGAAGCCCGGACGGGAACAGGCCCTGCATCAGGCCATCGCCGACGGTTCGCTCGGCCGGCACTCCGTCGCGGGCGACGAGTTCCTCCGCGACATGCAGCAGGCCCGGCGTCTGGCAGACGGCACGGCAGCGTGGGTGGAGGTTTGCTTCTGCCCGTCACCGCTGGAGGAGGAGCGCGCGCACTGGGAGAAGTTTTTCGAGCTGCTCAGCGTGCGGGAAGCGCACGCGCGGAGCCATTGCCGCCACGAGAACGGCACGGAATTCTGGGCCTGCGCCGGATGCGACTGCACCGAACGCCTCGAGGCCCGGCTGCAATGCGAGGGCCCGCCTTTTCTCGCCACGCTGCCCGCCACCTAGCGCCGGCTCAGCCGCCGAAGATCTGGTGCCAGACGATTGGGCCGTTCTCCCAGAAGATCAGCAGCACGCCCATCAGCGACCCGCCGGCGATGATGCCCGACGCGACGGGAAAATTATAGAGTTCGGCCCGCGCGGGACTCTTGCGTTCCATCAGCCAGCCAAGCACCGCGCCCACGAAAAAGAGGAAGCCGTAATACCAGTGGAACGTCCAGGACAGGCCGATACCGGACGCCGACGGCATCCACTTCCCGGCGCGCGGGAACCATTTCGGCAGCAGCGTCAGCAAAATGCCGGTCGCGCCGCCGATGAAGATCGACCAGATTTTGACGGGCTCGAGTGACTCGAAGCCTTTACTCAGCGCCAGCGCGACGACGCGCCACGATTGCGCCGCCGGCGCCGGGAACTGGTCCGAGCCCAGCACGCTCGCCGTGGGCACCATCACCCGGAATGCCAGCACGGTCGCCACCGTGCCGATGAAGATGCCGGCGAACTGCGCGAGGAACTGCTTGCGGGGATTCGCACCGAGCAGGTAGCCGCTCTTCAGGTCCGTGAGCAGGTCGGCCGACGAAACCGCGGCGCTCGACGTGATGTTCGCGCTCATGAGGTTGATGTTCATGTTGCCCGGGTTGAGCCCGCCGAAGATCAGCTGCGTCACCTTGCCCATCGCGCCCGTCGGCGTCGTGTCCGTCTCACCCGTGACGCGGCAGGCCACCAGCGAAAGGAAAAATGACAGCGCCACCGCCAGCACGCTCTCCCAGATCGGCAGGTTGAAGCTCACCTTGGCCAGCCACGCCAGGGCCACCAGCGAAACCAGCTGCCCGTAGATGAACCAGGACATCGGCGCCTCGAGCGCTTCCATCTCCGAAGCCGCTTTCGCGGGCCCGCCGAACAGGCTGCGCAGCCCGGTGAAGGCCTTCGCAATCGCGCGCCACTGCATGAAAAACGCCAGCAGGCCCGACGTGACCATGCAGGACACGCCACCCCACAGCGTCCACTGGACGACCGCGCGATAGCCCGAGCCCGTGATCACGCCGTGCGCCTGCATGATCGGCACGAACACGCACCAGCAGAGGCAACCGCCGAAAAAGATACTGGCCGCAGCCCGGATGCCCATCAGCGTGCCGGCCGCGATGAAGATCGGGTCCCACACAAAGGAGACCGTGCGCCCGATCCACGCCGGCCCGAACACCGCCGCGTCAAACCGGTCCACCAGCGCGCCCAGGCCGAACGGTTCCAGCTTCGTGCTGACCAGCCGCAGGCCGTCCGTCCAAAACTGGCTGATCGCCGCCGCCACGCCGGCATAGGTCAGCGCGCGGGCGGACTGCACTGCCCGCTGGCCCTTGGAATACAGCGCGCGCAGCGTCTCGGCGGAGGCGATGCCGGTGGGAAAGCGCAGCTGCTCGACGTTGATCATCTGCCGCTTCATCGGGATCGCCATCGTCACGCCGAGGATCGCGAGGAAGAACACCCACGCCAGCGTCAGCCCGATCGGCAGCGCGGCGTTGTTGATCATGAAATACGCGGCAAAGGCCGACACCAGCGTTGAGCCCGTGGAATAACCCGCGGCGCTCGCCGTCGACTGCATGCAGTTGTTCTCGAGGATCGTCATCGGCGTCTTCGCGAAGCCGAGGCGGAGAAACACGGACCAGACTGCATACGACACGATGCAGGCGGTGATGGTGACGCCGAAGCCCCAGCCGGACTTCAGGCCGATGTAGAGATTGGTCAGCGAGAGCACGCCGCCCAGCACCGTACCCATCACCACGGCGCGCCACGTAAGCTGCGCCATCGAATCGCCCCGACCGCGGTAAACCTTCTCCAGCCACTGTCGCTCGATCTCCTCCGGCGTCCCTTTGAAACCTTCCACGTGGAGTGGCTGGTCGTAATTCACCTCGCCGGCAGCGGCGCCGGACTGGACAACGTCGGGGTTGGGCATGGGGGGCACGCGGATCCTGAACGGCCGTGACGATGCCTGCGGGCCCCATCCCGCCGCAACAAGCAAATCGGATTGAGCGCGGCCCGCGTGACGGGCACGTTGCGGCCATGCCGTCGCCCACCCTCGCGTGAAAACCCGGGAAATAGTCGAACTGGGCCTCATTCCCGTCGTCGTCGCCGCGGTCGGCGTCGCTGCGCGGTGGTTGCCGCCGCGGCTCGAAACCGGCGAGTTGCTGGTCATTGCCTGCCTCACCTGGCTTGTCCAAGGCGGACTGCGCGATCTCTGGCTGCTCCATCTCGCGCGAACCCAGCCGCCCAATACGCCCCGTCGCCGGCTCCCCTGCATGTGCCTCGAATCCAGCGTCGGCCTGACGGGCCTTCTGCTCGGCGTCGTCCTCGCACTCACCGGCGTCGGTGGCCACGTCGCGCTCACTCCCGCGCGCTGGATGCTGCTGGCCGCCGGCGTGCTCGCGCTCGGCTTCGCCGCCAAGGACCTCGTGATCACCTGGCGCCCGCTCGGCGTGCGCCGCGATCCCGATCACCACACGATCATCTTCACCTGGCGGGCGTAGGCCCGTCGGGAAAATTCCAGCCGCCGAAAAGATCGTCCCAGTGCGCCGCGATGGCGGCGTGCTCCTCCGCCGGGACCTTCGCGGCAAACGGCAGTTCGGGCGCGTTCGCCATCTCGGCGGTGAACTCCGCGACGGCGCTGAGCGACGCCGCCATCAAGACGGGATCCACGCGGCTGAGATCGTCATCGGGCCGGTGATGGAAAAACCGCCCCGCCGTGCAGTTGAACCGCATCAGGGTCAGCGCCGGCACGCCCGCGGCGACGAACGGAAAATGATCCGCATACGGGAGGACGCCATGCTCGCGCCGCACCTGCTGGCCGTGTTTCTGAAAATATCCGGTCAGCAGCGCGTCCAGCTCCCGCGGCCCGCTGCCCCACAGCGTGTTCCAGCCCAGCAGCGAGCCGAAGCTGTCGAAGTTGAACAGGCAGCGTCCGTGCCGCGCCAGTTCCTCGCGATGTCTCCGCACGTAATGCGAGCTGCCCACCGAAAGCTGCTCTTCCGCCCCGAACGAAATCAGCCGGATCGTCCGCCGCCGCGGCAGCGGCGCCAGCACCCGCGCCAGTTCCAGCAACCCCGCCGTGGCCGATCCGTTGTCATCCGCGCCGACCGAGTTGGCCTGGGTGTCGTGGTGTCCCCCGAGGTAAAGTATGCCCGCCTGGGGATCCGTGCCCGGCAGGTCGGCCACGACGTTCGCCGACTGCCCGGGCCGCATGCCGCCCACCACGCGCAGCCGCGCCCGCGTCGCCCCGCGCTCCCGCCACCGCCACGCGTCGAGATAGGCCACGTTGAGCGTCGGCACCGCGCCGCACGCCCGCACATACGCCGGGAAAATTGCGTCCGCCAGCGGCGTCGACCCGGGATACCGCACGTCCACCATCAGCACTCCCGCCGGCGCCGCCGACATCAGGCTCTGGTAATTCGCCCGCGACTCGATGTGGCAGCCCAGGTGCAACACGATCCGCCCGCGCAGCTTCGCCGCGAGTTCCCGGTCCTGGTAGTCCGTCGGCGCCGCAAAGAACACCAGTGGCGCCTCCACCCACGCGCCGTCCGTTCCGGGCGTGTTGACGAAGACCGCGCAACCCGCGTCGTGCCAGGCGCCGTCGTAATAAACCTGCAGCTGCTCCTCCTTCACCTCGCGCGTCTGCACGGGAAAGGCCTCCATTTTCACCAGCGCACCGGCGGCCGCAAATTCCTTCCCTAGATACTCCGCGGCCGCCGCCTCGCCCGGTTGCCCGGTGAGCCGCACGCCGATCGTCTCGGTCAAGTGTTGCAGGTGACGGTGCAGGCGGTCGGGGGCGATCGGGGACATGCGATGGTGGGCACTCATCAACGCGACGCCGTCGAAAAATGACAAGCGCGCGCGAGGACGGCGGCAAATGGCCGTAAGCGTCAGGGGCGAAATACCCGGGCCGATTTTAAGAGCTTTTTCGCACAACAAAGTTCGTTTCCGCGCGTCTATGGGGGTGTAATCCCACCATGAAAACGTCGCCCTCCTCCACCCCAGCCGCTCCCGCGGAATCGCCTCCGCCGGAACGGGCGTTGCGCGTCCTCTACGCGGACGACCTCCCGGAACTGCGGAATCTCATGACGGCGGTCCTCTCGCGCGACGGTTACCAGATCGAGACGGTGGGTGATGGCAGCGAGGCGCTGGCGCGGCTCAAGCAGGACGGCGAAGGCTTCGACTTGCTCATCACCGACCATCACATGCCGGGCACCAACGGGCTGGAACTCGTGCGCCAAACCCGGGCACTGGCCTATCCCGGCAAGATCGTCGTGTTCAGCTCTGAGTTGAGCGAGGAGGTCCATGAGAAATACCGCCGCTACGGCGTCGATGCCATCCTCTCGAAGCCGGTCTATCCCCACTCGTTTCGCGCGGTGCTCGATCAGATGTTCCACACCGTGCACCTAACCGCCCACACGGCCCGCCCAGCGGCTGCTCCGCTGGCCGCGCACGCCTAGAGTCAGTCCCCCGCGGGCGCGGGGCGCCCGGGAGCGAACTGTCGCAAGCTTCTGGCTGGTCGCGGTTTTGGGACTTGCCATCGGTTTCTTCTCTGGTTGCCTGCGACGACCCCACGAGAGGGCATCGTCCGGCATGTTGTTCAATTCGCTTACGTTCGTCGTCTTTTTCGTCGTGGTCCTGGCCGCGTATTGGACCATGCGGTCCTGGCCCGCGCGCAAGAACCTGCTGCTGGTCGCGAGCTACATCTTCTACGGCGCATGGAATCCGCCGTTCGCGCTGCTGCTCTTCGCCACGTCGGCGCTGGATTTCTATTTGGGCGCGCGGATTGCCGCCGCCACGAACCCCGCGGCCCGCAAGAGCTGGATGATCACCAGCGTGACCGTGAACCTGAGCATGCTGGGTTACTTCAAATACGGGAATTTCCTCCTCGAGAATTTCACCTGGCTGCTCGCGCGCTGCGGCATCGCCTACCAGGCGCCGCACCTCGACATCTTCCTGCCGATCGGCATCTCGTTCTACACGTTCCACTCGCTGTCCTACACCCTCGACGTGTATCGCGGGGTCTGCCAGCCGACGAAATCGCTCCGGGATTTCGTCCTCGCCGTCTCGTTCTTTCCCCAGCTCGTCGCCGGCCCGATCGTGCGCGCGGCGGATTTCCTGCCGCAGCTCGTCGCGGCGCCGGTGCTGAAACGCGGGCAGTTCCACTGGGGCCTGCTGCTGATGACGCTCGGCATGTTCGAGAAGATCGTGCTGGCGGACACGCTGCTGGCGGACGCGTCCGACACGGTGTTCGGTTACGCTGGCCCGCTGCTACCCGCCGACGCGTGGGCCGGGGTGCTGGCGTTCTCGGGGCAGATTTTCTTCGACTTCGCCGGCTATTCCACCTGCGCCATCGGCGCGGCGCTCTGCCTCGGCTTCCACCTGAAGGACAACTTCCGCTTCCCGTATGCCGCGGTGGGCTTCTCCGACTTCTGGCGCCGCTGGCACATCTCGCTGTCCACGTTCCTGCGCGACTTCCTCTACATCCCGCTCGGCGGCAACCGCTCCGGCCCGACGCGCGCCGCGATCAACCTGATGATCGTGATGTTCATCGGCGGCCTCTGGCACGGCGCGGCGTGGACCTACGTGATCTGGGGCCTCATCCACGGCGTACTGCTCGTGCTGGAACGCATCGCGCGCGCCATCGGGGGCGACGCCCCGTGGACCGAACTCTTTATCGTGCGGTTGCTGCTGGGTCTCGCCACGTTTGCCGCCGTGTGCTTCGCGTGGGTGTTCTTCCGCGCCGCCGATTTCCCGTCGGCGTCGCGCCTGCTGCACGCCATGACGGGCACGTTGACCGGCGGCGAGGCCGTGCTCGGCTCGCGCCGGCTGCTCGAGGTCGCGCTCGTGATCGCCGGCCTGCTCGTCGCCCACTGGTCGCTGCGTGACACCTCGGTCGAGGCCGTCGTGGCGCGGATGCCGCGCTGGGCGGTGACCGGGATTTGGACGCTGATGCTCGGCGCGATCATTCTCACCCAAGGAAACGGCCATGCCTTCATCTACTTCCAGTTTTGATTTCGTGCGGCCGGTGCCGGACCTGGCCTGGCGCGGCATCGTGCTGGCCGTGGTCCTGTTGACCACCGTCGCGGCCGTCGGCTGGGAAATGCGCGTGCGCGCGTGGGGCTACCGGCCGTCGCTCAACGACACGTCCGACCTCTGGGCGGACCAGCGCGAGGTCGTGAAACCCGACTCGATGGTGATCATCGGCGATTCGCGCACGCTCTTCGACAACGACCTCGACACCTACGAGCAGGCCTTCGGCACCCGTCCCATCCAGCTCGGCCTCGTCGGCAGCTGCGCCTACCCAATTCTCGAGAATCTCGCCAACGACCAGAGCTTCCACGGCACGGTTATCGCCAGCATCATCCCCGGGATGTGGCTCGCCCCGCCGCCGTCGCCGCCCTACCATAATTCCCTGCGGGCCTTGAAGCGCTACCAGAAGCGCACCCTCGCCCAGCGGTCCGGCCACCGTCTCGGCATGTGGCTCGAGGAGCACCTGGCGTTCATGAACGAGGACCTCACGCTCGAGGAGTGGCTGAACCGCGTGCAGGTGCCGGAGCGCGCCGCCTTTCACCCGGGGCCGGCCTTCCCGCCCAATTTCCAGACGATTGATCGCGACCGGCGCACCCGCATGTGGGAATCCTGCGTCCAACCCGGCCCGCTGCAGGACCGCGTGAAATTCGGCTGGCCCGCCCTCTTCACCCCGCCGCCCCCCCCGAGCTACGTGCCCAAGGAGGCCTTCATGGCCGGCATGGGGAAGGCCATCGAGCAGCGCTTCGCCGACACCGCCGCCGCCGTGAAGAAAATTCAGGTCCGCGGCGGGAAAGTCGTCTTCGTGCGCTACCCCATGTCGGGCAAATTGAAGGAACTCGAGGACAAGGCCACGCCCCGCGTCGGCCCGTGGAATCGCCTCGTCAAGGAATCCGGCGCGCCCGGCATCTACTTCGAGGATTACCCGGAACTCGCCAGCTTCACCTGCCCGGAGTGGTCGCACCTCTCCGCCAGCGACTCGGTCGAATTCACCAAGCGGCTCATGCCGCACCTCAAGTCAGCGCTGGCGCGCTGACATAAAAACGCCGCCGGAACGAATTCCGGCGGCGCAAAGTCGCCCCGCAGGGCGACGACAAGAAGCATCAGGAGGTCGTTGTCACGGTCACGGAGACGGCAACCTGGCCATCGTCGGTGGTCACGACGTTTACGGTGTCGCCGACTTTCACGTCACCACTGCCGATCGAGGTGCCGACCCGCGAAAAGGTCGTGGCGGAGTTCAGTGAAACCGTGCGGTTGCCCACCGTCAGGCTGGTGTCAGACTTGGCCGTGACCTTGCCGCTGACGTTCTTGGTCACGCGGTTGTCCGGCACGGCGGTCGCTGGGTCGGACGGGGCGGACTGAGCGAGGGTCATCACGGGCAGGGCCGCGACGGAGGATGCGATGAGGATGCCGAACAGAGCCGGCTTGAGCTGGGATTTCATGATGCCACCTGGGTTTGGACCGATTGGTTATTTGACAGAGATGTTGTTCTTAACGTCGCGCACCCCGCGGACACCCGCGGCCACCTCGCCCGCGCGATGCTTTTGCTCGGCGGTGTCGACGAAACCGCTGAGTTGGACGATACCCTTGAACGTCACCACGGACACATCGAAGGCCTTGACGGTGTCGTCGTGGATGAAGGCCGCCTTCACCTTGGCGGTGATGGTGCTGTCATCGACGTATTCTCCGGTGCTTTCCTTGGTGGGAGTCGCCGCGCATCCGGACGAGAGGGCGACCAGGCCGATGCCGCTGACGCAGAGCGCGGCCAGAACGCCGGCTTGAAGGGAGTTTTTGAGCGAGTTCATCCCTCCTTAGTATCGTCAAAACGCAGGCGGTTCGCCATGCCCGCCACTTTTCCGCGCCCCCGCCGGGCTGGCCCAGCCTTGCCAATCCGTCCCGCTGGAGCAACACTCTGCCACCTCCCGCCTCGCTTACCCGCACCCCCTTCCATCATGTCCCATTCGCTGGCCCTCACGCACCTGCCCCGCCTCGTGGCGACCCTCCTCGCCGTCTCGAGTTGCCTCCTTGCCACGCTTCGCGCCGCTGACGTCGCTCCGGCGCCCGCGCCCACCGGCGCCAACCCGTTCTTCGTGGAAAGCGCCCTGCCTTACCACCTGCCGCCGTTCGACCAGATCAAGGACGAACACTTCGCGCCCGCGCTGGAACAGGGCATGGCGGAGGAACTGGCCGAGGTCGCCATCATCGCGAACAACCCGGAGCCCGCGTCGTTTGAAAACACCATCGTCGCCCTCGAGCGCTCGGGGCGGCTCCTGCGGCGGGTGTCTGCCACCTTCTCCAACCTGGCCGGCGCCAACACCAACCCCGCCCTGCAGGCCGTCGAGAGCGCGATGGCGCCCAAGTTCGCCGCGCACTCCGACGCCATCCACCTCAACAGCGCGCTGTTTGCGCGGATCAGCGCGCTTTACAAGGACCGCAAGCACCTCGACCTGAACCACGAATCGCTCTGGCTGCTCGAGCGCTACTACCGCGACTTCGTCCGGGCCGGCGCACTGCTCACCGAAGCCGACAAGGCCAAGCTCAAGGCGCTGAATGCCCAGATCGCGACGCTGCAGACGAAGTTCTCCCAAAACGCGCTGAAGGAGAAAAACGCCGACGCCATCATCGTCGACTCGCGCGCCGAGCTCGCCGGGCTCTCCGAGAGCGAAATCGAGGCCGCGGCCAAGGCGCCCGGCCATCCCGGAAAATTCGCGCTGCCGCTCCTCAACACGACTTACCAGCCGGCGCTCGGCACCCTCCAGGACCGCGCCGTGCGCGAGCGCCTCATGGCCGCGTCCCTCGCCCGTGGCAGCCACGGCGGGCCCTACGACAACCGCGCGGTGGTGTCCGACCTCGCGCGCCTGCGCGCCGAGCGCGCCAACCTGCTCGGCTTTGCCACCCACGCGGATTACCAGCTCGAGGAGCAGACCGCCAAGAGCGTCAAGACCGTCAACCAGCTCCTCGCCGACCTCGCCCCCGTCGCCGTCGCCAACGCCCGCCGCGAGGCGGCCGATATGCAGGCCATCATCGACCAGGAAAAGGGCGGCTTCCAGCTCTCGGCCGCCGACTGGGGCCTCTACTCGGAGAAGGTCCGCGCCGCCAAGTATGCCATCGATGAGTCCCAGCTGCGCCCGTATTTCGAGCTGAACCACGTGCTGATCGACGGCGTGTTCTTCGCCGCCACCAAGCTCTACGGCATCACGTTCCACGAGCGGCACGATCTCCCCGTCTACCACCCCGACGTGCGGGTGTTCGAGGTCCGCGACGCCGACGGCTCGGAACTGGCGCTCTTCCTCGTGGATTACTATGCCCGCCCCTCTAAACGCGGCGGCGCGTGGATGAACGAATACGTTTCCCAGTCCCAGCTGCTCGGCACCAAGCCCGTTGTGGCCAACCACCTCAACATTCCCAAGCCGCCCGCGGGCCAGCCGACTCTGCTGACCTCGGACGAGGTGCGAACCGCCTTCCACGAATTCGGCCACGCCCTGCACGGCATGTTTTCGCACGTGACCTACCCGCGCTTCAGCGGCACGAGCGTCCCGCGCGACTTCGTGGAGTATCCCTCGCAGGCCAACGAAATGTGGGCGACCTGGCCCGAGGTCGTGAAGAACTACGCCAAGCACTACCAGACCGGCGCGCCGATGCCTGCCGCGCTACTCGACAAGATGCTCGCCACGCAGCACTTCAACCAAGGCTACGCCACGACCGAGATCCTGTCGGCGATGATCCTCGACCAGACCTGGCACCAGCTCAAGCCCGCCGACGTGCCGGGTGCCGACGGCGTGGAGGCCTTTGAGGCCGCCGCGCTGCACCGCGCCGGGGTCGATTTCGCACCCGTCCCGCCCCGCTATCGCAGCACCTATTTCTCCCACGCGTTTTCCGCCGGCTATTCGGCCGGATACTACTCCTACCTGTGGAGCGAGATGCTCGCCGCCAACAACGTCGAGTGGTTCAAGGCCCACGGCGGACTCACGCGCGCCAACGGCGACCGTTTCCGCGCCGACGTTCTGTCCCGCGGCGGAAGCCAGGATGCCATGGGCCTCTTCATCAAGTTCACCGGCGGCGAGCCGCAGCTCGAGCCGCTCCTGAAGCGCCGCGGCCTCGAGCTGCCAGCCAACGCCAAAAAAACCGAGGAGCACGACGGTTGATCCGTCCTTCTCCCTCTCACTTATGAAAAAAGTCCTCCTCCTTTCCGTGACCGCGCTCGTGGCGTTCGCCGGCTGCAATCGCTCCGGCATGATCGACAGCACCACCGTCAGCGTGCCGGCCAACGCCGCCCCCAAATCCCCCACGCCCGCCCGCATCGCGCACGGCCAGTCGGTCAATATCCAGGATTACGTCGCCCGCGGCCGCACCACGATCTTCGACTTCACCAGCGAATATTGCCCGCCCTGCCGCGCCATCGCGCCGCGCCTCCACAAGCTCCACGCCGATCGCGCCGACATCGTCGTCGTCGAGGTGGACATCAACCGCCCCGGCATGCAGGGCATCGACTGGGGTTCGCCTGTCGCCAAACAATATCAGCTCCAGTCGATTCCGCATTTCAAGATCTACAGCCCCAGCGGCCAGTTGCAGGCCGAGGGCGACGAGGCCTACGGACTCGTGGCGGGCATGTTGAAGTAATCAGCGCCCCGCCGCGCAAAGGATGGAACCTGGGGCCGTCGCGCCCACTCTCATCTCCTGTCGCCATGCTTGCCGCCACTCGCCTCCTTCCCCACCTCGCTTTGATCCTGCTCGGCGCCTGCGCCGCGCTGTCGGTTCGTGCGGCCGATGACGTGAAATTTTCCGCCACCCTCACGCCCGACCAGCGCGAACACGCCGGGCTGGCGCAGCTCTCGGCGGATAACGTGGCTGTCGTCGACGGACTCGTGCGGATGGACGTGGCTGCGAGCAAATTCAAGGACAACGACGTCGACCACACCCGCTTCAGCGAGCGACACACGCCGCGCGAACGGGAACTGGCCGGCCTCGACCGCCTGACCTCCGACCAGCGGGCCACGCTCGACGAGTATGTTTACGAACGGATTTCGGGCACCGCGCCTTCCGGGGTCGCATGGGTCGCGTCGAAGCCGTCGATCGGGGTCAAACCCAACATCTCGACCAACAAGCCCGATATTCACGGCCAGATTTCCTTCACCTACGGCACGGGCAAAGGCGGAAGCGTCTATGGCTCGGACGTGGTTTTGACCTATGTCGACCCCGCCGGCCACTATGCGGTGGCGGTGGGTTATTCGGACTACCACGGCAAGGGTTACTATCCCAGCTGCCTGACCGGCTACGGCCCGTATCGGCCGTATCCCGCGCTCCTCTCGCCGATCCCGTAACGAACGCGCGGCGGCGTGGATGACACCCTCCGTGCAGGTCACGTCTCGACTCGCGCGGAGCAGGCAGGCACGCTGAGCGTTTCATGCCCTGGCGTTACGCACTCGTTTTCATCGGCGTCTTCTGCAGCTCGACCGCGGTCATCATGATCCGGATGAGCCACACGCACCCGACGGTGCTGGCGGCATTGCGACTCTTGATTGCCAGCGCGTTGCTCGCGCCGGTGTTCTGGCGGGAATTGCGCCGGCACCGCGGCGCCTACACGCGCCAGCATTGGCAGCGCAGCCTGTGGCCGTCCGTGATGCTCTCGGTTCACTTCATTTCCTGGGGCTACGGTTCGCGCATGACGTTTGCCGCGCAGGCCAGCCTGATCGCCAACCTCGTGCCGATCGCCCTGCCGTTCTTCCTGCACTGGTTGGTCGCGGAACGTATCAATCGCACCGAAATCCTCGGCACCGCCATCGCCCTCGGCGGCGTCGCCTTGCTCACCGCCCGCGCCGCCTTCACCGCCAGCGGCGACTACCTCGGCAACATGATCTGCTTCGGCTCGATGATCGCCGCCGCCGGCTACGTCGCCCTCGGCCGGCGCAATCGCGACTTCCCGTCGCTCTGGCTCTATGTCGTGCCGGTCTACCTGCAGGCTGGCCTCATCAGCCTCGTCGCCTCGCTGCCGTGGCTCGGCACGTTCGAATTCGGCTCGGGCCGTGAATGGCTCCTGATGCTCGGGCTCGCCTGCCTGCCCACGATCGTCGGCCACTCGATGATCAACTACGGCGTCCGCCACCTCCGCGGCCAGATTATCAGCCTCTGCAACGTCACCCAGTTTGTCTTCGCCGGCTTGCTCGCCTACTTCATTTTCCACGAGCACCCCGCCCCGCTCTTCTACGCCGCCAGCGCCGTCGTCGTCGCCGGCGTCGCGCTCGTCGTGTTTGCCACTCCCACGCCGCTGCCAGCAGAAGCAGTGGACTAGGCCGGACTGTCGTTCTGAACGAAGTGAAGAATCCAGTTGGATGTCGTCGAACCCAAGGATTAACTCTCATTGGATGTAAAACCAGCTCCGGGCGGCTAGACTTCGCTGCGCTCAGAATGACAAGTTCATGCAACTTTCCGGTCCGACCTGACCCCCGTTTTCCGACCTCAGAATTCTGACCTCTGATCTCTGACTTCTGTCTTCTTTCCACCATGTCCCTCCCCCGCCGCGAATTCCTCCGTTCCAGCCTCGGTTTCGGCGCCCTGTTCGCCCTGCGCGGCATCGTCCGCGCCGCGTCACCCGCGTCACCCCCCCTCACCGCCGCCAACGGAACCTCCCGGCCGGGTCTGCTCTTCGACGCCGCCGACCTCCCGCGCATTCGCGCCAACGTCCAGCGCCCGGAGTTCGCGGAGTTCTGGACCTACATGACGACGGTGGATTTCGCCGCCGAGGAGAAGTTCCTGACGCACGAGCTCAGCCTCAGGAACCACATCGCCGACATGGGCCGCGCCCAGACGATCATGATGCGCTCGGCCTTCGTCCACCTGCTCTTTCCCGACGCACAACACCTCGCCCTCGCCCGCCTCGCGCTCAAGCGCCTGCTGGACTACCCGCGCTGGGACTGGCTCCGCGACAGCCAGCACCAGCCCGTCGCCATCCTCCGCGGCGCCGGCACCGCCATGGCCCTCGCCCACGTGTCCGAATGGCTCGCCCCCGAACTCACAGCGGAGGACCAGGCCGCCATTTCCCGCGGCATGGCCACCGAGGGCGGCGAAGCGTGCGCGCGCGGCGTGCGCGACATGAACCATCACGATCAAGCCGGCCCGTGGGGGCTCAACCCCGACGAGGAGGGCCTGCCGCCCGTCGACGTCGCCCGCTGGCCCCGCATTCTCGACGAGACCAACCTGCGCATCACCTGCACCGCCGGCCTGGCCGTCGCCGCCGTCCACCTCTGGGAGAAGCACCCCGAGGCGCCCGCCTGGCTGGCCCTGGCCCGCGACAGCATGAAGTTGTATGCGTCGCGCATGAACCGCGACGGCTCGTTCGGCGAGGGCATTGGCTACTGGGACTTCACGTTCATGCACTACTGCTTCGTGTTGGAAATCTTCCGGCGCAAACTCGGCATCGACGACCGCGGCCTGCTGGATTTCCCGCTCATGGCGCGCTACGCGCTCGACATGACGATGCCGACCGCCGGCCATCCCGACGACTGCATCAACCTCGGCGATGCGTTCGTCGCCGCCGGCAGCATTCCGCTGAGCTGGACCGCGCGCGAATTCCGCGACGGTTGCGCGCAATGGCTCACGCTCCAGCCCAAGGCCATCCGGCCCAACTGGACCACCAGCTGGACCGCCGTCTGGTTCGACTCCACCGTGCCCGCCCGGCTGCCCGCCCAGGAGCCCCTCGACCGCCGGCAGGCCCTCGGCATCATCATTTCCCGCACCGGCTGGGACGTGCAGGACAACGTCGTCGTGCTGCGCAGCGGCGGCCCGATCAACCACGAGCACGCCGACCGCAACAGTGTCATCTTCAAGGCCCACGGTGAGCGCCTCTTCAACGACCCCGTCCACGCCTCCTATTCCACGAGGGATCCCAAGTGGCTCCTCCGCCAGACGGAAGCCCACACGTCCGTGCTCATCGACGGCCATGGCCACGTTTACCACGACGGACACGACGGCACGAACTCCTCCACGGCCGCCGCCCAGATCCAGGACTACCGGCTCGGACCCGGTTGGATGACGGTGACCAGCGACGCCACCGACGCCTACAAGCGCGCCAACCTCCCGGCCAAGCTCGTCCAGCGCACGCTGATTTACCTCAAGCCCGACGTGCTCGCGATCTTCGACCACGTGATTCTTAAAACCGCGCTGCCCATCTCCGCCCGCTTCCAAGTTTTCAACGAAGACGGTGAAGGCCGCGCCGCCGTCAACGCCGGCACGTTCAGGATCGAGCGCCCGCAGGCCACCCTGCTCGCGCGCGTCCTCACCGCCGGGGCGAGTTCACTCGCGACCGGCCGGCTCAAGCTGCCCGAGAGCGGCGGCATTTATCCTTTCACCGAAATCAGCTCCGCCGCCGCCACCGAGCATATGTTGTTCACGGTCTGCTCGACCGCGCCCGACGGCGAAGCGCACGGCGACATCACGGTGACGCACGAGGGCGGTTTCTGGAATTTCGCCGGCACTCACCGGGGGCAGGCCGTCAAGGCCTCCTTCGTGGCCGCGGACGGTTCCTCGGCGCCGCTCATCACGCTCTGAACCTGCGCCCGACGCACAAAAGCGGCGTTTCGTCCAAAACCCTTTGCCCGTCCCCGCTCGCGCCGGCACCCTCCGGCATGCGAGCTATTCTAAGCCTTAGGCTGTTGGCCTTGTGGTTGTTCGCCGCTGGTTGGGCTATCGCAGAGACACCGCCGGCCGCCGTCACTCCGGATCCGTTCGGGGGCCTGTGGGTCGGCACCGTGGCCGCGCCCAACCAGACCACCGACATCAGCTTCGCCTTCACGCCCGGCAAGCACGGCCTCAACGCCCGCATCACAATGCCCGCGATGTGGGTGAACGGGATGTTTCTCGGCCCCGCGCAGATCGTCGATGGCACCTACACGCTGCCGGAACTTGGCATTCGGCTCACGCGCGCCGGCGATCGCCTGACGGGAACCTTCGCCAATCCGCTCCTGCAAGTCGACCTCCACCGGGCTGTTCAACCGCTGCCCGTTCCACCAGCGCCGGTTCTGCCGCCCGGTCCAGCTCCGCTCTGGTCCCACGCCCTCGGAGCGCTCGTCTGGGCATCGCCCGCGGCCCGCGATGGCGTCGTCTATGTGGGCAGCGTGGACGGAAAATTTCACGCCCTCAGCGCCCGTGACGGCACGGAACTTTGGACGTGGTCAGACTCCAACCCGCTTTACGGCGAGGCGCTGGTGACCGCCGATCGCCTCTGGTTTGTGGACGGTCACACCGAACTGGTCTGCCTCAACCGCACCGACGGCCACCTGCTCTGGCGCGCGCCGCTGCACGACGCCGCGTCCACCACCGGCGCGACATCCGGCAATGAAACCTTCAACCGCCGGGTGCCGGTGCCCGTCCTGGCCGACGGCACGCTTTATGTGGGCTCCGCGGACCACGGCCTCTACGCGCTCGATGCCGCGACGGGCAAAATCCTTTGGCGGCATGACGCCGGCGCCGCGATCTACGCCTCCGTGGCGCTCGACGGCGACAAGCTCATCGCCGGCTGTTACGACGGCAGCGTCCTCGTGCTCAACCGCCGCGACGGCGTCGAACTCGCGCGGACTAAGCTCGGCGGCCCCATCGCGTCCGCGCCGGTCGTTGCCGGTGACATGCTCATTGTCGGCTGCCGCGACTATCTCCTCTACGGGCTTCGTCGCTCTGACCTGCGCATCGTCTGGCGTAACTCCTACTGGTTTTCGTGGGTCGAGTCCGTGCCGCGGCTCGTGGACGGCCTGCTCTACATCGGCGGCTCCGACTACCGCCGCATCAGTGCGCTGGATCCCGCCACGGGCAAGGCGCGGTGGGTGACCGACGTTTTCGGCATCACCTGGGGCACGCCGGTGGTCACCGCCGACACCGTCTTCGCCGGCACCTCTGCCCAAGTCCCCGCCGCCATCGCCCACAGCGGCGGCATCACCGCGCTGGACCGCCGGACGGGTGCGGTAAAATGGCGCCGCGTCACCCCGCTGCCCGCCGGCGCCGAACGGGCCGGGTATCTCGGATCGCTTGTCTTCGCCAACGACAAACTTATCGGCGCCGGCTTCGACGGCGTCCTCGTCGCCTACCCTGCCCACTGATTGGTTGGCCCACGGAACACACGGAATACACGGAAAAGTGATGCCTGCGTTTGTCATTCTGAGCGCAGCGAGGAATCCACTTGGAGACTGTTAACAGAGTCTCACTGGATTCTTTGCTGCGCTCAGAATGACAAACTGGGCTTCCGTGTCTTCCGTGTGTTCCGTGGGCAACAAATTCATTTCCTCTCTCATTTCCGTGGGCTAATCTCCCCGCGTGCCCTCGGCCCCGATCGTCAAAATCTGCTGCATCAAGTCAGTGGCTGAGGCCCGCACGGCCCTCGCCCATGGCGCCGCGGCGCTCGGACTGGTTTCCCACATGCCCAGCGGACCTGGCGTCATCCGCGAGGACCTCATCGCCGAAATCACCGCCAGTGTGCCGCCCGGCACGGCCACGTTCCTACTGACCGCGCTCACCGACGTCGACGCGATCATCGCCCAGCATCGGCGCTGCCGGACCACCACCGTACAGATCGTGGACGCCCTCACCCGGGGCACGCACCGCGACCTCCGCCGCGCGCTGCCCGGAGTGCAGTTGGTGCAGGTCATCCACGTTCGCAGCGAGGACTCCATCGCCGAGGCCGCCGCCGTCGCCCCCGAGGTGGACTTCCTCCTCCTGGACTCCGGCAACCCCAACCTCGCGGTGAAAGAACTCGGCGGCACCGGCCGCACGCACAACTGGGCCCTTTCGCGCCGCATCGTCGAAACCTGTGGCCGCCCCGTCTTCCTCGCGGGTGGCCTGCGTCCCGACAACCTCGCCGCCGCCCACGCCCAAGTCGGCCCGTACGGCTTTGACCTCTGCAGCAGCGTCCGCACGAACGACGTCCTCGACGAAACCAAGCTCGCCGCCTTCTTCGCTAAAGTGCGAGACTTGGAGCCGTAACACAGACGCGATTATCCGCAGCATGAACCCGTTGCTTCTCTCGCCTAGGGTGCGTTGGCGCTATCCCGCAAAATGAAGGCCAATCTGCTCGTCTTTACCTTGTTTGGCCTTGTTGCGGGCTGCTCTCCAGCTATCGACCGAAGCCAGATCCCGGGTACCTACACTGCCGGGTCAATTGAGGCGCTGGAAATTCGGCCAAACGGATCCTATCGCCACGTCTACGCGGGATCTGACGGAAAGAGCGTGGCTGAGGAGGGACAGTGGGAATTTGCAATCGTGGAGGACCGGCCAAACGTCGTGCTCCAGAATTTCCACTGCACGCTGCCAGGATCAGAATCTTCCGGACAGGGCTACTTCCTCACTAGAGCAACTGCAAATTGGAGAGGGGTCAGGCTCTGGGTCGACGATGACCGTGGGCTATTCTACCAGAAAAAATAGCTACGGCAGAAATATTCACCCTCCCGCTCGAATTGCCTTCGCCATCGTCGGGCGGGCGCACTTGGCTCGCCTTGGGTCTCTTGAGGTTCCCCGCCTACAGCTTATCGCTTAACGCTTACCGCTTTCCCACCCCATGCACGTTTTCCACCTCTCCCCCCGTGGACGCGACTCCGCTCCCGGCACCGTCAATCGCCCGTGGGCCACGCTCGCCGGCGCCCGGGACAATCTCCGGAAGCTTCGCGCCGCCGGCAAAGTCACCGGCGAGGCTACCGTGTCGGTCCACGCGGGCCGCTACGCGCAGACGGAGACGGTCGTGTTTGACCAGGCCGACTCGCACACGCGGTTTACCGCGGCTCCCGGAGCCAAACCGGTGTTCGACGGCGGAGAAAAGCTGACGGGCTGGAAGGTCGGCCGGCGCAACGGGCGCACCGAGTGGACGCTCGACCTGCCCGATGTCGTCGCCGGCAAGCGCTACTTCCGCTCGCTCTTCGTCAACGGCCGCCGCGCGCCGCGCGCCCGCCTGCCGAAGTTCTCCCCCGACGCCGAGGGCACGAAGAACGTTTTCCACATCGGCGAGATCCTCGAGCCGGAGAAGGTCGGGCTCGGCGACGGCCGCGACACGTTCAAGCCGAAGCCCGGTGATGTCTCCCCCGCGTGGACATCGCTGCCCGAAGCGGAGTTCGTACTGCTGCACTACTGGATCGAGGAGCGCCTGCCGAAACCCGCACTCAACCCGCGCACGGGTTGGCTGACGTTCGCGCGCCGCTCGGCCTTCGTGCTCTACGAAGCCTACGTCAACAACGCCGGCGGCCGGGACCTCGCGCGCTACTACATCGACAACCTCTTCGAGGCGCTCACCGAGCCCGGCGAATGGTATCTCAGCCGCGAGACGGGCCGGCTTTACTACCTGCCGCGTCCGGGCGAGACGCCCGAGAACACCGCGATCTTCGCGCCACGGCTGCACACTTTCGTTCGCGCCGGTGGCAAGATCTTCGCCGAGACCGGCGACCGCCTCGACGTCCACGGCACGCTGCACCTGCGGGGTCTCGAGTTCTCCGGGCTCACCTTCCGCCACGCCGACTGGTATTCGCCGCTGACCGAGGCGCACATCCTGGGGCATTTCCTGCTCGAGGGGAACGACGCGCCCATCGGCGGCAGCCCGCAGGCGGCCATCGCCGTGCCGGGCGCAATCAACTTCCGCGGGGCGCGCGACTGCGCCGTGACGGACTGCACGATCGAGCACGTCGGGCTCTACGGCTTGGAATTCGGTCCCGGTTGTCGCGAGTGCTCGGCCGTCGGCAACGTTTTCGAGGACATCGGCGCGGGCGGCATTCGCGCGGGTGGCGCTGACATCGACGGGTTCGCCGAGCGCCGCACGGGCAACCTGCGCATCACCGACAACCACATCCACCATATCGGCCGCATTTTCCACCAGGGCATCGGTGTGCTGCTGTCCCACGCCGCGGACTGCGACGTGTCGCACAACCACATCCACCACACGTGCTACACCGGCATTTCCACGGGCTGGACGTGGGGCTTCCGCGACACGATTTCCTGCAACAACCGCATCGAGCACAATCACATCCACCACATTGGCGCCGGCATCCTCAGCGACATGGGCGGCATCTACACGCTCGGCATCCAACCCGGCACCGTCCTGCGCGGCAACCACCTGCACGACATCCGCTCGCACGACTACGGTGGCTGGGGCGTGTATCTCGACGAGGGCAGTTCCTACATCCTCGTGGAGCACAATCTCGTCCACGACACGAAGGACGCACCGTTCAACATCCACTACGGCCACGAAAACATCGTCCGCCACAACATCTTCGCCCGCGGGAAAAACGCCCTCTGCTCCGTGTCGCGAATCGAGCCGGGGCATTTCAGCGCGAGTTTTTTCAACAACATCCTGATCGGCCCGAGCGCCGCGCTCTACAAGGGCGGCTACAAGGGCAACATCGCGTCCGGCGCCCTCGTCGCCAACGCCAACTGCATCTGGTTCCCCGACGGCGCGCCCGCGCCGAGTCTCAACCCCGAGACGCACCTCAAGGAGGGCAACCCCCACAAAATCAGCTTCGCCGCGTGGCGGAAGGCCGGACACGACCAGCTCTCGATCATCGCCAACCCGAAGCTCACCGAGGGCCGCAAAACCTGGCGCCTTGCCAGCAACTCGCCTGCCCTCAAACTCGGTTTCGTTCCCTACGATTGGTCCCACTGCGGCGTACGCCCGAAGGCACGGCGCAAGTGAGACTTCTCTCCTCCACCCAATTCTCTCCATGCGTAAAGTCTTTTCCCTCTTGATTCTGGTCACCGCGGCACTCGCGGCCCAAACCTACTCTCTCGCCGCCGAGCCCGCCCCGAAACCGCTGCATTTCAAGGTCGACCACGGCGTCCAGCAGACCGTGTTCGGCCAGCTGCATCAGTTCGAAGGACTCTGGGCGGTGCGCGTCCAGGATCCAGTCTACCCGAAAAAGGAGCTCCTCGCGCGCATCATTGGCACGATCACGATGGATGTGTTGGTCGCGGAGGATGGTTCGGTCGTCGACGTCCGCGTCAAGAAGAGCAGCGGCAACGCCAACCTGGACGCCGCCGCCCTCGAGGCGCTTCACCACTGGAAATATCCAGCGCTCACGCCTCCTGCGCGCTACGCGAACGTCGAGATGTGGGAATTCATCCTCGACGGTTAATCCTCGTCGAGCAGGGACGCTCCTCTGTGCGCTTCATTCACCATCTCTCGCTGCCGTCTCGCGACCTGAAGCGCGCGGCGCGTTTCTACGATCCGGTGATGAAGGCGCTGGGCTATCGGCGGGTTTGGACGGATGAGCGCGTCATCGGCTACGGCCTCGTGGACCGCCAGGACCAGTTCGCCCTGCGGCTGCGGAAGCGCGAGCACCGGATGACCGGCGACGGCTTCCACATCGCCTTTGTCGCACCCTCCCGCAAGGCCGTCGATGCGTTCTACAAGGCCGCGATGAAGCATGGCGGCAAGGACAACGGCGGCTCGGGCCTGAACCCGGAGTATGGCAGGAATTACTACGCCGCTTTCGTCTTCGACCCCGACGGCTACCGCATCGAAGCGGTGATCAACGGCCGGGTCTGAGTCGTCCGAACCGGATCGCGGAAGTGCGAAGCGGCGAAAGCGTGGAAAATGAATTGAAGCCGGAAGCCAGGAAACCAGGAGGACATTTTTGGCATGGTTTGTTCCTGGTTTTCTGGCTTCCGGCTTGGCTCCAGGGCCTGACGATACCGCTCCTCCGCCTTGCCCGCCGTAGGCTTGGCAAAGGCGGGGTTTCCGCGATTGTTTCGGTGCTGTGACACTCGAACTCCCCCCGCTTCGCGACCGCCTGATCCGTTGGGCCAACCAGAACTCCGGCAGTGACAACCTCCCCGGGCTCGCCGCCATGCTCGACCTGCTCGAGGCCGACTTTGCCGCGCTGCCGGGCGTAACCGTCGCCCGTATGCCCTGCGCCAACACCCCGGCCCAAGCCCTGCGCGTGCGCTTCCAACCCGACGCGCCGCGGCAGGTGCTGCTCAGCGGGCACTACGACACCGTTTACGGGGCGAACAACCCGTTCCAGCGGTGCGAGCTCGTCGATGAACGCACGCTCCGCGGACCCGGCGTGACGGACATGAAGGGCGGCCTCGTGGTCATGCTGGCCGCGCTGCAATCCTATCTCGCATCCAACCCCTCGCCCGCCCTCGGCTTCGAGGTCCTGCTTACGCCCGACGAGGAAACCGGCTCCTTCGGCAGCGCCCCGCTCTTCGCCGAGGCCGCACCGCGTCACCAGCTGGGGCTGGTCTTCGAACCGGGCCGGATGACCGGCAATCTCGTGCAATCCCGCAAAGGCACCGGCAATTTCGCGGCGACATGCCATGGCCGCGCGGGCCACGCCGGAAAATCGCCCAGCAACGCCCGCAACGCGATTGCCGCGCTGGCCGAGTTCCTCGTCACCGCCCACCGCATTCCCGCGGAGCTACCCGGCGTCCTGCTCAACATCGGCCGGATCCACGGCGGTGGCGACGCCACCAATGTCGTTCCAGACTACGCCCAGGCGCTCCTGGATATCCGCATCACACGCGTCGCCGACCGCCCCGCCGTGCTCGCGCGACTCGCCGAACTCGCCGCGCCCATTAACGCCCGGGAAGGATTGCATCTCGAGATCACCGGCAGCTTCAACCGTCCGCCCAAGGAATGCGTCCCCGCCGAGGAAACTGCGTTCGCCCTCTACCAGCAATGCGGCGCCGAGCTCGGGCTCCCGCCTTTCACGTGGGTGCACGCGGGCGGCGGCTCCGACGGCAACCTGCTCTCGGCCGCCGGGCTGCCCAATCTCGACGGGCTGGGCGTGATCGGCGACCAGCTCCACAGCGACCGCGAATACTGCGTGCTGCCGAGCCTCGTCGAGCGCGCCAACCTGTGCGCGTTGTTCCTACGCAGGATCGCCGAAGGAAAAGTCCGCTTGTAGGGCGGGGTCGCTGACCCCGCCACACCACTGCAAACTCTCCCGCGGATATCGCGGATAAGCGCGGATGGCGCATGCGCATATCCGCGTCCATCCGCGCAATTCGCGGGAAAGGTTTTTCTCGGATCAAGGCGGGGTCAGGGACCCCGCCCTACATCACTGCGTCTGCGCGTCCCACGCCTTACCGGCAGGCTTCTCGTCCTTGTAGCGAACCTTGAAGGTCGGGCTGCTCGCGGCGAGCTTCAGGAACGTGTCGAGCGGCACCAGCTCGGGCTTCTCCTCGAGGCCGTCGAGGATGCTGATCACGCGCTTGATGCTGTTGGATTCGCGCACGTGGATCAGCATGAAATACGGCCGCACGGGGTTGAGGCGCATCAGCTCGTCGAGGTCCGCGGTGGCGCTCGCCACGGGGCGGTGCTCGTCGAGGTAGTAGTCGTAGGACATCATCGCCTGGCCGTTGCGCAGGTCGAAGGTGTGGGCGGCGGCGTAGCCGTTGATGAAGCCGATCACCCCGGGCGCGCCGGCGTAATACTCGTCCACGCAGCGTTTCGGCAGGTCAAAGTAACCGATCGGGATGCCGCGGTCGGTGTGATCCATGATGCCCACCGTGTGCTGGTCCATCAGCGGCATCCGCGCATTCATCTCGTTCATCAGCCCGGGAAAACGGTCCGCCGGCACCGCCGCCGGATACATGTAGCCGGACTGGCCGCCGATGAAGTAGTCGTTCGGGGACTTGTCCTTGGCGAACATCTCCATCGCCGCGGGATACCACTGCGCGCCGTCGACGCCGACTTCCCAGTTGTAGGGAATCTTGCCGCGCTCCGGCTCCGTCCACGCGCCGATGCCCATGCTGTCGGACTGCACGAGGCAGATGTAGACCTTCTTGTCCGCCTTCACGACGCTGTCGCGCGTGACGTGGTTGTTGTTGGTCATCTTGAAACCGGGCGAGAACCCGATCTGGCTCATGAAGGTGCCGTTGGGAAACGTGTTCAGGCCGATCGCCTTCAGGCCGTAGCCGGACGTCAATGTGATCCACTGGCCCTCGGTGTCCTTCGGGTAGGAATGCCAGCCCATGATCCAGGCGGTGGGCTTCAGCTCGCTGAGGAGCTGCCGGTGGAAGGCGATTTCCTCCTTGTCTTTCGGGTTGGCCGAGAGGTCCGTGACAAACGCGTGGAACGCGATGCCCAGGTCCGCCACGCCCGGCTCCATCATGTTGCCGCCCGCGCCGCCCATCCAGATGATGTAGTCGCGGCTGCAGTCCTTCCAATACGTGTCGTAGGCCCACTTGTAGATCTGGATGTCCGACTGGCCGGTGAACTTGCCGCGGAAATCCGCGAGCGGCTTGAGGCCGTGCTTCTCGGCGAGGGGAATCAGGCTCTCGTCCACGACGAGGCCGCGCAGCACGCCCGCCGCGGTCAGCGCGACGTTGATCGACGTGCGCACGTGGCGATCCCAGACGACATAGCCCTTGGCAAAGTGAGCCAGCTGCGTGAGCGCCGCATCCGCCGTGTCGAGCCGCGTCCACTTCACGCCGTAGCGCGAGGCGTAGAAATCCTTGAGCGGGTTGAAATCATGGAAGTGCCACGTCACTGGATACTCGATGTAGACCCGCGGCGCATCCGTGTTGGCCAGGCCCTGCAGGCCGATGAGCATGAGGTTTTCGGCCAGCGCGCCTTCCTTGCCGACATTCGGCGAGGCCTTGTCGCTGATCGTGATCTCCCAGTTGTCCTTCACCGGGATGAGGAAGGCCTCCTTGGGCGCGGCGGCGGGCACTCCGGGCACCGCGAAAGCGGCGGGAGCGAGCAACGCGAGAACGAGAACGGAAAGTTTGGAAAGGGATTTCATGGCAGGAGGGATCACTGGCGGGTGAAGTAATAGACCATGGCCTCGTCGCGGGTGGAGCGGAGCTCGTAGAGCTTCAGGGTCTTGCCGTCGGCTGAGAGGCGGAACTCATCGTAGAGGTGGACCGGGTGGTCGCCCTGCTGCGCCTCGATGGCGAGCGTCGTCTCAAGTTTCAGCACGCGCCCGCCGTCGAGCCACTCGGCCGTCACGCGCTTGAGGTGATCGCCGCCGATGTAAACATTGGTATACCAGGTATCGAGCCAGTAGCCGACCGGGTTGGCGGTGACGGTCTTGCCGTCGGTCACCGCGACGGTCGTGTCATCGACCTTGCGGTCCGCGCCCCACGCGAGATTGCGCGTGATGACCACGGAATCGCCGCGGGTGACGATGGTCACGGTCTGCACGTCCCACGGGCGGACCGGCGTGCTGCGGGTGACATCGAGTTTCCAAGTCCCGGCCATGCCGGGGCTCCCGCCCTCGGCGCGGAGCGCGACGCCGGCGGCAAGGACCAAGCCGGCGAACCAAAGTGCAAGCGGTCGTAGTTTCATAGGGATGGCGCGATAGCCGGTGACGACCCTTGGCTTATTTCCGCCCATGACAAGCGCGGCGCAGGAAAAGATTGTCATGAATGAACGCCGCCAAGTCGCGAAGGGCGCCCGGCTGAAACTCGACCCGCCGAGCAAGGAAAACCCGCCCTACCCCGCACGAGGCACAATGTAGAAAAATACCGCCGCCCAGTGGCAAATGCTGCCGGCGAGCACGCAGAGGTGCCAAATGGCGTGATGATACGGCAGACGTTTCCAGAGGTAAAACACCGCGCCGCCCGTGTAGCAAAAGCCGCCGGCGAGCAGCAGCCAGAAGCCCGGCCGGGGCAGAACCACGAGCAACGGCCGCAGCACCGTCAGCACGAGCCAGCCCATCGCGATATAGACGAGCGTGGACACGAGGCGGTAGCGGCCGGCGAACCAGAATTTGAGCGCGATGCCGACCACCGCGAGGCCCCAAATGACGCCAAACAGCGTCCAGCCCCACGGTCCCCGCAGCGTCACGAGCAGGAACGGCGTGTAGGTGCCCGCGATGAGCAGGAAGATCGCCGCGTGATCAAACTTCCGCAGCAACTGCTTCACCGACGCCGAGCGGAAGCTGTGATAAAGCGTCGAGCTCGTGTAGAGCGCAACGAGCGTGGCGCCGAAAATCGTCGTGCTCGTGACGAGCCAGGCATCGCCCCGCAGGCTGGAATAGGTCGTCAGCAGCGCGAGTCCCGCGATGCTCAGCGCAATCCCCAAGCCATGGGTGAGGCTGTTCGCCAGTTCCTCGCGCTCCGTGTAGCCGGACTCGGACATGGGTTCAGCTTTAACCGAAGTCAGTGGAGCGCGAGGAGGAAGATGCGCGAGCGGGTATTGTCCGGCGCAGGTCGGGCTTTCTTGTCCACCATGGCCTTGGCGGCGGCGGAACGCCCGATATCGGGGATAAACCCCGACCTACCAAAGGCACGAATCATCACGGGTTCCGACTGACCGGATCCGCTGCCTGCTGGTAATGCGTCTGGTAGGTTTTCGCGTCGGCCGCGAGCTTGAGGAACACGTCGAGGGGCACGACTTCGACCGGCTCGCTGAGCGAGTGGAGGATCGCATTCACCTTCTCGACCGGGTTGCGCTCGCGGATGTGCATCAGGAGGAAATAGGGCCGCTTCGGGTTGAGCTGGATCAGCTCCTCCACATCGGCCGCGGCGTCCTTCACCGTGCGGTTCACGTCGAGGTAATAGTCGTAGCTGATGAGCGGCTTGCCGTCGCGCAGGTCGTAGGTGCGCGCCGTGCCGTAGCCGTTGATGAAGCCGATCACGTCGGGAAACTCGTGGTAGTAGCGGTCAACGACCTCCTTCGGCAGGTCGGTGTTGCCGACGTGGCGGTTGCCCTCGGAATAGTCCATGATCTCCATCACCCGCAGGTCGAGCTGCGCCATGAGCACCCGCGCATCCTTCATCAGCGCCGGGAATTTGTCCGCCGGGATCGACTTGGGATACATGTAACCCGGTCCGCCCAGGCCGGCGATGAAGTAGTCATTCGGCGTCTTGTCCTCGTAGAAAAACTGCAGCGCCGGCGGGTTCATCCACGCCCAGTTCATCGTCACCTGCCAGGTGTAGGGAATCGCGCCGCGACCCGGCTTGGTCCACGCGCCGATGCCCATCGAGTCGGTCGCCACGGCGCAGACGTAGACCTTGGGTTCGGCCTTGAGCTTCGCGTCGGGCGCCACGTGGTGGTTGTTGGTGAACTTGAAATTGGGCGTCAGCGGGATCTGGCAGGCGAACGACACGTTGGGGAGGTTGTGCAGGCCCTCCATCTTCAGGCCGTAATTCCCCACGAGCGTGGTGTGCTGTCCCTCCGTGTCCTTGCCGTAGGAATGCCAGCCGACGACGATGCTGGCGGGATGCTGGCCGCCCAAGATGCGGCGCTCGAGCGCCAGTTCATCGGGGTGCTTCGGGTTGGCCGAAAGATCGCTGAAGAACGCGCGCTGCATCACGCCGAAGTCGGCGATGCCGGGCTGCATCTCGACGCCCGCATGGCCGCCGAGCAGCACGTAGTAGTCCCGCGAGCAGCGGGCCCAGTAGTGATCGTAGGCCCACTGGTAAATCTGCGCTTCCGATTTGCCGGTGAACTGCCCGCGCAGGTCCGCGATCTTTTTCAGCCCGTGTTTTTCCACCAGCGGAACCAGGTCGGCGTTGACCACCACGGCGTCCTCCACGCCTGAGATCGTGAACGCGACGATGAGCGAGGAGCGCACCGCCTTGTCCCAGACGACGTAGCCCTTGGCGAAATGCCCGAAGCGCGTCAGCGCGGCGTCGGCGTCATCCTGCCCCAGCCGGTCAAACTTGATGCCGTGGCGCTTCTCCAAGAAGCCCTCGAGCGGCCGGACGATCTCCCATTGCCAGTCCTTGGGATATTCGAGGTAAACGCGCGGCTCGCCCCGGTTCGCCAGGCCCTGCAGCGAGATGAGGAGCGCGTGCACCGGCACGTCGCCGTCGAGGCGCCAGTTGCCCGAGAGCGGAATGAGCGCCGCGGTGGCCGGCGCGTGGGCCACCTTCGGCGGGATGGGCTGCCCCGGTGAGCTAACCGGGAAACCCAGGACACCGAGGAAAAGGAGAAGGCAGAGACGGCGGGGAAGTTGCATGGGCTGAAGTGGAGGAAGTTACTCGGCGTTGCCCTTGGAGACCTTCGCGTCAGCGGCGGCATCGGTCACGCGTTGGAAGACATAGACCACGGGCTCGTTGCGCGTGCTGCGCAGCTCGATGAGCGTGAGCAGGGTGCCGTTGGCGGAGACCTTGTAGTCGCTGAGGATGTTCACCGCGCGCTCGCCCTGCTGCGTGGCGAGCACGAGGTCGGAGCTCAGCCGCAGCATGCGGCCGTCATCCATCAGGGTGGCCCGGATCTGCTTGGCCTGGTCACCGCCGATGTAGGCACCGAGGTGGCGGTTGTCGGGCCACCATTCCACCGGCACGGCGTTGATCGCCCGCGTGAGATCGAGCGGCGTGACCTCATCGAACGTCCGCCGCCCCGCCGTCCAGTGGCGCGTCAGCGTGACGTGGGAACCGTCCACCGTAATAACGAGCTGGAGCGAGCCCCAGGAGCTGAGTTCGGTGCTGCGGGCGGGATCGTAGCGCCAGGTGCCGGCCAGCAGATGGGCGTCCGGTTCAGCCGCGGACAGGCGGGGCAGAAGCCCCGTGATGATCAGGACAAGGCAGGAGAGTCGGCGCATGGCAAAACCACACCAAGGTCTCCTCCGCCGGTTTATCAAACCGATTATTTCCGAATTCCCGGTCTTGCGCGTAACACGGCGGTTCGAGGTGGGGCGAATCCTCAAAGCGGTCGGCAGAGAAACGTCGTCCTCAGGTCAAATGACTTGGCACGGTCCAGCCGGCAGACGAGGTGCCAGACGGGTTGCAGGCGAAAGTCGATCGAGTCCTCCTGCTGCGCAATGGAATCCGCCCAGGGCGCGCGCAGGACCAGCTCCCACGCCGGGAGCCGCAGCACGGCCTCGCGTCCGCTAATTTCCCAGGGAATCCGCGTGTGCAGGTGGAACGCGAGCGCCGACGGCGTGAGGAGTTCACCGCGATCGTGCACCTCGAATTCCTCCACGGCGTCCGCCACGATTTCGCGCGTGCAGCGGGCCATCACGCCGCGCCAGACGTGCGCGAGATCGATGGTGGCACGCAGCCGCCGGTCGTCGCCGGTCCCCTGCGGAATGGTCGCGTCGATCACGCCGGCTTGGTTCACATAGACGCCCTCGGCGGTCACGGGCGTCAGCGTGTTGTGCAGCTCGGTCCGCTTCAGCGTGTAACTCCGCAGGTCGTCATAGCGCACCTGCCCGCGGTCCAGCAGCACCGGCATCCGGTCCAGCTCGAGCAGGAAAGCCCCTTTGTCGAAGTGCGTGTGCGACGCCTTTGCCTTGGCCCCAACCACGTGCAGGCGCACGGTCCGACCGGACGCTGTGGCGCGGCGGCTCGTGAGATGGCCGGTCTGCGGCAGCGTGGCAAAGGTCGGGACGATCGTCTCCGGCGCGGCGAGTTGGGTTGGGCCCGCAATGAATGCGAATACGCCCTCGAAAAAATACTGGTCAAAATAGCCCGACGGCCGGCGCTGCATCAGGCACGCCGCTGCGACGCGGGCGTAGATTTCGTCCGGCAGGATGGCAGCCAGCAGCGGAATCGTGTCCCCCACGACGAAATCGACGGTGTTGTCGCCCTCAGTGAGGACGCGCCCCGGCTCCATCGCCGACAGCGCCGCCACGAAGCGACCGGTCTCGCGGAAATGCGACGGCAGCAGCGTCTTCACGTCCGCGTTCCGCGCCCGCGCGTAGGCCAGCAAACCGGGCAGCACGGCATGCAGCGTGATCGAAAAATAGCCGAGGCCTTCGTCGGTGCCGCCGTCCGGCAAAATATAGTTTTCCATGCCCGCGCGCATGTCCTGCAACGCCAGCTCCGTGTGCGGCTTCATCCGCGGCCAGACCGTCTCGAGGTAAAGCCCCGCCAGCAGCCGCGCGCGGCAGAACCACGGGCCCTGGTTCATGGTGAAGACGTAGTCCCACTTCATCATGTCGCGCTCGATGATCGCCACGCCCTTGTCCCACAGCGCCTGCTGCGCCAGCACCCGCGCGCGCGGCGTCAGGGCAAAGTCATACCAGTCGAGCAGCAGTGTGGCCGCGGTGGTCGCCATTTCCTCGTTGAAGCAGCGCTGATCCCACGCACTTCCGCGCGCCCGGCTCTCGGCCGACTGCGCCCATGCGGTCGTGTGCACGAGACACATGAGGTAACGCAGCGCGTGGAAGCCCATCGCCCGGTCGCCGTTCACCAGCCCCACAAAACCCAGGATCACCGGCTCCGCGAAATACGTCGTGCGGCCCTTCTCCCGCGCCCGGATGTAGCGCTGGTCCGTCTGCGGCAGATACGTGTCGAGGTCGTCCTCCGGCCGCCGCGCCAGATACTGCTTCGCCCGTTCCTCCAGCAGCGCCCAGGTTTTGTCCCAATACGGCGCAGTGCGCTTTTCGCGCAACGCCGGCAGGTCGCCTTCGTTGAACAACAGTCCGCGCGCCAGCTTCGGCTCCGGCCACGACTCCGGCGGCAGGATCAGGCCTTCCCATTTGCCGTCATAGCGCGGACGCGCCGCCTCCAACTGGGCGACCAGCGCCGCCTGCGCCACGCCCCACCACTGCAGGCTGATCATCACATGCCCGCCGCCGTGGGCCGTGAAGCCGCAGCGGACGGCCTCGATCGGACGCGCCCCGATCGGCAACGTAACTTCATCCCGCCCGCCCCGCCCCGCTACGCTCACACCGAGCGGTGACCACTGCCCGCCCCGGCGGGCCTCGAATGTCAGGCTCACATCCGCCGGCACGACGTGGCAGAACACAAATTGATCAAAGCGCTCCGGCAGCCCGGTCAGCGGCATTTCCAAGCGAGCCGCCAGCGTGCCGGGCTGGGCAGTGTCCCAGGAAAGTTTCACCCCATCCCAGCCAAAGACGCGTTTCAGTTCCACCGCCGATCCCGACTCCAGCCGCAACGGCAGGTGCTCAGCGATCACCGGGTCGTGAAACGGCGCGAACATCGACTCCGCTGGCGTAAGCTCGAACAGCTGCGTCTGTGACATGGACGCGACTATCACGGGACTTCCCCACCCAGCTCAAGAACCCAATCCGTGCGCCAATCCATTGCCCGCCAACGAACGCCATCGAACGCGAATCCAGGCCGGGCCAATTTCCGGCCGAGTCCGATTCCCCGCTTCCTGGCCTCCCCTTAAAAACTCAAACCTTGCCCGCTTCCTCGTTGCTGACGGGCTTGAAATTCGGGCGACCGTAGCGCTGGGCCGGGATCGGGCCGGTGGGGTTGAGGTGAAACTCGTCCACGCCGCGGCAGAGGTAGGCTTTGAAGTTCGGATTCACCGCCATGTCGTTTTTCACGTTCGTGCCGGAGTAGCGGATGGTCAGGCCCGCGCGGCGGCGGTCGGAGGGATTCGCCGGCGAACCGTGGATCGCGCGGTCGTCGTGCAGCGAGCATTCGCCGGCCTTGAGCCGGAATTGGACCGCCTGGCTGGAGTCGAAGCCGGAGCCGTCCTCGAGTTCGAGGGAGAGCACCGACGCCGTCTGCTTGGAGCGGTTGTGCTTGATGATGCCGCCGCGGTGCGACCCGGGGATCAGCTTCATGCCGCCGTTGACCTCGTCCACGTCGTCAAACGCCAGCCACACGGTGACGGAGTTGTGCGGCGCCATTGGCCAGTAATACGCGTCCTGGTGCCAGCCGACGGTCGAGGGATTGTGCGGCTCCTTGATGAAGAAGTTGCTCGCCCAGAAATAGAAGTTGGGCCCGAGGATGCCCTCGACGAGGTCGAGGATTTTCGGGTTCATCGCGATTTCGTAGAGGTAGGTGCTCGTCTCGTGCCATTCACGGATGTCCTTGGTGGTCTCGCCGGGCTTGAGCAGCGCGAGCAGGTTCGGCAGCTCGACGTTGAGCTTCGCCATCTCCGCCTTCGTGTAGATGGGCGGGAGGCCGAGCAGGTAGCCGTTTTCGTGGTAGAATTTCTGCTGCGCGGGGGTGAGGCGGTAGGGAGCGGTCTGGGTGGCGTTCATGGAAGAAAATTGGGCTGGCCCGCGGACAGGCGGTGGCTTGAGGCGGACGAGCGAGGGAAGATACATGGTAGCCCGTCCGCCAGCAAATGGCGTTCAGATTTTTCGGTGGAAACGTATAGGATATTATGCCTGCTTTAAGAACGTGCACCCAAGGTCACGCCCATGAAGGTCCTCCGCGATCCCCAGATCATCAGCGGTTTCCTCTACGACAGCCCGGTGGACGAGCTGCCGGCACTGACGCACTGCGGCGAGGCGTTGTGCTGCCGGGGACATCACCGCAAGCCGCATTCGCACCCGGCATTTGAGTTTCTCTACCTCGCGCGCGGCCAGGCGACGTGGAAGGCGGCGGGGGAGATCACGACGATGGGCATGGGGGACCTCTACATCGCCTACCCCGGCGAAAAACATGGCACCGGGCCGGTGCCCAATCCCGAGAACCACCACCTCTGGGTGGGCTTGAAACTGGATCGACTCGGACCAGCGGCGCGGCGGTTGGCGGCCAACTTGCGCCACCAGCACGTGCGCGCCCTCACCGGCTGCCCGGAGGTCGAGCCGGTGCTGCGCGGACTCGTGGCGCAAGTCGTGGCGCACCACCCGCAACGCCGCGCGGCGGTCACGGCCTATCTCGAGCTGTTCATCACGCTCGTAACGCAACGACTCGAGGCCGGCGAGCGCCGGACGCCCGCGCCCACCGCCCTGCCCTATTCCTACGCCGTGCAGCGCGCCGTGACGTTCATGGAACAGCAGCTGGACCGACGCCTACCGCTGCGCGACCTGGCGGCGATGGCCACGGCCCGCAGCGTGCCGCATTTCTGCGCGCAGTTTCGCCGCGAGGTCGGCGTCAGCCCCGCCGCCTACCATTTGTCGCTCCGCCTCGGCGCCGCGCGACTCACGTTGCGCCAGCCGGGCTTCGATGTAACCAAGACCGCGCAGCAGCACGGCTTCAGCTCGTCCCAGCATTTCAGCACGCTCTTCCGCCGCGCTTACGGCATGACGCCGCGCGAGTGGCGGTCAGCGGCGGGAAAAGCGACCCGCGCTTGAGGTGGTCGCCGATTTCCCCATCGGCGACGGGATGGGGTCGACGGAGCGAAGGCGTCGGTATGGAAACCGACGCCCACCTCGATCAGGCCTTCGCGAGCTTGCGCTTGCTCTTCGGCGCCTTGGCCGCGGTCGCGGCCTCGAGCGCCGGCCAGTGCCGCACAGCGGGAAAGCTCGGCTTGGTCCGGTCGTAGGTCTCCCGGCGACGGGCGTATTCGCCGTAATTCGTCACCAGGTGCGGCGTCTTGGCGCTGCTTACCAGGAAGTCGGCCTCGGGCGGATAGCACGCGACCGTGCCCTTCTTGTAGAATTCCGCGTCGGCGTTGCCGTCGTCATCAAGCGTCCGGGGCCAGAGGCCGACATTGCTGGGGGCATCCACGGACTGGAAGCGCAGGTCGATGCTCCAGCGGATGTGGTCGGAGTAATTGGGCGTCGAGCAATGCGGCGTGCGGTTGCTCATGAAGACCACGCCACCGCGCGGGCACGGCGCGGAGACGGCCTGGCGTGGGTCGCCCGGGAGGTCTTCGTCGCGGATCACGAGGAAGCCCGCGTTGCCACCGGTGTGGTGCGTCACGACCTTGCCGCGATGCGTGCGCGGGAGAATCTGCATGCAGCCGTTCTCGGGCGTCGCGTCGACCAACGGGATCCAGCACGTGACGATCAGGTGCTGGTCGCAGTGCGCCGCAAAGTAGCCGCTGTCCTGGTGCCACGGCACCACGCCGCGGCCAAGGTTCGGGAGCTTTGGGCGGACGCGGTAGACCGACGACGCGACGATTTCCGGCGTGCCGAGCAATGCGGTCAGGGACGCGATGAGCTTCTTGTGCGCAATGACGTCGAACATCTCCGGCGCGTGAAAACCGCCGCCGCGCAGACCCTCGAGATGGCGCGAGATCACGTTCCCGTTCTCGGGTGAATCGCGGAAAATCGCCGCCAGCTGCTGGTCGAAGCCCAGCCGCGAGTGCAGGTTCTTGAGCTTGCCCGCGGCCTTCAGCTCGCGCGCCTTGAGGTTGATCGCCGCGTGGAGCGCCTGCCGCAGCGGCTCCAGCTCGGCCGGGTCGAAAACCTTCGGCGCGATGAGATAGCCTTCCTCGTGGAAAAATTGGACCTGCTGGGGGGTAAGTGACTTGGGGGACTTCATCTGGGCGCATTTTCGCAGCTTTCCCCAAAACTGGCAATGGCCCGCTGTCACCTTTGCTGGTAAATAAACGACCTTTTCACCCGCAACGCAGGGAGAAGGCCTCGCTTCACCTCGGCACTCGACGCGGCAAACCCCACTCGGCACGATGCCGGCATGGCTCAATTCACGGGCAAGGTGGTGTGGCTTACCGGGGCGTCGTCCGGCATTGGCGAGGCGCTCGCCGCCGGCTTTGCCGCCGAGGGTGCGCAGTTGGTCTTGTCGAGCCGGCGCCGGGAGGAACTCGAACGGGTGCGGCGCAGCCTGCCGCGGGCGGACGAACACATCTCCCTGCCGCTCGATCTCGCGCAGGCCGCAACCTTTCCCGCACTGGCTGCCCAAGTCCTGCAGAAATTCGGTCGCGTGGACATCCTCGTGAACAACGGCGGCGTGAGCCAGCGCGCCCTCGCCGCCGACATGCAGCTCGAGGTCGAGCGGGCAATGATGGAAGTGAATTATTTCGGCACCGTCGCGCTCACCAAGGCCGTGCTGCCGTCGATGCTCGCGCGCCGCGTCGGCCACGTCGTCGTAATCAGCAGCGTGATGGGCTATGTCGGCGTGCCGGGTCGCTCGACCTATGCCGCGTCGAAGCATGCGCTGCACGGCTACTTCGACACCCTCCGCGCCGAGGTGCATGCGGCGGGCTTGAATGTGACGCTGGTGTGCCCGGGCTACGTGCTGACGCAGGTCTCCGCGAACGCGCTGGGCGCGCACGGTGAGAAGCACGGCGTGACCGACGCCACGCACCAGCGCGGCATCACCGCCGAGCACTGCGCCACCGCGACCTTGCGCGCAATCGCGCGGGGCAAAGAGGAGATCGCCGTCGGCGGAATCGAGACGTGGGCGATCACCTTGAAGCGCTTCCTGCCCAGCGTTTACGCCCGTGTGATTCGCCGGATGAAATTTAACGGCAAGAGGTAGGGTGCGACCGCAGGGCGCGCCGCTCGGTTCGAGAAATCAAGGGACGTTCACGACGGGCCCAGCGGTCCCGCCCTACCCGCGACCTGACGGTGGTGCCGAGCTCAGGCGAAGCTACCACCGCGCGTGATGCCCATCGCCTTGCGGCGGCGGTTGCGGTCGGCGGCGGCCTTGCGCTCGTAGCCACTGCGGCGGTGTTCGGCCAGCGGGTCGGCGGGAAGTTTGTTGGCCTTGCGCCAGCGCGCGAGCGCGGGCGTGACATCGGTGAAAAACGCTTTCTTCAGCAGCAACTCGGCGTCGATCACGGCGTTCTTGGCCTGGGCCGCGCGGAGGGCGTCGTGGTCCACGAGCGAGGCCTTGGCGTAGAGTTCCTGCGCCATCACGACGGTCTGGATCGTCGCCTCGACCTTCGCCTTCTCGTTGTGCGACTGGTCGATCATGTACGCGATCTTCGGCATGCGGCCGCGATCGGAGGCGAAGAAGTGGATTTCGTTGAAGATGCGGAAAATCTGATACGGGTCGATCGAGCCGAGCGTGAGGTCGTCGTCGGCATACTTGCGGTCGTTGAAGTGGAAGCCGCCGAGCATGTCCTCGTCGAGGAGCCACGCGACGATCTGTTCGATGTTCACGGCGTTGTAGTGATGGCCGGTGTCGACGAGCACCTTCGAGCGCGGGCCGGCTTTTTTCGACAGCAGGTAGGCCATGCCCCAGTCGGCAATATCCGTCGCGTAGAACGCGGGCTCGAACGGCTTGTATTCGACGAGCATCGTCTGCTTCGGGCCGAGTTTCTTGTGCAGCGTCTTCAGGCAATCCTCAAAGTAGCCCTTGCGTTCACGGATGCTGCCCTGCCCCGGATAGCTCGTGCCGTCCGCGAACCAGAGCGAAAGATATTCGCTGCCGACGGCTTTCATGATGGCGATGGAGTCGAGGCAATGCTGCACCGCGCGCTGGCGGACCTTGGGGTCGTTGTTGCCGAACGAACCCCACTTGTAGCACTGATCCTGGAAGATGTTGGGGTTGATCGCCCCGAGCTTCACGCCGTGTTTGCGCGCCATTTTCACGACCTGCTTCGGGTCCTCGCCGGGCACGTAGTCCCACAGCACGTGGGTGGCGACGGTCGGGCAGCAGCCGGTGAGGGCGTGCACCTGGCCCGCGTCCGCGAGCTTGTCGTTCATGTTGATCGCGGCGGCGTCCTGGAAGAACTTGCCGAAGCGCGTGCCCGTGTCGGCAAAGCCCCACGAGGGCGTTTCCACGTTGAAAGAGTCGAGCGCCTCGACGGCGCGGCGGAGGAGTTTCGGGGTCATGGGAAGGAAGTATGTGCGAAAGCAAACGGGGGTTGTCAGCCGTGAAATTCCCGGTTCTGGTGAAAAATCTTATGTGCGACGCCTGCCTCGCCCTCGGTTTTCCCTGGCTGCCTTCCCTCCACCGCGGACGCAAACGGCCCGTGGCGAAGGCGGTGCTGGGTTTGCGAACGAAGAAACCCGCGCCCAAAAAGCGCAAAGCGTAGGTCGGGCTTCACGCCCGATAACTTCGACGTTGTCAGACGTCGGGCATAAAGCCCGACCTACGGCTCCAGCTCGGCGTTGGGCTTGAGCAGCGCGAATCCCAATAGCGCCAGGACGGCGGACACCGCCACAAACCAGTCGCCGTGCTCGACGTAGAAGCTCATGCGGCCAATCCAGCGGATGTCGCGCGAGAGGTTGTAGGTCTTGGTCCCGCGGAAATAAATCGTGCCGGCGTCATTCACGAGCGTGGCGCGGATGCTGCCGAATTCGTCGATCCAGCCGCTCCACCCACCGTTGCCGTCGCGCAACACCGGGCGCCGGGTCTCGACGGCCCGTAATACCGAGTTGGCGGCGTGCTGGTAGGCCGCTCCACCCTCGCCGAACCAGCCATTGTTGGTCTGGACCAGCAGCACGTCCGCACCGGCCAGCGTGCTCGCGCGGGCGAGCTGCGGGTAAATGTCCTCGTAACAAATCAGCGGCCCGAACGCCAATGCGCCGCCGCGCAGCGGCACCACGAGCGGCGAGGAATCCGCGCCCCGGGCGAAGTCATCGCCGATGGGCACAAACTTGGAGAGCCAGCCGAGTACCGGCCGCAGCGGCACGTATTCGCCGAACGGCACGAGGTGACGCTTGGCGTAGTAGGTCGTCTGCAGGCCGACGAGCGGGTCGATGACAAACGAGCCGTTGAACCACTGCTCCTGGGGCGTGTGCGGATTTTCGACCGCGACGGATCCGATGAGGAGCGGAACCTTGGACCGCCGGGCGAGATCCTCGGCGAAAGCGCGGGTGTTATCGTCACCACGGACCGCCCACGGCGTCGTGGCTTCGGGCCAGAGAATGACGTCGGGCCGGCTCGCCGCCGCGGTGAGCGTGGTCTCCTGCAGCACCTTCATGATGCCCGGGCCCTTCGCGGGATCCCATTTCACCTCTTGCGGAATATCCGGCTGCACGAACGCCACGCGGGCCAGCGGCGCGGTGTAGCGGAGACGGTTGAACGCTTCCTGCGCGTGGATGCAGAGGCAGACCAGCAGGAGGAACATCGCCAGGAAAAACTCCTGGCTGCGCTTGCGCAGGCCGGTCTCGCCTTCGCGAAACAGCCGGTGCGCATAGGCGGCGAAGCCAAGGTTCACCGCCACGAGCACGAACGAAATGCCATACGCCCCCGTGTAGGATGCGACCTGAAGGATGCTCGCGCGCTGCCACTGGCTCGCCGCGAGCGGCAGCCAGGGAAATCCGCCGAGGAACCAGGTGCGCGTCCACTCGATGAGCACCCACAGTCCCGCCAGCCCGAGCAAGGCGGCGAGCCGCACCAGTGTTGGCCGGCCAATCATGCGCGGCATCGTCCACCACGCCGCGAGATACCACAGGCCAATCCACGCGCCCACGATCGGGCCCAGCAGGATCAGGCCCAGCCAGGTGACGTTGTGCAGCCAGCCGAGGATCAGCGTCCACGCGACAGCCTGCGCCGCGATCATCGTCCAGGCGTAAAATTTGAACCGCGGTCGCGTGTACGCCCAGAAAATCCCCGGCACGAGCATGGCGTAGGCCGCCTCGGGCATCTTGAACGGCGGAAAGGAAATCAGCGCCAGGAAGATCGTGAGCGCGAAGACCACGCCGGCCGCTACCCACTCCGTGTGACGGTCCCAGAACGTGGGGACCGTGGCGTAGGGATCGGCGGCGGGTGCGGGGTCAGACATCGGGGGAGTTGGCTGGCTCGTTGGAGATGCGGCGCCCTCGCCGTGTCCCACTCAGGCGCCGTGGCAGTTCTTGAACTTCTTGCCGCTGCCGCACGGACACGGGTCGTTGCGGCCGACTTTCGGCGTGTCGCGGCGGATCGTGATCTTCGGCAGCTGGATTTCCGGCGCGGCAGGAGCGGAACTCGTGCCGCCGGGCGAGACCGTGGTGGTGATGGACGGCGCCGCGGGGTCGTCGGCCGGGCCGACTGCTTTCGCGGTGCGGCTCAACAGCGCCAGCATGTTTTCAAACGACTCCAGGTTCGACGCGCTGCGGAACAGGCCGGTGCAGATTTGCAGCCGCACGTTGTTCATCAGCTCCTCGAAGAAGCGATACGCCTCGGACTTGTATTCGACGAGCGGGTCCTTCTGGCCGTAGCTGCGCAGGCCGATGCTCTTCCGCAGGTCCTCCATCTCCGTGAGGTGCTCCTGCCAGTGGTGATCGATGGCGTTGATCACGATGTAGCGTTCCAGCGAACCCAGCGCCTCGGGCACTTCGGCAGATTCCTTCACGGCGTAGGCCTTCTGGATGCGCGCGAGGAGCATCGCGGCCAGGGCGGTGACGTCCGTGCCGGTCAATTCGTCGACGCGCAGGCTGATCGGAAAATGCGAGTTGAGCCAGCCGACGAGGCTCTCGACCGCGGTCTTCTCCGCGCCGCCCTTGCCGCCGAAACCGGCCACTTCGAGGCGGTTCAGCAGCTCCTCCTCGATCTGCTCGAAGATGATCGCCTTCGGACGGTCGGCGTGGATCGCGGCGTTGCGAATGCCGTAGACCACCTCGCGCTGCTGGTTCAACACGTCGTCGTATTGCAGCAGCCGCTTGCGGATCGAGTAATTCTGCTGTTCGACCTTCTTCTGGGCCGACTCGATCGAGCGGTTGAGCCACGGGTGTTCGAGCTCCTCGCCCTCCTTCATCGAGCCCTCCATCAGGCGCGAGGCGAGATTGCCCTGCAGAAAGAGCCGCATGAGGTCGTCCTCGAGCGAGAGGAAGAACTTGGTCAGGCCGGGGTCGCCCTGGCGCGAGCAACGGCCGCGCAGCTGGCGGTCGATGCGGCGGGATTCGTGGCGCTCGGTGCCGACGACGTAGAGGCCGCCCGTGACCGTCGTCGCGGGGGTCAGCCGCAGGCCGTGGGCCTCGTCGCTGTTGGAATCGTATTGCTTGGTCTCGCCGGTCTTGGGCTCGGTGAGCGTGTAGAGCAGCGGATGCTCCTTGCGCTTTTCCAGGTCCGGATGCGGCTGGGAGGTGACCTTGAAGCGGACGCCCTCGCCCAGTTTGATGTCGGTGCCGCGGCCCGCCATGTTGGTGGCGATGGTGACGGCGCCGCGCTGGCCGGCGCGGGAGACGATCTCGGACTCCTGCTGGTGGAACTTGGCGTTGAGGACGGTGTGGATGACGCCGGCGCGCTTGAGCATGCGCGAGAGGACCTCGGACGACTCGACGCTCACGGTGCCGACGAGCACGGGCTGGCCGCGCTTGTTGGCCGACTCGATCTCGCGGACGACGGCGTTGAACTTGTCGCGGCGGGTCTTGAAAATGGAATCGTTCCGGTCGATGCGGATGCAGGGCTGGTTCGTCGGAATGACCTGCACCGCGAGCCGGTAGATGTCGTTGAACTCCGTCGCCTCCGTCTCCGCCGTGCCGGTCATGCCGGCCAGCTTCTCATACATGCGGAAGTAATTCTGGATCGTGATCGTCGCGTAGGTGCGGGTTTCACGTTCGATCGTGACGCCTTCCTTCGCCTCCACCGCCTGGTGCAAACCGTCGGACCAGCGGCGGCCGGGCATGACGCGGCCGGTGTTTTCGTCGACGATCATCACCTTGCCCTCCTGCACGACGTATTCGACGTCCTTTTCGTAGAGCGAATAGGCGCGGAGCAGCTGGGAAATGGCGTGGATGTCCTCGGAGACCTCGGCGTAGATTGCCTGGGAGGCGAGCTTCTTGGCCTCGCGCTGCTCGGGCGTCATCGTCGTGTCCTTGTCGAGGTCGCTGAATTCCGTGGCGAGGTCGGGCAGGACGAACGCGTCGGGGTTGTCCGGGCGGAGCGTGGTGCGGCCGATTTCGGTGAGGTCGGCCTGGTGCTGGCGCTCGTCGATGACAAAGAACAGGTCCTCCTTCAGCCGGTAGAGTTCCTCCTTGTTGAGGTCGGAGTTCATCTCCGTCTCGGTCTTGTCGAGCATCTTGCGCCACTCGGGCGTCTCCATGAGGCGGAGGAGCAGCTTGTTCTTCGGGTGGCCCATCTTCACCTGCAAAAGCTTGCGCGCGGCGAGCTGCTTGTCGTCGTCGCTGACGCCGGGTTTTTCGAGGATTTCCTTGGCCGCGGAGACGATGCGGTTGCAGAGTCGGGTCTGGTCGCTAACGAGGCGGTCGACGGGCGGCTTGATGCGCGTGAAGGGCTGTTCGCGCTCGATGGGCGCGGGGCCGGAGATGATCAGCGGCGTGCGGGCCTCGTCGACCAGGATGGAGTCGATTTCGTCCACGATGCAGTACCAGTGGTCGCGCTGGACCTGGTCTTCCTTGCGCGTGGCCATGCCGTTGTCGCGGAGGTAGTCGAAGCCGAACTCGCTGGCGGTGCCGTAGGTGATGTCGCGGCCATACATCTCGCGGCGGACGTCGGGCGCCATCTGCTGCTGGATGCAGCCGACGGACACGCCGAGGAAATTGTAGAGGTGGCCCATCCACTCGGAGTCGCGGCGGGCGAGGTAGTCGTTGACGGTGACGAGCTGCGTGTTCCGGCCGTTGAGGGAGTTGAGGTAGAGGGGCAGCGTGGAGACGAGGGTCTTGCCCTCGCCGGTGGCCATTTCGGCGATCTTGCCCTGGTGGATGGCCAGGCCGCCGATGAGCTGGACGTCAAAATGCACCATGTCCCAGGTCAGCTCATGGTCGCAAACCGTGATGGTGCGGCCAACGAGGCGGCGGGCGGCGCTTTTGGCGGTCGCGAAGGCCTCCGGGAGGATCTGGTCGAGGGTTTCGCCGGCCTTGATCCGGGCGCGAAACTCATCCGTCTTGGCGCGCAGCTGGTCGTCGGTGAGCGACTGGTAGGTCAATTCCAGCTCATTGATACGCGCGACGGTCGGCTGGGCCTTCTCCAGAAACTTTTTGTAGTGCCGGCCGGCAAAGCGTTTGAACAGAAAGGAAAGCATGAAGGGTCAAGACCATAGGCGGCACCGGGGGCTTGGCAAATGGCAAATCACCCCGGGCGCCGCCGGGGCGGATTGGACCCCGGAAAGCTGCCTAAACCCCTGATTGGCGCGCGTTGAGCACGGGTCTTGCTAAGCCACTGGGGAGATGGCCGCACCTGACGCTACCCCGCCCCATTCCGCCCTGCCCAACCCCACTTCGGGTCCGCTGCCGCCGGTGCTCAGCGGCTATGCGTCCGCGGGTTTCTTTGACGAGATGTTCCTGCCCGACGGCAACCTCCGGCCGCACTACCGGAAGTTCGTGACGCGCTACGGCTCGATTCCGCGGGAGGAAATGGACTCCAAGCGCCGCGCCGTCGACGCGCTGTTCCTGCGCCAGGGCATCACGTTCAACGTCTATGGCGACTCGCAGGGCACCGAGCGCATCTTTCCGTTCGACCTCATGCCGCGCATCATCCCCGCCGCGGAATGGGAAAAACTCGAGGCCGGCCTCGTCCAGCGCATCACGGCGCTCAATCTCTTCCTGCACGACATCTACCACGAGCAGCGGATCCTGAAGGACGGCGTCATCCCGTCCTACTATGTCCTGTCCGCGAAACATTTCCGGCGGGAGTTCGTGAACTTCCGCGTGCCGGGCGACATCTACATCCACATCTGTGGCACCGACCTGATCCGCGACGCGGACGGCGGCTACATGGTGCTGGAGGACAACGCGCGGTGCCCGTCGGGCGTGAGCTACATGCTGGAAAACCGCCGCGCCATGCGCCGGACATTCCCGGATTTCTTCGAGGGCGCGGGCGTGCGGCCGGTGGACAACTACACCGGCGAGCTTTTCAACGTCCTCCAGCACGTGGCGCCGGCTGGCGTGGGTGACCCGACGGTGGTGCTGCTCACGCCCGGGCCCTACAACTCGGCGTATTTCGAGCACACCTACCTCGCCCGCCAGATGGGCATCCAGATCGTGGAGGGCCGCGACCTCGTGGTGCGGGACCAGCGAGTGTTCATGCGCACGACCAAGAGCCAGCAACCGGTCCACGTGATCTACCGGCGCATCGACGACGATTTTCTCGACCCGACGGTCTTCCGCCCCGACTCCGCCCTCGGCGTGCCGGGGCTCATCCACGCCTACCGCGCGGGCAACGTCTCGCTCGCCAACTCCATCGGCACCGGCCTGGCGGACGACAAGGTGATGTATTACTTCGTCCCGAAAATCATCAAATACTACCTCGACCAGGAGCCGCTGTTGCCGAACGTCCCGACCTACCTCGCCAGCGAGGAAAAGGACCGCAGCTACATCGTCGAGAACCTCGACAAGCTCGTCGTGAAGTCCGCCAACGAGGCCGGCGGCTACGGCATGCTGATGGGTCCGCAGGCCAGCGCGGCCGAGCGCGCGGACTTCCGCGACAAGATTCTCGCCGAACCGCGGAATTTCATCGCGCAACCGATGATTTCACTGTCGCGGCACCCGACGTTCATCGAGGAAACCAACCACTGCGAGGGCCGCCACATCGATTTGCGTCCCTACATCCTCTACGGCCAGAAAACCACCGTCATCCCCGGCGGCCTCACCCGCGTCGCGCTGCGGCGCGGCTCACTCGTCGTCAACTCCTCGCAAGGCGGCGGCAGCAAGGACACGTGGGTGCTCTACCAGGACGAATAATTTCCCATGCTCAGCCGCGTCGCCAACTCCCTCTACTGGATGAGCCGCTACCTCGAGCGCGCCGACAACACCGCGCGCATGGTGGACATCAACCTCCAGTTGCTCCTCGACCAGCGCGTGCCCGACGACCGCATGGTGGCCGGCTATTGGACGCCCATCGTGCAGAGCGCCGGCGACGAGACGCTGTTCGCGTCGCTGCACACGCGCGCCACGGCCGAGACCGTCACCGCGTTCTTGGTCTTCCAGCCGGAGAACCCCAACTCGATCGTCGGCACCATTTCGCTCGCCCGCGAAAACGCCCGCATGGTCCGCGACCAAATCACCGGGGAGGTGTGGGAGGAGATCAACCGGCTCTACCTCTTTCTGCGCACATCCGCCGCGCGCGCGCTCCTGCGGTCCAGCCCGGTGGAGTTCTTCCAGGAGATCAAGGCCAGCTCGCTGCACCTGCAGGGCCTGACCGACGCCACCGTGGTGCACAACGAGGGGTGGCTCTTCCAGCAGGCGGGCAAATACCTCGAGCGCGCCGACAAGACTTCCCGCATCCTCGACGTCCGCCACACCGCGTTCCCGGCGCGCGGCGCACCCGGGCCCGTCAGCCAGGCCAGCGCTCTGGAATGGGCGGCCGTGCTGCGGTCGTGCACGGCGTGGGACGCCTACAAATCCATCTACGGCGCCGAGGTGTTGCCCGGGCAGGTCGCGGAATTCCTCCTGCTCTCGCCCGACTTCCCCCGCTCGGTGCGCTACTGCGTCCAGCGGCTCAACCTCTCGCTGCGCCGGATCTCGGGCGTGGCCGAGGGCTGCTTCTCGAACGACGCTGAAAAACTTGCCGGCCGGCTGCTCGCCGAGTTGCAATTTGGCACCGCGGACGAGATTTTCGCCGCCGGTCTCCACACCTCCATCGACGTGCTCCAGTCCAAGCTCAACGACATCGGCTCCGCCCTCTTCCAAGCCTACATCTTCCAGCCGTTCTACGCGTCCGACGATTCGCAGCTCCAGCAGCAGGAGGAGCAGCAACAGCAAACGGCGCCGGGCCGCGCCCGGCGATGAAGCTGCACGTCCTCCACCGCACGCACTACGCCTACGCGGCGCCGGTGCGCGACAGCTTCAACGAGGCGCGGCTCCAGCCCGTCAGCATCGACGGCCAGCTCTGCCACAACTTCCTGCTCAAGATCCTCCCCGCCACGCGGCTGAGCCACTACCTCGATTTCCAGCTCAACTGGGTCCACCTGTTCGACATCAATGAGCCGCATTCCAGCCTCACCATCGAGGCCACTTCGCTGGTCACGACCACCTCCGCCCGGGTGCTGCTTGCAGACCAGCCCACCACGCCCCTTGCCGATATGGAAAGGGCCTGCGGCCAACTCGACCGCTGCCACGATTTTCTGCAGTCCAGCCGCTTCGTGGACCCGAACATCGACGCGTGGAAACTGGGCGTCGACATCGCCACCGGCCTGACCGACGCGTGGCAGGTCGCGCAGGCGGTCATGCATCATTTGAACCGCGAATTCACCTACATGCCCGCGGCCACGCACGTGCACACGCACATGCGCGACGTGCTGATGTTGAAGCGCGGTGTGTGCCAGGACTTCGCCCACGTCATGCTCGGCGTCTGCCGGGCGCTGAAGCTCCCCGCGCGCTACGTCAGCGGTTACCTCTACAACGGCCCCGCCGACCAGCTGCGCGGCGCGCAGGCCAGCCATGCATGGGTCGAGGTGTTCCTCCCGGAGTTCGGCTGGCGCGGGCTCGACCCGACCAACGATTGCCAGCCGGACGAACACTATGTGAAGGTCGCCGTCGGCCGTGATTACGCCGACGTGACGCCCATCACCGGCACCTATCGCGGCACCAGCCAGCGCATGATGACCGTGGACGTGCTGGTGACGGAGTCCGAGTTCGCCGGCGTGCGCTGATTCGCCGCGGCAAAAGCAAAGCCCCGTTTCCAAACCGGCCGTGACTCACTCGGTGAGTCAGTGGGCAACGATCCCGCAACCTAGACCTTCGTCTTGAAGTAGGCGATTGTGCGCTTGAGGCCTTCCTCGAGCGACACCTTCGGCTCCCACTTGAGGAGCTGGCGCGCCAGCGTGATGTCCGGCTGGCGCTGCTTCGGGTCGTCCGCCGGGAGCGGTTTGTAGACGATCTTCGATTTTCCACCCACGAGCTTCAGCGTCAGCTCGGCGAGTTGCAACATGGTGAACTCGCCCGGGTTGCCCAGGTTCATCGGACCGACGGTTTCCGTCTGCGCCATGAAGCGGAGAAAACCCTCGATCAGGTCGTCCACGTAGCAGAACGACCGCGTCTGCGAACCGTCGCCGTAGATCGTGAGATCCTGGCCGCGCAGCGCCTGCACGATGAAGTTCGAGACGACGCGCCCATCCGCCTCGTGCATGCGCGGGCCGTAGGTGTTGAAGATGCGCACGACGCGAATATCGACCTTGTTCTCGCGGTGGTAGTCGAAGAAGAGCGTTTCGGCACAGCGCTTGCCCTCGTCGTAGCAGGACCGTTTGCCAATGGGATTGACGTTGCCCCAGTAGCTCTCGGGCTGCGGATGCACCTGCGGGTCGCCGTAAACTTCCGACGTGGACGCCTGGAACACCCGCACGCGGAGGCGCTTGGCGAGCCCGAGGCAGTTGATCGAGCCCATCACGGACGTCTTGATGGTCTTGATCGGGTTGTACTGGTAGTGCGGCGGCGACGCCGGGCAGGCGAGGTTGTAGATCTGGTCCACCTCGAACTTGAACGGGTCAATCACGTCATGGCGCACAAACTCGAAAGCCGGGTTCCCCAGCAGGTGCTCGATGTTCGCCTTGCGCCCTGTGAAGAGGTTGTCGATGCAGTCGACCTCGTTGCCTTCCTTCAACAGGCGTTCGCAAAGATGGGAGCCGAGAAAGCCGGCCCCGCCGGTGACAAGTATGCGCATTGTGGAGATAAAGTGAGAGGAGGAAGCCCATTTTTGGCGAGCCTCCAATCAAGCGCCACGGGAGGATTTTCGCTGACCCCGCACGCGGCGCGTCCAATCTCGCCTCCGGCCATGCCTCCCCGCCCCGCAACCCCCGGCCGGCCCTACCCCAACATCGGCCAGGCCATCCTGCTGGTGGTGGTCGCAGCCGCGTTGCAAGCGGCGACGGGCGCCACGGCCTATGCCATCGTCGCCGTCGCGCGGGACGACGGACAGACCACGATGAGCGTTGTTTTCAACCCTTGGATCCTCCTGCCGGTGGTCGGAGTCGCTGGCGGACTGGCCCTGGCGCTGGGGCTGCGCGCCACCCATGAGCCCGCGCGCCGCTTCTTTCGCGTCCATCCTTTTTCGCCCCGCCTGATCCCGGCCGTGATCATCGGCAGCTTGGGCCTCGCCGTCATCCTGCACGAAATCGACAACGGTATCCTCGAACTCGTGGGCCGCCTGGCAGGCCCCGACAAGGTCGTGCCCGACCTGATTGACGTCGCAGTGGCGCCGGTCGGAGCGGCGCTGTTGTTGATGTTGGCCGGGCCGCTGATTGAGGAATACCTTTTTCGCGGGATGATCCTGCGCGGCCTGCTCGAAAATACCGGGCGGTTCACCGCCATCGTCGTGTCGGCGGTGCTTTTCGGGTTCATCCACGGCAACTTGAGGCAGTTCGTCATTGGGGTCACTCTCGGGGCAACGTTTGGCTGGTGGTATGAGCGCACGCGCTCGGTCGGCCCGGGGCTGCTCGGCCACGCGGTCTTCAACTCCGTCACCTGGGTTGCGGGCCAGCTGCCCGCTTGGGGCCTGGCGCTGGGCCTGCGACGGGACAAATATCCCCTCGTGCACGAGCCGTGGGGGTTCCTTCTTGGCGGTGTCGTTCTGGCCGCCGTCGGCTTCTGGGATTTCGCGCGGCACGCTTCCGCCGTTGCGCCGGACCGTTCCTGGCTGCCCGTTGCGCCGCCGGAGCCGCCGTTGCTGGAGCCACCGCCTTTGTTGATTGCCCCGGGCGATCAGGCCGGACCGGACACGCGCGCCGCCGCGCCTGTTTCGTAGCGAGCGATCCAGGCGAGATGCCAGGTCGCAAAGTCGCCCGCCTCGATGTGCGCCCGCGTCTGCGCCATGAGGTTGAGGTAGAAATGCAGGTTGTGCAGCGTCAGCAGTGTGCAGCTGAGGATCTCGCCTGCCAGCGTGAGGTGCCGCAAGTAAGCGCGGGAAAAGTTCCGGCACGTGTAATTGTCGAGTCCCTCGACGATCGGGCGCGGGTCGGTGCGGTATTGCTCGTTGCGCAGGTTCATCGGCCCGTCCGGCGTGAAGACCAGACCGTTGCGCGCCACGCGTGACGGCAGCACGCAGTCGAACATGTCCACGCCGAGCGCGACCATTTTCAGCAGCTGTGGCGGCGTGCCGAGGCCCATCGTGTAGCGGGGCTTGTTTGTCGGGAGAAAGGGCGTCGTCGCCGCGACTTGCTTCAGCATCTCCGGCTCCGGCTCGCCCACGCTCACGCCGCCCACGGCATAGCCGGGAAAATCCAGCGCCGATAGCGACTCCGCCGCCTCGCGGCGCAGGTCGTCGAACGTCGAGCCCTGCACGATCGCAAACACGTGGTGGCCCGCGCCCAGGAATCCGCTGTCGGTCGCGATCTGCTTGCACTGCTCCGCCCAGCGCCGGCTGCGCGCCACGGCCTTCGCACACGCATCGCGCTCGCACGGCCACGGCGGACACTCGTCCAGCACCATGGCTATGTCGCTGCCGAGATTCTGCTGGATGCCCATGACCTCCTTCGGCCCGAGGAAAAGCTTGGCCCCGTCGAGGTGCGACTGGAACGCCACGCCGTCGTCGCGCAGGTCGCGGAGCTTCGCCAGCGAGAAAACCTGGAAACCGCCGCTGTCCGTCAGGATCGGGCCGTCCCAGCCCATGAACTTGTGCAACCCGCCGAGTTCCCGGATCAGCTCCGAGCCCGGCCGCAGATTGAGGTGGTAGGTGTTGCCGAGGATGATCTGCGCGCCGATCTCGTGGAGGTGCGCGGGCGTGAGCGACTTCACCGTGCCCTGCGTGCCAACCGGCATGAAGATCGGCGTCTCGATCACGCCGTGCCGCGTCTGCAGCCGGCCCCTTCGGGCGGCGGTGGCCGGGTCGGTCTGCCGCAATTGAAAGTGATTGGCCATCAGCGTGCTCCACCCTACCCGCATGCTTGACCCCCCTGTCAACCCATGGGATACTGACCCGAAGTGCTGCTCGTCATCGATAATTTCGATTCGTTCACGTTCAACCTCGTCCAATACTTCGGTCAACTGGGCGTGGCGCAGCGCGTTTTTCGCAACAACGAGATCACTCCCGCCGAGGCCGCCGCGCTCAATCCCGACCGCGTGCTGCTTTCGCCGGGCCCCTGCTCGCCAGCCGAGGCCGGCGTGACGCTCGACATCATCCGCACCTTCGCCGGCAAGAAGCCCATCCTCGGAGTCTGCCTCGGCCACCAGGCCATCGGGCACTATTTCGGCGGCAAGGTCGTCCGCGCCGGGCGCCTCATGCACGGCAAGACCTCGCCGATCCGGCATCGCGACACCGACCTATTCCACGGGCTGCCGCAGGAATTCGCCGCCACGCGCTACCACTCGCTGTTGGTGGAACGCGCCAGCTTTCCCGCTGAACTGGAGATCACCGCCGAGACGGCCGAGGGCGAGATCATGGGCCTGCGCCACAAGCAGTTGCCCATCTGGGGCGTCCAATTCCACCCCGAGTCCATCGCCACCGAAAATGGGATGCAGATCCTGAAGAATTTCCTGAGCTTGAACTGACTGCAGGCCAATGACTAAGGCCTAATGTCGAATGACTAATGAATTGCGGACCCCTGGCGCCTGCCCATTGTCACACATCCGCCGTTAGACATTAGTCATTAGACATTAGTCATTCCCGCTTCCCACTCATGCGCTGCCCCAAATGCACTTCCATCGAGGACAAGGTCATTGACTCCCGCATCAGCCGGGAGGGCTCGACCATCCGCCGCCGCCGCGAGTGCCTGGAGTGCGGGCATCGCTACAGCACGACCGAGGGACTGGTGCGCGACGGCATGGTGGTGATCAAACGCGACGGGCGCCGCGAGGATTTTGCCCGCGACAAGCTGGTGCACGCCGTGCGCGCCGCGTGCCACAAGCGCCCGGTTGATGCCGAGCAGATCACGATGCTGATCGAGGACGTGATCGACATGCTCGACGCCCAGTTCGAGAACGAAATTCCTTCCAGTGCCATCGGCGACGCCGTGATGCAACGGCTCCGCACGGTCGACCAGGTGGCCTACGTGCGCTTCGCCAGCGTCTACAAGGAATTCCGCGACGTCGCGGAGTTCATGCAGGAGATCAGCACGCTCTCGAAGAAGCAGAAATGACCCGCGACCGCGCCGACCTGCGCCGGCTGCATTTCATCAACGCGCTTTTCGGGCACGCAACCGGGCACGACCTCTACCTCGCGGAGCAGATCAAGGGCGCGATCACGTTCAGCCTGGCCGAACTCGCCGCCCAAACCGAGGCGCACCCGGAGTTCGCCGCGAAGTTCGACGCCGAGTTCAACGCCGCCGCCGCCCTGCTGCTGGCGCGCCTCGCCGCCCACCTGCCGCGCCGGGGATTTTTTCACTGGGACGCCGCCCTCACGCCCGCCGCCGCCACGCCGCTCTTTGCCCGCGCCGAGCTGATGGCCGGGCTGCGGTTGCTCGCGCCGTATCGCGAGTCCACCCTGCTCGTGACCAACCTGCGGCCCGCGCTCATCCCCCCGCAAAAGCGCTCCACGGCCCGGCGGCGCCGCGACTACGACGAAGCCCTCGCCTTCATTCGCGATCTCACGGCGGCCCGCACCACGCGCCACGCCGACCTGCAGCTGTTGTTCCTGTGAATCCGGGCGCGGAGAGGAACCGCAAGCGATTGAAAAGCAAAATCTTCCTCGGCCGTTTGATACTTTGCTTCCGAACCTGATTTGCGCTTCAACTGCGACCCATGGCCAAAACGGTATACCAGCGCATCATTGACCGGGAAATACCCGCCAAGATTGAGCACGAGGACGCGGAATGCATCGTCATCCACGACATCGAGCCGCAGGCGCCGGTCCATTTGCTCATCATTCCAAAGCGGCATATTACGCGCCTGAGCGAGGCCGCCGCCACGGACCAAGCGCTGCTCGGGCACCTGCTGCTCACCGCGCATGCGATGGCCAAGAAGCTGAAACTCGCCGCCGGCTTTCGCCTCGTAATCAACAACGGGATGCACGGTGGCGAGTCGGTGCAGCACTTGCACCTGCACCTCCTGGGCGGTCGCCAACTGAGCTGGCCCCCGGGTTGAGCGTGTCAGCGAATCGCGGCAAAGCTTGAAGGCGAGGCGCGGACTCGCTTGGTATGGCGACCTCCCCGCCCCATGAAGCTTTCCCCAGCTCAAGTTGAGCAATTCCGCCGTCGTGGCTTTGTCGCCGTGCCGGGTTTCTTCAATGCCCAGGAGACCGCCGCGCTCCAGGCCGATATCGCCCGTCTCAAGCGCAACGGGTTTCTGCGCAACGTCGCCCGCGCCGGCGACGGCAAGACGCCCACCAACGAGAAGGTCAACCTCCAGCTCTGCCCGGCGAATTTCTACAGCACGCTCATCCGGGCCCTGCCGTTCTCGTCCAAGGTCATCGCCGCCGTCACGCAGCTCATCGGCCCCGAGATCACACTGCACCTCGACCAGATTTTCCTCAAACCGGGCAGGACCGGCATGGGCACCGCCTGGCACCAAGACAACGCTTACTTCAAGATCCCGAAACCCCTCCGCGGCACCGCCATGTGGATCGCGATCCACGACGCCACCGTGGCCAACGGCACGCTGCGCGTCATGCCCGACTCCTGGGAAACGCTCCTGCCCCACGAGCGCGACGGCAACAGCGACCACCACATCCGCTGCCATCCGGACGAGTCCAAGGCCGAGACGATCGAGCTGAAGGCCGGCGGCGTGATTTTCTTCTGCTACGGCACCCCGCACGCGACGGGTGACAACCAGACCGACCACGAGCGCGCCGGTCTGGCGTATCATTTCCTCTGCGAGGACCAAACCGACGAGGCGTTCTACACGACCGGCCGCATCGGCAACCCCCGCCCCCGCCTCACCGGCTCGCGCGCGACGGGTGGCCTCGAGGAATACGGCGGCGTCATCACCGGCACGTGGGAAGCGGAAGTTGCCCGCGCAGCCGGGGCTAAGAATTAGCCACGCAGGTCTTCGCGCCCTTCGTGGTTAAACGATTTCCCGATGATCCCGGTCGGGCAAAGGCGCGAGCGGGGCGGCGGGGAGCGTCTGATACCAGTAGGCCACGGACGCGATGTCATCCTGCAGCGCGTGGAAGCGGGCGTTGGGGAAACCTTGGTCGCGCCAGCCGAGGGCCTGCATCGTGATGCGCAGGTCCTTTTTGAAGAACACCGGATCCTGCAGGTGAAACCGATAGAGCGTCATGCGCGCACCGGTTTGCTGCGACTTCCCGACGACGTGCTGGAAACCGAAATACGGCCCGGAGAAATTGTTCTCGTCGAAGCACCAGGCGCCGCCGAAGTAATCCTCCGTGCCTGTCCCGCAAATCGTCGGCCAGTCCTTGTCGCCGTCGAGGTACATCTTGATCTCGCCCTCGCCCCACCATCCGGCGCTGTTCTGCTGCCAGCTCATGAACGTGCCGACGTAGTGGCCGTGGCCGCGCACGCCATCGAGGATGGTGTAGACGTCCTTGTAGGGCACCGGGTTGGTGCGGCGGAACTGAGCGTGGAAATACAGCGAGTCCTCCGGCACCGGCTCGAGCGTGTAGTTGAGGGTGTAGAAGAAGTGCGTCATCTCGTGCAGCGCGTCATTCTCCACCGTGATGCGGGCATGCTTCCGGAACGGCATCGGGAAAAAGCAGTTCATTCCGCCGCTGGGGTTCACGTTGATGGCAAGGCCTCTGATGTTCTGGTTCTTGTTCCACGACTGGCACATGAAGTCGCCGATCGGGCATTCCACGGACGGCTGTTTCTCGCCGTCCCAGTAAATCCGCATGATCAGGTGGCGGCGCCATTTTTGCTCGAACGTGATCCACATGTGCCGGATGACGCCGGGTCCTTCGTGATCCATCAGCGTGATCGTCTCGCCCGCCTTGATCGGGCGGCAGGGCGAGATTTTCCAGCCGCGGCCGAGGTGGATCGCCTGCTCCCAGGCACCGGGCGTCAGCGACGTCTTCTTGGTCGCCATGCCGCCGCCGCCCTTTTTGCCGTCGGGATTCTCGGAGGACAACGAGCGCGATTCCGCCTGTCGTTTTTGGAAGAGGTTCGAGAGGTCGATCGAGGTATTCATGGGGAAAATTCGGATCAGCCGGACCGGTCGCCGCGGGCCTCAAACGCGCCATCGGCCCGTTTGGCGATGAGACGCTTGAGTTCGAGCAGCATCAGGGTCGCGGAAACGCGGTCCGCGGGCAACCCCGTTTGCTGCGCCAGCGCGTCGGGCGCGAGCTGCCCGCCGCCGCGGAAGCACTCAAACACCGCCGCCTCGTCGGCGGTCAGGCGGCCCGGTGACGCAACCAGCTCGCCTTCTTTCGCGGGGATCGGCGCCGGGCGCAGGCCGTCGAGGTAGTTCAGCTCTCCCAGGATGTCGTCGACGCTCGTCAGCAGCGTCGCGCCGTCGCGGATGAGCTGGTGGCAGCCCGAGCTGGTCGACTGGTCGATGCGCCCCGGCACCGCGTAAATCAGCCGCCCCTGTTCGCCAGCGAAGCGCGCCGTGATCATGGCGCCGCCGTTCACGTCCGTCTCCACTACCACCGTGGCGTCGCACATGCCGGCGACCACGCGGTTGCGCATGGGAAAACTCTGCCGGTCCGCGCGGCGGCCGAAGGGAAACTCGGACAGAATCGCGCCTTCCGCCTCGATGCGCCGGTAGAGTGCGAGGTTTTCCGGCGGGTAAATGATGTCGATCCCGCACCCGAGCACCGCCGCGGTCTTGCCGCCCACCGACAGCGCGCCCTCGTGCGCCGCGGTGTCGATGCCGCGCGCCAAGCCGCTCACGATGCAGAATCCCAGCCGCGCCAGCTCGATGCCAAAGCGTTTCGCCGTGGCCTGCCCGTAAAGCGTGGACCGCCTGCTCCCCACGATGGCGATGCAAGGAGCATCGAACTCGTAGCGGCCCTTGCGGTAAAGGCCGATGGGCGGGTCGTTGATTTCCTTGAGCAGCTTCGGGTATGCCGCGTCGCGCGTGGTAATGAACGTCGTGTCCGCCTTGGCCATCCGCGTCTCTTCCTTCTCAAGATCAAAATGCTCCCGCCACGCCGCAATGGTCGAGCTGATCGCCGGGCCCACGCCCTTCACCGCCTCGAGCCGCCGCGAGCCCACCGTGAACACCGCCCGCGGGTCGCCATCGAGTTCCTGCAGCAGGCGGTTGAGCGTGATCGGCCCGATGTTGGGCAGCGCGTTCAGCACCAAAAACGCCTGCAGCTCGGTGAGCTCGTTGCTCATGGTAGGAGCGGCTTTACGCCGCGACAGTTTTAGTGGGCATTGAAATTCGCGGCGTTAAGCCGCTCCTACAGGTTCCGCAGCGCCGTAGGCAGGAAATCGAGCAACTGCGTCGTCGTCACCGCCGTCTGGCCGTAGGTGCGCGCCAGCAAATCCGCCGCCCGTCCATGCCACACCACGCCGCGGCTGGCTGCCAGCAGCGGGTCCGTGGGCGTCTGCGCCAGCAAGCCGCCGATCAACCCCGCCAGCAAATCGCCGCTGCCACCCCGGGCCAGCACCGGCCCCCCGAAGAGGCTGTGGTAAGTCGTTTCGCCATCGCTCACGCGGGTGATCGGGCCTTTCAGCACAACGGTGGCGCGGTGCTTGCGACTGTAGACGCGGAGCGCGGTCTTGCCGGCAATCCGGGCGAATTCGCCGGCGTGCGGCGTGAGCACGAGCGGCGACTTCGCCGCTTTCACGAACTCCGGCTGCAGGGCGTCGGCATCGAGCAGCACCGGCAGGCGCACGGTCTTGAGCAAGTCTGTCACCAGCGCGAAGGTCTCGGGTTCACGGCCAAGCCCCGGCCCGATGACCAACGCATTCGCGCGGGCTAGCCGCAACTGCAACAAATGCAACGCCTCGAGCGCCACTCCGCCTTCGGTCGTCTCCGGACAACCCACCCACATCGCCTCCGGCGCCCGGGCGGCAAAGGCCGGGGCCAGCGATTCGGGCACAAACGCCGTCACGAGCCCCACCCCGCTGTGCAGCGCGGACAGGACCGACATCAGCACGGCGCCCGGATAGCTGCGCGAGCCGCCGAGCACAAGCAAGTGACCCTGGCTGCGCTTGTCTCCGTCGGGCGGACGCAATCCGCCCAGTGGCGCGAGGATTCCGGCAGTGAGCACGCGGTCGGCGCCCTCCTCTTCGCCAGTGAAAAAGCCCAGGTCGAGATAGCGCACGCGGCCGGCGTTCCTGTCCGTGAGCACCGGCGTCTTCACGCTGCCCGTCGCATAGGTGAAATCGGCGCGGAATTGCCCGGCACTGGGCAGATCCACCGCGGCCCGCAGCCGGATTGAAAGCGCATTCACGCGCGCCAGCAGCGCGGCCACCTCCGTGCCGACAGGCGGGCGAAATTGAAACCCAAAGACACCGTCGAGGCAGAGCTCATACTCGCCCGTCAGGTCATCCCCCCGGATGGCGCGCACCCGGTTCACCGCCGCCTCGGCGAGCGAGCGATACGCCTGCGCCGCCAGCGGGCGGAGGTCGCGGGTGCCAAACGCGAACAGGACGTCCACATACGCCGCCGGGTGACGCTCGAGCACGGCCTGCGCCGCGAGCAGCGCATCGCCGCCATTGTGGCCCTTGCCGACCAGCACCAGCACCCGTCCCGTCGCCGAAAATCCGCCGATCTCCAAAAAATCCTCCAACAGGCTCGCCGCCACGGCGCGACCCGCCTGCTGCATCGCGGACCATTCCTTCGCCTCGTCGCCGCCGAAGAGCCCGGCCTCGAATTTCCGGGCCGCATCGCAGGTGAGGATCGGATCGCTGGAGATCATGGCAGTTTAGGGTTGGCCGGCGGGTCGCGGCGTGGGCCGCAACGACAAATCGACCTGGCGGAGCCACTCGCGGCGCATCGCCTCGGTTTCGGTGAAGAGGAGCGGCGACGAATCCGGCAGGCCGTGGGTCAGCACCGGCCGCGTCAGGGACGAAATCGAGTGAAAATACATCTTTTCGCCGTTGCGCAGCACCTCGTAGCAAATCGAGTAGCTCCGCTTGTCCACATCCCAGAGCGCCACTTCCGTCACGTCATTGTCCCAGACCGCGTAGCGCCCCCACACGGCAAACACCGCCTCAATTTCCGTGGCCTGTGGGCGCGACAACTTGAGCACCGCAACCGGGGGCGGGGGCGAGACGGACCTTTCCACCTGCGGCAAGGCCCAGACGAAAAGCGCGCCGAGGACGAAGCCCAGCATCACCCACGACGGGGTTTTCGAGAGCCGGGCCACCGAGGGCGGATAAGATTGGGCCGGCTCGTCCATGGCATAAGGTGGTCACGCCCGCACCAAGACCGCAACGGCCAGGGCGTGGGAATCGGTGTGGGAAAGCGTCACGTGGACGTGGGTGGCGCCAACCTGGGCCAGCAGCGCCTGCCCTTTTTCGTCGAGGCGCACCAGCGGCTGGTTGCGCGCGCCGTGGTAAATCGAGACCGACCGCCAGCCGAGTTCGGCGCCAATGCCGGTGGTGAAGCACTTCGAGACCGCCTCCTTCGCCGCGAAGCGCGCCGCGTAATGCTTGTGCGGATGGGCCATACCCGCGCAATACGCGCGTTCCTCGTCGGTGAACACCCGCTCAAGAAACCGCGGTCCCTGGCGCTCCAGCACGCCGCGTACGCGCTCGACCTCGATGAGGTCGGCGCCGAGTCCCACCAGCACGCCGCCGGGGGGCAGGGATAAAACGGGTCCGTTGCTCATGTGTTCATGCGCACCCTCATCTCGCGCACCGCTTCCTCGATGCCGGTGAAGAGCGCGCGACTGATGATGCTGTGGCCGATGTTGAGCTCGTGGAGGTGCGGCAGGGTGCGCACCTCCGCAATATTGACGTAATTGATGCCGTGGCCGGCGTTGACCGTGAGGCCCAGCTCGTGGGCGCGCACGCAGCCGAGGCGCAGGCGCTGGAATTCCTTCGCGCGTTTTTGGCCGAAATAGGCGTTGGCATAGGCGCCGGTGTGCAGCTCGACGATCGGCGCGCCCAGCTTGGCCGCCAACTCGATCTGCGCCTCGTCCGGGTCGATGAACAGGCTGGTCTGGATGCCCGCGGCGTTCATCGCGTCGATGCAGGCGCGGACCGCCTTGCGGTTGCCCACGACGTCCAAGCCGCCCTCGGTGGAAATTTCCTGCCGGTTTTCGGGGACAATGCAGACGGTCTCGGGCTTCAGCTTCAGCGCGAAGGCGGTCATCGCCGGGGTACAGGCCATTTCGAGATTGAGCCGGGTGGCGATATCCTCGCGCAGCCGCCAGACATCGCGCTCCTGGATGTGCCGGCGGTCCTCCCGCAGGTGCACCGTGATGCCGTCCGCACCCGCGCGTTCGCCCAGCAGCGCCAGCGTGACCGGATCCGGTTCGACAGCGCCGCCCCTGGTGGCGGCATCGCGGTAACGCGCCTGCCGCACCGTGGCGCAGTGGTCAATGTTGAGGCCGAGGAGAATCATGGGACGGAGGTTTGACGCGATTAAGCGACCTGTGATTCTCCAATGCAAAAGCGAAATGACCCCCGAACCCGCCTCCGCCAGCCCGGCCGCGCCGAATCCTCCCGGGCCTCCCTCGAAGCCGGAAAACCTGTTGGTGAATCTCGCCTTCAACGTCGCGCTGCCCGCGGTGCTGATGGCGCAACTGAGCAAGGAAAACCGCCTGGGGCCGGTCTGGGGCCTGATTGTCGCCCTGCTCTTTCCGCTCGGCTACGGCGTGTATGACTTCGTCGTGCGGCGGAAGACCAACGCGCTCTCCGTGCTCGGCACGGTGGGTGTGCTCATCAGCGGCATCTTCGGCATCTTCAAGCTCGGCGGCATCTGGTTCGCGGTGAAGGACGCGGCCATTCCCTCGGTGATCGGCCTCGTCCTGCTGGCGACGATGCGCTCCCGCGAGCCGCTCGTGAAAACGATTTTCTACAACGACACGATCATGGACGTGCCGCGGATCGAGTCGGCGCTGCAGGCGCGCGGCACGGCGGCCGGTTTCGGGGCGCTGCTGCAGCGCTGCAGCGTGCTGATCGCCCTGGCCTTCTTCGTGAGCGGCGGGCTCGGGTTTCTCCTCGCGCGGCTGCTGCTCCGAAGCCCCGGCGGCACGCCGGAGTTCAATGCCGAACTGGCGAAGATGCACTGGTTGAGCGTGCCGGTGATCATGGTGCCGGTCATGGCGATGATGATGATCGCCCTGTGGCAGCTCGTGCGCGGCCTGCGGGCGCTGACGGGTCTGACGACCGACGAGCTCTTCCGCGCGGAGCCGGCGAAAAAGTAACCGCCCTGCCTTACCCGCGTTGCGCGAGTGGGACGTAGTCGCGCTTGACGGGGCCGGAGTAGACCTGGCGGGGCCGGTAGATGCGGCCCTTGGGGTTCGCCGCCACCTCGCGCCAGTTGGCGATCCAGCCCGGCGAGCGGCCGATGGCGAAGATCACGGTGAACATGTTCACCGGGACGCCGAGCGCGCGCATGATGATGCCGCTGTAGAAATCGACGTTGGGATACAGTTTGCGGGAGATGAAATAGTCGTCCTTCAGCGCGGCTTGTTCGAGGTTCTTGGCGATCTCGAGGAGCGGGTCGTTGATGCCGAGTTTTTGAAGGACCTCGTCGCAGGCCTTGCCGATGATCTTCGCGCGCGGGTCAAAGTTGCGGTAGACCGGATGCCCGAAGCCCATCAGCCGGTTGCTCTTGGTGCCGGACTTGGCGGCCGCGATGAAGCGCGTGCCGTCGTCGTGCTCGTCATGGATCGACTGGAGCATGTGCATCACGGCGGTATTGGCGCCGCCGTGCAGCGGGCCGGACAGCGCGCAGATGCCGGCAGAGAGCGAAGTGAAGAGGTTCGCCGCACTCGACCCGACCATGCGCACCGTCGAGGTGCTGCAGTTCTGTTCGTGATCGGCGTGCAACAACAGGAGCGTGTTCAAGGCCCGCGCTACTTCCGGCACGGCGACGTAGTCCTGGTAGAGCTCCGAGAACATCATGTGGAGCAGGTTGTCGCAGAACGGGATATCCTTGGGCGGAATGTAGGCCAGCCCCCGCTGGTAGCGGTAGATCATCGCGCCGATCGTCCGGATCTTCGAAATGGCCATGCCGGCGGCGAGGTCGAAGTTCTGCAGGTCCTTCTCAAAATCATTGGTCGCGAGCTGCGGGTAATGCGCCGCGAGGGAGGCGACCATCGAGGAGAGCATCGCCATCGGCGGCGCGTCCTTGGGGTAGCCTTGGAAAATGGCCTGCATCTGCGGCTCGATGGCGGCGTTCTGCCGGAGCCGGTCGCTGAATGCCCGGCGCTGGGCGACCGTGGGCAGCTCGCCATAAATCACCAGGTAGGCCGTCTCGACGAAGTTGCTGTGCATCGCCAGCTGCTCGATCGGGTAGCCGCGATGGCGGAGCACGCCATTTTCGCCGTCGAGATACGTGATGCTGCTCTCGCAGGAGCCCGTGTTGCCGTAGCCCTGGTCGTACGCGATGTAGCCCGACGTCGCGCGCAGCGTGCGGGTGTCGATGGCCTTCTCGCCCTCGGTGCCGACGATCACGGGCAGGACGTAATCTTTGTCGTCGAGCTTCAGCTGCGCAGTTTTGGACATGACGCATCACCCAAGCCAAATCCGTCCCGCTTGCAAAACAAAGTTGCCCGCGTTCGTGTCAGCGCGCGGTTAATTAGCCCACGGCAACGCCCGTGTAAGAAAACCTGCCAGCCCGCTCAGGCGCCGGCCACTGCGGCAAAATTGCGGTAGACCTGCAGCCCCTTGGCCTGGCTCTTCTCCGGGTGGAACTGGGTGGCGAAGCAGCGGCCGCGCGCGATGGCGGCGCAAAACGGACCGCCGTAATCGCATTCCGCCAGCACGAGCGCGGGGTCGGCCGGCACACAATAGTAACTGTGGACGAAGTAGAAGGCCTCGCCCTCGGGCGCGAGCCCAACCGCCAGCGGCGAGTTCGGCTGCGTGAAGCGGATCGTGTTCCAGCCCATGTGCGGAACCTTGAATTCGGGCGGACGGCGGAAGCGCACGACTTGGCCGGGAAAAATCCCGAGGCCGGTGACGTCGGCCTCCTCTGAGTGCTCAAACAGCGCCTGCATGCCGAGGCAGACGCCGAGAAAGGGCCGGTCCGCCGCGATCCACTCGCGCACCGTGACGTCGAGCTTCGTCGCGCGCAGCGACGCCACGCAGTCGCGCAACGCGCCAACGCCGGGGAGAACCAACCCGGACGCGCCGCTCGCCGCGACCTCGGCGGGCGTGCGCACCACGCGCGGCTCCGCGCCCACGGTCTCGAGGGCCTTGGTGACGCTGCGCAGGTTGCAGATTCCGTTGTCGATGACGGCGATCATTGTCGGGGCGAGAAGTCGAATAGTCGAAAGGCCGGGAAGCAAGCAATGGTAGGGCGGGACCGTCCACCTTCGCCAAGGCTGCGGCGGACATGCTGGACCCAGCCGGCGCGCCCAGCGGTCGCGCCCTACCCTGAACCTCGACTAGATTGTGCCCTTGGTCGAGGGCAGGAGGTCGGCGGCGCGGGGCTCGATGGACGTGGCCATGTCGAGGGCGCGGGCGAGGCACTTGAAAATCGCCTCGGCCACATGGTGCGGCTCCTCGCCATACACCAGCTGGACGTGCAGGTTCGCGCCGAGGGCGTTGCTGAACGCGCGGCAAAATTCCTTCACGAGCACGATGTTGAAGTCGCGCACGAACATCGTGGGCGCGTCGGCGGCATAAACGAGGTGCGGCCGGCCACCGACGTCGATGGCGATGCGCGCCAGCGACTCATCCATCGGCAGCAGGAAAAAGCCGTAACGTTTGATCCCGACCTTGTCGCCGAGCGCCTCCTTGAAGGCCTGACCGAGCACCAGCCCGACGTCCTCCACCGTGTGGTGGTAGTCCACGTCCGTGTCGCCCTTGGCCTTGATGGTGAGGTCGAAGAGCCCGTGCTTCGCGAACAGCGTGAGCATGTGGTCGAAAAACGGGACGCCCGTGTCGATCTTGCCCACGCCGCGGCCATCGATCGCGAGGGTGAGCGCGATGTCGGTCTCCGCCGTCTTGCGGGTGACGGTTGCTACGCGTGAGTTGATTTTAGCCATGCGTCGAGGGATTCGTGGAGGGCGGTCATCTCGCCATCCGTGCCAACCGTGATGCGGAGGAAGGAGGCGGTCAAGGCGTGGCTCGGGAAGTGGCGGACCAGCACCTTCCGGCTGCAGAGAAAGTCGTAGGCCGACCGCGCGACCGCCGCGCCGCTCTCGCCGCGCGCGTTGCGGGGCTCGGTGAAGAGGAAATTCGCCTGCGACGGATACGTGAACCAGCCGCGCTTCTCGGTGAGGCGCTGCAGGTTGGCGTCGCGGGTGGTCTTCACCCGCGTCAGCACGGCGTCGTAGTAGGGCTGGTCGCCGAGCGCCGCAAGTGCGGCGGCCTGCGAGAGGCGGTTGACGTTGTAGCTGTCGCGCACGCGGTCGAGCAGGCCGATCAATTCGGGCTCGGCGAGCGCGTAGCCGACGCGGATGCCGGCCAGCGCGTAGGCCTTGGAGAGCGTGCGGACGATGACGAGCTTCGGGTAGCGCGCGAGCAGCGACACTGCGTTTTCCCGCGCGAACGGCACGTAGGCCTCGTCCACCACCAGCACGCCGCGGAAGGTCGTGAGGATTCGCTCAAGCTCGGCGTTTGAAAACGCCACCCCGGTGGGCGCGTTGGGCGACGTGAGGAAGAACACCGAGGCAGGCGACGCGGCGATCCGTTCGAACGGCAGGCGCATGGACCGGTCGAACTCGATCTCCGCGCTGCGGCCGTCCTGGATGCCGACGAGCACGGGATAGAGCGAGTAGCTCGGAAACATGAAGCCGGTGGGCGTCGCCTGTGTGCCGAAGATGCGCACGAGCAAGTTGAGGATGTCGTCGGAACCGTTGCCAATGCAGACGTTCTCCTCACGCAGGCCGTGATGCGCGGCGACGGCGGCGCGCAGCGGGCTGCTCTTCGGGTTCGGGTAGAGGCGGAGCGATGCGCCGTCGGCGCCGATCTCCCGCCGCAGGGCCTCGGCCACGCGCGGGCTCGGCGGATACGGACACTCGTTGGTGTTGAGTTTCACCCAACCGGGCTCGGTCGGCTGGAGGCCCGGGGTGTAAGCGTGCAGGCGCGCCACATGCGGCAGCGCCAGCTGCGTCAGCGAGGGAGAAGGCATGACGCGGCTATTTCTTCGCGACGCGGATGCGGACCGAGCGACCATGCGCGTCGAGTCGTTCCATCGCGGCAAAGGCCGCCACGATGGGCTCGGCCTTCTTGATGCTGCCGCGGGTGTAGCCGATGAGGCTCGTGCGCCGCATGAAATCCGCCACGCACAACCCGCTGAAGAAGCGCCCGGCGCGGCCCGTGGGCAGCACGTGGCTGGGGCCTGCGGTGAAATCGCCCAAGGCGGTCGGCGTGAAATTGCCCAGCATGATGGCTCCGGCAGTGGTGATGGCGCGCGTGAGCACCTTCGCCGCGGAGTCCTTCACGAGCAACTCGAGGTGCTCGGGCGCGACGTAGTTGGCGACGTCGGCGGCCTGGGCGAGCGTGCGGACCTCGACGGCGAGGAAACCCTCGGCCAAAACGCGGGCCATTTTCTCGGAGCGCGAAAGGAGGTGCAGCTGTTTTTCCACTTCCGCGAGGATGTCTGCGATGATCTGCGCCGAGGTGGCGACCAGGAAGATCTTCTCCCGGCCAGAGCCGTGTTCCGCCTGCGCGAGCAGGTCGGCGGCGGCGAAGTCGGCGCGGGCCGATTCATCGGCGATGATCATGACCTCGCTGGGACCGGGCAGCGAATCGACGCCGACGGTGCCGAAAACCTGGCGCTTCGCCTCACAAACGAAGGCGTTGCCCGGGCCGAAAATTTTATCGACGGCCGGGATGGTGGTCGTGCCGTAGGCCATCGCGCCGATCGCGTGGACGCCGCCGACCTTGTAAACCTCGTCCACGCCGACGAGGTGCAGCGCGGCGAGGAGGCCATCGGCGACCTTGCCGGAGGAATTCGAGGGCGTGCAAACGGCGATCTCCGGGCAGCCCGCGATCTTCGCGAGCGTGGCCGTCATCAGCACCGAAGACACGAGCGGCACCTGTCCGCCGGGCACGTACAGGCCCACGCGGCGGATCGGGTCGTACTTCTCGCCGACCAGCGCGCCGTGCTTGTTCTTCGCAGTCCAATCCTTCGGCAGCCCGCGCCGGTTGAAGGCGAGGATGTTCTCGTGCGCGGCCACGAGCGCGCGGCGCTCGGCGGCGGGCAGGCGGCGGGCGGCGGCGGCCAGCTCGGCGGGCTTCAGCCGGAAGTCGCGCGCTTGGAGCTTTGCGCCGTCGAACTTGGCGGCGTAATAGCCCACGGCCTCGTCGCCCCGCTCGTAAACGGCGGTGAGGATGGCAGCGACGCCCGAGGAGACTTCCCGGGATACCATGCTGCCGCGACAGAACGCGGCAAGGTCGTCAAAAAAAGTCCGGGTGGTGATGGAGAGCGTGCGCACGGGGGGAAAAGGCGGGTTACAGGGGCGGAGGCGTCACTTGCCGGAGAAGGTCGGCATGGCGAAGGCACTTTGGGGGAGGACCTCATTCACGGTAATGCGGTCGAAGGTGATGGTGACCATCTGCTCCTTGCCATCGGGCCCTTTGAGCGAATTCAGGATCATCTTGGGGAAGCGGATGCCGCCCGCCATGATCTCGCCCTGCTCGCGGATGCTGCTCCCACCCTCCGTCTCGGTGAGCACCAGCCGGCCGCTCGACTCGTCAAAGTAGCGGATGAAAACGACGTCGGTGTCGTGGACGAAGGCCAGCTTGCGGCAGGCGACCCCGCCGAGGGTGACGCGGCCCTGATCGAGGAGCTTGCCGCCCTCGCGCTCGATCCCGCGGAAGAACGCGAGGTTTTCCCACACGATGGCGCGCTGGCGCTTGATCTGCGTGGCGGGCAGGACCTGCAGGTTCCAGCGGCTGGGATCCTTCGGGTCATGCACGCGGTGCCAGCTGTCGTAGTCATCCAGCGCCGTCGTGTCGACGAGCGTCGGGGTGGAACGGACCGTGCGCTGGCTGTAGGGCGCCTGAAAAACGATGTCGATGTTGACGAGCGTCGGCTTGGCGGGATCGGCGGCGTTGGGCGCCTCCATCGTGCCGACATAATGCACGGACTTCACGCCGTTGAGCGCCGACTCGGAACCCAGGTAGGCGCGAGCCTTGGCCACAATGGCCGGCTCGGCTCCGACTGCGGACGATGCCGCAAGGGAGAGGGTAAGAACGGCCGCGAGGCGGCCGATGGACGCGAAAGGCATGTCGAGTGAGCTTGGACTAAAGTTGGTGCCGTGGAAAGCCCGGTTACGGGTCACGGGCGATGCAGTCTGAAAGGTAGACAAAAGCATTTAAGCCAAAGACAGACAATGGCTTATGTCGCAAAAACGCGGGCCCCATCCCTGCGGCTTGGGCGGGTGATCGCAAATGCCCGAGGCTTATTCCCACTCGATCGTGGCGGGGGGCTTGGAGCTGATGTCGAGCACGACCCGGCTGACGCCGCGGACTTCGTTGGTGATGCGGCTAGAAATCTTCCGCAGCAGGTCATGGGGCAGCCTGGCCCAGTCGGCCGTCATGGCGTCGACGCTTTCGACGATGCGGAGGGCCACGACGAAATCGTAGGTTCGCTCGTCCCCGAACACGCCAACGGTCTTCACGGGCAGGAACACGGCGAAAGACTGCCAGACCTTCCAATAGTAGCCGGAGCTCATCATCTCCTCCTGCAGGACGGCATCGGCGTTGCGGAGGATTTCCAGTTTTTCGGCCGTGATGTCGCCCATCACCCGCACGCCGAGACCCGGACCCGGGAACGGCTGGCGCCAGACGACTTCCTTGGGCAGGCCGAGCGCGGCGCCGACCTGGCGAACCTCGTCCTTGAACAGCTCGCGCAACGGCTCGATGAGCTTGAGCTTCATGCGCGCGGGCAGGCCGCCCACGTTGTGGTGGGTCTTGATCAGCGAAGCGGGATTGCCGGCGATCGAGACGCTCTCGATCACGTCCGGATAGAGCGTGCCCTGGCCGAGGAAGTCGGCGTGGCCGATCGAGCGGAGGGATTTTTCGAACACCGCGACGAACGTGCGGCCGATGATTTTCCGCTTCTGCTCGGGCTCCGTGACGCCCTTGAGCCGGCGGAGGAAGAGCTTGGAGGCATCCACCACGCGGACATCGATCTTGAAGTGGCGGCGATAGAGCGACTCGACGGTGGCGCGCTCGCCCTTGCGGAGCAGGCCGTTGTCCACGAAGACGCACGTGAGCTGCCGGCCGATGGCCTTGTGCAACAGGGCGGCGGCGACGGACGAGTCCACCCCACCCGACAGGCCAAGGATGACGCGGGACTTGCCGACCTTGCGGCGGATCTCGGCGACGGAGTGCGCGATGAAGTCCTTTGTCGTCCAGTCCTGCCGGGCCCCGCAAATGCCCACGAGAAAGTTCCGGATCATGTCCACGCCGCGCTCGGTGTGGAACACCTCGGGGTGAAACTGAATGCCGTAAAACCGACGCTTCACGTCCTCGATGCCGGCGAACGGCGAATTCTCGGACACGGCGGTGGCGACGAAGCCCGGCGGGAGCTTGGTGAGCTTGTCACCGTGGGAGTTCCAGATGCGGAGCTTGCGTGGCAGGCCGTCGAAAAGCTTGCCGGGCCGCTTGATCGTCAGGTGGCCGTGGCCGTATTCGCGTTCCTTGCTGAGGAGGACCTTGCCGCCGAGGAAATGGCCCATGAGCTGCACGCCATAGCAGATGCCGAGGATGGGCACGCCGAGTTCGAAGATGGCCGGATCGGGATGCGGCGCGGTCTTGGCGTAGACGCTCTGCGGGCCGCCGGAGAGGATGATGCCGACGACGCCCTCCTCCCGCAACTTCGCGGCCGGCGTGCTGAAGTGGAAGATCTTCGAGTAGACCTCACACTCGCGGATGCGCCGCGCAATGACCTGCGTGAGCTGAGAACCGAAGTCGAGAACAGCAATGGTCTGGGGCATGGCGGCCGGGAAAAACGAATAAACCGACAACAAACCGCGGGCGTGTCAATGGCCCGGTCAGTCAGCGGGCGGCGCGAAACTGCGCTTCAAAACTTCAGGCGGCTGTTCTCGTGTGCGCAGCGCGGGCATTTGGCGAGGTCGGTGCCCTTCGGCGCGGTGTAGAGGGCATCGCAGCGGATGCAGTGGAAGACGGTCTTGCGGCGCTCGACCTCGAAGCGGGCGTGGTCGCGGCGGTCATAGTAGGACCACAGGCCGAGGAAGACCACGGCGAGCAGCGTGCAGTAGACCACAACGGCGGGCGTCAACTCGAGCATGGCGGGAGGTTTAAATGAAAAACGCGCCGAAGGAAGTCTTCGACGCGTTGGAATGGGGAGTGGAAGCAGCTCAGGCCTTGGCTTCCGGCGTGGCTTCGGCGGCCGGGGTGGCCGTCTCGGCTTCGGGCTTCGGGGCCTTGGCCTTCTTGCCCTTGGACGCCTTCTTGCCCTTCGACTTCTTGTAGCCGGTGTCGTCCGCCTTCACGAACTCGATGAGCGCGAGCTCCGCGGCATCGCCGAGGCGCTGGGCCCCGAGTTTGTAGATGCGGGTGTAGCCGCCCTGGCGGTTGGTGAACTCCTTGTGCTTTTCATTGAAAAGCAGCGTGACGGCGGTCTCGTCGCGCACGTCGGAGAGGGCCAGGCGGCGCAGGTGGATGGCGTCCTTGGGGTCGGTCTTGGCCGCGGCCTGCTTGGCCTTGGTGATGACCTTCTCGACGAAGGGACGCAGGGCCTTGGCCTTGGTCAGGGTGGTCTTGATGCGGCCGTGGGTGATGAGCGCGGCGGCGAGATTGGACATCATCGCCCGGCGGTGCTCGACGGTTACGCCCAGGGAAGCGTGGTGTTTGTTGTGACGCATTGGATTTGGTTTTTAGGCGGGGACCGTTCGGCAATCCGGTCGCAGCGTGGCGCGGCAGCGGACGGC
>CAIPAH010000010.1 GCA_903862955.1 uncultured Opitutia bacterium
ACGCCCGCCGCGAAAACCGAACCCTGTCCCCTCCGATTTTCGCCCTCATCGTCTATCGGTTAGGACAGGGGATTCTCAATCCTCAAAGCGGGGTTCGATTCCCCGTGGGGGCACCACTTCTAGGCTTTCCCAAGTTGGGACTGCTTTGGACAAAACAGGCGTTTCTCCTCTGAAATCCGGAGATTCGACCTTCTCGTGAGGGATTCCGCTTTGGACAACGTTTCCCTCGTTCGGACTCGTATTCCCAGAATTTAGGGAAGCCAGAGAGGAAGGTAAAAGCAGCGCAAGTTTCTGCATTCCGTCGTAAAGAGCATTGCTGTTCGGCCCCGTGTAGTGGTCGGTTTGCTTCCAGCTACTATGGCGCACCATTCGCACCCGGTCGCCTTCGTAAACCTTAGCCACGTCCAACAGGCTCGCGAAAGTGTGGCGTAGGGCGTGAAAATCTACCCGCCAGCCGCGTTCGTCATGCACCGGGATACCACATGCCGTCAGGTCTTTGGTGAGCGTAGCGACGCTAGGAACGCCGTCAGGGAGCACCAGCCCAGTTCCGTCTCCCCAATGTGCCTTCAAAAGTTCGATAAGCAGCGGCACCGGGAAGATCGTTGCTGGCTGTTTGTTCTTCGTAGTGGCCCCGCGAATTTCCATCCAAGGGCGCGGCGCATCCAAGTGCACATCGGCCCACAGCAGGCGCTTTAACTCGCCTCTCCGCAGCCCCGTAAGGGCAGCCAGAGCGTAGGCAAAGCGCCGCTTCTCGGAGTATTTTATGAGCAGCAAGAATTGCTCAACTTCAAGAGGCCGACGTTTGAAGGTTTCTTTGCCACGCGCATCCAACCGTGGAATTCTTCCGATTCGGTTTTGCGCAATTCGGTCTTGCCGCTCCAACCAGTTGAAGAAGGCCTTCAAGTGACCAAGGTATTCATTGAGAGTCTTAGCGGACCTTTGGGCTTGCTGACCGCGGAGCCACTTTGCGAATGAGTCTGCCGATACGTCATGCAGCAGTTGCCAATGACAATCCGCAATCAAGCGCCTCATCCGCTGCCGGGTATGGACGATGTGATCCTTGCCATTTCCTCTTGCCTGCAGATCAGCGACGTAGTCCGCGAGGTGTTCGGCAATCGGCTTCTTTGCGGCATCCCGGAGGGGCTTCGGGTCCAGCAGCCCGGCCAATTCCTTTTCCTTTTCCTCGACAATCACCCGCGCCTTTGCCTCCGCGACTTCCTTGTTCGTTGTCTTTAGCGGCACATCATATTCGCGGGAATCGCCGTCTACGCGGTAGCGCAGGCGATACACGCGACTGCCCTTCTGTTTGAAAACACGCTTAGGCATGACTGCCCCCTTCGGTGTTAGGTCTGTTGAGGTAGACCAGTAGCACGCTTCGCCAAATCAGCCATCGCCCACCCTCTTTGAATACTTTTAGCTTACCGTCGCGGATCCGGCGATAAACCGTCTTGGGTTTGGCGTGCATTTCGTCAGCCATCTCCTGAACGTCTAGGAGACGGTCTTCGTTCTCTTGGGAATCATCTTTCATCGCGATTGCTCCTCCTCGCCTTCGAGTGCGATGTCTTCAGCGTCAATTGCAGGCAACCGCTTTGTAGGGTCAGACTTTTCTCTGAATTCCTTCATGATTCCGTCGATGTAGTCAGAAGGCATTCCCTCCGCCTCCAACTCCGACCGGGTGAGCCTCGAAAGACGCTCGCTCTCTTGAGCGTAAAGCCTGTTGAGGTGGACATAACTAATCTCAATGTTGAATTGCCTAAGCCATTCAGCGAGGTAACGCCAACTGTGCCCTTTGTCGCGCATGAGGTAGAGCGCACGAAAGTATGCACCGATGTTGAAAACTCGCGGCGCCTTTTCAGCCGCTGAGAGCACAGCCTTGGGAGAGGCTATCACTCCGCCTTGACTATCACGAATGCGGGTAGTCCCAGTCGCCCCGTTCCTCTTCCGCGCGGTTTTCGATTTCATGGCACATACTGTAACGTTATGTTACGGAATGTGTCAACTCTAAATATGTGCCGAATGCGGCTAAAGCGTAGAAGATTCCAACGACGATAATCAGTGCCCAATTCCAGCCTGTAAATTTCGCATTTCTGTCCCAATTTCCCTCAAGAAAAACATTCATTCGGTTCACATAAGCCTGCACCGGGACTACAAATACCCATGAGAACGCCGAAATCCAATCGACCGGTGATGCGGCCCTCCACATCAGGCTGGACAAGATCCAACCGGCGGCAAGTCCCCCAGCTGCTAGTGACGGGCGCATTTCAACGTTGTCACCGATCTCCTTGATTCGCTTGAAGCATGGATAACAGAAAAATACCCCGAACACTGTCCTCCAAAAGGGCCAAATATTCCCCTCACCCTGAGTTCTAATTCGCCTCCAGTTCTGATAAAACCAATAGAGCTGATAAAGGCCCAAAGAGAAAATGCACATTACGACGAATTTGAAAACAGAGACCGTAAAAAACGGACTCTGATCGTCATCATTGGACTCAGGTTCCGCATCTGTTTCGGCGGCATGGGCACCTGATGATAAAACGGGCGGTTGTTCGATGGGATCCAATTTGCCTACTAGACTTGTCGTCACTTTAGCGTCCTCCGCAGCTGCTTCGTGAGTTGGACAAGAGAATGAGCCTGGTGTACCGATTGCCGCACTGCTCTCAGAACTATCGCTCTTCTCTTGGGCAGACCCATTTCCGGACCGATCTCCTCCACTGTTTCTCAGAGCCCAAATGAATGACCGCACAAATTGCCACACAAGGTAAGGGGCAAGAACAGCAAACCAAGTAGAGCCACAATTCCGTCCACCGAAGAGAGCTGAATAGAACTGCGACGAGTCGTACGGATTACGGAAATACGGGTTGTTGTAGTTTATTGGGTCCCACGCCTCGAAAACAAAAAGGGGGACAACCAAGATTCCTACGGTAAAGCAAAGCAGAAAAATCAACCACTCGCGCGCAAGTACCCTTCGTGTTTCCGATTTCATGGCGTCCCAGTCTTGAAGTAGTTAGTCGGCTGAAGTAATTCAGGTGAGATCATTCTTTGCCCGGGTATGATTGGCATAGGTTGCTCCGGCTATTCTTAGCGATAAAGTCACCTTTGTGGGCATTGAGCCCAAAATCGTGACGGAAGAGATAAATGTGCTGCCGGCACACTCCTAACATTCGCAGCGCATTCTCCTTAATGTCTGCAAAAGAGTTATTCTTAATTATCTCGTCGTAAGCTTTGTCTGAAGTGCCTGTGACTTGATACTCTTTCTTCATCAACTCGAGGGGATACAATTCGAGTAGTCTACGGGCAATCTCGTCAGAGGCGTTGGAAAAAATCATGGAGATGGGGTATGACCTAATTGGACTAGTGATGGCTGGTCGCTGCTAACACGACAGATACCGACGCCTATTTCAACGAATTGCTCTACCGAGATTCCGGTAGATTGCGTATTGTGTGCATCTAGAACGGATTGCCATCCGGCAGCGCATTTTCCGCACCGGGATTCCACTCGGTATAAGTCGACACTCCCTTCTCACTAAAAATCGGCCTCTCCGGTCTGTGCGCGACCCCATTCACCCCATGAGAATTCGCATAGTTCCAAGTGACCTCATAGCGATAGTCCCACCCCCGGCTAGTGCCTTTCTCCTTCACCCTCAACCAGCCCCAACGAACTTCACTGAGCCCGGCACATTCGATCCATAGTGAGTCCGACGTTTTAAAGTCAGGCGGTAGATCAATCCCGTCCATTCCTGCCAACATCGCAGCCGTGACAGTCAGGGTCTTTCGACCGTTGAAATATTTAAACGTCTCCCACCGCTTGAGAGGTGTCCCAAAAATAATCGGGCCAAGATCGTAAGCCCATCTGCGCCCGGCTTTCTCAGCAAGTTCATCGAGGTTCTTGATTTCGTTGAGAGTGCAAAACGCTTCGACCTTTCGACGATAGAGGTAGGTCCGGGCATTCAAAAACTGAAAGTGCACCGTGAAATTATTGAGTCCCTTCGACGAGCGCACCAACCGCCGGCTCGCATCTCCCGGTGCCCTGTTAGCGAGGTTCTTCGCCACGTAACCGCCCAGATAGTAGGCGAAGGCCTGTCCAGCGACTACCGGCTCAACCCTTGTGTAGCCGAAGCCGTAAGCCAGATGCTTGCCCTTCCCTGTCCATCGTTTCGTGTTCGCATCCCAAGAGCCAGAATCCCAGCGCTTCATTTCCGCCCTTAATGCGGCATTAGCACCCGTGCGCCAGCGAGCCTGAGCCCCACGCGTCTTTGCCTTGGCCCTTGCGGCGAAGTCATACCCAGTCCGCACGTCCTCTTTGCACGCCACGACGAGATGACCGTGGAGCCGTCCACCCTTCGACCCTCGCTCCATCACAAGCAAGTAATCCGAATACGCCTTGGACAGGCAGTGAGCCAGCAAGCCCTTAAAAGCCCTCGCCCATTGAGTGTGATCCCATGCCTCTCGCGGCGTCAGGTGGATGACCATCAGCCGGTTTACCCCGTATTTTCTTTCGAGTAGTTCCATCTTCCACGTGACCACCTGAGCCATGCGCTTTTGGTAGCCCGTTAGAAGCACGCGGCCCCTCTTCTTCTCTTCTTCCGTGTAGGTGTTACAGGATAGACAAGGATGGGCGTCAGGCCGCGCCGCGCTCCGCGCGGCGTCGGCCGGATCGCCCAAGACCGCGTCGCCTTCTGGCGCGTTCATGGAGCCCCCTTTCCGCCACCAGCGTCCACGATGGCATCAATTGCGGTCTTTAGCTCAGAGCGCAGGGACGGCCATGCAGCAACGACCTTGGCGAGTCCCGTTAGCGTCTCCCGGAATTCGAGGGAAGCCAGAGGGGAAGATCGTGCTTCCTCACTTTCGTAATACAACTCTCGCTCAACTTTTTCCCAATCTGGCTCGCGGGGTTCGATTCCCCGTGGGGGCACCACTTTTCCGAGGCTTCAGAGGTCATCCGAGGCCGGGTCAAAGACGAAACTGGCAAATGGTGTAGAGCGTTGCTCCGCCAAGCCCTGGAGGCCAGTTGGGCACGGAACGCGCGCGGTAGGGTTTTACCTTATCGCTATTTCGCCACAGGTGGTGTTAATTCACTCCAGACGGTTGTTCGCCAAGTGACGATACCCTGCCGTGCAACCGATTTGAGACCGGCGGCCGCGTGGACGATCCCGCGATGGGAAAACAACACGAACACGTAATGAAAGTAATGAACCCGGTCCTCGCACAACGCTACCTGAAGGGTCTTCGCGCCCATCTCCGCCTGAATGGCCGGGGCAATGGCGACGGGGCCCAAGGCTTGGGCCGCGCCGCCTTGGCCGCCGGCATGGCCCCGGTGGACCTGGCCGTCATGCACGAGAAGGCCCTCGCCGCCATCGCGGTGTCACAGGACTTCTCCAAAAACCGCGCCGAATGGTTCAAACGCAAGGCGTACTTCTTTACCCAGGCACTTATCCCGCTGGAGGCCGCCCAGGAAGCCGCGCGGAGGAGCCATTCGAATCTGCAGCAACGCAACTCGACGCTGCGCTTGCACACCTTGGCCTTGGCCAGTGCCAACCGCCGCCTGCAGAGCGAGGTCGTGCGCCGCAAGGCCGGCGAACAGCAAATCCGCAAGGGCAAGGAGCACTATCGGACACTGTTCCTCGAATCGCAGGCCATGCAAAAGAAGCTCCGCAAGCTCACCCACCAGATCATCTCTGCACAGGAGGACGAGCGGAAGGAAATCAGTCGTGAGCTGCATGACGAGGTCGTGCAAACCTTGGTCGGCATCAATGTCGAACTGGCCGGCCTGGGGCGGGGCGCCGCGGTCGGCGTGCGGACGCTGAAGGCGAAGATCGCCCACACCCAGAAGTTGGTGGAAAATTCCGTCAATGCCGTGCACCAGTTCGCCCGCGAGCTGCGGCCGGCCGTGCTCGACGATCTCGGGCTGATTCCCGCGCTCGTCGCCTACAGCAAGAGCCTCGCGGCGCGCAAACGGCTCAAGATCCAGATGACCGCGTTCGGGGGCGTCGAGGCCCTCGGAGCCGTCAAACGCACCGTGCTGTTCCGCGTGGCGCAAGAGGCGCTGACCAACGTCGCCCGCCATGCGCATGCGACCGTCGTCAAGCTGAGCATCAGCGAGGTTGCCGGGGCGGTCCGGATGGAAATCAGCGACAACGGCAAATCCTTCCACGTGAGGAATACCCTGCTGGCTAAGAACAACAAGCGCCTGGGGCTGGTCGGCATGCGCGAGCGGATCGAGATGGTGGGCGGCAGCCTGGCCATTGAGTCCGCCCCGGGCACGGGCACGACCGTGCGGGCCGAAATTCCTTTCACCGAATCCAAAGCCTAACATGACGCCTTCAAAACCCATCACCGTCCTGCTGGCCGAGGATCACGCCATTGTCCGCCAAGGCTTGTGCGCGCTGTTGAACGTGGACGGGGATTTTCAAATCGTCGCCGAAGCCCGCACCGGGCGCGAGGCGGTGGAGCTGGTGAAAACCTGCCATCCCGACGTCATCCTCATGGACATCGCCATGCCGGTGCTCAACGGCCTGGAGGCCACCCGGCAGATCCTGGCCGACAACCCGGCCGCCAAGGTGGTCATCCTTTCCGCGCACAGCGACGACGTCTATGTCGAGCGCATGAACGAGGCTGGCGTCGCCGGCTTCATCGAGAAACAGACTTCAGCAGAGATCCTGACCAAGGCGATCCGCGAGGTGGCCAAAGGGGGCAGGTATTTCAGCCCCGCCATCGTCAAGCGCCACCTCCACGATCCCGGCAACTTGCTCAAGCGCGACGGATCGCCCAGAACCAACGGCCTCCACCTGACGTCCCGCGAATCGGAGGTGCTACAACTCGTGGCCGAAGGCTCGGCCAACAAGCAGGTCGCGTCAGCGCTGGGTATCAGCATCAAGACGGTTGAGAAGCACCGGCAGCATCTCATGGACAAGCTCAACATCCACGACACTGCCGGCCTCACCCTGTACGCGATTTCTGCCGGGGTCATCGAGAGCAATGTCCAGCTGACCATCATCTAACCTGGGTGGAATGCGCCGCCGCCGCGACAGCCGGTGCGCAAGCGCCAACGGGTAGGACAAGGCCCCATAGCAGCAGACGGACCGGAAGCGTAAGCTTCGTCCGTTAAACTATGAAAATCACCCACCTGTCAGTTCTTATTGCCCTCGTCGCCAGCCCCATCGCGCTGTTCGCCTCGTCCGCCACCGATCGCAAGATCGAGGATGCGGCCAAGGCCTCCTACAATTACCGCACGGTCCTTGAGAACCAAGTGACGGTGAAATCCCATGATGGCATCGTCACCCTCACCGGCACGGTCCAGGACCGGGATTACAAGGATCTCGCCTCCGACACGGTGGAGAATCTCCCCGGCGTGCTGAGCGTCGACAACCAGATCAAGGTCGAGCCGGCCTATCCGGAGCACTCCGACGCTTGGATGGCGTTCAAGATTCACAGCCTCCTGCTCGTCAAGGGCAACGTCAGCTCGACCAGCACCAAGGTCGTCGTCGCAGACGGCAACGTCACCCTGACCGGCACGGCCGACAACGCCGCGCAGAAGGAACTGACCGCCGCCTACGCCAAGGACATCGACGGCGTGAAGTCGGTGACAAACGACATTGTCGTCCAAGACAACAGCAAGAGCGAGACGGTCGGCGAGACGATCGACGACGCGTCCATCACCAGCCAGGTCAAATACGCCCTGCTCAGCCACAAGTCCACCAGCGCGCTGAAGACCAAGGTCACGACCACCAATGGCGTGGTCCGCGTCACGGGTGACGCCAGCTCCGACGCCGAGAAGTCCCTCGTCACGAAGCTCGCCTCCGACGTCCGCGGCACGAAGTCCGTGACCAACGACATGGTCGTGAAGACCTGATTGTTGCCCTGCTACTGTCCCACGCAGCGCGATCGCCTCGGCGATCGCGCTGCCTTCTTTTCCACTCCACTCTCCGATGCACCCCAAAATCAAAGGCCGGCCCGCCAGTGAAATGCTTTCCCAAGGCAAAGTGATGCCCCACGTGGTGCACGATGGCTCCAAGCCGTCGCCCTCGCTCAGCCCCGCCTCGCGCCAGCGCTTGGCCGTGCCCCGGTCCGCATCGGCTGGCGCCAACCACGCGCGGCACCACGTGTCGCGGCGCACCCAGTCATAATCGTCAATTTTCTCCCGGGCCACGCCCAACTCAATCTCATGAACAAAATCATCTACCTCGCGCTCGTTATCACCGGCGCGGTCCTCATCATCTATGGCATGGGGGCTTCCGACTCGATCGGCTCCAGCTTCTCCCGTTTCTTCACGGGCAATCCCACGGATCGGACCATCTGGCTCCTGATCGGCGGCATCGTCTCCGCCGGCATCGGCATCACTGGCTTGACGCGCGGGCCCAAAGCCACGTGAGGCTAACCCGCCCACCCTCCCCGCCCATGCTCGGTTACGCTGTCATCTTTCTCATCATTGCCCTGGTCGCGGGGGTGCTCGGTTTCGGCGTCATCGCCGGGACCGCGGCCACCTTCGCCAAGGTGCTGTTCCTGATCTTCCTGGTGCTCTGCATCCTGACAGCGCTGCGCGGCCGAAGGGCCTGACGCCAAGCCTGCCCGGCCCGGGCTCAAAAGCACTCAGTGTTGCACCGCGCCGTCCGGGTCGCCTTCGCGCTGGTCGCGCCAGCCGGTCAGGTGGCCGTCCTGAAAGGTCAGGCTCCGGTCCGCGCTGTTGCCATACTTGTCATGGCCGCGGCTGAGATAGACAAAAACATCGCCGTGGTCATCCACCGGGTGTCCGTAGGCCTGCTTCACGTCCGCTTTCGACATGCCCTTGACGAGATAGTGAAACGAGATGCCGTTGCGGATCTCCTCGGCTTTCTTGTCGGCTTCGTCCCGCTCCTGGGCTTCCTTCGCCCGCCGCGCCTCCTCCTCACGCGCCGCCGTATCGTCGGTCGTCGGGACGTTGGCATCCTCCTTCGCCTGGCGCGCCAGCGCCTCGTCCTTGCGCGCGGCGAAAATCGCCCGCTGTTCGGGCGCGATATTGGAAAACCTAACCGAAACCACCCCGCCAGGATAGCTCACCAGCACGGAATTGGTATCCCAACGTTTGATCGTGGACCGGTGCATCACGAACCCGTTGGTCAGCTTGATGTCAGTCGGCAACTCTGCCGACGCGGCAGCCGGATCGATCGCGGGAGCCGCGGACGCAGCCACCGGTGAAACGGGGGCCGCGACCGGCGCGGGCGGCGCCAGTTCGCTGCGCATCTCGGGTGGCAGTTGCGAAAAAGGGATCGCGCCTTTGCCCCCGTCCCATTTGGCCACGACCGACGTGGATCCCACGGCCACCACGGTGACATCGTGCAACACGGTGCCGTTCTTCAACTGAACTTCGGGGATCAACTTGCCCTTGGCATACTGGCCAGCCCAGACCGCCGGGCAGACAACCAAGCACGACGCCATGGCCACGACGGCCAGGCGGATATGACGGCGCAGGAGGGGTGCGAAATTCACGGACCCGCTCATGCCAAATTGCCCCGGTCCGGGCAATTTGATTCCGGATTGAGACTACGTATTTGGCGGGTTTTTAACAACTGCCGCCGTGGTGCCGCGGTTTCCTCCCGGTCGAGAGCCTGCTGGGCCGGGCTCAGACCGTGAAGAGCTCCTCCGGCTTGAAAAAGCGGGCCAATTCGGCCTTGGCGTTTTCCACGCTGTCGGAGGCATGCACCACGTTGCGCATCATCTCGGTGCCGAAATCCCCGCGGATCGTCCCCCTCGCCGCCTTGCGGGAGTCGGTGGGTCCCAGGAGATCGCGGACCTTCTGCACGATGTTCTCGCCTTGCAGCGCCATCGCGATGACCGGCCGCGAGCTCATGAACTGCTCGATTTCCGGATAGAACGGCTTGCTGGCAACATGCGCGTAATGCTCGCGGAGCTTCTCCGCCGAGAGGCGCATCATCTTGCAGCCCACGATCGTGAAGCCGGCCTGCTCAAATCGGGCCAGCACGTTGCCGACGTGGCGCTGTTCCATGCAATCGGGTTTAAAAATGATGAAGGTTTTCTGCATATATTCTCCCAACAAAACATCCGGCCCCCGCCATGGGAAGCCTAGACTTTGCCCGCGCCCGGCCCGGCACCCGCCCGCAGCTGCTTGAAGGCTGCCAGCGCGGCGTTTCGGGCCTCGGCATGGTCCACCAGCGGACGCGGGTAGTTCTCCCCCAGCTTCACGCCAGCGGCCTCGAGCGCCAGCGTGGGCGCCTCCCACGGGGCATGGATGTGCTCCGCCGGCAGGCCCGCCAACTCCGGAACCCAGCGGCGGACATAGTCGCCTTGCGGGTCAAATTTCCGCCCCTGCAGCACCGGGGCAAAGATGCGAAAATACGGCGCCGCATCCGCACCGCAGCCTGCGCTCCATTGCCAACCCAGGGTGTTGTTCGCCAAGTCGGCATCCACCAGCGTGTCCCAGAACCAGGCGGCCCCGTGCATCCAAGGCAGCCGGAGGTGCTTCACCAAGAACGACGCCACAATCATCCGCACCCGATTGTGCATCCAGCCCGTCTGCCACAACTGGTGCATGCCGGCGTCGACGATCGGATAACCGGTGAGGCCGCGCTGCCACGCCCGCAGGTTCATCCCGCCGGGATCCGCGGCCCAGGGGAATTTCTCAAATTCCTTCCGCAACGGCTCCACCGGCGTCTGCGGAAAGTGGAACAGGAGATGGTGCGCAAACTCCCGCCAACCCAGCTCGGCCAAAAAAACGGCCGCCCCCTTGCTCGGGGGAAAGACCCCGCTGTGCTTGGCTCGCGCCCGCACCGCCGCCCAGACCTGGCGCGGGCCGATCTCGCCAAAATGCAGCCACGGTGACAGCATCGACGTGCCATCCCGGTCGGGTCGGTTTCGCCCTTCCGCATAGTCGTCCATCTCCTTCGCCACAAACTGCCGTAACCGCTTCACGCCGCCGTCTTCGCCCGGCTGCCAGATTTTATCCCATCCCGTCGCCCAACGAGGGTCAGCCGTCAGCGGCAGTTCCTCCAACTTCAGCGAGCGCGGCCAACGCCCGGGAGCCGGCAGTGTTTCGACGGCAAACTTCGTGGGCGCCGCGACCGGCAATGCCAGACAGGTCCGCCAGTAAGGCGTGAAAACTTGGAACGGCCGGCCTTGTTTGTTCTGCACCGTGTGCGGCTCGTGCAGCAGCGCACTGTTGAAACTCGTCGCGTCGAGCCCGGCGGCGGAAAACTCGGCCTTTATCGCTCGATCCCGGGCAATGCCGGCGGGTGGGTAACGTCGATTCCAATAGATCGCCCCTGCATCCGTCTCGTTTACCCACTCGCGCAGTATCGTCCGCGCATCGCCCCGCGCCAGGATCAGCCGCGAACCCAGACCTCGCAGCGAAGCGTCCAGCGAAGCCAATGAGCGATGCAGCCACCAGCGAGAGGCTCCGCCTGGCGGCCAGTCGCCCTCCCCGGCTTCGTCCCAAATGAAGATGGGAATCACCGGCGCACCGCGCGTCACGGCCGCCTGCAACGCTGGATTGTCCTGCAAGCGCAGGTCCTGCCGGAACCAAAGTAACGTCGGCGTCAACGGCACGTCCTCACACTCCGGTGGCGATCAGGTCGGTGCATGGCGTAGCCTAGATGGACTCGCGGTAAAGCTCCTCATATCCGGCTGCGGCGGTCTTCCAGCTGAAATCCTTCCCCATGCCGCGTTTCTGCACCGCGGACATGCGGGCTGGATCGGCGAAGAGCTGGCGCGCCCGCTCCAGCGCGTTGCGGAGCCCTTCTTTCGTCGGCGCGCCCATCAGGCCCGTGCCGCTCGCCGGCTGTTCGTCCGCGTCCGTCACCGTGTCGATCAGGCCGCCCACACGGCTGACAATCGGCACCGTTCCGTAGATCTGGGAATACATCTGGTTCAATCCGCAGGGCTCGAAGAGCGACGGCATGATGAAGAAATCGCTGCCCGCCTCAATCAGGTGGCTCATCGCCTCGTCGAGCCGCGCGCTCAGCGAAATCTTCTCCGGCGCCTGCGAGACCAGCTGCTGGATCTCCTCCTCGTAGCGCTTTTCACCCGAACCCAGCACCACCAGCCGGCAATCCCCGAGCATGAAGAAATCCTGGTTGGCCAGCAGCAGGTCCAGGCCCTTCTGTTCCGCAAATCGGCAGACCATGCCGAAGATCGGGCCTTTGTAGCCAGGGGCAAAATTGCACCGTTTCAGCAGTTCGGCCCGGCAGAGCTGCTTGCCCGCGAGGTTCGCCGCGGAATAACGCGCCGGCAGTAATGCGTCCGTGGCCGGATTCCAGACGCTCAGGTCCACGCCGTTCAACAGGCCCATGATGTCGTGCTCTCGCGTCTGGACCACCCCGTCCAGCCCGTTGCCGAACTCCGGCGTTTGGATCTCCTGCGCGTATCTCGGACTCACAGTCGTCACGCGGTCCGCGAACAGGATCCCGCCCTTCAGCAGGTTGATCTGCTCGTAGTATTCGAGCCCATCCATGTTGTTGAGGTCCTCCGGCAGATTCGTCCGGGCAAAAACCGTCCGCGGAAACAAGCCCTGGTAGGCGATGTTGTGGATGGTGAAAACGGTCTTCACCGCGAGCGTCACGTCGTAGCGCCGCTCAGCGTCACGGAGCAGCATCGGCAGCAGCGCCGCCTGCCAGTCGTGGGCGTGCACGACGTCCGCCTGCAGATCCGAAAGGCGCAGCGCCTCGACCACGCCCTTGCAGAAGAAAATGAACCGGTCGGCGTTGTCCTCGTAATCCCGCTCGCCATTGCCGTAGGGATTGCGCCGGTCAAAAAACTCCTCCCGGCAGACGAGGTGGACTTTCAGGTTCTTGCGCGGCGAAAACATCCGCACGTCCCCGGACAGAAACTGGTCGCCCATCTCGATCTTGAGCCGCGCCGTCCGCTCCGCCTTGGCCGCATCCTTGTGCTCCAACGCCGCCCGATAGCCCGGCAAGAAGACCGAGACTTCGTGGCCGTTGTCCGCCAGGACGCCGCACAACGAGGCCACGGCATCGGCCAACCCGCCGGTCTTCACATACGGGAAAAATTCACTCGCCGCATGGACGATTTTCATCGCGCCATCCTAGACATGGGCCTTTCGTTAGGCCAACAACGAAAGCATGGCTCGCGCGCCGTGCCGATTCAACTATGACTCTCCGTGATCGTCTCCTCGCCCTTTTGCGCGAGGCAAATTACTCCCCCGCTAACGAATTCGAAATCTCCCGCCGCCTCGACTTAAACAAGAAGCAGCGTGCCATGCTCGCGCACGAGGTGCGCCTCGTGCTGAAGAGCGGCGAATTTGCCCGGGCCGGCAACGGCCGCATCGGCCCCAAGCATTCCGCGGGCACCCGCCCCCAAGCCAAGGCTCCGACGCGGCCGATTTTCACTCCCACCCGCCGCGGTCCGCAGATCCCGGCCAGCGGGCCCGTCCCGTTGCCCGCGTCTGCCCCGTCCGCGCCCAAAGGATCCAAAGTATCCGCCCGCACCCAGCCTGCCACCCGGGTTCCCGCAGCCGACACCGCGCCAGCCAGCGCGCCCAAGCTGCATGACAATGAGCTGACCGGCCGCATCCAGTTTCGCGCCGGCGGCTCGGCCTTTGTCGTCCGCGATGACATTCCCGACGGCCGTAGCGCACCCGCGCTGCAGATTTTCCCTGAAGACACCGGCGTCGCGCTGCCCGGCGACCGCGTCATCGCGCGCATCTACCCGGGCCGCAAGGGCCGCCGCCCCGGCGAGAAGATTGGCAGCATCGTCCGCGTGCTCGAACGCGAGCGCGACACGATCGTCGGCAATCTCCGCCGCGGCCGTCGCGAATACGTCGTCCAGCCCGACGATCCGCGCTTCAGTTACGAGATCTCCGTCGGCGACCCAGCCAAGAGCGGCCTCACGCCCACGCCCAAGGAGGGCGACAAGGTTGTCGTGAAGTTGGGTGACTGGAAGCGCCGCCAGGATCCGCTGAGCGGGACGCTCACCGCGCGACTCGGCCGGACCCACGAGCCCCGCGCCGAGCTGCTCGGCATCTTTCTCAAGTATGAGCTGGCGACCGAGTTTCCCGCCGACGTCGAACGCGAGGCGGCCGCCATTCCTGATCGCGTGCAACGGGGCGACCTTGGCGAGCACCGCCTCGACTACCGCCAGAAGGCCGTGTTCACGATTGACCCGGACGACGCCAAGGACTTCGACGACGCGCTGTCGTATGAGCTGCTCGATGGCGGCGATGTTCGCGTCGGCATCCACATCGCCGACGTCTCCCACTACGTCCTGCCCGGCACGCCGCTCGACCGCGAGGCCCAGCGCCGCGGCAACTCGACCTATCTCGTTGGCGTCGTCATCCCGATGCTGCCGGAGAAGCTCTCCAACGGCCTCTGCTCCCTCGTCGAGGCCCAGGACCGGCTCTGCAAGGCCGTCTTCCTCACCTTCGCCAAGAACGGCCACCTCAAGCACACCGCCTACGCCAACACCGTCATCTGCAGCCGCAAGCGGCTCACTTACAAGCAGGCCTACGCGTTCATTTTCGAGGATGACCTCGACCGCATCAAGGCCCTGCCACTCCCGCCAAAACACCAGACCGGTTCGACCGGCCGCGCCTTGCGCGACCTGTCCCAAGGCGAGTTGACCGACCTGCAAGGCTGGATCCGCGCGCTCTGGCGCATCGCCAGCAAGCTCCGCAAGGAACGCATGCACGGCGGCAGCCTCGACCTCGACATGCCCGAGACGAAGATTTTTGTCGACGCGGAGGGCTACGCGGACCGGCTCGAAAAGATCGAGCACGACGAGAGCCACCAGCTGATCGAGGAATTCATGCTCGCCGCGAACGAGGCCGTCGCCCGGCTTACCCGCACGCACTCCCTGCCCTCGCTCTACCGTGTGCATGACGAACCGGACGTGGAGAAGCTCGAGGAATACCGCGGCTTGCTCGCCACCTTCGGCATTGAAGTCGGCGATCTGACCGTACGCGCCGAGCTGGTGAGGTTGCTGGATGTTCTCCGCACCCACCCGCAAGGCTACACCCTTCGCACGCAGTTGCTGCGCAGCCTGAAGAAGGCGGCCTACCGCGCGACGCCGGACGGCCACTTCGGGCTCAACAAGAAGGACTACACCCACTTCACCTCGCCCATCCGGCGCTATTCCGACCTCGTCGTGCACCGCGTGTTTGAGTCCTACCTCGTGAAGCACGGCGGCCACCCCATTTCCAAGCGCGGCGCCGGCTACGATCTCCACCGCATCGAGCGCCTCGGCGAGCACCTGAGCCTCACGGAAATCGCCAGCGCGGAGGCCGAGCGGGAGAGCGTGAAGATCAAGCTGCTCGAATTCTTCGAGCGCGAATTCGCCAAGAAAGTAAAGACCCGTTTCACCGCCGTCATCACGGACGTGCGCCCCAACGGCTTCTTCGTCGAGCTGCTCGAGTCTATGACCTTCGGTTTCGTTTCCGCCGACAACCTCGGTGGCGACCACTACCTCCTCAACGCCGCCGGCAACATGCTCGTCGGACGCAAGACCAAGCGGGAATTCGCGCTCAACGCGCGCCTCGAGGTCGTCGTGGACAACGTGGACCGCTTCAAGCGCCTGATCGACTTCCGTCCGGCGGATTGAGCCGGGTTGCGCGGCGAGTATTCCTGGTTAGCATCCGCTTGCCATGAAAAACTACGATTTCACGTCCAAATTTCGCGCCGCCTACGACCATGCCATCGCCCAATACGCGAAGGGCGTGCGCGAGGCCGGCAAGCTGCTTGATCCCATCCACACCGCCTTCCTGGCGGCCAACGGGATTACGGCCCAGCACATGTTCGACTACGCCGAGGACCAGGCGAACGGCGGTGAGCCGGGCTACGATAACGCCCTCGCCATCGAGCTCGTCCGCCGGAGTTATTTTCTGAATGCACAGGGCGGCAAGGCGTCGAAACAGATGCTCGACGAGCCCAAGCTCCCCGCCAAGACCGACGCCGTCCGCGGCATCGAGTGGCTTCCGCGCATCATTCCCAAGGCGAAGGCCAAGCTCCGCGGCGAGCTGCCGGCGTCACTGATGTTTTGCTGCGGCGGCGACCGCCGGTTTTTCAAGGCCCACGACATCCTGCCCTCCGAGTTCCTCGGCATGGTCTGGCGTTACGAGCACGACGATGCCGCTCTCATTGACTGGGTCGTGAAGAGCAGCGCCGGAAAGTAGCGCTCGCGCGGCGGCGGGCGGCGGCCAGTTCAACTCTCGCCAAAAAGCTCGCCCTGCGCGCTGGGTGTTGGCTTCGTCCCGAGGAAACTGCCGTAGCGCTCAAGCCAGTCATCCAGTTTGTCGGCGTAATACTGCGGATCGTAGGGCGCCGCCGCCTCGTCGTAGAGCGCCAGGGCCCGCGCGCGCTGCCAGTCGCTCGTCTTTCCCTTCGCCTTGGCCGTGATGTAGTAGCTCACCCGCTCGCCCATCCGGGGATGCGGCGTGAGCTGCAGAGCGACCTCCGCGGACGCGCGCCGCGGCTTCCCGCCCTCGGCGATCAGCCGCTCGTAGGCGTCGGGATTCTGGTTCAGCGTCTCACTCTTGGCTAGGTGCGTCACCGGCAGCGTCCGCGCCTGCAGCTGGCGGCGGTAATCCTCCAGCAGCACCAGTGGCGAATCCGCCGAAACTCCGAGCAGGAACGTGATCAAGCCGTCGCTCAGCTTCTTCAGATACGGTTCAATGCCGCGCGACCGGAGCGCACTGCCGCGCAGCGTGACCTTCCGGCCATCGTAGAGCGCGTAGTTCTTCATCTTGTAGCAGAACATCGCCTCGTAACGGCCGTCGTATTCCAGCTCGATCCCCGCGGGTAGAATCGGCGTCACCAAGGCCAGCAGTTCATCGGGCTTGGCAAAGTATTTCTCCGACGAGAGGTAAATGCCGTCGGTGTCCGCCTCCAGGATGGTGCAGCCCTGCTTGGCAAACTCGTCGATGAGTTGCTGCAGCAGCTCCCGGCCGCGGCGCGTGACCTCCGCCGCGAGTTCGCCATCGCCGAACCTCGCGCCGGAAAAGCCCAGGTAGCCGTAGAACGAGTTGATCAGGATCTTGAAACTCGCCTGCCGCGCCTGCGCTTCGGCGCGCTCCTCCTCGTTCGCCCCGCTGCGCGCGATCAATTTGTATTTCAGCCGGTAATCGCGGAGCCTGCGCAGCAGCGGAATGAAGACCCCGAGGGTATCCGTCCGCGGATTCCGATCCATCGCCAGCAGCAGGCTGGGATACAGCGAGGCCACATCGAAATGCAGCACGTGCCGGAAAACGCCTTCCTGGAAGCTGCGCGTGTAGCCGCCCTCGAAGGGCTGCACTTCCGGCGGCAGCGGACACGCCTGGCGCGCGTGGTAATACTCCTCCTGGAACAGCAGGTCAATTTTCGACGTCGCGCCCCGCAGCGTCGCCTCCTGGAGCAGCGTGGGAAAGGTCCGGACCTGCTCGAAGTAGGTTGGCAGCAGCTGGTCGGCGAGGCCCTGCGTCTCCCGCAGGTCATCCTCCAGGTAGGCGCAAAATTTCGCGCGATCCTGGCGGAACGTCTCCTGGATCTTGCTGCCCTCGATGTAGGTGCGTTCAGCGCTGTCTTCGTCGGTGATGCCGAAAAAGACGGCCACGTCCTTGAGCCCGTAGGCCGTCAGCTCACGCGTCGTGATGTCGTAGAGCTGGACGAGCAGGTAGGTGTCCACGACCGCGCGACCGGCCAGATCGCAGCGCGGAAAATCGATCCAACGCTCCGCCACCTTGAGCCGGCTGTTGCGAAACGTGGCCCGCTGCCCGAAACGGCCCCACGCACACGGGACGCGGAGGAGGCGACAGCGTTGACGCAGGAAATCCAGGTCGAATTTGAAGAGGTTGTGCCCCTCGATCACATCGGGATCGATCTCCGCCAGGGCGGCATTGAAGGACTCGAGCAGGGCTTTTTCGCCCGCGTCCGTCTCGGCTTCCAGCAGTAGCAAGCGGTTCTTCCCGCCGCAACGCAGCCCGATCGCGAGCACGCGGTCGTTCGGTTTGGCCGCATCGCTGAAGCTCCCGTCCTCCGAGCCCGTCTCGATGTCCAGCTGGCACCGACGGAGATGGCTGAAACTCAAGTCGCGATACACCCGCTGCCGGTGCTGCAGCAGAAACTGGCTCTCCAGCGGGCGGATGGCGTCCACGCCGACCGTCAGTTTTGCCTGCTTAACAAAGGCTTCGAACGTCGCCAAATCGTCGGCATGGACCAGCCGGTCATAGGTCCCCTCGCCTTTCAGTCGCTCGAGGGTCAACCCGTGCAGGTTGACGTCAGCGGGCGTGTCGTTGAGCCAGGCGAAGGGCCGGAAGGATTCGATCCGCTCAACCCGGCCGCCCTCCGGCGTGGACCAGGAGACATGGACGCGGCCGTCGGCCGCCACCCACAGCCCGCAGATCGTCTCAGCCATGGGCCCGCCGGGTTAAAACGGCTTGGCGTAAACCATCACCAGCGCAATCAGGAGAGCCGAGAAGCCGATCAGCGAGAGCGTGCCCCGCAGGTGCGGACGCCGGTACGCGATGCCCACCAGTGACACGAACGCCAGCCAGCAGGCCATCTTCACGATCATCCAGCCTTGCAGGTGGCCGCCGTAGAGTTTCGCCAGCATGGCGAAGCCGCTGATGAGCATGAGCAGCGCGGCCACGCCCGTGACGATGAGCGTCCGCCGCTTGGTTTCCGGGACGGGATTGGCGAACGCGGCGAAGGTCCAAGCCGTGAGGACCAGCAGAGAGAAGACGTGGAGGATTTTGTAGTAGACCGGATCCATAAGGTAAAAGTTGACGCCCCGCCTGTGCCGTAGGCCCAAAGGCTCAGGACCTTTTTATGTTAAGGTGGGCGCCTCCTCCACAGCGTCTGCTTTCCGGTTTACGGCCTAGCATCTTCCGCGGCGGGTTCAGCTCCCGTAATAATTTCAAGGTAAAGAGCAGTTATTGAAAGCCCCTCGAACACTGCAGGGTGTCGGGCTGGAAGGTATGTCCGCCCTGCCCGCCGTCAAATGCGAATCACCCGGGAACCGGATAGATCGCGGAGGCGCGAAAGAGCGAAAATACCGCAAATCTGCCCTCCGACTGAATTTTCCGCGCTTTCGCTCTTTCGCGTTTCCGCGATCCCTCTGACTACGACTCCAGAATACTTGAGTCGAGATGCTGGATGATCAGCTCCTGGATGGTGGCCAGAAATAGGTAGCACATGAAGGCCTTGCGCACGGGGTCGTCGAGCCGCTCCAGCTCGACGTTCCCGCTCTCCAGCATCTCGTCCCCGAGCGTCTTCAGGTGCAGTTCGCGCAGCCGCAACCGCACCGCCGCGGTCGCCCGCACGATCTGCTCGGCGTTGTCCTCGTCAAACGCGATCACGCCCTCGGCGAAAAACTCCTCGTTGAACATCGCCAGCAACGCCGCCACGTCCGCCGTCTGCGCCTCCAGCAATTCGCTCGTCCACGCCGCGGCAAACTCCGCGTCCAAGTCCGACGGCCCCAGGGGCGCCGCGAGCTCCCCTCGCAGGCCGGAAGCCAGTTCCCGGATCACGTCCAGCAACGGTGCCACGACCGGCAGTGCAAGTTTGACCTCGATCCGCTTCATGCCGCGTCCTCGTGCTCCAGCACCGCGGTGAGGTGCCACTGCTGCAGGGTGAACGCATAGGCCTCCGCCTTCTCCCGCACGCCGCTCCAGACGACCGACCGGCCCCGTTCGTGCACTTCGAGCATGTGCTTGCGCGCGGTGGACTCGTCGAAGCCGAAGACTTTTTTGAAGACGAGCACGACGTAGGACATGAGGTTCACGGGGTCGTTGAGCACCACGACGAGCCAACGGCCTTCCAACTCGGTTGCCACCGCGCTGTGCGGCGCCGGCGAGCCCTCGGTCTTGGACTGTCCCCGGGTCATGCCTTGGCTTGGGCTTCGGCCACGGCCGCGCGCAGCGCTGCCTCGGCCTCGGCCAGCGGAATCTTGGCGACATCCTTCGACGTGCGCCATTTCAGCTCGATGATGCCTTCCTTCAGGCCCTTGCCGCCGATCGTGAGGCGAAGCGGGATGCCAATCAGGTCGGCATCCTTGAACTTCACGCCCGGTCGCTCGGCGCGGTCATCGATGAGGACATCGGCGCCCGCCTGTTCCGCCGCCGTGCCCAGTTTTTTCGCCAAGTCCATGGCCTCCGGGAGCTGCGGATCGAGCACGCAAATGAGCACATGAAAGGGCGCGACCGCCCAAGGCCAGATCACGCCGTCGGCGTCGTGGCCCTGCTCGATGACCGCCTGCAACGTCCGGCTGATGCCAATGCCATAGCAGCCCATCACGACCGGATGGTTCTGCTTTTGGTCGTCGGTGTAGTAGGCGTTGATCTTGTCCGAGAACTTCGTGCCGAGGACAAAGATATGTCCGACCTCGATGCCGCGCCGCACTTGCAGCGGCCGGCCGGACTTGACGTCGGGTTCCCCGGCCTGCACCCGGCGGAAATCGCCGAACTTCGTCACGGTCAGGTCGCGCACGACATTGACGTTGCGCAGGTGAAAGCCGTCCTTGTTCGCCCCCGTGGTGCCGTTGCCGACGAGACGGATCGCGTGGTCCGCATAGATGCCGGCGAGCGCCGCGGGATTCTTGATCGTGCCCTTCACCGTGCCCAAGCTGCCCGGTTTGGCGCCCATGACCGGCTCGATTTCCTCCGGCGTGGCGGGACGGGTGACGGCAAAGCCCAATGAACCGAGTTTCGCTTCCTCCAGTTCATCGCAGCCGCGCAGGACGATCAGGAACGGCTTGCCGTCACCGATGTAAACGAGGGTCTTGAACTGCTTGTCCGCCGGCGCGGAATACGGCGGCGCCGCGAGCGCGGCGATCGTCACGATGCCCGGGGTCGCAAATTCCTCCAGTGCGCCACTCGGGCTGGCATCCGCCAGGTTTTCGGGCACGAGCCCGCTCCGCGCCTTTTCGCGGTTGGCGGCATACCCGCTCGCTTCGCAATAGAGGATGTCATCGTCGCCGATGTCGGCCGGGATCATGAATTCTTCGGAGAAACTTCCGCCCATCACGCCTGTGTCCGCCTCGACCGAAATGGCGAGCACGCCGAGGCGTTTGAAGAACGCCTGGTAGGCGCGCTTCATCGCAAAGTAGCTCTTCGTCGCGTTCTCGTTGTTGGTGTCAAACGAGTAGGCATCCATCATCACAAACTCTCGCGCGCGCATCAGGCCATAGCGGGGCCGGATTTCATTCCGGAACTTGGTCCCGATCTGAAAGAGATTCTTGGGGAGGTCGCGGTAACTCGTTATCTCGGCCTTGACCAGCTGGGTGACCACTTCCTCGTGGGTCGGGCCCAGGACATACTCGGGCTCCCGCGGCAAACGCTTGGCGTCGCCCGCGCCATCCGCGCGGAACATCACGTCGCGGATGACCGGCCAGCGGGGCCCGCCCACCCACGTCTCCGCGGGATGCATGTGCGGCATCAACAACTCAATGCCGCCGCCGCGCTCGATTTCCTCCCGGCAAATCTGGGTCAGCTTCTGCATCACGCGCAGCCCGAGCGGCAGGAAGGTGTAGAGCCCGCCCCCGAGCTTGCGCACCAGGCCCGCCCGGATGAGCAGCTTGTGCGAGGGAATCTCGGCGTCGGCTGGGCTTTCTTTCAGCGTGGGGATAAAATACTGCGACCAGAGCTTCATGGAGTCCGGCAACGAAACAGCCCGCCCGCACCGGCGCAAATTTATTTGCGACCGGAGGCGGACCCGGAGTTACTCCCCGTCCCCGTCCATGCCCGCCCCGTCCCACACCCGCCAGCCCTGGCCCATGAAGTGGGTGGTCCTCGTGATCATCGTCTGCCTCGTCGTGTATACGTATCTCACGTTGCACTACCGGCGGCCTGACCGGGCGTTTCGCCCCTACCAGGACCTGCGCGACCGGGCCAACGTCCACCGGCTCATCGACGCCGGCTACCAGCGCATCGCCCTGAACGCCGACTTGCCCGTCGATCCCGTCAACCCGGACTCGCCGGTTCGCACCACCGCGGCCCTCGGTGGCCTGCCGTCCGGTTTGCGCGCGACCCTCGTCGAGCAACCGGAGTTGCCCGCGGAAATTGTGAGCGTGGCGGCGGCCCCCACCGTCAACGCGATGTTCGCCTACCCCATCGGCGTGAAGTGCACCCTGCCCGACAACAAGCAGCAGCTCGCCGGCGCGGAACTTTACGTGCACGGCGACGAGCTCGTTGTCACCCCGGAGTTCGAGCGCCTCTCCGGCGGACTGCTCGCGCGCAATCGTGACCGCCTCATCCGCCTGACCGTGCCAGCCGGCGCGTTGAAGCCCGGCAGCTACCACGTCACGCTCGTCGGCACGCACAGCTCGCGGGCCTGGACGTTGCAAGTGCATTGACGCGCCGCGCCGCTTCGTCGAGAAATGCGGCTCACTTCCCTGATGAGCAACGGCACTGGATCCAACCCGCCCCCCTCTGCACCGGCCGCGAACGCGACCGAGATCAAGCCCACGGACCTCCGCGGGATCCTGAAATACGTGCCGCGTTTCCAGGGCCAGATCTTCATCATCGCGATCGACGGCGCCATCATCGCGGATGAGAACATCAGCAATCTCTTCGTCGACATCGCCGTTCTCCGCAGCCTCGGCATCAAGCTCGTGCTCGTGCACGGCATCGGCCAGCAGCTCGTGGAACTCGCCGCCCTGCGCAACACCGCCATTTCCGACGCCTACGGCACCGGCGTGACTGACGCCGCCACCCTCGACCTCGCGATCCGCGCGTCCTCGCGCGTCTCCCACGTCATCCTCGAGGGCCTCACGCAGAACAGCCTGAAGTGCGCCCTCACGAACTCCATCCGCGCCCTGCCCATCGGCATCATCAAGGGCGTCGACCAACAGTTCACCGGCCGCGTGGAGCGGATCGACAAGGACTTCATCAGCGAGCTGATCAACCAGCAGGTCGTGCCCGTCGTCTCGCCGCTCGCGTTCGGCCCGGACGGCAAGTCCCTGCGCGTCAACTCCGATCTGCTCGCCGCCGAACTGGCCGAGGTGCTGCACGCCACCAAGATCATTTACCTGACCCCGCACGCCGGCTTGGAAATCGACGGCGCGATCCGGCGGGAAATCTCCGTGGACGCCCTGCGCGCGCTGCTCAAGGACAAGCCCGAGGCGATTGCCGAGACGTCCCGCAGCAAGGCGACCCACGCCATCAAGGCGATCGAAACCGGCACGCCGCGCGTGCACATCGTGGACGGGCGCATCTTCGACGGCCTGATCAACGAGATCTTCTCGAGCGAGGGTGTCGGTTCGCTGGTTTACGGCAACGACTACCAGCAGATCCGCAAGGCCCGCCGTACCGACGTCCGCTTCATCTACAGCCTCACCCGCAACGCCGTCCGCCGCGAGGAACTGGTGCATCGCACGCAGCAGGCGATCGAGAAGAACATCGACCAGTTCTTCGTGTTCGAAATCGACGAGAACATCATCGCCTGTGTGACGCTCTATTTCTATCCCGACATGCCCGATCTCGCCGAGGTCGGCTCACTCTACGTGCTGCCGTTCTACAATCGCCGCGGCATCGGCAAGAAGATGGTCGAATACGCCTGCCTGATGGCCAAGGAGCGCGGCGCCAAGCGCGTCATCGCACTCTCGACCCAGAGCTTCGGCTTCTTCACCGCCGTCTGCGGCTTCGAGGAAACCACCAAGGAAGCCCTTCCCGAGGCCCGGCTGAAACTCTACGAGGACAGCGGCCGCAACGCCAAGGTCCTCGTCAAGCAGCTGGTTTGAAAGCTAGGCGGCCTTCGCCTGCCGCAGCCGGTCGAGGAATACCGCGGCGATGATCACCACGCCGATGATGATTTCCTGAAAATACGTCGGCCAGCCCATCTGCTGCGATCCGTTGCGCAACACCGCCATGATCAGGGCGCCAATCATCGAGCCCAGCACCGTGCCCACCCCGCCGCTCAGGCTCGCGCCTCCGATGATCACTGCCGCGATAATGTCGAGTTCCAGCCCAACCGCCACCGTCGGGTCGCCTTGCCGGAGACGCGAGAGTTGCATCAGCCCGGCGAGTCCGAAAAATCCTCCCGCCACGACGTAAATCAGGACTTTCGTCCGCACCGTCGGCACGCCGCACAACCGTGCCGTTGCCTCGTTCGAGCCAATGGCAAAGATGTGCCGGCCAAAGACCGTCTGCCGGAGCATGAGCGCGGTCCCCAGCGCAGCCACGAGCGCCACCCACGATCCGGCGGGCAGCGACCAGCCAAACGGGTCGGCCGTGGTCATCCAGCTGTTGATCGGCGAGGCATCATAATTGACCGTCTCGTTGTTCGCGAGCCACTTTGATGCCCCGCGCACCACGCCCAGCGTGCCGAGCGTGATGATGAACGGCGTCATGCGCAGCCCCGCGATCGCCGCCCCGTTGAGCAGGCCGATGCCGCTGCCCGCAGCCACCACGGCAAGCACGACTGCTGCCGCCGGCCAGCCGTGTTGGATGAGCAGCGCGCCAACCACGCTCGTGAACGCAATCGCCGAGCCCACGCTCAAGTCGATACCGCCGCTGACGATGATGAGCGTCATGCCCAGGGCGCCGATGGCGACGATCACCGTTTGGGTGAGGATGATCTTGAAATTCGCGTAGGTGAGAAAATAGCCGCGCACTTCCGTCGGGAGCGAGAACAGCCCGATGACCAGCAGCAGCCCGAGGAATGGACCAAGTTTGGCGAGGAGTGACCGGGTGTTCATGGGAGATCGAATTATGCGGCGGCGCCCACGGCCGCGGTCATGAGGGAAGACTCGGTCCAGTCGGCATTGGACCTGCAATCCACCAGTTCCCCACGACGCATCACGGCAATGCGATGGCACATACCAAAGAGCTCGGGCAAATACGAACTCACCAGCACGACCGCCCGTCCCTCGCGTGCCAGCCCCGCGATCAGCTCGTAGATTTGGGCCTTGCTGCCGACGTCGATGCCGCGAGTCGGTTCATCGAGCAGGAAGATCCGCGCCGGGTGCTCCAGCAGCCGTGCCAGCGCCACCTTCTGCTGGTTGCCGCCGGACAATTCGCGCACGGGCTGCCCCGGCCCGGAAGCCTTGACGCCCAATCGTTCAATCCAAGTCGCTCCCGCCGCAGCGATGTCGCGGCGGCGCAGCCAGCCGAACCGGCCAAACGACCCGAGCTTCGTCAGCACGGTATTTTCCGCGACGGACAGCGGCAGCATCAGCCCCTCTTCCTTGCGGTCCTCGCTTAGAAAGCCGACGCCGTTCCGCCAGCTGCCTCGGGGTTGCCGGTTCGGGAAACTCCGCCCTGCAAGCGTCACGCCGCCGTCCGCGCTCTCATCCAAGCCAAACACCGCCCGCACGAGTTCCGTCCGACCGGCGCCGATCAAACCGGCCACGCCGAGAATCTCCCCGGCAGCCAGGGTGAACCCAGCGCGCTTCAACCGCCGACCGGCCGACAGGCCGCTCACTTCCAGCACGATGGCACCCGCGCTCGACACTCGCGGCGGGTAAAGCGCAGTCACATCGCGTCCCACCATCAACCGAATCAACTGGGATTGCGGCGTGCCCTTCATCGTTCCCGTCCCGACGCTCTGGCCGTCCTTCAGCACCGTGTAGCGATCGGCCACCCGCTCCACTTCCTCGAGAAAATGGCTGATGTAAACGATGCTGACGCCGCGCTCGCGCAACTGGCGGATGACGCCGAACAACCGCTCGGTGTCCGCCTGCGCCAGGCTGCTCGTCGGCTCGTCCATGATCAGCACGCTTGGCTCGGTGCGCAGCGCCCGGGCAATCTCGATGATTTGCTGCTCGGCGATGGGAAAACTTCCTGCCCGTCGCTCGAGATCGAGATGCTCGTGGCCGAGCCGGGCGAGTGCCTTGCGCGCCCGCGCTTTGGCCTCGGTCCGGCGCAGCCATCCGCCGCGACTCGGCTCGTCGCCCAGCACGATGTTTTCCCACACGCTCAGGTGCGGCGCGAGGCTCAGCTCCTGGTGAATCATCGCCACCCCGCAATGTCGGGCGTCGAGCGTGTCGCGCGGCGCATACGGCGCGCCGTCCAGTTCCAGGGTGCCTGCATCTGGCGGCAGCGCACCGCTGAGGATGTTCATCAGCGTGCTCTTGCCCGCGCCGTTTTCCCCGACCAGCGCGTGCACTTCGCCCACGCCGACCTCGAGCGAAACGCCCCGCAGTGCCTGCGTGGCGCCGAAGGACTTGCAGATGCCGGTGAGGCGGAGACGCGGCGACATGGCCGGTTACTTCAAATACTTTTCCAATGGCGGATGCAGCAGATCGTTCATGGCTGGTTCCACCATGTTCTCCCGTGTCACCAGCGCGCAGCCGGTGTCGATCACGAGTTCGACTTTCTGGCCGCGCAGACACGCCACCAGCGTCTTCACGCCGAGATAGCCCATGCGGAACGGATTCTGCACCACGAGACCCTGCAGGTCGCCGGACTTGAGGGCGGCCACGGTCTGCGCGCCGCTGTCAAAACCCACGAGTTTCACTCGGCCGCCCGTCAGGCCCGCGTCCTTCATCGCCAGCAGCATGCCGGTGGCGGAAGACTCGTTCGGGGCGAAAATGCCCGTCACCTCCCGGCCAAAGCGGTTGAGTAAGTTCTGCGAAGTGCGATACGCCGTGTCCCGCGTGGCCCCCGCATGCTGGTCGCTGGACAGGATCTGGATCCCGGGAAACTCCTTCGCCAGCGTGTCCAAAAACCCGGCTTCGCGCTGTTCGGTGCTGGTCGAGCCCCCGAGCACGCGCAGCAGGATTACCTTGCCCTTGCCGCCGAGGAGCTCGCCCAGCCGGCGGGCACCGAGAACGCCGCCTTTGTAATTGTCCGTGGAAATGGTGCTGACGGGTGCGGTGGACTTGAGGCCCGAGTCGATGATCACAACGGGAATGCCGGCGTGCACGGCTTCCTCCGTCGGCGCCACGAGTGCCCGGGCGTCGAGCGGCGCGAGGACCATCCCGCTGACCCGCCGGCCCGTGAAATTCTCCACCACCTGCACCTGCTGCTCGCGATCGTCCTCGCGCAGCGGGCCCTTCCAGGTCACGTTCACCGTCACTCCGTCGGCCTTCAACTCCGCCGCTGCCGCCAGCGCGCCAGCGTGGATGGACTTCCAGAATTCATGCGTCGTGCCCTTGGGAATGACCGCAACCTCGTAAACCTGGGCAGACGCGACGGCCATCAGGGCCAGTGAACTGAGCAGGGCGATGAGGCGTTTCATGGGGTGAGAAACGGGGAAGAAAGCGCCGCCGGCCTAGCTTTTCAGCTCGACCACGACCTGGACCTCGGTCGTCGAACCCTTCGGCAGGCCGTTCACCGCCACGGCGGCACGGGCATGCTTGCCGGCTTCGCCGAAGACTTTCAGGAAAAGATCGCTCGCACCGTTGATCACGGCGGGGCTGTCCGCAAAGCCATCCACGGCGTTCACGAAACCGCTCACGAAGACGACGCGCGCCACCTTGTCCAGCGAGCCGACCGCCGCCTTGATGTTCGCGAGCGTGTTGAGCGCGCAGATTTCGGCGGACTTGTTGGCGGTTTGCACCGTCTGCTCCTTGCCCACCTGGCCGGTGTGCGTCATCTGCCCGCCGACCATGCAGATCGTGCCGGCGCAGTAGAGGAGATTGCCCGTCCGCACGGTGGGGACGTAGCTGCCCGCGGCGGCGGGCGGATTCGGGAGGGTGAGGCCGAGACTCGCGAGATTGGCTTCAGGATTCATGGGGTCAGCTTTGGGATTATTTTCCGGGAGACAAAGTTTATCAGCGTGCCGTCACCGGCAGGAAGGCCCGCGTCGCCACGCTGGCCGCCGACACCGGGATCTCGAGGATCTTCATTTCCGTCAGCGCATCGATTTGCTGCTGGATGCGTTTCATCGAGAGCCGCCCGATGTGCTCGCCGTGCGCGAGATCGCCCGTGACCAGCGCATGCTCAATCAGTGCGCGCCGGGAGTAGTCGAGCTGCCCCGTGGACATCTGCTTGTTGCGTTTCAGGATCAACGCGTGGGCCGGCGCCGGGTCGCCCTCGAGGTAGTCCTTCCAACCCCGAATGGACGCGGCCACGAAGGCCTTCACCACCTCCGGGTTCTTCCGCACCATCTCCCGACGCGTGATCACCGAATGATAGGGATCATAGCCCGAGTCAGCCAGCGGTAGCGTCCGCACTTTCACGCCGTGCTGTTCGGCAAAATACGGCTCGCTCGTCATGATGCACTGCTGGATGGCCGCGGGATCGGCGAGGAAGGTGGTCAGCCCGTAATTCAGCGGACGCAGGTCGAAGGTGATGCCGTATTTCGCCTTCACGTAGGGAATCCAGGTCATGCTCGGCGGCGCGATCACGCTGCGGCCGTTCAGGTCCGCCAGCGTCTTCACCGGACTGTTCGCGTGCACCAGCAGCGCCTCCGGGTCGTGCTGCAGCACCGCAGCCACCATCACGAGCGGCAGCCCGCGGCTCGCCGCCACGATCACGTCGTCGCTGCGATACATCCCGAAATCCGCCAGACCCTTCGCCACGCTCAACTTGATCGTTGCGCCCGGTCCACCCGGGAGAATTTCCACATCCAGACCCGCCTCGCGGTAAAACCCCTTCGCCAGCGCTTGGTAAAATCCACCGTGCTCCGCCTGCGGGAACCAGTCGGTCTGCAGCACGACCTTGCGCAGGTTCGCCGCCGGGCCGACCGACGCCGGCTCCTGCCGCGTGCAGCCGGGCATCAAGCCGGCCAGCACCAGGACCCCCGCAGCAATCCAACTAATTCTCATTCTCCCATTGGAATATCCGGTGCGCCGAGTGCGAGCCCCAAGTGCATGGAGTTGCGTCTGACGCACCCCGCGCTGAGGCTCGGTCCATGAATTTTCGCGACTGGCAGCAACTCAGCCCCGAGCAGGCCGCGCGGGAGTTGCTGCATCGCGTCGCCACCCGGCTCGCACCTGGCCAGCAGCGCGCCGCGATCGCGCACCTGCCCAGCGAGGCGGAGTTGCGGGCGGAATTCTCCCGTGCGCCACGCTCTGCCGCGCTCGCCGGCGTGCCGTATTTCCTGAAAGATCTCTTTCCCGTCGCGGGTCAGCCGATGTTCGCCGGCTCGACGTTCCTGCCCGAAGTCCTGCCGCCGGGAACGCAGGACAGCGCGGTGGTCCGGTCCTTGCGCGCCGCTGGCGCTGTGCTCGCGGGACGAGCCCAGATGCACGAGTTCGCCTACGGCATCACCGGCGAGAACCCGCACTACGGCGATTGCACGCACCCGGCCTTTCCCGACCGCACGTCCGGCGGCTCCAGCAGCGGTTCGGCCTCGCTCGTCGCCGCAGGCGTCGTGCCGCTCGCCATCGGCACCGACACCGGAGGCTCGGTGCGCTTGCCGGCGGCGTTCTGCGGGCTGTTCGGCTTCCGGCTGCAGCCGCGCAACAAGCTCATTGCCGACGCGTTTCCCCTCGCCCCGAGTTACGACACCGCCGGGTGGTTCACCGCCAATGCCGGTGACATGCGCGCGGCGATCGATGCGCTCGTTGGCCTGCAGTCCGAAACGCGCTCGCCGAAAGGCTGCTATGTGGAATTGCCCGGACTCGATGCCGACGTGGCCCGCGCCTGCGCCGCTGCAGCGGGCCGTCTCGCCGCTCCGACCGACAGCGCCACACGCGCTGCGCTGCTGGCCGCGTTTGCGCCGGCGCTGGAAACCTACAGCACCGTGGTCGCGGACGAGGCTTGGTCAGTGCATCGGGGCTGGGCGGAACGTTTCCAGACGCGCTACGATCCAGCCGTTTGGCAGCGGCTCATCCGTGGTCGCTCACTCACGACGGCACAGCGCGACGCCGCCAAGCAGGCGACGGCAACAATCAAAGCCGAATGGTCGCGCTACTTTCAGACCTACGATTTCTTGTTACTACCCGCCTCCCCTTGCGCGGCCTTGACCAAAGCCGACTGCACCGCTGCCAACCGCAGTCGGATGCTCGCCCTGACGTCACCCGCCAGCATCGGCGGGCTGCCCGTCCTCACGCTGCCGGTTCCGCTTCCCTCCGGTCTGACGACCGGGCTGCAGGTCGTCATCAGCGAGCCACGGAGTCCCGTTGTGCCCTGGGTGCTCGAGCAGTTCAGCCGGGGATGATCCGCGCCGCGTTGTCCCGGAGGATGGCCAGGAGTTGATCCGCGTTGATTGCCCCGCGGTGCGCCTCGGCCACAAATCGGGTCATGTTCGCCTCCGCATCGATGCGCGGATACAAACTCAAGGGAAAGTCCGAGCCAAAGAGCACCCGCTCGGCCGGAACCGTCGCCAGGAAACGCGCCCAGACTTCGGCACCGTAAAGCAACGGCGACGCAGCTGTGTCGTAATAGACGTTCTCTAATTTCCTCGCCGCCGGCATCCGCAACGGCAGCAGCCCGCCCCAGTGGGCGAGGATGAACGTCGTCCGCGGATGGGCCCGCGCCAGCCAGACAAAGTCCCGGAGCGGCGTCTCCACCCGGCCCGGATACGGCCCGCTGGCCGGATCGGTCACGTGCAAGTTCACCGGCAGGCGCAACTGCGCGGCAAGCCTCAGCACCGCGCCGAACACCTCATCGTCAATGTCGAAGCCCTGTGAATGTGGCGACAACTCCCCCAGCCCGCACAGCCCTTCACCCTGCGCGCGCCGCACTTCGTCGAGCGCAGCCTGCCGGCCCGCCTCGGGATGCACGGTGGCAAAGGCCGCGAGCCGGTCGGGATGCGCCCGCACTACGCGCGCATAAAACCGGTTTTGTTCGGCGCAGGTCGCCGGATTTTCCCAATACCAGCCCAGCAGCACGGACCGCGCGACGCCCGCGGCGTCCATTGCCCGCAGCAGCCCCGCGACGGTGGGAAACGACTGTACCGGCCGGCCATCGCGGCGCCGCCGGGTGCACAACTCGGCCCAATGCAGTTCGCCCCGCATCGCGGCCCAAGCCAGCGGACGCCGGTTCGTCGCCGGCGGATAGAGGTGAACATGGCTGTCGGTGATGATCATGCGCCTGCAGCGGGGCGGTCTGTCACCGCTGGGCCAGCGGCGTTGGCGCGCACCACCAGGATCGGAACGGAGGTGTTGTGACGCACCTTGTCGATGGTGCTGCCCAGGAAGAAGTCACCCACAAGCTTGTGGCCGTGCGAGGTCATGGCGATGAGATCGCAGCCCTGCGCGGCGGCCGCCTTGAGAATTTCGGTGGGTGGATTCCCGAGGACGAGTTCCACCGCGACCGTCAGGCCGCTGGCCCGCAGCTGCGCCGCCACACTCTCGAGGTACGCCCGATCCTCCTTCATCTCGGTTGATTCCGCGAGTTTGAGCTCGTCGTAGTGCCGAGCGGCCCACCCGTCGGCCACATGCACGAGCAATAATTCGGAACCCAGCCGCCGGGCCAACTCCGTGACATGCGGAACGATGCTCGCGTCCGCGCGGCTGTTCTCGAGGGCGACCAGGATTTTGCGGTACATCGGCGGAGAGGAAAGGATCAGTGCAGGGTCGCCAGACCGACCGCGCGCAGGAAGACCTGGCTCCAGTCGTCGGGCAAAAACGTGTCGAGGAGCAGCTTCACATTAAGGGCAATAATGACAAGGGTGATGCTCCAGCCCAGCAGCTTGAGCCACCACGGATTCACGAACTCACCCATCTTCGCGCGGTCGCCGGTGAAGCGCATGAGGGGCCAGCAGGCAAAGCCCAGCTGCATGCTGAGGCAGACCTGGCTCGCCACCAGCAGTTGGGTGCTCCGGGCCTCCCCGTAGATGCCGATGACGATCACGGCCGGCACGATGGCGATGCCGCGGGTGATGAGCCGCCGCACCCACGGCCGCAGCCGGATGTTCAGGAAGCCTTCCATCACAATCTGCCCCGCCAGCGTGCCGGTCAGGGTGGAATTCTGCCCCGACGCCAGCAGTGCCAGTGCGAAGAGCGTGCTGGCGAACGTCACCCCCAGCACGCCGTCGAGCAGGTGGTAGGCCTCCTGAATCTCGCCCACCTGCTCGTGCCCGTTGCCATGAAAGGCGGCGCCGGCCAGGACCAGGATGGCGGCATTGATGAAGAGCGCGAACATGAGCGCGAACGTCGAATCGATCGTGCCAAACTTGATCGCTTCCGTCTTCCCGGCGGAATTTTGCAGGAATTTCCGCGTCTGGATGATCGACGAGTGCAGGTAGAGGTTATGCGGCATGACCGTGGCCCCAAGGATCCCGATCGCAATGTAGAGCATCTCGGAGTTCCGCAGGACCTCCAACCGCGGGATGAAGCCCGCGAGGACGCCACCCAGGTCGGGCTTCGCGACGAACAGCTCCACCGTGAAGCAGGTGCCAATGGTCACGATCAGCGTGATCACCAGCGCCTCGATGTAACGAAACCCCCGATGTTGGAGCAGCAGCACGATCATGACGTCAAACGCCGTGATGACGCACCCCCAGACGAGCGGGATGCCGAAGAGCAACTGCAGCCCAATGGCCGACCCGACCACCTCCGCCAGGTCGCAGGCGGCAATCGCCAGCTCACAGAGAATCCAGAGGAAATACACCGTCGGCCGCGAGTAATGGTCGCGACAGGCCTGGGCGAGGTCGCGGCCCGTGGCCACCCCGAGCTTGATGCACAGGTGCTGGAGGACGATCGCCATCACGTTCGAGATCATGATGACGGACAGCAGCGTGTAGCCGAACTTCGCGCCGCCCGCGAGGTCGGTCGCCCAGTTGCCCGGGTCCATGTAGCCCACCGCCACCAGGAAGCCCGGCCCGGAAAACGCGAGGACCTTGCGCCAGAACGAGGCCCCGGCCGGCACCGTGATGGTCCGGTGCACCTCCGGCAGGCTCTCCGCCGACCGCCCGCGCTGCCAGCCCGGCTCAGCGGCAACTGGCGTAGGAGGACGCGAAGGCGAGTCGTTCATAAATGGTTCGCCAGTCAAAAGCGGCGCGTAAGGCCAGTGAAGACGAGCGCATCGTCCGCCGACCGCGAAAGACCGAGTTGCACACCGGCATCAAGTTGCGTGTCGGCATTGAGCTTGAGCATAAGTCCCGCATCCAAAGTGGTGACCGGGGCGTCCGCACCCGTCTCCGTCGCGACCTCGACATAGCCGGCGAGACTGCGGGTGATGTCGTGGCCGGTCGTGACGCTGTTGATCCACCCGCAACGTCGGTGACCCGCTTCGTTGCGGACAAGGTCCACTCCCGTCATCGCGCCGAGATCCCAGCCGCCGCCGAGCTCAACGCTCACCGGCAGCAGGACCGATCCCTCCAGCGCGCCGTTGCCCAAGCCTTGCGCCGCCGTGGGCAGCTTCAGGTCGGTGATGAGACCGAGGGCGGTCCCGCCGCCGTCATTGCCCTGGAAGTTGACCTTGGCCCGCAAAGTGAGGTCACCGAAGCCGGCCCGGGTCCCACTCGCCTCCCCCGCGGCGTGTGTCGTGCGTCGGATATAAGGTGCCACAAACAAACCGAGCTCAAAGTTGTCGCGCACTCCCAGCCGAAGATTGAACGGCACCACCCCCCATTCCGACGTGCGCCCGCCGCCAGAGTCGCTAGCCGTGTGATTCAGCAAGTCCATCTCGAGCTGCACATGCCCCGCGTCCACCGTGAACGGTGCCTCGGTCGCGTCGGGGCGGTCACTACTCAGATCGCGCAACTCTGCCTCCGGCGTGGGATTACCCAGGCCAAAAGCCGCTTTGTCCGCGGCGGCCGGCAGGCGGACGACAGCCAGACCGCCCAGCGTAAGGACCGTGATGATTGATTGCCGGAGGGACATCGCCGGGACGTTGGTCACGCTATTTTGAATAGTCAAAATAAATTGTGCTTGCTCTCAAACCAATGACTTCCATGAAGCCGTCATGCCCAGCGTCACGGTTGAAAACTATCTCAAACACATCCTGCTGCTTGCAGAGGACGCGGACGGGCTCATCCCGATGGGCGCCTTGTCCGCCGCTCTCTCCGTGGTGCCGGGCACGGCGACCACGATGGTCAAAGCGCTCGCCGCCGACGGCTTGGTTGTGCACATCCCGCGCCAGGGCGTCCGCCTCACCGCCGCGGGCCGGCGCGTCGCGCTCGGCGTGCTGCGCCGGCATCGCCTGGTCGAGACCTTCCTCGTCCATGTGCTTAAAATGGATTGGGGCGCGGTCAACGTGGAGGCCGAGCAGCTCGAGCACGCCATTTCCGACACGGTGCTGGACCGTTTGGACGCCCTGCTCGGCCATCCGGCCACGGATCCCCATGGCGATCCCATCCCCAGTCGCGAGGGCAAGATCCGCTCCCAGGTGTATGCCACGCTCGCTACCTGCGTGCTGGACCGGCCGCTGCGGGTCGTGCGGGTGACCGAGCAGTCCGCCGAATTTCTCCAGTTCGCCGAGCGTCACGGCTTGCGGCCCGGTGCCGTCGTCACTGTCACCGACCGCAACCTCGCCGCGGGTCTGCTTTCGCTGCGTCGCCGGGGTGCCCGCCCGCTCGCCCTGAGCCTCTCCGCTGCCGGGCGCATCCTGGTCGAGCCGGCGCGCTGAGCTGCACCGGGCACTTCCGCCTTGCCGCGCGCGACGCGCCGTTCCCACACTGCGGGCGATGTCGAAATCGTTTGCGCGTGTCGTCTTCGTCCTCACCGCCGCCTTCTTTGCGGCGTTCTTTTTGTGGCCGATCGCGCAGATCCTGAAGGGCGGCTTTGTCGATGCGGATGGCAAGTTTACCCTCGCCTACCTGACGACCCTCCTCGCGGACCCGGTCTACCTCGCCGGCCTGCGCAACTCGTTCCTCATCGCCTGCGCCACGACCTTGCTGGCGCTGGGCATCGCCCTGCCGCTCGCCTTCATCAGCGATCGCTTTGTCTTTCCCGGCAAGGGCCTGCTCGGGTCACTGGTGCTGATCCCGATGATCCTCCCACCGTTCGTCGGCGCCATCGGCATCAAGCAGATTTTCGGGCAATACGGCGCGCTCAACGCCCTGATCATCTCGCTGGGACTTCGGCCGCACGGGTGGACCTTTGACTGGTTCGCGGCCAACCAATTCTGGGGCGTCGTCCTGGTGGAGGCGCTCTCGCTCTACCCCATCATTTATCTCAACGCCGTCGCGGCGCTGGCCAACGTCGACCCCGCGATGGAGGAAGCCGCCCAAAACCTCGGCTGCACCGGCTTCCGCCGTTTTTGGAAAATCACGCTGCCGCTCATCCATCCCGGCCTGTTCGCTGGCGGGACGATCGTCTTCATCTGGTCGTTCACCGAACTCGGCACGCCCTTGATCTTCGACTACGCGCGGGTCACGAGCGTGCAGATTTACTACGGCCTGAAGGACATCGGGGGTAATCCGTTCCCCTTCGCGCTCGTAGGCATCATGCTGGCCAGCTCGATCGCCATCTACGCGATCGGTCGCGGGCTCTTCGGTCGGGGCGGCCATGCCATGATGGCGAAGTCCACCAGCACCGGCGGCCCGCGTCGCATCAGCCGTGGCGCCGCGCTCGCCTGCACCGCCGCGTTCGTCGGCGTGATCTTCATCGCCATCCTGCCCCACATCGGCGTCATCCTCGTCGCCTGCTCCCGCGAGTGGTATGCAACCATCGTTCCGCACGCCTACACCTTGGACAACTTCCGCCTCGCACTCGGCCACGACCTCACCGTGCCCGCCATCGCGAACAGCCTGAAATTCTCCAGCATCTCGGCCATCATCGACCTCATCCTCGGCGTCGCCATCGCCTACGTGGTCGTGCGCTCGCGCATCGCGGGCCGGCAGGTTCTGGACTTTCTCTCGATGCTGCCGCTGGCGGTGCCGGGGTTGGTGCTCGCGTTTGGCTATCTCGCGATGACGCAGGAAGGCCGGTTCTTCGCGTTCCTTAATCCCGTCCGCGACCCCACCATCCTGCTGATAGTCGCGTATTCCGTCCGCCGCCTGCCCTACGTCGTCCGCTCCGCCGCCGCCGGTTTCCAGCAGACCAGCGAGACACTGGAGGAAGCCGCCCAAAGCCTCGGCAGCCCGCCGCTCCGCGCCCTCTTCCGGATCACGCTGCCGCTCATCATGGCCAACCTCATTGCGGGCGGGCTCCTGGCCTTTGCCTTTGCCATGCTTGAGGTGAGCGACTCGCTGATCCTGGCGCAAAAAGCGCAGTTCTACCCGATCACCAAGGCCATCATGGAGCTCTTCCAGTTGCTCGGGGACGGCAAGTTCATCGCCAGCGCGCTGGGCGTCTGGGCCATGGCGTTTCTCGCCGTGACGATCGTCGGCCTCGGCCTGCTGCTGGGCAAGAAGCTCGGCGCGCTCTTTCGCGTGTGACGCCGGGGCGAAGATTCCGCCCCGCCGTGCACGCAGTCGTTACGAGCCCGTGGGCCCGCCGAACCGGAACGTCCAGATATTCGCCGCCGACAAGACGGCCGGGGTTCTTATCCTGCTGATACCCGGGCCCCCGGCGGCAAACCGGCGCAGAGCACCAGCACGCCCAGCCCCAGCGCGCCCGAGAACAGGAAGTAATTTCCTCCGGTGTGCAGGCCCAGCGCGGTGATGACCACCGGCGAAAATCCCGCCAAAATCCGGCCGAGATTGTAGGCGGCGCCCGACAGCATCGTCCGATAACTCCCGAACACCTCGTTGAAATAAGCGCCCATCAGGCCGAACGGAATTCCATTCAACGCCGGCAGCGTCAGCGCGAACACGAGCTTGCGCTGCTCTCCCGCGCCGCCCCAAGCGAACAGCGACAGCATCATCAACACGATTCCATACACGGCGAGCGCCCGCCGCACGCCCCCGCGCCGCACGACCCACACCCCGAGCAGCATCCCCGGCGCGAGATTGGCCCAGAAGAGGACGATGAAGATCGGGGTCTGCGGCAGCTCCTTCACAAAAAAGACATTCACCAGCCCGCTCGCGATCGTCAGGCTCGCGAGCGCAAAGCACAGCAGGAATGCCCGCGCGTTCATCAGCAGCGCGGCACCCAACGACACCGGCTGCGCGATTTCACGCCCCGCTGCCACCGTCCCCGTCCGCTCGCCCCGCAGCAGCATCCGGCCGCGGGCCAGCGACAACAAAGCCACGGGCACGAGCGACGCCGCGAAGAGCCAGCGCCAGCCCCACGTCGGCAGGAGGTATTTGTTGGCCAGAGCAGCCAACAGTCCGCCCAGGATCGCCAGCTGCAGTAGCGCCGCAAACCGGTAGCTCCGTTGCGGACCCACCTGCTCGTTCACGAACGTGTGGCTGATGCCCCATTCCGCGCCGAGGGCGAGCGACGCGAGGATTCGGAAAGACAGCAGACTTGGATAGTTCCACGCCAGGCTCAGTCCGGCGACCCCGACCAGATACACGCCGAAAACGGCCAGCATGATCCTTCCCCGGCCGAAACGGTCGGCGAGATAGCCGAAAAACAGCGCGCCCACGCCCACGCCCGCCAGGCCGGCAAACTGCAGCGCATTGCTCTCTCCCACTCCCAGCCCGAAGTGCGCCGCCAGCACTTTCTCGAGGTAAATGAACAGGAACAGGTCGTAGTAATCGAAAAACAGCCCGATGAACGCCGTCCAATAGACGCGAACGGGTGACAGGGTTGCGGGAGCCATGGAATTCACGGGTGGACACCGATAAGCCGGAGCCGGCGCGGGGCGTCAACCGGACACTCCGTTTCCGCCTTTCCACCGCGTGAAATCTTGATTGTGTGGGCGGCTTATTCACCCATGCGCGATCGTCGCCCACTGCTCCGGAAAAATCTGCTCGGCCTGGCCGTGATACTTCTAGCGGCGTTTTCCGGCCCGGCGCTGCGCAGCCAGACCGTCCTGTCCGGTACCTACAGCGGCGGACCCGGCAGCATCGCGGGCGATGTGGCCATCAATCCCAGCACCAGTGCCACCTTCACCGGCGGCACCACGTTCACCGGCGCGAATGCCACGTTTGGCAACTATTCCACGCTGAACTGGAACCAGAGCGGCACGCTCGCCGGCAAGACCATCAGCTTCGGCTCCGCCGGGGGCTACGCCTACATCGACGTCGGCCACAACGGCTCCCTCACGCTCGACAGCGCCACCACGCTGACGGGCAACCTCTACCTCTACAACGGCAACGACGGCGGCACGATCATCAACCAGGGCATCATCAACCAGACTGCCGGCACGGGCTACATCTACGCTCCGACGTTTACCAACTCCGGCAGCATCACGGTCAGCGCCGGCAGCGGCCTTACTCTTGGCTATTATGGCACCGATGTGACCACCAACGCCTCCGGCGGCACCATCACCGCCACCGGCGCCGGCGCCAACGTTTACCTCACGAACATCGTCAATCTCGGCACACTGAACGGCCAGTTGGGTGGTGTGCTCAACTTCCAAGGTTCATCCAACACCACCGCCAACCTCGGCAGCATTGTCCTTTCCGGCGGCGGCCGCGCCCTGCTCAGCGGCACCCTCGATAACTCCAGCGCCACCCTCAACGCACCGACCGGCGGTGTCTTTGAACTCTACGGCGGCACGATCAACAACGGCGCCGTCGCCGCCGGTGCCCTCTCGTTTACCAACGGCGGCGGCACGCTCAGCAATGTCAGCTACGGCGGTGACGTCACCCTCGGGAGCAGCACGGCCGTCACCTTCACCAACGGCACAACCTTCACCGGCACAAATGCCACGCTGGGCAACTATTCCACGCTGAACTGGAACCAGAACGGCACCCTCGCCGGCAAGAACATCAGCTCCGGCTCCGGCGGGGCCTACGCCTACTTCGATGTCGGGCACAACCACTCCCTCACGCTCGGCAGCGGCACGACGCTGAGCGGCAACCTGTATCTCTACAACGGCAACGATGGCGGCACGATCATCAACCAGGGCATCATCAACCAGACGGCCGGCACCGGCTACATCTACGCGCCCACGTTTACCAATTCCGGCATCATCACCGTCAATGCCGGCACCGGCCTCTATCTGGGCTATTACAGCACCGACGTGTCCACCAACGCCGCGGGCGGCACCATCACGGCCACCGGCGCCGGCGCCAACGCCTACCTGTCCAACCTCGTCAACCTGGGCACGCTGTATGCCCAGTCGGGCGGCATCCTCAACTTCCAGGGCGCAACGAATACGACGGCCAACCTGGGCAGCGTCGTCCTTTCCGGCGGCGGCCGCGCCCTGCTCGGCGGCACCTTCGACAACACCAGCAGCACGCTCATGGCCCCGTCGGGCGGTGCCTTCGAGCTTTCCGGCGGCATCATCAACAACGGCATCATCGCCGCCGGCGCCCTGTCGTTCACCGGCAGCGGCGGCACCCTGAGCAATGTCAGCTACTCAGGCGACCTCTCCCTCGGAGGCAGCACCACAGTCACGTTTACCAACGGCACCACGTTCACCGGCGCAAACGCCACGCTCGGCAACTATTCGACATTCAACTGGAACCAGAACGGGACCCTCGCCGGCAAGACTGTCACCTTCGGCTCCGCCGGAGGTTACGCCTACTTTGACGTCGGTCACAACCACTCGCTCACGCTCGACAGTGCCACGACGCTGACCGGCAACCTCTACCTCTACAACGGCAACGACGGCGGCACGATCATCAACCAGGGCGCGAT
>CAIPAH010000011.1 GCA_903862955.1 uncultured Opitutia bacterium
ACTTCGGGGCCGCCAGGACCTGGCCGCGCTCGATGCCATCCTTTTCAATGCCGCGGAGGAGGATGCCGACGTTGTCGCCCGCCTGGCCGCTATCGAGCAGCTTGCGGAACATTTCGATGCCGGTCACGACGGTCGAGGACGTGTCCTTGAGGCCGACGATCTCGACGGTGTCGTTCACCTTGACGGTGCCACGCTCGATACGACCGGTGGCGACGGTGCCGCGGCCGGTGATCGAGAAGACGTCTTCGACGGACATCAGGAAGGGCTTGTCCAGCTCGCGGGCCGGCTCCGGGATGTCGGTGTCGATCGCGGTCATCAGGTCGGCGATCGCCTTCTCGCCCTCGGGCTTGCCCTCGAGCGCGGCGGTCGCGGAACCGCGAATGATCGTGGCGGTGTCACCGGGGAACTGGTACTTGGTGAGGAGTTCGCGGATCTCCATCTCGACGAGGTCGAGGAGCTCCTTGTCGTCGATGAGGTCGACCTTGTTGAGGAACACCACGATCTTCGGCACGCCGACCTGACGGGCGAGGAGGATGTGCTCACGGGTCTGCGGCATCGGGCCGTCAGCAGCGGAGACAACGAGGATCGCGCCATCCATCTGGGCGGCACCGGTGATCATGTTCTTGACGAAGTCAGCGTGGCCGGGGCAGTCGACGTGGGCGTAGTGGCGCTTGTCGGACTCATACTCCACGTGGGCCACCGAGATCGTCACGATCTTGGAGGCATCACGCACGGTGCCGCCCTTCGCGATGTCCGCGTAGGATTTGACCTCGGCGAGGCCCTTGCGCGCCTGAACCGCGAGGATCGCGGTCGTGAGCGTGGTTTTGCCGTGATCGACGTGGCCGATAGTGCCAACGTTGACGTGCGGTTTCTTGCGTTCGAATGTACCTTTAGCCATGTGGAGTTTGAGCGTTAGCGGTTTAGACTGTGTGATTTGACCCCTATTTTTACGTCGCAGAAGTCGGGCGACGTTGACCTGGAGCCCAGAACCGGATTTGAACCGGCGACCTCGTCCTTACCAAGGACGTGCTCTGCCAACTGAGCTATCTGGGCAGACCAAGGGAGGGTCAAAAAACGAAAAAGAGGGTAGAAAGTGCAGGCCGTAAAATAGCCCGTCAACAGCAAACTAGCACTTTCTCGGAAAAATCTAGGGGCCGATGCAGACGCGATAAAATCCTGGGGCCAAGCGCTGACCGGCGTGGAGCGTTTTCACGAGGTAATTCTGGAAAAATCCGTCCACTGCCCCCACCCGCGAGCTTTCGGTCAGCACCGGCGGCCCCACCAAGCCCGCCGCGTCCACCGCCACGAGAAATTCCAAGGGCTGCCAGGCCTTGCCCGGCGGCGCTCCATCCCAAATCGCCTGTGCCATCACCCGCTGGCCGTCCCCGGCCTGCAGAATCTCCACAAAAGCATTCCGGAAAACGAGTTGCGGCGGAGGCTGGTCCGCCCGGCCGAGCTCCGAAATCGAGCGCATTGACCCGTCGGACGCCAGCGCATCGGCCGGCCGGGCCGGCACGGCGACAGCCGCGGGGAAGTTCAGTTTGAGCTCGTTTTCCGCGAACGCCAGTTTGGCCGGATATCCTTGGAAAGTGCCTCCGGGCTCACGTTGAGTGTTCGCTGGCAACGCGTTCTGACCCGCATTCCACTCGGTCGGCAGGAAAAGGGGCGTCGGGTCCGTCAGCGCCGCCTCGTTCTTCTTCAGGCTGACCAGCCGAACTGCACCCGGATTGGCGGCCGTCACCGGCGAAGGGAGTTTCGCAACCGGCGCTGTGGGAGCACGAAAGAGAAGTGAAATCAAGACGAGCACGACGACCGCACCGACCGTCGCGTAGACCCAGCGGTGCTGCCGCGTGCCCTTGGTCGTCGTCATGAGATCAGCGATTCGGGCTCGCGTTGCCCGCCGGCTCTTCTGCGGCCAGGGTGATATTGGAACCGAATCCCGCCTCACGCGCCGCACTGACAATCTCGTTCTGCACCGAGACCGGCACTCCGGCGCTCATGCGCACCAGCAGCGACGGGTGCTTGTTCTTCTTCGCCTCGACCTTCAGCCACTCGCGCAACTGCGCCATGCTGAGGAGTCCGTCGGCGAAAATCTGCCCGGAGTTTTTCACGCTGATCGTGCTCGTCGTCAGCGCCCCAGGCAACGCGCCGGGCATTTCCGGCAGCTTGAAATCCACGCCCAAGCCCGGGGCCAGCACGAAGCGCGAACCGAAAACGAGGAAGAACAAAACCAGCGCACCGACGTTCACGTAAAAGAACGCATCGAAGCTCCGGGGCTCCGGGCGCAGCTTGCTCGCGAGATCCAGGGGACGCGTGATCACGGCTTCTCCCCCGCCCCGCCCTCGCCCGCCGCGCCGTTGGCCGGGCCCGCGCCGCGATAATCCGTCAGCAGATACTTCATGATCTCGTTGCCCGACCACTCCACGTCGCGGACGATCGCCCGCACGCGGCCACTCAGGAAATGATGCGCGAGGTGGGCCGGGATCGCGAGCATCAGCCCGCCCGCCGTGCACAGCAGCGACTGCCACATGCCCTTCGCCAGCACGCTCGCGGTGGCGTAGTCCCGCTCGAACGCGACGAATGTCGTGATGAATCCCAGCACCGTGCCCAGCAAACCGACGAGCGGTGCGACCTGCGCGACCGCGGCAATGCTGCCAAGCCGGCGCTCGAGCGCGGGCAGCTCCACGATCGCCGCTTCCTGCACGTGAAAACGCATCGTGTCCGCGTCATCGTCTGCATGCAGCAACGCCGCCTTCACCACCGCGGCCACCGGGCCCGGCGTTTCCTCGCAGACGGTCAGCGCCTCGACGATGCGGCGCTTGGCCAGGATGTTCTTGATGCCGCTGATGAATGCGGTGGAGCGGATTTGCCCGCGATGCAGGTAAAGCGTCCGCTCGATCACGAGCATCAGGCACAGGAGGCCGAGCACGAGCAGCACCCACATGATCGGGCCGCCTTTCGCGAAGAGACTGAATTCAAAAACGGACATCGGGGGAGGAGTTAGACTGGGTTCCGGCTCTGGGGTAAATTCGAATTCATGCCACGGCGCGCGCTCAGCGCTTCGTCTCCGGCAGGTGGAAGCGCGCGAGCCGCGCCTGCGCGAGTTCCTCACCCGGCGCGAGGTGCGCCTCCAGGATCAGGCGGTACGCATCCTTCGCCTGCTCGAGTTTTTCCTGCGACTCGAAGAGCGCGCCGAGTTCGAGCAGCGTCCGCGCCATCCAGTAACGGCCCTTCGAGCCGAGTTGCGCGGCGATCGCGGGATCCTTGACGAGGAATTCATGCACGACGTCCTTCCACCAGACCTCCTCCGCCCGCCCGGCGTCACCGCGCCGCGCGTAGAGATTGCCGAGGTTGAAGCCCGCCTCGACGCGCACATCCACCGGCGCGTCCACGCGGTCGCGCAGGTGCTCGAAGAGGACAATCGCTCGCTCCGCCTGGCTGGGGTCGTTGGCGGATTGCGCGTTGTGACACTCCGCCAGCGCGAGCTGCGCGAGGATCACGTCCTTGTGCGCGACGTAGTTGTTCACGAGCGTCTCGTAAACCTGCTGGGCCTGCGGAAACTGGTTCAGTTTTCGCAACAGGTCGCCCTGCTTGAGCCGCGCGTAGAACACCAGGTCGCTCTGCGGATACTTCTTCACCAGGTCCTCGATCAGCCGGTTGGCCTCGACGAAATTCGCGTCCTGGCCGCGTCGCTCCGCCTGCAGCGCCGCCTGGTAGAGCGCGTAGGGCGCGTAGGTGTTGTCCGGAAATTCGTCGGCGAGCTTCGTGAACAGCTGCTGGGCCTCCACGGTCTTGTCCTGCTTCTCGTAGTGCTCGGCCTCGACAAAGTAGGAATACACCGCGGCGTCCGAGCGCGGAAAATCCACGCGCAGTTTTTTCAACAGGTCCAGCGCCTCGCTTTCGCGACCGAGCGCAAAGCTCGCCTCGCCCTTCAGCAGCGCGCCGGTGCTCTGCATCTCATTCTTCAAGTCCGACGCGACGCCCTCGAGCTTGCCGGGCAGCGCGTCGACGAGCTTGAGCGTCGACTCCGGCTGGCCCGCCTCCAGCGACAGCCGCGCCTGCAGCCACGCCATGCGCGCCTGCAACTCCGGCGGCAGTTGCCCCGGCAGGAGCCGCGACTCCGCCAGCAGCCGGTTGATGCGGTTGTAAGCTTCCGTGGTCTGGTCATGCGCCTGCAGTGCCCGCGCGAGATTCCACTCCGCCTGCCAGCGGTTCACGGCGTCGAACGCCGGGTCCTTCGCGAGTTCGTCGAGCACGGTCTGCGCGGTGTCGAGCGAGCCCGTCTCAATCTCGGCGAGCACCCGCTGGAACATCAGGTCGCCCGGCTTAACTCCCGCTGGCGGTTCGCGCAGGGTCGCCGCATACGCATCCGCCGCGCTGCGAAAATCCCGCGCCCGGAACCACGCCTCGGCCACCAGCACGCCGAGCTGGGCGTGCTCCGGTCCCGCCGGCAATTCCGCGCGGGCCTTGGCCGCGTTGTCCGCCGCCGTGCGGTAGCGCAGCTGCGCCCAAGCCGAGCCGGTCAGCACGCCGAGCGCATGGGCCTTGAGCGGTGAGCCCGGAAATTTCTGCAGCAACTCATGCGCATCGTCCTCGGCCTGCGCGTAATTCCGGTCCGCCAGGGCGAGCTCGGCGCGAAACAGCAGCAGGTCCTCCAGGATGGGATGCGGCGCGGGCAGGTCGATCAGGGCATCCAGCCGGTGACGAAATTCCGAGCGGGCCGGCTCGTGCGCTGACACGCGCGCGAGCAATTGCAATGCGACACGCTGTTTGTCCCGGTCCGCCCCGTCGCGCAGAAGCTCGTTCAAGGCGTTGCGCCCCGCACCTTCCTCCGCGCCGGAGATCAGGCCCAGCACCAGGCGCGTGCTGTCCAGCTCGTCCCGCTCCTCCGCCGGCATCGTCGCCAGCTGCCGTTGCAGCAGCGCCACCGCCTCGCTCTTGCGCCCGAGCGCGTCGAGCAGCGCGGCATACGTGCGGGCAAACCCGTAGCCAATCCGGCGTCCCTGGTATTGCTCCAAATTCTTGCGCTGCGCCTCGGCATCCGCCTCCGACACCGGCCCCACCCGCAGCCGGGCCTGCTCGCGCGCCAGAATGAATCGCGCCCGCGCAAAGCTGCTGGGCGCCGCGCTTTCGGCCTGTTGGTAAAATCCTTTCGCCCCGTTCACGTCATTCGCGACGTCGGCCACCAGGCCCTGCAGATACAAGTACCAGGCCTTGTCCGCCGCGGACAAGTCGTCGGCCTTGACCTGAGCCACATCATTGCGTGCCGCGTCCACCTTGCGCTGCTGCATCGCCGCCAGCGCCGCGCGCAGGTGCCAGGCCGCGCCGCGCAGGCCCACGAAGCCCTGCAGCGCCTGTTCCGCTTCCGCCGCGCGTCCGTCGTCGAGCAAAGCCGTGGCCAGGCCGAGCGTCAGCCGCGAGCGGTCCCCTTCCGGCCGCGCGAGCAGGTTGCGGTAAAGCTCAGCCGCCACCGCCGGGAAACCCATCTCCTGCGCGCGATCGGCGGCAGCCAAGGCCAGCGCGTCATCGCCCGCGGACGCCGCCAGGCTCACCCGCACGAGCGGCACCGGCGAATTGAGGGGTGCCTGCGCGCGGGTAACGAGCGCTGTGCCGAGCCCGAGAAGGAGAAAAAGTCTGAAACGCATGCGATCGGCGCCAAAATGCCGGGCCCGCTGGAAACAATCAACCGCGTTGTAATCAGTTCCTTCTGGCGCGCCCGGGTTCCCTCGGCACACTGGGAATCCGTAACTTTTCCCACCTCCAACCTCACCCCGCCATGAGCATCGCCCTAATCATCCTCCTCGTTCTGCTCGCCGTTGTGGTCGTCCTCGCCCTCTGGGCCACCGGCATCTACAACTCGCTCGTCACCCTCCGCAACCGGTTCAAAAACGCGTTCGCCCAGATCGACGTCCAGCTCAAGCGCCGCTACGATCTCATCCCCAACCTCGTCGAGGTCGCCAAGGGCTACATGAAGCACGAGAGCTCCACCCTCGAGGCCGTGATCAAGGCCCGCAATATCGCGCTCGCCGCGTCCCAGTCCGCCGCCGCCAACCCCGCCGACGGCAACGCCGTGAAGGGCCTCGTCTCCGCCGAGACCGGCCTCAGTGGCGCCCTCTCGCGGCTCATGGTGGTTTCGGAGCAATACCCCGACCTCAAGGCCAACCAGAACATGCTCCAGCTGACCGAGGAGCTCACTTCGACGGAGAACAAGGTCTCCTTCGCCCGCCAGGCCTACAACGACAGCGTCATGACCTACAACACGACGCGCGAGACGTTCCCCAACGTCATCTTCGCCGGCATGTTCGGCTTCCTCCCCGCCGAGCTCTTCAAGATCGAGGATCCCACCGAGCGCAACGCGCCCAAGGTCAGCTTCACCTGACCCGGCCTTCCCGTCGTGCACAACACCACCGCCTTCACCCTGGCCGGGTTCCGCGTCACGCGCGAACTCGGCACCGTCCGCGGCATTGTCGTCCGCTCCCGCTCCGTCGTGGGCAATATCGGCGCCAGCATCCAGACGCTCTTCGGCGGCGACATCACGCTCTACACCGAACTCTGTGAACACGCGCGCCAGGACGCCTTCGAGCGGCTCTGCGCGCACGCCTCCGCCCTCGGCGCCAACGCCATCATCGGGCTGCGTTACGACGCCACGGAGATCTCGCCGGGCGTGACCGAGGTGCTGTGTTACGGCACCGCGGTCGTTGTCACGCCGGAATAACTTTCCCGGCACGAGCGGGCGCATTTCGACTCCTCGGCGTTTCGCCACCTCGACCATCCGCCATGGATTTCTTTGAAGCCCAGGCCCGCGCGAAAAAGCGCACATCGCGCCTCGTCGCGCTCTTCGCCCTGGCGGTGATCGGCACGATCGTGGCCGGTTACTTCATGACTTTACTCGGGCTGCGCAACGTCCACCGGTATCAATCGATCCGCGGCTCACGCTACCGCGACGCGGCGGAATATCAGCCGGAGAACCGGGAACTCTGGCAGCCTCGCGTGTTTTTCGCCGTCACCCTCGGCACCCTCGTCGTCGTCGGCGGCGCCTCGCTGGTCAAATGGCAGGAATTCTCCGCCGGCGGCTCCGCCGTCGCCGAGAGCGTCGGGGGCCGGGCCATCGATCCGCACACCACTGAACTCGGCGAGCGCCGGCTCCTCAACGTCGTCGAGGAGATGTCCATTGCCGCCGGCATTCCGACGCCCGCCGTCTTTGTCCTCGACGGCGAACCCGGCATCAACGCCTTTGCCGCCGGCCTCACCACCAGCGATGCCGTCGTGACCGTCACGCGCGGCGCGCTCGACAAGCTCAGTCGCGACGAGTTGCAGGGCGTGATCGGCCACGAGTTCAGCCACATTCTCAACGGCGACATGAAGCTCAACCTCGAGCTCAGCTCGCTCATCTTCGGCATCCTCGTCATCGGCCTCGCCGGCCGCGGCATCCTCTGGGCCATGACGCGCGGACGCATCCGCGGCGACGGCAAGAACTCCGGCGGAGTCATCATCGCCGCCGGCGCTGTCGGCCTGATGCTGCTGATCCTCGGCTACGTCGGGTATTTCTTCGGCAAGCTCATCCAGGCCGCCGTCTCGCGCCAGCGCGAGTTCCTCGCCGACGCCTCATCGGTGCAGTTCACGCGCAACCCCGGCGGCATCACCGGCGCGCTGAAAAAAATCGGCGGCTACGCGCTTGGCTCCTCCCTTGAGTCCCACAAGAGCTCCACCATCGGCCACTTCTTCTTTGCCCAGGCGTTTGAGTCCAATTTCGGCGGCCTCTGGGCCACGCACCCGCCCCTCACCGAACGCATCCGCGCGATCGACCCGCAGTTCGACGGCCAGATGTTCAACCCGCCCGAAAAGGTCGATGTCGCCCACGAGTCCTTCCGCACCGCCGGCTACGCGCCCGGCGCCGTGCGCCCGCCCCCGATCCCGAAGATTGCCAATCCCCCCGTCCTCAACCCCGTCGCGATCGTCGCGACCATCGGCACGCTCGCACCCGCCAACATCGCGCACGCCGAGAACCTGCTCGCCGCCGTGCCGCCTCGCCTGCGCGATGCCGCCCGCTCGCCCACCGAAGCGCCCGTGCTGCTTTACGGACTGCTGCTCGACGGCGACGCTGCCATGCTCGAACGCCAGCGCGGCATCGTCGCGACGAAGGCCGGCCCCGACGCCCGCCGCATCCTTGGAGAACTCGAGCCGGTCCTGCGTTCCCTCGGCCCGGAGCACAAGCTCCCGCTGCTCCAGCTCGCCGCGCCCGCTCTCCGCAACCTGCCGCCCACCGCGCTGGCGCCGTTCCTCGACACCCTCGACGAACTCGTCCACGCCGACGGCCGCATCTCCACCTTCGAGTTCGCCCTGCAGAAAATCCTCACGCGCTCGCTCGCGCTGGGCGAGAAGCCGGGGACTGCAACCGTGCAGATCTACTCCTTCAATGCGGTCGTCGACGAGATCAACGTTGTCCTCTCCGCCCTGGCCCACACCGCAAGCAACCCCGGCGTCGACGCCGGTGCCGCCTTCACCGCCGGGGCGGAGCAGCTGAAGCTCCTCGACGGCCGGCTCGCCCTGCTCGCGCCTGCCGCCTGCGACTTCGTCCGGCTCGACGCCGCCCTCGACAAACTCGCCACCGCCAGCGGCCCGATCAAGCAGCGCCTGCTCGTCGCCTGCGCGCACGTCGTCGGCGCAGACGGCACCATCCTGATCGCCGAGGCCGAACTCCTCCGCGCGATCTCCGCCGCCCTCGACTGCCCCATGCCGCCGCTGCTCGCGGCCGCGTAATGCCGGCAGGCGATCGGACCTCCCGGTCCGTTCTCCGCGAAATCTTGCCGGACAGAAAGCAGTTGCCCGCCCGCGTCGGCTCGCCGTGCATGGTTGTCCCGCCATGCCCGCGTCGCTCCCTTCCCACTCGTATCCCGCCCGTCGCCAGACCCATGGCCGGGATGATCTCGCCTGGTGGCGCAAGGCGCGCTTCGGGCTCTTCATCCACTGGGGCCTTTACGCCCTCCCCGCCGGCGTCTGGCGCGGCAAGCGCGTGCCCTACATCGGCGAGTGGCTGATGTTTCGCGAAAAGATCCCCGTCGCGACCTACGAGAAACTCGCCGCACAGTTTCATCCGCGCCACTGGGACGCCGCCGCAGTCGTCCGCCTCGCGCGCGAGGCCGGCATGGGCTACCTCGTCTTCACCGCGAAACACCATGATGGCTTCGCGATGTATCGCTCGGCCAACAGCGCCTACAACGTCGTCGACGCCACCCCGTGGCACCACGACCCCCTCGCCGACCTCGCGCGCGAATGCCGCCGGCAGGGCGTGCGCTTCTGCATCTACTACTCGCAGGACCTCGACTGGCACCATCCCGACGGCGCGTGGAATGACTGGGACTTCGCGAAGCAAAAGAAGAACCCCCGCCGCTATCTCCGTGAAAAAGTCCTGCCGCAGCTCACCGAGCTGCTCACGCACTACGGCCCCGTCGGCATGCTCTGGTTCGACATGCCGCTGACGTTGAACCGCGAGCTCAGCGCCGTCATCCGCCGCCACGTCAAACGCCTCCAGCCCCAATGCCTCGTCTCCGGCCGCATCGGCCACGGCCTCGGCGACTATCGTTTGCCCCGCGACAATTTCCTCCCGCCCGGCCGCCTCGACGGCGATTGGGAGACGTGCGCGACGCTCAACCACACCTGGGGTTTCAAGAAGCACGATCACGAGTGGAAATCGCCCTCCAACCTGATCACCACGCTCGTCGACCTTGCCAGCAAGGGCTGCAATTACCTGCTCAACATTGGGCCCGACGCTGACGGCCGCGTCCCGGCGCCGAGCGTGCAGCGGCTTCGCGCGGTGGGCGCGTGGCTGCGCGTCAACGGCGACGCCATCCGCGGCAGTTCGCCCAGCCCGTTCCGCTACGAATTTCCCTGGGGCCGCATCACCGCGAAGGGCCGCACGCTCTACTTCCATTTCTTCGGCCCGCCGCCCCGCCCGTTCCGCGTCCACGGTCTGCGCACGCGCGTGACCGCGGTCACGGCCCTCGCCGCGCCGCGTCGGAAATTCGCCTTCACCCAATCCGTCGCCGCCACCGGCACGCCGATCCTCGAGATTGATTTCGCCAAACTCCGCTTCGCCTCGCCCGTCACAGTTGTTGCCGTCCAGCTCGCTGCCGCACCCGTGGTCGAGCCGCTCACGCTGCAGCAGCCCGACGGCAACGTCACCTTCATCGGCCCAATGGCCTGCGTCGGCTCCACGGCGAAAGCACCCGCCTTGCGCGTCGGCGGCACGGGCCTCACCGAGAACTGGCGCAACACCCGCGACTGGCTGCAATGGCGTTTCACCGTCCTGGCGCCCGGCACGTTCGACGTCACGGTGGTCACAACCCACCAGCATCTCGAGTCCTGGAGCGGCGGGCACACGCTGCGCCTCACCTGCGCCGGCCAGGCGCTCCGCCGCGTCACGAAGAACGAAGGCGTCCTGCCCGGCCTGCGCTCCGCCTATTTCCCGCAGATCGCCACGCGCTTCGGTTCGCTCACCTTCGCCCGCCCGGGCACCTACTCGCTGCGGCTGCAGGCCGATCGTTTCCGCCTCGTAAAAAAAGCCCGCACGTTGCTTTCCGACGGTGGCATCATGTTCTCCGAAATCCGGCTGACACCCGCCTAGTGCCCCGCGGTCGCGGCATTTAGGCGGAACTTAAAGCCTGCTCCGGTTACTCCGTTTCAGCCGATGGCCGCCCCCGCCCACTTCCGCTGCGTTCTCTACTTCGCCTGCGCGGCGCTGGTTTCCGCGGAAACACCCCCGGTCACGGCTTCTGTCACCGCTCCGCCCGCGGAATTGCCGGTCTCGCCCAAACTCGAAAAGCTCTTCGGCGGCGACCCGCCCAAGTTTGCGCCGCCCAAGCCTGACGCCTCGGCCTCCGTCTCCTCCGAGCCGCCCCGCAACGGCATCATCCGCCTTCCCACTTTCATCGTCCGCGCGCCGCGTCCGATCGGGGAAAACGACGTGATGACGCCCCAGGCCCGCGAGGACGCGATCGTCAAACGCTACGTCGGCGAACCGACCGGCCTGGATGTGGCACTGAACAAATACACGCTCAACACCCTCTGGAAAAAGATCCCCGTGCTCGGCTCCATTTCCGATTTTGGGGCGACCAACGACGCTTCACGCAACATGAGCTACAAGGAACGCATCGCCACGGACTACTCCCGGATCGAGGCCAAGCGGAGATACCTCGAGGCGCTCGGCATCAGCGCCGATGTCCCGCCCACCAAGCCCGCGCCGGAAAAGGACAAGAAGCCGTCCCCGCCGGACGACAAATGAGCCCCGATCACGCGGGCTTGCACGGGATTTTCCCGTGCTCCACGGTGATTCCATGACGTGCCAAACTGAGCGCTTCGGCGGATGAAACAGGTTCCGCTTCCATCCCTTGGCCGTCCCGTCCTGCGTTGGCATTGCCTGCTGGCTGCGATCGCCGTCGGCCTCAGCGCCGGTTGCAACTCGCTCAAGCACGTCGCCGTCAACCAGGTCGGCGATGCCTTCGCCTCGGGCAGCAGCGCGTTTGCCACCGATGACGACCCCGAGCTGATCAAGGCCGCCGCGCCGTTCAGCCTCAAACTCATCGAGAGCCTCCTCGCCGAAACGCCCAATCACCGCGGCCTGCGGCTCGCCGGCGCCAGCGGCTTCACCCAATACGCCTATGCGTTTGTCCAGCAGGACGCCGACGAACTCGAGGCGACCGACCTCGCCGGCGCCAACGCCCTGCGCGCCCGCGCCCGGCGGCTCTACCTCCGCGCCCGAGACCACGGCCTGCACGGACTCGAGGTCACGCATCCCGACCTTGCCGCTGCGCTCCGACGCGACCCACGCGCGGCCGTCCGCGCCTGCACGGCCGAAGACGTGCCGCTCATGTATTGGACCGCCGCGGCGTGGTCCGCCGCCATCGCCGTCATGAAGGACCGGCCCGACCTGATCGCGGAGCTCCCGCAGGCCGAGGCGCTGATGGACCACGCGCTGGAGCTCAACGAGTCCTTCGACCAGGGGTCCATCCACACGTTCATGATCACCTACGAAATGGCCCGCCAGGGTGCCAAGGGTGATCCCGCCGTCCGCGCCCGCGTGCATTTCGACCGCGCGGTGACGCTCAGCGGCGGCCACCAAGCCGCGCCTTACGTGGCGTTCGCCGAGGCGGTCTGCCTGCCGCAGCAGGATCGCGCGCAATTCACCGCCCTGCTGCACACCGCGCTTGCGATTAACCCCGATGCGGAACCCAATTCGCGCCTCGTCAACCTCGTGCTGCAGCGCCGCGCCCGCTGGCTGCTCAGCCGGGTTGATGATTTGTTCCTGCCCGAGCCGCCGACCGCCAAGCCATGAAGCCCGCCACCCTCCTCTCTTTCGCCGCCCTGTCCCTCGCCGCAGTCTTTGCGACCGGCCGCGCCGCCGGCGACTCCGTCGTCGTGCGGATGGGCACCATCCTGCCCAGCGGCACCGCGCAGTATTCCCTCATCCAAGAGCTCGGTGAAACCTGGCGCCGCGAATCCGGCGGCACCGTCAAGCTCACGCTCTACCCCGACGGCCGCCTCGGCGGCGAGGCCGAGATGGTCAAGAAACTCCGCATCCGCCAGATCAACGCTGGCTTGTTCAGCGCCGTCGGCCTCGCGGAAATCGACCCGAGCACCAACGGCCTGCAGATCATGCCCCTCACGTTCCGCACGTGGGCCGAGGTCGACTACGTGCGCGAGCACGTCCGCCCGCTCCTCGAGCAGCGCATCCGCGCGAAGGGCTTCGAGGTGCTGTTCTGGGCCGACGCGGGTTGGGTCCGGTTTTTTTCCAAGACCGCGGCCATTCACCCCGACGAGTTTCGCAAGATGAAGATGTTCGCCTGGGCGGGTGACGCGCGTCAGTTCGCCATCGAGGAGGCCGTCGGCTGCCAGCCCGTCTCGCTCGAAACCACCGACATCCTGCTCGGCCTCAACACCGGCATGATCAACACCGTCGCCGTGCCGCCCCTCATCGGCCTTGCCGGCCAGTTTTACCGCCCCGCCCCGCACATGCTCGACATGAACTGGGCCCCGATCGTCGGCGCCGCCGTCGTCCGCACCGACATCTGGGAAAAAATTCCGCCCGACATCCGCGCCCGCCTGAAAGCCGCCGCCGAGGCAACCGGCGAAAAGCTGCGCGAGCGCGGGCGTCTCGAGAGCGAGGAGGCGATCAAGGTCATGCAGCAGCACGGCCTGCAACTGCATGAGCTCACCCCCGCCGCCGACGCCGAGTGGCAGGAACTCGCCGCGCAGCTGCAGCCCAAGGTGCGCGGCGCGATTGTGCCGGAGGATATTTTTGACGCGGTCGAGCTGCACCTGAAGAACTTCCGCGCCGGCCACAAGGAATGAACGACGCCCCATCGGTCGCGACGTCCATCCCGTTTGCCGTCCCGCCGAGCGGACCGCGGTCGCGGTTGATCGCCGCCGAGGACCACGTCGTCGCCGCCGCCCTCGCCGCGATGGTGCTGCTGCCGTTGAGCGAGGTTGTGCTGCGCACATTTTTCCACACCGGCCTGTTCAACACCGGCACGTTCGTGCAGCACCTGACGCTCGCCGTCGGCATGGCCGGCGGGGCGCTGGCCGCGCGTGACGGGCGCCTGCTCGCGCTCTCGACCGTCACCTGGCTGCGCGGCGCGTGGCTCGCGCGGGCCCGCTGGTTCAGCTTCACCTGCGCCGCCGCCATCGCCGCCGCCCTCGCGCTGGCGGGCGCCCAGTTCGTCTCGGCCGAGCGCGAAGGCGCGCAGATCTTTGCCCTCCACGTGCCGCTGTGGGTCGTGCAATGCATCCTGCCGGTCGGCTTCGGGGTCATTTGCCTCCGCCTGCTCTACCAAGCCGCCCCGGGTTGGCCCGCCCGCATCGGCGCGTTGGTCGTGGCCGCGGCCCTCCTCGCGCTCGGCACCTGGCCGCCGCTCGCCCCCGCCACGCTGATGTATGCGGGCCTCGGGGTGTTGCTGATCGCCACCGTGCTCGGAGCACCGATTTTCGCCATGATCGGCGGGTTGGGTTTGTTGCTGTTCTGGGGCGCGGACGTGCCGATCGCCTCGATGTCGGTCGAGCACTACCGGCTCACCGTCAACCCCGCCCTCCCCTCCATTCCGCTCTTCACGCTCGCTGGCTACCTCATGGCCGAGGGCGGCGCGTCGCGGCGATTGTTGCGCGTTTTCTCGGCGGTGTTCGGCTCCGTCATCGGCGGACCGGCCATCGCGGTGGTGCTCATCTGCGCGTTCTTCACCGCCTTCACCGGCGGCTCCGGCGTCACCATCCTCGCGCTCGGCGGACTGCTCATGCCCATCCTGCTCGGCGCGAAATTCTCCGAGCGCGACGCCCTCGGGCTCGTCACCGGCGCCGGCTCGCTCGGCATCCTCCTGCCGCCCTGCCTGCCGGTCATTCTCTACGCCATCATCGCGCGGGTGGACATCCGCGAGATGTTCCTCGGCGGTTTTCTGCCGGGCATCCTGCTGATTGGCATGACGGCCGCGTGGGGCATCTGGTCCGGGCGCCGCAACCCCGCGCCGCGTCCGCCCTTTGACGGCGCCGAGGCCCTCCGCGCCGTCTGGGCCGCGAAATGGGAGCTCCTCCTGCCCGTCGTCTCGCTCGCCGCCCTCTTCGGCGGCTGGGCCACGCCCGTCGAAGCGGCGGCGCTCACCGCGGCCTACGCCTTCATCGTCGAGGTGCTCATCCACCGCGACCTCCACCTCTGGCGCGACGTCCCGCGCGTCGCCGCCGAGGCCGGCCTGCTCATCGGCGGCATCCTCCTGATTCTCGGCGTCGCGCTCGGCCTCACCAACTACCTCATCGACGCCCAGGTGCCCGATCACCTCGCCGCGTGGTCCGAGGCGCACGTGCACTCGCGCTGGCTGTTCCTGCTCGGGCTCAACTTCGTGCTGATCGGCATCGGCAGCCTCGTCGAAATCTACGCCGCCATCATCGTCGCCGCACCGCTGCTCGTGCCGATTGGCCTCCAGCTCGGCATCAATCCCATCCACCTCGGCGTCCTCTTCCTCGCCAACATGGAGCTCGGCTTCCTCGCGCCCCCGATCGGCCTGAACCTCCTGCTCGCGTCCTATCGCCTGAAAAAGCCCGTGAGCGAAGTCACGCGCGCCACGTTCCCCCTGCTCGTCGTCATGTTCCTCGGCGTGCTGCTGATCACCTATTTCGAACCGCTGACGACCTGGCTCCCGCAACTGCTGCATCGGCCCTGACCCGTCGGCGCGCCTGCCACGCCGCAGGCCGCGTCAAAGCATTTGCCTCCCGGGCGCGGCGGCGTTGATGCTCCGGCATGCTCCTGGCCCTCGCGCTCTACCTCGCCGCGTATGTGCTCTGCCTCGGCGCCCTCTGGCTCTTCCGCACCAACCGCCGCCGCGAACGCCCGCCGGTCGCGCCCAAGCTGCTCCGCGGCCCGGGTGAATCCCTCCGCTGGCGCCTGCAGCGGCTCGATGACGCCCTCCTGCTCCACGCGTTCGGCGCCGCGTTCCTGCCGATGGGCGTCTTCGTCGGCGGGCTGATGCTCGCGCTGAACGCCACTGGCCGGGACCGCGACGTCACCATGATCGCCGCCTTCGCGCTCTTCCTGGTGACGCTCTATTTCTGCGGCCGCTGGATGCTGGAAAAATTCACCCTGCGCCGGGACTGCCACCTCGGGCTGCTCGGCGAAAAGATCGTTGCCGAGGCCATCCTTCCGCTCGCCGCCGAGGGCTGCCGCATCTTCCACGACGTCCCCGCCGGCGCGTTCAACCTCGACCACGTCATCGTCGCCCCGACCGGCATCTTCGCGATCGAAACGAAAACCCGCCGCGCCGGCCGCGCGCTCCCTGGCCGCCGGCCGGACGAGATCATCTTCGACGGTGCGCAGCTCATTTTCCCGTGGGGCGAGGACGCCTATGGCCTCGAACAGGCCCGCCATCGCGCGTCGTGGCTCGGCAACTGGCTGCGCGACGCCACCGGCGAGCCGTTCCTGCCCGTGCCCGTGCTCACCTTTCCCGGCTGGAACGTCTCCACGACCGCCGCCGGCGCCGACGTGTCCGTGGTCTCGCCCGGCGCGATCCCCGGCCTCGTCCGCAACCGCTCCGGCCTGCTCACCGATCTCCAAATCGACCACATCGCGAGGCAGCTCGAGGGCAAGTGCCGGGATGTGGAGTTCTGAGCGGCACTCAGCTTTCAGCCGTCAGCGGATCGGAATTGATGGCCACAAAGAGGCACAAGGGATCGATGACTGCGAAAGTCTCTCCATTGCGCCCATGGGCGCGCGGCTGGTTTGAGCCGAAACCACCGGGCCCTTGTGCTTTTTCGTGGCTAATCCGGTTTGGAAGCTGGTAGCTACCTCATCGCCTTCCTCGCGACGAGGATGAGCCGCTGCCACCACCAGACGGTCTTCCCGTCCTCCTTGCCGATGCGCATTAACTCGCGCACCGCCGGCGTCACCGTGCGGATCGCCTCGCACACCTTCGCCCGGTTCCCCGGCGACGTCGCCGCCGCGTTGAAATACCACTCGAGGTCCGGTTGCTTCATCGGCTGCAGTTCGCTGTGCACGAGCGTCAGTCCCGCGGCGGCGCACCAGCGTTCCCACGTGCCCTTGGTCCACATCCGGTGATGACTCGGGTCGCGCCACTTCTCGACCTGGTGCAGCCATGCTTCCGCCTCCGGCCGGCCGTCCTCCATACTGCCGTCAATGAGCAGGAAATACCCGCCCGGCTTCAGCACCCGCGTGACTTCGCGGACAAAGCCCTCGGGATCGCTGAAGTGATGCGGCGCCACGCGACAGCTGACCAAGTCGAACTCGCCATCACCAAACGGGATCGCCTCCGCCGGGAATTGCCGTGTCGCCACGCGCAGCCCGCGCTCCGCGCCGAGCTTCGCCGCGCGCTCCAGCATGTTCGCTGAAATATCGCCGAGCGTCACCTCGCAGCCCCGCGCCGCCAGCAGCAGCCCCGTGTGCCCGCCGCCCGTCGCCACGTCCAACGCCCGCCAGCCCGCGCGCAGCGGGATGTGCTGCAACGCCAGCTCCACGTCCGGCGTCTGCTCGAGGATGTGCCCCTTGCCGTAATTCTGGCTCTGCTTGTCAAACTGCGCGGCCGCCGCCGCCTGGATCGCGTCGAGTTTCATGGGAGGAATTTGCCGAAAGGTGGATCTTGCCATTTCAAACGCAAGGGGCGGGACCGCGTTCGGCAAATTCTGAACTCCCGCTCATATTCTCGATTATCTCCCCATAAGCCGAGCTGTCGTAGGTCGGGCTTTACGCCCGATATGCCTTGGGCGAAACGCGTAGGGGCCAGACCTTCCAAGCATATCGGGCGTAAAGCCCGACCTACGTGAATCGCCGCACGGCCCTAGGGTTGAAACTCCCGCCCAACCCTTTCAGCTTCCGCCCGTGAGCCTCACCACCGCCCAGCAACAACTCGTGGACGACTTTGCCCTCATCGAGGATGCACAAGAACGCCTCGGCGCCGTGGTGGACCGAGCAAAACGACTTCCGCCGCTGCCCGCCGCGGACCGCACCGAGCAAAACCGCGTGCAGGGCTGCGTCTCGCAGGTGTGGGTCGTCGGCGAATTGCGCGACGGCCGCTGTTTCTTCCGCTGCGACGCCGACGGCCCGCTCGTGAAAGGCCTCGTGGCCTTTCTCTGCGAGTTTTTCTCCGGCGCCACGTCCGCCGAAATCGCCGCGAGTACAACCAATCCGCTCGAAACCCTCGGCCTGATGGGCAATCTGTCCCCCACCCGCGTCAACGGCCTCGGCGCCGTCCGCGCCCGTATCCGCGAGCTGGCCGGAAAAATGACTTAACCACGAAGGGCACGAAGCACACGAAGCCCAAGCCCTGAATCTGAAGCTTTGTGTGCTTCGTGCCCTTCGTGGTTCAAATCCAAGGATGAATTTCTACGACGCCCACGCCCATTTGCAGGACGCCGAGCTCGTGCCGCATTACCCGCGCGTCTTCGCCGACCTCGCGGCCGCCGGCATCAAGCGCGTCGTGACCAATGGCTCCAGCGAGGCCGACTGGCCCGCCGTCGCAGCACTCGCCGCCGCCCAACCAATCATCCTCCCCAGCTTCGGCCTGCACCCGTGGGACGCCGGCAATCGCTCGCCCACATGGCAGCAGGCTCTCCTCGCCCACCTCGACGCCACCCCGGGCGCGGTGATCGGCGAAATCGGACTCGATCGCTGGATCGTCACCCGCGCGAAACCCGACGACCGCCGGCTCGCCGGCCTCCGCCGCGCGCCCATCAGGGAACAACTCGAAGTCTTCGCCTGGCAATTCGGCGTCGCCACCGAACGCAACCTCCCGGCCGCCATCCACTGCGTCGACGCACACGGGTTACTCCTCGAGGCCCTCCGCGCGACCGAACGCCCGGCGCGCGGCTTCCTACTCCACTCCTACGGCGGCTCCGCGGAGATGGCCGCGCGGTTCGCCGAGTTGGGCGCGTATTTTTCCTTCAATGCCAACTTCCTCGACGCCCGCCGCGCCCGCCTGCGCGAGGTTTACGCCGCGATCCCTGCCGACCGGCTGCTCGTCGAGACCGATGCTCCCTCGGTCCGCCCGCCCGTCGCGCAAGCGCCCTACTCGCTGCCCGACACCGACGGCGCGCACGTGAACCATCCCGCCAACCTCACCGCCACCTACGCCGCACTCGCGGGGTTACGCAGCGTAACCCCCGAAGTTCTCGCCGCCCAGTTGGAGCAAAACTTCCGGCGGCTGTTCGGATCCTGAGTCGGATTGGTCACGCAAAGGCGCGAAGCCGCCAAGTTTCCGACTCTGCGGCTTAGCGGCTTTGCGTGATATCCTTCACGACCTCGCCCGCGGCGATCAGCCCGAACGCCCCGGTCACGAACACCGCCGAGCCGAAGCCTGTCTCGCAATCCATCATCAGGTTGCTGCCGGGCTCTTGCACGGCCGCGCACGTGCCGTCCGCCCACGGGTAGATCGGCGGCTCGGTCGACCACACGCAGCGCACGTCGAGCTTCGCGATCTTCTTCGTCGTGCCGTGCGTGAAGCCATAGTCGCGCCGCAACTTTTTCCGCACCTGCCGCAACAGTTCGTCGCTGAACGCCTCGCCGAGGTCCCCCGTGTGGATCTTCGTCGCGTCGCGCTTCCCGCCCGCCACGCCCACCGTCAGCACGCGCTTGCCCAGCGCGCGGCTCTCGGCGATCAGCAGCGCCTTGTTCGACATCCGGTCGATCGCGTCCACCACGTAGTCAAACGGCGCCGCCAGCAGCCGGTCCGCCGACGCCTTCGTGAAGAATTCCTGCACAATCGTCACCCGGCAGGCCGGGTTGATCGCCGCCACGCGCTCCGCCAGCACCGCGACCTTCGGCCGCCCGATCTGGCCGTCGAGCGCAGGCAGCTGACGGTTGACGTTCGTCACGCAGACGTCGTCAAGGTCCACCAGCGTCAACGCGCCAATCCCGCTGCGTGCGAGGCCCTCGACCGTCCACGAGCCCACCCCGCCGACGCCCACCACGCAGACGTGCGCCGCCTGCAGCCGCGGCAGCGCCGCCATGCCATACAGCCGGCCGAGTCCGCCAAAGCGGGCGAGATAGTCTTCGTTCAGGTCCACGATTCGGGGTTTATCCCCGGCGCCTCCGGCGTCCAGCCCGACCTGCAGAAATCTTTTCCGTCCGCTCCCACGCCCCGCGCATTTCTTGGCATTAGGATGAGCAGCAGGACGCGATTCAAACCGTGATGAATGCGCGGCGCGGCGTTTGGGGCTTCTGGCTGGCGCCGTTGAGTCCTAGGCTCGGCCTCGGACCGGGCCCGCTTGGGTCCGCTTCGAACCCCGAACGTCATGAAATTAAACCCCCTCCTCAACGGCAAACGCGGCGCCGACCTGCTGCACGATCCCCTACTCAACAAGGGCACGGCCTTCACCGAGGCGGAGCGCGACGCGCTCGGCCTCCGCGGCCTCCTGCCCCCGCATGTCGCGACACAGGACCAGCAGCTCGCCAAGATCCTGGAAACCGTCCGCCGCAAACCGACCGACCTGGAGAAATACATCTACCTCATCTCGCTGCAGGAGCGGAACGAGAACCTGTTCTACCGCCTCATCACCGACCACGTGACCGAGATGATGCCGCTGATCTACACGCCGACCGTCGGTCTCGCCTGCCAGCGCTACGCCCTGATCTTCCGCCGCCCGCGCGGGTTGTTCATCAGCCTGAAGGATCGCGGCTCCGTGAAACAGGTCCTCCAAAACTGGCCGCACCGCGACGTGCGCATGATCGTGGTCACCGATGGTGAACGCATCCTCGGCCTCGGTGATCTCGGCGCCAACGGCATGGGCATTCCCGTCGGCAAGCTCTCGCTCTACACCGCCTGTGCCGGCGTGGCCCCCAACCAGTGCCTGCCCGTGCTGCTCGACGTCGGCACCGACAACGAGGCGTTCCGCGCCGACCCGGACTACATCGGCACCTCGCGCCCCCGCGCGCGTGGGCCGGAATTTGATGCGTTCGTCGCCGAGTTCGTGGCCGCGGTGCAGGAGACCTTCCCCAGCGCCTGCATCCAGTTCGAGGACTTCGGCAACGCCAACGCTTTCCGGCTGCTGCGCGAATACCGCGAAAAGATCTGCACGTTCAACGACGACATCCAGGGCACCGCCGCGGTCACCCTCGCCGGCGTTTACTCCGCGCTGCGCCTGACCAAGGACAAGCTCGCCAACCAGCGCTTCCTCTTTCTAGGCGCCGGCGAGGCCGGCATCGGCATCGGCGAACTCATCGTCGAGGCCCTCAAGGCCGAGGGCGTCACCGAAGCCGCCGCCCGCCGACAGTGCTGGTATGTGGACTCGAAGGGCCTCGTCGTCTCTAGCCGCACCGACCTTGCCGCGCACAAGCAGCTCTTCGCGCACGACCACGCGCCCGCCGCGTCCTTGCTCGCCGCGGTCGAGTCGCTCCGGCCCACCATGCTCATCGGCGTCTCCGGCATGCCGGGCACGTTCACCGAGCCGATCGTCCGCACGATGGCCAAGCTCAACCGCGCCCCGGTCATCTTCGCGCTGTCGAATCCCACCTCGAAGGCGGAATGCACCGCCGAGCAGGCTTACACCTGGTCGGACGGCCGCGCGATCTTCGCCAGCGGCAGCCCGTTCCCGGACTTCACGCTCAACGGCCGGACTTACAAACCGGGCCAGGGCAACAATTCTTACATCTTCCCCGGCGTCGGCCTCGGCGTGATCGTCAGCCAGTCCCGCCGCGTCACCGACGAGATGTTCTTCGTCGCCGCCAAGACCCTCGCCACGCTGGTGACTGACGCCGACCTGTCCACCGGTCGCATCTTTCCCGAGCTGCAGCGCATCCGCGAAGTGTCCGCCGCCATCGCCGTCGGCGTGGCCGAGGTCGCCTTCAAACGCGGCCTGACCGACACCCTCAAACCCACCGACCTCCTCGGCCGCGTCCGCGCGCAGATGTACGATCCGCATTACGCGAGCTACGTCTGATCTTACAAAACTCCTTCAACCGCCGCGATCGCGCGGCGCGTGCGTGCGTCGCCCTGACCGGTGATCTCGACAAATGGCAGGCCGCGTTTCTCGAGCGCGTCGCGCCAAAGCTGGCGGCCTTTCGTCCGGCTGGCGGCGTCGGGAAAGCACCGCTGCGGGTCGGGTTCAAACGGGATGTCCGTGTCGCACAGCAGCCAGAGGCTCACGCCCTTGGCCCGCTGCTCCGCCTCGGCCCGCACCCACGGCGGACACTCGCCGGGAAACAAAACGTCATCCCACAGCGTGCACGTGAGCAATTCGGTGTCGTGAAACACCACCCGCCGCGCACCCGACGTCGCACGTTCCTCGTTCGCCATCTGGCCCAGCGCGATCGTTCCGAGGTCCGCCGCGGTGATCTTGCCGTGCTTCAGGTCCCAGAACTCGCGCACGAATTCCGGCGACCACGGTTCACCGAAATGGGCCGCCAGCTGCGCAGCGAGAGTGGTCTTGCCGGTGGATTCCGTCCCGAAGACGACGACGCGTTTGATCGCTGCGTTCATTGGCGATTTGCCGAAGCCAAGAATTGGAGCCGCGGCTCAAATCCGACCCGAGTAGAATCAGCCGCCTTCCTCATGCGGCCAAGCCTTTCCTCATGTCCCGCCACCACGCGCGCCAGCCCCACAGCGCCATCACCCAGAAAATCAGGTAAAGCCCGCTCGTCAGGCGCAGGTCCTTCGCCCAATACACGCCCATCGCGACGGTGTTCACGACGACCCACGCGGGCCAGTTCTCGAGGTTCTTCCGCGCCTGCAGCCACTGCGCGATGAGGCTGAAGACCAGGATGAACGCGTCCCACCACGGCAGCGCCGCGTCCGTGTTGCGGTGCATGAACCACCCCCAACCCGCCGTGAGCACCGCGCCCACCGCCACCCACCCGGCCACCTCCGCGCTGCTGAGTCGAGTGACCGGCAAACTAACCCGGGCCTGCCCGCCGTAGGCTTGGCGAAGGCGGGACCCGCGCCACCAGTGCCACCAGCCATAGGCTTGGATGAGGAAAAACGCGACCTGCAGAATCGTGTCGGAGTAGAGTTTGGCCGAGTAAAATACCCACGCGTATACCGCCACCTGGACAAGCCCGATCGGCCAGCCCCAGATGTTCTGCCGGATCATCAGCCACACGCCGATGACGCCCAGCACCGTGCCAACGATTTCCCATGCGCTCATGTCCGGAATGTCATGCCGTAGCGTCCAGCACCCACGCAACCTCTCCGTGAACGGTGATGTCTCGCGACGTCCGCGAAGGACGCGACGGCCTGAATTGTTCAGTTCCTGACGTCGCGTCCTGCGCGGTCGGCGCGAGACCGTGTTCCTCCCCTACGGCCTACTTCGCCGACGCCACAAACCCCTCCATTGCCTCGCGGGTGACGGCGTGACGCGCGCCGCAGCGCGGGCAGCGGATCTCGAGCTTCTCGGCGTCACCGAAGAGCACGGTCGGATCCTGTCGCATGGTCGGCGCCAGCACCTCCATCATGCGCGCATGGGTGCAACCGCAATGCCACCGGCAGATGCGCCGCTCCATCAACACCAGCGTCTCCGTCTTTTCCAAGTCGCGCACGGCGCTGGGCGTGAGCCCGCGCAGCCACGCCAGGTCGCAATCGGGATGCTCCGTCACCAGTGCAAACTCCTCCTCGCCCAGTTGGAAATACCGCGCGGCGCGCTGCTCGCTCTGGGCGTAGAAATTCTCCACCGCCACCAGCGGGTCGTTGCCCGCGAACGTGACGGCGCTGCGGCGCTTCGGCTGCTGGCCCCGCACGACGTCCGCGTAGAACAGGTTCTCGGGCAGTTCCTTCACGCCTTCCTCGAAGACCTGGCCCGTCACCGCGCCCGTCTCATTGTCGCCGGCGAGGAACAGGTTCACCAGCGGCGACTGAAAATTGATTGTCCAGGCGGTGAGTTCGTTCCACGGCCGCGACGCGCCGTGCAGCACGAAGCCCGCGAGCGCGCGCTTGAACATCGCGGCGGACTCCGCCGACGGCTTCATCCGCTGCGCCCCGAGGTGCAGGTAGTAGTCGACGAACAGTTCGCTGAATTCCGCACGGGCGACCATCACGTTGCGGTGCCGCACAAAATAAGTGCGCACCTCGAGGCCGGGATCGGCGGGATTGGGTGGAGTGATTTCAGGCATGGCGTACAAGGTTGCCATGCAACGCCCGAAGTAAAGTCAGGCGGAGATTTTGCCCTGCTCAATCCTGCTTCAGCGCGGGGAAGTGTTCCTGCAGCTTCTTAATCTTCGGCGCAATCACGAGGGCGCAATAGTTCTGCTCGGGATTCTTCTCGAAGTAGTCCTGATGGTACTCCTCCGCGCGCCAGAAATGCGTCAGGGGCACGATCTCGGTGGTGATTGGGTCGCGGAAAATCTTCTGTGCCTCGGCCTTGGACGCCTCGGCCGCGGCCTTCTGGGCCGGGTTGGCATAGAGGATGATGGAGCGGTACGACGAACCCATGTCATGACCTTGGCCGCCGACCTGCGTCGGGTTGTGGATGGACCAGAAATAATTGAGGACCGAGTCGAGTGACACGACCGACGGGTCAAAGTCCACCTTGATCACCTCGGCATGCCCGGTGGTGTGCGTGCACACTTCCTCGTAGGTCGGGTTGCGTGTGGTGCCCCCCGCGTAGCCGCAGGTGACGTGCGTCACCCCGGGGAGCAGCTTGTAGGCGGCGTCGGTGCACCAGAAGCACCCGCCTCCAACGACGATGGACTCGATCTTGGGCGGAGGAGTGTTGGCAGCAGTCATGGCGGAAAAGGAAAAGCCGAACAGGGAAAGAAGCAAAGCGAGGCGTTTCATGCAGATAAGACCCACGATGGCTCAAACTATTCCCGCCGCAACGCGGGTAATTGCGCACTCAAGCCGGCACGCGCCCACCCAGCACCGGGACCTGCCACACGGCATATTCCTCCGGGTTGAGGATGCTCGAGATCATCCCGTCAAAATGCGCCCGCACGTCCTCGGGTTTCCACCCCGACTGCTGGCTCAGCATGTCCGTGTAGCCATCGCGCCATGCCTCGATGATGCCGGCAAATGTCGCCCGCGGCACCCGGATCGTGTCGACCGTCACGTAATCGACCGTCAGGTCCTGCAGCCCGAGCTCGCGCAGCAGCGTCCACGTGCGCCGGCCGACGCGCTCGTCCACGCCCGTGCCGCGCACGGCCTTAGGCACGCAGCTCGACCAGAAATCGTCCGCGTCCAGCTTCCCCCGCATGAAATGCAGCATGTGGTAGTCCTCGCTCAGCACGTGCAGCCACCCGCCGGGCTTGCAGATGCGCTTCATCTCCGCGAGCACCCGCTCCGGCTCGGGAATCGACTGCGTCACATGCCGGCAGACCACGAGGTCGAAGTGCGCCGCCGGCAACTTCAGCTCAAACGCGTCGCCCTGCTGGAACGACACGCGTGGCGCCAGGTCCGCATGCCGCCCCCGCGCCAATGCGACCGTGTGCTCCAGGATGTCGATGCCCACCACCTCCGCCCGCGGATAAAGCCCGGCAAGCCGCGACGTGATTTCGCCGCTGCCGCAGCCGATGTCCGCGATGCGGCAGTCCGGAACCAGCTGGTATCGCTCGAACAACGGCCGTTCCTGCGGCCAGATCGCGTTCGCCTGTGCCGCGAGGTTGCGGATCATCGACTCGTTCGCCATCTGCTCGGCCTGGGGGTTGCGGTCCTTGCTCATGGAGCTGCGAAAATTGGGCCCCGAACGTCCGGCTGCCAAGGCCAGACGTAGGTCGGGGTTTACCCCCGATATCTGGTGCCGGATTATCGGGCGTAAAGCCCGACCTACCCCGGTCCCCTCCCACCCGCAACGCCCTCACCCGGCGCGGAATCCGCTCGAATCCCCGGGCATTGCCCTTCCATTCTGCGTCCCAGCCATGCCCGCCGCCTCCCCTGCCGCCGCTGCCCTGCAACTGCCGTTTTTCTGGCACCCCGATCACAAGCCGGACGAAAAGGACTACCACGTCGCCTTCCGCGGCGAATTCGAGCTGCCGGCCGGCGGCGAGGTGTCGTTCCAGCTCTTCGGCGCCACCTGGTTCACCGGCTGGATCGACGGGCGCTATTTCTGCGAGGGCCCGGCGCGCTTCCCGGCGGCGTTCCCTGAGTTTCAGACTTACGTCGAGAAACTCGGCCCGGGCCGCCACGTGCTGGCGATCCAGGTCCATCATCTCGGCGCACCGACGCGCAGCCTGATGCCCATCGACCCATTTCTCGGCTGCACCGCCCACGCCGGCGGCCGTGAGCTTCCAATCCGCTGGAAATGCCACCGCCTCGCGGGCTACACGCCGGCGGTGCGCATGATCAACTTCACGCTGGGCTTCATCGAATGGAGCGACACGCGCCTCGACCCCGAGTGGAAGCCCCCGGCCTTTGACGACCAAACGTGGACCGCGCCCGTGCCCGTCACGCGCGCGCTCGGGCCGCTGAAACCTCTCTCCAGCGGCAACACGCACGCCCTCCCGCACGACATCAAGCTCCTCGCACAGGGAGAATACACCGAGACCTTCGGCTATGACCGCGACGACCCGCCGGCCCGGTTTTTCCTCCGCGACCTCGCACCCGCCTCGCTGCCGCCGCAGGGCATCTGGCGCCGCTACGACCTCGGGCGTGTCCGGCTGATGCGCCCACGCTTCGAGCTCGAGCTGCCCGCCGGCACCGTCGTCGAATTCGCCTATTGCGAGATGCTCGTGACCGGCCGCGTGAATCCTTGGATCACGCTCTCGACCAGCTCGTCCTGCCACCTTGACCACTACGTCGCGCGCGGCGGCCGCCAGGAATTTTTCCCGCTCACCCCGCGCGGCGCGCGCTTCATCGAGCTTCACATCTCCGCTCCCGCCAACGCGGTGAAGTTCCACCGCGAGGGCGTCCTGGAACGCGTTTACTACGCCGCGGCCGCCGGCTCGCTCAGCACCGGCGACGCCCTGCTGGACCAGGTTTGGACGGTCGGCGTCGAGACGCACCGTGCCTGCGCCGAGGACGCCCTCACCGACTGCCCGACCCGCGAGCGTGCGCAGTGGGCGGGCGACGTCGTCACCGTCGGCATGGACATCGCCGCCGTGGCGTTTTCCGACCTGCGCATGTGCCGCCGCGGTCTCGTGCAATGCGCGCAATGCGCCCGCGAGGATGGCCTGGTCGCAGGTCTCTGCCCCGGCGACTGCGGTTATCTCACGACCTACGCCGCGCAATGGATCACCGCGTGCCTGCATTACTGGGAGCTGACCGGCGACCGCGCGCTGCTCGTCGAAATGCTCGACTACGCCGAGCGCAACGTCGGCGCCTTCGAGAAAAACCTCACGCCCGACGGACTGAAAGACGACATGGGCTGGGGCTTTGTGGACTGGGGCTACGTGCGCAATCCCGGCCCGAGCGACATGGCCGTGAACCTGCACGTGCTCGCCGCCATCCGCGACATGGCCCGCTGGTGCACCGCGCTCGGCCACGCCGACCGCGCCGCGAAACACCAGGCGCTCGCCGACCGTCTGGGCGCGATCATCGCGCGCTATTTCGCCGGCGAGTTCGCCACGGGCGGCGACGTCTGGTCGCGCATCGGCTACCATCGCGCCGTGCTCGGACTACGCGTGGGTTTCTTCGACGCGACGCAGGCGAAAGCCGGCCGCGCCTTCCTGAAGGAACACATGCTGCGCTGCTTCCCCAACAACCCCGCCGCGCCTCGGCTCAGCGATCCCGCCGCCAACAACCCTCAGCTCATCACGCCGTATTTCGGCCATTTCGCGCTGCCGGAGCTGATCGAGCACGGTGAGATGGACTTCGTGCTTGGCCAATACCGCACCTGCTGGGGCTGGTCGCTCGGCGACGGCCGCACCACGTGGCTCGAGGTCTTCGACACCCGCTGGAGCCACTGCCACCAGTGGGCCGGCTGCCCGACCTGGCAGCTCTCGCGCGCCCTCCTCGGCCTCCGCCCGCGCTTCGACCTCGGCGCAATGAACTTCGACGTCTCCCTTGCCACCGGTTCGCTGTCCAAAGTCTCCGGCCAAGTCCCCGTCGCCGGCGCGAACCACGTCATCAAGGTCGCTTGGACCAAGGACGCCGCCGGCCTGCACTACACGCTCGAAAGCCCCGTGCCGCTCACGCTGCACCTCGACGCCTCGCTCACGGGTGGCAAGCCGCAGACGGTGAAAGTAGATCGCACGTTCGCCGCGACGTGGACGCTCTCCGCCTGCAGCTGAGGGGTCTCACGCAAAGGCGCTAAGCCGCCAAGGTCTGCTTCGGAAAACTCTCCGGCTTAGCGGCTTTGCGCCTTTGCGTGAACCCTCCGATCCTCACCGCGCCAGCTTCCGGTACTTGATCCGGTGGGGCTGGTCGGCTTCCTTGCCCTTGCGGCGGCGAAGATCCTCCTGGTAGCTGGAGAAATTGCCGTTGAACCAGTGGACATAGCTGTCGCCCTCGAAGGCGAGGATGTGCGTCGCCACGCGGTCGAGGAACCAGCGGTCGTGGGACACCACCACGGCGCAGCCGGCGAAATTCTCCAAGCCCTCCTCGAGCGCGCGGATCGAATTCACGTCGAGGTCGTTCGTCGGCTCGTCGAGCAGGATCAGGTTCGCGCCGCTCTTGAGCAGCCGCGCGAGGTGCACGCGGTTGCGCTCACCGCCGGAGAGGACGCCGACCTTCTTGCTCTGGTCGGGGCCGGTGAAGCCGAACTGCGCGCAGTAGGCGCGGCTGTTGATCTCCCGCCCGCCGAGCTTCATGATCTCCTCCCCGCCGCTGATCGCCTGCCAGATCGTCTCCGTGTCCGGCAGTGAGTCGCGGGACTGGTCCACGTGCGCAATCTTCACCGTCTCACCGACGCGCAGCGTGCCGGCCGTTGGCTTCTCCGCGTCCACGATCAGGCGGAACAGCGTAGTCTTGCCCGCGCCGTTGGGGCCGATGACGCCGACGATGCCGCCCGGCGGCAGCGAGAAATTTACCTTCTCGAACAGCACATTGTCGCCGTAGCTCATCGCCAGCTCCTTGGCCTCAACCACGAGTGCGCCGAGCCGCGGGCCCTGCGGGATGATCAGCTCGAACTCCTTTTCGCGCTCGGCGACGTTCTGCTTCAGCATGTTCTCGTAGGCGCTGATGCGCGCCTGCGACTTCGCCACCCGCGCCTTCGCCGACTGGCGGATCCACGCGAGCTCGCGCGCCATCGCCTTCTGCCGGCGGTCCTCGGTGCGCTGCTCCACCGCCAGCCGCGCCTGTTTCTGCTCCAGCCACGACGAATAGTTGCCCTTCCACGGGGTGCCGTGGCCATGCGCCAATTCGAGGATCCACTGGGCGACATTATCGAGGAAATAGCGGTCGTGCGTCACCGCGATGACGGTGCCGTCGTAGCGGGCGAGATGCTGCTCGAGCCATTGCACGCTCTCGGCGTCGAGGTGGTTGGTCGGCTCGTCGAGCAGGAGGATCGACGGCTTCTGCAGGAGCAGCCGCGCCAGTGCCACGCGTCGGCGCTCGCCGCCAGAAAGTTTCTCCACCGGCTGGTCCGGCGGCGGGCAGCGCAGGGCGTCCATTGCCATCTCGACCTGCGGCGCGACGTCCCACGCCCCTAGCGCGTCGATCTTCTCCTGCAACTCGCCCTGCCGCGCAGTGATCTTGTCCTTCTCCGCGTCGTCGGCCGCGGTGCTGAGTTCGTCCCACGTGGCGTCGTAGGCGGACGTGAGGTCGGTGAGGTGCTTCACGCCCTCTTCGACGCATGCCCGCACGGTCGAGCCGGGCGTGAGGTGGGGTTCCTGCTCGAGGAAGCCGATCGGGTAGCCGGGCTCGAAATGCACGCGGCCGTCAATGTCGGTGTCGCGGCCAGCGAGGATGCGGAGGAGCGACGACTTGCCGGAGCCGTTGAGGCCGAGGACCCCGATCTTCGCGCCGTAGTAGAACGACAGCGAGATGTCGCGGAGGATTTCCTTGCGCTCGATTTTCTTCGAGACGCCCAGCATCGAGAAAATGATCTTCGGCTCGTCGGGTTTCGCCATGCCCCCACTCAAACGCGCGGTTGACGCGCCGCAAGCTCCGGGGCTTCGCTTGCGGCGTGCATCCCCGCCGCGCCACCCCCGCCGACGCCCAAGCCATCGCGGAGGTCCACGTCGCGTCCTGGCAGGTCGCCTACCGGGGATTTTTCCCCGACACCGTGCTGGACAACCTCTCGGCGGCCGACCGCCGGGCCATGTGGGCGCCCCGGCTCGCGGCCAGCAACCACACCATCTGGGTGACCGAAGACGCGGGGCGCGTGACCGGGTTCGTCTCCGCCTGCCCCTCGCGCGACGCTGACCTTCCACCGCCGGCATTTTCCGAGGTGGCCGCGCTTTATGTGCATCCCGACGCGTGGGCCACCGGCTGCGGTCGCGCGCTGTGCGCCGCGGCGTTCGCGGAAATGCGCCACACGCCCGCACAGACCGTGCTGGTCTGGGTGTTGACGGGCAACGTCCGCGCGCGGCGCTTTTACGAGAGCCTCGGCTTCCTCACCGACGATACCCAAAAGAACATCACGCTGTTCAACGTCACCCTCCCCGAGATCCGCTACCGGCTGAGCCTGCGGTGAACGCCGCCCGTTGACGTCCGCCCTCCTGCCCATGGAACACCCACCCCTGCAACGCGCCACCCTCATCGCCGCCGTGCGCGGCGCGCTGGAGCCGCTGGCGTTCGTGCACTGCCTGTGGGAGGGCGGGGCCACCTGTTTCAGCCGCGCCGACGAGTGGAGCGACGTGGACCTGCAGTGCGAGGTGGACGACGATCGCGTCGCCGACACGTTCGCCGCCGTGGAGGCCGCGCTCGGGTGCGTGGCCCAAATCTCGCTTTGTTTCGCCGTCCCGGAACCCGCGTGGCACGGCCACAGCCAGCGTTTCTACCGTTTCGCCAACGCCGAGCCGTGGCTGCAACTCGACCTGTGCGTGATGAAGCGCAGCGCGGCTTACAAATTCAACGAGCCCGAAATCCACGGCGCCGCGAGCCTGCTCTTCGACCACTCGGGCCTGTTCAGCAAGAACGTCGTCCGCACGGACCGCGAGGCCCTGGAAAAGCGCCTGCGCACCCGGATCGCGGCGCTGCGCACGCGATTCGCGATGTTCCAGGTGCTGGTGGAGAAGGAAACCTGGCGCGGAAATCCCATCGACGCGCTGCATTTCTTTTCCGGCCTCACGCTGGCGCCGCTCGTCGAGCTGCTGCGCATCAAGCACGACCCGCTCCGCCACAACTGGGGCAATCGCTACCTGCATCGCACGCTGCCGCCGGCCGACGCGGACTTGCTGCAAAGCCTGATGTATGTCGCAACGCCGGAGGAAATTCCCGCCAGGCGCGTTGCCGCCGCCGCGCGGTTCGAGGCGTTGGCCGCCGAGCTCGACGCCCGCCCCCGGCTGGTCCCGCCCGCCTGACAGGTTCGCCGAGCTGCCTGCTTGCCAGCGCCGGAAACGCCCGCTGAGGATAGGGACTTGAGCGCAACCCCCCACCCCACCGGCGCCGACTCGGAGGCCGACCATTCCTTCTTTGGCCACCCGCGCGGACTCGGCTACCTCGCCTTCACGGAGGCGTGGGAGCGCTTTTCCTACTACGGCATGCAGACGCTGCTCGTGCTGTATATGGTCAAACAGCTGTTCCTGCCCGGCCACATCGAGCACATCGCGGGCTTCACCGCTTTTCGCGCCGGCCTCGAGTCGGCCTACGGCCACGTGCTCACCAATGTCGCCCTGGCCTCCGCCATCTTCGGGCTCTACACGGGCCTCGTCTACCTGACGCCCGTGATGGGCGGCTTCGTCGCCGACCGCTGGCTGGGCCGCACACGCACGATCACCCTCGGCGCGCTGCTGATGGCCGCGGGGCATTTCCTGATGGCCTTCGACGTGTCGTTCCTCGCCGCGTTGCTCTGTTTGCTGACGGGCGTCGGGTGTTTCAAAGGCAACCTCGCCAGCCAGATCGGCTCGCTCTACGCGCCGGAGGACCTGCGCCGCGCCGACGCCTTCCAAATCTACTACCTCTTCATCAACGCCGCGGTCATCATCGCCCCGCTCGTGGCGGGCACGCTCGGCGAGGTCTATGGCTGGCATTACGGCTTCGGCGCCGCGGGCGTCGGCATGGTCATCGGGCTGCTCATTTACCTTTCCGGCCGCAAATGGCTGCCGGTCGACCAGGTCGGTGCACGGGCAACCACGGCAGCGCGGCCGGCCATGACCACCGACGAACGCCGGGCCCTGGCCGTGCTCATCGCGCTGCTGCCCGTGCTCGCCATCGGCGCGGTGGGCAACCAGCAGATTTTCAACGCCTACATGCTGTGGGTGCCCAGCCACGTCAGCCTCGTCTTCTTCGGGCGCACGATGCCCACCACCTGGCTGATCACGCTCGACGCCATCGTGAGCGTTTCCTGCCTCGTCGGCGCCGTGGCCTTCTGGCGGATTTGGGCCGCGCGGTTCAAGGAGCCCAGCGAAGTCGCCAAAATCACGATCGGCCTCGCGCTCAGCGCAGCCGCCATGCTGTGCCTCGCCGGGGCGGCGCTATTCCCCGGTCCGGACGGGAAGGCCTCCATTGGCTGGGTGCTCGGCTTCGAGCTCCTCAACAGCATGGGCTTCGCCAACGTCTTCCCGGTGGGTCTCGCGATGTATGCGCGCGCCTCGCCCCGGGCCATCGTCGGCACGATGGTCGGCGTCTACATGCTGCACATGTTTCTCTGCAACAATCTCGTGGGCTGGCTCGGCGGCTTGCTCGAACACATGTCCGGCGCGGGTTTCTGGTTGATGCACGCCGGCCTGGTCGGCACCGCCTGCATCCTCATGTTCGTCGCCGCCCGTTTCGCCGGCCACCTGCTCAACCCGGCCGGGCCGGCGGATTCGGCGCAGGGCTAGCCCGATTTGGTCCCGTCAGATCCGGTCGCCAGTTCCAATTTTTCCAGGAATTCCAAGGCTTCCTCTCGGTTCGCGCCGCACATTTCGTTCGTCGGGCGCAAACTCACGCAAAACGCCGGACGCTCGGGCCGGCCAAACAGCCCGCAACGCAGATCCGTCATGAGCTGCACGCACGGGATGCCCGCCGGCTTTCCGTGCGGCATGCCGGGGATCGGCAACGTGATGGAGGGCGCGATGCAACACGCGCCGCATTCGAGGCGACAGTCCATGGCTTCAAATGTGTGGAGAGCCACAAAGAGGTGCAAAAGGCACAGGAAACCGACTGCTCACTCTTGTGACTTTTCGTGCCTCTTTGTGGCCCTGGTTGGCTGGTTTCATTGCAGGCTGAGGAACACCCGCGGGCCCTTGTTCTGCTTCGTGGCGTCGGCACCCTGCGAGAGGAACAGCCGGTCGGCGGCGATGTGCCCGACGTTGATGAGTTCGTCCCGCACCCGCAGCGCACGCGCGGCGGCCAGGGCGCGGAGGTCGTCGTCGTTGACCACCATCGTCTCCGCCAGCCGGCCGGTCATTTCGTCCAGCGGCAGCCCGGTGGCTTCCGCCGCGACCACGGCTTTCTCGTGCTCGGCGGCGAGTTTCGCGTTCTCCTTCTTCACCGCGTGTTTTTCGCGTTGGTCCTTGAGCGTGATGAAATTCACCACGCTGCGGAAAAATCCCGGCGGCGGCGGGGGCGGCGGTGCGGCCACGGTGGGCGCCGGCGGCAGCGGCGTGCCGAATTTCGTGCCGGGCGGGAATTGCGCGTCAAAAAGTTTCTTCACCATCGCGGCGTTGGCCTCGGGCGTGATCTCCAGCTTGTCCGGTGGCGCGATGTTCGGGTTGATCGCATGTTGCGCCTCCCAGACCTGGCGACGCACGAGCTCGGCAAACTTCTGCCGCTTCAACGCGTAGGTGTCCGCCGCAGCGTCGTAGCTGCCCTCGAGGCCGAGGCTGAGCGCCGGCCGGTTCGTCAGCGCCTTGACCAGCGTGTCGAGCTTCGGCCGCTCCGTCGGCAAAAGGTCGTGGCCGCCCGGCGTGAATTCCTGGTAGGCCAGCTCGTCGCCACCGCCGCCGAACATCGAGCCCAGCAGCGAAAACGGCGACGTCGCGGCCTTGGCCAGCAGGTTGCCGATCACGCGCCACACGACCTTGCCGATGTGGAAATCGGGGTCGTCGATCCGGCCCTCGACCGGCACGTCGATGACGATGTTGCCGTCGAGGTCCTTGAGCAGCGCCACGCCGAGGCGGACGGGGAGATGCACGGCGTCGGGGCTGTTCGTCGCAGCGCCAAACGTGAACTGGTGCAGCGTGATGACATTCGTGGACGTCAGCTTGTTGCCCTCGACGCTGACCTTTGTGTCGACCACCAGCTTGCCGCGCGCGAGTTCGTAGCCGGCAAATTTTCCCGTGTAGGGACTGAGCGGGAGCAGGTCCACGTTCTTGTAGTCGACCTTGATGTCCAGCGAGCGGACCGCGCCGAGCGGGTCGAGCTTGCCGCTGATCGACACCGGCCCGGCCCCGTCAACCATGCCCTTCAAGTCGACGTCGGCCTTCGCCAGATGGGCCGAAGACAGCCCGGTGATCGTGCCGCCAAATTGGTTGATGCCCATCCGCACGTTCGGCTCGAGCGAGCGGTCAGCAAAGCTGAAATCGCCATCGGTGATCACGATCCTGCCCACCTCGACGTTCGGCAGCGCCGCCGCCGGCGCGGCTCCGGCCTCCGGGGCCGGCGCGGGGGCCCTCGACTTGAGCAGGCCGGGGCGGTGGTTGAGGAGGATCGCCACGAGATTGACCGATTTGTCGGTGTTGATCATCGCGCGCGCGTAGGGCCCGGCCAGATCCAGCTCCGTCAATGACACGGTGAGTTGCGGCGCGGTGCGGGCCTTGAGTTCCTTCAGCCGGAATGCCGCAAAGCCCGCGAGATCCTCGTTGTGCACGCCGTCCACCAGCCCGAATTGATCCACCGCGACATCGCCGGCGAAGCTCAGCACCGGCGCGCCACCCGCCGCCGGCAGGGCGAGATGCACCGTGTTCGACGTGGTTACGGTGCCCTGCGTGATGCGCACGTTGGCGAATTCCTCCACATACGGGCTCAGCGGCAGGATCGCGAGGGAGCTGACATCGGTCTTCAGGTCCGCCGTCACCTCGGGCTTCAACGTCACCTGGCCCGAAACCGACACCGTGCCCTGCGGCGCCCAAGTGAAGGCGAGGTGCATCGGCATCACCGCGCCGTCCGCGAGCGACACGTTCTTCAGCGAAAACTGCAGTCCGCTCAGCTCCAGGTGCGCGGGGCGTGGGGCGGCGTTGTCCGTCACGTCGATCTTGAAGTCCTTCACTTCGACGTCATCCACCCGCGCGTCGGGCAACGGCGTCGGCGCCTGGGCCGCACCCGCCGAGGCCACGCTGCCGGAAGCTCCGGGCTCGGGCGTCAGCATCGTGAGCAGGTTCAGCGAACCGTCCTGTTCGCGGCGCACCGCCACCTGTCCGCCGGTAATCATCACATGGTCCACCCTCGTCTTGAACGTGATCGCGTCCGCCTGGATGCCCGTCACGTCGAGCGCCGGCAGGTCCACGGCGAGCTGGCCATTCCCGCGCTCGGCCAGCCGCAGGTCGCGGAGGTGCACCTCGCCGCCGGCGAGCTTCAGTGTCCGATTCTTGCCATCGAGGGCGGCGTCGTAATGCCCGCGAATCGTCAGCTTGCCGTCGGTCAGGTCCGCGCGGATCCGGTCCGCGAAATACGGCGAGTATTTCTTCAGGATCAGGTTCTCGATCGAAAAGTCGCCGTGCGACTCAAGCGGGTCGGCCGCCAGGCGGCCGGTCCAGAAAAATTTTTCCCCCGCCTCGGTCACCGCCTCAAAATGGTAGGGCGCCCCCTGCGCGCCCGTCGTGCGCAGCCCCGTCACGACGAACGTGACCGGGCCGAGTACGGTGGTGAACGGCTTGCTGCGCGAAAGATCCGAGAACTCGAGCCGCGCGCCGTTGACGGCGAGATGGCCGATCCGGATGGGCCGCATCGGCTTGGACGGCGCGGCTGGCGCGCCCGGTGGCTTGGCGCTGAGCACCGCCGCCCGCTCGATCAGGTCCGCGAAATTCAGCGTGCCATCCGGCTTGATCACCACGGCCACGTGGTAACCATCGAGTTCGATTTCACTCAGCACCCAGTCGCCGGTCAGCGACGACAGCAGGTCGAAATTCACATACAGCCGGTCCCAGCCGAGGAAGGAACCGTCCAAGTCCTTGAGGCGGATGTCGAATTGCTCGACCGTGACCGACAACGCGTAGGGATTCAGTCGGACTTTCCCGATTGTCACCTTGCGGCCGAGGGCGGCGGAGAGGCGCTTTTCGGCCTGGTCCTTGACGATGGGCGGCAGGACAAAGAAACCCACGACGGTGAATAGCAACAATGCGGTCGCTGCGATGATCATCCAGCGGCGGGAGCGCGGGGAGAGTTTCATCGGCCCAGCCTGCTCCCCGGCGCCAGATTGGCAACCCTCGCCGAATAGCACCTTAGGTCAATCCGAGTGCGGCCCGCAGCTGCGCGGCGTGGTCGGCGGTATCCACTTTCGGCACCACCGCGAGCACGGTGCCGTCGCGGTCCAGGAGATACGCGGCGCGGGCCGGCCCCGTGAAGGTTCGCCCATACATCGATTTTTCGACGACGGATTCCGTCGCCCGGGCGAACAGGTCATCCGGGTCGCTCACCAGCGTGTAGCCGATCTTTTTCTTCGCCGCATACTTCGCATGCGAGCCGCAGGTGTCGCGGCTGACCGCCACGAGATTGTACCCCGCGCGGTCGAATTCCGCCGCATGGGCCGCCAGACTGTCATTCTGCCGGTCGCAGCCCGGTGTATTATTACGCATGTAAACCGACACGATCGTGCGGCGGATCAGCAGGTCGGAGAACCGGACAGTCTCCGTCTTGCCATTACGGAAGACCTTGATTTGGAAGCTCGTATCGATCTTTTTTCCGGCCGAAACCATGCGCGAAAGTTGAGCCCTGCGCCCTCGGCGGGTCAAGCTGCGGCTCGGTTCCGCGTCTCTGACATTTAACCCCGCGGGCTTTGACGTGGACCGAATAATGCTCCAACGTCGCCGCCCAATGAAACCGGTCAAGGTCCCTGCTCTGGAGCTTTTCCTGCACGAAATGATCCCCCTCGCGAAGGCGATGGGCGTCGGCGTGGAGGTCAGCGATGACCGGGCGCTGGTCCTGACCGCGCCGAAGGAGCAGAACAAAAACTCCCTCAACACCGCGTTTGGCGGCAGTCTCGTTTCCCTCGCCACGCTCGCCGGCTACGGCGTCGTGTGGGAGCTGATGCGGAACGAGAAGGACTCCACCAAGCCCGTCTGGCACATCGTGGTGAAGGAAAGCCGCGCCGCCTACCGCCGCCCGGTGCTCGGTGACCTCCGCGCGATTTGCGAGCGCCCCGCGCAGGCGGCCATCGCCGAGTTCAAGGAAGCCCTCGCCCGCTACGGCAAGGCCAAGCTGAAGCTCAAGGCCCACGTCATCGAGGACGGCGCCATCGCCGTCGACGTGACCGCCGCCTTCGTCGTCACACGCTGAGTCGCGCTGTCCGTTGTAGGGCGGGGTCTCTGACCCGCCTTGATCTTGGGAATACCTTTCCGCGGATTACGCTGATGGACGCGGATAACCAGAGACTATCCGCGTCAATCCGTGATATCCGCGGAAATGTTTGCGAAAGATTGGCGGGTCAGGAGACCCCGCCCTACATCAAATATGCTTCGAATCCGCTTCGTCCTTTTTGACGTAACCGGATTCCTGGCGCTGGTGATTCACCGCGTTCTTCTTGAGATAGGCCTGATAAACGTCGTCCGCCGTCATGCCGAGGGTTTGGGCCAGCGACACGAGAAAATGAAACAGGTCCACGACTTCGACCTTGGCGTTTTGCTCGTCGAACTTCTGGTATTTCGCCCACCACTTCCACGGCACGCTGTCGATCAGCTCGGCGGTTTCCTGCTGCATGGCGCGCGTGTAATTGAGGATCCACTTGGTCTTTTCCTCCTCCGTCGGGGGCGGCAGATGCACGCCAATCCGGGAATTTAACGCGTCCTGCATGCGGAAGATTTCCTCGAGTTTGTCCATGGACGCCGAGGCTGCGAAGCGCTTCCGGCGCTGGCAAGCCCGCCTTGGTGCGTAAGTTGCACTCCCAGCCATAATTTGAAGTTGCCCCGGGAGGGAGGCTGGGCGACCGTTGGTCCTTCACGCCCGCGTTGAGCCGCAGTTTCTGCGCTCCGTGGGCCCAACAAAACACCGCCGCTCTCCCCTTTGACTTCCGACGCCTTGGCGATGGAAACCCTCGCGGGATGAGCGTTTAGCCAACAACACACCCATGTCAGATCCAGTAACGTCCGGCGACCCCTCCGGGGCTTCCGCCGCGACCGCCGGTTCGGCCGCTTCGGCCGCCTCCTCCGGCAATCCCGCGCCGATCGGCTCGTTCGGCACCGCCAAGGGCTCCGGCCTCCTGCGCGGCAAACGACCCAGCGCCCCCGCGGCCTCCGCCGCCTCGTCCCCCGCCCCGAGCGGTTATCAGCCCAGCACCATCGAGGTCATCCGGCCCCAGAGTGAGTACAAGAATCCGTTCACGGGCGAAACGTCCGTGCCTTCGCCTGTCGTCAACGAGCCTGCTCCCCAGGCCGCTCCCATCCCCGCCCCGATCGCCATCGCCCCGGCTCCGGTCGTCGCTGCCGTCGTCCCTGTGACGCCCGCACCCGTGCCCGCCATTGCCACCGCGAAGGAAGAACTGTTTCCGTTCACGCCGACTACGTCGAGCGCGGCCCCGGTCGCACCGGCCGTCTCTCCCGCGAAGGAGAGCGCTGCCAAGGCCGAGCTCAACATCCTCCCCACCGAGGAAGTGAAACGTCCCGCCGTCAGCTGGGGCGAGAGCGCGCCCGGCCATGCCGGCGAGCCCCGCGCCCGCCGTGACGAGCGTCCCACGTTCCGCCCGGAACGCCGTGACGCCCGTCCGTTCGAGCCGCGCGAACCGCGCCGCGAACCCGCCGCCGGCGAGTCGCGTCCGGATCGCAACTCCTCCCCGCGTGACTTCTCCCGCGACGAGCGCCCGGCCCCGGCCGCCGCTCCGCAAAAGTCCGGCGGCTTCATCGCCTGGCTCAAGGGTCTCTTCGGCGCCAAGCCGGCGGCCCCCGAGGTTCGTCCGGGTGACCGTGACGAGCAGGGCCGTGACGGCCATCGCCACAACCGCCGCCGTCATCGCGGTGGACGCGGTCGCGGTGGATTCAACGGCGAAAATCGCGGTCCCCGCGATGGCCAGCCGTACCAACCCCGCGATCCGCGCGATGAGGAAGGTCCTTCCTCCGAAGGCGGACAGGGCGGCGAACGTCGCTTCGAAGGCGGCGGCCGCCGTCGGCATCGTGGCGGCCGGGGTCGCAACCGCGATGATCGCGGTCCCCGTCCCGAAGGCCAGCAGGGCGGCGGCGCGATCTAACGCGCATCCCGCTCCATCAATCCAGGCGCCCGCCAAAAGCGGGCGCCTTTTTTGTGTGCGGCGATGCGCGGTTAAAAAATCCGTGGTTCAGGCTTTCCACTTTCCCGTTTCAGCCTTCAACCTACCCCTCATGGCCGATCTCATCGTCACTGGCGGCAAGGCCCTCTCCGGCACCATCACGCCGTCGGGCAACAAGAATTCCGCCCTGCCCATCCTCTGCGCCACGCTCCTGACCGACGCGCCCGTCCGCCTGCTCAACGTCCCGGCGATCACGGACGTCGACAAGCTCGTCGCGTTTTTCTCCGAGCAGGGTTCGCGCATCACCTGGGACAAGGCCGCGGGCACCATGCTGCTCGACCACTCGTCCTTCGATGCCGCGCACCTCGATGGCGAGCTGCCTTCGGGCATGCGTTCGTCCGTCCTGCTGTTTGCGCCACTGCTCTATCGGATGAAGAAGATCGCCATCCCGACGAACGCCAAAGGCTGCTCGCTCGGCATCCGCGAACTCGATCCGCACCTCGAGATCCTGGAAAAACTCGGCGCGAAAATTTCCCACAACCACTCGCTCACGCTCACGCTCAAGGACCGCTTTCGCGGCGCGCGGCACTGGCCCGACTACATGTCGGTGACCGCGACGGAAAACTTCGTCATGGCCGCCGCCCTCGCTGAGGGCACGTCCGTCATCATCAACGCCGCCAGCGAGCCCCACGTGCAGGACCTGTGCGCCGTCCTCGTCGGCATGGGCGCGAAGATTTCCGGCCTCGGCACGAGCCAGCTCACCGTTGAGGGCGTCAAGCGCCTCAAGGGCGGCACGTTCACCATCAACACCGACTACCACGAGGTCGTCACCTTCCTCGCCCTCGGCGCCATCACTGGCGGCGAGGTCAAGGTCCGCCATTCCTTGCCGCACCACTTCGACCTCATCACGCGCGCCTTCGAGAAACTCGGCGTCGTCATCGAGCACCAGGGCGACACCGCCATCGTCCGCCGCCGGCAGAAACTCCTCATCGAGGCCCCCTTCACGACCAACCTGCTCCCGAAAATCGAGGCCGCGCCGTGGCCGTATTTTCCCGTCGACCTGTTGCCGTGCATGATCGCGCTCTCCGTCCGCGCGAAGGGCGCCATCCAGTTCTGGAACAAGGTCTACGAGGGCGGCTTCACCTGGATGCCCGAGCTGTCGAAGTTCGGCGCCCACGTCGTGGTGAGCGATCCGCACCGCATCATCGTCTTCGGCGACCGCCCGCTGCGCCCCGCCACGGTGGACGCGCCCTACATCATCCGCGCCGCCGTGGCGCTCTACATGGTCGCCGCCAGCATCCCCGGCCGCTCCATCGTGAAGAACGCCGACACCATCATGCGCGCCCACCCGCGTTTCGTGGAAAACCTCCGCAGCCTCGGCGCCGAGGTGGAGTGGAAGTGAGTGGATTTTCGATTTTCGAATCTCGATTTTCGATTGCCAACCAACACAGCTGAGTCCTCGTCGTCGCCATGAGCCAATCGAAAGTCGAAAATCAAAAATCGAAATTGTCGCCGCCTGTGTCCGCGACCGGCCTGGGCTTTATCAGCAGTGCGCTCGCCGCGCCGGTCTCACCAGCCGAAGCCGCGCTGCGGCCGCTCTCATTTTCCGATTTCACCGGCCAGCCCAAGACCGTCGAGCGCCTGCAGATCATGGTCGGCGCCGCCCGCAAGCGCGACGAGGCGCTCAACCACATTCTGTTCTCCGGCCCGCCCGGCCTCGGCAAGACCACCCTCGCCTTCATCCTCGGCCACGAACTCGGCAAGAATGTCCGCGTCACCTCCGGCCCCGTCATCGAGAAGGCCGGCGACCTTGCCGGTCTCCTCACCAGCCTCGAGGAGGGCGACCTGCTGTTCATCGACGAGATCCACCGCATCCCGAAGACGGTCGAGGAATACCTCTACTCGGCGATGGAGGACTTCCGCCTCGACATCATGATCGACCAGGGCCCGAACGCCCGCAGCGTCCGCCTCTCCATCCCGCGCTTCACCCTCATCGGCGCCACCACGCGCAGCGGGCTGCTCACCGCGCCGCTCCGCTCGCGCTTCACCCTGCAGACGCGGCTCGACTACTACGATCACCCGACACTGGAGACCATCGTCCGCCGCAGCTGCGGGCTGCTCCAGGTTTCGATCGACGAGGGCGGCGCCCGGGAAATCGCCACGCGCGCCCGCGGGACGCCGCGCGTCGCCAACAATCTCATCAACTTCATCCGCGACTTCGCCCAGGAACGCGCCAAGGGAAAGATCACCCAGCCTGTCGCCGCCGCCGCGCTCGAGCTCCTTGAGATCGACGCCGCCGGCCTCGACGAGATGGACAAGCGCATGCTCCGTGTGATGGCGGAAAATTACGGCGGCAAGCCCGTCGGCATGAGCACCATCGCCGTCGCCGTCGGCGAGGAAGCCGAGACGCTCGAGGAAGTCCACGAACCCTTCCTCATCCAGGAAGGCTACCTCCAGCGCACGCCCCAAGGCCGCCTGCTCACCGCCAAAGGCTACGCCGCTGTCGGCCTCAAGCCCCTAGGCGGCGACCAAGGCACGCTGCTGTAGGGGCGCAGTCTTGCTGCGCCCTTACAACGGAGCCCGAGCCCACTAGAGCTTCAGCGCGATCTCCTTGCCCTGCGCGGAGGACGCGTAGATCGCTTCGAGGATGCCGATGACTTTGATCGTCTCGGTCCACGGCACCGGGGAGGGCTTGTTGTTCGTCACGCAGTCCACGAAGGCCGCGATTTCGTTCCAGTGCGGGTGCGGCACGTGTACCGGGCTCTTCAGCGTGCCCTGCGCGAAGGCACCGTTCGTGACGGTCGCGAAATCGGCGCTCGGCCATTTGATACCGCCCTTCTTGCCGAAGATCTGGGCGAGCAGTTCCTCGTCCTCCACCTGATGGCACATCCACGCGGCCTCGAGCATGAGCGTCGCGCCGTTGTCGAAGTGCACGATGCCCGCGGCGAAATCCTCGACGGAATAACGCGCGCGGTCCCACTCGCCCCACTGGTTGGGCATGTCGTGGCCCTTGGCAAAGACCGTCTTGGACGTGCCGGACACGCGCACCGGTTTGGGAAAGCCCATCAGCCAGAGGCACAGGTCGAGCGCGTGGACGCCGATGTCCATGCACGGGCCGCCGCCCGCAAGCTTCGCGTCGATGAACCCCGGCGCCGTCGGCAGCCAGGCGCGGCGCACCGCCCGAACGCGTGCGTGATACGCTTCACCGAGATTGCCGCCGTCCACCCACGCCTTCGCCGCCACGCCGCTTTGCGTGAACCGCTGGTGCTGCGCGGTCATGAGCTTGAGCTTCTTCTTGTCGGCGAGCCGGCCCATCTCGCGGACTTCCGCGGTCGTCACCGCGAGCGGTTTCTCGCAGATGACGTGCTTGCCCGCATTGAGCGCAGCGAGCGCGGCGGGCGTGTGCACCTTGTTCGGCGTGCAGATGTCGACCGCATCCAGGTCGAGCTTCAGCAGGTCACGGTAATCGGAGAACGTCTGGGTGCAGCCCGCGGCGGCCGCGGCCTTCTTGGCGGTCGCCTCCGAGACGTCGGCGACGCCGACGATTTCGACCTCGGGGAGATTCCTCCAGCCGGGGATATGGACGGCCTGGGCGATGCCGCCGCCGCCAATGAGACCAACGCGGAATTTACGGGTTTTCATAAGGGTAATCGAAGCAAGCGAGGCGCACCGCGCCCCCCGCGACAACATCAAACCCGCGGAGCCGCCGGCGAAAATTCAGTCCGCGGCGCCCGTGAGGAACAACCTTGGCTTCCCGTTGCTGGCGTTTATGCCGATGCCCATGGACGCCCCGCTCCCGCCCCCGCTCGCGCCCGCCTACAAGGACCGGTACACCGGCCTCGTGGTCTTCGGCGTGTTTGCCATCCTGATTGGCGCCGCCTGCGCCCTGTTTGTGCCGCTGATCTTCTTCGGCCAGATGGTGGCGGCCCGGCGGGTCGGCACGGACTTCGATGCCTCGAGCGCCATCGTCGCCGCCGCCGTCTACGGCCTGCTGGCCGCGACGCTCATCACGCTGGGCATCGGGTCCATCCGCGCCCGCCGCTGGGCGCGGGCCCTGCTCCTTTGCCTCGGCGGGATCGGGCTCGCCATCGGGCTCCTGACCGTGCCCGTCGTGTTCGTCGCCATGAACTCCCTCGACGAAACGATGCGGGCGCAGAACCAGATCGTGCCGCCGGCGTCGCTGGCCCTGATCAAGGCCATCACACTGGTCAGCAGCGTCGTCATCTACATTGTGATGCCCCTGGTGACGGTGCTGTTCTACTGCGGCGCCAACGTGAAGCGCACCTGCGAAATCCGCGATCCCGTCGAGCGGTGGACCGACCGCTGCCCGCTGCCCGTCCTCGCCTTGTGTGTGCTGAAGGCCGGGAGCCTCGTGATCGTCGCGTTCATCCTGCCGACCTATGGCCGGGTGTATCCGGTCTTCGGCACACTCGTGGAGGGCTGGCCGGCACGGTTGCTGTGGATCGGCGTGATCGCGTTTCTCGCCTACGCGATCCGCGGCTTCTACCGCCTCGAGATGCGCGCGTGGTGGGTTTACACCATCGGCTCGCTCGTCCTCGGGATTTCCGGGCTGGTCACTTTCCAGCGGCTTGGGCTGGTCGAGATGTATCGCCGCATGGGACTGCCGGAGCAACCGGTCGAGCTCGCCGCCAAGAGCCCGCTGCTGCAGGGCAACACACTCCTCTGGCTGAGCCTGGGCAGCGTGGCCGTCTGGTATGCCTACCTCTTGTTCGTCCGGCGCTTCTTCCGCCCGGTTACAGGTCGCCCTGCTGCGGCCGGAGGATGATCTCCTCGACCACCGTGCGCCGGCCCAGCCGGTAAACGTCGAGGAAGGCCCGCGCCACGTCCTCTGCCGGCATGATGCGCGCGGGATTGACGCCGCTGCCGCCCCACGACGGCGACCAGGTGGCGCCGGGATACACGCAGCACACGCGAATTCCCGTGCCGCGGGTCTCGGCGCGCAGCACCTTGGCCAGCCCGGTGACGCCAAATTTCGCCGCACAATAACCCGCCGCCCGGGGATACGCACCCAGGCCGGCAATGGAGCTCATAAAAAAGATGTCGCCCTGCCCGCGCCGCAGCAGGCCGGGGAGAAAGGCCTGCGAGACGAGAAACGCGCTGCGCAGGTTGACGGCAATCATCCGGTCAAACTCCGCGACCTTCGTTCGCACGAACGGCGCCGTGGCGTAGGAGCCGGCGTTGTTGACGAGCACGTCCACCGCGCCAAAGCGCTTCGTGACCGCTGTCCGCATCGCCTTGACCGAGGCCTCGTCCGCCACGTCGCACGCGAACACCTCGGCGGTGGCGCCGAGCTTCGCACACGCGCGCGCGACGGTGCCGAGGTTCTTCGCGTTGCGCGCCACCAGCGCGAGCCGCGCCCCGCGGATCTCCTTCGCAAAAACCTTGGCGATAGCCGCGCCAATACCCTGCGACGCACCGGTGATAAGAATGACGGGATTGCTCATAGGTTTGTTTTTCACGCCAAGCCGCCAGGAACGCAAAGTCAGAGTAGCTTGGCTTCGCGCCTTTGCGGCTTTGCGTGACCCGCTCAGCACAGCAACGAGCCGAAGTCCATGAAGTCGGCCGCGAAGCCGCCCTTCACGCCCTTGCAGATCACGCTCACGGCGTCGTGCGAATGCAGCGACTCAAGGTGCGAGCAGGCGATCTGGAAATCCTTGATGCGGCGGTCGCCGTCGAACTCCCGGTAAAGCAGCCGCGCCGCGTCCTCGACGAACTTCAGGTTCGCGCCGTTGAGCTCCGCGAAGGCCTGCTCGTCCTCGCGCTTCACCATCACCTGCGTTTCGGTCTGCAGCGCCTTCACGCAGTGCGCGCGCACGTCCTCGATCCAGATCTTTTTGCCCTCGGCCTCCTCGATCGTGATGCGCGCCTTGCTGCGCTGCGAATGCGGCACGCCGTATTTGCCCCGCCGGTCCCGCGCGTGCTCGGTCAGCTCCGCGGAGCACGGGCACGCCGACGAGTAAACAAAATCGAAATGGATGAACCGCCGGTAGTGACCCTCGCGTGTCATCACGCCCTCGAACGCCACCTCGTAATACTGCCATCCTTCCAGGCCGCTGCGGAGGCTCCGCTGGAGCATCGGGTAGGAGAACGCCACCTTCAGCCGCGCCGACTTGCGGCCCACGTTGCGCAGGTAGGCCTTGAGGATCCGCCCCATCCACTCGCCCGTGATCACGCCGTCCTTGTGCTCGTAAAACGAGCGCATGATGCGGCTCATGTTGATGCCCTTCAACTCGGCCTCGAGCGAGACCGTGCCCGTCACGCTGGTCTCGAGCGTGAGCACCTGGCCGGCCTTCGTGCGGTATTTCAGCGGCAGGCGGAAATTGTGGATGCCGACCTGCTGGATCGGGACCTTGATGCCCTGCAGGTCGTCGTGCGCCGCCTCCATCATGTCCGGCAGCGTCGCCCGATAGGCCGGGGTCGCGCGGAACTTCGCGTCGTAAACGTGGGCAATGCTCGCAGAGGTCCCGTCCGCGGAGCGGTGGAGATACATCGGCTTTTTCTTCATGTCGTTTTTTGCGTCGGAGCCAGGCGGTTGTGACGATAACCGTAGCCCCGGCGAAAGTCGGGGTTAACTGGCCGGTGGGTGCTTACGGGAGGTCGGGACCGAAAAATTCGGCGTAGTTGCGCGGGGTTTCGTAGAGCCGCACGCAGTGCAGCCGGCCGGCGGGCAGGCGCGGCGCGATCTCGTGCCAGAAGGCGATGACGAGATTCTCCGTCGAAGGAATGATGCCGCGCAGGAAAGGGACCTCGTCGTTGAGGTTGCGGTGGTCGCACTTGTCCACCACCGCCTCGTGGAGGAGGCGCTTCAGCACCCCGAGGTCGATGATGTAGCCCGTTTCCGGGTCGGGCTGCCCGCTGACCGTGACCTCGAGCACATAGTTGTGGCCGTGCCAGTGCGGGTTGGTGCAGAGGCCGTATTGCCGCTGGTTCCAGGCGAGGCTCTTCGTCGGGTTGTAGAGCCGGTGCGCTGAGTTGAAATGCACCTGCCGCGTGATGAAAACCGTCCCAGCGAGCACGCGTGGCGCGCGACGCGAAGCGGACGGACGGGAGGGGCGTTTCGGCATGGAGGGGCAGAGGTATGCAAATTTCGGCGCGGGTCAATGCGCCGTCGTGGAATAGTGGCGTGGCACGGCTGTTCCACCCGTGCCACGCCCGGGCTGCCAGAATTGCGTTGTCGCCGGCGTCGGGGAGCGCTTGCTGACAGCATCATGGCCATGCGGTTTTGCATCCTCGGGAGCGGCAGCTCGGGCAACAGCGCCCTGCTGCAAACCGAGGGCGCGCGCGTGCTGGTCGACGCGGGGTTTTCCGCTCGCAAACTCGGTACCCTGCTCACGGCGGCGGGCGAGGCGCTCGAGCGAATCGACGCGATCTTCCTCACCCACGAGCACGGCGACCACGCCGCGGGGATCGAGGGGCTCAAGAAATTTCCCCACATCCGCGTTTTTGCGAACGCCGCGACCGCCCGCGCCGTGCAGGCCGGGCTCACCCACCGGCCCGACTGGCAGATCTTCGAGACGGGCGCACGCTTTCGCTTCCGCGACCTCGACGTCGAGAGTTTCACCGTGCCCCACGACGCGCAGGAGCCGGTGGGCTTCCGCTTCAGCAGCGGCGCCGAGGGCGACTTGTTCGCGCCGCGGCGTTCCCTCGCGTTCCTGACCGACCTCGGCCACGCGCCCCAGCACATCCGCGAGCACATCCGTGAGTGCGAGGTGCTCGTCGTCGAGGCCAACCATTGCCCCGACTTGCTCAAGGCCGACCTGCGCCGCCCTTGGTCCACCAAGCAGCGCATCGGCGGCCGCCACGGACATCTCTCCAACGACGGCGCGCGCGAACTCCTCGCGGCCGTCGCCAGCCCGCGCTGGCGCCGGGTTTACCTCACGCACCTCTCGCGCGACTGCAATTCCCCCGCCGCCGTCGAGCGCGCGCTCACCGAGGTGCGCGTGACGCTGCAGGCCTGCGAATTCGCCATCGTCGGCGCCGGCGAGGGCACGCCGTTCTACGAATTCGTCTGATCGCGAGCGGTGATGCAGCCGGCGGAATGTCACGCAGGCGTCCCCGCCGGACCTACTTCACCATCATGGACCGGCGGCACTCAGTGCGTGTCGCCCTTTTTCAGGCTGTGCCGGTGCGCGATGGAGTACATCAGCACGCCGCCGAGCAGGCCAAACGGCACCTGGTAGTAAAAATAGTAGCCCCAGCCGTAGTGGTCGAGCACCCAGCCCAGGCCCTTGATCGCGAGCGCGGCGCCGAAATATTGGAACGCGTCAATGACGCCGGACGCGAACGCCGCCATCTTGCGTCCGCCGATGTCCATCGCCGCCGCGGGACCGAGCAGCGAGTGGGTTGAGTTCACCGTGAACGCGATCATGACCACCATGATGAGCGTCCAGTTGACCGAGGTGACCTGCGCCGCGATGAACGTGATGGCGACCTGTAGGAAATAGATGATTGCCGCGACCGGCGCGCGCCGCGAGTGGAAGAACCGGTCCGAGATCCAACCGGAGAGGAGCGAACCGGCCGAGGCCGCGACCGGGATGGCCAGCCCGAGCGACTGGAATTTCCACCCCCGTGGGTCCAAGTGGTAGACGTCCTGGAAGAGCCGGGGAAACCACTGGTCGATGCCCTGCCGCACGGCGCCCGTCGTGGCGTAGGCGACGGCCACAATCCACACGATGGGATTGGTGATGATGTGCCGGAAGACCGTCCAGATTTCCGTGCGCACCTCTTGATCGGCGTGGTCGGCCTCGCCGGGGAAGAGATTCTTGTAGCCGCACTCCTCGGGCGTGTCCTTGACCACCAGCGCCAGCAGGACGGCGACCAGGGATGCGAGGCCCGCCGGGATCCAGAACAGCCAGCGCCAGTGCTGCGGCGGTACGTGCCACATGCCGAGGAAGACAAAGCCTGCGAGCAGCGCCGGCAGCAGCCAGTTCGCCACGCCGCGGCCGAGGTTGATCATGCATCCGAAAATGCCCGCAAAGGTGCCGCGCTCGCGTTCGCTGAACCAGGCGGTGTTGATCTTGATGAAACCGGGCGCCCCGAACGCTTGCGCATAGCCGTTGAGGCCCCACAGCAGGGCGAAGAGCCACAGCATGCCCCAGAACGACGCCGCGCCAAACGCCAGGCTCATGGTGACCGTGCCCGCCGCGCCGATCAGCATCGCGCGCTTGCCGCCGATCCGGTCGGTGAGGAGGCCGTTGATGATCTGGCCGCAGCCGTAGGCGACGAACTGGCAGGCTAGGATCGTGCTGATGTCGCCCTTCGAGAAATGAAACTCGTCGCTGATGGCCTTGTTCGCGTAGGAAAAATTATACCGGCACAGGTAAAAACTGGTGTAGGTCAGGCCGACGATCGCCCAGTTCATTCCCCGGCGGGCGCGGAAGCCGGGTGGCAGTTGAGGGCGGGGATCGGGGATCGGCAGCGGGGCGACGGACGAAACGGGCATCACACCAACCTACACAAGGCCCGGCTCCCACCACGAGCCAATACCCACGCCGTTCCCCTGCCGACCTCGGGACGCACGCCCCGGCTCAGGCCGTGGGCGCGGACTTCTGCTCGTGCTCGTTGATGTACTTCCGCGTGGCCGCCGGCAGCTCGTTCCAGATGCGGTAGGCGATGAAGACGCCCACCAACGCGAACGGCATGAGGAAGATCGGCCACCACTGCCAGCTGTGACCGGTCCATTTCGTCCCGGTCAAATATCCGACGCAGACGGATTGAATGCCCGAGCCGAGGTAGACGCAGCCGTCAATGAGGCCGGAGCCTGTGGCCGCGGCCTTGCGGCCGCCGAAGTCGGCCGCGGCCGTGCCCGACATGAGTGAGTGCACGCCCGTCACGGCGGCCACGATCAGCAGCGCCGCCACGCCGACCATGAACGGGAACTTGAAGAGGTTCATCGCCATCACCGCGGCCATCATGAGCATGAAGGCGCAAAAAATGGCGGCGGGAGGGCCGCGCCGCGACTGGAAGAACCGGTCCGAGATCAGCCCGCCCGCGAATCCGCCGACGATCCCGAAGAGGCACAGCAACAACCCCCAGTTGTGCAGGATGCCCTCGGCGCCTTGCTGCGGCACCTGGTTCGCAAAGACCGTGTACCACTGCATGATGCCATTCCGCAAAACGCCAGCGGTGAGGGATACTCCGCCCAGCATCAACATGATCGGGTTGAAGATGACCTTCTTCAGCAGATCCAACATCGTGTAGGTCTCGTGCATGTGCCCGGTGGAGGCATCGTGCACGTCAAGATGCGGAAAACCGGCATCCTCGGGCGTCTCCTCAATGAGCCAAGCGTCCAGCACCACCCAGACCACCATGATGGCCGCCGGGACGAAAAACACCGCCCACGTCGCATCCTGCGTCGCCCCGCCCGGAACGAAAATCGTCCGCAGCAACCTGGCCACGAAACTGTCGGCACCCGCGTGCACCTTCGTGACGTCCACGATCGCCTGGCCCCACTCGAAGGCGAAATAGACGCCGAACGAGATCAGCGTGCCGAAGATCGCGCCGAACACGCCGCGCTCGCGCACGTGGAACCAGTTCGCCTTCACCTTGATGATCGAGACCGCGCCGTAGCTCTGGAAATACATGTTCAGCGCGTAAATCCACACAAACGGCCAGAACAACGGAATCTTCGTGCGGCCGGTCAGCACCAGCCAGGTAATCACGCCGAGCACGACGTTCGCCACGCTCGAGCCAATGGCAGCAATGATGATGCCTTTCTTGCCGCCGATGCGATCCACCAGCGGCCCGTTGACCAAAAACGAGAACGCGTAGGTCACGGTCCCCGCAAAAAACACCCACCCGAAATCCTCATTGCCCATCAGCGACCCGAACGCGTTCTTCGCCACCGTCAGGTTGTACCGGCCCATGTACAGGAAGGCATACGTCATCCCCAGCGGGAACCAGTTGATGAACCGCCGGCTCAGGAACCACGGGCCGTGCTTCAGCGGGTTGTTGTAGAAATAGATCCCGATGACGGCAATCAGGCTGATGGCAACGATTCCGAGTGACGACATGACGACCGGTCACGCTGAGCAGAACCGCGCCGCGCTGCACGGAAAATCTGCAAACGACACGCCAATGTGACGTGCGCGGCACTTGCGCCGCCGTTCGGAATCCGGCACAAGGCTCGCCCATGAGCGCCGCCCTGCCCTTCCGCCGGACCAAGATCATCTTCACCCTCGGGCCCGCCACCGAGAGTGAGGAGATGCTCGAGAAGATGCTGCGCGCCGGCGCCGACGTCGTCCGCCTCAACATGGCCCACGCCAGCCACGAGTGGACCCGCGACGTCATCCGCCGCATCCGCACCGTCAGCGCCCGCGTCGGCCGCGAGGTCGCGATCATGATGGACATCAAGGGCCCCGAGATCCGCACCGGCGACCTCGCCGCGCCGATCGAACTGAAGGCCGGCGAGATCTTCGACTTCACCGTCAAACCCGGCGCCGGGCGTGACGGCGGCGAGGAAATCCGCTCCGTCGACGTGAATTACCAGAACCTCGTCAACGACATCTCCGTCGGCAGCATTGTCCTCGTCGACAACGGCCTGCTCCGTCTCGAGGTCCTCACAAAAAGTGACGCGCATATCCGCTGCCGCGTACTCATCGCCGGCCAACTCAGCTCGCGCCGCCACATCAATCTCCCGGGCGTGAAGGTCAACCTGCCCGCCTTCACCGAGAAGGACCGTGCCGACACCCTCGTCGGCCTCGAGGAGGGCATCGACTTCGTCGCGCTTTCCTTCGTGCGCGAGGCCAAGGACGTCGCCGAACTGCGCCTCTTCCTCGCGGAGCGGAAATCCACGGCGCGCATCATCGCCAAGATCGAGGACCAGTCCGCCATCACCAACCTCGACGAAATCGTCACGGCCTGCGACGGCCTCATGGTCGCCCGCGGCGACCTCGGCATCGAGTGTCCCTTCGAGGATTTGCCGGTCATCCAGCGCCGCGCCGTCCGCGCCTGCATCGCGCAGGGCCGGCCGGTCATCGTCGCCACGCACATGCTCGAGTCGATGATCGTGCAGCCCGTGCCCACCCGCGCGGAGATCACCGACGTCGCCAACGCTGTCTATGAATTCGCCGACTGCGTGATGCTCTCCGGCGAGACCACCGTGGGCAAATACCCCGTCGAATGCGTGCAGATGCTCGACAAGATCGCCCGGCGCATCGAGGCCGAGGACGACGCCGACCGCCGCACCCCCGCCGTCTTCACCGCCGAGCGCATGAAGGTGCTGCACTCCGCCGTCGTGCTCGCGAACGAGATCCCTCACTCGAAGATTCTCACGTTCACGCGCCACGGCTTCATGGCCAACGGCCTCGCCGCCCTCCGGCCCGTGCGCGCCCCCATTCTCACCATCACGCCGTCGGTCGGCCTGCAGCGCCAGCTGCGGCTGCTCCGCGCCGTCGAGCCGTATCTCATGCCGCTGGCCACCGATCCCGACGCCACCATCGAGAACGCCATCCAACTGCTCCGTCGCGCCGGCCGGATCGCGCCCGGCGACAAGCTCATCGTCGCGACCGACATCCTCTCGCTCGACCGCCTCGTCGACAGCGTGCAGCTGCGCACGGTGACGTGACAGGCAAAAGACTTGCCCCGCGTCCCGGTCCCCGTTTGCTCGCCGCCAACATGCGCCGGCGTTTCTCCCTCGTCCTCACGCTCACCGCGTGGCTGCTCGCCACCGGCGGCCAGTGGGACGTCGTGCAGACTTTCGGCTGGGGCCGGATGATCTTCACCTACTCGCAGTCGATGCCGCTGTTGCGCGCCGTCGAGCAAACCTTCCGCGGTGACACGCTCTGCGGCGTCTGCCTCGCCGTGCAGGCCGCAAAGCAGCAACAGCAGTCCGCCGACGCCAAGGTTCCCAACCCGCCCGCGCCGGAGAAAATTTTCCTGGCGAACACCGTGCACGTGGGCGTGTTCGCCTCCGCCGCTTTCGCCTGCACGGGACTCGTGCCCGACTGGCCCGCGCCTGTGAGCGCGGAGCGCTCCGCCCCGCCCGGCCCGCCGCCGCGGCGCCTGGCCTGAGCCTGATCCCGCACCGCTGAGTGCGCCCGCGCGTCCGCCCCACGGCGGAACGCCACCGCGTCGGTGTCGACGCGTTGCCCTGTCCCGCCGGTTCTCTGACCGGCCATCTTCCACCTCTCTCCATTTTCGTTTCATGAAACGCATTTCTCTTTCCCGTTTTGTTTCCCTCCTGTCGCTGGCATCGCTCATTTGGGCCGCCGGTGTTCCTCCCGTTCGCGCCTGCTCGACCTGCGGTTGCTCGCTCAGCGCCGACTGGGCCGCCCTCGGCTACGACCTGATGCCCGGTTTCGAGGCCGGTCTGCGCTACGAATATTTCGACCAGTCGGATCTTCGGTCCGGCACCGGCAGCGCGGATCGCGCCGCCTTCCCGCTGCCAAACAACGCGGAGCTCCAGCAACGCACGCTCAATCGCAACACCTGGTTCGACCTCGGCTACGCATTCAATCGCTCGTGGTCCCTCACGGCGTCCGTGCCGTTCCATGACCGTTTTCACACCACCATCGCCGAGGGCGACACCGAGATTTCCACGTCCCGCGCCAGCGGACTCGGCGATCTGCGGTTGCTCGCGCGTTACGAGTCCTTCACCTCCAGCCACGGTCTCGGATTTCAATTCGGGCTCAAGCTCCCCACCGGCCGGTTCGACCAGACATTCGCCGAAGGCCCGCAAGCCGGCGAGCTCCTCGACCGCGGCCTGCAACTGGGCACCGGCACGACCGACATGCTGGCCGGCATCTCCTGGTTTGCCCGGCCGGCGGAAAGCCTCGGCGCGTTCCTCCAACTCACCGCCCAACAGCCGCTGGCCGCGCGCGATCATTTCCTGCCGTCCGCCAGCCTCAATCTCAGCGGCGGGCTCCGCTGGCTGAACTCGAGTCGCTTCACCCCGCAGTTGCAGTTCAACGTGAAGGCCGAGGGACGCGAACACGGCTCCGCCTCGGACCGCGACAACAGCGGCGGCACCCTGGCCTACCTCAATCCCGGCCTGACCGCCGAGCTCGCCGCCCGCACCCGCGCTTACGTCTTTGTGCAGCTGCCCGTCTACCAGCGCGTCAACGGCCTCCAGCTTGAGCCGAAATGGATCTTTTCCGCGGGAGTGAGCCAGCATTTCTAGCCCCGTGCTAAGCCCACGCGACGGAGCGGGTTGGGTTTTTCCGGCCGGCCCATCCGACTGCGGACCGGCCGGTTCGCCCTCAAAAAATGCCCAGTGAATGTCAGCTTTCGCGCAGGTTTGCCGCTTGCGACGCCGGGGCTTTGGACCGATCATTTCTCCCGTGATTCGCCGCTTTGCCATCTTCCTGCTCGTGCTCGCCGGGGCCTTGGCCCCGGCGCTGCCGGCACTCGAAAAGATGGTCCCGGCGCGCGTCACGTGTGGCTGTGTCCACTGTCGGTGCAACCATGCCGCATGCCCCATGCCGGCACCCGTTCGCACCGAAAACACAGCCACTAGCGCTTTCGTCGCGGGTCTCGTCACCCGCGCCACCGCCCCGCGGTCCGTCCGCGTCGCGCGCGTGATTTCCACCCCAGTGGCCGTCTTCCCCGCTGCAACGCAGACGAGGTTCCCGGTTGCGGAGTCGGTGACGCCTGCGAGTGTGCCCCTGTTCAAGGCCCACTGCAGTTTCCTGATCTGAGTTCCCCCGGGCGCAGTGTGTCCGGACCTCGGTGTGCCCGCTCCTCGCGGACCGCGCGCTCCGGACACCGCCCGCCGCTAGCCTCCGGCACGTTTCACGCTGCCGTTCCGCCTGGGTCCCCCGTTTTCCGCTCAGATTCCCTGCCATGAAACTCTCCTCTTTCCTTCCCTTCGCCGCCGTCGCGCTTCTGGCCCTGTTCGCCGGCGGATTTCCCACTCCCGTCCGCGCCGCGGAAAAAGCCGTCTACCAGTGCCCCATGCACCCGTGGATCAAGTCCGACCATCCGGGCGATAAGTGCACCATTTGCGGCATGGACCTTGTCGCCGCTGCCCCGGGCGACGCCGCCATCGATCCGAATCTCGTCGTGCTCTCGCCCGCCGCCGCCGCCGTCGTCAATGTCCAGACGTCCGAGGTCCACCGTGGCGCGTTGCTGCACACGTTGCGCGTCGCCGGCGTGATCGAGGACGACGACACGCGGCACCACATTCTCACCGCCCGTGTCCCCGGCCGCGTTGAAAAGCTCTTCGTCAACTACGTCGGCGCCGAAGTCCGCGAGGACGAGCCCCTCGCCATCGTCTACAGCCCGGAAATGCTCACCGCCCAGCGCGAGTATGTGCAACGGCTCAAGGGCGGCGCCGCCTACGCCGCCTCCGACCTCTCCGCCGCCCGCGAGCGGCTCCTCGACATGGGCCTGACCGAGGCCGAGGTCGTCGTCCTGGAACACACGCTCGAGCCGTCGGCATTCGTCACCGTCCGCGCGCCCATGACCGGCACCGTCGTCGCCCGCCACGTTTACGAAGGCCAGCAGATCAACCAGGATCCCGCCGAGGCCGCGTCGCGGCTGTTTGAGGTCGGGGATTTCTCGAAGATGTGGTTCATCTTCGACGCCTACGAAACCGACCTCGCGTGGCTCCGCGTCGGCCAGACCGTCGCCGTCACCACGCCGTCGCAGCCCGGCCGCATCTTCACCGCGCCCGTCGCGTTTATCGACCCCAACCTCAACGAGGCCACCCGCACCGCGCGCGTGCGCGTGGTCCTGGAAAACCCCGATCGCGCCCTGCTGCACAAACTGACCGCCTATGGCGCGGTGCAGGCCGAGTCGCCCAACGTGCTGCTCGTCCCCCGCAGCGCCGTGCTCCGGCACAGCGGCAGCCCCGTCGTATTCGTCGACCGCGGCCACGGCTCGTATGCCGCCCGCAACGTGCAGCTCGGCCGCATGGGCGACACGGACGCCGAGGTGATCGCGGGCCTCGCCGCGGGCGATCGCGTCGTCACCGAGGGCGGCCTCCTGCTCGACGGCCAGGCCCAGCTGGCCCACGCCGCCGTCGGCGGCGATGAACCGCGGAACGTGCCCGGCCCCACCGTCATCAACGCCGCGCCCGTCCCGCTCGATGCGCACGCCTACAGCTTGCTCAAGACACTTGCCTTCGCCGCGGCTGACAGCGCGGCGGCCCTCGCAAACGACGACCTGCCCCACTATCAGAAGTCCCTGCCCAGCCTGCGCGCCGCGCTCGCGGCCTACCTCGACGGCTACGCTCCCGCCGCCCGCACTCCGCTCGCGGATTCGCGCGACACCCTCGTGGACGGACCCGATCTCCGCACCGCCCGGCGCGCGTTCGAGGTGTTCAGCACCGCGCTCGCCGACACGGCCCGCGACAACAGCCTGCCCGCGCGCGAGAACCTGCACGTCATGCAATGCCCGATGTCCCCCGTCCTCGGCGTGGGCCGCTGGCTCCAGCGCGACGCCAAGGTTCACAACCCGTTCTTCGGTTCCGCGATGCCGCACTGTGGCGACGAAATCAAGTAACCCGCGCCCGCCATGATCGCCTCCATCATCCGCTGGTCCCTCAACAACCGCTTCCTGGTGTTGTGCGGCTTCGTCGCGCTCTGCGCGTGGGGCGTCGTCGCCCTGAAACGCGTGCCGATCGACGCCATTCCCGACCTGTCCGAAAACCAGGTCATTGTTTACGCCGACTGGGCGGGACGCTCGCCGCAGGAGGTCGAGGACCAGATCACCTACCCGCTCAGCGTTTCGCTGCAGGGCCTCGCCGGCGTCAAGACCGTGCGCGCCACCTCGATGTTCGGCTTCTCATTTTTCACCGTCATCTTCGAGGACTCCGTCGACACCTACTTCGCCCGCACCCGCGTGCTTGAGCGCCTCAACTCGCTCGGCAATCTCCTGCCGGAAGGCGTTACCGCCCGACTCGGCCCCGACGCCACCGGCCTGGGCTGGGTTTACCAGTATTACCTGAAGGACGACTCGGGGAAACAGGACCTCGGCTCCCTGCGCTCGTTGCAGGACAACTTCGTGCGCTACCAGCTCGCGGCCGTGCCCGGCGTCGCAGAGGTCGCCAGCCTCGGCGGCTTTGTGCGGCAGTATCAGGTCGAGGTTTCCTCGCTCAAGCTGAAGCAATTCAACGTCACCCTCGGCGACGTGATGGACGCCGTCGCGCGCAGCAACCGCAACGTCGGCGGCAAGACCGTCGAGGAGAACGGCGCCGAATACATCGTCCGCGGCCTCGGCCTCGTGCAGAGCGAGGCGGATTTGGAGATCATCCCCGTTCAGGCCCGCGGTGGCAAGCCGCTCTACCTGGGCGACGTCGCCCACGTGCGAATCGGCGGCGACTTCCGCCGCGGTGCGCTCGATGTCAACGGCCGCGAGGTCGTCGGCGGCATCGTCATCATGCGCTACGGCGGCAACGCCTTCCAGGTCATCGCCGACGTGAAGGCCCGCCTCGCCGCGCTCGCCCCCGGGCTGCCGCCGGGCGTCACGGTCGCGTCCACCTACGACCGCAGCGGCCTGATCGAGCGCGCGATCGACACGCTCAAGCACGCACTCACGGAGGAAATCCTCCTCGTGACGCTGATGCACATCCTGTTCCTGTTCCACTTCCGCAGCATCCTCGTCGTCACGCTGCCACTGCCCGCGGCGATCCTGATCTCGTTCATCCTGATGGACCGGTTCGGCATCCCGTCGCACATCATGTCGCTCACCGGCATCGCCATCTCCATCGGCGTACTGGTGGATGCCGGCATCGTGATGACGGAAAATGTCATCCGCCATTGCGAGAAAGCCGAGGACGCCCTCGGTCGCCGCCTCACCCCGCCGGAGGTGTTCAGTGAGACGCTCGCCGCCGCCACGCAAGTCGGACGGCCGATGTTCTTCTCGATGATGATCATCATCCTCGCCTTCGTGCCGGTATTCCTGCTCACCGGCCAGGAGGGCAAGCTCTTCCACCCGCTCGCCTACACGAAGTCCTTCGCGCTGCTCGGCGCTGTGCTGCTGGCGATCACCGCCGTGCCGGTGTTCTGCACGCTGCTGGTGCGCGGGCCGTTCAAGCCCGAGAGCGAAAACTGGCTGATGAAGAACCTGCTGCGCGTCTACGACCCGGTGCTCGACTGGGCGCTCGGCCACCGGCGGACGGTGCTCGGCCTCGCCTTCGCGCTGCTCGGCTTCAGCCTCATCGTGGCCTTCGGCCTCCCGCGCGTCGTCAACGACCGCCTGCCTGTCTCCGTCGCGCGACACACGCAGGGTTTCGGCAACGAGTTCATGCCCACGTTGCAGGAAGGCAGCCTGCTGTTCATGCCCGTGCTGCTCCCCGCCACGTCGCTCACCGAGGTGAAGCGCATCATGGCGTGGCAGGACAAGGTCATCAGCCAGCACCCCGCCGTGCTCTCCGTCGCCGGCAAGCTCGGACGCGCCGAGACCGCCACCGATCCCGCGCCCGTCGAGATGATCGAAACCACCATCATGCTCCGCCCGCCGGAGGAATGGCCCAAGGGCCTGACGAAGCAGCAAATCATCGCCGATCTTTCCGCCCGGTTGATGAACGTCCCCGGCTACGCGCCCGGCTTCCTCCAGCCGATCGAGAACCGTGTGCTCATGACCAGCACCGGCATCCGCGCGCAGGTCGGCGTGAAAATCTTCGGCGACAACCTCGACGCACTGCAGGCTAAAGCCTTCGAAGTGGAGCGCGTGATCAACCGCGTGCAGGGCGCCACCGGCGTCGCGCCGTCCCGCGTGCAGGGCAAGCCCTACCTCGAGATCGCGGTGCGCCGCGACCTCATCGGCCGCTACGGCCTGCGCGTGCAGGACGTGCTCGAGTACGTCGAAACCGGCCTCGGCGGCACCACCGTCACGACGACCCTCAAGGGCCGCGAGCGCTGGCCGATCCAGGTGCGGCTCGAACAGGCGGATCGGGAGGACATCACACGCCTCGGCGAACTGCTCATCCCCGTGCCCGCCGGCGGCCACGTGCCGCTCGGCCAGCTCGCCGACATCACGCGCGTCGTCGGCCCCAACGAGATCGCCTCCGAGAACGGCCGCCTGCGCGTTTTCGTGCAGGCCAACGTCAACGACCGGGACCTCGGCGGCTTCGTCGAGGAAATCAAGGCCCGCCTCGCCCGCGAGGTGAAGCTCGACCCCGGCATGACCATCGAGTTCTCCGGCCAATACGAACACCAGATCCGCGCCCGGCAGACGCTGCTCTACGTTTTTCCCGCGGTAATCGTCATCATTTTCATCCTGCTCACGATGACGTTCAAGTCGGTCCCCGAGGCCGCGCACGTCCTGCTCGCCGTGCCGTTCGCGCTCACCGGCGGCGTGCTGCTGCAGGCGTGGATGGGTTTCAACTTCAGCGTCGCCGTCTGGGTCGGCTACATCGCGCTCTTCGGCACGGCCATCCAGACCGGCGTGATTATGGTCATCTACCTTGAGGAAGCCCTCGCGCGGAAAGTCGCCGAACTCGGCGGCGCTCCGCTGGATCACGTCGCGCTCGTCGCCGCTGTCAAGGAAGGCGCCCGCCTGCGGCTGCGGCCGAAGGTCATGACCGTCGCCACCACCGTCGCGTCACTGCTGCCGATCTTTTGGAGCCACCGCACCGGCGCCGAAATCATGCAGCCGCTCGCCACCCCCGTCATCGGCGGCATGCTCTCCAGCCTCGTGCACATTCTCATCGTCACGCCCGTGATCTTCACCTGGCTGCGCGAACGGAAACTCGCCGCATGAATCACCCCCATGCGCACACCAAGGGGGTGCCGGCGCCTTCCCCTGAAGCCGGGAGCGCACCGGGCATGATCTGGACCTGCCCGATGCATCCGCAGATCGAGCAGGATCACCCCGGGGCGTGCCCCATCTGTGGCATGGCGCTCGAGCCCAAGACCGCGACCGCCGGGACGGAGGATAATGCCGAGCTCCGTGACATGACCCGCCGGCTCTGGATCGGCGGGGCGCTCGCCCTGCCGGTGTTTGTGCTGGCCATGGCTCATTTTTTTCCAGCCGCCAGCCATGCGGCCGGTGGCAGCTTGAGCCGATGGATCCAACTCCTCCTGTCCGCGCCGGTGGTGCTGTGGGCGGGCTGGCCCTTTTTCGTGCGCGGCGGGCAATCGATCCGGAGCGGCCATTGGAACATGTTCACCTTGATTGCGCTCGGGGTCGGGTCGGCCTGGCTCTTCAGCCTCGTCGCGTTTTTCCTGCCGGGGGTATTCCCGCCCGCCATGCGCCCGCATGGCATGGTTGATGTCTATTTCGAGGCCGCCGCCGTCATTGTGGTGCTGGTGTTGGTTGGACAGGTGCTCGAATTGCAGGCCCGCGCGCAAACCTCCAGTGCGATCAAGGCGCTCCTCAATCTCACCCCGCCCACCGCCCTGCGGGTCATGCCGCAGGGTGATGCCGAGGTCGCCCTCGCCGAGGTCGAGACCGGGGATCGCCTCCGCGTCCGCCCGGGCGCAAAAATTCCGGTCGACGGCGTGATCGAGGAAGGCGCCTCCTCCGTCGACGAGTCCATGCTCACGGGCGAATCGCTGCCGGTGGAAAAACAGCCGGGCGATCGTGTGACCGGGGGCACGGTCAATGCCACCGGCAGTTTTGTCTTCAAGGCGGACAAGGTCGGCGCCGATTCGTTGCTCGCCCGCATCGTCTCGATGGTGGCGGAAGCCCAGCGCAGCCGGGCCCCCATCCAGGGGGTGGTCGACCGGATTTCCGCCGTCTTCGTGCCAACGGTCCTGGCCGTTGCGGTCCTAACCTTTCTCGTCTGGTTTTTTGCGGGCCCCGAGCCCCGGCTGGCCTACGCCATCGTCAATGCCGTCGCCGTCCTGATCATTGCCTGCCCGTGTGCACTGGGCCTGGCCACCCCGATGGCGATCATGGTCGGCGTCGGCCGTGGCGCCCAAGCCGGCGTGCTCGTGAAAAACGCCGAGGCGCTCGAGTTCCTCGGCAAGGTCAATTGGCTCGTCGTGGACAAGACCGGGACGCTCACCGAGGGAAAGCCCCAGCTGACGGATGCCGTGCCGGTCGCCGGCTTCGATGAAACCGCCCTGCTGCAGATGGCGGCGTCCCTCGAACGCTCGTCGGAGCACCCGTTGGCTGCGGCCATCGTTCGCGGCGCGGCAGAAAAGCAGATTCCATTGCAAGAGGTCGCGAATTTCCGGTCGGTCACGGGTGGCGGCGTCGCGGGAACGATTGGCGGGCAAGCCGTGCTCGTCGGGAAACTGAAATTTCTGGCCGCCGAGGGCGTCGCGCTGGACGCCGCCCAGTCGCAACCCGCGGACCGGCTTCAAGCCGAGGGTAAGACCGTGCTGTTTGTGGCGGTGAATGGAAAATCAGCGGGTCTGCTGGCCGTCGCCGACCCCATCAAGGAATCCACCACCGAGGCCATCACGCTGCTGCACGAACTCGACGTGAAGCTCATCATGTCCACGGGCGACAACCGGCGCACGGCGGAAGCCGTGGCGCGAAAGCTCGGTCTCGATCAGTTCGAGGCCGAGGTCGAACCCGCCGACAAGATCCGAAAGGTCCGGGAGCTCAAACAGGGAGGCCAGGTCGTCGCGATGGCGGGTGACGGCGTCAACGACGCCCCCGCGCTCGCCGCCGCGGATGTCGGCATCGCGATGGGCACCGGCACCGATGTGGCAATGGAGAGCGCCGGCATCACCCTCGTCAAAGGCGACCTGCGCGGCATCGCCAAGGCCATCCGGCTTTCCCGCGCTACGATGCGCAACATTCGCCAGAATCTGTTTTTCGCCTTCATCTACAACGCCGGCGGCGTCCCGATTGCGGCGGGTGTGCTCTATCCGTTTTGTGGCCTGCTGCTGAGCCCGATGATCGCCGGCGCCGCCATGAGTCTCAGCTCAGTCTCGGTCATCACCAATGCCCTCCGCCTCCGGCGCGCGCGGCTGTAATTCAGTGGTTGCCGGGCGCTTTTAGCGCTTTCCCGGCGCCGGGACTGGCCCCGGCGCAAGCGAGTGGAGCTTGCGGCGCAGGAAGTCAGGAGGCATAGGTCACCGAATGAATTGGTCGGTCCTCCTCACCATCGGCATCACCGGGTTCACCGTGGCGTTCCTGCACGCGGCGATTCCCACGCATTGGCTGCCGTTCGTGCTGACGGGCCGGGTGCAACACTGGGGCCGGGGTAAGACCCTTCTGATCACCGCTTTCTGTGGCTCGGGTCACGTATTCATCACGGCCCTGCTGGGCTTCTTCGTCGTCTGGCTGGGCTACGCGCTGAGCGACCAGGTCGGAGCGTGGTTCCCGCGCATCGCCGGCAGCGCACTGCTGGCCTTCGGACTCTACTATCTTTGGCGGCAAGTGACCGGGCGCGGCCATTGCCATAGTCACGGACCCGGGCACGACCACGGGCACGATCTGGATCCGGATCACAAGGGCGAATTCCACGAGGAACTGAAGCCGGCCGGTCCCGCGAAATCCGACCGCGCCGCCATCCTCAGCCTGCTCGTGATGCTCACTTTTTCCCCCTGTGAGTCCTTCATCCCGGTCTACGTCACGGGCGTCCGTTACGGCTGGAAGGGTTTCGCGATGCTGACGGGCGTGCTTTCCGTTGGGACCGTGCTGGGCATGGTGGCCTTCACGTGGCTGACGCTGCTGGGCATCGACAAGCTGAAATCACGGTGGCTCGAGCACTACGAAAGCGGCATCCTGGGCAGCATTCTGTGCACCCTCGGGCTGTTCGTGATGCTATTCGAGAAATAAGCTGTCCCTCGGGCTGGCTGGTCGGCTGGGTTTTAGCGCTTTCCCCTCAGGAATGTGCGGACAAGCTTTAACCGCCCGCCCCGCTGGGGCGTCATTCTCCTGTCCGCATGTCACTCCTGGCCGTTTCCGCCCTGCAAAAATCCTTCCGCACCCCTGAGGGCGAACGGAAGCTGATCGTGGATGTCCCGCAATTCACCCTCGCGGCCGGACAGCAGCTGGCCCTCCGCGGTGAGAGCGGCTCCGGCAAAACCACGTTTCTCCACCTCATCGCCGGAATCCTCGCGCCCGACTCGGGCTCGATCCTCCTCGGCGAGCGCGACATGGCCGCCCTCGGCGAGTCTGCCCGGGACCGCCTGCGCGCCGAGTCCATCGGCTACATTTTCCAGACTTTCAACCTGCTCCAGGGTTACTCTTGCCTGGAAAATGTCATGCTCGGCATGGCGTTCGGCGTCGGCGCCGACCGCGAGCGCGCCACCGCGATGCTGACCCGCGTTGGGCTCGGCCACCGGCTGGGACATTATCCCCGCCAGCTTTCCACCGGCCAGCAGCAGCGCGTCGCCGTCGCCCGCGCGCTCGCGAACCACCCCAAGCTCGTGCTCGCCGACGAGCCCACCGGCAACCTCGACCACAAAAACGCCGGCGAATCGCTCGCTCTCATCCGCGAGACCTGCCGCGAAAACGGCGCCACGCTGCTCCTCGTCAGCCACGATGCCGGCGTGCTCGCCACGTTCGAGGAGGTCCAGGATTTCGCCGTGCTCAATCGCGCGGTCACGGAGGTGGCGCCATGACGCTCGCGCTCATCATCCTCCGCAGCCTGCGCCAGCACCTGCTGTCCACCGTCATCACCGCCCTCTCCATCGCGCTCGCTGGCGGCCTGCTCATGTCGGTGTGGGTTGTGAAGGTGCAGTCGCAGACGACGTTCACGCAGGTCAACACCGGCTTCGACGCCGTCCTCGGCGCGCGCGGCTCGAAGCTCCAGCTCGTCCTCAACGCCATCTTCCACCTCGAGGCCTCGCCGGGCAATCTGCCGTTCTCCGACTACGAGTTCATCCGGCGCCACCCAGCGGTGAAACTCGCCATCCCCATCGCCGTTGGCGACAACCTCCGCGGCTACCGCATCGTCGGCACGATCCCGGAGCTGTTCTCCGAGGTTGAATACACACCCGGCCGGAAATTCGCGTTCAGCTCCGGGCAGCTCTTCAACCCGGCCGCCAAGGAGGCGGTGCTCGGCAGTTTCGCCGCGCAGAAGCTGCGTCTCCACGCCGGCGACACGTTCCACCCGTTCCACGGGCTGATCTACGACGAGAAGAACCAGCACGCCGAGACCTACGTCGTGACCGGCGTGCTCGCGCCGTCCAACACGCCGGCCGACAAGGTCATCTGGATCCCGCTCCACGGCCTGCAGACGATGAGCGGCCATGATCCCCGCGCCGCGACCGACGTCAGCGCCGTGCTGATCCAGCTCCGGTCCCCCACCGCCGGCTTCATGCTCGACATGATGTATAACAAGCAGGGCAACCGCCTCACCTTCGCGTATCCGATCGGCGCCATCATGGCCGAGCTCTTCAACAAGATCGGCTGGTTCGATCAGGTGCTCACGCTGATCTCGTATCTCGTCGCGCTCGTCTCCGCCGGTGGCGTGCTCGTGGCCATCTACAATTCCATGGCCGCGCGCCGCCGCGACATCGCGATCCTCCGCGCTCTCGGCGCCCGCCGGCGGATGATCTTCGGCGCCATCGTGCTCGAGGCTGCGACGATCGGGCTCCTCGGCATGATCGTCGCGTTCCTCGCCTACGCCGTCATCCTCACCGGCGTCGCAGCCATCATCCGCGCGCAGACGGGCGTGATGCTCAACGCCTGGGCTTACAACCCCGTCATGCTCTGGGCGCCCCTCGGCATGATCGCCCTCTGCGCCCTGGGCGGCCTGCTGCCCGCGTGGAAGGCCTACCGCACCGACGTCGCACAAAACCTCGCCCCCGTTTCCTGATCGGCCCGCGACTTGCTTTACCCCGTCCGCCCAAGTCCCATTCGGGGCTCAGCGCTTTCCGCTTACGGCTTACCGCCATCACCGATGCCCGCGCCCAAACTCACCGGACTCCTCCTGCTGCTCCCGCTGGTCCTCGCCGTCAGCTGTAGCAAGCCGGCCCCCACGCCCGAGACGACGGCAGCGCCCGCCAAGCACCAGCACCATCCGCCCCACGGCGGTACGCCCGTGGTGCTCGGCGACGAGGTTTACCACGTCGAACTCGTGCGCGTCGCCGCCGAGGGTAAACTGCAGGCCTACCTCCTCGACGGCGAAATGGAAAACTTCATCCGCTCCGCCGCGCCGTCCTTCCAAGTCGACGCCATCGTGGACGGCCAGCCGCAGGTGCTCCGTTTCGACGCCATCGCCAATCCCGCCACTGGCGAAACGGTCGGCGACACCTCGCTCTTCGAGGCGCGCGCCGGCTGGTTGAAATCGACCAAGACCTTCGACGGCATCCTCAAGAGCATCACCGTCCGCAGCACCACGTTCACCGACGTGGAATTCAATTTCCCCCTCGGCAACGACAAGGATTGAGCCGGGGGAGCAGCGCAGGCGTCCCGCCTGCATCATCGGGCGAAGCAGGCGAGGACGCCTGCGCTACCCCACCACTGCGCACCCGTGTCACCGCCGCATTTGCAATCCGCCCGACCAAGAGCACGCTTGCGTCCTTCAAAATCGAAATTCGAGAATCGAAATTCGAAAATTCCATGAGCTCCGGACCCATTCCAGTCACCGTCCTCACCGGCTTCCTCGGTGCGGGCAAGACCACCCTCCTCAACCGCATCCTCACGGAGCAGCACGGCCAGAAGCTGGCCGTCATCGAGAACGAGTTTGGCGAGGTGGGCGTGGACAACCAGCTCGTCATCTCCAGCGACGAGGAGCTCTTCGAGATGAACAACGGCTGCATTTGCTGCACCGTCCGCGGCGACCTCATCCGCATCCTCGGCCGTCTCATGAAGCGCAAGGACCGACTCGACGGCATCCTCATCGAGACCACCGGCCTCGCCAACCCCGCGCCCGTCGCGCAGACGTTTTTCACCGACGACGAGATGAAGGCGAACTTCCGGCTCGACGCCATCGTCACGGTCGTCGACGCCAAGCACGTGCTGCAGCACCTCGACTCCGATGACGAGGCCGTCAAGCAGCTGGCATTCGCCGACGTCATCCTGCTCAACAAGACCGACCTCGTCTCGTCCGCCGAACTCGCCGCCCTCGAGGAGCGTATTCACCGCATCAACGCGGTAGCCAGGATCCACCGCACGAAAAACTGCGACGTCCCCCTCGACCGCGTGCTCAACGTCGGCGGCTTCAACTTGGGACGCGCCACGGAGCTCGATCCGAAATTCCTCGAGCCCGAATATCCGTTCGAATGGGCCGGCGCCTACGCCCTGCCCGCCGGCAGCCACGAGCTCGTGATTGGGCATGGCGACGAGGAACACGACCATGACCACTCGCACGAGGGCCACGACCACGATCACGGTGACGGCCATGACCACCATCACCACCACGGCAATCCCAACGAACTCGATGTCGTCATCCTCCCCGTGAAATCCACCGGCGACGCCGACCTCACCGCCGCCCGCGAATCCGCCGTGCGCGTGTTTTCCGACTGGGAAACGCGGCTTAAGGACGGCGACCCGGTGGTCCCCGGCGCCACACTCCAGCGCTTGCTGCTCACCGAGGGCAACGGCACATATCCCCTCAAAATCGAAAAGCCTGGCACGTTCCTCGTGTTCGAGTCCTGCGGCCACGACCCGCTGCACATCCAGGTGGCCGGCGAGCCCGTCAAGCCTGGCTGGCAGCAGGACTTCCACGCCGCGCACACCCACAACGACGCCGTCACCTCCGTTGGCATCAGCACGCCCGGCGACCTCGATGGCCGGAAGCTCAACGACTGGATCAGCGGCCTGCTGCGCACCAAGGGCGGCGACATCTACCGCATGAAGGGCGTCCTCAGCGTGAAGGGCTCGACCAAGCGCCTCGTCTTCCAGGGCGTGCACATGCTCTTCGACGCCAAATTCGACCGTGAATGGGGCACCGATCCGCGCACGAACACCCTCGTCTTCATCGGCCGCAAACTTGACCGCGCCGAGCTGACCAAGGCGTTCGAAGCCTGCCTGGCCAAGTAAGCAGGGCTTCGACCTGCCCGACGACGCCGGCTTCAATACACGCCGTGTTGTTCCACCAGCTCGCGCAGTAGCGCCACGTTCGCCGCGGGCGTTTCGGGAGCGATGGCGCACGCCGTGCTCAGGATGAAGCCTCGCGCCGTCATCCCGATCTCCAGCCGCCGAATCACGTCCGCGCGAATCGCTTCCTTCGTGCCGAGTAGCAGCGTGTGCACCGGGTCGATGTTGCCCTTGATGAAAGCGCGGTTGCCGATGCGCCGGACCGCGTCGGCCAGCTCGACATTGCCCAGCGGCGGCGGGTCCAGGCACTCGATGCCGTCGAAGCCGGTGTCGATGATCGCCTCGAGCCGGTCGCCAATCGCGCCACAGGTGTGGCAGTAGCTCAGCACCCCACCCGCTTTCGCCGCGGCCACCAGCACCGCTTGCGCGGGCGCGATCAGGTCGCGATAGAGTTGCGGTGAGATGAAACTTTGCCCCGCCCACGGCGCCGACACGTTCAGCGCATCCACGCCGGCCACGATCTGCTCGCGGGCATGTCCGGCCACCGCCACCGCGAACCGCGCCAGCAGCGCCCGGCACTTCTCCGGATCTGTCAGCAGCGCCTCCATCGCGCCGTCGGCGCCGAGCAGGTCGATCAGGTAATCCTCCGGCGAGTAGAGCGCGCCGTGAATCGACACGTCCGGCCCGACCAGCTTCCGCGCCTGCACGAGCTCCGCCACGCGGCCGCCCGCGCCCTCCGCCAGCTGCATCCGCAACCGCGTCGACGGCGGGTGATAACTGAGCCGCGCGGCGACCGTGGCCGGATCGAGATCGCTGATCTCGCGCTCCGGCGGCGTGGCGTGAGTGTAGCGCGGCAGGTCATTGCGGCAGTAGAGGCAGGAATCTCCGTTGCGAAAATACACCACCGGGCCCTCGGCATTTGTGCGGTCAATCCGCTGCACCGTGCGCTCGTCCAATGCCGCCGCGCCCACCGCGGGGATCAGCACGCCATCAAAGCCAAAGCGCCGGCTGATTCCGCAGAACCCCCGGGCCAGCGCGCCGTCGTGGTTGTGCCACACGTCGATCGGGTCGAGCTCCGGCTGCTGTCGCAGCACGAAGCCTAGCGACGGCTGGCACATCACCGGCACGCGGTCCGGCCGTTCCAAGCGCATGGCGGCAGCGAGACGGGTCCGGGACGTGTGCATGGGGTGAAGGTCTATCTTGGGCGGTCCCGCCGGATTCTTCGATCCGAATCTCCATCGCCCTCATCGCTCGCCCAGCCACCCGCCTTCGCTCATCCCCCTTTGCGCGGGGCTCGGTCCCGCGAATCCTGCAGTAATGATTTGTCCCTCAGGGAACGGACGGCTAATGGGTTAATTCCAGCGTCTGCGTCCGCCCCCACCCCATGAATACGCCCCGCGACCCCGCTCTCGACGTCCTCCCGCGCTCGCCCCAGCGCACCACTGCCCTCGGCCAGGATGTCGCCATCCTCTATTCCGCGTCCGAGCCGCGCTACCGCGCGCTCGCCGAGCAACTGGCCGCGGCCATCGCCGCCCGCGGCGGCACGAGGCCGGAGTGCATCGCGGACACCACGCTCCTGCCCGAACGCAGCACGCCCCTTCCCGCCGCCTACCGGAAACGTCCGCTCGTCGTCCTCGGCAACCTCAACACCAACCGCGTCCTCCTGCCGCTCTACGCCGACTACCTGTGCTCGACCGACGCCGTTTACCCGGGCGCCGATGGCTACGATCTCCGCACGTTGGTCAATCCCTACGGCACCGGCAGCAACCTCATCCTCGCCGGCGGCAGCAGCCTCCGCGGCGTCGAGCGCGCCGTCGAAAAACTCCTCGCCGCCATCGGCACCGCCGGGCCAGGCGTCACGGTGCCGTTCCTCCTGCAAGTGGAGGTCTCCCCCGCCTTGCTGTCCCAGCTGGCGCGCTGGCCCTACACGTCGCTGGACGATTCCACCGCGCTGCAGGCCTCCCGCGGACGCGGCCTGATGTTCATCACGGAGCCGATCCGCCTGATCGGGGCCTACACGATGATGTGGTCGCTGACCGCCGACGAACGCTACGCCGTCGTCGCGCGCGATAATCTCCGCTGGCTCAACGAGCGCATGACGGACGGCTACGGCGACTGGCATTACCTGGCCGAGCGGTTCCTGCGCGCCATGCCGCTGCTCACCGCCAGCGGGTTGCTGACCGACGCCGACGTCCATCGCACCGACCACTTGCTGATGCTGACCGCGCTCGGCAACCAGAACGAGTGGTGGCGCATGCGCGTCGGCCACCCGCCCCTCGGTCACCGCCACCAAGGCAAGGGCACGTATGAATTCCTGCTGCTCGCGCGCTACCTGCGGGACTACGCGCACCCGACGCCGGCCCTGCGCGCGCTCTGCGAACGCTGGTATGACGAGTGCTGCCTCTTTCTCGACGCCCTGGCCCGGGCGCGCGGTGACGACCAGGACGACGAGAGCTGTCTCAACAACATCGCGACGATCTTCCGCTACGCCCTCGGCCAGGAGCGCCATGCGTTCTTCACCAGCGGCGACGCCCGCCGCGTGGCGGAGCGCTGCCTCGCGCTCCACGACAACAACGGCAACGGCGCCGGCCAGGGCGGCTACGGCGAAAGCCAGGGCATGTATCTCCAGCAGGAAGCCACGGTGCAAACCGCCTCGAGCGCGTTCTACTACGGCGACGGCCGGCTGAAGTGGATCCTGCACCAGCTTCCCAATCTCGCGATCCCCCAGCGCTACCCGTTCCTGCAATACGCCCCGGTGTTTCTCCAAAATTTCGCGACCGGCCCCGAGCTGGTGGCCGAACCGCCGCCGGCTGACCGCACGTTTCACTGCCTGCCGCTCACCGACCACCAGTTCACCATCAGCAACCACCCGCCGGTACACTACGAGCCCGCCGGCCACCTGGTAAACGCGCCCGAGACGTGGGAGCTCGCCGAGGCCATCGCCCTCAACCGCCTCCCGCAGGCCCGCGGCTTCGACAAATTCGTGCTGCGCGGCGGCTACCAGCGCGACGACGCCTACCTGATGATCCAAGGCTACCAGGGCGGCTTCCGGTGGCAGGGCCACATGCAGGCCGCCAACTGCCTCGTGCGGTTCTTCCAGGCCGGCCACGTGTGGCTCGTCCAAAACACTTCCCGGCATTCCTTCTACGACAAAAACGGGCTCTTCATCAGCGACGGCCGCAACGACACTCCCATGCCGCCGATCGCGGAATTGGTTGCCGGCGCGGATTTCCCGCCGGTCACGTTGACCATCTCACGGCTGTCCGACTACCATCACACCGAGTGGACGCGCCACATCTTCTGGTCCAAGGCCGGCGCGGGTTGCTTCGTCGTGATCGACCGCACGGTGTTCCAGTCCGACGGCCCTTACTCGCTCACCTGCACGTGGCGCACCCCCGGCCACGCCGAACTCGCCGGCCGCCGGTGGACCAGCCTCCAGGGGCAACACCGGTTCACGCTCGTCGCCGGCACGAACGTCCCCGCCACCTGCGACATCGACTCCGACCAGGGCGCCTGCGAGCCCTACGTGCTGCGCCAGCGCCGCGCCGGGTCGCATCGCGCGGGCGACGAGGCCACGTTTCAAAATCTGTTCTACGTTCGCGGCCAGGAAGACGCCACGTCGCTCGATCTCCAGCGCATTGACGAACGCAGCTCCCTCGTCCTGCGCAACGGCCAGCCCGCGGCGTGGTGCGGCATCGAACTCGCCTCCACCTCGGCGTGGCTGCCGGGCGCTAACGCCCGCGCCGTCAGCGCCTGGGTCGAACCCGCGGCCATGGCCTTCGCCGGTGCCACGTCCGTGGTCCTCGCCGCGACGGGCTGGCAAATCCGCAGCGAACAACCGGTCGGGGTGCTGCTCGACTTGGACGCAGCGACGCTGACGCTCCGCCTCGACACGCCGGGCATCAAGACAGCCGCCGTCACGCTCACGCTCAGCGGCGAAGCCCGCCAGGTCACGCTCACGGATGCGCTCACCGTCCCGCTCGCCACGCCCGCCTGCGCCACGCTGCGTGCCGCACTTTCGTCGTGGCTGGGCGGCCTCCGTCCCGTGCTCGCCGCACCAACACCCGCCAGCGCAGCTGAGTCGCAGGGCGGTTGGACGACGGCGTGGACTTACGACAGCGGCACCCGCCGACCCGAGCGCGTGCGCAAGGTCTGCGTCAGCGCCAGCCCGCTGCCCGTCGACGCCTCGCCAGAGCAGCTGTTGGACCCGGTGTTGCCTGACGGCTACTCCCGCGAAATCTGGACGCAATGGCCCGAGGCGACGCACTACGACCTCACGCTCACTTTCCCCGAGCCGCGCGCCGTCACCGCGCTTAACATCCTCGGTGACTGCATCGACGACCCGTCGCTGCGCGTGTTCAACCCTTTGCCCGACGGCATCACCGTCGAGGCCGAGACTGCCGGCGGAAAGCGCCACACCCATCCCGTCACCGCGGGGCCCGACCGCCACTACAAGCGTTATCGCGACGCCGAGAACCGGCTCGAAGTTCGGACCGCCGCGATCAACGAGGTGGCCCGTTCCCTGCACGTCCGCGTGCCCGCGCCGTCGGGCCGGCCGCTCGTGCTCCACCGTCTCGAGGTGCTCGGCGACCGCGCCGTCGCTCCCGCACTGCAGCACTGGATCGCCGCGGACCTCAACAGCGACGGGCGCAGCGAGATCGTGACGGTCAACGCCGTGAACGAGCTTTTCGTGATCAACGACGAGGGCCGCGAACTCTGGCGGCAGGCATTGCCCGTGCCCGTCACGCACATTTCGGCCCAGCCCATCGACGCCTCCGGCCCGCCCGTGCTCTGCGTTGGGTTACTCGGCGGTGAACTCCGGCTCTACCAGCCCGACGGCTCGCTGCGGCTGGCGCGCAAGCTGGCGGAGGAATTCCGCGAGCGCACCGACTGCCTTATGGGGTGGTTCAACGCGATCCATGCCCTCGCCATCTGGCATCGCGGCGCGGATGGCCGTGGCTCGCTCATGATGGGCGGCTACGGCATCGTGGTGTTCCTCGATGCCGACCTCCGCATCGCCGGGCACAGTTTCTCGGACGGTCCCTGGGAATACGACATCCTCGTCACGCCGGAAAACCGCCCCGGTCGCGGCGACATCTTCGTGCGCTGCGGCTGGAATCACGGCATCCAATATTACGAGGGCGTGCCCGGCGCCGGTCCGAGCGGCTACCTCCAGAGCTTCGGCGGATTCCAACAGCCGATGTTCCGCCGGCTGAAGCGCGTCATCCCCTTCCTCAACGGCCGCTCGCTCGCCTACGAGTGGGTGGACGTCGCCAGCGCGCCCGACGGCGCGATCTTCGCGGCCACCGAGCTGGGCTGTGGCGTGCTGTCCACCGCCAAGAAGGACTGGCTTTGGAAACTCGAGGGCGGCATGTGCCTCAACGCCTGCTGCACCGGCCGCGTCGACGGCCGCCCCGTCGCGCTCACCGCCGGCGCGGACGGATTCGTCACCGCGGTCGACCTGGCCGACGGCCGCATCATTCGCTGCTGGCACGCCGGCGCCCCGGTTGTCGGCGTGGCCCAAGCCCCCTCCGGCGAGCTCATCGTCGCCACGAGCGTCGGCGTGCGCTCGCTCGACTCCGCCTGGCAACCCCGCGGTTTCCTCGCCCGCCCCGTCCGCCGCATGTTGCCCCTCGGCAGCGGACGGTTGCTCCTCTGCCGCGAGGACCACACGCTTGAGCTGCTCGAAACCAAAAAAGCCTAACCGCGAATGCACGCCAATGGACGCGAATAGCAGCCCTTCCCATTTGGCTACATTCGCGTGGATTCGCGTCCATTCGCGGTTGAGCAATTCCCCATGAAACGCCCCCTCACCATTGCCGCCGTGCAGCTGCCTTCCGTGGCCCCCGGCCGGACCAACGCCGCCCGCCAGCGCGCGAACTTCGACCTCGCCACCGAGTGGCTCAATGCCGCCGGCAAGCGCGGCGCCGACATCGCCTGCATCGGCGAGACCTTCAACGTGCTCGGCTGCAAGCTCACGCGCCGCAACACGCCCGCGCTCGTCCGCCGCGCGATGGCCGAGACGATCCGCCGCTTCGCGCCCCTCGCCCGCCGGCACCGGATGGCGCTCATCATTCCGATCCTCGCCCTCGTCGACGGCCAGGTGCGCAACGTTGCCGTCGTCTTTGACGCCAAGGGCCGCGTCGTCGGGCAGTATTGCAAAGTCCACTGCATCGAGAACGAGAAAGCCTACGGCACGGTGCCCGGCGACACCTGGCCGGTCTTCAAGGTCGCGGGCGCCCGGGTCGGCATCCAGATCTGCCACGACAATTCGTTTCCCGAGAGCGCGCGCTGCCTCGCGATGAACGGCGCCGAGGTCATCTTCTGGCCGCATGTGATGGGTGGCTGGGGCGGCGAGTTCATGGACATCCTCCTGCGCAGCCCGGCGGTGCACAATGGCGTGCATTTCGTGCCCGTCTGCTTCGGCTGTCCGCCGGATCGCGCGTGGCGCCCCGGCATGCTCATCGGCCGCAGCAGCATCATCGGGCCGGACGCCACGATCATTGCTGACGCCGGACGTCACCCGGGCATCGCGCTCGCCACGATCGACCTGGCCGCGCCCCGCGTGGCGCACTACTTCACCCGCGACCATGACTGGGTCTGGAAGATCGACATGCAGAACGACCGCCGCCCCGACACGTATGCGCCGCTGACGCGCCCCGTGCGGCCGCAAAAACCCATCCGCGCCGCGGACGTGCACTGAAGTTTTCGCGATGGGCCTGCGCGTTGCGCCTGCGGCGCGAAACGGGCGGCTCAATCCCGTTGCTGCGGGAGCCGGATCGCGGCCGGGACTTGCCGCGCGTCGGATTTCCACCGGCCTTTGATCCAGATCGTCTGGTTGTCGCCGGACACCGGGCCTTCACCGCCACCCGCAGGCGTTGCGTTAATTTCCGCAAAATATGCAGCGACACCGCCCGGTGGTATCGGTAGGCTCGACGCCCGTAACCCTCCCCGACCACCCCATGCACTTGAAGTTGATCTCCTGTAATGTCTTCCAGCGTGAGTCTTCCTGGTGCATCGCGCGTTCGCCGCATATCATCGACGCGGAATACACCGAGCTCGGCGAACACGCCCGGAGCAACGGGCTGCGGCATCTCATCCAATCGAAAATCGATGCAACCGAGACGTCCGGGAAAAACTACGACGCGATCCTCGTCCTCTTCGGCCTCTGCGGCAATGCCACGGTCGGGCTGCAGGCCCGCAAGACCCAGCTCGTCATGCCGCGGGCGCACGACTGCTGCACCATTCTGCTCGGTTCGCGGGCCAAGTTCACCGAACACTTCGGCGACGCGCCGAGCACGCCGTTCTCCTCCGCCGGTTATCTCGAGCGCGGCGAATATTTCCTCCGCACCAATGACGACGGTGCCGCCATGGTGACGACCGGCGACGCGTTCAAGGCACTCGTGGCGAAATATGGCGAGGAGGACGCCAAATACATCTGGGCCGAAATGCATCCCAACCTCGGCAACGACAAGGCCGTCTTTATCGATCTGCCCCAGACCAGCCACCTCGGCTACGCGGAGCAGTTCCAGGCCAAGGCCGAGGCCGCGGGCAAGCGCGCGGTGAAGCTGCCCGGCGATATTCGCCTCATCGAGAGTCTCATCGCCGGGAATTGGGACCCGAAGGAATACCTCGTCGTCCCGCCCGCCTCCGCCGTCGAAGGCGTGTATGACTGGGATGAAGTCATCCGCGCAAAAAAACCCTGAGCGCGAGAGGCCGTCTGCTCGCGGCTCCCGCCGCGCAGCTGCTTTCTTCGCAAACTCCTGAGTTTCATGAAAGCGTTGTTTGCGCAGTTGAATCTCGACCACCCGGGACTCGAGGACGTCAGGGCCGCCGTCGCGCGGGACGACTTGGACGCGGCCGGCGAGCGACTGCTCGCATACTACTCGGGCAAACGCCAGGAGCGCTGCCTTGATTTCTGGGATTTGTCCGGCCCGGAGGATTATACGCCGATGCCGTGGGGCGCGGCCACGACGCACGACCAGCTGTGGAAGAACACGCCCGAGCGCGTGCTGGCCGGACAGTTGTATGCGTCGGGCCACACGTTCGATTTCTCGCGCGACGCCGACATCGACTGGTGCAGCGACATCCGGCTCTGGGCCGACGGCGGCAAGTATCCGCATGCCCAGGCGCGGATCATGCTGCGCCGGCTCTACTGGCTGCGCGCGCTCGATCTCTGCTATCTGCGCGGCGATCCCGCGGAGCAGTCCCGGGCGGCGGCGCAATTCTCGCGGCTGATGACCTCGTGGCTTGACCAGTGGGTCGAGGAGGAATTCGCGGTCAACCATGGCATCGCGCTGGCCGATACGATCTCGCATTCCGGCCTCGTGCGCAGCTGGTTTGTCTTTCTCCCCGCGCCCCAGGTTCCCGCCGGGCTCAAGCTCCGCCTGCTCCAGCACATCGCCGAGGGCGCCGCGGACTTGCTGCAGCGCGCGGCGTGGCACCCGTGGATCTGGGGCCTGAGCGAGGCCAGCGGACTTGGGCTGATGGGCGCATTGCTGCCCGAGCTGAAGGGCGCGCCGGCGTGGCGGACGCGCTGCTTCGAATTTGCGAACCGGTTTTTCCAGACGGAACTGCGGCCGGACGGCACACTGAAGCGGATGCACTTTTGCCCGCATTACACGGGAGCCACGGCCATCTGGCCCCTCGCGTTTTACCCGCTGATCGCGAAGCTCGGTTACAAGGATATGCTGGAGCCGGGCGCGCGCCTGGGCGTCGAGCGGATGGTGGACTGGATCGCCACCGTCCAAAAGCCCGACAACACCATCCCCCAGATCACCGCATCCGACATCCAGGGGTTTTCGCGCTGGCTCGCGTCCGGCGCCGCGCCCTTCAACCGATCCGACTGGCTCTATGTGGCGACCGCCGGCCGCGAAGGACGTCCGCCGGCGCACACGAGCCGGGTGCTGCCCGAGGGCGGCGCGTTCTGCCTGCGCGATGGATTCACGACTGAGGCCATGGTCGGCTGCTTCCACAACGGCGACTACCACAACCTCGAGCGCACCAGCCTCGCGCTCGATCTCTACGCGCTCGGCCGGACGCTGGTCACCGCGCCGGGCCGTTACGGCTACTACACGCCGGAATTCCTGCCCTATTTCGCCGCGGCGGGCTACAACTCGCTCATGGTGGACGGCTCGTCGCAGCAGATCTGGGGCGAGCATTCGCTGCACCAGGGCGCGGGGCTGACCGACGCCGCCTGGCGGCTGGAGCCGGACTTTGACTGGGCATGGGGCCGCCACCCGACCGGTTTCGACGCCGCGCCCGACGTGCGCTGGCAGCGCGGGCTGCTCTTTGCCAAGAGTGAATACTGGCTCGTCATCGACCGCGTCCACGGACCCGGCGCACACGATTTTTCGCTGCGCTGGCTGCTCACGCCGTCCAAAACAGTCGTTGAAGAGGACGGCCTCGCGGTCCACACCGCCAACGCTGATGCCAACGTCCGGCTCACGCCCGTGCTGCCGCCCGGCTCGAAACTGCATGTCTGGGAGGGCAACAATGACCCCTGGCGCGGCTGGTACTCGGCGGAGAACGGCAGCAAAATGCCGGCGCCCCAACTGGAATACACTTGGCGCGGCAAACTCCCCACGCTCACCGCGATGCTCATCGTGCCGTACCGCGATCGTGTCCCGGAAATTTCCCTGGCGATGAAGGAGACTGCTCCGGGTTGCCACGAGCTGACGGTTACCCGGACCGGCGGCACGGACCGGCTGACGCTCGATCTGCGGGGCGCCGGCGCGGCCCGGTTGGTGCGTGAATCAGCCGGCAGCCCCGCACGTTTCTTCGACCTTAGCGCGGCGAATTGAATTTTCCGCGCAAAGCTGGCTCACGGAAACAGCGCGAGGATCACGTCGGCGTAAAGCCGGTGGCCGAAATCATTCGGGTGATTCACGCCGTTGCCGGCGAGATCGAGAAACTTCTTCCGTCCAACGACCCATGACCACACCGACGTGACGTCCGCCACGGCGAAGCCCGGGACCCGCAGGGTGAGAAGCGCATCGCGATAGGCCGGGTAAAGCTCGGGAGCGTAGCAATTCCAGTCCGGGTTGGCCGTCATGGTGGCGACGCCGACCATGTCGCATTCCGGCCGCGCGGCGCGCATCGCCGCGGCCATCTGCCGGATGTTTTCGCGATACTCGGCTACCGGGCACCGGCTCGAGGCGTCGTTCATGCCGAAGGCAATCAGGAAGAGGTCCGGCGACTCCACGATTGCCGCGGACATCTGCTCAACGCCCCAAGGCGCGTTCATGCCGCTAACCGAGAGGTTTGTCAGCGTCACCGGCCCGCCGCAGCGCGCACGTAATCCCGCGGCCACGAGGTCGGGATAGCCGGGCTGGCCGGGCGGCGCGCCGATGACACCCGACGCGTTGAGACCGGTGGAAATGCTGTCGCCCAGCATCACGATCTTGACCGGCTGGCGGGCTCGGAGTCGGGCACGGACCCGCGCCAAGTTGGTCGCGTCCGCCGCCGGAACCGGTCCGGCCCACGTTTCCGCCGGCTCGTAAGCGGCCACCACCTGCTGGTCGTGGAAAAATCTCCCTTCGCCAAAGAGCAGGTGATGCTTTCCGTCCTGGCTGGCTCCGATCGAATCCGGCGAACCGGGCGGAAGCAGCACCTGCGTGCGATACGGAATGCGGCTCCCGGGCAGCAGCGCAATCTCCCGTCCGCCCGCAATCCACGTGAAGTCCCTTCCCGCTTCGAACGGCTCACCGCTACTCGCCTTGCTCAGACGGGGCGCGGCCTTGGGCACGAAGAGCAGGCGGGCGGACGCAGGCGGCGCTCCCTCTGCTTGCACAAAGAAAAGCGGATCCGCGTCGATGTGGGCGGCGCTCCAGGCGGGCGCGGTGGCGGAGAGGGTTTTCATGCGGGGCTCACCTACCCCTTCACGCCGCCGAGCTGGATGCCGCGGATCAGCTGCTTCTGCAGCAGCACAAAGATGATGATCAACGGCACCACGGACATCGTCACCGCCGCCATCAGGAGGTGTGTCGCCTGCCCGCGTTCCGTGTCGAAGAACATCAGGCCCACCGGCAGCGGGAACTTGTCGACGGTCTTCATCATCACGAGCGGCCAGAAGAAGCTCTGGAAATTCCCCATGAAGGTGAAGATCGCGAGCGTCACGAGCCCTGGCCGGCTCAGCGGCAGGATGACGTCCCAGAAAATCTGCCACTTGCTCGCGCCGTCGATCTCCGCCGCCTCATCGAGCGCCCGCGGGATGCCCAGCATGAATTGCCGCAACAGAAACGTCCCAAAGGCGCCGAAGGCCGCCGGCAGTACCAGCCCGAGGTAGGTGTCCACCATGTCCATCCGCACCATCAGCTGGAAGGTCGGGATCAGCGTCACCAGTCCCGGCAGCATCATCGTGGCGAGATACAGGAAGAACACCCGGTCGCGTCCCGGCCACTCGAGCCGCGCAAAGCTGAAGGCCGCCAGCGCGCTCGTGAATACCTGCAGGACCGTCACCCAGCCCGCGATCACGAGGCTGTTGGCCGCGAAGCGCAGGAACGGGATGATCTTGAACACCTCGGGGTAGTTGCCCCACCGGAACGCCCCGGGCATCCATTCCGGGTCGGACGATTCGCTCAACGTCTTGAAGCTCGTCAGCGCCATCCACACGAACGGCGCGATCATCAGCAGGCTCAGCGCCACCAGCACCAGTGACAGCCAGGGCCCGGAACGCTGGGCCTGGTGGGCGGTGTTTTTCCGAAAAGGTGGATGGGTTTCAGCCATGGGTCGGCAGGATTTTGCGATCAGTCATTGGCCGAGCGGTTGCCGAAGCGGAAATTCAGCAGGGACAGGATGAACACGAGGGCGAACAGCACCCAGGCCGCCGCCGACGCATAACCCAGCCGGCCGGTTTCAAAGCCCTCGATGTAGATGAAGTAACTCAGCGTCGTGGTGGACCCCGCCGGGCCACCCTTCGTCATGACCCGCGCCATCTCGAAGCCGCCCTGCAGGCCGTAAATCACCCCCATCACGCCAATGAAAAATGTCACCGGTGCGAGCTGCGGCCAGGTGATGTGCCAGAATCGCTGCAGCGGCGAAGCCCCGTCCATATCGGCCGCCTCATACAGCTCGGGCGGGATGTTGCTCAGGCCGGCAAGGTAAAGGATCATGTTGTTGGAGCCAATCGCCGCCCACAGGCCCATGATCATGATCGCCGGTTTGGCCCAGTCGTAATCGCCCAGCCAGTTCGGCGCCGGCAACCCCACCGCGGCGAGCGCCGGCAGCCGCGAGCCCCACGTCACGCCGACGGCGAGCAGCGTCAGCAACGGCACCAGCCCGAGCGCGAGCGCGATCTCCGCGCTCAACCCCGCATCCCGCGCACACACCGGACCCCAGCGACGCGGGCGTTTCAGGATCAGCACCGCGCCAATCAGCACGACCCCCAGCGGCCCGCCCACCGCCGTCACCGCGGACAGGCCGAGCCAGTGCAGCTGCAGGCCCACGGGCACCGCGAGCATCAAAAGTCCCGAGACCACGGAAACCGGCCCGGCCGTGGCGTCATCCCAGTGCTGGCGCAGGCGCCACAGCTGCCAGAGTGTGAGAGCCGCCGCGACCACGCCGCAGGCCAACGGCACGCCCCAGCTGAACAAGTCCGGCGCCGACCGCACCACGCTGGCAAAGCCGTCGAGCACGGGCCCCAGCGCGGCGTTGATCGGACCACTGGGATTGTAGAGTTTTTTCCACAGCACGAAGGTCGCGACACCCGCGGTGAAATTCGGCAGGTAAAACAGCGTCCGGTAAACCGACCCACCCGTCAGCACGCCAGCCACAAGGCTGACGGCCGCAAGCACGCCGAAGATGAACCAGACGCCGACCTGGCTCATGCCGCCCATGCGCAGGAGCAACCCGCTGCCGGTCAGAAACAGGGTGGCGAAGATGAAGGCGCCCCGCCGGGCCACCGGGCGGTGACTCACGCGCGTGAGCAACAGCGCCGCCCCGAGGCTCCCCGCGATCGCGAAGGGCAGCCCGAGCATCAGGAAGAACGTGTTGCCCAGGTAATGCAGGAAATCCGGGTGATGGAAGAGCCAGGAAAAATTCTCGAAACCCACGAAACGGAGCGTCTCGTGTCGGAAGATATTGTGCCGGAGGGTGTCCCAATCGGTGAACGCGATTCCGAAGCTCATCACCAGCGGCACCAGCGTGAACGCGGCGAAGCCGAGGATGTTCGGGAGCAGGAATGCGATGCCCGACACGAGCCGGCGCCGCGGGGAGCCGCGTTTGCCCAGCCCGCTCATGGCGTCGCCTCCGGGGTTTGCGGGTGGAACGCGTTGCCCCCAACGCGTTGGTTTGTAGCGCACGGCGCCAATTCAAGCCGGCGTCTTGGCGGCAAGCCGCTCCACCTCGGAAAAGCACCGCTCATGGCTTCGCCTCCTTCTCCAGCCAGCCGTGGGCGCGGTAATAGGCCAGGTGGAACGGGTCGTTGATCCACGCGGCCGGCACGGGCTTCCCGGCGGCGCGACGCGCATCGATCTGCCGCTGGATCGCGACCCGCTGGTCGTAAAGTTTCCGCAGCGCCGGGTCGTGGTCGATGCGCAGCTGGATCTCCGCGTTGAGCCGGTCGCCCATGGCCTTGGCGGCCTCGGCCGCCGTCATCCGGCCGGAAACCATGGTCTCCGTCAGCTCCTTCTCGACCCGGTAGAGGATCGACTGCAGCACGAACGGGCTCTTGCTCATCGTGATTCCCGTGGTGCGGGCCTCCTCCGCAAACACTGCGGCTGTGCCCCACTCGTTGGGGTGCGCCGCCGGGCGCAGGAATTCCTCGGTCTCCGCATATTTCGGCACCGGCGGCAGCCCGTCCGCAATGCGGGCAATCAGGTTGTTGAAATGGGGGCTCGTGAGAAACTGCAGGAACCGGATGGATGCCTCGAGGTGCTTGGAGTGGGCGTAGACGCTCACCGCCCCGCCGCCCATGTCGGTGTTGACGAAGCCGTCCATCGCCGGCTCCACCGCGCGGAGCTGGAACGTGCCGCGCGGGCGCAGGATGATCAGGGCCCACTGCCCGACGTAGATCATCGCGAAACGGCCCGACGTGAAGTGCGAGAACATGCTGCCGTCGCCGCTGATGTCGGCGGCCATCGCCTCGCCTTCCTCCCGGCTCGGGATGAGGTGGTCCTCGACCGTCCAGCGTCGCACCCGCTCGAGAATCTGCACGTTGCGCGGGTCATCCAGGGTGCAGCGCGTGCAGGTCTCGTTGTAGTTGGCCAGGCCGAGGCCGCGCCGCAGCTGCTCGCGCGGCACGAGGTTCGTGAAATAGATCCGCTCCCGCGTGCCCGGCGGGTTGGCCGCCGCCACGAACTTTTTCCCCAGCGCCTCGAACTCGTCCATCGTCCAGCGCATCGGCGGTTCGGGGACGTGGTATTTGGCGAACGTCTCGCGGTTGATCCAGTTGAGCGACACGCCGGCGTTGCGGGGAAAGCCGAACTGGCGGCCGTTGATGATGAAGTCGGGCGCCAGTGCGGGATAGGTCGCCGCCGGGGAGAAGCCCAGCCGCTTCGCGTCCTCGGTCACATCCTGGATCATGCCCGTGGCTGGAAACAGGTCCGCCTCGTAGCCGTAAAGGTCCATGATGTCCGAGCCCACGCCCGAAAGGCCCTGCACGAGCTTCTTCGTCGGCTCCTGGTTGGTGTTGTCGATGCGCAACTTCACCGCCGGCAGGTGTTCGTCGGCCAGCCACTGGTGAAACGCGGCCACGGTTGCCCGCTTGTTCTCGTCGTCCTGCGTGACCCAGTAGATGACCGGGATGTCGGTGCGCTTGCCCGGCACCGTCCAATACAGCAGTGCACTCGCGAGTGACAGCAGGGCGACGGAGATGAGAAAGCTGCGTTTCAATGTCGGCAGTTCGTTGGGTTCCGCAGGGGCAGGGTTCAACCTGACAGAGGCCACGGACGCGGCGCCACAAAAAATCGCCCGTTTTTTCGCGGCGCGGCCGAAAATTCAGGTTGGCGTTTCCCGCCATCTTCGCGTCATTGCGCCTAGCCGATGCAACTCACCAAACACTGGGCCGCCGTCCTTGAGGACTACGTGATCGATCTCGCCTGGTCGCCCGACGGGTCCTGCCTCGCCGCTGCCGCCGCCAGCGGCCCGGTGGCGCTCTTCGCCCCCGCCGACGGCGCGCGGCGCCATGAGCTGCCCGGCCACGAAAACGGCACCAATTGCCTGGCGTGGGCGCCGCTGGCGCCAGGAGAAAGAGATCAGCAATCAGAAGGCAGAAGTCAGGTGACGGAAATCAAGCCTTCGGGTCTGACCTCTGACCTCTGGCCTCTGACCTCTGGTTCGTTGCTCGCCACCGGTGGACAGGACGGCGCGGTGAAATTCTGGGACGCCGCCGCCGGCCAGCACGTCGCAACGGCCAACCTCGGCTCCGCTTGGGTCGAACACTTGGGCTGGCGTAGCGCAGGCGGGACGCCTGCGCTACTCCTCGCCGCAGCTGGCAAGAACCTTTTCGCTCTCCGTCCCGATGGCTCGGTCGTGCACACGTTCAAGCCCACGCCCAAAACCATCTCGGCCCTCGCCTGGCAGCCGGCCGGGGGTTGCGTCGCGGTGGCATATTTCGGCGGCGTGTGCCTGTGGGACGCCGACGACTTCATCGTCCAGAAGGAATTTCCCTACGCCAACGGCATCCATGCGCTCGTCTGGTCGCCCAACAGCCGCTGGCTCGTGTCGGGCAACCAGGATCCGTCCGTACACCTCTGGATTCCCGCCGAGGACGTGGAACTCCAGATGAGCGGCTACGAGGGCAAGGTGAAGGAACTGGCCTACGACCACACCAGCCGGTGGCTCGCCACGGGCGGGGGCAAGGATTGCTGCGTGTGGGACTGTTCCGGGGCCGGTCCGGAAGGCCGCGAGCCCGCGATGCTGCCGCATGACGCCAAGGTCTGCGCCGTTGCCTTCCAGCACACCCACGGACTGCTCGCCACCGCGTCGCAGGACGGCGTGGTGCAACTCTGGAGCCCCGAACGAGCCCAGCCACTGCGCGCCACGGTGAAGATGCCTTCGGCCGCCACGAAACTCGCCTGGTCCCCCGACGACCGCCTGCTCGCCATCGGCTCCGCCAAGGGCGCCGTCTACGTGCTCAAGTGCGAGGGTTAAGACCGCCAATCGGGATGGCCACGAAGAGGCTCAAAAAGCTCCGGGGCTAAAACATTGTCTCCATTGCGCCTATAGGCGCGCGGGAGGGTCGATTCGAGGCTTTGGTGACCTTTGCACCTCTTCGTGGCCACCACTCCTTAAAAATCAATTCCCAGCAGCAGCTTGAGCAGCGTGTAATCCTGGATTCGGACGTCCGGGTTGTTCTGGCGGGTTTCGTGCCGCAGCCCGACGATGAACGTCTCGGTCAGCTTCTTGTCCAATTCGATCTTGTTCTCGAAGCCGTCCTGCCCGCTCGCGAACGTGTGATACCAAACGCCGCGCTCGGTGACCTTCATGCGCCACGGCAGCTGCCAGTCCGCCTCGAGGAAGAGCGACTCCGCGTTGTTCTCCTCGTGCGTCCGGGGCTCCGTGAGCTGCCAGACGTCGAAGACGTTTTCGGCAATACCCACCCGCACATTGCGGTTGGGCTTCTTGAAGACGTTCACGCCCACGCCGATTTCCTGCTGCAGGAGGAAATAATCGTTGGGCAGGCCCAGATAGGTGGAAGCGCGGTTGAGTTCCACCGACGGGCTGTAGATCGAGAACAACCGGTCCGGAAAATCATGCCGCCAGGCCGCGTCCCCCTTCTCCACGTCCGTGGTGGGAACATGGTTGGTCTCGGCGTAATCGTAGCGGGCATTCAGCTGCACGTCGTCCTTCGTCCACTTGCGCTGCAGATGCGCATCGAGCGTCGTGTTGGTTGTTTCCGTCGTGGTCGACCGCAGCTGCGTCGAGACCGCGAAACGCCCGTGCCAAGGCCCGAAGAAATCCTTCAAGTCCTGCGCCAGCGCCCCAGGTGACAGGCGCGCGAGAAACGAGGCGTTCTGCGCCTCCTCCAGCCGAACCTGCGCCGCCTCCGCATTGGCCCGCGCGATCGCCTCGGCGGCCTCCGGCGTGGCCAGGACGACGTGGGCGTCCGCCAAGGGCACCCGCAGCAGGCCGAAGCGCTCCGACATGAACAGCCAGGTGTCGACTGAGCGCTCCACGAGGTGCCCGCGCACGCGGTCGCCGTCGTTGTAGACGAGCACGTCCAGCTTCGCGGCCTCCAACGCCGCCGTCTTCACGTCCTCCGAGGGCGACAGGACCTCCACATCCGCATTCGCGCGCGCGACCCCGAAACCCAGCAATAGGCCCGCGATCAGTGCCGCGATCGGGCTCCGTCTCATGAAATGGCTTTTATACACGCTCGTTCGACGCATGCGACCCCAAAGGGTTTCAAAAAAATGCATCCGCAAACCAAATTAACCCTTTATGCCAGACAATCTGCCAACTTGGCCGTCCATTCGGCCTCGTCCAGCCCCAGCCCGATCAGCACCAGCTCCTGCCGCCGGTCGCCGTGGGGCTCCACCCAGCGCGCCCGCGCTGCCGCGGGGATTTCGGCGTCCGTGATGACGCCGCCCTCGCGCAACGCCGCCGCCCACGTCCCGATGAACTGCACGCGCGCCACCCCGCCGGCCACCGAGAGGAAGCCGATGTCCGCGGGCTGTTCCGCCAGCCAGAAAAACCCCTTGGCGCGCAGCAGACCCGGCGGCAGGCCCTGTTGGACCAGGGCAAGGAACTTCTCCCGCGCGAACGGCCGGCGTTCCGCGTAGGTCAGGCTCGTGATGCCGTATTCCTCCTCGTGTCGCGCCTCGCGCGGACGCGTGACCAGTGGTTGACGCTGTCCCGCCTCCGCTGCCGCGCCCATCACCTTGATCCACCGCGCTGCACCCAGCGTGGCGACCGGATCGAAACGCGGCCGGTCCAACAGCAGCTCGCACGCGATTTGTCCCTGCTCGGTGCGGCGAATCTCGGCCCGCGGGTTCAACGTTCCCAATATTGCCTCGACCTGGGCCAGCTCCGCGGCCGACGCCAGGTCGCATTTGTTCAACAACAGGACGTCGGCGCACTCCGCCTGGTCGAGCATCAGTTCAAAGACCGGCTTCGGCTCCCCCACCGTCGGCGGCGGGCGGCCGTGGCCCCGGCGCCACTCGTCGAGGAAATACCGGGCGTCGACGACGGTGACGAGCGCGTGCAGCCGCGCGAAGTCCCCCAATCGACGCCCAAAGGCATTCCGCTGCGTGAACAGCTGCGCGATGGCCCGGGGTTCCGCCACGCCCGTCGTCTCGACCAGGATGTGGTCGTAAGCGTTGTGTGCGCAAAGCTCCGCCACCGTCTCGGCCAGCTCGTTGCGCACCGAGCAGCACACGCAGCCATTGCCCAGCGGCACGATCCGCGTCCGGCCCGCGTCCTCCGCCCCCGGCTGCACGAGCTGCGCGTCGATGTTGATCGCAGCCACGTCGTTCACGATCGCCGCCCAGCGGCTCCCACCCGCGTAGGTGGGCGCCTGCGCCAGTAGGTGACGCAGCACCGTGGTCTTGCCCGCGCCCAAAAACCCGCTCAGCACCGTTACCGGTGGCAGCGAGCCGGCGGACGGAAGGGAGCGGTTGGCGGTCATGGAGAGTGTCCAGCGTGCATCGCCGGCGCGCCCGGCGCAAACAAACCTTGCCGTTCCAACGGCCAGGCACTTGACGCGACAAGACAGATGGCAACGTTGACTCCGTGATATCCCGCGTCCGCCGAGCGCTGCCGTCAGCCGAGGTTGTCCGCCGCCTGCTTGCGGTGGGCAGCGTCGCGCTGGTGCTGCTGCTGTCCCTGCTGGCCGCCAACCCCGCGCTGCACCACGCCATCCATGGCGACCATGAGACCGGCCACGCGGACGATTGCGCCGTCGTGCTGTTCGCGCAGGGCGTCACTTCCCCCTGCGACACGGCCGTGCTGGCTGCCACGCCCGCGGAATGGTCCGTCGTCGCCCGGCCCGCCGCGGCCGAGGTTTTTGTTGCGTCGCCCCGCTACCTGCACGTGCCAGGCCGGGGGCCGCCGTTGAGCTGAGAAAGTTGCCGGTCAGCGCGATCCGATCCGGTTCGCGCTTTTTCCCCGCGTGCCCACCCGCATGCGCCCTCCCATCCGCAAACTCAGACTCATCATGCACTCATTTCGCGTCTTCCTTTTATTCTTTGTCTCCGCCGCCGCGCTGGCCGCCCAGCCCGCGCCGCCTTCCGAGAACTCCCCGGCCACCCCCGACAAGACCCCCGTCGAGCTGCCCGCCTTCATCGTGTCCGGCCGACTCGACCAAGCCCGTGACGCCATTGCGCCCAGCCTGGGCGCATCGTCGTTTTTGATCGGGCCCCAACAACTGCTCGACCTGCCGCAGGGCGCTGACGCGCCGTTCAGCCAAGTCCTGCTCCGCGCGCCCGGCGTCGCCGGCGACTCGGCCGCCAACGGCGATCTGCACCTCCGCGGCGAACACGCCAACCTCCAATACCGCATCAACAACGTCCTGCTGCCGGAGGGCATTTCCGGCTTCGGCCTCGAAATCGACCCGCGCTTCGTGAACAGCCTGCAACTCGTCACCGGCTCGCTGCCGGCGCAATACGGGTTTCACACCGCCGGCATCGTGGACATCCAGACCAAGAGCGGTTCCTTTGCCCCGGGGGGCGGCGTCTCGCTCTACGGCGGCAGCTTCGGGACCATTCGCCCGAGCTTCGAGGCCGGCGGCGCCGCGGGCAGCCTGAGCTACTTCGTCAACGGCAGCCTCGAACACAACGACCTCGGCATTGAAAACCCGACGCCGAGCGCCACGGCGCTCCACGATGCCACCGACCAGTTGCGGCTGTTCTCCTACGCCTCGCTCATCCTAGGCGACCACAGCCGTCTCAACGTGATGGCGAGTGCGTCGAACAGCGGGTTCCAGGTGCCCAACACCCCGGGCCTCCCGGCCGGCACCTCACCCAATGGCACCCCGTGGGTGCCGGGCCACTTCGACTCCGCCGCGCTCGACGAAAACCAACACGAGAAAAATGCCTACGGCGTCATCACCTATCAAAAGTCCGCCGGTGACCTCGACACCCAAGTGTCCGTCCTCGCCCGCTCCAGCAGTGCCCATTTCCTCCCCGATCCTGTCGGCGACCTGTATTTCAACGGCGTGGCCAGCGACGTCGCGCGGAAGCTCGCGTCCACCGGCCTGCAAGCCGACGCGAGCCTGGCGTGGAGTGACACGCACACGTGGCGGGCGGGCCTGATGGTGTTGAACGAGGCCGTCACCGCGGATTCCGCGACGACGGTTTTCCCCGTCGACGCCGGGGGCAATGCCACCGGGCCTACGTTGACCCTCACCGATCATGGCCGGCTGCACGGGTTGTTTGCGGGGGTGTATCTGCAGGACGAATGGAAGCTCACGCCGCGCCTGACCCTCAACTATGGCGCGCGCTTTGATGTCTTCAATGCGACCTTCGACCGCGAGACGCAGCTCAGCCCGCGGGTGAACTTCCTGTTCAAGCCGGTTGATTCCACGACGTTTCACGCGGGCTATGCTCGCTACTTTACCCCGCCACCCGTGGAAGACGTGCCGGGCAGCGCCGTCGCACGCTTCGACGGCACTTCGAACGCCGCACCGTCTGACCAGGACGATCCCGTCAAGGCCGAGCGCTCCGACTATTTCGATGCCGGGATCAGCCAGAAGTTCGCGGCGGGCTTCACGACCGGACTGGATGCCTATTACAAGCGCGCGAAAAACCAACTCGATGACGGTCTGTTCGGCCAGTCCCTGATTCTTTCGGCCTTCAACTACGCCGAGGGCGAGATTTACGGCGTGGAATTCACCGCATCGTATGCCCGCGGGGGATTTTCCACCTATCTCAACCTCGCCCACTCGGTGGCCAAGGGCCGCAACTGGACCTCGTCGCAGTTCCTCTTTGACCCGGCAGACCTGGCTTACGTGAAGGATCATTGGATCTTCCTTGACCACGACCAGGCCGTGACGGGCTCCGCTGGTGCTTCCTACCACTGGGACGAATCCCGCGGCAGCACGCGCCTCTACGCCGACGTGCTGTATGGCAGCGGGCTGCGCAACGACGCCACGGCGGCCGACGGCTCGAACATCCCCAATGGCGGAGCGGTGCCGGCGCACCAGACGCTGAATCTCGGCGCCGAGCAGAGTTTCAAGGCCGGCCGCAACCGCGTGTGGAAGGTCCGCCTCGATATTGTGAACCTCTTCGACCGGTCCTACCAGTTGCGCGACGGCTCCGGCGTCGGCGTCAACGCCGCGCAATACGGCATGCGCCGCGGCATCTTCGGCTCCGTCGGCTACACCTTCTGATCGTCCAGCCCGAAGACGGCCTTGGCGTAATTCTCGACGCTGAAGGGCTGCAGGTCTTCCGCCTGCTCGCCCAAGCCGAGGAAATAAATCGGAATCTTCAGCTGCCGCCAGATGCCCACCAGCGCCCCGCCCCGGCTGGTGCCGTCGAGCTTCGTCACGACGAGGCCCGTCAGCCCGAAGCTCTCATGGAAAACCTTCGCCTGCTCAATCGAGTTCGTGCCGAGCGACCCGTCGACCACCAGCCAACGGTGCTGGGGCGCGGACGGGTCGTGCTTCTGGAGGACGCGGCGGATCTTCGCGAGTTCGTCCATCAAGTGGCCCTTGGTGTGCAGGCGGCCGGCCGTGTCCACGATCAGGTAATCGCGTCCGCGGGCCTTCGCCGCCTGCCACGCGTCGAACGCCACCGCCGCCGCATCCGCGCCGGGGTGACTCGCGATCACCTCGATGTCCAGCTTCGTCGCCCAGCTCTTCAGCTGCTCGACCGCGGCCGCGCGAAACGTGTCGCACGCGGCGAGCGTGACCATCTGGCCGTCGCCTTTGAGCCGCCAGGCCAGCTTGGCCGCCGTGGTGGTCTTGCCGGAGCCGTTGACGCCGATCATGGCGATCACGGTGGGCTTAGTCGCCGGCGGCGGCAGCGCGCCCTCGGCGCCCGCCAGCACGCGCGTCAGCACCGCGGCGCCGATTTCAGCCGCCTGCCGGCCCTGCAGCGTCTCGTCCGCGGTGTAGGCCTTCCTGATTTCTGCCAAAATCTCGGCCGTCGTCTCGACGCCAAAGTCCGCGGTGTAGAGCGCTTCCTCCAGTTCCTCGAGCGAGTCGGCGTCGATGCGTTTGCCAAAGAAAATGCCCGCCGTCTGGTCGGAGATGGCTTTGACGGTCTTGGCGAAGCCGTCCTTGAATTTTTTGAAAAGCCCAAACATCGGAGTTGCCCGCGAATTACGCGAATGAACGCTGATTAAACGAACCCTAATTTCGGGGCTGATTCGCGTGATTCGCGGGCACCCCTCACTCCGCCTTGCGGGCGTCGCGGCCGAGCTGGTCCTTGACGCGGTCGAGGATGCCGTTGATGAAGCGCTTGGCGTCGGCGTTGGAAAATTGCTTCGACAGGTCGATCGCCTCGTTGATCGAGACCACCGGCGGGATGTCCTTGCGGTGGATCATCTCGAACATCGCGATCCGGAGGATCGCCAGGTCGATCTTCGCGATGCGCTCGAACTCCCAGTTCTGCGCCAGGGCCTTGATGCGCGCGTCGATTTCCGCCTGGTGCTCGATCACGCCGTGGATCAGCTCCTCGCCGAACGCGTAGTGCTCGCGCGGCTGTTCGGTGTTGGCAAAGAAGACCTTCAAGTCCTCCGGCAGGCTCGCCGGCTGGTTCAGGCTCCACGCAAACAGGTATTGCAGCGCGGCCACGCGGCCGTCGCGCCGCTGGGCGAATTGGGCCTTGCTCATCGGTCCATCCTCCCGGCCCGCCAAGGGTTTAACCGCGCGCCCACCACACCGGCGGGGAAAGCAGTGCCTGCGGAGGCCCGTGACTGGAGGACAAAAGAACGCATATGGGAAAGCAGCCGGACAAGGGAACCGGGATGAAATGCGTCCGCAATCACGAAATCGTCATCGTTCCGAATGCAATCGGCTCAGGCCTGAGCGGATCCAATCGCCGAACCCAGCGTATATGTCGTCCCATACCCCCGCCCGGTTCGGTCCTGAACCCAAGCGAAACGCGGTGCGGTTGGCCTGCTCCCCTACTTGGTTTCGCTGGTTTCCTCGGCGATGCGGCTCCAAATCCCGACGTCGATGTAATGCAGTTTGACCGCCCGCTCGGCGGGGATCGCAACCGGCGGGTTCTTCTCGTCCCAATTGACCGCGATCTGCAGCGCAAAATCAGCGCCCACGCGCAGGAAACGAACCGGATACGCTTTCTGCACCAGGCTCCGGGCCAGCAGATACCCGTCGGGCAACACGACAAGTTGCACCGTCGTGTTGTCGTAGTCGTCGGTAAAAGACATGCTGCGATAGGTTGCATCCGGCGTAAGCCCGAAAAATCCGGCCAGAAGCGCCGGGAGCTTGTAGTCGTGGCCATCGGACCCCTTGGCCATCTGGACGAAATACTTTATCTGACTGGGGCTGATCAATTCCGCGGGCGCCGGGATCAGCTCAAAGGAATCGCCCGCCGCGGTCAGGTGGCGGATCGCATACGTCTTCCCGTCCACCTGAAACGGCAGGTTGGCGGGAAAGCATGGCAGCGTCACCCATTCCTTGCCCACCATGCGGAGGGATTTCCCAGCCCCCGTGGTGTCGATAAACAGCTGGGTATTGGGTGTGGCCATGCTGGTGGGCGACCGGCGCTCGCCGCCCTCGCTGTCCATGTTCCGGAAGTCACCGCTGCCCTTGCCATCAATGAGGGTCACGGGATACGTCTTTCCTTCCAGGGTCACACTGCCCACCCGGGCATAGTCCGCGTAGTAAAACATCACCGTCTTGCGCTGCTCATAATTGGGGCTGTTCCGGGGGAAACGGTAGAGCCTCAGGTGCAGGCGGACGGGCTCCTTCCCGTAATTCACGAGCGGATCGACTTCGGTGACGTAGGATTGCAGCACGCCGTCACGCGTGACGGGTTTCCATGCCGGGACCACATCGTCGGTCACGTCGCCGTTGCCGTTGGCATCAAAGAAAATCCGCATCGGCCCGTCAGCCGGATCGTCGAGGATGAGGGCAAAGGCATTCGGCCAGTCGCTCGGGCCGACTTTCATCACCCCATAAAGCGGCGCCTTCAGGTCGGCGGGCTCCCTTTTGACCGCCGCCGGACGTTTTTCGGACAACCGAATCGGCAGGGGAACATAAAAACCAATCCGCTGATTCACGGCGTCACTGGCCAGCAGGTCCAAATGAACCAACTCGGCCCGGGCCGAGGCCAAGACCAGCCCGAGGCACACCGGCAACAGTCGCAATCCGAGGTGAATCTTCATGGTGAAATGAATGGCATGGAACCCCGACCAACCCCGCGCAGGATGCGGATGAACGTTTGAATCGCCAGGCGTCCAGTCTGTCAACCGGTCCGCCTGCCAGTCTCACGCAGGTTTTGCGGTTCAAGCCTTGGAGGGCTTGAATTTGGCCTTCAGTTCCTTCCAGCGCGCGAGGCGCTCGGCGATCTTGGTCTCCCAACCGGCGGTTTTCGGCGTGTAGATCGCCAGCGGTTTCTCGAGGTAATCCTGGCCGGAAATGTTCTCGGGAAAGTCGTGCGAGTATTCGTAGCCCTTCCCCTGCCCGATGCGCTTGTTGGCCTGGCCGCTCTTGCTCCGCAGCGCAGACGGGATCGTCTGCACCGGCTGCTCCTTCAGCACGCGGTGCGCCTCGCCGAGCGCGAGCGTGGCGGAATTGCTCTTCGGCGCCGTCGCGATGTAGAGCGTCGCATGCGCGAGCGTCAGCTCCGCCTCGGGCAAGCCGATGAAGTCGCACGCGTGGTGCGCCGCCACCGCCAGCGGCAGCGCCTGCGGGTCGGCCAGTCCGACGTCCTCGCTCGCCAGGATGACGAGCCGCCGCGCGATGAACCGCGGGTCCTCCCCGCCGGCGAGCATCTTCGCCAGCCAGTACATTGCGGCGTCAGGATCGCTGCCGCGGCAGCTTTTGATGAACGCCGAAATCGTGTCGTAATGCTCGTCCTCGTCCGCGTCGTAGCGAATCCGCCGCTCGCGGGCAAAGATCTCCAGCTCCCCCGCCGTAAGCTTCGCACCCTCCGGCAAGCCGAGCACGAGGACCTCGAGCGCGTTGAGCGCGCGGCGCAGGTCGCCGTCGCACAGCGTGGCGAGGTCCGCCAAAATCTTGTCGTCCGTCGTGACCTTGCGCGCGCCCAGGCCGCGCTCGGCATCCGTCAGCGCCAACCGCAGCACGCCGGCGACAGCCACGGGTGAGAGCGGCTCGAGCCGGAACAGGTGGCTGCGCGAGAGGAGCGGCGGGTTGACGTAGAATCCCGGGTTGTGCGTCGTCGCCCCGATCAGCCGCACGACGCCCTCCTCGACGTCGGGCAGCAGGAGATCCTGCTGTGACTTGTTGAAGCGGTGCAGCTCGTCAATGAACAGGATCGTGCCCGCCTCGGGACGCCGACGCGCGGCGGCGAGGATCTCGCGGAGCTCGGCGACGTTGGACATGACGGCATTGACGCGGACGAAGCGGCTCTTCGTTTCGTGCGCGATGGCCTCGGCGATGCTGGTTTTGCCGCTGCCGGGAGGGCCGTAGAAAATCAGGGAGCCGAAACGGTTCTGCGCCACGAGCCGCGGCAGCAGGCTGCCGGCCTTGAGGAGCTGGTCCTGCCCGACGACCTCCTGGAGCGAACGCGGGCGCATGCGGGCGGCGAGGGGCTGGTGCGCGGACTTGGCCGGGGTGGCCGCCCTGGCAAGGGGCGGCTCCTCGGCGAAAAGCGACGGCTCCTCGTCAACGTCCTTCATGTAACTTCCACGCTGCGCAGGTTGGGCGCGGAAACAAGTTTGAAGCCGAGCGGTTTGATCGCGAAAGCGCGGACGAGCGAAAACCTGGAAGAGTGTCCGGGCTCTTCGCGCCAATACCCTTCCGCGCTTTCGCGATCCAACCGGCCGCTTACGGAAAACAAACCGGCCGGCGGCTGACGCGACCCGACCACGGTCATTCATCCGACGCGTGAGCCATCGCAGCCTGGGACACCGCGCGCCGCTGCTGTGGTTGGTGCTGCCCTTGATCGCGGGCATCGCGGCAGGTCGTTACGGACCGCCGTTGCGACCGGGTTGGCTGCTCGCTGGCGCGTTGTTGGTCGCGGTCCTCGCGACATTCGCGGCCTGGCGCGCGCCACGCTGGTGGGCGCTCCCGCTCATCGCCACCGGCCTGTTGGCCGGTGACGCCAGTTACACGCTGCATCGTGCCCACCTCACGGCGTGGGAGGTCCTGCCGGCCCGCGAGGTTCGTTTGGGGCTGAGGATTGACCGGGTGTTTCCGCAAGACGACACCCGGCAGTGCGCGGGACTGGCCACGATTATCCGCACGGAGTCGCATCTGTCCGAACTCGCCAGACAGCGGATCTATTTTTCGGTGAGACGGCCGGGGCGCGCCGAATTGCCCGTGCGCTCGATGGTGATCTCGGTGGTGGGAGTGCTCACTCCCCTGCCGGAAAATCCTCCCGGCCGCAGCTTCGACGGCTACCTGGCGGATGCGGGGATGAACTTCCGCCTGGGACGCGGGCGGATGCTGGCGGTTGAGCACCCACCGACGCGTTATCGCCAGTTCTGCGAGCACCTCGCGCACCGGCTCAACGCCATTCTCAGCGCGGGCGTCGCGTCCAAGCGACCGGAGCTCGCGGCGCTGTATCGGGCGATGATGCTCGGACAGAAACACGAGCTGAACCTGGAGCAGAACGAGCTCTTCATGCACAGCGGCACGATGCATTTGCTCGCCATCAACGGACTGCACATCGGCGTCGTGGCGGCGGCGCTGCACGCGCTCTTGCTGCTGGCGCGTTGTCCGCGTCCGCTGGTGGCGGGACTCACGCTGGCGATCCTTTGGCTCGATGTGGACGCGACGGGTGCGACTCCGTCCGCCGTGCGCGCGTGGATGCTCGTGGCGGCGTATGAAGCTGGGTTTGCGCTGCGCCTGCCGGCCAATGGCGTCGCGTCGCTCGCGATGGCGGCGTTCCTGGTACTGCTGCTCGACCCGATGGCGCTGTTCAGCGCGAGCTTCCAGATGAGCTACGGCGTGGTGTTCGCGATCCTCTGTTTCGGACTGCCGCTGGGAGAGCGGCTGGCAGAGCGCTGGCCGCCGTGGCCCCATCTGCCGGAAGCCACGTGGGCGTGGTGGCAACGTTGGATCGCCGCGGCGCTCCGGGAATTCTGGCCGGTGTTCGGCCTCGGACTGGCGGCGTGGCTGGTGGGCGCGGTGACGGGCGCCATCTTCTATCGCGTGTTCACCCCAATCGGTTTGGTGGCGAATCTCCTCCTCGTGCCGCTCGCGATGATCGTCATCACCGCCGGCTTTGCTTCGATCGCGGTGGGCTTGGCGGGTTGGACTGCGGCGAGCGTCCTGTTCAATCACGCGGCGGTGCTCGTGCTGGCGGTCATCGAAGCGCTGATTCGCCTCGCGCAGCATGTGCCCGGAGTCTGGTTGCCGGCCGAGTGGCGCACACCGTGGTGGGGCACGGCCACGCTGGCGCTGCTGCTGGCGGTCGTGCTCGCGGGCTACGCCGGTGGGTGGCGCGGCTGGAGCCGCGGCTTCTGGCCGCCCTTCGCCGTCGTGGCGGTGGGCCTCGCTGTCGGCGTGAAGTTTGGGTGAGGGTTTCCCAAATCTGGGTTTCCCATTCAAGATATCCTGGTCCAACGTGCCTCCATGAAAAGCGCCTACGAGCTCGCGATGGAACGCCTGGCCAAGTCCGATCCCGCCCAGGGCAAGCCGCTCACGCCGGCGCAGAAGGCCCGGCTGGCCGAGCTGGACAAGATCTACCAAGGCAAATGGGCCGAACGGGAGATTTTCCTCAAGAAGCAGCTCGACGAAGCCTACACCGCGCAAAAGGCGGAGGAGGTGACGAAGATCCAGAAACAGCTCGCCCACGAGCGCGCGCGGATCGACGAGGAGCGCGACGAAGAAAAGGAACGCGTCCGCCGGGAGAAGTAGACTCCGCGCAGGTTACCCGCGGATCCCGGTTTTCCCGCTTGGACATCCACTCTACTGCACGAACTCAAAATCCGCCACGAGCGCGTGGTGGTCGGAGGCGGGCGTGGGGCAGACGCGGTGCGCGGTGCAGCGCAGGTGCGCGTTGTAGAAAATGTGGTCGAGGATGAAGGGCTTGCGGCGCCAGGTGACCTCGGTGTCCTGCACGGTCTGGTAGCCCTGCTTGGCGAACTGGTCGACGAGGGTCTTGTGGCGGCTCACATTGAAATCGCCGGCGAGCAGCGTGGGACCCTTCGATTGATTCACCTGATTCGCCACGAGGTTGCGCTGGAAGGGATGCGCCGTGCTGCCCGAGCCGAGCATGAAGAACGCGAGCAGGTGCGTGTTGTAGAGCAACAGGTCGCGGCCGAGGATCGTGGTCTCCGCGCCGATCAGCAGGCGGTCCGTCGGGGTCGTCTTCTTGCCGAAGAATTCAAACTCCAGCGGCGGCGACGGCAGGTTGCGCCGGAGCGTCGACCGGAGCGGCGTGCGCGAAAAAATCGCCAGCCCCACCCCGAACGGCAGTTCGCGCGGATCGGGATTCGGGTAGGAAAACCAGCTGTGATAGCCTTTCAGCTCCGCACACAGCCGGGTGTAGTTGGGCGGCGGCTGGACGTGGTCGCCGCCCGGCGGCGTCTGCTCGACTTCCTGCAGGAAAATCACGTCGGCATCGTGCTTCAGGATTTCCCCCACCGTCGCTTCGAGGCGGACGGGCGCGCGATCCGGATACATGTCGTCCCAGATCTGGCCAAACTGCATGTTAAACTGCAGGACCCGGAAAGTGCTCATTGCGGCGGGAGGCAACGTGTTGCGTCGCCCGTTTGATCGAATCCGCCCCCGTGATTTCCAAAGTCAGGCCCGAGGGAAGTGCCGGCGGCGAAGCCGCTGAAAAAAGCCGGGCCAGATACCGCAAGGGCAGCGCTGGAAAACATCATTGGGGGTATGCGCGGAGCTTGTTGCGACCCGGAAGCGCGGCAAACCTATTATTCCGGTTCGGCCGTGCCCTCGACGACCCAGGACCGCGCAGCCGGCATCTGGTGAAAAAACTCGCGCAGCGCGGCGCTGAGATGCTCGGCGTAGCGAAAATGCGCCCCCATCCCGGTGCGCAACTCCGCCTCGTAGATGAACTTGTCGGCGTGCGTCGAGTGCTCGAAGGGCGTCTGCGCGCCGAGCAGCAGCGAATAGACGTAGGCCGGCGAACCGCGGCGAAGCAGCTCGCGCGTCAGCTCCATTTGCGACGAGAGCAAGTCCTTATGGTCAGAGTGCTTGATCTCCGGCGGCAGGTAAAAACCCGACTGCACGAGCGGCGTGAAACGGTGACCGGTGCGATGGCGGTTGAGGTCGCGCAGCTCGGCCAGCGCCATGTTGTTCCACGCGAAGGTCACGCGCGTCCGGCGGGTCGCGAGGCCTTGGTGGCCGTAGCGGTTGCTGCGGTGACGCAGGGCCTCGGACACCGGTTGCAGTTCCGGCAGCCACGGCGGCGTGTCGCGGTCGACTTTCACCCACACTTCGTCGTCGAGCGGCGTCATCGACAGCCGCTCGAGTCCGAGCTTGAGGCTGGCGGCCAGCTCCTGCTTCGCCTGCTCCTCGTAGGAATTCTCCGCGGTGCTGTGGCGCATGAGCCGCGGGGACTGCTTGAGCAATTCCTCGCGGATAAGCGCGGCGGCGGCGCGGGCCTCGGGCTGCGGCAACGAGTCGAGGTGCTTCACCGTGACGGACCACATGCGCGAGGACTGCACGAGGCCCAGGTTGGTGCGCGTGGCGAAAGGAATAAAGTAGCGCGCGCGGTCGAGCGCGTAGTTCTTGCGGAGGCGCGTGACGACGGCGGGCTTGGCGTCGGGCGGCAGGCGCACGAGCGAAGGCTTCGCGGTGGCGAGCTGGTCGAGGCGCAGGTATTCGGCGTGATACGCAGCGAAGGCGGCGGCCATGACATCACGCCAGCGACCCGCGAGGTCGGCGGGAATGCCAATGTCCTCCGGCGCGGGCAGGTTGGCCGCGTCCATCGTGATGTAACGCGTGCTCGATTCCTGGCCGTCCGCCATGGTGGCCAGCTCAAAAATTTTCCACGCGAGCCACATGGACACGCCATCCAGCGCGATGGCGAGGCCGCCGGTCAGGCCGCCGATGGACGCGTGCCCGTAGTCCACGAATTTCAGGATGCGGTCGATGGACGCGTCGGGATTGTTGACGTCGACCTTCTCGAGGATAGCCGCGAGGCCCTCGTTGCTGCGGGAGTAGCGCGCCAGCACGGAGGCGAGCAGCTCGGGCGTGACCTTGGGCAGGTCGGCGGCGGTCGGGGGCGGGACGAGGGCGAGACCGGTGACTTTCATGCAGCAGCGGTCACTGAGGCAGTATTCCACCCCGGAAACAAACGTCTTTTCGCCGGGTCTGTGCCCGGGCCGCCTTTCTGGCGGTAACCCGCCCCAACCCTGAACGTCTTGTTTATATCCGCATCAACTTAGCCAATTTAACCACCATGAAATCCAGCCTGTTCCTCCTTCCTGCGGCGCTCGTCCTCGGCAGCTTTGCCCCGGTCGCCTTCGCCGAAACCCATGTCAGCCTCGACCTCCATCTGGGGCTGCCGGCGCCCATCATCGTGCACGAGGCCCCGCCTACACCGATCGTGGTGCAAGAGCGCCAATATCCCGCGCCGGGTCCGGGCTATGTCTGGATTCCCGGGCACCACATCCGCCATCACGACCATTGGCTTTGGGTGGGCGGCACATGGGCGCTCCCGCCCCAGCCGGGCGCCTATTACGTCGAGGGACGTTGGGACGAGCGTTCGCACAACTGGATTGAAAGCCACTGGGAATACACCGTGGCGCCTGCTCCGCAGGTCGTGGAGTTCAGCTTCAACGAGCCGCCTCCTCCGCCCCGTCAGGAAATCATCGTGGTGCGTCCGTCACCCTACCATGTGTGGATCGCCGGCTACTGGGTCCGCCACGGGCACCACGAGGAATGGATCGCCGGCCACTGGGAAGTGCCGCCGCACGGGCACCACGAGTGGGTCGCCCCGCGTTGGGAACACCGCGGCGGCTCCTACGTCTTCATCGAGGGTAGCTGGCGGTGACGCTGACGCGGCGGCATGCGCCGCAGCGAGTTGAAAGGTGAAAGTTGAAAGCGGCGGCCCCCAGGGCCGTCAGCTTCAACAGGCTCCGGTTTTCAACTTTCAACTCCCAGCTTTCAACTGCCCGCCGGGCATGCGGCTCCGCCGCAGCGCCTCAGCGGTTGTTGAGCCACTGGCCAAGCGGGCCCTGGTAGAAGCCGAGGAAAATCGTCGCAAGGGCGAGCACGCCCAGCATCAGCCCGGCCATGAGGCCCACCGGCGCGCGCGCGGGTTGCGGCGCGGCCTCGCCGTCGGGTGAAACCCAGTTCGAGAAGAACACGGCGCGGATCCAGCCGAAGTAGTAGTAAATCGAGATCACCACCGCGACGACGGCCACCGCGAGCAGGCCGTAGAGCCCCGCTTGGAAGGCGGCGATGAAGATGAAGAGCTTGCCCATGAACCCGGCCAGCGGCGGGATGCCGGCGAGCGAGCCGAGGCCGATCGCGAGCACGAGCGCGAGGAACGGGCGGTCCTTGGCCAGCCCCGCATAATGGCTGATTTCCTGGTCGGCATCTTCCGGCCCCGCCACCTGCGCCATCACGCCGAACACCGCAAACGACGCCAGCAGGTAGGCGAACAGGTAAAAATAGATCGCGCCCACCGCCATCGATTGCGTGCCGGCGGCAACGACGCCCAGCAGCAGGAAGCCCGCGTGCGAGACGCCGGAGAGGCCCATCAGGCGCTTGACGTTGTGCTGCGTCAGCGCCGCCAGACTGCCGAACAGCAGCGTGGCCGCCGCCATTACGGTCAGCACCGGCGCTAGCAACCAGGCGTAGGGCGAAAACGTCCGCGCCACGATCAACAGTACGAGGAAACCGGCCGCCTTCGAAGCCACCGCGAGAAAGGCCGTCACCGGCGTCGGCGCGCCTTGGTAAACGTCGGGCACCCAGATCTGGAACGGAAACGCGGCGATCTTGAAGGCGACGCCCGAAAGCACGAGGACGATGCCCACGCTCGCGAGGAAGTTGTGCGGGTTGGCCGCGAGGAAGGCGCGGAGCTCGTCGAAGTTCATCGCCGACGCCGTGTGCGCTGGCAGCGAGGGGTTTCCGCCCACGCCGTAGAGCAGCACGATGCCGAAGAGCAGGATCGCCGAGCTGAGCGCACCCATGATCAGGTATTTCAGGCCGGCCTCGAGCGAGAACGGGCTGTTGCGGAAATAGCTGACGAGGATGTAGAGACCGATCGTCACCGTCTCCAGCGTGACGAACAGCATCACGAAGTGGTTGCTCTGCACGAGGAGCATCATCGCCGCCGTGACCACGAGCAGGATGTGGTAAAACTCGGTGTGCGCCACGCGCTGGCGGGCGAGGCAGACGGTGCCGAGCACGCCGGTGAGCAGCGCGGCGAGCAGGAAGAACACCCGCATCAACTGGCCTTCCTGGGAGTGGTAGAGCAGGCCGTTGAAACTCTCACCCTCCGTGATGCCGCAGCAGGCGGTCAGCAGCTGGCCCGCCAACAACGCCAGCACGCCCAGCAGCGCCACGCCCGGGAGCGCGGAGTGCAGGCGCTTGGGCAGCACGATCTCGAGGACCAGCAGCAGCAGCGCGAGACAGCCGAGCATCAACTCGGGCAGGATCGAGGTCCACGTGTTGCTGGCGGCGAGGGCTTGGAGGGAAGGGATGTCCATGGCGTCTTATTTGCCAGCAACGGCGGAATAAACCGTGTTGAGCGTGTCGTTGAGCGGCGCCGACAGGGACTTCGGCCAGAAGCCGATGAAGAGCAGCGTCGCCAGGAGGATCAGCGCCGGGATCTTCTCGCGCCAGTTCAGGTCTGCCGGCGGATGCTGCGCGGCGACGGCGGCAAACGCGTCGGTCGGCGGGCCGAAGAACACGCGAGCGGCGGCGCGGAGGCCGTAAATCGCGGAGATGATCACCCCGGAGATGGCGATGACGGTGAGGCAGTGCGAGAACTGCCACAGCGCGACGAAGATCGTGAGTTCGCCCCAGAAGTTCGCAAAGCCCGGCAGGCCGATGCTGGCGAAAGTCGCGGCGACAAAGAAGGCCGCGAGGACCGGCGTCTTCTGCGCGAGCCCGCCCATTTCCGTCAGCTCAAAGGTGTGCGTGCGGTGATAGATGCTGGTCGCGAGCAGGAAGAGCAGCGCCACGGACAGGCCGTGCGCCACCATCAGCAGCACCACGCCGCCGGCGCCGAGCACGGAGTAGCAGGCGACGCCGAGGAAGGCGTAGCCCATGTGCATCACGGAGCTGTAACCGATGACCTGCTTGAGGTCGCGCTGCGCCATCGTGATGAAGCCGACGATCAGGACGTTGCCCACCGCGGCGAGCGCGGCGAGGGTGTGCGCCCAGTGCGCCGAGCCGAGCGGCAGCAGCGGGAGGGCGATCTGGATCAGGCCGTAGAGGCCGAATTTCTTGAGTACACCGGCGTGCAGCATCGCGGCGGAACTCGGCGCGGCGCCGTAGCCGAGGGGCGCCCACGTGTGCAGTGGCCAGAGGGAAACCAGGATGCCGAAGCCGAACATCAGCAGCGCGAAAATGTTGTGCTGGAGCGTCGCGGCCAGCGGGCGCGCGGCGATGATCTCGCGGAGCGTGATCAGGTCGAAGGACGTTGCCCCACTCTTCACGTAGAGCGCGATCAAGCCGACGAGCGACAGCATCGCGCCGAGCGTGAGGTAGATCGTCACCTTCATCGCCGCGTAGCTGCGGTCGCGTCCACCCCAGATGCCGATCATGATGAAGGTCGGGATGAGCGCGAGTTCGTGGAAAAAGTAGAAGAAGAACACGTCCACGCTGGCGAACACACCCATCAGGCCGGCCTGCATGACGAGCAGCAGCATCAGGTAGATCTTGAGCCGCTCCGCCGTGGACTGGATCGCGTAGAGCCCGGCGGCGAGGCCGACGAGGCCGGCGAGCACGAAGAGCGGGAGCGAAATGCCGTTGAGCCCGAGCGTCAGGCCGATGCCGAGGCCGTCGAGCCCCGTCGAATACCGCGTCAGGAACGCATAACCGTGCACCTGCGGCTGCGCCGAGTAGTGAAACCACGCGTGCAGCGCCAGCAGCGCGGGCAGCGCGAAGCCGACGTAGGCGAGGCGGATCGACCAGCGCTTCGGCAGGCCGCAGGCGATCGCGACCGCCACCGCAAGCGGGGCGACGATGGACGCGAGGAGAGGGTCGAAAGGCAGGTTCATCGCAGATTTTTAGAACACACCGGTGGCGAACAGCCAGAGGACAACCACGCCGCCGAGGAACCAGTAGAGATAGACGTTGAGCTTGCCGACATGCAGCGCCCGCGCGCCGAGGCCAAATAGCCCGACAACGCCCGCGAATCCCCGGATGATGAGCCCGGCGAGGAAGATCTGCTCCAGGAAGTTGAGGAGCAGGGCGAAACGCTGCTGCACTTTGTCGATGTACCACTGGTAGATCTCATCGAACCAGAGCTTCGACGCCAGCAGCCGGAACAGTCCCGGAGCGCGGGCCTCGAGCGGATCGGTCGCAGCGGGCTTGTAAAAGAACAGCGCGGTACCGGCGCCGAGGATGAGGACCACGAGGCTGGTGATGAGGATCGTGGTGTGATCACCGCCGTGCGCCTCAGGGATAAGCTCGAACACCCCGGTAAAAACCTTCGGGTAGATCGCAACGTAGCCGCCGATGGCGGCGAGGATGGCGAGCACCACAAGCGGCAACGTGAGCGTGAGTCCGCCCTCGTGCGCGTGCGCCGCCGACTCGCTGCGGGGCTCGCCGAAGAAAGTGATGCGCCAGAGCCGCGTCATGTAGAGCGCGGTCAGGATGGCCGTGAACGCGAGGACGAGGAAGACTGCCTTGTTGTTCGCGAAGGCGAGATAGAGGATGGCGTCCTTCGAGAAGAAGCCCGCGAGTCCCGGCAGGCCGATGATGGCCGCCACGCCGATCGTGAACGTCCAGAACGTCAGAGGCATCCGCGTGCGGAGCCCGCCCATCTTGAAGATGTCCTGTTCGTGGTGACAGCCATGGATGACTGAGCCGGAGCCGAGGAAGAGCAGCGCCTTGAAGAAGGCGTGGGTCGTCAGGTGGAACATCGCGGCGCCGACGCCGGCGGCGGCCACCACGACCAAAGTCCTGTGTTCACCACTTCCTCCAGTAATTGCGACAGGGTCATGATTCCCGCTTCCCAACCCAAACGCCGCGACCATGTAGCCGAGCTGGGAGAGCGTGGAGTAAGCCAGGACCTTCTTGATATCGCTCTGCGTGATGGCGCAGCAGGCGGCGTAAAGTGCGGTGGCAGTGCCGGTCCACATGATGACCGTGAGCGCGTCGGGAACCATCAGCACGTTGATCCGGCAAAGCATGTAGACACCGGCGGCGACCATGGTGGCCGCATGGATGAGGGCGGACACCGGGGTCGGGCCTTCCATCGCGTCGGGGAGCCAGACTTGCAGGGGGAGTTGGGCGGACTTGCCGACGGCGCCGCAGAAGAGCAGCAGGGCGATGCCGGTGCTGAACACGTGGTGGGCGCCAAGGGCCGAAAGGTTGACCGTGCCGTTGGCCCAGTAGCACCAGATGATGCCGATCAGGAAACCGAAGTCCCCCACCCGGTTCGTGATGAAAGCCTTCTTGGCCGCCTCACTGGCGGATGTCTTTTCATACCAATGGCCGATGAGCAGCCAGGAGCTGAAACCGACCAGCTCCCAGAAGATGAACATCATGAAGAGATTGTCGGCCAGGACGATGCCGATCATCGAAAACATGAAGATCGAGAGGCCGCCGAAGTAGCGCCCCTTGGCCGCGTCGTCGTGCATGTAACCCAGCGAAAAGACGTGCACGCCGAGTCCGACGATGCCGACGATGCAGAGCATCAGCGCGGCGAGGTCGTCGTATTTGAATCCGATCGAAAGCGCGAAATTGCCCAGATGGAGCCATTCCGTGCCACCCTCGAAGCGGAAGCCGCCCAGCGCCATCTTCAGGGCGCGGAAGCAGATCAGGGCGGCCACCAGCGTCGACAGCGCCGCGGCCCAAGAGCCGCGCTTGCGCAGGAAGAGCGCAATCAGCACGGCGGCCCAGAGCGGCTCAAGCAGGATGTAGGGGACCACGACGGTGTGCGTGAAAGTGTGTTCCATGGGCGCGTCAGTGTTTCAGCGCGTTGAGTTCGTCCACCTGCACCGTGCGGCGCATGCGGAAGAGCGCCACGATGATGGCGAGGCCAACCGCGACCTCGGCGGCGGCGATGGTCAGGATGAAGAACACGAAGACGTTGCCGTCCAGGGTGCCGTTGAAGCGGGAGAACGCGACGAGCGCGAGGGTCGAGGCGACGAGCATCAGCTCGAGGCTCATGAAGATCACCAGCGTGTTCTTGCGCAGGAGCACGCCGAAGAAGCCGATGACAAACAGCAGCGCGCTGAGCGTGACGTAGGTGTTGAGTCCGGCGTGGATCATGAGGTGCCCTCCACGGCGTCCAGCTTTCGACTCAGCACGATCACGCCGAGCATGGCCGCCAGCAGCAGGAAGCCCATGACCTGCACGGGCAGCAGGTAGGTGGTGAAAAGCTGGTAGGCGTAGGGCTTGAGCGCGGCGCCGACGCCCGAGCCGTAGTTGGGATTGGGCGCGTCCAGGTGGCCGCGCGTGGCAAACGAGCAGATGCCGACCAGGAGCAGGCCCGCGGCGAGGGCCGCGGCGACGGTCGAGAAGCTCTTGAAGCTGATCGACTGTTTCCCCTGCACGTCGAGCAGCATGATGATGAAGAGGAACAGCGCGACGACCGCGCCCGCGTAAACCAGCAGCAGCAGGAACGCCAGCAGGTAGGCGTCGAGCTGGACGAACAGCCCCGCCACGCCCACCAGGCACAGCAGGAAGCACATCGCGGCGTTGACGGCGTTCTTGTTCACGACGGTGCCCACGGCGCAGATGACCGTGAACAGGGCGAAGAGGTTGAAGAGGAGGGCGCTCATCGTCGGCGATCAGTGGGCGTTGCCGTGCTCGGCGGCGGCCTTTTTCTTGTCCCACTTGAAATGCTGGTCCGGCAGCGTGCCGCCGAGCTCGTAGAGCCGGTCCTTGTGGTTGACCATCTCAGCGCGGGTGTAGCCGGACATGGAATACTGGTTCTGCAGGAAGATCGCCTCCTCGGGGCAGACCTCCTGGCACAGGCCGCAGTAGATGCAGCGCAGCATGTCGATGTCGAAGGCCTTGGGCGCCTTCTCGACCTGCGCGGTGGGCGCGTCGGCGGGAATCTCGCCGGGCGTGATGCGAATGGCCTTGGGCGGGCAGACGAACTCGCAGAGCTGGCACGAGACGCATTTCTCGCGGCCGTTCGGGTCGCGCACGAGCGTCGGCACGCCGCGGTAGCCGGGCGGGATCGCGGGGCGCTGCTCCGGATACTCGAGCGTCTCCGCCGGCTTGAGCAGCCGCTTGAACGTCGTCTTCAGCCCGCTGAGGATCGCCGGCAGGTAGGTGCGCTCCGCCAGGGACAGGGGTTTGCGTTCGAGAGGGATGATGGCCATGGCGGTGGAGCGGTCAGCGTTCGATAAACGCGATGGCGAGCGCGTAGAAAATGAGGTTGGCGATGGCGAGCGGCAGGAGCTTCTGCCAGCCGAGTTTCATGACCTGGTCGTAGCGGAACCGCGGGACGGTCCAGCGCACCCACATGAAGATGAACAGCAGGACGACGATCTTGCCGAGGAAGAACGCGATGGAAACCACGCCGACGAACAGCGGATGCAGCGTGAACGCCGCGCCGGTCAGGTGGCGCAGCCACCCAAAGAAGTCCGCGAGCGACAGCCACGGCAGTGGGTTCCAGCCGCCGAGGAAAAGGAGCGTGAACACACCCGAGCCGACGATCATGTGCGAGTATTCCGCGACGAAGAAGAGCGACCACTTGAACGCGCCGTATTCCGTGTGGAAGCCGCCGACCAGGTCGGCCTCGGACTCGGGCATGTCGAACGGCTGGCGGTTTGTCTCGGCAAAGAGCGAAACCAGGAAGATCGCGGCCGACAGCGGCATCAGGAAGACGAACCACGCTCCGCCCCAGAAGCCAGGCAGGCTCTGGAACGCCACGACCTTCGCCAGGCTCATCGTGCCGGGCGTGCCGGGGGCGTTGATCCAGAGGAAAACCGGGACCACCGAGAGCGTCATCGACAGCTCATACGAGATCAGCTGCGCCGACGCGCGGACGCCGCCGAGGAAGGGATATTTCGAGTTGGACGCCCAGCCGGCGAGAATGAGCGAATAAACGCCGAGTGACGACACCGCGAAGACCGCGAGTAGGCCCACGTCGACGTTGGCCAGCATGAGCGGCAGCGTGCGACCCGCGCCGTCGAGATACGCGCCGAACGGCACGACCGTGACGGTGGTAAACGCGGGCATCATCGCGAGCGCGGGCGCGAGGATGAAGTAGAGCTTGTTCACGTGGCCGGGCAGCGGCTCCTCCTTGAAGAGGAACTTCGCGCCGTCGGCGATGAGGTGAAACACGCCGAGCCGCTGCAGGAACTTCCCGAGCACGGGAACGTAGGCGAACCACGGCACGATGGCGCGGTTGGGACCCGGCCGGCCCTGCATCCACGCGGAGACTTTGCGCTCGGCCAGCGAGCAGGCGCCGGCGAACGGGAAAATGACCGCGATCACCGCCAGGCCCTTGAGGACGCCTTGCAGGATGGGATTCAAATTGAACCAGAGGTTGAACATGATCAGGCGGGCCTGCCCTCCGTAGCCTTGGCGGAGGAGGGTTTGTAGTGCAGCGTCTCGCCCTCGGCGAAGGGCAGTGCGGCCCACGGCGTGGCGTCGAGCAGGAGGCCGGTCTCGGGCAGGTTGGCGAACGTCATCGTGCCCAGCGCGGGCACCGCGGCGGCGATCGCCGACCAGAGCGCGCCGATTTCCGAAGCCACCGCGGTGCCGGAGGCGGCAGCGGCGAGCTTCGCGAGGACGACGAGATCGTCGGTCGCACCGGCCGGCGCGGGCACGGCCTTGAGAAACTTCTGCACGCGGAACTGCTGGTTCACGAACGTGCCGTTCTTCTCGAACACAGTCAGCGTGGGCAGCACGACACGGGCCGCCGCGCTCGTGGCGTTGGCGTGGGTGCCGAGGTAAATGACGGAAACCTTGGCGAGCTGGCCCGCGGTCAGGCCGGCGGCGGCGAGATCCTCACCGACGGAAACGACGGTCTTCACCGTGCCGGCGTCGATCGCGGCAGCGAGCGCGCTGAGCTGCGAAGAGGGCAGCGAAACGATCAGGCCGGTCACGAGGGCGCCGCGGACGTTCGGGTTGCGATCGGCCGAGACGAGAATCTTGTCCCCCTGCCCCACCCGGCTGACGAGGTAGGCCGGAGCCTTGAGCGCGGTGGCTAGCTTCTTCGTGAGGAACTGCTCCTCGACGGAACTGCGGCCGGAGCCGACGACGGCAATGCCGCCGGCGTTCGACTTGAAAAGATCGGCGGCAGCAGCGAGCGCGAGCTCGAGCGTGCTGGCGGCGCCGTTGAGCTTCACCGCGGTGAGGCGGTCCTCGGCGGCGACGGCCTTGTAGAGTTCGCGGCCGCTGTCGGCCATCCACGTGTCGTTCACGTCGTCGTTGCGGCGTGGCGTGATGCGGTAGATGACCCCCTCGCGCGACCAGACGACGGTGTTGGCGCCGACGCTCGACTCGGTGTCGATCGAGTTGGTCTGCTTGAGGAACCAGACGCGCATCTTGAAGCGGAAATCCGTGCTCGTCAGCGCGCCGACGGGGCAGATGTCCACCGTGTTGAGCGAGTAGTTGTTCTCCAGTTTTTTGCCCGGATAGCAGGTCAGCGTGGAGTAGCTGCCGCGGTCGATGAAGCCGAGGACGTCGTCCTTCGCGATCTCCTGCGAGAAGCGGATGCAGCGCGAGCAGAGGATGCAGCGCTCGTCGTCGAGCATGACGCGCGGCCCGAGCAGCGTGCGCTTGGGCTTCACGTTCTTCTGCTCGATGAAGCGCGAGTAGCCGCGGCCGTAGCCGGTGGACTGCTCCTGGAGCTTGCACTCGCCGGCCTGGTCGCAGATCGGGCAATCGAGCGGGTGGTTGATGAGGAGGAACTCCATCACGCCCTCGCGGCAGTCCTTCACCTGGGGCGTCTGCGTGCGGATGTGGAGGCCGGCGGAGGCGTTCGTGGCGCAGCCGATCTGCGGGCGTGGGATCCAGTTGATCTTCTGCTTGCCTGTCGCGGGATCCATCACCGGGGCCTTCGTCGCCGGATCGACGGCCGGCATGCCCATTTCGATCAGGCACATCCGGCAGTTGCCCACGACGGTGAGCTTCGGGTGGTAGCAATAATGCGGTATATCGATGCCTCCCAGCCGGGCGGCCTCGATCACATTCGTGCCCTTCGGCACGGAGATCTCCTTGCCGTCGATATTGACGGTGACGAGCTCGGGTTTGGCAGGGGCGATCATCGAAAAAGGAGAGTGTTTGGCCCGCGAATTACGCGAATGAACGCGAATTGTCCGGAAGGTCTTTAAGATTCGTGGGCATTAGCGTGATTCGCGGGCAAACTCAGATCAGGTCAGTGACGCCGCCAGGTTTGGCGGTTTTCTTGGCGTCGGCGTAGCCTTTGAACTCGTCGCCGAACTTCGCGACGTAGCTCTGCGTCGGCCACGCGCAGGCCTCGCCGAAGGCGCAGATCGTGCGGCCGGCGATCTGGTCGGCGACGGACTTGAGTAGCTGGCCGTCCTCGGGGCGCGCGGCGCCGTGGACCATGCGGGAGGAAATTTTCTTCATCCACAGCGAGCCCTCGCGGCAGGGCGTGCACTGGCCGCAGCTCTCGTGGGCGTAGAACGCGTTGATGTTGGCCAGGGCCTCGACCATGTTGACGGAGTCGTCCATCACGATGACGCCGCCGGAGCCGCCCATCGTGCCGATCATGCCGAGGCAGTCGAAGTCCATCGGCACGTCCTCGACGGCCCAGTCGTAGTCGACCATCTCCGCGCCGACCTTGCGCTTGCCCTTGAAGCGCTCGCCGAACTTCAAAACCTTCGCGGACGAGCCGCCGGGGATGACGGCCTTGAACTTCCGGCCGGGTAGCGGGCCGCCGCAGACGTCGTTGAGCAGCTCGCCCATCGTGATCTTGCCGACCTCAAACTCGTAATAACCCGGCTTCTGCACATGACCGCTGACGCAGAGGATGCGGGTGCCGGTGTTGTTGGGCGTGCCGATCTTGGCGAACTCCGCGCCGCCCATGGCCGCGATATGCTTCACGTGGCAGAGCGTCTCGACGTTGTTCACGATCGTCGGGCACTGGTAGAGGCCGAGGACGGCGGGGAAATACGGTGGCTTGATGCGCGGATACGGGCGCTTGCCCTCGAGCGACTCGATCAGGCCGGTCTCCTCGCCGCAGATGTAGGCGCCGGCGCCGCGGTGGACGTAGATCTCGCAGCCGTAACTCGAGCCGAGGACGTTGGGCCCGCAGAAGTTCGCCGCGCGGGCCTCGGCGATGGCCTTTTCCAGGATGCGCGCGCCGTGGGGAAATTCGCCGCGAATGTAGATGTAGGCCTGCTTCACGTTGTTGGCGAAGCATGTGATCATGATGCCCTCGATCAGCTGGTGCGGATCCTGGTGCATGATGTAGCGGTCCTTGAACGTGCCGGGCTCCGACTCGTCGGCGTTGACCACGAGGTAGATCGGCTTGCCGCTCTTCTTGTCGAGGAGCCCCCACTTCACGCCGCACGGAAAACCCGCGCCGCCGCGGCCGCGCAGACCGGACTTCTTGACCTCGTCGACCAGCTCTGCCGGCGGGCGCTGGAATGCCTTCTTCATGATCTCGTAGCCGCCATGCTTCACATAGCAGGCGAGGTCATTGGTGTAACCCGGCTCATCAATGTGCTGGAAGATGATGCGGCGTTGGGCGGGAGCGGGCATGGGAAATTTTCGATTTTCGATTACTTGCGCGCCTGGGCCTCGGCCTTGATCTGGTCGCTGAGCTGCTTGGCTTTGGCGGCGTCCACTTTCTCGTGGAGTTCGTCATCGATCATCACGACGGGCGCGGTGCCGCAGCTCGCGAGGCACTCGACGAACTCGACCGTGACCTCGCCATCGGGCGAGACCTCGCCGGCGTGGGTGTGGAATTCCTGCTCGAACGTCGCGCAGGTCTTGTAACCGCCCAGCAATGCACAGGACAGCGTGCGGCAGACCTTGATGTGGCGGCGGCCGATCGGCTTCTGCCGGAACATCGGGTAGAACGTGACGACCTCGTAAACGTTGATCGGCTGGAGCCCGAGCTTCGCCGCCACCCACTCGATCGCCTCGTTGGAGATGAAACCGACCTCCTCTTGGATGAGGTGCAGCAGCGGCAGCGTGGCGCTCCGCTTCGTCGGGTAATGCGTAATCACCTCGTCAATCTGCGAAAGGGTGGCGGGTTTGAGATTCATCAGGCGAAAACCTTTTGCCCGCGAATCACGCGAATGAGCGCGAATGACTCCGGAGCTGAGGGTTTGAGATTCGTGGGCATTCGAAAAATTCGCGGCGCCGGTCAGCGGTCGCACTCGCCCATGACGAAGTCGAGCGAGCCCAGGATGGCGACGACGTCGGAAATGAGGCTGCCGACGCAAAGCTTGGGCAGGATGGAGAGGTTGCAGAAAGAGGGAGAACGGATCTTGAGCCGCCACGGGACGCCGCCGCCCTTGCTCACGACGTAGAAGCCGAGCACGCCCTTCGGGTTTTCCGCCTCGAAGTAAACTTCGCCGGCCGGCATCTGCGGGCCCTCGGTCACGATCATGAAGTTCTGGATCAGCTCCTCCATCGAGGTGAGGACTTTGTCCTTCGGCGGCGCGAAGATCTTGCGGGCCTCCGTCGCGAACCACGGGCCGCCGGGGAACTTCGCGATGGCCTGCTTGATGATGCGCACCGACTGGCGCATCTCCTCGCCGCGCACGAGGTAGCGGTCGTAGGAGTCGCCGGTCGTGCCGACCGGCACGTCGAACTCATACTGCTCGTAGCCCGAGTAGGGCTTGTCCTTGCGCAGGTCGAGGCCGAGCCCGGAGCCGCGGGCGTTGGGGCCGGTGATGCCGTAGGCGATCGCGTCTTCCTTCGTGATGACGCCGACCCCGACGGTGCGATCCATGAAGATCTTGTTCCGCGTGAGCAGCGCCAGGATCTCCTCGAGGATGGGCAAAAACTGGTCGCAGAACGCGTCCACGCGGCCGGTCCAGCCCTCGGGCACGTCGCGCTGCAGGCCGCCGATGCGGCTGTAGCTGGTGGTGAAGCGCGCGCCGGTCAGCTCCTCGAACAGCTTGTAGAGCTTTTCGCGCTCGGTGAACGTGTACATGAACACCGTCCACGCGCCGGTATCGATGCCGAAGGCCCCGAGGCCGAGCAGGTGCGACGACAGACGGGCCATCTCGGCGGTGATGAGGCGGATCGCCTGGCAGCGGGCCGGGACCTCGAGCTTGGCCAGCCGCTCGACCGCAATGGCGTAGGCCATGTTGTTCGCGAGCGGGGCGATGTAATCCAGCCGGTCCGTGTAGGGGACGAACTGGTTGTAGGTCATGTTCTCCGCGATCTTCTCGTCGCCGCGGTGCAGGTAGCCGATGACCGGGTCGCACTTCGTCACGATCTCGCCGTCGAGCTCGAGCTGCAGGCGCAGCACGCCGTGCGTCGAGGGGTGCGACGGGCCCATCGAGAGCGACATCTTTTCCGTCTCAAACTCGGCGGTGGCGGCCTTCGCGGCCGGGTCGGGAAAGGAAAATTCGGTGGCCATGGTCAGGCTTCGGGTTTGCCGCGGCGCTCGTTCCAGCTCTCGTCCTTGGCGCGGGGCTCCGCTTCGGTCAGGTTGATTTCACCAGACGACGCCACGAAGGGGCCGCCCGCCATCGGCGCGGCAATCAGGCGCGCGCCGGTCTCCGCGCCGATTTCCGCGTCGGGCAATGGCGAGTCGATGCCGGCCAGCGGGAACTCCTTGCGAAGGGGGAAAAACGGGTAGCCATCCCACATCAGAATGCGGCGCAAGTCGGGATGGCCGTCGAACTTGATGCCAAACATGTCGTAGGTTTCGCGCTCGTGCCAGTTCGCCCCGGCCCAGAGGTCGCTCACGGTGGCGATGGCGGGAGTGGCGTCATTCGGGCAATCAGCGGCAACGCGGATGTAGTCGTGGCGCGTCGTCGACAGGAGATGATAGACCACGGTGAACCGCGGCGAAACGCCCTCGGCCCAGTCGATGGCGGTCACGTCCACCAGGAAATCAAAACCCTGCTCGTCGCGCAGGAACTTCAGCGCGGCGTGGGCGTCGGCGGCCGGCACGTTGACCGCGGGGTGGTCGAGGCTCGCACGCGCCGCCGCCTGGGGGAACTTCTCCTGGAGCGCGGCAGTGACGTTGGGCGTGGCGGACATTGCGCGAATCAGGATTGGGGGCTGCGGAGGTTGGTGGCCGAGCGTTCGCGCCGGACTTTGGCCTGCAGCTTGATGAGGGCGTCGAGCAACGCCTCGGGGCGCGGGGGACACCCGCTGACGTAGACGTCGACGGGAATGATGCGGTCCACGCCCTGCAAGGTCGCGTAGCTGCGATACATGCCGCCGGTGCTGGCGCAGGCGCCCATGGCGATGACCCACTTCGGCTCGGCCATCTGGTCGTAGATCCGGCGCACCGCGGAGGCCATCTTGTAGGTGACGGTGCCGGCCACGATCATGCAGTCGGACTGGCGGGGAGAGAAGCGCATGACCTCCGCGCCGAAACGCGCGATGTCGAAGCGGGACGAGGCCGTGCCCATCAGCTCGATGGCGCAGCACGCGAGACCCATCGGCATCGGCCACATGGAATTGGTCCGAATCCAGTTGATGACCGCATCCATCCGGGAAACGACGACCTCGCCCTCTATCTTGCTGTTGTAGGCGAGTTCCGTGTTGGACGAGACCATGGTGGGACGAGGGTGGCGCGAGGAAAAATCCTCCGCAGGGTTGGGTCGCGCCCCGGCTCGCGCAAGCGCTTTTAGAAAAAGTTTGTGTCTTCCGGGCGGGGCAATTGCCGCGGTGGATTTTCCGTTGACCAGCCCGCGGGCTTCGACCTTCCTCTACCCTTCGCCCATCGGACGAGCCGGCCTAGGACGGCAGTTTTAACACCCGGAGAGGTGGCAGAGTGGTCGAATGCGCGCGCTTGGAAAGCGCGTGTAGGCGCAAGCCTACCGGGGGTTCGAATCCCCCCCTCTCCGCCAACCTTCGCTAAGGCTACGGATGGCACGGCCATCCACCGCACACACGGACTCCCAAGACCCAGTGCGCGGACAGAGGCGAAGGATGCCCTCCGAAGCTTTAGCGTAGGAGGGCCGGCACTCGGCCCCTACCCCCCGCCTCCCGGCTTTACACCGTCCGCATCCTCCGCGACAAACTCGGGCTTGAGCTGTTCGTGGAAAAAAGGCGCCCGGACGCGTGCGTCCCGGCCTGCGACCCCGGCCCGGTTACTCCCATGATGGGCGACGTCGCTCTCCTTGCCTGGCAGTTCTTCTGCCTGCTGCTGACCGCCGCGGGCTGGGGAGTCTGGATCTGGCTGCTCGCCGGCCGCCCGGCGCCTTTCCGCCAGCTGGCCTGGCTGTGGTGCAGCCTGGCCGGCTTTTGCGCGCACGCGCTGGCGCTCCAAGGCCTGCTCTACCTCAACCAACCGCTCGCGTGGACCGCTTGGCTCGGCATGGGAATCGCGATCGCAGGCGGGCTCACCGGAATCTGGTTGGCCACGAAACACCGCACTGCGAGGTCGCGAGTGGGCTGGATCGACGCACGCCTGCTTCTCGCCGTCGGGATCGCGGCGTTCGCGATTGAAGCGGCCGGCGTCATCGCGGTCGGGACATGCGATTTCTACGGCAAGGGACGCTATGACCAGGCGAACTACGTCACGCTCGCGCAGTTCCTCGCGGACCGACCCTTTGCCACCGACGTCAGCGATATCGGCCCGCAGCCCTGGCTGGTGCGGCCGCTGGAGCTGAAGGACCAGCGCATCACCCAAAGCGTCGCGCACGGGGCGCTGGCGGTGGTCAGCGGTGGCGACGCCCAACGGGGCTACGGTGCGATGACCGCCTTTTTCGCCAGCCTGGTCGCGGTGGCGGTAGCGGCGTGGCTGCGCTGTTGGAGCGTGCCCCGGCCGCTGGCGGCGATCGGTGGCCTCGGCGCGGCGCTGGGCCCGGCGGTGACCAACCTGCACCTGGACGGATATTTTTCCCAAGCGAGCACGCTCTTCGTCCTGCCCGCGCTGGTCGCCGTGCTCGGTGTGCGCCGGCCGTTAAACCGGCTCGAGCACATCGTCGCGGCGCTCTTGCTGGCGTTCTGGATCGGCGCCTATTCCGAGGTGGCCATCATCGGCGTGGCGGTGGCGGGAATTCTGCGGCTGACCGCGCGCGGACCCTGGCCGGCGCGCGCGCGCGAGCTGCTGTGGATCGGAGCCGGAGCGCTGGTCGTGAATCCCGGCTACGGCTCCCGGCTGGTGGCGTGGCTCGTGATCCAGTGGACGCAAGTGAAGGATCCCCACCACTTGGAACTGCTCGTTCCTGGAAGTGGCACGTGGTGGGGCTGGAGCCGGCTGTTTCTCGATCTGCCTGTGGAATCAGGCCCGAAATGGCTGATGTTCGCCGCGGGCGGAATCGTCCTTGCCCTCGTGGCTTGGGCAGCGCTGCGTCTCCCGCCACGCCGGCGCATGCTCCTCTGGGTGACTTTGGGCGTGCCCGTGGCCCTGCTCGCGTGGCTGGCGATCCAACCGGTGCTGGCCAAATATCCCTTCGCCAAACTCCTCGCGGGGTTTGCCCCGCTGTGGATCGGAACGGCCATGCTGGGCGTCGTCGCACTCGGGCGAATGCGCCGGTGGCAGCAGGCGTTGCTCGCCGCCGTTTTGCTCGGTGCCGGCGCGGTGAGCACGTTGCCGCTCTACCGGGATTTGCTGCGCGGCGAGGGCGTCCTCGCGGAGTTGAACTCCACCGCCCTGCATCGCGTGCGCGAGGAGGCCCGGCTACACCGCGACAGAAACTTCCTCGTCGTCGCCGATCACCCGCTCGTGGCGCAATGGATCTGCTACTTTGCGCGCAACTCCCACGTGTATCTTGACCGGCGCCACCTGGGTGACCGGATCGTACCGAGCGAAACCTACCCCTTCCGCCGCCTGCCGCTGGCCAAAACCCCGCTCTGGTGGCTCGATCCGCAGCGCGAAGGCCCGGTCGCCAGCCATCAGCCCGCCTGCCGGCTCCACGTCAGCGGCGCCGTCGAAACCGGCACGATCACGAGCGGGCCGTTCTACGTGATGCCAGACTCGCTCCAGCTGCACATCGAGCGCCCGGCGCACCAGCCCGCGTTTGAAGCCCTCTGGCTGGACTTGGTCGGGCTCCCGCTGACGGGAACGACTCCGCTCGAACTCGAATTGTCCGGCCCCAGCCAGCCGCGTCAGCGCGTCACCCTCACCAGCCCGCGCATGCTGCGCTTCCATCTCTTCCTCGGGCCGGGACAAAATGAATTCGTGTTGCGGACGGTCTCACCGGTGGCGCCCGGCGAACCCAAGCGGACGCTCATTGTGCAGTCCCTGAGTCTCGACCCGATCACGCCCGTCCAACTCGCCAGCGATCCCACGCCGGCGGAATTTGTGCGCTAGGATTTCCCGGGCGGCAGGGTCTTTTCATCCTGCGCCGCCGCCGGCGGGACTCCCGGATGCGTGGCCACAAAGCGGAACACGAGCACCACGCCAATCGTGAGCACAGCCACCGTGTCGGCGAGTTCCCGTCCCTCCCACAGGCCGGCAAACCAGTCCTGAAATTCCGCGGCGAGCACATTCCCCTGCCCGCCCATCACCCGCAGTTCGCGCAGATACTTCTTGTTCGACATCGGGTCACCGAGCAGCGGATCAACGACGACCGGCTGGGCGACCAGGAAAATCACGAGCGCTGCGCCCAAGCCCACCAGCAGCAGCCCGCCGCTGATCCGATTCATTTTTTGCCGGTCCATCGGGTGGAAATCTGCCGCCAGTCTGCGACCGGCGTCAATCGCGCCGACGCTGAGCACCCGGAGCCAAGCCCACTTCTACCAATTCGAGCCCCAAGTTCTTAGTAGTAGTGCCCGTGCCTGCTTAGCTCCATCGCGTAGTCCATGTAGTAGAGCACGATGGCGATGAATAGCCCAACCGTGCCGCAAAAAATCGCCTTCCTTAGGCCTACGACCTCCCTGCGCGCAGAGCTAAATTGCGGAAACCTCGGGTCATAGAAAACCTCAAGCAGCGAGCCCACCTCGAACTCCTTCCGCAGTTGGTCCAACTTTTCATCCTCGTCGTAATACGACGCCTCCACCCGGATGGCATCACTGCCAAAATATGGCATCCCGTTCACCCGGTATGAATAGTCGATGCTGTAGTCCCTGACCAAATGACGCTCGGCATCATGGGAAACCTTAACGCCGGTCTTCAAGATGACGGCCTCAACCGGGAGCCAATGTTTCTTTACGATCGCCACCAACCCCATCAAAGCTGCGGAGAGCAGGGAGAGAATGCCAATGATCGCGGCGGCGATCGTCCAGATGTTCTCGATTATCCAGTCCATGTCGCCGGGTTTGCCGCGCAATTCTAGTTGCCCGCCTTGAGCGGCGGCCAGGCGCGCACCTCCGCGAAGCTCGGTTGCGTGCGGTCAAAGACGTCCCGCAGGCGGACATACTCGCGATAATTGATCACCTTCTCCGGGTGGGCGCGGCTCTGGACGAGGAAATCGGCGTCGGGCGGGTAGCACGCGACGTTGACCTCCTCATAAAACGCCTCGTCCGCGTGACCCTCGGCGTCGAGCGACTTGGGCTCGATGCCCACGTTGTTCGGCACGTCGGCGGCCTTGAACCGCAGGTCGACGCTCCAGCGGATGTGGTCCGAGATGTTCGGCGTCGAGCAGTGCGGCGTGCGGTTGGTCATGAACACCACGCCGCCGCGCGGACAGGCGGCGATGATTGCCTGGCGCGGGTCCGCCGGCAGATCCTCGTCCTTGATCACGAGAAAGTCTGCATTGCCGCCCGTGTGGTGTTGCACGACGGGCCCGCGGTGCGTGCGCGGGAGAATTTCCATGCAGCCGTTCTCCTTCGTCGCATCCACGAACGGCACCCAGCAGGTGATGATCAGGTTTTCGTCGCAGTGCTCCGACAAATACCCGCTGTCCTGATGCCACGGCACCACGCCGCGACCGAAATTCGGGAGCTTCGGGCGAATGCGGTAGGCCGACGCCACGATTTCCTCCGAGCCCAGCAGCAAACCGACCGCCGCGAGCATCCGGGGGTGCGTGATGAGCGCAAACATCTCGGGCGAGTGAAACCCGCCGCCGCGCTTGCCCATCAGGTGGCGGACGATCGCATCGCCGGCTTCTTTCGAGTCGCGATAGATCAGCGCCAGCTGCCGGTCGTATCCCGCCTCCGCGTGGAGCTGCGCCAGCTTGCCGGCAGCGTGAAGCTCGTGGGCTTTGCGGTTGATCTCCGCGTGCATCTCCTGCCGCACCGGCTCCAGGTCCGCCGGGTCGAACACATCCGGCACGATGACGTAGCCTTCCTCTTGGAAAAAACGAACCTGCGACGGTGAGAGGGATCGGGTGGCGTTCATCGGGGATAACGCGAGGTAACTGGCGGCACTAAATGGCCCGCGCCCTGCCCTCCGTCAATCCCCTGTCCCGCCCCATTCTTATCGCGGAAACGCGGATGAGCGGAAACGCGAAACCCATGCATCGAATTCATTTCCCGGTGTTTCCGCACCTCCGCACTTCCGCGATAAATTCCGGGTTCGCATTTTCCGTCCTCCATCTCCCATCTCCTATCTCCCATCTCTAATTTTATGTCCAAGATTCCCTCCAAGCCCCGCATTCTCACCACGACCGTCGGCTCGTATCCGGTGCCTGACTGGCTCGCCGCGCTGCCCAGCGAACAGGCCGTGATCGACGCCACGCGCGTCGTCTTCGACCTCCAGCGCCAGGCCGGCATCGACCTGCCCACGGACGGCGAACTTTACCGCTTCGACGTTAACCACCCCGACACCAATGGGATGATCGAATACTTCATCCGCCCGATGGCCGGCATCTCGTCCGTCGTCGGCCGCTCCGTCACCGAGGAATTTTCCCGCCACCACCCGATGGGCTTCCGCCGCAAGCCGGCCGGCGTCGTCACCGGCAAGCTCGGCGAGGGTTCGCTCAACCTGCTCGGCGACTGCCAGCGCGCCGCGGCCGTCGCCGGCGGTCCGTTCAAGTTCACCGTCACGAGCCCTTACATGCTCGCGCGCACGCTGCTCGACCACCACTACGGCAGCTTCGACAAGCTCACCATGGCCCTTGGCGAAGCCCTCGCCGCACAGATGCCCGGCCTGCCCGCGCCCTGCATCCAGGTCGACGAGGCCAATATCCCCGGCAATCCCGCCGACGCCCCCCTCGCCGCCGCGTCGATGAATCTCGTGCTCGACCAGATCGAGGGCGAGCGCGCCGTGCATTTCTGTTTCGGCAATTACGGCGGCCAGACGATCCAGAAGGGTAACTGGCAAAAACTCGTCGATTTCCTCAACGCGCTCCACTGCGACCACCTCGTGCTCGAGCTCGCCCACCGCCCGAAGAGCGACATCGATGCCCTCAAGCAGATCGACAAGAAGATCTCCCTCGGCATCGGCGTGATCGACATCAAGGTGAACCACATTGAGACCGCCGACGAAGTCGCGTCGCGCATCGAGGCCGTCGAGAAAAAGGTCGGCCCCGGCCGCGTGCGCTGGGTTCACCCCGACTGCGGCTTCTGGATGCTCAAGCGCAGCATCGCCGACCGCAAAGTCGAGGCCCTCGTCGCCGGCCGCGACAAATACCTCGGGCTGTAATCCAACCAAGGCATTTGCCCGCGAATCACGCGAATTGACGCGAATGTCGGGAAAGAGATCCGGACAGATCGG
>CAIPAH010000012.1 GCA_903862955.1 uncultured Opitutia bacterium
CCGATCTCGTAGCCTTGGCGACGTCGTAGACAGCCGCAGCTCTAGCGAAGATAGGGCCTGCCCGCCGTAGGCTCGGCGAAGGCGGGCTTTTTTGCGGAGAGATAACGCGTTCCGCGCTTTCCTTCCCCTCCGCCGCGCTTATCCGTGTAAGTCGTGGCTGCACCTCCGTCCGTTTCGCTCACCGGCGTCCTCGAGCGCATCATCTTTTTCAACGAGGAAAACCATTACACCATCGCGGAATTCCGGCCCGATGCGGCCAGTCCCAAGGACGCCGAGGCCAAGGTCACGATCGTCGGCGCCCTGCCGGGCGTGGAATGCGGCGAAACCCTTCACCTCTCCGGCGAGTGGACCAAGCACGCGCAGCATGGCGCGCAGTTCAAGGTCACCGGTTTCAAGTCGGAGCTCCCCGCTTCCGTCTACGGCATCCGCAAATACCTCGGCAGCGGCCTCGTGCCCGGCATCGGCAAGGTCTACGCCAACAAGATCGTCGACGCGTTCGGCACCGACACGTTCCGCGTGCTGAGCGAGGAGTCTGGCCGGCTGCGCGATGTCGAGGGCATCGGCCGGAAGCGCGCCACGTCGATCAAGCAGGCGTGGGACGAAAAACGCACCGAGCGAGAACTCTACATTTTCCTCCAAACTTACGGTGTCACGCCCTCGCAGTGTGTGAAGCTCGTCCGCCACTTCGGCCCGCAGGCCAAGCAGGTCCTGATCAACGAACCCTATCGCGTCGCCCGCGAGATTGACGGCATTGGCTTCAAGACCGCCGATCGCATCGCGATCAATCTCGGCTTCGCCAACGACGCCCCGCCGCGGCTCGACGCCGGCCTCATCTACGCGCTCGAGACGCTGCAGGAGGAGGGCCACACCGCGTTCACCGAGGCCGGCCTTGTCGAATACTCGTCCAACCAGCTCGAGACCGACTCCAAGCTCGTCGAGGCGCGCATCACCGCGCTGGTCGAATCCAAGGCGCTGATCCGCCATCTCCCCGCCGGCGTGGCCAATCCCCTGCCTGGCTCTGCCTTGCTGCAGCTTCCGCTCAACGATCGCGCCGAGCAGAAGATCGCCGACGTGGTGCGGCGGCTCAATCGCGTCGGCAGCGGCCTCCCGCCGATCAAGGCTGAGGCCGCCGTGAAGTGGGCGGAGGACAAGGCCGGCTTCACCTTTCACGAGCTGCAGCGCACCGCGGTGCGCCACGCGCTCACGCACAAGTTCACGATCCTCACCGGCGGACCCGGCACGGGCAAAACGACCATCCTCCGCGCGCTCGTCGAGATCCTGAAGGCCAAAAAGGTCCGCGTGCACCTCGCCGCGCCCACCGGCCGCGCCGCCCAGCGCCTCGCGGAGACAACCGGCGGCTTCGCTTCGACCATCCACCGCCTGCTGAAGTTCGACCCGGCCGGCGGCGGTTTCACGACCAACGAGTCCCAGCCGCTCGCCACGGATTTTCTCGTGGTGGACGAGGCCTCCATGCTCGACGCCCGCCTCGCGTCCGCGCTGCTGCAGGCCGTCCCCGCCAAGGCGCACCTACTCCTGGTCGGCGACACCGACCAACTCCCCAGCGTCGGCGCCGGCAACGTGCTGAAAGATCTCATCGCCGCGAGCGCGGCGATGGGAGATGGGCGATGGGCCAAAGGCGATGGGTCTTTGTCAGGAAGCAAACCGATTCCAGCTGGAGAATCCGATCAACGCCCATCGCCCATCGCCTCTCGCCTCTCGCCTCCAATCACGATTCCCGTGACGAGATTGTCCGTCATCTATCGCCAAAAGGAACAGAGCGGCATCGTCACGACGGCGCACGCCATCAACGCCGGCGATGCCTCGCTGCCGCCCACGGTGGACGACGTCGCGAAGATCCAGGCGTGGAGCGACCTGACGTTTGTCGCCGCCACCGACGCCGAGGATTGCCTCTGCAAGGTCACCGCCCTCTGCACCGAGTTCATCCCGAAACTCTGGAAGTGGTTCGATCCCGTCACGGACGTGCAGGTGCTGGCGCCGATGCACAAGGGCGTCGCCGGGGTGGCCAACCTCAACGCCACGCTGCAGGCCGCCCTCAATCCGCACGCGCGCGGCCTGCGCGGGTTAACCGCGGAATACCGGCCGGGCGACAAGGTCATCCAGCTGCGGAACAACTACGACAAGAACCTCTTCAACGGCGACATCGGGACGGTGACCGCGATCGACGCCACCGCCGGGACGCTCGAGGCGAAATTCGACGGCGAGCGGCACAACTTCGATCGCGGTGAGTTCGGCGACCTCGCGCTCGCCTACGCCATCAGCATCCACAAGTCGCAGGGCAGCGAGTATCCCGTCGTCATCATCCCGCTGCTCAAGGGTCATTTCATGATGCTGCAGCGCAACCTGCTCTACACCGCGATCACGCGCGGGCGGAAGAAGGTTCTCATCGTGGGCGAACCCGCCGCCTACGCCATGGCCGTCCGCAACAGCGAGTCGAAGCAGCGCATCACCCATCTCCAGCAGAAGATCGCGGCCACGACGGCTTGAGATCGCCCGCCTTTCTTAGAACTCAAACTTGCCTTCCAGATATACGAGCCGGCCGATGGGGCTGTAGGTGCCGGTATCGGCATTGGTGGAGGGAAACGATCCCCCGCTGTAGGGCGGCATCCGGTTGAAGACGTTGTTCACGCCCGCGTGGAGGGTCAGCCGTCGGAGCCACTTCTGGTGCAGGTCGATGGTGCAGGAGACGCCGACGTCGATCGCGTCGTAGTCCTTGGTTTCATACGGCCTCCGGTCAGTGCCGTCGCCCAGGGGATCCGTGACGCCTGGGATGTGCTGCCAGTTGAGGTTCGCGCGCCAGCGGCCGAGGCTCCACCCGGCGGCGACGTTGCTCTGCCAGCGGGGCAGCGTGCCGTTAAAATCGGTGACGAGACCCACGGATTTCTCCGGCGCAATGCTGGGCAGCGCCTGGAAGGTGTAGCTCTGGTAGCTCGTCACCGCCAAGCTGGTGTCGAACCGGCCGGCCGCCGCCGTGCCTCGGTGATACTCGGCTTTCACGTCCACGCCCCGGAGCTTGAGATTGGCGACGTTGACCAGGGTGTCGGTCACATACGCGTTGCCGGTGGTGTCGGCGCTGAGCTGGCCCGGCGCCGTGATGGCCGCGCCGTTGTAGGCTCCCATCTTGACGAACTGCGCGTAAGGCGAAGCCGGGCCCTTCAGTTCAACGTCCTGGATGGTTGTGTCCGAGCCGATGTCGCCCACGAGGTCGGTCTGCTCGATGTTGAAATAATCCACCGTGAGGGAAAAGCCCTTCACGGCGCGCGGCGACCAGACAAAGCCGGCGGTCTTGTTGACCGAGTGCGAGGGCAACAGGTTGGGATTGGCGCCGCTGCGGATGTGAAAATCCCGCGCCACCTGGCCTCCCCCCAGCTGGGTGAAGACAGCCGTGTCTCCATCCGTCTCGCTGGTGGGCCCGAACAGCTCGTACAGGGTCGGCGCCACGAAGGATTTCGAGTAGGTCGCCCGCAGCAGGAGCTCATCTCCTCCCGGATGCCACGCGAGGCCCACTTTGGGCACGGTCGTGCTGCCGGCGTCACTGTAGTGCTCATAGCGCACGGCGCCGCTGAATTCGAGCGACCGGACCATCGGCACGTCCTGCTTTTCGCCTAGCAGCGGCATGCGCACTTCGGCGAAGCCGGAATAAATATGTCGGGTATGTTCGAAGGGATAAATCATCACGCCGGAGTCCCAGTTGAACGTGGCGGCCTGGGAATTGATGTCGGCGTCCTGCTTGAGCGACTCGACGCGATATTCGGTACCCACGGCGAATCCGGCCGGCCCGGCGGGCAGGGTGGCAAAGTCACCCGAGACACGGGCATCGGCGGTCGTCAGGCTGGAATTGGCCTTGCCCCACGCGGTCCCGAAAATGCCGGAGGCCTCGATCGCCCCGGGCGCCTGCTCGCGCGCGGCCAGGTCGAGAAGGCCCTGGGCAATGGCCGCGGCGCGCTGGGTGGAATTCACGAGGTTCCGGTTGGTGTAGTCCTGGCTGATGACGTTGCGGTCAATCGCCCCCTCCCACTTGAAGTCGGACCCAAACGTCCCCCGCGCGCCGGCGATCCCGCGGATACTGGTGGAATCGTAGTAGAACAACCGCGGGTAGTCCACGAAACGGTTGCGGACCACCATGGTCTGGGTCGTCGGGTTGGAAGAATTCGACGCCGACAGCGAGGGCGAGAGGGGTTGGGCGTTGAGCTGGCTGAAGGTGTGGGTGGCGGCATAGATGACATCGCCGAAGAACATGAGCTGGTCGTTCACCCGGTGTTCGAGATTTAAGGTGGCGCTGCGCCGCTCGTTCCGCTGCAGCAGCTTGGTGTAGCGGGCGAGATCGAAGGCGTATTGCTGCTCGGCGCCCTGACCCGCGGAGAGATGGTTGGGGTCGACGGGGATGTAGACGCCCGCCGCCACCAACGTCGCCAGGTCCGTGTGTCCCGGCGGCGGCGCACCCAGGGATGGATTCAACACATAAAACTGGGGCACGACGTTAGGGACGCGGGTGTTGATGACGCCGGCAAAGGAGGCCGTGCCGTAGGAAGGTGAGGCAAAATCGCGTTGGAACTGCGGCAGTGCGTCAGAGCGCGCCAGCTCCGCGGAATAGGTGATCTCGGTTGCCCCGCGGCCCGTGCCGCCCACGAGGGAATACAGGCTTTCCGCATAATGCCCCGGATTGGTCGAGATGCCCTCGCGCGCACTCACCTCGGCGCCCTGGTAGTTGGTCTTGAGGATGATGTTCACGACCCCCGCCACAGCGTCCGTGCCATAGGTCGCGGACGCGCCGTCCTGCAGTACCTCGACGCGCTCGATCGCCGAAAGCGGAATCAGATTCACATCAACAAACTGGAGCCCGCCGGCGGCGAGGCCAGGCGCATAGGCCATGCGTCGGCCGTTGACGAGCACGAGGGTCTGCACGTTGCGGAACTGCAAACTCGAGCCACCCGCCGTGAAATTCAGGTTGGCACCCGAGTTGGCATTGCCGATGTTGCCGCTGCCGGAAAACTGCGGCGCGACTTTGCGCAGCACGTCGAGGAGATTGGTCGCAATGCCGCTATCGTCGATGGCCTGCGCGTCGAAGACCGTCAGCGGCAGCGCCGTTTGCGTGCTGGCAAACGGGATGAACGAGCCCGTGACTTCAAATTTCTCCAACTTCACCGGTTTCTCCGCGGGGCCGGAGCCTCCGGCCACCGCCGTCGCCGATGGGACAGCTGGCTGTTCCGCCGTCGGGCCGGAAGCTGCGGACGTGGACTGCGCCGCGGCGATCGCCGCCGATGCGCCAAACGCAACCAGGCCCAGGAGGATGGCAGTGAAGGTCTTCATTGTCCGGGTCCGCAGCCTCATCGCCCCGCCGCCGGCTTGTTGGCATACACCGGGGCGTTGTTTACCGGGTTGTCCAGCACGGCCCCGAACGCCGGGTCGCCCTGCAGCGGAAAGGAGAAGAGCGAGGTGCGCAGCTCGTGCGCAAAGGAATGGTTGGTCGCCGACAGGCTTTTAAGCCGCAGGTCAATCTCCGCCGCCGCCTCCGCCTTTTCGCCGGCCCACCCCCGCCAGAGCGCATTATAAAACCTGACGGCGGGCCGGAAAGCGGCGTAGTCCGGGTCGGATTCCAGCAGCTCACGCACGTGCGCCAGCGTGGCCCGCGCCTCGGCTGTTTCGCCCAGCATGGCCTGCGACAAACCGAGCAGGTTCCACCGCGGGATCACTTTCGGATTCCGTGCGACGACGGACCGGCAGTAATCGCGCGTTTTCTCCAGCAGCGGCCGCGCCGCGGCCGGGTCGTGCAAGGCCAGGAAGGCCATGGCGACGGAGATGTCTGCGAACACGCCGCCTTCCTCGAAGACCCAGCGCGGACCGGCCTCGCGCCAGAGTTGGACGAAGCCGGCCGCATCGCCGAGCATGAAAAGCGCCTGCGCCCGAAAGGACGTGAGGTTGCTGTCGGCAAAATCCGGGTTGGGTGGAAGCCGGGCGAGGAATGACTTCAGCTCGGCGGTCGAGCCGGTGTGCCGTAGCGCCACCGCGGCCTGGTGGAAGTCCAGCTCCAGGAGGTCCGGCTCCAAAGCGCGGTGGGCCTGCAGCACCGCCGTCAGCTCGTCATAACGGCGGAGCGTTTCCAGCAGCTCCTCCATGTTCCCCAGCAGTTCCGGATTGTGCGGATCGAGCGACCGCGCCTCGCGGTAGGCCGCCAGTGCGTCCTCCCAGCGCTCCTCGTAGCTCGCCGTCAGTCCCGCCGCGTATCGCGCTTCGGCGCGGTGCGGGAACAGCTCGGCGATCCGCTGTCGCCGGCGGTTGACCATCGGACGGTCCTTCAGGATCGCGCCGAGGTTCGCCCCGGCCACCAGCACGACATAGTTGTCCGGATCCAGCTGGTCCGCCCGCGCCAGGGCCGCACGGGCCTTGTCCAACTGCACGGGCGAAAGTCCCTCGAATGCGTCCCCAACGGTCTCCGGCATGATTTCACTGAGCCGGGCCCACGCCTCCGCATAGTTCGGGTCGAGCTCCACCGCCTGCTCATAAAGCGCCAGCTCCTGTTGCCGCGCCGCGCGGTCCGTCGTGTGCCGCTGGAGCGCCCGCGCTCGCTGGTAAAGATCGTAGGCCGCCAGGCTCGTGGTCGGCCGGTGTGCGAGCCGCGATTCGTCGGCCGGCGAGAGCGCGCTGTTCAAGGCGGCGGCGATCTCGTGTGACAGCTCCGACTGGATGGCAAAGACGTCCGTCAGGTCGCGGTCGTAGGTGTTGGCCCAGACGTGCTCGTCCGTCGCGGCGCGGATCAGCTGGCCCGTCACCCGCACCTTGTTGCCGGCGCGGCGCACGCTGCCCTCGAGCACGTAGGCCACCCCCAGCTCGGCTCCGATCTGCCGGATGGACTTCGTGGTCGCCCGGTATTGCAGCATCGTCGTGCGCGAAATGATCCGGAGCGCACTGAGATTGGCCAGGTTCGTGAGGATGTCATCGTAAACACCGTCCGCAAAAAACCCATTTTCCTTGTCGGCGGAATAATTCTCAAACGGCAGCACAGCGATCGAGTGCGGGGAAATCAATTGGACCGGAGCCACGAGCGCCACCGGCGCCACGGGTGGGCCGGATCGCGACTTCCACCAAACCAGTGCGGCCCCCACGGCCATCGTCACTCCCACGGCCGCCAGAGCCGCCCCGTGCCAGCGGGCCCGGGGCCGCGCCGATCCTTTCCGCTGTAGCGTCAACAAATTCTCCAGCATCGCGCCGCCATCGCTGTAGCGCTGCCGGGCCACGGGATCGCACGCGCGCAGGATGACTTCGTTCAACTCGAGCAGCAGCGCATGGTCGGGCAGCCGGGTGAGATCCGCCGGCAGTTGCGGGAACTCCTGGCGATCGAGCCCGGTGCTGAGTTCGTAGAGCACCTTGCCAAGGGCGTAGACGTCCGCCGCCGGACGGCCCGGCCCCTCCGGCGGCACAAAGCCCTCCGTGCCGACGAAGGTCAGCGCCGTGGACGTCGGCGCCACCAAACCGATGTCCGCCAGCTTGGGCACGCCGCCCACCAGGATGACGTTCGATGGCTTGATGTCCCGGTGCACCAGCCGGCGCGCATGCAGCCCCGCGAGCACGCGGGCCAGCTCCACGCCGAACCGCACGCAATCCGCCGCGGGCAGGCGCCCGCGCTTTTCGCAGAGGCCCGCCAGCGTCAGCGGGACATAGGTGGCCGGGTCGATGTCGCGGCCGCGCGCCACGTCGTCCGCCAGCTCCATCACGTAATAGAAAAATCCCGCCGCGTCGTCGCGCCCCACGTGCAGCAGCGCCAGCTGGACGCTTTCGCCGAGCGAGATGCTCGCGAATTCCTTCAGGCCCTTGAACTCGCGCTCAAACGGACCCGCCTCGCGGAAGGACGCGCGCCGGACGATCTTGATCGCCCGGTAAATCCCCGTCACGCCCCGCGCGAGCCACACTTCGCCGTAACTGCCGCGGCCGATCAGCCTCAGCAGTTCGTAGTCCGGCAAGTGCGGCGCCGGCAACGCGCCTTCGTTTTCAAGCGCGCGTACGTTCGGGTGAGGCTCCGGAGGCACCCGCAGCAGAATGGTAATTACGTTGCGCCCGGCGATACGAAAAACGGGCTGAACGGCTGCTTTTTTGCCGCCAACGCCGCCTGACCGGAGGCAACGACTCTCAGCCCAATTGCTGCTGCAGCTTCGCCACCTCGGCCTTGAGCAGCTTCGTCAGCCGGTGGCTGATGACATAGACCGAGGCCGGGTTGACCTTCAGGTGCGAGGCCACCTTCAGCACCGGCCACTGCTGACGCACGTAGAGTTCGAATACCTGGAAGTGTTGCGCCTTCACCTGCCGCGCCAGCCGCTCGATCCCCGCGGCCAGCAGGTGCTCCTGCCACTCGCGGTCCCATTCGTCTTCTTCCTCCTCCGGGCTCGGCACGCGCTCGATCGTGGCGGTGCGCGGACCCGCGTCGGCGCTCGGCACCGAGGGCGGCTTGATGGGCACGCGGCCGTTGCTCTCGAATCGGTCGGCAATCCGCCAGTGTGTGAGCTTCATCAGCCAGCCGCGGAACGAGCCACGCTCGGGGTTGAGGTCGAATTCTGAGATCGTCTCGGCCACGCGCTTGAACACGTCCTGCGCCACATCCTCGGCGTCGGCATGCGACAGGCCGGAGCGCCGCGCCCGCCCGTAAATCAGCCGCCGATACAGCCGGTGAAATTCCTCCCAGCTCGCCGGATCCGACGATTGTTGCACCCGGAAAAGCAGCGTCGGCCGCGTGCGCAAGGTGTCTCCGGGATGCTTGCTCATGGTAATCAAGCCTTTGCGTCAGCGCTTCGGCCTCGGCCAGTTGTCGCAGGAAGCCGCCCCAAAATAAATCTCATTTTTTTGAAAGAACCAGGTGGGCGCGCGGGTGAAGCGCCCCATGCACCTCAACCGCTTCCTCCGCCTCGCCTCGCTCACGTTCACGCTGGCCGTCCTCGCCGCCCCCGCCGCCTCGGCCGCCACGCTCTCCGCCCCGCCCGCCTACCCCGACGCCACGCACGTCCTCAATGGCTGCCACCTGTCTTCCATCCGGTTCCTCAACCGCTTCCTCGCCGACTATCCCGCCGAGCACGGCCAGACGCTCGTCGTCACGATGCGCAACGCCGACGGCTCGGTGCAGGCGCATACGATCGCGCTGGTCAGCTGGCAGGGCCAGGCTTGGTGCCGCGACGAGTACTACGGCGTGTTCTCCCTCGACTGCGCTGCCGAGGCGCGGCCGAACCTCGACCGCCTCAGCGCCCGCGCCGAGCGCAAGCTTGAGCGCCACGCGCAGCTGATGGTTCGCACCGGCCAGGCTGCGGCCCGCCGGGAACACCCCGCGCAGCTCTCCGCCGAGGACAACCTCCGCGACGTCACCACCGCCACGACGATCATCCCCTACGCCACGACGATCTACTGGGTCCGCTGCGGCCACCACGAGATCCCGATGGCGTTCTTCCGCCCGGCGGCGAACCGCATCGCGGTATACGACCCGGTCCACGGCACCAGCACGGCCAACTGCTCCTGCCCCGACGACGCCAAGGTCGTCCAACTCGTCGCCGCCCGCCTCGGCTACCGCGCGGACCGGGTTCACGCCGAGCTCTCCACGACCACCGGCACGCTGCTGGCCCTCAATTCCACCTCCAACACCTCCGCCCAATGAACCGCCCACTCTCATTCACCACTCCCGCTACCATGAATCACACCGGCCTCAGAATCCTCGCGGTGGACCACGACCCCGCCTCACTCCAGTTGCTCGAGCAACATTGCCACGCCATCCTCGGCCAGCGCCTGCAGCAGTTCGCGACCGCGGACTCCCTCGCGATGGCCGCCACGCGCCTCGCCGCCACGTCGTTCGATGTGATCCTGCTGGAAGCCCGGTGGCCCGAGGGCCCGGGGCTGTCCCTGCTCGAGAGCCACCCGCAGATCGCCGGACAGACTATCGTGGCGTCCCGGCACATCGAACTGGCCCTGCGCGCCTACGATCACGGCGTGCGCGACTTCGTGCCTAAGCCCGTGACGCGCGAGCGCCTGGCGCGCGCGTTGCAGCGCGTGGTCCTGCCGCCGCCGGGGCCCGCGGCACACCGCGACGAGTTCATCGCCGTGCGCCGCCTGGGCCGCATCGACTTCGTGCCGGTCGACGACCTGCTCTACGTCGAGGGCGCGGACAAATACTCCGAGCTCGTGCTGCTGAACGGCCAGCGGAACTTCCACGACAAGTGCCTCGGGCGGGTCGAGGCCGTGCTGCCGCATTCCTTCATGCGCATCCACAAGTCCTACCTCGTGCGTTTCGCGATGGTCGCGCGGCTCCACGTGCAACGCGGCAGCCGGTATTTCGCGGAGTTGAAGAACGGTCTGCGCCTGCCGGTCGGGCGCTCGCATTACGCACAGGTGAAATCGCGGCTGCTTTGAATTGTGCGTTCCTCGCGGGACTCCGCCCGGCCGCCGGGCGGAGATCGAGGGGCGTGTTGTGCAAAGGGACGCGGGGTCGGGGACGTCGCGAGACGTCCGCCGGCCCCGCGCCTCCTGCCGCGCCTGTCGCTGGTCATTCGCGCCCAAGTGAGTCGTTGGCTCCCGCCCGGAGTGATTGACTCCCGGAGCCTCGCCGTTGGCGCCGGGCCGCGGTCAACAGGAGCATGGACCTGACAGCGACCCATCCAACCGAAGTGGCGGCGTCCGCCCGTTTCCGGCTGGTCTGGCTGGTTGCCGCCCTCCTGCTGGGCGTGCTGCCGGCGCGCGCGGACCTGAGGATTGTCGCGCCGTCCGGGATGCCGCCGGGCAAGACAATCTCCGCCGAAAAGCTCTGGCAGGAATTCGATCGCACGCTGCCCCCCGGCGTCTGGGTGTCTCCCCTCGAGAGCCGCGAGTATGCGGTGATTTCCGCCCAATGGCTGCGGCGCGCCTTCCTGCCCGCGCTCTCGGAGCAGATGAAGACGCTCTGGGCCCACGGCATTCCCGAGGAGGACACCGCAGGCAACTGCAGCGGCTTCGCGCTCGTCTGTCGTCTCATGCTCGGCCTGTCGGCGATGGAGGCCCACGCACGCGCGCCGGCCACCGCGACGGTGATCGTCCACCAGGATCGTCCCTTCGGCGGCCTCTCCGCCACGAAGGAGGACCACTGCGTCGCCTACGTGCTGACCGACGAGGGCCCGTGGATCATCGAGGCGCAGAGCGGCGCCCATGTGGCCGTCGCCGACTACCCGAACCGTGCCACCATCAAACTGGTGAGCGTCCACTGACCCCGGAATTTGCCCGCAACCCAAACCTAACCATGAAAAATACAATCGTCCTCATCGCGGGGCTGGCCTTGGCCTGCGCCGCTGCGGCGCAGGTGGATCCCACCCGCCCCATGCTCACCGGCCGTGGCAACGTCAACGCGCGCCCGGACAAGTCCATCGTCACGAACGCGACCGCCGACACGACCACGACCCCGCCCGCCGCCAAGTCCGACCAGCCGGTCGAGCTCGGCCGCTTCGAGGTCACCGGTTCACTCCTGCCGCACGCCCCCGCCGCCAAGCCCGGCGTGAAGTAACCCGTCAGTTTGTGTTGAGTGGGAGCCATCCCAGCGCCCGCGGGTTCGCCCGCGGGCGTTTTTTTCTTGGCGCGGGCGGTGTCGCCGAGCCCGGCCGGAGACTGGGGTGATCCGAATGTGGCCGAGCCGGGACGGCGTTGCCCTTGCAACTCAACGCCCACTTATCCCGCGCGGGGGCCACTGGACCCGCTTTACGGCAATTTATCGCATCCGGCTTGGCGAAAGGGCCGGGTTGAGTCACCTTGCGCGCTTCCCTCCACGCATGAAACATCGACTCACTTACCTCCTGTCCGTTCTCCTGCTGCTCCCGGGCCTGCGCGCCGCGGACGTCACTCCCCCGACCGCCGCCCCTGCGCCCGTTCCGGGTTTCACCTTCGTCAAAACCGTCGGCGCGGTCTCCGAATACACCCTCGACGCCAACGGCCTCCAGGTCCTGCTCCTGCCGGATCACTCCGCGCCCGTCGTGACCTACATGGTCACCTACCACGTCGGCTCCCGCAACGAGGTCACCGGCACCACCGGCGCCACGCACCTGCTCGAGCACCTGATGTTCAAGGGCTCCGTCAATTTTAACCGCACCAAGGGCAACGGCTTTGACCAGGCGCTCGACCCGATCGGCGCCACCAACAACGCCACCACCTGGCTCGACCGCACCAATTATTACGAGACCTTCGGCAGCGAGCACCTCGACATGATCACTGCCATGGAGGCCGACCGCATGCGCAACCTCCTCTTGCACGAGGAAGACCGCCGCCCGGAAATGACCGTCGTGCGCAACGAATTCGAGCGCGGTGAGAACTCGCCGTTCTCGGCCCTGATCAAGGAAATCTTCTCCGCCGCCTACGTCGCGCATCCCTATCACCACCCGACGATCGGCTGGCGCTCGGACATCGAGAAGGTCTCGATCGAGAAGCTCCGCGCGTTCTACGACACGTTCTACTGGCCCAACAACGCCACCGTCACGATCGTGGGTGACATCACCCCCGCGACGGCGCTGCCGCTCGTCGCCAAATATTACGGCGGCATCTCCCGCTCGCCGCACCCGATCCCGCAGCTCTACACCGAGGAGCCCGACCAGAGCGGCCCGCGCCGCGTCACCGTCCGCCGCGCCGGCCAGCTCGGCGTCGTCGCCCTCGCCTTCAAGATCCCCGCGCTCACGCACCCCGACGCTCCTGCCGTCGTCATCCTCAGCGCCATCCTCACCGACGGCAAAAACAGCCGGTTATACAAGACCATCACGGACCAGAGCCTGTCCACAGGCGTCTCCGGATTTCCGTTCCCGACGCACGATCCGTCCCTGGACTTCACCTTCATCCCGCTCGCGCCCGGCGTGACCCACGAGGCCGCCGAGAAGATCGCGCTGGAGCAGATCGAGAAGCTCAAGACGGACGGCGTGACCGACGCCGAGGTGCAGGCCGCGATCGCGAAATACCTCGCCGACGCCGCCTACCAGCGCGACGGCACCTATGCCATCGCGAGCAACATCAACACCGACATCGCCGTCGGCGACTGGACGCTCTACTACACCTTCGACGAGGCGATCAAGAAGGTCACCGCCGCCGAGGTGCAGCGCGTCGCCCAGAAATATTTCAACGTCAACCAGAGCACCACCGGCTGGTTCGTGCCACTCCTCCCGGCCGGCCCCCACGCCGCTCCCCACGCTCCCGCCGCCAAGTGAAGCTTCAACCTTCCACTCCCATGAAACGTGTTCTTCTCTTCCTTTCGGTTTTCACCCTCGCTGCGTCCGTGCTGAGCGCCCAGATCGCGCCCAAGGTCATCCGGTCCCAGATCTCCGGCACCGACGTCATCATCTATCCCACCGGCGTGCAGGATGTCGTCACCATCAAGGGCTCGCTGCCCGCCGGCGACGCCATGGCGGGTGAAGGCAACATCGCCGTGCCCACGCTCTGCGGCATGCTGCTCGACCAGGGCACCACCAAGCAGGACAAGTTCGCCATCGCCAACAAGCTCGAGGCCGTCGGCGCCACGATCGACTTCAACGTCGGCACGCAGCTCGTCGACATCAGCGCGAAGTGCCTGAAAAAGGACGTGCCCCTCGTCATCAGCCTGATCGCGGAGCAGTTGCGCTCGCCCGCGTTCACGCCCGAGGAGTTTGCCAAAGCCCAGGCCCAGTATGCCGGCAGCCTCCAGCGTTCGCTGGAAAGCACGGACTACCGCGCCACCGACGCATTCACGCGCGCCGTCTACCCGCTTGGCCATCCGAACCGCCAGCCGCCCACCGACGAGCTGCTCGCCGCCGTCCAGTCGGCCAAGCTCGATGAAGTGAAGGCATTCCACGCGAAATACTACGGCCCAGCCCATCTCACGCTCGTGCTGGTCGGCGATGTCGATGTGCCCGTGATCCAGCGCGAGGCCGCCGCGGCCTTCGCCGGCTGGACCGGCGGCACCGACGTCATTCATCCCGCCAAGGCCACCAGCACCGACGCTCCCCGCGAGCAGACCGTGTTCATGGCGGACAAGACCAGCGTCACCGTCATCATGGGCCAGGCGAGCGGCCTGCGCTACCGTGACGCGGATTACCAGGCGCTGAAGACCGCGACCGCGATCCTCGGCAGCGGCTTCACCGGCCGGTTGATGGGCAATGTTCGCGACAAGGAAGGTCTCACCTACGGCATCGGCTCCCGCCTCGCCAACGACGAGGAGAGCGACGGCGACTGGCGCATCTCCGCCACGTTTGCGCCCGCGCTGTTGGAGAAGGGCATCGCCTCCACCCGGCGCCAGCTCACCCTTTGGTATAACGAAGGCGTGACCGACAAGGAAGTCGCCGACCGCAAGACGAACCTCGTGGGCTCGTTCAAGGTGGGCCTCGCCACGACCGACGGCATGTCCGCCGCCCTGATTACCGCCGTGCACCGCGGACTGGATGTCACCTGGCTCGACGAGTATCCGAAGAAGATCGAGTCGCTCACGACCGCGGAGGTGAACGCCGCCATCAAGCAACACCTCAAGCCGGAAACGATGTATCTGATCCAAGCCGGCACCGTGCCCGGCGTTGCGGCCCCCGCCAAGTAAGCGGCCCAATCTTCAAAAAAAAGCCGGGGCAGAGGATCGCTCCCCTGCCCCGGCGTTGTTTGCTATTTAAGCCGAAGCGACAGGCTTGGCTGCCTGACGCCACAGCGGCTGACGAACGAGACGGCTCCACACCTTGGCCAGATGCTTTGCCGCCTGCACCCCAGGGCGCTGCGGGCTCTCGCATCGTTCGGCCGGTTGATCCTCAGGCAAATAGTCGCTCGCGCGCTGGTAAGGGTCTTCCCCCGAATCCCAGCTTACGAACGCCATGCCCGGGGAAACACCCGGACTGATGACGTAGTGCTGTCTTGTCCTATTTTTCATGATCAGAAGGAGACTTCGCCGCAACGGGCGGCAACGCCTCCAGGCCGACCACGAAAGTGCCAAAGAACTGCGGCAAGCTGCTGACTACGGCCCGGCGGTCAAGAAATTGAACCGTCAAAAATCGGAAACTATGGCCTTACCCTCTATTGGTTGGTCACTTGCCCAGTTTTTTTAGAGCCTTATTAATCTTCTCCAGCTCGCAGTTTTCAGGGCTGTAATCCGGCCCCAGCCACTCCAGCCATTCGCGTCCCAAGTCGGTGTGCGGCTCCTTGATGCAGGCCAGCATATCATTGAAGGCCTCCAGCCCCCCGCAGTCCTCCGGCGGCCCGGCCCGCTCCCCGGCCACGCAGAGGGGGTAAGTGGCGCCTTTTTCGAGGACGCCCACCTTCTCGACCTTGATTTCGACCGACCAGCCTTCGCCGAAGTTGTAGTCGTAGGTGAAGCGCGCCCGGTGTTCCAAGTCCAAGTCCGCCAACGGCACGTCGCGGTCGTCCTCGATGCTCAAGTCCTCGTGTTTCAGCGGGTTCCCAAAATGCAGGTCATCGAGGTTGAAGGCGTGGGTCTGATAGTCGAACCAGTCGAACAGCACCTGGATGCTGTCGTGCAGCCGCGACAGCCACATCGACTCGCGCACAAGCAGCCGCCGCCAGATGCGCGGCTGGCATCCCACGACGGAAAGGCGGAGCGAAAAGACCCGCTCGGGGGCCTTCTTCGCCGGTGTCCCCTTGCCTTCATGAAGCCCGATCATGCCGGAGGTTTTACCACGAAAGACCCGAAACACACGAAAACAAAACCTCCCAAAACCCCGCCCGCGAATTGCGCAAATGCACGCGAATGGTTCAGCGGAATATGATCGGGTCCCCTGGTCGATCCTTCGCGTCCATTCGCGTCATTCGCGGGCAAATCCGGCTTAGAACTTGATTTTGAAATACCCCTCCATCCGGAACGGCAGCTCCGGGAAGATCAATTCGCTCGCAGTGTAAGCGTCGCCATTGTGGATCCAGTTGCGCTGATCGGTGAGGTTCAGCAGGTCGAGGTTCACCGACCAACGCTTCGCCTCGTAGAACAGCGAGCCGTTGAGCGTGTATTGCGCCGGGATGTGCCACTGGTTGTCGAGGTTGCCGCGCTGCCAGCTCTGCCACTGCACGTTGAGCCCGGCGCCGAAGCCGTTTTCCCAGCGATAACGCACACTGCCGTTGAGCATGACTCTGGAGAATCCCAACAACGGCCAGTCGCCGGGGTCCACTTGGTTGGCATACGGATCGTAAGCCACGGTGCCCGTCCCCAACCCACCCGGGCCGCGGCCCAGCGCATACGCGTCGTAAATCGACCGGCCGCCAAACTGGAACGGCGCGGAGTTGACGTAGTGCCCATCCTGGAACGTCGCATTCGCCGTCGCGCTGAATCGCGTGTTGGGCTGATACACGGCCTCCAGTTCCAGTCCGCGAATGAGAATGTCGTTGTGCTCGCCACCGAGCCCGATCTCCGTGCGCCGTTGATCAAAGAGCGTCGCCGCCGCGAACAGCTGGTGGTCGAGCAGAGAAAATTTCGCGCCGACTTCCGCGAGGTCGCTGCGGTTGCGGAAATCGTCGTGGTTCAACGCGCCCGTGCCCGTCCCCGGATCCTTCAGGATCAGCCCGCCGCCCGCGAGGTTGCCCGTGACGGCGCGAATGCGCTGGTAAGTCGCATAGACCGACGTCGTCGGCGTCACGCGGTAGATGAGGTTCGCCGTAGGCGAGAACGTCCCCACGTCCGCGCGATCGTGCCATGGCGGCGTGCTGCCGTCCGGCAGCGGGTCGCGCGCGGCGCCGCGATATAGGTCGCCGCGCAGGCCGGCGATGAACGAGAGCTGCGACGTGAATTTCAGCTCGTGCTGCCAGAACGCCGCGAGGTTCCAGAGCGTGCTGTTGTCCGTCTCCGGGCTGCCCCACGCCGCCGGGAAAAACGGCCGGCCGCCGGGCCCGATGATGCCCGGGTAGTAGGAATTCGGGTATTGCTCCGCCTCGTTGAACACGCGCGACGGATCCGTGAGGTCGAAGTTGTAGATGTATTCGTTGAAATAGTTCTCGTAGCTCAGCGTGTGTGCATACCGCACGGTGACGCCGCCCACGGCCGATTGCGGCAGGACGGCGTCGTTCCAGTCGAGGTGCAACTCGGTGCGGTTCTCGAAGGTGTGCTGCGTGACGTATTCTGCGTACTCGAACTGCTGGAAGCGTCGGCGGTTCACGTATTCGAAGAGCGTGCGGTTCACGAGCGTCAGCCCCGGCGAGAACACGTGCGTCGCGATCAGCTGCGCACGCACGACGTTCGCGTTTGAAAAATCGCCCTTCGAGAACAGCGTGGCTTCCCACGGCAGCTTCACCGTGCCCGTCGCCGGGATCGGGCCGGGAAACGGGTAATTGTCGGCGGATGCGCCCGTGTAGTAGAGCTCGTGCCAGATGAGGTCCTGGTTGACGCGGTTGACGCCGAGCGTCTCGGGCGGGTTCTGCCAGAAATATTGCGCGCTGAAATCCAGCGTCGTCGCGCCGGTCGGTTTCCACGTGACCGCCGCAAACACATCCTGCCGGCTGTCCGGCGCGTCGTTGCGGCGGAAAAACGTGTCGCCGCCCTTCCCCTCGTAGCTGAACCGCCACGCGCCGCGGTCGTTGACGGGTGCGGTCGTGTCGATCTGAACCGAGCCGTTGAGATACGAAACCTGCCCCGGCGCCCACGTGCCAAGCCGCGTCGTCACGGTCGTCTCGGGGCCGGAGAACTTCGGCTGCTTGGTGACGTAGTTCACATAGCCGCCCGTGAAATAGCCCGCGCCAAACACGGCCGAGCCCGGTCCGCGCACGAGATCGACGGCCTCGACGCCGTTGAACGAGGGGAAGTAGCCGTAATAATTGTAGCTGAGGCGCTGGCCGTTGAGGTAGGTCTCGGCGAGGTCGCCGCGCAGGTTTGGCATCGTGATGTTGCCGTAAGCCGCGCCCACGTACGCGCTCGGCGAGTAGAGCAGAATTTCCTGCACGCCGTGGATCTGCCGCTCGTTGAAGAGCGCCGTCGTGATCGTGCTGACGCCGCGTGGTGTCTCGAGTGGATCCCGCGCGTCGCCCATCACCGCCGAGCTCGTGCGCGTGAGCGGGTTGACAGACTGTTCGACCGGCACGCCAGTAACGACGAAGCGGGAGAGCTCGGTGACGTCCGGCGTGGTCTGCGCGCGGACTTCAGCCAGGACGAAGAACGCGCTCGAGGCGGAAAGAAGGAAGCGGGCCGGGATTTTCATGGTAGGGAGTGAGGCCCATCCCAAAACCAATCCCCGGCGAATCGAGCGGCGTGGTCCGCCCGGTGGCGCTAACCGCGCCTGCTGTTTCCTTCGTCGGCATGATCCGTTTCAGGTTCGAAGGGTCGAGCAGCCGGTCGCGCCGCAATCTCAGCCCTCCGCGGAGGACACCCCTACAGGCAAGACCCGTGAAAGCGCCCCGCCGTCCGCGGCGCAAGCCAATCTTTCCCATCCGCGACGCACCTCGAACCCCTAAAACACAAGAGCCGCCCTTTCGGGCGGCTCCCTGACCTAACACCAAACAAACCTTAGAACTTAACTACAAACACTCACCGTCTTACCAGGACGATGTTGACTACACGGGGATAGATGCGCCGTTCGACGAAACGTTCAAAAAATGTTTTCCCCAAAAATCCCGCCCCACCGACGCCGGAAACACAAGAGCCGCTCCCTTGCGGGAGCGGCTCGAGTGACCTAACACCAAGCAAACCGTAAGAACTACAAACAATCTCTGACTACACTCAGATAGACGGGGCCGATGCCGAAATGCTCAAAAAAAGATCGGGGAAATTGTGAACAAGTATCTCATGATGTAACTCTCTTTTAATTAATTACTAGCGTGTTGTGAATGACTTGGGGTGGACACCCCGGGAGGACAGGAAGAGGGCTGTTTCGACCCCTCTTTTCCCATGGAAAACTCCTCCACCCGTCCCCACCTGTTCGGCCTCCTCGCAGGCCTGTTTCTCGCCGCCGGCCTCTGCTTTGCCTCCATCGTCTTCACGCGCACGTGGACCCGCCTCCACGAGTCCCAAGTCATCGAAGTGACCGGCTCCGCGCGAAAAAATGTCGAGTCCGACCTCGTGGTCTGGCGCGCCAGCTTCGCCGTCGAGGACGAGTCCCTGCTCAGCGCGCACACGAAGCTCAAGGCCGACCTCGCCACCGTGTCCTCCTTCTTGCGCGCCAAGGGCGTGAAAGATTTTACGCTCCTGCCCCTGCAAATCCGCGAAATCACCGCGCGCACGAAAACCGACGGTGAGGAGACGGTCTCGAAACGCATCGGGTACCGCCTCACGCAACGCATCGAGATCCAATCGACCGACATCGCGCCCACCACCCGCCTCGGCGCGGAGTCCGCTGCGCTGCTGGAACAGGGCATCGCCCTCGTGTCCGAGGGACTCGACTTCATCTACACCAAGGCCAGTGAAGCCAAGGTCGAGATGATGGCCGAGGCGACCCGCGACGCCCGCGCCCGCGCCGAACAGATCGCCCGCCAGGGCGGCCGCCGGCTCAAGGAGCTGCGCACCGCGCGCATGGGCGTCGTGCAGATCAACCCGCTCTATTCCAGCGCGACGAGCTGGGAGGGAAACAACGACAACTCGTCGTTCGAAAAAACCATCATGACCACCGTCAGCGCGACCTTCTCGCTGGACTGACGCGTTCGCGAGCGATCCCGCCCGACATCACTCACGCCCGGCACCCGGAATCGGGTGCGCGTGCGGATGTGCGTGCGGCGGGCTCGGCACGTCGGCCGGCGTCTTGTTCGGGACCGGCGTGCTCTTGAGCGGGTAAACGAACCGCTGGCCCTCGTAATTGCGGAAAATCACCTCGTCGTCCGTGACACTCTCCACGTAGTCCGGGTTGATCGGCACCTTGCCGCCGCCACCCGGGGCGTCGATGACGTATTGCGGCACCGCATAACCCGTCGTGTGGCCGCGCAGCGCGCGGATGATCTCAATGCCCTTCTGGACGCTCACCTTGAAGTGCGCGCCGCCGGTGATGAGGTCCATCTGGTAAAGGTAGTAGGGCCGCACGCGCATCCGCAGCAGGCGGTGCACAAGTGCCTTCATCACGTCGGCATCGTCGTTCACGCCCTTGAGCAGCACGCTCTGGTTGCCCAGCGGCACGCCCGCAAACGACAGCCGCTCGCAGGCCGCCTTGAGCTCCGCCGTGCACTCCTTCGGGTGGTTCACGTGGATGCTCATCCAGATCGGGCCGTATTTCTTAAAAACTTCGCACAGCTCCGGCGTGATCCGCTGCGGCAGGAAAACCGGGATGCGCGAGCCGATGCGGATGAACTCCACGTGCTTGATCGCCCGGAGCCGGCTCAGCAGGTGCTCGAGTTTCTTGTCCGAGAGCAGCAGCGGGTCGCCGCCCGAGAGCAGCACGTCCCGCACTTCGGGATGCCCCTCGATGTAGCGCAGCGCCTGCTCGTATTCGGGGTGAAAATTGTAGTCCTGCGCGTTCGAAACGAGCCGGCTGCGGGTGCAGTAGCGGCAATACGACGCGCAACGATCCGTCACCAGGAACAACACGCGATCGGGATAACGATGCACCAGGCCCGGCACCGGCGAATGTTCGTCCTCGCCCAGCGAATCCAGCTGCTCTTCCACCGACAGCTGCATCTCGCCCGCCCGGGGAATGACCTGCAGCCGGAGGGGGCAGTTCGGGTCGTTGCGGTCGATCAGGTTAAAGAAGTACGGGGTGATCGCGAGCGAGAGCTTGTGGTCGGCAAAATAGCACCCGGCTTTCTCGTCCGGCGTCAGCGTCATGAACTGCTCCAGCTGGGCGACGCTCGTGATGCGATTCTTCAGCTGCCAGGTCCAGTCCTGCCACTCGCTCGCCGGCACGTGCGACCACAGGCCTTGCCCTTCGAACCAGGCGGAGCGGTCTTCGGTGTAGGGCATCGGTTAAGCGGTAATTGGTAAGGGGCCTAACCAGTCCTGTCAAATGACCGCTTAAAATAGCCCCGGGGCCGAGGTTTGCCCTTGGCAGACCATGGCGGACGCCTTTTCGTCAGGCTTTAATGTCCACGCCCAAGCCCGCAATTCTCGCCCTTGAGGATGGTTCTGTCTTCCGGGGGCTCGCCTTCGGCGCCGACGCCACCATCGCCGGCGAGTGCGTGTTCAACACCTCAATGACCGGCTACCAGGAGATCCTCACCGACCCCTCCTATTTCGGCCAGATCGTCACCATGACCGCCGTGCAAATCGGCAACTACGGCGTGAACGCCGAGGACACCGAGGCCGCCACGCCGAAGTGCTCCGGCTTCGTCGTGCGGGAACTCTCCCCCATCGTCAGCAATTGGCGCAGCCAACAGTCGCTTCACGACTACCTCCGCCAGGCCGGCATTCCCGGCATCAGCGAGGTCGACACGCGTGCGCTCACCAAAAAGCTCCGCGTCGAGGGCGCCATGAAATGCTGCCTCAGCACCCTGCCCCTCGGTGACGCCGAGGCGATCCAGCGCGCCCGGTCCTGGCGTGACATGGCGGGCGCCGACTACGTGAAGGACGTCACGTGCAAGACGCCCTACCTCTGGCGCGCCGACGACCCCGCCAACCACAACACGCCCTATTTCCCCGTCGGCACCACGATGAACGCCCCGGGCATCCCCGAGAAAAAATTCCGCGTGGCCGCCTTCGACTACGGCGCCAAGCACAGCATTTACCGCAAGCTCGTGCGGCACGGCTTCGAGGTGCAGGTCTTCCCCGCCACCGCGACCCATGAGGAGGTTCGCGAGCACAAGCCCGACGCCGTCTTCCTGTCCAACGGCCCCGGCGACCCCGCCGCCTTGCCCTACATCCACCAGACGGTCACCGGCCTGCTGCCCGATTACCCCATTTTCGGCATCTGCCTCGGTCACCAAATGATCACGCACGCGCTGGGTGGCACCACCTTCAAGCTCAAGTTCGGCCACCGCGGCGGCAACCAGCCGGTGAAGAACCTCGATACCGGCAAGGTCTCCATCACCGCGCAGAATCACGGCTTCGCCACCGACCCGAAATCCCTCGCCGACCGCGGCGCGCGCGTCACCGAGATCAATCTCAACGACCAGACCGTCGAGGGCCTGCGCCACACGAAGCTCCCCGTGTTCAGCGTGCAGTATCACCCCGAAGCCGCCCCCGGCCCGAACGACGCCGACCCGCTCTTCGTGGATTTCTACCGGATGGTCGAGCAGCGCAAAGCCGGGAAGATTTGAACCTCGGAGATGGAGCGCGTTGTCCCTAACGCGCTGAGAGCCTCCGCCCGCTGTCGGCTACGACGCAGCCAAACCACGCGTTGAGGACAGCGCGTTCCACCTTCAGATCAACCGCTGCTCCGCGGGTCCCGGAATCTCCAGCACCCTGTCCTGCCCGAGGTGCCTGATGCGCACCGTCGCCGGCAGCGCGGAAGCCGGCAACACCGGCTTCGCCGTCACCCCGGCAAACGTCAGCTCGATCCCCAGCAACCAGCGCGGGAGCGCGCAGGCGACCAGCCCTTGGTCCGCGAGAAACGGCTCCGCGGCGATCAAATCATAGGAGGGAAACTCTTTCGGAATCATCACTTCCTCGACCACGGTCCGGCTCGGCTCGCCCTGGAAATCCCAATAATTGGACCCTTCAACGAGCGACGTCTGCGCCACCCGCGCCATGAACTTCCGCCACTCTGCCAGCGCCACGTCCTCGCGGCCCACCTTCACGAGCGCGCCGATCCATTGGTAATTCCACGACGCCAAACAGCCGCCGTTCATCGTCTCGCCGAAGCGCGTCACGTCGGCGTTGAACTTCCGCTTCATGAACGAGAACTCCTCCGCGTCGTAAAGATTGGTCTGGATCGACCAACAATTCTCCCACGCCGGCCCGAGCTCCTTCCGCCGCGCGATCACCGCGTCCACCACGCGCCGCGCGCGGTGCGCCGGTACCATGCCCGCGCAGATCGCCATGAATTGCGGTGGTCCATAGAGGTAAAACCGCGGCACGCCTTCCACATCAACCCAGTCGGCATAAAACCCGCGCTCCTCGCTCCAGAAATCGCGGTCGTATTTCTCCCGCACGACCTCGGCCTGCGCCGCGAGCGCGGGAATTTCACTCTCGTGCCCGAGCCATTCCGCCACCTCGACCGACGCGCGGAGCGCCATCCACGCCAGCACATTCACGTAGCCGATGTGGCCATTGCGCGAAATCCAGTCCCAGTAGTCGTTCCCTTCCTCCCGCGTCGTGAAAATCATCCCGCGGCCGTCCGCAATCTGCCGGTTCAACCGGACCAGCGCCCGGCGTGCACCCCGCCACAACCGCTCGCCCAGCTCCCGGTCACCCGTCAGCAGGAGCACGTCGCGCATGCACAGGAGATACGAGGTGAAAAGATCCAGCGAGGTCGTGCTCTGGTAGCCCGGGCCGACCGTGTCGTCCTGCACGAGATGACCCGCCATGCGGATGACCTCGTCGATCAACACCCGCTGCAGGTCGGTGCTGTCGGGCCCGAGCGGCTCCCGCTTCACCCCGAACTTCAGCATCTCGGCATGCATGTGCCGGCACAACAGCGCGACATACCCCGACGGTGAATTCCCGATGCGCCAGTCATGCGTGTCCGCCATCAGCCCGCAGTTCGCATACGTATCAAAAAACCGCCGGTTCACTGCCGACTCGCCCTGCAGTGGCCCGCGCAAATTCACGTCGAGGGCCACGCCCGTCTCCGCCGTCACAAGTTCCAAGGTCAGCGTGGCTTCAATGACCTCACCCGCCCGCATCGTCCGCGGACCCGCGGCATCGCACCACGGGCTCTGTGCCAGCACAGACGAAAAATTCTGGATCTCACCCTTCTTCAGGTGATGCGAGGTCGTCACGCGCCAGTCACCGTTGGGACCTGCGCGCGACAGCAGCTTGGCGATCGCCCACCCGCCCGCCGTGGTCCGGGTGTGCCGGGTCGTCAGCGTCTGGCATTCGGGCCCCAGGATGCTGCCCGAACCGTAAAACGCGTCCTTCGTCATGCCGCGTTCCCACAACATGAACACCGTCGGCTCGCCCCACGGGGTCTGCGCGGAGAAGAACAATCCCGGCGCAAACGCGTCCGCCACCACCGTCTCCCGCTGCCACTCTTGCCGGATCGTCCAGGTCAGCTTCGGTCCGGCCAGGCGCAGCTGCCACCGCTCCTCGACCGCGCCATACCGGATGCCGCCCATCTCCACTTCTGTCCCGCTCCCCGGCCCAACCGCCGGCGGGGCCGACGCTGAGCTCAGCTGCCAGTTTCCCGCCCCGTCCACATAACCGCTCTGCCCGCCACAGGGTCCGGTCAGCGGCAGGTGCGAGCTGCGCGGCGCAGCGGTCTTCAGCAAGTTGGCACACCAGCGCGATGTACCCGTCCCATCAAAGCCCAGCGCGATCAGCCGGGGCCGGCTGGAATCCAGGCTGATTTGCCAGAACGGGTTTCGCAGTTGGATCGGCACAGTGGTCGCCAATCGGAAGAGGAATCGTTCCAACTTCAAGTCCGCTTCCGCCGCCTTCTGGAAAATCGCGCATCGTTTCCAGATTCCCAACCCCTGCTTGCCTCGTCCGTGAATTTGGCCGAGATGGTCCCCCGTGAAGAAATTCCTCCTGCTCGTGGTGCTCGTCGTCGCGGGCTGGGTTTATTTTCACGAACCCGCCGCCGCCTGGCGCGGAATCCCGGCCCCGAAAGACCCGGTGCAGCTCGGGACGGATCTCCCCGCGCCTTTCGTCCACGAGGGCTACACCATCACGCCGCTGGCCCGCTACTCGATCACGGCCATCGTGCTCAGCCGGGAACGCTATCGCAACGACCGCGAAGCCGATCTCTCGCCTATCGACCTCGCGCTCGGCTGGGGACCCATGTCGATCGCGTCCGTCATCAACGAACTCAAGGTCTCCCAAGGCGGCCGCTGGTATGAATACACCTACCAGGAGCCGCCACTCGAACAGCGCCAGATTGAAACTCATTCCGCCAACACGCACTGCCTGCCCGCCGACGACGCCGTGCGCCGCGAGCTGCTCGCGGTGAAACGCCACGAACTCGTCACGCTGGAGGGCTATCTCATCGAGGCCACCAGCGCCGACGGCAGCTACCACTGGCATTCCTCACTCACGCGCGAGGACACGGGCGCGCACGCCTGCGAGGTGATGTGGATCACCCGCGTCAGTCATCGCGCGCCCTAGCCGAGCCACTGCTCGAACTTCACCGCGTCCTCCGGCGTATCGACGCCGATCGTCGGATCCTCGGTCACGCCGCACGCAATGTCGTAGCCGTTCTCCAAGGCGCGCAGCTGCTCCAGCTTTTCCGCCTGCTCGTAGCGGCCCAGGGGCAGTTTCGCAAAATTCTCCAACAAATCCGCCTGGTAGGCGTAAAGCCCGAGATGCTTGAAGCAGGCATTGGCCTGCACCCAGGCGTCGTCCACGACCCCGCCTTTTTCCCGCGGGAACGGCATCATTGACCGCGAAAAATACAGCGCCCGGCCGTCCCGCCGCATCACGACTTTCACCTGGTTGGGGTTGGAATAATCCTCCGCCCGCCGGAAGGGCGTCGCCAGGGTCGCCATCGGCGCCCCGCTGGCCAGCAACGCTGCCAGCGCCCGAATCTGCCCGCCCGTGACCAGCGGCTCGTCCGCCTGCACGTTGATCACCCGCTCCGCTCGCACCGTCCGGTTCGCCTCCGCGATGCGGTCCGTGCCACTTTGATGTGCCGGATCGGTTAAGATCGCCTTGAAACCCTGCCCGGCCACGCATTCGCGCAAAAGTTCATGATCCACCGCGAAATACAAAGGAAACTCCGGCGCCTGCCGGCTGATCCGCTCCGCCACCCACGCCAAAAGCGGACGCCCCTTGATCTTATGTAAGAGCTTGCGCGGGAACCGCGTAGATTCCAGCCGGCATGGCACGATGATTGCAGTTGCGGGCATCTCGTGACAGAATGCCATCTGGTTTTTAGGTTGCAAGCCGGGGCCTCATCCCGGATTTAGGCCGGTCTCTCCGGACCCTTCCATGAACAAAAGCGACGCCACCTCTGCCAACCCCCAGCTCATCAAGGAGCTTTTGGTGCAGAACAAGATGGGCATTCACGCCCGCCCGGCCGCCATGATCGTCCGCATTACCAACAAGTTCAAAGCGGACGTGTTCGTGGAAAAGGACGAGGAGCAGGTCAACGGCAAGAGCATCATGGGCCTCATGATGCTGGCCGCCGGCAAGGGCTCGAAGGTCAAGTTCCTGGCCACCGGCGACGACGCCGCCCCGATGCTCGAGGAACTCGAGCAGCTCTTCGCCCGCAAATTCGACGAGGCGTAAGAAGCCGCCCGCAAATTGCGCGAATGACGCGAATCTGAGAATCGGCTACCGCCGTTCCGGTCTCTTTCCGAACATTCGTTTGATTCGCGTGATTCGCGGGCAACTCAGAGTCCGAAAAACCTCCGCGCGTTCGCCGTGGTGACGGCCGCGAGTTCGTCGTAGCTCACGCCAAAGACTTCCTTCGCCGCATACTCCGCCGTGTGCCGCACGTAAGCCGGCTCGTTCGGTTTGCCGCGATTGGGCATCGGCGCCAGATAGGGCGCATCCGTCTCGACCATCAGCCGTGCCAACCCCTGCGCCTTCGCCGCTGCCCGCACATTCGGCGCATTTTTGTAGGTGAGGATGCCGGTAAACGATGCCAGCCCACCGCGTTCGTTCAGCACTTTCACCTCGGCCTCGCCCTCGGCAAAGCAGTGAAACACGATCTTCTTCCAGTCCACGCCGCTGGCATCGATCATCGCCACGCACTCCGCGAAGGCGCCCCGCGAGTGGATCACCACCGGACAGCCCAGCCGTTTCGCCAGCGCCAGGCCCTCGGCAAACGCCGCGCGCTGACGCGCAAAGACCACCTCCGCCTCCGCCGGCTCCTTCGGCAGGTGAAACCGATCCAGCCCAATCTCGCCCAACGCGACGGGCCGCATGGCTACATCCCAAAATCCCGCCACCTGCGCCTGCGCGGCCTCCCACCCGGCCTCCACCTCGCACGGATGCTGACCCACCGTGTAGTGCACGAAACCAGCATGCTCGCGGGCCAGGTCGTGATTGAGCGTCCAGTCGTCCGGCGCCGTCCCAATCGCGATCATCGCCTCCAGCCCCGCCGCGCGCGCGCGGTCGAGCACGCCCGGCAGCGTGCCGGCCCGCAGAAATCCGTCGAGGTGCGTATGCGTGTCGATCAGGACCATGGGCAATTTCGTAGGTCGGGCTTCACGCCCGATATTCAGTTCAACTCAGGTAAAGCGCGCCATACCGTTCCCGCAAATAGCGCAGCAGCGCCTGCGGCGACAGCGGCTCGCCCGTCACCCGCTGCGCCAGCTGCAGCGCGTCGAACCGCCGGCCCTGCGTGTGCACGTTCTCCCGCAGCCAGTTCAGCAGCCAGGAAAAGTCCCCGCGCGCGAAATCCTCCTCCAGCGCCGGCCGCAGCGCCAAGGCGCGATACCACAGCTGCGCCGCGAGCATGTTGCCGAGGCAATAGCTGGGAAAATACCCGAAGGATCCGTCGCTCCAGTGGACGTCCTGCAGCACGCCCACGCGATCCGTGGACGGCGTCAATCCGAGGAGTTCCTGCGCCGCCGTGCGCCACGCGCCCGGCAGGTCATTCACCGCGAGTTCGCCGGTGAAGAGTTTCTTCTCCAGTTCAAAGCGCAGGATGATGTGCAGGTTGTAGGTCACCTCATCCGCATCGACGCGGATCAGCGTCGGCTCCACGGCGTTGATGGCGAGATAGAGTTCCTCCGTCGACACGCCCGCCGTCTGTGCCGGAAACACCGCCCGCAATCGCGGCTCGAAACACCGCCAAAAGCCGCGGCTGCGCGCGACCTGGTTCTCCCACATCCGGCTCTGTGACTCGTGCACCGCCATGCCCGCGTGCATCCCCAGCGCCGTGCCCAGCTGCGCCACCGGCAGGCCCTGCTCATACATGCCGTGACCCGTTTCGTGGATCGCGCTGAACAGCGAGTCGAGCGGCTCGTGCTCCTTGAACCGCGTCGTCATGCGCACGTCCGAACCCGTCCCGCTGCAGAACGGGTGCAGGGAAATGTCGATCCGGCCCCGGTTGTAGTCGAAGCCCAGTCGCTCCGTCACCTCGCGCAAGAACAACTTCTGCCCTTCGACGGAAAAGCCCCGCAGCGCATCCGCCCGCGGCTTCACCTTTGACGCCGCGATCTCGCGCACCAGCGGCACCAGCCCGCGCTTCAGCTCATCGAACAGCCGCCCGATGACTGCCGCCGTCATCCCCGGGTCGTTCTTGTCGATCATGTAGTCGTATTCGCGTCCGCCCCAGCCGAGGTAGCCCGCCTCGCGTTTCGCAAACTCCAGGTTCTTCGCCAGCACCGGCGCGTAACCCGCAAAATCATCCGCCGCCCGCGCCTTGGCCCACGCATGGTAACCGCGGCTGCCCTGCACGGCCTTCTCGCGCACGAAATCCGCCGGCAGTTTCGTCGCCTTGTCGAAGTCCTTGCGCGCCTGCTTCACCACCGTGCGCTGGTCCTCGCTCAGTCCCGCCACACCTGCTTCCAGCTCCGCCAGCCAGCCGCCGATCCGCGCGTCGCTGGCCGCCGCATGCTGCGCCCCGGCGAGCGCCGCCGACTGCCCGGCGCGCTGCTCAGCCGCGCCGGACGGCAGGTTCACCTGCTCATCCCAGCCAAGCAACTCCCCCACCGTGCCGAGCGCGTGCGCCCGCTTGAGCGCCGTCGTCAGTTCCGCCAAGGCCGTTTCCGTTTTCATGCGGCCACTCCAATCACCGCCGCGGCCCTTGGCCAGTGCGATATGAGGCGGCGGCGGAATCCGCCGCTGGCGAGCGGGGTCACTGACCCCGCCTGCTTGAAAGGTGGGCGTCGTTCTCTGATCGCCGCGCCGCCCAAACGCGCGTCAGCGCGTTTGAACGACCACGTCGCCGCCGCTGGAGCGGAGCTTCAGCAGGGGCCCGCCGCCGTTGACCTTGCCGGACAACCGGCTCCGGCCCGCGCCGCCTTTTTCAATCGTGATCGTCAGGCCGCTGGCATCGACGTCGCCGCCGCTGGTCGAGGCGTCGAGATCGAACGCCACGCCCTTGTCCACGACGACCTTCACGCGCCCGCCGGACGTCGAAAGCTTGCAGTCGCCCTTGAGCGGGCCCGCAAAGCCGGCGCGCACGTCGCCGCCGCTCGTGGCCGCGCACAGGGTGTTTTCCACCGACTTGATTTCGATGTTCCCGCCCGAGGTGCCGAGATCCGTCGCGCCCACGGCCCGGCCGACGCTGATGTCGCCGCCGGACGTCCCGAGCTTCACTTCGCCCAAGCCCTCCTCAAGGCGAACATTGCCGCCCGAGGTGCCCGCATCGATCGCGCCGGAAATCCGGCCCAGCGTGACGTCGCCGCCGGAAGTCCGCGCGTCGACCTTGCCGACCAGGTCACCCACGGTCACATCGCCGCCCGAGGTGTGGAGCTGGACATTGTAATGCGCGGGCACCGTCACGGTGAAATCCACCTGCACCGGCGGCCACGAGCCCCAGTGGAAGCCCGGCAGCTGCTTCTCGTATTTCGCCGCCGCCGACACGCCGCCCGGCTGTTGTTCGATCGTCAACGTGAGCTTCTTCAAAATTTCATCCGCCTCCGCGTCGCTACTGGCGCGGATCCGCTCATGGGCCACTACCTTGACGGTGGAGTCGGCGGACGTGACCACCGAGATGTCGCCGCCCTGGGTCTCGACCTTGAGGACACCGTCGGGCTGGACCGTGAACGTTTTCTCAACCACGCGCTCGATCTTGGCGTGCGCGGAAAGCGAGGTCAGGGCCAGCAAGCCGGCCGTCAGGAGCAGGGTATGGTATTTCATGGAGGATTAGCCCAAAAACCCCGCTCCGGCACAAAAGTTACAGGAAACCTCCGCCCAACCGCTGGTCGTCCAGGCCGGCAATCAGCCGATCGAGCCTAGCTGCTGCTCAGTGTCGCAGCCATTCGGGTCGCCTTCCCACCCTCGAAGAGCACTTGGATGTCGTAGGCCCGCACCGTGGGCGCCCCGGATTTGGCCCTTGCCGGCAGGCCGATGGTTTTTGTCGGGCTGTCTTCGGCCTTCTTCCCGCCCGCCGCCGACTCCAGGGTGAGAATGGCGTCCTCAAATCCCCGGATCGTTTCCGGATCCGGAAAACTCTTCCGATAGGTCCACAGCTCGATCTGATTTTCGCCCTCGCCCTTCGAAGCCCGGTCCGTGGGTTCTCCCAACGCTAGGTAAACCATGTCAGGCGTAAATCCCGCGGCGATGCCTCCGCCGTCGATGCATTTCTTCTCCCACTTCTTCAGGCCTTCGTAGAGCTCGGCCTTTTCCTCGACGCGCAGCGCGACGCCACTGGCGGGGGCTTTCGTCCGGATCGTCACCTTGAAACCCTGCTCGTTTTCCAAAGTGACGAACTCCGCTTTGTGGTGCCCCGGCTTGACGACTTCCAGCGTCACCCGGTCGCCTTTTGGGCGATTCACAAACAAGGCGTTCAATTCACTGCCGGCGGAGAATGTCGCCTGGAAATTGTAGATTTCCCGGCCATTGATCCCGTAAATCCGGGTGCCGGGGATCACGCCTACCTGCTCGGCCATGCCGCCCTCCTGCACGCCCGTCACGTGCATCTCCAGCACGCGCCCACTGCTCTTTTCCTCCCAGAGGCTGATGGCGACGCCAAACGACAACAGGTGTTTGTCGTTCACGACAAACCGCTCCATCTGCGCCGGCTCCTCCGCTCTGGCCCGCACCGCCAGTGTCACCATGGCTGCCACGATCTCCACGACCGCCGTGACCAAAAACCATCCGACGCGGGAGAATTTCATTTTGGAGTGGGCCGGACAGAAGGCCCGAGGTGGAGGACCGGGCAGAAGCAAACCTGACCCGACCTAGACCGTCAAGGGGTAAGCTGGCGCCTCACACCTTGGCGCTGTTGTCACAGACGTAGTGCACCTTGCTGCGGCGGTAGGCGTAGGTGCGGGCGGCGGATTCCTTCGCGCCGTCCTTCGATTTGATGAGATGACGCGTGCCGGCCAGCGCGGCCGCTTCCTCCGCCGCCGCGATCGCAGCCAGGCACACCAGCGTCTCGGCCTTGGGCGCCAGGCGGCTCGCGGGGACGCGCGCGTGCGCAGCCAGCCAGCGCACGGTGTTGGAAAGAGGATCGGGAGACAACGCCATGGCCACAGACTACGCGCCCGGCAGCACGAGGCGCACGCTCATTCGCGCAAGGCGCCGAAACAGCGCCCTTTCCTCCTGCAGGGGCCACCAGTCGTAGAGAAAGATTTCCAACGGCCGCCACATCGCCACCCAGCCCACGATGACCAGGCCTTCCTTCGCCACCGCCGAGAACGCTCCCCCGCCGAGGTGCCCAAACACGAGACCCAACACGTGACCCAAAGCATAGCAGGCGATCACGAAGAGGATTCCCGCCACGAGGCTGATGCGGCCTTTCCGCAACAGCTGGCGGAGTTCGCGGCCTTTCATCTCCGCCCGGCTCGAAAAATAGCCCCGCACGGCACCTTCCGCTCCCGCCACCCGGTCTGGCGCCGGCGGCACTTCAAGTCGAACCACCAGTTCGAACTCATGCGTCGCCGGCAGCTCCTGCGCCCAGCCCACGATGAATTCCTCCGCGTCCCGGTCCAGGTCACGGTCCACGAACGGCGACGGATCCATCGAATTGAACAACTGCGCCAGCTCGCGCAGCCGCAGCTCCATGTGGGCGGGTTCGTCGTGGGGTTTCATTTCTTCAACACTGTCGCCGCCCAAGCCTTCTCGTCAAAGCCCACCAGCGCCACCTTGTCGCCGAGTAAAAACGGCCGCTTCACCAGGTTGCCATTGCCCGCCAGGAGAGCGAGCGCGGCTGACTCCCCCAGCGCCGGCAGCTTCTCGCCCAGCTTCTGGTCGCGGTAGTCCTTGCCCGACGTGTTGAACAGCCGCCGCAACTCCCCGCCCTGCGCCGCCAGCATCGTGCGCAGCTCGGCCGGCGTCGGCGGCGTCTCGCGAATCGCCCGCTCGTCAAACGCCAGCCCATGGGCCCGCAGCCATTTCACGGCTTTGCGGCAGGTGTCACAGTTCGCGTAGGTGTAAATTTTGAGTGCGCTCACGCCGGCATTCATGACCAGCGACCGCGCTGCGGCAACCTCTCAGGCGAAAACCGAAGATTTTAAGCCGGAAGCCAGGAAACCATGAAGCGGATCGATTCCTGGCTTCCGGCTTAACCCACTCCTCTTACTTCCGCCCTTGCCGGCCCCGGCGAATATCCCCGGAATCCGCTCGCGGCATGAAACCCATCCTCGAAGTCACCGGCCTGCGCGTGGAACGCGGACGCACCACGATCCTCGACGACGTGGCGTGGTCGGTGCACCGCGGCGAGCATTGGGTCATCCTCGGCGCCAACGGCTCCGGCAAGACTTCCCTGCTCAAGACGCTCACGGGCTTCCTCACGCCCACCGCCGGCGAGATTGCCGTCCTCGGCCAGAACTACGGCGACAGTGACTGGCGCGCGCTCCAGCTGCACATCGGCGTCGTCACCAGCATGTTTGCCGCCGCCATCCCGCTCGCCGAAACCGCGCTCGACACGGTCATGAGCGGGAAATTCGCCCAGCTCGATCTCTGGAAAACCACCACCCGCGCCGATCGCGCCGAGGCCATGCGCCTGCTGCGGCTCGTCGACGCCACCGCTCTCGCCCGACGCGAATGGGTGCATTTTTCCCAAGGCGAACGCCAGCGTGTGCTCATCGCGCGCGCCCTGATGGCCCGGCCCAAGCTCCTCATCCTCGACGAGCCGTGTGCGGGCCTCGATCCGGTGGCGCGCGAACACTTCCTCAGCTTACTCGACAAGCTCGCCCGCCGGCGCGGCTTGTCCGCCGTAGGCTCGGCGAAGGTGAAAGCGCCGTGCCTCGTGCTCGTCACGCATCACGTCGAGGAAATCACCCCGGCCTTCACCCACGCCCTCCTGCTGCGCGGCGGCCGCGTTGTGGCCTCCGGCCCCCGCCGCGCGTTGCTCACGTCGCGCCGCCTCTCCGCCGCCTTCGGGCATCCGCTGCGCGTCGTTCGCGACGGCGCCCGCCTGCGGCTGGCCGTGTCCCGCCCGTGAATCCGCTTTCCGAGACCCTTGACACGCTCGGCTGGGCCAATGTCTGGAGCTACGTCGCGATCTTCCTCGGCGCCTCGTTGCTGATGATCTGGCGCCTCGAGGCGCTGCTGGACCACGGCTTGGAAGGCACCGCCCTCGGCACGCTCGTGATGCCCTACTGCTCCGGGCTCGGTAACCTGATCTTCGTCGCCATCGTCGTCGGCCGTCACGGCCAGTCCCAGGAGGTGCTGACCAACTGCCTCGTCAACAACGTCACCAATCTCACGCTCGTCCTCGGCCTGCCAGCCCTCCTCTGGGGCTTGAACCTCCGGGCCGAGTCGAAGCTCAAAAAGAAGAAGGGCGCGCGAAAGAAAGGCGGCGACACCGCGGAGACCGAGCAGAAGATCAACCGTCTCTCCCTCCTCCTCACGCTCGCCGCTGTCGCGTTTTTTAGCGGTGTGACGTGGGCGCTGGGCGCCGACGGCAAGCTCGACGCCAACGACGGCATGGTCCTCATCGGGCTGTTCCTCTTCTGGCAATGCTTCCAGGTGTTCGACGTCCTCAAGCACAACGTCCGCCGGAAAAAGTCGTTCGGCGCATTCTTCTATCTCGACCTGGCCGTCGTGATCGTCGCGGCCTACGGCATCTACGTGAGCATCGACTGGCTGGTGACCTGGCTGTCGGCGGAAAAAACCGGTTTCGTCAGCGCCGCCAACCTCGGCTGGCTCAGCGGCTGGCTCATGGTCCTGCCCAACGCCCTCATCGCGTTCTACTACGCCGCGAAGCGCCGGGCCGACATCGCCTACGCGTCGCAGGTCGGCGATGGCCACATCTGCATTCCCCTCTGCATCGGGTTGTGCGCAGTCGTGACGCCCCTCCCAGTGCCGAAATTCTTCGAGACCGGCATGGCAATCCTCGTCGGCGCGGCGGTGATCCACGCGCTCTGCGTCCTGCTCGCCGGTGGCCTCCCGCGCTGGATGGGCTGGCCGCTCCTCGCCGCCTACGCCTGGTTCGTCAGCGCCGGCCTCATGGGCGCGTGAGCGCGCCAGTTGAAAGTTGAAGGCCAGAGTACCTATTCAGCCGTTCAAGGCCCCCAGGCCGCCCGGTCCATCACTTTTCAACTAACCAACGGGTCACTGCGGAACTTCTCGCTCAGGTCGACAAACGCCGCCTGCGCCTTCAGCCAGCGCGGGTCGGAACGGATCTCGCCCATCGACTTCGCCGTGTTGTTGCAGACGAGGTAGCTGCCGTTGCCGAGCTTGAGCAGCACGTCGTGCCGCGTGCCGTCGCCATCGATCGTAAACTCAAAATCGCCCACTTCCAGTTTCTGCCCGCCCACCTGCGCGAGCAGCGGCTCGGCATCGCCCGCCAGGTTCTTGCGGAATTCCTCCACCCGCGGACCCACATAGGCGAGGATTCCACCCGCCTTCGCGCCCGGGGACAGGATCACCCACTCGTCAAACACCGGCTTGAAATAGAGCGCGCGCATGCGCTCAAAGCACTCCTCAATCGACTTGCGGGCGGCGGCGAGATCCATGGCGCAGAGGAAGGCGAAACTCCGGCGCGAGGCAAGCCGCCGCCGGGCTCCGGTCACTTCTTTTCCGTAAAAATCTCCGCAAAAAACACCTGCATGTGCGCCCACGAGCGGTGATCGGCCGCGGCGTTGTAGCCAATGAGATCCTGCATGCCGTCGGCGACCGCCATCCGGTCGGCCTCGGGATTCGTGAACGCGTGCCGCGCGCCGGCGTAGCTGATGAGCTGGTAGTCGAATTTTCCGGCGTTCATCGCCTGGCTGAAGCTCTCCACGGCCTTCGCCGGCACCGACGGGTCAATCGCGCCCGTGCAGATCAGGATCTTCGCCTTCGTTTTCGCCGCCGCATCCGCCGGCACCGGGATCAACCCGCCGTGGAAACTCACGATCCCTGCCAGCGGCGCACCGGTGTAGGCCAGCGCCTGCACCGTCGACCCGCCGAAACAGTAGCCGATCGCCGCCACCCGCGCCGGATCCACCAAGCCCGTCGCCAACAGCTGGTCCAGTCCCGCCCGCGCGCGTTCCGCCCTCAAGGGCTTCCCGAAAAATTGTCCCGCCCACGCCCCCGCCTGCTTCGCGTCCGTCGTGCTCTGCCCGCCGCCATACATGTCCACGGCGAAGGCCACATACCCCAGCCGCGCAAGCTGCTCGGCGCGGCCCTTCGCATAGTCGTTGAGGCCCCACCACTCCGGGACGATCAGCACGCCGGGAATCTTGCCCGCGGACGTCCGGGCGTCGTCGTAGGCGAGGTAACCCTGCAGTTTCACGCCCGCGTGCTCGTAGGCGACCGGGCGGGTGACGACGGCAGCCGAGACGGGAAGCGCGGCTGCGAGAAGAACTAGGCAGGCCAGGGGAGCGTTCATGGTGCGCCCAGTTTCGCGCGGATTCGCCCGCCGTCAAATCGCGCCTAAGCCCGGCGTCCATTACAACCTAGGCTCAACCTTCGAACCGCTGGCCCCTTGCGCCGCGGGCCGGGCCGGATATCGTCCCTGTCATGAGCTTCGGCAAAATCCTCCTCGCCGTCATCGGCGCCCTCGTGGTCCTGGTCCTCGTCGTTGGCCTCGCCATCAGCGGCATCTACAACCGCCTCGTCACCCTCCAGCAGGGCACCGACGCCGCCTGGGCGCAGGTGCAGAACGTCTACCAGCGGCGCGCGGACCTCGTGCCCAACCTCGTCAACACCGTGGCGGGCGCCGCCAACTTCGAAAAATCCACGCTCACCGAGGTCACCAACGCCCGCGCATCGGTTGGCCGCGTGTCCCTCCCGGCCAGCGGGGCCCCGACCGACCCCGCCCAGCTCGCCGAATTCGAGCAGGCCCAGGCCAAGCTCGGCGGCGCGCTGTCCCGGCTGCTGGCCGTTTCCGAGAATTACCCGAACCTGACCGCCACCGCCGGCTTCCGCGACCTGCAGGCCCAGCTCGAGGGTACGGAGAACCGCATCTCGGTGGAACGCGGCCGCTTCAACGACGCCGTGCAGGCCTACAACACCGCGCTGCGCACCTTCCCCGCCGTGCTCTTCGCCGGCATGTTCGGGCACACTGCGCGGCCGTATTTCGCCGCCACCGCCGGCAGCGACAAGCCGCCGACCGTGCAGTTCGACTTCAATTCCAAGCCCGCGCCCGCCAAGCCGTAAGCGGATCGCCCCGGTCCGCTTTCCCCACCCATGCGCTGGCGCCTGTTGCTTCCCCTGCTCGGTGCCTGGCTGCTCTGCAGCCTGGGCCTGCGCGCCGCCGAGGTGATCCCGCCCGCGCCGCCGGATCATTTCAACGACTACGCCGGGATCGTCCCGGCCGCCACCGCGCAGTCGCTCGACGCCGAGCTCACGCAGTTCGAACGCACCACGTCCAACCAGCTTGTCGTCGCGATCTACCCGCACATGCAGTCGGACTCCTCGATCGAGGACTACACCGTGCGCGTCGCCCAGTCGTGGCGCGTCGGCCAGAAGGATAAAAAGAACGGCACCGTCCTCTTCATCTTCAGCCAGGACCGGAAACTTTACATCCAGGTCGGCTACGGCCTCGAGAGCGCGCTGCCCGACGCGCTCTGCAAGCAAATCATCGCCAACGAAATCACCCCGCATTTTCGGCAAGGTGACTACGTCGGCGGCGTGACCGCCGGGGTGCACGCGATCATGGCCGCGACCCGCGAGGAATATCACGGCACCGGACGCGCCGTGGCGGATCGCCGAGGCAACGGAAACTCCCTCAACCCCGTCGTCATCGTCTTCCTCATATTTTTCATCGTCGTCGTATCGGTCATCCGCCGCCGGGCCACGACCGTGTATGGCCGCGGCGGGCGCATCATCACCTATGGAGGCGGCGGATTTTTCGGCGGCGGCGGTGGTGGATTTTCGGGCGGTGGCGGCGGAAGTTTTTCCGGTGGCGGGGGCAGCTTTGGCGGTGGTGGCGCGGGAGGAAGTTGGTGACCCCATGAGCATCTTCACTCCACTGCCCAAGATCGACCATGCCCGTGTCGTCGCGGCGATTGCCGCCGCAGAGGCGAAAACCTCCGGCGAGATCCGTGTCGTCCTCGCCCGCCATCCGGCGTCCGACCCGGTCGCCGCCGCGACGAAGCACTTCGAGCGCCTCGGCATGACCCGCACGCGGCATCGCAACGGCGTGCTCATCTTCCTCGCGCCGCGTTCCCGCACGTTCGCCGTCATCGGCGACACCGCGGTCCATGAAAAATGTGGCGACGCCTTCTGGCGGCTCCTCACCGCCGCGATGAGCCTCCATTTCAAGCGCGGCGAGTTCACCGAGGGACTCGTCCACGGCATCGAGAAAGCCGGGCACTTGCTCGCCGAGCACTTCCCCCGCGGCGCCGACGACCGCAACCAGCTGCCGGACCAGGTCGAAGAGGCCGACTGAGATTTAGCTGTGCGGGTTTTCCAACCGCGAATGAACGCGAATCCAGAGGAATCTTTGCTGTGAACCCTATTTCGAATTCGCGTCCATTCGCGGTTAACTATGGGGAAACAGCTTGTCGAGGGACCCGAGATTCTTGAGCGGCGCGGTTTTCTTGTCCCGCACCTGCGCCACCACGATCGGCTTCGCCGCCACCGCCGCCGGCGCTTCCCGCACCAGCCCCTTGCCCGCCTGCACTTCCGCCAGCACGCGGTCGAGTTTCACCGCGGACACCGGTTCGGAGGTCCCGAGTTCCTGCGCAAAGAGGCTCACCCGAAACTCCTCGATCAGCCACCGCAGCGCCTCGCCGCCTTCGCGATCACGCAGCTTGGCCGCCGCCGTCGCATACGGGGCCAGCTGCGCCACCCGCTCGGCGTCCTTCGCGGGATTTTTCTTCCAACGGTCCGCGCGCATTTTCATCGCCTTGAGGTAACGCGGAAACTGCGCGAGCTGAGCATAAGGCGTCGCCCGCAGGAAATCCGGCGCCAGCAGCGCCGCCAGCTCGCGCTCGAGCCCGGACGGCGGCGTCGGGTGCACCAGCAGGGCCTGCCGCAGGGTGAGAATCTCGCGCAGCAAATCCACCAGCCGCGGCACCAGCCCGCGCAGGTCCGCCTTGGACCTCTCCAGAGCCGAAGCGAAGGCGACAGCGGATAAGTGGTGCAGGCGGGACGCCTGCGCTACTCTCTCCGGCTCGCACACCCAGCGGCGAATCGACTCCAGCGCCTGCGCCTGCAACTCCGCCACCGGCATCAGCGTCGCCGTGAGCGTGCCCAACTCGCGCAGGGCCCGCAGGTCGCGCTCCAGCCAGCTGAGGTCGGAGCCCAGCTGCCGCTCCAGCAACGCGGCGAGCCCGCGCCGCGTCTCCGCCTGCGCTTCCTCCGGCGTCTTGAACAGGCGGAGTTCAATGCCGTCCTTGGCCACCCGCAGCCCGGGAAAAGCAAACACCGGCACGCCCGCAGTCTCGGTCACGCGCACCTGCTCCGGGAGGTCGCCAAAATTCCAAGCCGTCTGCGCGGGCTTCTCCCACTTCGCGCGGGCGGCCCGCCACGCCGCCGGATCCTCCCGGGCCACGCTCGCGCTGGCGTGCCGTGATTGCAGGTGCAGCGCCTGACGGATTTCCTCGAGGTTGCGACTCGCGGCCAATTCCCGGCCTCCGGCGTCGACGACGCGGATGCGCACCCGCAGGTGATCGGGCAGCGGTTTGTCCGCCCACTGGGCCGGGTCCACCGTCACGCGGAATCGTTCCGCAATCTGCGCCGCCAACGCCTCGGTCAGCGACTCCCGGCGGTCCGTGAGCCGGTCGCGCGCCGCCACTTGCGCGGCCAGGCTCTTGGCCGTCTCCGCGAGCGGGACAAACGCGCGGCGCAATTCCTTCGGCAGCGCCCGCAGGTAATGCTCGACCTTAGCCTCCAGGTGACCCGGCACCGCCCAGTCGAGCGCCGCCGGCGTGAGCTGCTCCGCCTCGCGCAAGCTGACATCGAGCGTCACGCCATCATCCGCCTGCCCGGGCTTGTAGGCGTAGTTGAGCGGCAGCGCCGTGTTGGCCAGCGGCAGCTCGGCCGGAAAAGCCGCGGCGTCGTGCTCCATCGCCTCGGGGTCGCGCAGGTCATCCGGCTCCATCATCAAAAACTTTGGTTCGGCCCCGCGGCGCTCGCGCACGAGATCGACCAGTTCGCCCACGGAGGAAACCGGCGTTTCCGCCAGCTGCGCCGCATAAAAACGATACGCCGCTTCGTCGAGATTAAGATAGCCGGTGTCGCGCGTGCGCGTGAGGACGACCTCGACCTGCTCCCGCACGCGGCGGTTGTGGGCGATGAAATCCAGCGGAAACACGATTGTGTCGTTCACCAACCCCTCGCGGATGAAAATCTCCGTCGCGTGGCTGGGGTTGATCCGGCCGTAGCTGACGGCCTTGGTCTCCAACTCGAGACCGTAGAGCCGCGTGCGCTGCTTCACCAGCACCCGGCCGCCCTCCTCGTTCCAAAACGGTTCGCTGTGCGACCGGCGCACCAAGTGGGCTCCGAGGTCCAACGCCCAAGTTGGGTCGAGCCGCGCGCAGGTCCGCGCGTAGAGCCGCGTGGTTTCCATGATCTCCGACGCCATGAGCCAAGGCGGGGCGCGTTTATCGCGCCTCGCCTTGTCCTCCGAAGCCTTGGCGAAGGAGGACTTCTTTTTCGGATCGTCCCGCACGAACAACACCGAACCCGGAAACAGCGTCACCCGCCGGTCGTGCGTCGCCTTGTAGCCGCCCTGTTCCTCGTCGCGGTGCGCGATGTTACCCAGCAGGCCGGCGAGGATGCTGCGGTGAATCGCCCGATACGGCGGCGTGCCGAACGCCATGGACTTCGCCGCGTCGGTCTTCACGCCGGCCAAGGCCGAACTCAGCTTGAAGCCTTCGCGTTCCGACAGCACGTCCAGCAGCTGCGCGTGGATGTCGCGCCACTCGCGCATGCGCGTATAGCTGAGGAAGTGGTCGCGGCAAAAACGGCGCAATTTCGACTGCGCCATCGTCTCGAACTGCTCGTGGTAGGTCTCCCAGATGTTGAGCAGGGTCAGGAAATCCGAGTCCGCATGCGCGAAGCGCCGGTGCGCGGCGTCGGCCTGGGCCTGCTTGTCCATCGGCCGCTCGCGCGGGTCCTGGATCGACAGGCCGGCGGCGATGACGAGCACCTCGCGCAGCGCCTTCTCCGCGCGCGCCTGCAGGATCATCCGCCCCACCGTCGGGTCCACCGGCAGTCGGGCCAGTTCGCGGCCCACCGGCGTCAGCTCACGCCCCGCGCCGGCCGCTGACTCGGTCTCCTCGATCGCGCCGAGCTCCTCCAGCAGCGCATAACCCGCGCGGATGGACTTGGTCGCGGGCATGTTGATGAACGGGAAGCGCTCGATGTCGCCCAGGCCGAAGGCCTTCATGCGCAGGATGACGTCGGCAAGGTTGGCGCGCTGGATCTCCGGCTGGGTGAAGCGCGGGCGCTCGAGGTAGTCGGCCTCCGAATAAAGTCGGACGCAGACGCCGTCAGCCACGCGGCCGCAGCGTCCCTTGCGCTGGTCGGCGCTCGACTGCGCGATCGGCTCAATCGGCAGGCGGCGCGTGCGCGCCTGCGGCGAGTAGCGGCTCAGCCGCGCCAGGCCCGTGTCCACGACGAACCGGATGCCCGGGATGGTGAGCGAGGTCTCGGCGATGTTCGTGGCGATGACGATCTTCCGGTGCGGCGTTGGCGCAAAGACGCGCTGTTGCTCGGCGTTCGACAGCCGGCCGAACAGCGGCACGAGTTCGTTCTGCTGGCCCGCCGAACGCAGCCTTCCCGCCAGCAGGTCGGCGGCCTCGCGGATGTCGCGTTCGCTCGGCATGAAAACGAGGATGTCGCCCGCCGTGCTGTCGCGGACAATGCGTTCGACGGCCTCCACCGCGCCGTCGATGTAGTGCAGCGCCTCAGCCTTCGCCGAGGCTACGGCGGACTTGTCCGCTTTTTCCTCATTCTGATCCTCGGGGGTGTAATCGCTGCCCAGCGAATCGAGCGGCGCGTAGATCACCTCGACGGGATACGTACGGCCCTCGACCTTGATCACGGGGGCGTCGTCGAAGGCCGCGCTGAACATCGCGGTGTCGATCGTCGCCGAGGTGATGATGATCTTCAGCTCCGGCCGCCGGTGCCGCAGGGTGCGCAGGTGGCCGAGGAGAAAGTCGATGTTGAGCGACCGCTCATGCGCCTCGTCGATGATCAGCGTGTCGTATTCGCGCAGCATCGGGTCGCCCTGCACCTCGGCCAGCAGCATGCCGTCGGTGAGGAACTTGATGACGGTCGCCGACGTGGTCTGGTCGTTGAAGCGGATCTTGCAGCCCACTTCCCGGCCCCAGGTCACGCTCAACTCCTCAGCCACGCGGCGGGAGATCGACAGCGCCGCCACGCGCCGCGGTTGCGTGCACGCAATGCGGCCAACCGTGCCGCGACCGGCGGCGAGGCACATTTTCGGGATTTGCGTCGTCTTGCCCGACCCCGTCTCGCCGGCGAGAATTACCACCGGATGCGCCTGGATGGTCGCGACAATCTCCTCCGCCCGGCTGCTGATGGGCAGCTCGGGCGGGAATTCGAGGCGGAAACGAAAGGGCGGATTTTTGCGGGAGGCAGACACGGAAGGGAAGAGAGCTCGGCGCGGGCCCAGGGAAGGCAGGCAGGAGAAAGAGGCTTGAGATTCCGCGTCCCAGCGGGAATGACAAACCTTCCATGCAGCCCCCTCTCCTTTCCGAAGAAGTCCTGTCCCGCGTGCTCCGGCTCGCGCGGGCCGACGGCTTGGGCGTGCTGACGTTTGCGACATTCTTCGCCGTGTCCTGCGCGGGGGTGCGCGACATCCCGGGCGCGGTCGTCTGGCTGCTCGTCGCGGGCGCGGGCGCCATCGCGCTGCACGGCGTCACCCTGCTGCGCGAATACGAGCCCCGGGGACTGAGCTGGGTCGTGGGCAGCCAGTATCTGTTCCTCGCCGTCGTGCTGGCCCACTGCGCGGTGCGGCTCGGGCACTATGATCCCACGTCGCTGCGCGAGGCGCTCACGCCCGAGATGAAGACCACCCTCGCGCAAGCCAACTACGACGAGGAGGAGTTTCTCCACACGGTCTACGTCACGACCTACGCCGCCATCGCCGCGGCCGTTTTCCTCTACAAGATCAGCCTCGCGGTCTACTTTCAGCGGCGGCGCACTGCCGTCACGACGGCCCTGCTCACCGAGGAGTGAGGGTGCCGCGACCCACCCGCTTCAGGTCGGCTCGTTCCAGTTCGTGAAGAACGGCTTCTCGCCGTCGCCGATCTCGCGCACCCGCAGCAATCCCTGCGCGACCCCCGCGGCGAGCAGTTTTTGCAGCGACAACTCCCGGCGCTCGAGCGCGGCTTGCGCCAGCGGCAGCAGCTCGCGGGGATAAATCGCGGCCAGCGGTTCGAAAAACTGGCCGTTGCGTCCCACCGCGCCGACGCCCGGTGCGCAGTGCTTGTGCAACTCCGCGAACCAATCCGCCCGCATGTGCGGCAAATCCACCGCCAGCACAGCCAGGTGCCCCTCCCCGCAACGCTCCAACGCCGCCGTGATCCCGCCCAGCGGGCCGGCATTCGGTACGGCGTCGCGCACGACTCCGGCGAATCCCTCGGCGGTCTCCGCCCATGCCTGGTCGGCGCGCGCCGACAGGAAAATCTCCCCTGCGCCGGTCTGCTGCAGCAGCGCGAGCTGGCGCCGCCACAGGACTTGGCCGCCTTCCTCGAGCAGCGCCTTGTCGCGGCGCATGCGGATCGAATGCCCCGCAGCGAGCAAGACCGCGCTGAAGCTTGGGGCAGCCACGGCCGTCACGACTTCACCGCCGCATCGCCAAAATTCGCCTCGGCCTTCGCGTCGTCGAATTCACCTTCCCAGCGCGCCACGACGACGCTGGCTAGGCAGTTGCCGACCACGTTCACCGACGTGCGCGCCATGTCGAGCAGGGCGTCCACGCCGAGGATCATCGCCGCGCCCTCGAGCGGGAGGTTGAACGACTGCAATGCCGCAATCAGCACGACCAGCGACGCGCGCGGGACGGCCGCCACGCCCTTCGACGTGAGCATGAGCGTGATCATCATCGTGAGCTGCGCGCCGAGGCCGAAGTGCACGCCCGAGGTCGCCTCCGCCGCTTGCGCCACGAAGACCGACGCCACCGCCAGGTGCAGCGTGGAGCCGTCGAGGTTGAACGTGTAGCCCGCGGGCAGGACGAAGCCGACGATGCCGCGCGGCACGCCGAGCTTTTCCATGCGCGCAAACGCGTCCGGCAGCGCCGCCTCGCTGTTGGCGGTCGCAAAGGCCAGCGCGAAGGGCTCGCGCACGGCGCGAACGAACGGCTTGAGCGGGACCTTTGTGATCCAGATGACGGCCCCGAACACGACCACCACGAAGATCACCAGCGCGAGGTAGAGCGTAAGGACGAGCTTGCCCAGGTTGACCAGCACGCCGAGGCCCTGGTGACCCACCGTCACCGCGATGGCCGCGCCCACGCCGTAGGGCGCGAACTTCATGATGAGGCCGGCGAACTTGAACATCACCTGCGTGAGGCTCGCGCAAAACGTGAGCACCGGCTTGCCCGCGTCTCCCGCCGCGATCACCGCGGTCGCGAAAATCACCGAAAACGCCACGATCTGCAGCACGTCATTGCGCGCCATCGCGTCGAAGAAGCTCGTGGGAAAGATGTGCAACAGCGTCTCCACCAGCGTGAGTGGCTTGGTCACGGCGCCCAGCCCCGCGGCGGTCGCGGGCAGCTTCACGCCGACGCCGGGCCCCACGAAGTTCACCACGGCCAGACCGACGACAAGCGCGGCGGTGGTGACGATCTCGAAATACAGCAACGCCTTCACGCCGATGCGGCCGACTTTCTTGATGTCACCGGTGCCCGCGATCCCCTGCACGATGCTGGCGAAGATCAGCGGCGCGATCATCGCCTTGATCAGGTGCAGGAAGATGTCGCGCAGCAGCGTCATCCACTCGTCCCACGTCTCCTTCGAGGCGGCCGGCATGCGGCTCATCCACCAGCCGAGCACGCTGCCCACGACCAGCCCCAGCATGATCTGCTGCGTCAGGGTGAAGCGATACCAGGGCCGGCGCGCGGCGCCGGTGGCGGAAGAACTGGACATGGGCGGAAGTTACGAGGGACGAGGGACGAGTGACGAGACCAGAAATCCGCGAACGCATTGCGCGCCGGCGTGGCACGGGTCTCCGGCCCGTGAGGTAGCTCGGAGAATTCGAATCACGGGCCGG